>JAVJSW010000043.1:0-60387 GCA_040219255.1 Sumerlaeia bacterium
CACTTGGTGGGCCAATGGAGTACGCTACACCAGCGGAAATGACATCGTGCTTGCAAATCTTCCCGATGGGACGCCGTTCTTTTTCCAAGCCTCCTCCGACATTTCCGACTGCATCGCCGCTTGGTCCTGGATCGGCGCGCCCCCAGTGGAGTTTTATGTCCCCTTCGATGGGACGGAGGTGGAGGTTGAGTTATTTCAGCTCGATGTTACAGACGATGACAATGATAGAATACAGCTTTCTTTTAGTGTTTATGTGGCATCGAACCTAAGCAGCCCGACTGAGATCGTGTGGGCCAACGTTGGATTACTTAATAGCCTGAGCAGCACGTTGAGAGTGGATTTCCTTGAAGGTAATAGACTCTTTGGGGAGGAATCCTATGTGGGACATTCAAGAGTGACTCCTGGTATGCTTGCCAGATTCGGGGGTGAAAATTGCGAAGCACATCCGTCTGTTGAGTTTTGTTCAGAGATGCCGGCACCCGTAGGTCCAATTAGGGCGACTTTTTCCGTAGATGGGTACACCTCCGATTCTGTTGTATTGGACGTGAAAAATCTTAAAGGCTATGCATTTAGGTATCTCTTGGAGCCACTTCCAGAAGCTTCGGTACCCACAACTCCGCCGCAGTTTGGCACTGGGACAATCTTCCCCGAAGAAAGGGACTATCCCACCTCTCCTTCCTGCACTCGCGTGGGAATTCTACAAGCAGACATCAACCGGCGTGTGAACGCCTGGGTCATGAATGGAAAGGAAAAGTAATATGAAGTATATTGGCTTGTTGCCAAGTATTGTACTTATAGCCAACATTGCGCTGGCAGAGTCATTCGACTCCAGCATTGCTGAAATCGAACGTGCGAGTGTGGGAAACACAGCTGCCTTAGAATTTTTTGATGCACAAGACGATCTTTTGCATTTTGAGGAGTTAGGTATACAACCGGCATACATTGGCTCTAATACGTCGTTTTATGCACCACTCAATACGATCCACGTACATCAGAATAATCTTGGCAAGCAAGAATTGGATTCTGGCGTGGGAATTGAAGAGTATATTAATAATGACCAACTGACCCCGGATAATGTTAGGCAGTACAAACAACAAAACTACCTGTGGCTGAAAGCGGCGTGGGCGATTGGGATGTCGTTTCTAGACAGCGGCGTCGGCAAGACTCGCAACGCCGACGAGTTCGACCCCGAAAAGCCCATCTACACCATCGGCGCTCTCAACCGCGCCGTCCTCACCAGCGGGGGCTCGCCCCAGGACAACCTGAGGGCCACCGGCAGCTACAATCTGACGATGACGGCGTTCGCGGATTTGAACCGCTAAAAAAGCAAAAGCCACCCCGGCGCTTCCCTGCGCTCCGGGATGGCTCCTCACTTCAGGAGGCGAATCCGCCCCCCCCTTAGTACCGGTAAGCCTCCGGCTTGAACGGCCCCTCGACCGGCACGCCGATGTAATCGGACTGCTTCGGCGAGAGCTTCGTCAGCTTGGCGCCGAGCTGGGCGAGGTGGAGTTCGGCCACCTTTTCGTCCAACCGCTTCGGCAGGACGTACACCTTGCCGCGCTCGTATTCGCCGGTGTTGCGCTTGGTCCACAGTTCGATCTGAGCCAGAGTCTGGTTGGCGAAGCTGTTCGACATCACGAAGCTCGGGTGGCCCGTGGCGCAGCCCAGGTTCACCAGCCGGCCCTTGGCCAGCAGGATCATCTTCTTGCCGTTGGGCCACACAATGTGATCGACCTGCGGCTTGATCTCGTCCCACTCCAGGTCCTCCAGGCCGGAAACCTGGATTTCGCTGTCAAAGTGGCCGATGTTGCAGACGATCGCCTCGTGCTTCATGTCGTCCATGTGGGCGCGGGTGATGACGTCCACATTGCCGGTTGTGGTGACAAAGATGTCGCCGTACTTGGCGGCGTCTTCCATGGTCACGACCTCGAAGCCCTCCATGCAGGCCTGGAGCGCGCAGATCGGGTCGATTTCCGTGACGTACACGCGGGCGCCGTGGCCGCGCAGGGTCTGGGCGCAGCCCTTGCCCACATCGCCATAGCCGCAGACGACGGTTTTCTTGCCGGCGATCATCACGTCGGTGGCGCGCTTCAGCGCATCGACCAGCGACTCGCGGCAGCCGTACAGGTTGTCGAACTTCGACTTCGTCACCGAGTCGTTCACGTTGATGGCGGGGAACGCGAGCGTGCCCTTCTTCATCATTTCATAGAGGCGATGGACGCCGGTGGTGGTTTCTTCGCTGACGCCCTGGCACTTGGCGGCCATTTCGCGCCAGATGCGGGGGTTCTCGTCCAGCGTTTCGTTCAACAGCGCGTCCACGATGCGGACTTCCGGGTGGCTCTCGTCGATGGCGGGCTTCTGGCCCGTCTTCTCGTACTGCTCCTCGCGCTGGGCGCCGCGGTGGATCAACATGGTCGCGTCGCCGCCATCGTCCACGATGATGTCCGGGCCGCCCTCACCATGGATCAGAGCCATCTTCGTGCACCACCAGTACTCGGTCAGGGTCTCGCCCTTCCAGGCATAGACCGGCACGCCGGCCTTGGCGATGGCCGCGGCGGCATGGTCCTGGGTCGAGTAGATGTTGCACGACGCCCAGCGCACGTCGGCGCCGAGATCGACGAGCGTTTCGATCAGCACGGCGGTCTGGATGGTCATGTGCAGCGAGCCGCTGACCTTGGCGCCAGCCAGAGGCTTGGACGCCGCGTACTCGCGCCGGATCGCCATCAAGCCCGGCATTTCGTGCTCGGCGATTTCAATTTCCTTCCGGCCGAAGCCGGCGAGGCTGATGTCGGCGACTTTGTAAGGAAGGGTTTCGATTTGGGTGGTGCTCATGAGGGTATCTCCTCTGGATGTATGTTCAGATTTTTCAATGGTTGATTGTGCAACCAACTTGCATACTCAGGATTCTTCGGCCGCATGTCCTCATACAACCAGACCATGCGGTCGAGAAACCACATCTTGCCGAGATACGTCACTGCGACCCCGAGGACCGTTGGCCAGAAGTCCAGCCAGATCAGGCCATAAACCATCGCGATTGTCCCCAGCGTCGCGATCGTCAGGAGCCAGTTGATCGCGACCTGATGATGGCGCGGGACGGGGATGGACTTGCGATTCAGCCACACGCGCTCGCCAAAGGTCGCTTTCGACCCCCAGTTGTCCGTGCTCTTGGGCGGAGGGAAGAGGCGCGGATTGATCCACAGCCAAAAAGCGACACCACCAACCGGCACGAGGGCATACCAGCCGAGCCAAACGCGGCTCCAGACGGCGAGCGCGAGGAACGGCAAGGTCGCGGCCCGCGTCCAGACGCTCCAGGGCGACGCATGGCGTTTCCAGGTGGCGTCGGCCATCACTTGATTTCTCATCGCGCGACCCCCTTGCCCGCCACCACGGCGAACCCATCCGGCACCTGGACCCGGCGCCCGTCGGGCGTTTCGGCGGGGCGGCCGGGGAGGACGGCCCAGGCTTCGAGGGCGAGGCCGGCGGCTTTCAGCCACCCCTCCACCTCGGTCCGGGTAAAGCCCAGCCAACGGTGGGCCATCACTTCGCGGAGCCAGGTTTCGTTGTGCCGTGCGAAATCGGCGATGAACAGCCGCCCCCCGGGGCGCAGCGCCCGCGCCGCCGACGCGATCACGCGCGCCGGATCCTCGACGTAATGCATGACCATCGAGATCGTGAGGAAATCGACCTCGCCCGCGGCGAGCGGCGGATCGTGGGCGTCGCCGAGGCGGAACTCGACGTTTTCCAGGCCCATGGCGTCCACCTTCTCGCGCGCGACGGAGAGCATGGCGTCGCTGTTGTCGATGGCGATGAAACGCTCCGGGCGGTCGCCGAACAGTTCCAGCACATAGCCGGTGCCGCTGCCGATGTCGGCCAGGACAAGACCCTGGGGAACGAACGCGCGCAGGATTTCCCGCGCGATGGTATCGCCGAACATGGCGTTGCGCAGGCCATCCCACTGACCGGCCATGCCCTCGAAAAATCCGCCGTCGCGGCCGCAGCGCTCGGCCAGAACGCGCTCCAACCGGGCGCGGTCGGCGGCGTACTCATCATCCGCGCCGCCGTGGCCGTTGGCCCAGGACGCGCTCGCCGCGTCCCACAACGCCCCCGCCGGCAACGGCATCAGGTCGCGATCCAAGCGATAGTGGCGCCAGGGACCCTGGCGGCGCTCCTGAACCAGGCCCTCCTCGCGCAGCACTTTCAGATGATTGGAGATGCGGGGCTGCGAAAGCTGCGCCACCTCGGCCAATTCCATCACCGACAACTCCGCCTCGGCCAGCAGCCGCAAAATGCGCAGGCGCGTCGGATCGCCCAGCGTTTTCAGCAGGCGGGACAGATCGGCAAGCGGTGCGGAGGAAGCGGCGGCCATGGGCCCTCGGGGCGGTGGAGTGAGCGGAGGGACGGTGCCCTCTCGCAGGAGACAATTCCGAATATCATGATATGCTGATGCGATGACAAGGGGAATTTGAATCCGGAGGCGGAGGGGGAGGGGCAATTCACCGCGAAGACGCGAAGGCAGGAAGACTTGGTGCTTGAGAGAAGGCTGAACTTGCGGGCATCAGAATCTGGTTGGAAGGCTGATAAGTAGGGAACCGAGAATTGGTTGCGGCAGCATGTGAGACGGCGGTGAACTGATCCGTGCAATTCTGCGACATCTGTGGCCAATTTCCCTCTCTTCCTCGCCGACCGCATCTTCGTGCCTCCGGGGCTCCGTGGTGAAGACCCCAGAACCTGTGGAAAACTCCTTGAGGATTCGGTTTGACCGGACGCGATTGGGCTGCGAGGCTACCTGGACGTGGTGAGGAACGGAAAAATTCCCGCGGTCAGAGATTCTGCCTTGACGGGACCCCCCTCCTTAACCTTTATACCACGCTTCCCGTCGCCCCCGTGGCGCGTCGCTGTATTGCGCGCGCTTGGCACAGGGAGCGACTTTGAATGAATAAAGCGGAGTGATTCATGCCTACGCTCAACCAGCTCGTGCGCAAAGGCCGCGTAGCTCAGAAGAAGAAAAACAAAGTTCCCGCCCTGCAAGGCTGCCCGCAGCGCCGCGGCGTCTGCACGCGTGTTTCCACGGCGACGCCGAAGAAGCCGAACTCGGCCCTTCGCAAAATCGCCCGTGTGCGTCTCACGAATGGCTATGAGGTCACCGCCTACATTCCGGGCGAAGGGCACAACCTTCAGGAGCACAGCATCGTGCTGATCCGTGGTGGCCGTGTGAAGGATCTGCCTGGCGTGCGCTATCACATCGTGCGCGGCGCCAAGCGCGGCGATACCCAGGGTGTCGCCAATCGCAAGCAGAGCCGTTCCAAGTACGGCGCCAAGAAGCCCAAGTAATCACCTTTCGAACCCCCTGACTCGAACAATCTTCCCATAGAGGTTACCGAGACGTGCCAAGACGCAGAAAAAAAGACCAACGGTCGCGCAGCCAGCGCAAGATGGCGCGCCGCCGCGTACCCCCAGGCCGGGGAGTATTTCCCGACGTTCGCTTTAACAGCCTGCTGGTTTCCAAGTTCATCAATTGCCTGATGTGGGACGGCAAAAAGTCCGTCGCCGAAGGCGTGTTCTACAATGCGATGGATGCCATCGGCGAACGCATTACGGACAAGGAAGCCATCGAAGTCTTCCAGGAAGCCATCGAGAACGTCAAGCCGGCGGTCGAGGTCAAGAGCCGCCGCGTCGGTGGCGCGAACTATCAGGTTCCCATCGAAGTCAAGCCCGAGCGCCGTCAGGCGCTCGCCATCCGCTGGATCATCGAAGCGGCCCGCGGCCGCAACGAAAAGACCATGATGCAGCGCCTCACCAATGAAATTATCGATGCCTCCAACAAGTCCGGCAGCGCCATCACCAAGATGACCAACGTCCGCAAGATGGCCGAAGCCAACAAGGCTTTCGCCCACTACCGCTTCTAAATCGGAAGCCGGTCCGTCTCCTCAACGAGGCGGTCCCCCAGACATCGAATCGCCCGCCTGGATCGCTGGTCCAGGCGGGCGTTTTTCTTGTCCAGCCAGACCTTGGCTTTGGCTCAGAAATCCAGATCGATGTCGTCGAAGCTCTCGAGTTGCGCCTCGGCGCCTTCCACGACGCTTTCCAGGTCCAGTTCGGAATCGAGGCGGCCGGTGGACGAAGGTTCGCGCGGGGGCCGGGCTCTGCGCCCGTGATCGCTCGACCGCGATCCGGCCGAGGACGGTTCGTCGAAATCGTCGCCCAGCGGCCCCAGCCCCAACTCCGAATCCTCCTCCTCGCCGTCGTCGAAATCGAAATCGCTGATGCCGCTGGTGTCCGAGCCATCGGTGGCGGTTTCGCTGTCCACGCCCCGCCCCGGTCCTGATGCCGAGGCGCCCACGCGGTTGGGATGCTCGCCGGGAAAGGGATTGAGCGTAATTGGCTTGTCGGGCGCTTTGTAGGGTTCGGGCGATTGAAATTCCAGGTAGCCCTCGTCCTTCGCGCTCGACGTCTGTTGACGGCGGGGCTGGGGAGTGGCCGGGCTGGCGAAGAGGGGAGGCGCGTCCGCCGCCGGCGGCGGCACGAAGGGCGAACGGCGCTTGGCTGTGGGGGCGGATTCGGCGTCATACTCGCTGACCGATGTGACGCCGCTCTCGCTGTCGAGATTGTCGAACTCGCTCAGCCCGACGATTTGGCGGAGCTGCGTCCGTGAGGCCTTGGGCGGCGTCTTCGGTGGCGGGTCGAGCATCTCGGAAGGTTGCCCGAAATCGGACGGGGGCGCCGCGTCGGAGAACGTGTGATCGGGCGAGTGGACGGGCACTTCGATGGCGTAATCCCGATTGGGATTGAGCCGCTCCGGATTGCCACCGTTCGCCACGAAAACCTCCGCCACCGCGGCGCGCAGTTCCAGCGACGACTGAAAGCGGTCGTTCGGCGATTTCTCGAGGCACTTCATCACGACGCCATCCACGACGGCGGGCACTTGGGGGCAGATTTCCCGCGGCGGCGTCGGCAAAACGTTGACCTGCTGATAAGCGATGTCGCCGCTGATGAAAGGCGGCGAACCGATCAGCATCTCGTAGATGATGATTCCCACGGCGTAGATGTCGCTGCGGGCGTCGATGCGGCCGCCGTGAACTTGCTCCGGGCTCATGTAGCGCGGCGTGCCGATCAACGCGCCGGTCGGTGTGAAGGTCGCTTCCTCGATGTGGACGATGCCAAAGTCCGTCACCTTCACCACGTTGCCGCCGGCGATCATGATGTTGTCGGGTTTGATGTCGCGGTGGATGATGCCCTTGCGGTGCGTCGCGTCCAGCGCCGAGCACAGCTGCACCGCCCAGTCCAGAACGCTCAGCACGTACTCCATCGTCAGCTCCATCGTCTCCTGAAAACGGTCCTCGACGATGTCGCGCAAACTCGGCCCATCCACGAATTCCATGGCGATGTAGGACTGACCGTAAACGTTCGAGATGTTGTAGTCCAGGATGTTGACGATGTTGACGTGGTGGAGCGTGGCGGCGATGCGGGCTTCGCGGAAGAAGCGGTCGATGGCCTTGTCGCTACTCGACAGGCTTTCGCGCAGAATTTTCATCGCCACCACATCGCCGCTCTTCAGGTCCAGGACCTTGTGGACGACGCCCATGCCGCCGCTGCCGATCTTGCCCACGTACTTGTATCGCCCAATGGAGTGATCGCCGATCAGCTCACGCATCTTGGGATCGATGGCGAATTCGGCGTTGGCGGCCGAAACGCCTTCTTCGTACAGCTTGATCTTGGCGGCGATGTCGCGGAATTCATTGTCGAAGTCGCGGATCAGGGCCGCCGAATCGAGCGCGTTCTTCCACTGCTCCTTGTTCTGAAAGCTCACCATCAGATCGTAAAGCTGCTCCAGATCCTCCGCCGTCAACACCGGCAGGGCCTGATACTTCTGCAGCGCCGCTTTCAGATCGCCGGCTTTGAAGAGCGCCTGGGCCATGCTGCGGTTCGCCTTCATCCCGAATTCCGGCTGACTGGCGACTTTGCGGTACTCCTTCATGGCGGCTTCCACGTTGCCCCGTTCGAGTTGCAACTCGCCTAGTTTCAGCCGCACAGCGTGCTCATTGGGCTCTTTCAGAAGAATCTGCTCGCACGCCTGCATCAGCCGCTGGCGGATGTCTTCCAGGCCCGGGTCGAGGAACAGCGCCATCTCCGCGAAATGCAGCGCCCGCCTCCAATCGCGCTTCTCCGCGAAGAAATTCGCCAGAAACGCCAACTGCCGCTCCGACAAATTGGGCACCCGGTCGATCAGGTGATTCAGCGGTTCGATGATCGACAGATAGTCGTCGTAGCCCAGTTCGAGCACCCGCAGGTAAGCCTCGAACGCCGACTGCCAGCGCTTGTTCTTCCAATGCAGCTCGGCCATGGAAAGCTCGGTCTGCACCTCCAGTTCATAGGCGACCCGCCGCTGGGCTTCCTCCTCGTTCTGAACCGTTTCTTCCAGCGGGTCGGCCAACTGCTGGTTCGGCGAGAGTTCCTGCTCGTTGATGAATTGAAGCAGATAGACGGCCGTATCGAGTTCGCCACGCTTCTCAAGCAGCACCGTGATTTCGTTCAGGAGGGCTTTGGCCTCCTGGTCCATGGCGATTTTCGAGAGGTAGTCGAAGGCCTGGCGATAGTCTTCCATGTCGATCAGAAGCCGGGCGAGACGCTTGACCAAGGCCGGCTCGGAAGCCACCACGTCCGGCCCCACCTGGCGCGCCCAGGTGAGCGCTTCCTGATAGGCGCCGCGAAGAATCGCGACGGTGCAGATTTCCCGGATCAGAATGGGAAAGCGGTCCGAGTCGTGGGCCTTGCGCTCGACCTGGCGCGTCAGGAAGTCGTAGTACGACTCCAGCATCCCCGGCTCCGGCTCGCCCTGCTCCACAAGCCGCCGATACAACAGCCAGGCGTCGTCGGTATGGCCCAGCCGCTGATAAATGTCGGCGAAGAACACGCAAACGTTTGGCGGCAAATCGAAGAGCCGGGCCACCGCTTCGAACTGCTGCACGAGCGGCTTGAGATCGCAGATGCCCAGCGCGAGCGCCGAGCGGTAGTGCTGCAAAGCGGCCCGGTATTCCCCGCGGATGAGTTGCAAATCCCCCAGCGCCCGCAGAATATCCGGCGATTCGGGAAACTCCTGGGACAGGCGGTCGAGTTGATCGATGCAGCGGCCCAGAAGGCTGGGGTCCAGGTCGCTGATGTTGGGACAATCCGACATCAGTTCGCGCCCCTGATTGATCATCAGGCCGACGGCGACGGCTCGCTGGAGCCTGGGATCGCTCGGAAAGTATTCGCTCGCCTTCTCGTAAAGCGTCAGCGCGCGGGGATGGAAGTGGCCCCCTTGCAGATATGCGTAGGCCAACTGAAGCACGAGCTTCTCGTTATCTGGCCGGCTCCGGACAGACGCCTCCAAACTCTCGATCGTTCGGCGCAGGATTTCCTTTTGGGGAATCGCGGCCATAGCTCCTCTTCGGGGGACCTTTCTCGGGGTCCGGGCGTCTCTCGCCCCATTCACCCGAAGCCCCGCCGTCGTTGCAAGTGAGAAGGGAGGCGGGGACAATGACTCTTGACGAAAGAGCCGCTCCAATGCCCCGATTCCCGTCCTTATTCCCCGCTGACTCAAGGGTTCCCCATGGCAACGCTGCTGCTCGTCTTCGGTTCCGCCGCGCTCTATCTGCTGGCCTATCACACCTACGGACGATGGTTGGCGCGAAAAATTTTCGCCCTCGACGCCCTGCGCCCCACGCCCGCCATTGCCTGTCAGGACGGCAAGGATTTCATCCCCAGCGACAAGGCCGTCGTCTTCGGCCATCACTTCACCTCCATCGCGGGCACAGGCCCTATCGTCGGCCCCGCGATCGCGGTCATCTGGGGCTGGGTTCCGGCGCTGATCTGGGTCCTGGTGGGCAGCATCGCAATGGGCGCGGTCCACGATTTCGGCGCCCTGGTCATGAGTCTCCGCGCCCAGGGCCGCACCATCGGCGACACCAGCGGCGACCTCCTCAACCACCGCGTCCGTCTGCTGTTTCAGATTATTATCCTGTTCGCACTCTGGATTATTATCGCCATCTTCGGCCTCGTGGTGGCCATCATCTTCGCCTACTATCCCGAGTCCGTTTTCCCCGTCTGGATTCAGCTCCCCATCGCCATCGGCCTCGGCTACTACATGACGAGCCGCCGCGCCTCGGCCAAGGGCGTCCTGCTCGCCGGTCTCGGCTGCGCCCTGGCGCTCTACGGGGCGATCTGGCTTTCCAGCACCATCCCCGCTCTGCAATTCGCCGTCGTCACCACCGACGCCCAGGCCGCCGCCGTCGGCGAAGGCGTCTCCGTTCTCCAACTGCCCTTCCTCTCGGCGGTCGGATTCTGGACTATCGTACTTCTGGTGTATGCTTATGTGGCCAGCATCCTGCCAGTGAATAGGCTTCTCCAGCCCCGCGACTACATCAACGCGTACCAGCTCATCCTGGCCATGGGCCTCGTCGCGCTGGGCGTGGTGCTGGCGCGGCCGGAGATCGTGGCCCCCGCCCTCGACCTCAATACCGATAAGGCCGGGGTGCCGCCTTGGGCGCCGTTCCTGTTCATCACGATCGCCTGCGGGGCTTGTTCCGGGTTCCACTGCCTGGTCAGCAGCGGCTGCTCGAGCAAACAGCTCCGCAACGAACGCGATGCCCAGTTCGTCGGCTACGGCTCCATGCTGGTCGAGGGCTTCCTGGCGGTGCTGGTGATCGTGGCCTGCGTCGCGGGCATCGGGCTGGGGCGCAATGGCCTCGAAGGCGCCGACGCCTGGAACGCCAGCTACGCCTCCTTCACCAGTGGCCTCGGCATCCTTGGCGCTTTTGTCGAGGGCGCCGCCAACATGATGGACCGCATCCCCGGCATGACCCACACCTTCGGCGTCGGCATCATCGGGGTTTTCGTGGCGGCTTTCGCGGCGACGACGCTGGACACGGCGACGCGCTTGCAGCGCTACGTCATCAGCGAAGTTGGCAAGACCGTCAAACTCCCGGCCCTTCAGAACCGCTATCTGGCGACCGGGCTGGCGGTGGGCACAGCGCTGGGGCTGGCGTTCTTCGATGCGTTCACCAACGAAGCGGGCATCGCCGAGGGCTTCCGGTCTGGAGGAAAAGGCGCCTTCCTCACCCTCTGGCCCCTCTTCGGCGCCACCAACCAGCTCCTCGCCGGATTGGCGCTGCTGGTGCTCAGCGTGTGGCTCCTGCGGCGGGGCAAACCAATCTGGATCGCGGCGATTCCCATGACGTTCATGCTGGGCATGACGGGATGGGCGCTGGTGTACCAGCTCATCGGCTTCGCCGGGGGCGAGGGCCGGAACCTGTTCCTGTTCACGGTGGGTCTGGTGATTGTGGCCCTGGAGGTCTGGATGCTGGCGGAGGCCATCGCCTTCGCGGTTCGTTACCACAAGAAGCGCCGGGCCGGCGAAGTGCGGCTGGACCACGACGAACCCATGGCGGCCTGAAGGACTCGGCCGCTAGAGCAGGTCCTCCATATCCATGTGGGCCGACGAAAAGATGAAGTGCGTCGCCAGAGCCAGTGCCGCGCGGGGGCCGTGGTCCGCATCGTAGGGCCGGATAGTCAATTCCGTGCCATCGAGGATGGACGTCGGACAGACTTTCTCCAGTTCGGCGCGGAGCTTGTAAGCCTTGAGTTCCTCGAAATTCGGACAGGACACGATGAGACCCTGCGGATTCCAGGTCGTCAGCAGCGCGTGCGAGACCTCGACAATGTGTTGAATCCGCGATTCCGGATCGGCCGACTCGCGCGCCGAGGTTTTCTTCTTCGAACCCCGACGCGAGACGAAGGGCAGCGAGTCGATCTGGCCGGCATAGCCCTGGGCGCCGTACTCGATGCGGCCGCGGTTCACCAGGACCGCCCGGACCGGGTCCTCCATGTCGAGATAAGCGTAGCATTTGAAGCGATCCGCCTCATCGTACCAGTAGGCCGCGATGGCGGCGGCGAGCGCCCGGTGGGCCATGATGGCGGGCACACCGAGTTCGTCCTCGATCATGTCGCGGACCTTGCGCGGCGCCGTCCGATGCGCTGGCGGATAGGGCCCATAGCGGGTCGTGTCCTCTGTCGTCACCATCGGCAATGGCCACGAAATGGCGGCTCCACAAAGGGGCACCGCCTTCTTCCTGTCTTTTTTCAAAGCTTCCTGGCCAAGACCGATCGCCTCCGCCGCCAGTTCCAGCAAGCGCCCGGGCAAAGCTTCCGTGTCTTCCAGGTCCGGCAGCGGACCGCTGAGGCTGACAATCTCTTCGCCCTGCAAGTTCGCCAATGTAACGGCCGCTTCGCCGCAGCGGACTTCCACGCCGAGCATGGTGGCCGCGTCCGGGATCAAGTGACACGGCACGGGCCGATGGCCGATGGGAATCTTGCGCTCCTCGCCCTCCGCCAGCAGTCCCGCCTTGATCAGTTCATCCACCGCGGAAGTGGTGGTCTGGATATTGAAGCCCAGAACTTTGGACAGTTCGGAGCGTGACAAGGCGCCCCGGTTGCGCAGAGCCTTGAGGATGCGAAGCCGGCGCACCCGCTTTTTCTCCAACAACCGGCTGCTCGGAGAATTCGTCTTCTCCAGGACCAGCAAGTCGGCCCGTGTTGGAATCTCAATTTTTCGACCCACGAATTGGCTCCTTCAATATCGGTGACGGAGTATAGTTCACTAAACCATCGGGGAATCGGCGGGCGGCAAGCCTTTAGTCGGTCCGCGCAAGCTTTCGGTCCGCACAAAGGTCACTTCACCCCCCGATGATCCGGCCAAAAGAGTTTCCGACGGCAAACCCAACTCTGTCACGGCTAATCTCTAAACCTTCGCGAAATTGTCGAACTTATCTTGAGGTTTGTAAAACAAACTGAATCAGCCCACTAATCGTAGACTCGAATCCCGCCACGGAGCCCGATTTCCGGATAGCCCGAGTCCACTTTCCGGCGGCCATCCCGCCGCCAGCCTCGCCCCCCTCCGCCCCGTGGCTCCATCGTCCAACCCGCTTGCGGTCCGCATACGCTGCGATATCCTCGTCTTCGCGCGGAATGACGCACCCTTTGCCTTTGACTAGCCAAACTTTTGTTTGGCAACATTACGTCCTTTGGTGCGACTCAAGTTGCGCCCCACTGTCTCGAAAGGATTCCGTCGCTCCCGATGCTTTGTCTCCGTGCCCTCACCCCCGCCCTGTTCGGCGAACTCCGCCGCCGGGAAGACTTCACCCTCGCCCAGTCCGGCGAATTGCTGCTCCCCCCGCGCGTTGTGTCCGGCGGCTCGGACCGCCGCAGGCGCCGCCTCGGCGACGATCGCATTTTTGTGGGGGCGCAAAGCATCCGCACGGCAACGCTCGCTCGCGTTGTGGACGAGCCCGCCGCCTCCGTGGAGGAGGAATTCCTGGCCTCCCCCTATGTGGCGACCTGGCGAAACGACGTAGGCGAAGGCGAGGACCCCTGGCTCGCCCTGGCGGACCTGCATCGTCTCGCGGCGAACCTGGAGCCGCTTCGCGGCGAGCCGGTGGCCCGAATCTTCAACCGCCCGGAAACGTTCGAAATCTATCCGTTTCATTGGGAGCAAGCCCGGACGCCGACCGAGTCGGCCGACGCATAGGCAACCGGTATCTCAAGCCGCCTGAGCCGCCCGGCTCTTGCGCGCGTCGATGAAGGATTTGATCCCCACCGCGATGTAGGCGATCGAGAACAGACCGACGATCAACTGGGCCCAGATCGCCCCCCGGCTGAATCCCTCGGACAAAATGACCGGGATCGCCCGGCCAAGAGTTCCCAGGAGCGCCAGCAGCGCCAGCACGAGCGCCACATGCATCAAGTGCTTGCGAGCCCCTTCCGCCTTGAGCGCGATCATGCCAAGCAGCGACACCGGCAAACCGATGAAAGCGGGAATCAGAGCCGTAACGCTGGCCATGCCCGTCCCAAAGTAAAAGCCCGCCCCAACCACAATCAGGGCCGCACCATAAAGGATTGTAAGGACCGGGAAATTGGAAACCATCGAAGTCGTTCTCCATCGAGTCAAGTTGCGGGGCCCCATCTGCAACCCGCGTGCCCGATGGAAGTGAAGGTTGCGTCCGCACCGGGGAGAAACTATTTTCCTGCAACTTCCATCTCTCGCTTCAGGAGCAATCCCCATGCAGTATACCACCCTCGGCCCCCGCGGCCCCCGCGTCTCCACCATCGGCTTCGGAGCCTGGGCCATCGGTGGCATGAACTGGGGCCCGACGGACGACGCCGTGTCAAAACGCGCCCTGCACGAAGCCCTCGACGCGGGAGTGACTCTCCTGGACACGGCCGACGTTTATGGCTTCGGCCACTCGGAAGACTTGATCGCAGGTGTCCTGAAGGAACGCGGGTCGGCCGCCAACGAGGGCGTCGTTGTGGCGACCAAGGCCGGCAACGATTTCTACAACACCGAACCGAAAGACGACGAGGGCTATGGCCCCATCGTCAGCAACGCCGACCGCGATTACATCGTCTTCGCGGCGGAAAAGAGCCTCAAGCGCCTTGGCGTCGAGTGCCTCGACATCCTCCAACTTCACAGCCAGCCGCTCGATCTGCTGCGCCAGGGTGGCGCATTCGAGGCCCTCGCGACCCTGAAGGAGCAGGGGAAAATCCGCCACGCGGGCTGGAGCATCAGTTCCTTCAAAGAGACCGAATCGGTCGCCCTCCTCGAACAGCACAAGGACCTGATCGACGTGATCCAGGTGCGCTACAATCTGCTCGAACGCCAGGCCGAGGACCTGCTCTTTCCGAAAGCCCAGGAATGGGGCATCGGCGTCATCGTGCGGATTCCGATCCTGTTCGGTTTCCTCGCCGGCAAGTTCGACCAGAACAGCCGATTCGGCGAAGACGACCACCGGCGCATGAACCTCTCGCCTGAGAAGTTGGAGCACTATCTGGCCCAGATGGAAAAGCTCCAGCCGCTCTACGACGCCTATCCCGATCAGTCCAAGGTCCAGGTCAGCCTGCGCTTCACCACCACCCACCCGGCCTGCCACGTCGCCATCCCCGGTGGCAAGACGCCCGAGCAGGTGCGCGAGAACTGCGCGGCGAGCGACCTCGGCCCGATCCCGGCGGACCTGATCCCGGCCATCGAATCGGATTAATACGTGGCCCAGCCCGCCCACGGCGGCAGCCCAAGGTCCACTTCCACCGGCCAGGGCGCCTGCGCCTCGGCCTCGCCAAAGAGCACGTCCACAGCGTGGCGCTGGGTCGAGTAGTGGCTTGAAAAACCACAGAAGAAATTCTCCAGCCCGGGCACATTGAGATCGTGGTACGGACTGCCGAAGCTCAGGTAAATCAGCGGCGTATCGATCGCCACGAGATCGCGCAGGAGCGCGTCCTGACCCGATGAGTTGTTCGGTCTCCAAGTGCGGCTGGTCACGACGACCCGGTCGGCGATGGCGGCGCGGGCAACGAGAGCCGCGCGCTCGGAATCGGAAAGGTTCGTGAACACGGTTCGAACATCGGCGGTCGGCAGCGTGGTCAAGAATGGATCGGTGAACTCAAAAGACCCATAACGATAGAATATCGAGTCGTTGGTCGAAAACGCCAGCACCAGCACATCCATGTCCGTGCTCAGGGGCAGCACGCCGGGTTGGACGCGAGCCTTCGAGAGGGCCTTCTCGCCGATCGCCTCGGCCCCGGCCCAGTGCTCCGCAGCCCCCAGGATATCGAGGTTTTCCACCGGAACCGTCGTGGCTTCCGGCAGGCCCACTTTGCTTTTGAGTCGCAGGATGCGCCGCACCGATTGATTGATCCGTTCCTCGCTCAACTGGCCACCCAGCACGCCGTTCTTGATCCCGTTGAAGGCATCGGCCGTGCTCGGCGCCATCAGGATCACGTCCATCCCGGCCTGCACCGCGATGCGGGCGCCGTCGGAGGTACTGATCGCGTTTTGCAAACCCGCCATGTTAAAGGCGTCGGAAATCACCACGCCCTCGAATCCCAGGTCCTCGCGCAACCATCCCGTCAGCGCCGCCTCCGACAGTGTCGCCGGCCAAGGCTGCGTCCCCGGATCGAGGCACGGATACCACACGTGCGCCGACATCACCAGATCGCCCAAACCCTGACCGATCAGCGTTTCATACGGTTTGACGTGCGTATTGAAAACCGTGTCGCAATCCAGCGTCACCACCGGCAGCGCCAAGTGCGAGTCCAAATCCGTGTGGCCGTGGCCGGGGTAATGCTTGAACGTTGTCAGCATCCCGGCGGACGCCGCGCCTTCGACATAGGCCGCCGCCATCCGCGCCACCAAGCCCGGGTCGTCGCTCGACGACCGGATCGAGATGACCGGGTTCTTGGGTTCCGTGTTCACATCGAGCACCGGCCCAAAGCCGATCTGAATCCCGAGCGCCCGGCACTCGCGGGCGGTGACGACACCTTGCTCGCGGGCGAGCAAGGTGTCGCGCGCGGCGGCCTGAGCCATGTTCATCGGAAAGATCGTGCCCTCGGTAATCCGCGCGCCCGCCCCGGCCTCGCAATCCACCGCGAACCAGAGCGGAAAATCCGCCTGCTGCTGCAACGTATTGGTCGCGTTCAGCGCCGTCGCCGCGTCCACCCGCAGGAAAATAAACCCTCCGACGTGGTAGTTCGCCATCAGGCTCGGCGCCGACGCGGGGCTCCACTGGGGCATGATCATCTGGCCGATTTTCTGGTCCAGCGTCATCGCCGCCAGCGCCGCCTCGACCCACGCCTCATCGGGATCGCGCAGAGCCGGAGGTGTCCAAAGCGCACCCTTCTCCCCCTCCACCGCACCGGCCAGCGCCGGAGCCTTCAGGTCGCCCTGCCGCTCATCGATCATCTCCGAAGACCCCCAAACCGTCCCCGCCAGAAGGAGCGCCGCGAGCGAACTGACCAAAACCGGAAATCTCATACGCACCTGCTGGGAGTAGAATTCCGACGAGGGTGAAGTAATGGGGCGGGGTGTGCAAGCGGGATGTTGCAATGGGTTGCGTGACGAAGACCTCTTTGAAAACCACAGAGGACACCGAGAACAGAGGTTGCACAGAGGAGTCTGGGAATAAAGAATGGTGCTTCGATTGCACTATCGCGAATGCGACTGTCATGAAAAAAGAGATAAATCCAAATCCACCAACGCTCTCTGCGTCCTCTGTGTCTCTGTGGTGATTTAATCGATCATCAGCAACTTGGTGTAATTCAATCGCGCTCCACAGAACAGTTTTCCCCCGCCTCCAACCCCTCCCGCGCCTCCGCCAGCGCCTCCAAGTACTCCTCAAGATCCGTCACGTTCAGCAGTCGCTGCTTCAGCGCCTTCGCGTCCTTAAAGCCCCGCAGGTACTGCACCGCGTGCTTGCGGAATTCGATCAGGCCGTGGTCGCCTTTGCGCTCGACCATCATGCGGGCGTGGCGGGCCACCACATCGAGGCGGTCGGCGGCGGTCGGTTCCGGCGGGGCCGGTTCACCGCGCAGGGCCGCGCAGATCTCGGCGAAGAGCCACGGGTTGCCCATCGCCGCCCGGCCCACCATCACCCCATCGACCCCCGTGTCGCGGATCATGCGCAGGGCGTCGTCCGCAGACTTCACATCGCCATTGCCGATCACCGGCAGGCGGACGCGGTTCTTGACTTCCGACAGGATCGACCAATCAGCCTTGCCGGTGAACATCTGTTCGCGTGTGCGCGCGTGGATGCAAACCGCGTCCAGCCCCTCGTCCTCGGCCATGTGGGCCACGGCAAAGGCTTCCTCGCCATACTTCTCCCACCCGGCGCGGAACTTCACGGTGAAGGGCACCGTCAGGGCGGCGCGCATCTTCCGGAAAATCTGACGCACCAGGTCCGGTTCGCGCATCAATGCGGAACCGCCCCGGCTGCTCACCACTTTCTTGGCGGGACAACCCATGTTCAGGTCCACGATGGTGGCGCCGGCGTCCTGGATGCGGCGGGCGCTTTCCGCCAGGGCGTCCGGATCGGCGCCGAAGACCTGAGCGATGACCGGCGTTTCCGCCGGGTCCATGTCCAGTAGCCGCCAGCACTTGTCGTCCGACCCGCGAGTCATGGCTTCGCAGCTGACCATCTGGGTGGTCACGACGGGACAGCCCAGCTCGCGGCTGATCGTGCGCCAGGGGCGGTCGCTGATGCCGCACATCGGGGCGGGCAGCACCGGGGGGTGAAAGGTGTACTCGCGGATGCGAAGGGGCGGAACGATAAGGGTTTCTGTCGTGGGAGCGACGGCGCTCATGACGGGATACCTGCTCGGGAATCGAAAGAAATCGTTCACGAGAGGCAAGTTTTCGTTTTCCTCCCTCTCGCAAGCCGATAGATTGTTTCAGGAAGAGTTGCAATGCAAGCCTCCTTTCCCCGCATCGGGGTCTTGTGTTGACACCTTCGCGGTTCGATCCCCACGGTCGCCGCAGCGAGATCGTTAGGCTGCCTAAGAACCCTGCTGGCGCCCGATCCCACACCCTCCCGCCCGGCACGCCGGGCTCTCAGGAAAGGCACCCGCGATGCCGCGTCCGCTTTGCGTGATCTTCTCCGCCGCCTTGCTCTTGCTCGCCGCCCTGCCCGCCCGGGCACTGCTGGTCACACCGCTCGATGGCGGCAACCTCTCCGTCGAGATGGCGATCGCCGCCCCCACGCTGGAGCAAGCCAAGGACGAGGCCAAACTGACCGCCGTTCTGGCGTCCGTCGGCCGCGTCTACTTGTCCGAGTACCTCACCCTGGCGGATCCGCTCCTGACCAAGTACATCGAAAATTCGGCTGAGCAGTACGTCTACTCCCTCGAAATTCTCGAGGAAGACTACTCGCCAACCGAGGCCAAGATCAAAGCCCGCGTTTTTGTCGATTACCAGGGACTGATCCGCGACCTGGACGAGAAAAAGTTCCTCTACCGCCCCGAACTCAAGCCCCGCTTCGCTCCCTTTATGGCCGAGGTCTTGGACGGCGAGACCACGGAAGACGGCGACGCCCGTAACGCGCTGACGCTGGCCCTCAACGCGCTTGGCATGCGCGCCGTGGACGGTACCCTGCCAAACCCGCCTCCCAGTGCTGATGTGGCCAGCGATCCTTTCCTCCTCGATCCCGCCATCGTCAGCGCCCAGCGCGCCGGCGTCGAAGTCATCATCTCCGGGTCGGCCAACACGGAACTCACTGATCAGCGCAAGCTCTACTACGACGACTACTACTTCTACGAGACCACCATGAGCGCCAGCCTCGTGCGCGTGGACACCGGCGAGATCCTCTTCTCCGCCAAGGCCAGCGCCCAGGCCAGCGACCGCAACGCGGAAAGCGCCCAGCGCCTCTCCATCGAACGCGCCGCCGAACGCGTCGCCGCCAGTCTCGTCGCCCAGTTCCAGGAGTTCTGGCCCCTCGTCGTCCAACGCCAATCGGACTACAACGTGCTTCTCACAGGCATCGACGACGAAACGCTCGGCATCGTCATGGGCAACCTCGAACGCCTCGGCCGCAATGCTCAGGTTTTCATCCGCAAGAAATACGATCGCAGCGCCGTGCTGGCCATCGTCTTCGATGGACCCAAGGAAGAACTGCTCGAAACCCTGCGCTCGACGCCCTTCCCCACCCTCTCCGTAATCAACCCCGAGGCGGAGAAATACTTTGAAGTTCAAGTTTCCACCTGATTTCCTTCGTTAGACTAACAAACTGGTGCCGATTTGGCTTACAGGGACCCCGGACTCCTTCGGGGTCTTTTCAGTTTTACCCGTTTTCGAGGATAGACGTATTATGCCCGCACCTCGTCTCTCATTGAGGTTGCTTGTCTTAGGCTTCGCAGCTTCCCTGGCCGCGACCCCACTCTCAGCCCAGGAGCGGGTTTCTTCCACCGTGTCCACCGGACCCGGTGTCGCAAATCCGACACGCACCGTGTCGCCCACTCCCGCGCCAATGAGCCAAGCCGCACCGGTTGCGCCCGCTTCTGTCGACACAGAGGTCGACGACCCGATCCTGCCGGAAAGCGAACCGGCCAAATTGCCTAGAGTTCCAAACCCCGAGCGCCTCTTCGACGATGGCACCCTGGAGGGCCTCGAGGGTCCGGCCCGCTTCATCTCCGTCCAGGAGATCCTCCTGATGACCCTGGAGCAAAACCTCGACATCCGCGTCGAAGAAGAATCCCGGGACGCCCAGGCGGGCGCCGCCTTCAGCGAGCAAGGCATCTACGACCCCACGGTGACGGCCCGATCGACGCGCTCACGCACCGACGAGCAGACCCGCAATCTTGGCGCGGCGGGAGGCGCCGGCGCCGGCACCTTCGATTTCAACAGTTCCTCCATCTACCAGGACGACACGGTGACCGAACTGATCCTGGGGCAGCGCACCCCCCTCGGCACCCGCGTCGAAATCTTCGCCCGCGATCATCGCCAGGACATCATGGACGGCCGCGCGGACACCACCCTCTCGCCCAGCTACCGCCAGGAAGCGGGTCTGCGCGTCACCCAGCCCCTGCTCAAGAACTTCGGGCCGCTGGTCAACAACGCGCCGATCCGCATCGCCAACCGGCGCCTCGACCAATCGAACTGGTCCTTTCGGGGCGAAGTGCAGGAACG
This sequence comes from Sumerlaeia bacterium, assembly GCA_040219255.1. Classification (GTDB taxonomy): domain Bacteria; phylum Sumerlaeota; class Sumerlaeia; order SLMS01; family JAHLLQ01; genus JAVJSW01. Next base: position 20,480 of record JAVJSW010000043.1, read on the forward strand.
GCTCAGCGATGTGATGCAGTCCTACTACGAATTGATTTTCGCCTACCTGGACCTGGAAGTCCAGAAAACGGCCCTCGAATCGGCGCGCGAACTCGAACGAAACAATCGCGCCCGCGTCGAAGTCGGCACCGAACCCCGCCTCTCCCTCTACCAGGCGGAAGCCCAGGTCGCCGAACGCGAAGCCCAGGTCATCCGCGCGGAAGCGGAAATCCTTCGCGCCCAGGACCAACTGCGCCGGCTGACCAACTGGGACGCCGAATCGAGTATCCGCACCTGGGACGGGCCCCTGGTGCCGACAGACCGGCTTTTCTACAACAAGGACTTGCAGCTCCAGGAACCGCGCCTCATCGACGTGGCCTTCACCGCGCGGCCCGATATGCAGATCGCCCGCCTGGAAACGGAAATCGCCGAAATCGACCGCGATGTGGCCAAGCGCCAACGCCTCCCCGAGCTCAACGCCTTCGGCGAATACAGCTACTCGGGCGTCGGTGCCACCCGCTGGGGCGGCGCCAATGAGGAACTCGACGGGCGCGACTATGCCAACTACTCCTTCGGTGCCGAGTTCATCTATCCCCTTTTCAATCGCCAGGCCCGGGGCCGGTTCCAGCAGACCGAGGCCCTGCTGCGGCGCGCCGAACTGAGCCAGGAGCAGCTCGAAGTCCTCATCACTGCCGAAGTCCGCCAAGCGGTTCGCATCGTCCGCACCGCCCTGGCCCGCATTCAGAGCAACCAGCGCCAGGTCATCGCTGACCGCGAGCGTGTCCGTTCCCAGCGCCTGCGCCTGCAGGAAGGGGAAGGAACGCAGTTCGAACTGCTGGAAGCGGAAGACGATCTGGCATCCTCGCGGGCCGCTCTGGCCCGGGCCCTGGTCGATTATCAGCAGGGTGTGGTAGAGGTGGCTCGTTCGACCGGCACACTGCTCTCGCAGCTCAACATCGCGGTGGACGACCAGGAAGAACCGCAGTGGTACGAATTGAACTACTCACCAGAGCAAGGCCCCGCGGTGCGCCCCGGAGAGGGCGGCTTACAGCCGGAAATCCGGCCCAGCGCGATCTTCAGCAACTAAGCGCGCAACCTCGGCGTCACACGGCCCCGCTTGGCGCCGCTCTTCGGGCTTCTGTCCTTGGGCGGCGCCGTTTTCTTGTCCCGTACCAGCATCCGGTCCAGCACATCCATCAGCCCGTCCACGGGTACGAAGTCCAGCTTCGCGCGCACTTCCTCGCTGATCTCCTCCACATCGTCAATGTTGTCCCTTGGGATCAGCACCGTCATGATCTTGTTCCGATAGGCCGCTAGGGCCTTTTCCTTCAGCCCGCCGATCTTCAGCACCTTGCCCCGCAGCGTCGTCTCGCCTGTCATCGCGCAGTCCTGGCGCACCGGATAGCCCGATAGCGCGGATGCCATGCTCGTGGCCAGGGTGATGCCGGCGCTCGGCCCGTCCTTGGGGATGGCGCCCTCCGGCAAGTGAATGTGGATGTCGAGCTTCTCGTAGAAATCCGGATCGATATCCAGCCGGTTGGCATGCGACCGGATGTAGGACAGCGCCGTCTGGGCCGACTCGCGCATCACGTCGCCCAACTGACCCGTCAGGATCAGTTTACCTTTGCCCTTCATCAGCGTCGTTTCGACCGTCAGCAGTTCGCCACCCACTTCCGTCCAGGCCAGACCGACGGCGCTGCCCACTTCCGGCGCCCGCTCCAGTTCCTTGTCGCGGAACTTCATGGGGCCGAGCAGATCGCGCAGCGTGCCGGGCCGCACGGACATCGGCTTGGATTTCGGATCCTGCACCACCTGGACGGCGACTTTACGGCAGACGGCGGCCAAGGTCCGATCGAGGTTCCGCACGCCGGCCTCGCGCGTGTAGCCCGTGATCAGCGACGCCATCGCCGCCTTGCTGATCTTCACCTGGGAAGCCGTCAGCCCGTGGGCGCGGCGCTGCTTGGGCATCAAGTGCCGCGTCGCGATATGCAGCTTTTCGTCCTCCGTGTACCCCGGCAGGCGGATGATCTCCATGCGGTCGAGCAGAGGCGGCGGAATCGACGCCATCGAGTTCGCCGTCATCAGGAACATCACCTGGCTCAGGTCGTACTCCACTTCGAGGTAATGATCCGCGAAGGTGCGATTCTGTTCCGGATCGAGGACTTCGAGCATGGCCGACGCCGGATCGCCCCGCAGGTCGGAGGACATTTTGTCGATTTCATCCAGCAGGATCACCGGGTTCACCGTGCCGGCGCGGCGCATGGCCTGGATAATCTTACCCGGCAGGGCACCCACATAAGTGCGCCGGTGGCCCCGGACTTCCGCTTCGTCGCGCACGCCACCGAGGGAAAATCGCACGAAACGCCGGCCCACGCAGCGCGCGATGCTGGCGCCCAGGCTCGTCTTGCCCACGCCGGGTGGACCCACAAAGCACAGGATCGGCCCCCGAGCCTGACCCGCCAGCTTCACCACCGCCAGATATTCGAGGATTCGTTCTTTGATGCTCTCGAGTCCGTAGTGGTCTGTGTCGAGAATGCGCCGGGCATTCTTCAGATCGATCTGGTCATCGCTCGACTCGACCCAAGGCAGTTCGGTCAGCCACTCCAGGTAGGTGCGCGTGATGGCCGCTTCCGGGGCCAGCGGCGCCATGCGGGCCAGCCGGCTCAGCTCGCGGTCCGCCTTCTCCCGAGCTTCCTCCGTCATGCCACAGCCTTCGATGGCGCGCGCCAGTTCCTCCAGCTCCGGGTCTTCCTCGCCGGAAAGCCCAAGCTCCTGCTCGATCGCCTTCAGTTGCTCGTTCAAATAGAACTCGCGCTGCTCCTTGCCGATCTGATTCTTCACCTGCCCCTGGATTTTCGTCTCCAACTCCAGCAGTTGGTTCTCCGCGCTCAGGAACTGATTCAGGAGGATGAACTTTTCCTCCATCGAGGTCGACTCCAGGATCTGCTGCTTTTCCTCCACCTTCAGCGTGGTGTGATGAGCCACGGCGTTGACGAACTCTTCGGGGTCCCGCGTGCCCGTAATGCTGTGCATCAGGTCCGTGGGCACCCGCCCGGAGTACGCGCAATACGTCTCGAACTGGTTGAGCACGGCGCGATGATGGGCCTGGATAGCGCCGGACTCTCGGCCGCTGACGGGATTGCGCACGACGAGCGCGTGGAGTCCCGACTCCTCTTCCACCGCCGGCGGATAATTGATGGCTCGAGCCGCGTAGCAGCCTTCCACCAGGACCTTGGCGGTGCCGTCGGCTTCCGGCAGGATCTGCAGGACTTCCGCCACGGTGCCGACTTCGAACAGGTCCGGGGGGCTCGGTTCTTCGACCTCGGAAGCCCGCTGACAAACGAGAAAGACGCGCCGGTCGCGCGTGAGAGCCTCCTCGATCGCACCGAGAGAGACCGAGCGCATGACGAACAGCGGAATGATGGCCCCCGGAAAAGCGACCATCTTCTTCAGAGGAACCACCGGCAGAAAATCCGATTCGAAAGCTTGCGTCATTTCTTTCCTCAGTCTGGGTGCGATACCACAATCCAGGCCGTTTCCCCGGATCGACGGTGAGACTCAAAACTCCCGTTCGCCCTCTACATTGTCCAGGAGATTGTTGAGTTTATGCCTGGACGGGAAAGCAAGGCTCCCGCCGTCGAATGACGGCGGGAGCGGGACTCGGTCGGGGGTTGAGCGCGGCGCGCGCGGGCCTTACTCGATTTCGGATTCGTCCGGATAGCCCAGGATGCCGATCAGGTCGAACTCGGCGAACTGCAAGTGGAGGAACGCCGCGTCGGGGCGCGACTCGCTCGGCGTGCCCAGCGAGTACACATCCCAGGCCGCCGTGACGCCCACCTGCTCGCCTTCGGTCTGAGCCGTCGGCACCCGCATGTAGATCGTGTAAGCCTTATCTTCCTCGATGGAGGACGACAGGTTCGCCTCGCCGATCGGCACGATCCCGTAAGAAACCGTGTGCGTATTGTCCGCCGTCGAAAGGCGGAAACGCATCGTCGGGTTGTCGAGCGGGTCGCGCTCCTGAGACGTGATGACGGTGCGGAAGCGCACAAAGCGCGGTTCGTCCGCCGAGGCCGCCGGAACCGTCAGGGTTCCAGGCTTGGTGTTCCAGAAGCCGAAGCTGTTGCCCGGCAGAGTGGTCCGGGTGCTCAGGCTGAAGGAGGTCACATCGAACAGCGGCAGATCGAAGTTGCCGGGCGAACCGCCCGATTCCCACGCATCGGTGCCGCTGCCATCGTCGAAGGTGAAGTCCGGCAGATCCGCGACGACCGAGATCGTTTCCTGCGGGATGCGGAAGATGTCGACGCGCTCGAGGTTATAGCCCCCGGTCGCTTCGCCGTCGCCGAAGTTCAACAGGTCGAAGGCCAGTGTGTAGATCTGATCCTCACGCTTGAGATCGTAGATACCGATCTGCGGTTCGATCAGGAAATCCACAATGCCGTCGGCCCCATCGAGCGCGTTGCCTTCGCTCGTGCTGACGATTTCGCCCGTTCCGAATTCCTGGAAGTCGCGCGAGTTCATGCGCAGACGCATGCGCGGCGCATCCTCCAGGCTCGTCCCCTCGTAACTCACATAGCCGCGGTAGAGGTAGACCGGCCCCTGGCGGAGATCCACGTCGCCGGGCAGCGGCGACGGGTTCTCTTCCTGATCGAAGGCAAACAACTGCAAGGCCGAGTCGGGGGACTTATAGAAGCCGAACACGTTCTGATTAGCGCCCGGCGAAGTCAGCCGCAGCGACGACACCAGCGTCTGGTGGTTCGGCGGGATGAGGCCCTGCACCGCTGAGAACTCCCAGCCGTCGCCCTCTGAATCGAACAGGTAACGCGTCTGGCGCGATACCCGGTCCTCCAGCGGCGGCGGAGGCGTCGTCGGGTTCGGCGGAGTCGTCGGAACCGGCGTCGGTGTCGGTGTCGGGATGACCACCGGGAAGGTGGTCCGGCCAACAGGGATGTCGTTAAGGATTCCGATTTCGCCGACCGTACCGCCGCTGGCGGCCGAAGCGGCTTCCGTCACGGAGGTCGCGAAGCCGGTGAAAATCACCGAATCGGAATCGGGACCCCAGGCGGGATAGATACCGCCCGCGTACTGATCCGGCCCGCTGGTGCGGGTCGCCAGAGCCCCCTCATAGGCCAGCACCGGTCCGCGATTGTCGCGGGTCAGCGTCAGCTTCTGACCGACCGGTGGAGTCCGGCTCAGGTACGAGGTAACCGCGTTTTCGATCACGTAAATCTGATATTCCGAGAAAACCCCCAGCGTCGGCGATGTCGGCAAGGCCGAGGGATCGGTGACGTCCGCCCGGTTCGACGCGAAGACCAGCCGTTCGCCATCGGAGGAGAAGCGCGGATGGATTTCATTGGTCAAGGTCGAGTCGCTCAGAAGGTTCACCACCGGGACCACGGTCTGGCCCGGTTGGCTGCCGATCCGCGGAACCGCGTAGAGATTGATGTCGCCCAATGTATCGACGGCGGAGAACACGACGACCGAATCGGTCGAGTCCACCGTCATCTCGCGAATCGCCGTCAGCGGCGAGGAGCCGACAAGCGTTCGGTTCGCGCCCTCCACATCGACCACGAACTCGCGATTGGAACCGTCGTACTCGACCGAGTAGATCGAGGTTCCGTCGGTGTAGAGGACGGAGTCGCTGGCGGTGGCCAGGGTGGCGGCGAAATGCGCGCTCTCTCCGGAGAGCGGGACCCGGGCGACCAACTGCTCGCCGTAGCCGTCGTTCGTCACCAGGTAGATCTGGCCTTCCGTCGGACTCGGCCGCACCGCGTACATGAGCAGGTTGTTGTCCGTGGTGGCTTCAAAGCTCACCACTTCCGGATCATTGACCTGGAAGATCTGAGCCGGGCGGCGGCGTTCGATGCGAATGAAGTCCTCGGACTCGGCCGATTGGCCGTAGCCGTCGTTGTAGGCGGTTTTCACTCGAGTCAAGTCGTTGTCGACGAAGAACGCTTCCTTGCCGTTGGCCGCGAGGGCGGGCTGGCGGCCGAACTGATCGACCAGTTTGACCGCCGGCGGATTGATAAAGTTTTCGTTCGTCTCTTCGCTGGCCGCGTAAATGCGGATGCCGGAAATCTGGAAACCCTGATAATCGCGGCGCACTTCCAAAACCTGGTCGAAGGGGAACTCGCCGGTGTAGTCGTACTCGGGCAAGTACGAGGGACCGGTTTGCAGAGCTACCGCCACGCCCACCGAATCGCCCGTCGCCTCGCCCAAATAGAACCGGTAAGTGCGGAACTCGAACTCTCCGGGCTCGAGGATCGGATCGTAAACCACTTCCTCTCCCCAGGTCGCCACGGGGATTTCGTCTTCGTCTTCCTCGGTGGAGACAGCGAACGCGGGTGAGTCTTTCGGCTCGTTGCGCGAGTCGCCGACGATCAAGCCGACGCGCCGGCCGCTCAAGCCAAGCGAGTCGATACTGCTCGCCGCGTTTCCATCTTCGTTGAAACGCCTCTCTTCCTCTGTCTCGCCGTTCAGAACGGTTTCCGTCGTGAATCGTTCCGCCAGGATTTCGATATAGTCGAACTCGTAGAACAGGCCTGTCGTGCCATCGGCTTCGGTCACCGAGTCGGTGACGTTGAAGAAGCCGAGCTCGTGCTTGATATCGATTTCCATAATCATCGGCGTGCGAGAGCGGCGCAGCTCTTCCGGCAGATCGAACGGCGTGGCGCTGCTCAACACATAGCGATAATTGGGGAAAAAGCGGCCGCGGGGGTTGTAGTTTCGTTCGCTCGCCGCAGTATCCGTGGTCGGCGGATTGGACATGATGATGATGCCATCCGAAACGGCTCCGCCAAACTCGAAGTTCAAGAACGGGTCCTGCGCGCCCAGCGAACTGACTTCCGTCAAGTCGGGAAAGAGAGTCGTCGTGTCCACATAGCGCGGCACTTCGTCGGGCCTCAGGAAGGGAAATTCGTCATCGTTTCGGGCCGCCGGATCGCCAAAGTCCACCGAAGCCCGAACCCATGGGCCGGTGTCGGCGCCACAGTTCGATGACTCGGGGAATTCCGGATCTTCCGCACCCGGGGGTGCGCATTCCAGTGAAATGGCTTCATAATCGGCGGCGAAGTCGCTCACGTAGAGGCTTACGAGCTGGATGATTCGCAGGGGCGACGGGGCGAACTGGTTCGTGATAGCGTTGTAAGGGTTGGGCCGGCCATAGCCGTACTCGTGATGGAAGCCGTCGGGCGAGTAATTCCGAACCTGGCCGAGACCCTCGCGCCAGCCGTTGGGGTTGCCGAGAATGATCGTACCCTCAGGCGGGAAGGCTCCCTTGCGGGCCCCCTCCTCCTCCTCCGGTTCCGGCGGCAGTTTCGGCTCTGGCGCGAGCCCGCCGGTGTTGTCGATGTAAATGTAGGGATTCGGCGGCCGGTCGGCGGACTTGACCAGCACCTTGAACAAATCGGCTGATGAAATCGACGGGTTCGCCGACAAATAAAGCGCCGCCACACCGGTGATGATCGGGCAGGAAGCGCTCGTGCCGCTGAAGGGAATGTCCTGCGGCGGATCGTTGAAAGCCGAATCGCCGAAGGCGTCCGTGTAATTGCCTTGGGGATCGATCAGGTCGAAGGGGTTCGGCTGGCTGTACCCCGGTCCGCCCTCGATGTCCGTGGTCACGATGCCCGACAGATCCCGGTCCTGGAAATAGAAGGGATCGGTCGGGGGCTGCGTGACGTTACGCAGTGAGTCGTTGAACGGGTTCAGGAACAGGCCGGGAGGCGAGTTGAAATCGTAGCTCGGTCCGACGAAGTCCAGTTTGCCTGAGAAACTCGCGTAGCTCACCCGCTCGCCCTGATCCGTCACGGCTCCCACGCTGTACGTGGCTTCGTAAAGGGCCGGGTAAGCCATGGGGCCGTAATCGTTGGCCGAAGATACAAAGTTCGACATCCCGAGATTGAACCGGCCCGAGGTGCGTGAAAACTCGAAGGCCAACTCAAAGCTTAGCAGCGGCGAGGGCCCCCCGTAGGAATGGTTGCCCACGTCGGCCTGAGCGTTCGTGGCTGTGGTGACGGCTGAAATAAAGTCATCGAAACTGGCCGAGAGCCCATCGCTGAAAACGCGGTAAGTCAGGATTTTCGCGCCGGGAGCGACACCGGTGACGCCGACGCCGTTGTTCTCGACCGCGGCGATCAGACCCGCCACGGCCGTACCGTGGCCATCGACGCCGCCGGGGATGGTGCCGGAGTCCGGCAGACCATCGTTTTCCGCGAAGTCGAAGCCCAGACGCGGATCGATCATCGAGTCGCTGCGCGGATCGTCGATGTTTCCGCCGACCCAATAGTGGTCGTTCTCTTCCACCGGAATCAGATTGTCCGGGTTCGGCTCGTTGGGATTGAAGTACAATCGGACGTTGTAATCCTCGTGATCGAGGTCCGTGCCGTCGTCGAGAACCGCGACGATGACGGGAAGTTGGGCGCCGAAATTGGCGAACAGCGTCGTCGCGTCCGTGGTGGGGCAATCGTCCGGATTGGGTGAGGGGCAGGGGTCATCCGGATCGCTGACGCGGATGTTCGGGTTCCAGGCGCGGGGTGCGTCCACGTCTTCGTCCATCACGCCGCGGCGGCGCTGCGTGTTTTCCTTCGTGTTCATCAGGTGCCACTGAAGCGGGAACAACGGATCGTCGCCAGCCCGCAATGCCGTCGAAGACTGAAGTTTCAGCGGCGCCGCCAGGACCGGATCGACCCACTTGACCAAGTCCCCGTCGCTCTTCATCAGGTCCCGCGAGAGGGCCAGAATCTGCTCCGAATCGCGATCCGAAGCATAAACGCTGAACGCGTTGGTGAATAGCTTGCTCTTCACCTTCAGGCCATGGGCGGCGAAGAAGGCGTTCCGCTGGTCCATTCCCACGCCGTCCTGGAAAATCACGATCAGGCGCCGAGGCACCGTGACGAGATGCTGGAGCGTGTTGCCACCATTCGTGTAAAAAGCCGTGTCAACCGACCGAACGTCCTGTAGACCGGCGGTCTTCGAGGCGACGAGGGCTTTGGCCTCGGAGGGGGAGACGCGGGCGACCACTTGCCGTTCGAAGGGGTTGATCCGGACAGCGTCGAGTCCCGCTTCCTTCATCTTGCCCGAAGCGAGTTTCTTGAACTCGGAGAAGCCGATGCCGGAATCGAATTGCAGGACCGCCAGATCGGTCGCGGCTCGAAGCGGCACCTTCTCGGTCTTGTACAAGTAGTAGTGTTCGGGCTCGGGAAGGAGAGAGCGATAGGAGGCGGCGGAGGCTGGCGGCGGGCTCAGCGCGCCGGCGCCCAAAACCCCGGCGGCAAGCACCGCCGCGGCGGAAGCGGCCCATGCCAAAGAATTCGATTTGCGGGAGTTAGCGGGTTTCCCTGTGTTGAACACCATGCGAGATCCTCGGTTCCGTTCGATGCGGTCGTTTTTCAGACATCCATCATGCAAATGACGTCTTTGCCCAGATTTCCCGGGCAGCGTCAATCCCTACGCATTGCCGATGCACGGCGTAGTTTTGAGAAGGGTGGGACGCCAGGGGCAAGGGATCAAGTGCATTTGGAGAAAAACCCACGCGCACTTTTCAACCCTTAGTTTAACACAACAAATAAAGACCGAGCCCCCGCCCCGCCCTCTATGACCCCCAACCGCTCCGCGCCCACTCCCCCTTCCCGTCGACTTTCCCTTGCTCAATGCGGCTTCGGATGGCTCAACAAGACGATTCGCGTCGTGATCCCGCACACCCCGCACAGGAGCCGCCATGCCCCTCGAAGATTTTCTCGACATCCGCCCCCACGTCCAGGACGCGCTGGCCTCCGGCAAACCACTGGTCGCCCTGGAGTCGACCATCATCACCCACGGGCTGCCCCGGCCGGTGAACCTGGAAACCGCCCGCGGCTGCGAAGACACGGTGCGCTCGCACGGCGCCGTGCCCGCCACCATCGGCATCCACGACGGCAAACTGGTCGTCGGCCTCGAGTCTCAGGAAATCGCCGAACTGGCCAACGCCGACGATGTCGCCAAGACCAATCTGAGCAACCTCGCCATGGTCATCGCCGGAGGTGGCTATGGCGCCACCAGCGTCAGCACCACGCTCCTCGCGGCACGACTGGCGGGCATTCGCGTCGTCGCCACGGGGGGCATCGGCGGCGTCCATCGCGGCTTCGGCGAAGTTTTCGACATCTCCAGCGACCTCACCTCCCTCGCCCATGCAGGAGGTGTGCTCGTCTCCGCCGGCGCCAAGGTCATCCTCGATGTGGCCGCGACCCGCGAACACCTCGAAACCCTCGGCATCCCCGTCGTTGGCTGGCGGACCGACTGGTTCCCCCTCTTCTACAGCGTCGGCCGCGACATCGCTGTCGACTACCGCGTCGAAGACGCGAGCGCCGTCGCCCGAGGCCTCCACACCCATGAGGCCCTCGGCCTCGAGACCACCATGCTGGTGGTCGCCGACCCGCCGGAAGAAGACGCCCTCGATCCCGAATTGCTCGGCGAAGCCATCGAACACGCGCAAGCGGAAGCGCATGAGGACGGCATCACAGGCCGCGACGTAACCCCCTATCTACTGGCCCGGATCAAGGACCTGACCCAGGGCGAGAGCCTTCGAGCCAACCTTTCCCTGATCCACAACAACTGCGCCATCGCGGCCCAAATCGCCTGCGCCCTGGCCAAGTCGGGAACCAAGGCCGCCGAGCCGGCGGCCGTCTAGGACTTGCGCCCCGGTGCCCGGCTCCGCCACCTGAGCCCTATGATGCCACCTCCTCCCGCGCCGCGCCGCGTCCTGATCCTTAACCACAACCTCCGCTATCATGGCACCTACTTCCGCGCCCTCGAAGTCGGCCGCCGCCTGGCCCGGCGCGGTCACGTCGTCACGTTGGTCACCACTGGACCGGGCTACTATCGGGCCCGGAAAGAACAGCTCGGGAACCTGACGATCTGGGAATCGCCGAGCGGCTTCTCCCCCGCTCTCACCAGCCCCGACGACGGCTGGTCGCCGTTGGGGCTGCTCTGGAGGCTCGGCCTCGCAGTGTTCCAACGCTGGGACGTCGTTTACGCCTTCTCCCACAAACCGGTCGATGCCTGGCCCGCGCGTTGGGCGCGCCGCCTCCGGGGCTCGGCCTGGATCGCCGACTGGTGCGATCTCTATGGCGGCCCGGGCATCCACGCCATGCGCCGCGCCGGACGCGAGAAAGTCCACGCCCTGCAAGACCGGGTCGAAGCCTGGGACGGGCGCCTGGAAGAAGCCACCGCACGCGACTGCGATTTTCTCACAGTGATTAGCGCCGACCTCCTGAGCCGCGCCGAGGAACTCGGCCGCGGCGAGGAGGCCCTCCACCTTCTGCGCAACGGAGCCAACCTGGACGGCATTTCCCCCCAGGACCGGCGCGACTGCCGCGCCCGACTTGGGCTGGCGCACATTACCGCTCCGCTGCTCGGCTACATCGCGAACTATCATCCCGATCAGGACCTCCTGCTGGACGCGGTGGGGCGCGCGGCCCGCGAAAACCGGGAAGCCCAATTCATCGTTGCCGGCAATCCCCTCTACGATCAGGACAAAGCCCTGGACAAGCACGGCCTGACGGATCGAACCCTGATCCTTGGGCGGATCTCCGACGAGGTCCTGCCCTGGTTCTTCGGCGCCTGCGACGTCCTCCTTCTGCCGCTCAGCGACACCCCCTTCAATCGCAGCCGCTTTCCCTATAAAGCCACCGACTACCTGGCGGCGGGCCGGCCTCAGGTGGCCTGCGCCGTCGGCGACGTGCCGGCCGTTCTCGGCGGCGCGCCGGAGGTGGCAGCGCTTTGCGAGCCCACCGCCGAGGCGTTCGCCGCCGCCGCGCTGGCACTCCTCGACGACCCGCCGCGGCGTCAGAGCACGGGCGAAAACGCCCGCCGCCGCGCCGAGGACCGCTTCGCCTGGAACGCCTTGGTGCAATCCCTGCTCACCGCGTATAACGGGACGCGGACCCGCGACCGGCATCGGCTCTAGGCCGGCGCTCCAGGCGTCAACTCCGCGTCTCCTATCCATACGCGACGAACGGAGCCCTCCTCTATGACAGCCGTAAAGGAACTCGAAAAACAAGAGACTTACGCTTCCTATCAGGAGCAGTTCACCGAGCAGCATCAGTCCGGCCAGCCGGGCATCCAGCAGGAAATGCATCCCAAGCCGATGACCGACGATCCGGATTACCGAGGCGCCGAGAAATTGGCGGGTCAGGTGGCCCTGATCACCGGAGGCGACAGCGGCATCGGCCAGGCCGTGGCCATCGCCTTCGCCAAAGAAGGTGCCAGGGTGGCGGTCAACTTTCTGGACGTGGAAACCGAGGACGCCCTCGCCACAAAGGCCAAAGTGGAAGAATACGGCGGCGAGATCGCCCTGATCCCCGGCGACATCCAGGAGCGCGAAACCTGCGACCGCATCGTCCGCGAAACCCTCGAACGCTTCGGCCAACTCGACATCCTGGTCAACAACGCGGCCTATCAGATGGCGCAGGAAAGCCTGACCGACATCAGCGACGAACAACTCGAACGCACCTTCAACACGAACGTCCTCGGCGCCATCCGGGTCACTCGCGCCGCTCTTTTTCACATGAAGGACGGTTCGCGTATCATCAACACGACCTCGGTGACGGCCTACCGGGGCAGCAGCCATCTGCTGGATTACTCCTCCACCAAGGGCGCACTCGTGACCTTTACCCGAAGCCTCGCGGCGGCCCTGGTCGACAAGAAAATCCGCGTCAACGCCGTGGCGCCAGGGCCGGTCTGGACGCCGTTCATTCCGCCCGCCTTTCCCGCCGAGGCGATGCCGAAATTTGGTGGGCAGGTCCCCATGCAACGCGCCGCCCAGCCATGCGAGCTGGCGCCCGCCTACGTCTTCCTGGCCTCCACCGACTCGACCCACGTCGCGGGCCAAACCATCCACGTCAACGGCGGCACGCCCGTCGGCGGATAAGCCCCGCGAAACCCACCTGGAAAGGAATCTTCCCATGCCTCAGCAACAAAGCCAGAAAACCACCGATCACACCACCATCCGCAAATGGGCGGAAAGCCGCAAGGGCCAGCCCGCCGCCGTGCGCCGGACCGGCCGCGACGAGGACCCGGGCCTGCTGCGCATTCGCTTCTCCGATGAGCGAAGCGACGACCTGGAAGCCGTCACCTGGGACGAATGGTTCGACAAGTTCGAGGAGAGCAAGCTGGCCTTCGTCTATCAGGACGAAACGACGGAGGGCGGAGCGAGCCGGTTCAATAAACTGGTGAGCCGCTAAAATTGGCACCGGGTTTGCTCAGTCTATTCTCAGGCAAAGACCGGCGCGTTTCTCGACCTCCTGTGTGTACGCTTCACGAGAAACGCGCCTTTTCCTTTAAATCCGCCCCCGCGATCTGAACCGTCCTTGCTCCGGCACCGCTCCTAGGAGACACTCCGGCCAAACGCTCAGAGGCTCTGGGCCCGCCCGGTATCTTCTTGCCCGGTACCTTCATTCTCTCCCTACATTCAGACAAGGAACGCCGCATATGTCCGAAACCGCATCCTTCGCAGAGGACCGCTACGACAAGATGCGCTATCGCCGCTGTGGCCGCAGCGGCCTCGTCCTGCCGGAAGTTTCCCTCGGTCTCTGGCAAAGCCTCGGCGAAAAGGGCAATGAAGCCCTTTGCAAAGAAGCCTGCTTCTATGCCTTCGACCAGGGCGTCAACCACTTCGACTTGGCAAACAACTACGGACCGCCCTTCGGTTACGCCGAGGAATCGTTCGGCCGGGTTCTGAAAGAAATGCCCCGCGACGAACTCATCATCTCTACCAAGGCCGGCTATCGCATGTGGCCCGGGCCGTTCGGCGAGGGTGGCAGCAAAAAGTACCTGGTGGCCAGTCTGGATCAGTCCCTCAAGCGCATGGGCCTCGATTACGTGGACATTTTTTACCACCATTGCCCCGACGACCGGGTCATGATGGAGGAATCGCTGGAAACGCTGGACCTGATCGTGAAGCAGGGCAAAGCCCTGTACGTCGGCGTCAGCAGCTATCGCGGTCATCAATTCGCCGAGGCCGCCGAACTGGTCCGCGCCCGGGGCTGGGCGCCACTGACCATCCACCAGCCGATGTACAACATGGTGGACCGATGGGTGGAATCGGAGTTGATGCCCCAGACCGAGCGCACCGGCACCGGAATCATCGCCTTCTGCCCGCTGGGCCAGGGGCTCCTGACGGACAAGTACCTGCGCGGCGTGCCGGAGGATTCGCGCGTGGCGCGCACCCCGCACTTGCAGGAGCGGCTGGAAAAATGGCGCGTCGAGGGCTGGCTGGCCAAAGTGGCGCGGCTGAACGACTTCGCGCAGGAACGCGACATGACGATGGCCCAGTTGGCCATCGCCTGGCTGCTGCGCGATCCGCGCCTGACGAGCGTCCTGATCGGCGCCTCGCGCATGGACCAACTTAAAGAGAATCTGGCCGCCGTGCGCAAGCCGCCCCTGACCAAGGAGCACTGCGAAGCCATCGGCGCGATTCTGACGGAGTGAAAATGGGCGGGCAAAAATACCCGCTTTTGTAAGAAATCACACCCCTGCGTTGCATAGGAATCGGTGGGCGGAACGTTCGGAGGCGAAGAGCCGGGACGCCTAATCCAAACCGATTATTGGCATGCCAAACTTTTCTCTGGACACACCAACGGACTTTATTAAGAGTCCCGCCATTCCCGGGGGGTCAGCCGCCCCAAAGTTTGAGAAAGTTTTCACAAACCTCCCGGACAATCATCGACGGAGTTCTCTCCTTAATAATGCTCTCTTTTCTTTCTCATCCCCGGCGCCATGTCTTCCTGACCGCCGCTGGAATCCTTGCCGTCACTCCCCTGTGCGCGCAGGTGACCTTCGATTTCGACTCGGCCGCCGACCTCGATTCCGCCATCGTCAGCGGCGACACCAACTATTTCCAAATTTCCACCGCCCAGGACCACGATGGCTCCTCGTCCTCGCTCCAGTTCTTCGACCCGGCCGTGAAGCCCGCCATCAACCTGCTGACCTCCACGGAAGAGCCGGGCTATCCCCAGGACCCCTTCGAGTCCTTTACCTATGAAGTTCCGATCGCGCTGACCTCGGGCACGATCACCGTGGACTTCTACGATCCCTACGGTTCGCCCCCTCCGGGTCCGACGACGTTCGAATGGCTCGGCAGCATCATCCTGGAAGACGCCGACAACCCGGCCGATTTCATCGCCATCGAACTGACCCGGCTGAACTACGGCGGCGGTCTCTACTACGCCAGCGAAGGCGTCGACACGAACAGCGACTCGGTCTTCGATGCCGACACCGGCACGATCCGCACCGTCGGCTGGCATACGGCTGAATTCCTCATCTCTGCCACGGAATCGCTCGTCCGCGTGGACGGCGGCGCCATCGCCGACGAAACGGTCGGCCCCGGCGGCTCGGCGAACCTGCGCCTGCGCTTCATGGCCGACACGCCCACCGGCGGTGGCATGGGGAATTACCTGACGACTCCGGACCCGATTTCGATTCCGGCCATTCCGGGCGACACCTTCTACGACAACATCGTCTTCACGGCGACGGCGCCCTCCGCCGCGACGGCGACCTTTGGCTTCGAAGACGGCGAGACCGACACGCCTGACGAGTTCATGGGGCCGACGGGCTTCGACAATCCGAACATGGCGGGCTTCTTCAACGATTTCGCCACCACCACGACCCAGTTCACGGAAGGCGCCCAGTCCGGCACCTTCTTCAACGGCGTCGAGACCTTCAAGAGCATTGCCTTCGACCTGACCGGTGCCAGCGCAGGCACCGCCACCGTCTGGTTCTACGACAGCCTTGGCCCAAATGCGGACAGCGACAAGCTCGGCGGCTCGATCATCATCGAGAACGGCAGCGATCCCTCCGACTTCCTGGCCGTCGAAATCTGGAACTTCCCCTACCCGAGCCTCGACCCCGCCCCGCCGAACAACTACTACCTCACCCGCTCGACCGCTGGCGGCGTTGGACCTACCGACTTCCAGAGCGGCGTCCTGCCGAACCGCACCGTCGGATGGCACCGCGTCGATTTCGCGCTCACCAACGCGAGCACCACGGTCACCGTCGATGGCATAGGCAGTGCTACCGTTACCGGCCCGGGACTTTCCACCAACCCGAAGATCCGCCTGATGGCGGATTCGGCTTCCTCCGGCGGCTTTGCGAATTATGTAACCATCGACGAGCTGGACATCCTTTACATGGCGACCCGCGAGCCCTACGTCTTCTTCGACGACGTGACGCTGCCGCTGTCCGCCGCCTCCGTGACCCACTGGGAACTCTACCAGTAAGACATCCCCCGACCGATTTCGCGAGCGAGTGAAGCAGACATGAAGACTCCGAGTTTCCGGCGCGGCTTTACGCTGATCGAACTTCTGATCGTGGTGGCGATCATCGCCATCCTGGCGGCTATCGCCGTTCCGAATTTCCTGGAGGCGCAAACGCGCTCGAAAATCTCTCGCGCCCAGGCCGATATGCGCACCATCGCCACCGGCCTGGAAGCCTATCGCGTGGATACGAACAAGTACCCAAAAGAGGAGAACCTCTTCGGGCCCTTCACTCCCCGGCTGGCCGCCATCACATCCCCCATCGCCTACCTGACCAGCGTTCCCAACGATCCCTTCTTCCAGCGCGCGGCGGCCGCCGCCGGCAGCGGCATCGGCCAGTCGGACCCCGCTTTCTACTACGCGTCGGGGAATCTGGGGCCGGGCGGCGCGTCGGTGTTCGACACGCCAGAGGCCACCCTGTCGCTTTACTCGCTGGCGAGCCGCGGACCGGATCTGGCCATCTTCATGCCCTACTGCGTCGTGCATCCGGTGGCCAAGAGCCGGGATTGGGACGTAGTGTATCAATACGACCCAACCAACGGCACGATAAGCGACGGCGAAATCTTTCGCTTCAGCCCCGGCACCATCGGCGGCTAAGACGATTTCCCCGACAATTCCAATGAACCGGCAAACCCTTTGCGGGAATGCCGGTTTTCTTATTTGAACCGACTCCTTCTTTCACACTATCGGACAGAGACACTCTCCCATGCTTCTTCAACTCAGCGCTCTCGCCTGCATGACTTGCCTCTCAGGCCATCTGGCCTGGCAGGATACGGACCCCTCCCCCGCCGCCGAAGCGCCCGCGAACTACACGGAAGAAGACTTCCTGAGCCGCACCCGCCGCCTGACCTTCGAAGGCAAGCGCGCCGGCGAAGGCTATTTCGACCCCAGCGGCACCCTGATGTCTTTTCAGAGCGAGCGCGATCCGGAGAACCCGTTCTATCAGATTTTCGTCCTCGATCTCTCCACCGGCGATGTGGAGCAAGTCTCGCCCGGCAAAGGCAAGACCACCTGCTCCTTCATCAACCCCGCCGACACCAACCAGGTCATGTACGCCAGCACGCACCACGACCCGGAGACCGATCGCCTGATGCGCGAAGAGCTGGATTTCCGCGCCTCGGGCCAGGAACGCCGCTACTCCTGGGATTACGATCCGCAGTTCGAACTCTACGTCACCGAACGCGACACGGGAGAAACCACCCGCCTGAGCCATGCGCTCGGCTACGACGCCGAAGGCAGCTACTCACCCGACGGCAAACTGCTGGTCTTCACCAGCAACCGCCACGCCTTTAGCGAGGAACTGACGGCGGAAGAGCAGGCCAAACTGGAAATCGACCCCAGCTACTTCCTCGACCTCTACATCATGAACGCCGACGGATCGAACGTCCGGCGCCTGACCGATGTTCCGGGGTACGACGGCGGACCGTTTTTCTCGCCCGACGGCGAGCGCGTCGTCTGGCGCCGCTTCACTGAAGACGGTCTCCTGGCCGACATCTACACCATCAAGATCGACGGCACGGAGGAGCGCCGCATCACCGATTTCAACGCCATGAGCTGGGCCCCCTATTTCCATCCCTCTGGCGATTATATCCTCTTTGCATCGAACAAGCTCGGCTTCTCGAACTTCGAGGTCTTCGCCGTCGATGCCCTCGGCGAAAAGGAACCCGTCCGCATCACCTACACCGATGGCTTCGACGGCCTGCCCGTTCCCATGCCCAAGGGCGACCAGATGGTTTGGACGTCGAGCCGCCACGCCGACGGCACCGGCGGCCAACTCTACATGGCGCAACTCAGCAACGAAGCGATCCTCGCCGCTCTCGAAGCGGCTCCTCCGCGCAACAGTGCCTCCGCCGACTCGACCCAGGCGAAAGCCCCCGTCGAAGTCCCCGAAGCGGACTTCAAGCGCACCGTCCGCGACCACGTCGAGTTCCTTGCCAGCGAAGGCCTCGAAGGCCGTCTCACCGGTTCGGAAGGCGAACGCCTCGCGTCCGAATACCTCGCCGCGCACCTCAAGCTTCTCGGCGCCCAGCCCCTGCCCGACGAGGACGATCTGCTCGTTCCCTTTGAATTCACCGCCGGCATGGAGGATGGCGGCACGGAAATCTCCATCGCCACCGGCAGCGACACCGAGACCTTCACCGGCGATCCGGCGACGCTGACGCCGCTGTCCTTCAGCGACAGCGGCACCGTCAGTGGCGAAGTCGTCTTCGCGGGCTATGGCATCAAGGTGCCGGACAGTTCGGAGTTTCCCTACGACAGCTACCATGGCCTCGACGTGAAGGACAAAATCGTGGTGGCGCTGCGATATTTCCCGGAGGAAACGGAAGGGGAATTCCGCCAGACGCTGTCGCAGTTCTCGCCGTTGCGCTTCAAAGCCAAGCACGCCCGCGAATTGGGCGCGAAGGCGCTGGTGATCGTGACCGGCCCGAACTCGCCTAACGCCGGTGAGACCGTGCCGATGCGCTTCGATACCTCGCTCTCGGGCTCCGGCCTCGTGGCGGTCAGCCTCGGCGGCGAGGCGGCGGACGCGCTCTTCGCGGCGGCGGGGCTTGAGCTGGAGAAGCTCCAGGCCGGCCTCGACAGCGGCAACCCGCACGTCAGCGGTCAGGCCCTCGAAGGTTTGGAAATGACCATTTCGACCACGATCGAGCGGGAACGCAAAATCGCCCAGAACGTCGTCGGCGTTCTGCCCGCCACGACCGGCGACAAAGCCAGCGAGTACATCGCCCTCGGCGCCCACTACGACCACCTCGGCCACGGGGCTGGCGGCAACTCGCTGGCGCGCAAGGGCGAGGACGGTCAGATTCACTATGGCGCCGACGACAACGCGAGCGGCGTGGCGGCGGTGCTGGAGATCGCCGAGACCATCTCGCAGCTCCGCATCGCCCGCCCGCGCCCCGTCATGGTGGCCTTCTGGAGCGGCGAGGAAATGGGCCTGCTGGGCTCCGCCGCCTTCGCCAAGGACAACCCGGTCCCCATGGAAGACATCGCCGCCTACGTGAACTTCGACATGGTCGGCCGCATGAAGGACAACCGCCTCATGCTCCAGGGCATCGGCAGCAGCCCCGGCTGGGCCCGCTTGATCGAGAAAACCAACGTCCCCGTCGGCTTCGACGTGAAGACCTCGGACGATCCGTTCCTGCCGACGGATACCGCCTCCTTCTATCCCGAAGGCATCCCCGTCATCCACTTCTTCACCGGCGCCCACGAGGACTACCATCGGCCCACCGACACGCCCGACAAGGTCAACACCGAAGACCTGGAGCGCATCGTGCGCTTTGGCGCCGGCCTGACGCGGCAACTGATCCACGCCGATGAGCGCTTGGAGTATGCCCAGGTCGAACGCACCGCCGACCAAAACGCCCCCGCCCGGGGCGTCCGCGCCTTCACCGGCACCATCCCGGACTACACCCAGGAAGCGAAGGGCCTCGCCCTCTCCGGCGTCATCGACGGTGGCCCGGCGGACAAAGCCGGCTTGCGCGGCGGCGACGTGATCGTCGAATTCGCCGGCCAGGAGATCACCAACATCTACGACTACATGTACGCCCTCGACAGCATCAAGATCGGCGAGGAAACCTCGGTCACCGTGATGCGCGATGGCGAGCGAGTCGAGATGACCCTGATCCCGGAGGCGCGGGATTAGGGGGTGGTTGGCCGGACAATTTTAGCCACGGATCAACACGGATAGATAAAGACAAGAAATTTCAATACATTCAAATCAAAACCAATAGTGTCTTGAAGTTATTTGATTTTTCATTCTATTTCACACAACCTCCCCATCCCCCGCCATCCACCCCATCATCTGCGCCCATCTGTGTTCATCTGTGGCTAAAAACCCATCCCACCCACCACGCCGCCTCCAACTCGCAATTGACCAAAGGCCCCCGCCCGGCGCAAGCTCCCCGGGTTCGATCCCGTGCGAGGCGCCCTCTTGATTCGCAGGCTTCTTCCCCTCCTTACCCTCCCCATCCTGCTGCTCACCCTGAGCTGTGGCGGTGGTTCCTCCGAATCCGCCACCACCAATCCGTATCAGGCCGAGATGCTGCGCCTGGGTGAGATCAATCGCGAGCAGGGCGAGCGCATCGCGACGCTCGAAGGACAGGTCAAGTCCCTGACCGACGCCCTGGCCGACGCGGGCATTGGCGAGTTCACCTCGACCGGCGTGGTGTCGGAAGCCTTTGGCGCCAAGCTTCGCCGCTCCGTGGGCTTCATCGTCATCGGCGTCGAAGTCCGCGTCCGCGACCGCCAAGGCATCGAAAACCACAAAGACATCCCCCTGTCGGAAGGCTCGGCCTTCGTCATCAGCGAGGAGGGGCACCTGCTGACCAACGCCCACGTGATCGAAACGCTGGAGCAGCTTCACAACCAGCATCAGGCCATGTCGCAGGCCGTGGCCACCGCCGTCCAGGCCCGGGCTCTGGTGACGCCGGGGATTCTGCTCTACCTCGACGGCGTGTCCTATCCGGTGCAGGTCATGGCGACGGACAAGAATCTGGACCTGGCGCTGCTGCGGATCCGGCCGCGCGCCAACCAGAGCGCCGACTGGCACGTGCTTCCGCTGGCGAAACCGGAGCGTTCGGCCACCCACAGCACCCGCCGCGGCGAAACGATCTACGCCGCCGGTTTTCCCGGCGAATCGCGCAAAGCCGCCAGCGAGGCCCAGCTCGTCGATGCCGCCATGCGCCAGGTGCAGCGCGACGTCAGCGATCAGTACCGGCCCGAGGACTACGTCTTCAGCCTGACCAAAGGCATCGTCTCGCGCGCCTTCACCGACGCGGCGCAGACCCGGTTCTTGCAGCACGACGCCGTCATCGCCCCCGGCAGCAGTGGCGGCCCCCTCATCAACGCCGACGGCGAAGTCGTCGGTATCAACACCCGCACCTCGCCCACCGCCGAGGGATTCTCCATCGCCGTGGACGCCTCGCATTTGATGGAGTTCCTGCGGCGCAACGGGGTGTGATTCTCATCTTTATTTAGCCACAGATGAACACAGATGGACACAGATAGGGTGATTGACGGGGGACGGGGCGGCGATTGAGTGACATGATTTCTTAATAATTCTTTGTAATTCAGAGTCTTGTGTTTTTCTCGCCCGACCCGCTTCGCCCGAATTATCTGTGCCTATCCGCGTTCATCTGTGGCTAAAACCTCCTCCGAATTGCCCGGAACGCCTTTGGCTCCTGAAGCCCTCTGCCACCCCCTGAAAGTCCGATCCCGATGCGGCACAGCTTTTCCGACTCACCCCACGTTCTCCTGACCGGCGCCACCGGCGGCATTGGCCAGGCCACCGCCGAGGCGTTCTTGCGAGCCGGGGCGAGGTTGTCGCTGGTGGCGCGTTCCGGCGACGCGTTGGATGCGCTGGCGCAACGGCTGGGGCGGAACCTTTCCGTGGCGGCCGCCGATGTGACGGACCGGAGCCAGTTGGCGGTGGCGCTGACGGAACTGCGCAAGGTCAACGGCCCCGTGGACATTCTGGTGAACAACGCGGGCGTGGGCAATTACGACCACTTCCATGAGATGGAGCCGCCGCTGATCGAGCAACTGCTTCGCGTGAACCTGGAAGGGGCGATCAACCTGAGCCACCTGGTCCTGCCGGAAATGCAAGAGCGCGCCCAGGGCACGATGATCCACGTGGCGTCCAACCTGGGGCATCGTCCGCTGCCGTTCACGCCGGTTTACTCGGCGGCGAAGGCGGGGCTGATCCGCTTCTCGGAAGCCATCGCCAAGGACTACGGCAAGGCCGGCATCCGAAGCATGGTGGTCTCGCCAGCCAAGGTCGATACACGCTTCGGCGGCCGGAGCGTCCAGGGCCCGCAGGACACATCGATGTTGCAGCCCGAGGACGTGGCCGATGCGATTTTGTACTGCGCCGCGACACCACCCAACGTGGTGGTGCTCGAGATGGTCGTGGTGCCGAGGGAAGGCGCCTTCTGATGAGACGGTTGCTCCGGGCGGGGCGATGGATGAGGCGCCACGAGGGCCTGATGTGGCTCCTGGGCTTTGGGGCGCTGCTGGTGTTTTTCGCCGGCGGGCTGGGATTCGCCAGCCGCTCGTACCTGCATGACGGGCCGCTGGGCGAGGCGATGCTGGTCTGGCATCGGCTCGCCGAGAATCTCGGCTTTCCTTTCACCGTATTCTTCTGGAAATTGCCGCTGCCGCTCTGGGGCGCGGCGAAGATTCTCGGGCCGGTGATGGCGTGGCTGACTTTCGCGGGGATGCTGAGGGTGACTCCGTTGGCGGTGCGGCGGATCAGGCTGCGGCTGGCCCGGCGCCGGGCGGACGCCGCCGGCCAGCAATGCACCGCCGCTCCCGAGCCGATGCTGTCGCGGCGCGCGTTCTTGACCTCTGCTGTGACGCTGAACGCCGGAGCGGCGCTGGCGGTCGCCTATCCCACCTTCGTCGAGCCGGGGCAGCTTCGCGTGCGGCGCTACGAGGTGGACATCGCGGGCCTTCCCGCGGAATTCGACGGCCTGCGCGTCGGCCACATTTCCGACACGCACCTGGGCCCCTACATCCGGGCGCCGCACATCGAAGCGGCGGTGCGGATGCTGGCGGCGGAGAAGCCGGACCTGACGCTCCTGACCGGCGATTACATTCATCGCACCCCGGAAACGGCCGAGGATTCGATCGCCCTGTTGGCGCCGCTGGCCAAGGCCGGATTTGGCGCGGCGGCGGTGCTGGGCAACCACGATTACGAATTCCAGAGCACCGACAAGGCCATCACCCGGGCTTTCGAGCGTCACGGCGCGACTGTTCTGACAAACCGCCATATCTACCTGACTCCACAGGGTTTGCGCGCCAAACCGGCGCCGGGCCAGCCGGTGCTGTGCGTGGCGGGCGTGGACGATTTGTGGCGCGGGAATCCGGATATCGACGCCGCCCTGCGGGGCGTCCCGGCGGAGGTCCCGCGGCTGTTGCTCTCGCACAACCCCGACGTGGCCGAACTCTTCGTTCTGAACGGCCGAGTGCCGCCCCGGGTGGACCTGATGCTGAGCGGCCACACGCACGGTGGCCAGGTAATCATTCCGGGCCTGGGCGCGCCGGGCACGGCGAGCCGCTATGGCCAGAAATACGTCTCCGGTCTGGTGCAGGGCCCGCGCTGGCCCGTGATCATCACCCACGGCGTGGGAATGGCGGTGATGCCGCTGCGGTTTTGCTGTCCGCCTGAGGTGGGCCTGGTCGTTCTCCGGCGAAAGCCTTGACAAGACGCGGCGTAAAACTTGCACACTCGAACCCGGCGACGGAGGAGGATGCATCCCGTGATTGTGGAAAGCCCGGTGACGACCGGCATGGAAAGCTGTGGACCGGCCCCGGGATCGCGCGTCCTGGTGGCGATGAGCGGCGGCGTGGATTCGTCGCTGACGGCGCAACTGCTGGTGCAGCAGGGGTTCGACATCATCGGCGTGAACATGCGCACCCATCGGCTCAGCAAAGAAGAGCTGGCCATGGGGGCCAAGATCAAGACCTGCTGCTCGCCCACCGACGCCAAAGACGCCCGGGCCTGTGCCATGCGCTCGGAGTTTCCCTTCTACGTCATCGACGTGGAACAGGATTTCGAGCGCGATGTCATCGACCCCTTCATCCGCGCCTATATGAGCGGCCGCACGCCGAACCCCTGCGTGCTCTGCAACAACCACGTGAAGCTGGGGCTGCTGCTGGAGAAGGCGGCGTTGTGGAATTGCGATTCCGTGGCCACGGGCCATTACGCGCGCAAGGTGATCCACCCGGAGACGGGGCGGTTCACGCTGAAGCGCGCGAAGGACCTGGGCAAGGACCAGTGCTATTACCTCTACGGGCTGACGCAGGCGCAGCTCGAGAAGATCGTTTTTCCCCTCGGCGACCTGACGAAGGCGGAAGTGCGTGAGCAGGCCCGGGGAGCCGCGCTGCCCACCGCCGACAAGCCCGAAAGCCAAGAGATTTGCTTTATCCCGGACAACGATTACCGCAAGTTCCTGCGCAAGCGCTTTGAAAAGTCCGGCACCGAAATGCCGCGCGGCAAGTTCCTGACCGTGGACGGCGAGGAAATGGGCGAACACGAAGGCATCGCCTTCTACACCGTGGGCCAGCGCAAAGGCCTTGGCCTCTCGGGAGGCACAGGCGAACCCCTCTACGTGGTCAGCATCGATCCCGTCGGGCATAACATCATTCTGGGGCCGAGGCGCCATGTGCTGTTCGATGGCCTGAGCGCCGACGGTTTGAATTGGATGGGGTTGGAGAGCCTTGACGGCCCGATCCGCGCCCGCGTGCAGATCCGCCACCGCCACGCGCCCGCCTGGGCCATGATCGAGCCAGCCGGGGCGGACCGGGTGGATGTGTGGTTCGACGAAGCGCAGCAGGCCGTTTCCCCCGGCCAAGCCACGGTGTTCTACGACGCCGGGGACCGGGTGCTGGGCGGCGGCTGGATCATCGAGGGCACGCACCGCCCCGGCGCGGCCGAGGCCTGACCCCCGCCATGTCCACGCCCTCCCTGGCCTTCGCGATTTTGACCGGGATTTTCCTGAGCATTTCGTTGCTGGCGCTGTTCCTCGCCAACCACCAAGAGGCCGCCGTGCAGGGTCAGCCCCCGCCGTGGGTGGGATTGGCGTTGTTGGGGTTACTGCTCGGAATGGCATGTTTCGCCGCCTTCTGGATCAGCTACCTGGCCACCGGCGGGGGCTCTCCCCTGCCGGCCTAAGGCGCTGTCCGGTGTGATGGTGGCGAATGTAGAGCAGATGGGCCGGGCTGGCGCGTGACAAACTGCGGTTAAACCCGTGGGTTTTAACGGTGTGGGGGCGGCTTAGCCGCACATGGCTGCGAGGGCGTCGGCGTGGCCGTCTTTCCCAATGCCTTGCAGGTTGTACTTTTCCTGAAGAATGGCCAGCACGTTGGGAGAAACGAAGGCCGGGAGGGCTGGGCCGAGGCGGATGCCCTTCATGCCTAAGTGCAGGAGGGTCAGCAGGACGGCGACGGCTTTTTGCTCGAACCAGGAAACCAGCAGGGTCAGCGGCAGATCGTTGATCCCGCAATCGAAGGCTTTGGCCAGGCCGAGGGCGACCTGGATGGCGCCGTAGCTGTCGTTGCATTGGCCGAGGTCCAGAAGGCGGGGGATCTCGATGCCGTTGAGGCGGATGGTCCCGAAGTCCTGATCGCGAATGCGATACTTGCCACAGCCCATGGTCATGATGAGGGAGTCCTGGGGCGCGGCGCTGGCGAAATCGCGGAAGTAATTCCGCCCCGGTTCGGCCCCGTCGCAGCCGCCGATCAGGTAGAAATGCTTGATCTGGCCTTCCCTGACCGCCTGTACGATGTGATCGGCGAGACCGAGAATGACGGAATGGTGGAACCCGATGGTGGAGGTCTTGCGCGGTGTCGCGGGCAGCGAACCGATCTGGCGGGCTTTCTCGATGACGGCGGAAAAATCGCTGGTTTTCAGGCGCACCGCCCCCGGCACCGCCGTCTCCCGGACGGTGAAGAGGCGATCCAGATAGGTGTTGGACGGCCAGGGGATGAGCACGCAGTTGGTGGTGGCGAGCACCGGTCCGCCGAAGGCCTCGAATTCGTCGCGCTGCTTTTGCCAGGCGCCTCCGTAATGACCGCGCAGGTGCGGATGGGCGCGCAGATTCTCGTACATGTGGCCCGGCAACATCTCGCCGTGCGTGTAGACGTCGATGCCCATGCCCGCGGTTTGCTCGAGCAGGTCTTTGAGATCGACCATGTCGTGGCCGGTGACAAGGATGCGCGGGCCTTCGTGGAGGCCCTCGGTCACCTCCACCGGGCGCGGCGCTCCCATCACTTCCACGTGCCCGTCGTTGAGAAGTTGCATGGTGCGCAGATTCATCTCGCCGCACTTGAGGACCAGTTCAAGCAACGATGGGATGTCGAAGTTGACGTTGGTGACGGTGGCGAAGAGCGCCTCCTCGATGAAGGCCTCCACATCCGGGTCCGTCTTTCCCAGGCGCCGCGCATGGGCCTTGTAGGACGCCATGCCTTTGAGCCCATAGAGCAGGATTTTCTGCAGGCTTTCCATGTCGGGGTCTTTTCCGCAAACACCGATGGTGGTGCAGGCGGTTCCGCGAAAGGTCTGTTCACATTGGTCGCAGTGCATCGCTTGTCGCATGAAGTGGGGTGCTCCTGAAAGGGTCGAGTCTTGCCGCCGGGAGGGGTGCGCGCGTTGGGAAGGATTGGAGACAAGAGATTATTAGATGTCAATGTCCATTTATCCAGTTAAAACGAGCCCCGAACGTGGCGCAGGCCTTCATGCCTGTGTTTAGGCCGACTGGCTGTCGCTATCCGCAGGGCCGGGCTCGGTGGGCTCGGGGTGATCGGCGGGGGCGGGTTTGGGTTTGCGCTGGATGAGGGCCTGGAGTTCCCGCACCGTTTCCTTGTCGAAGAGCCACACCAGCCCCGCGAAGACCGCCACGCCCGCGGCGCCGGAAACCAGGAAGCGGGGCAGGACGAGCCATCGCTCGGCGGCGGCGTTGACGCCGATCATGGCGAGATAGCTGGCGGCGGCGCTGAGGAAGAGGACGGCGATGTCCCGGCAGGCCTCGCCCACGCCGGTGCCGAGGTGCCGCAGCACCCAGCGCCACTCCATCAGGGCGATCACGGCGTAGGCGCCGGTGGTGGCCCAACAAAGGGGTTCGAGGCCGTAGGCCCCGGCGAGAACGATGGCGGGGGTGAACAGCAGCAAATACAACAGGTTATAGCGCAGCCAGACGGTGGGCTGGCCGGTGGCGAGCATGAGCGTGATGGCGGGGAGCATGACGCCGGTAAAGGCGACGCTGGGGGCGAGGGCGACGAGGAGCGGGGGGACCTCGGCCCACTGCGGGCCGAGCATGACGCGGATCAGATCGGGCGCGGTGGCCATCAGCCCCGCGGTGCCCAGGAACGCGAGGAGGCAGACGGCGCGTTCACCGCGTAGGAAGACTTCGCGCAGGCGGGCGGGGTCCTTCTGGTTGTTGGAAAAGATCGGGTAGAGGAGCCGGTCGAAGGACGTCAGCGTGTTGTGGAGAAACAGATCGCGGACCTGGGTCCCCCGGCCGATCAGTCCAAGAGCCGTGGCGCCACCGAAAAACGCCACCACAGCGTTGAGGATGTTGGCTTTGACTTTGTCGGTATAGGACGCGGCGGTGATTTTCCAGCCCATGACGAGGTAGCGCCTTACCATGGCCCCGCGTACGCGGGTGGGGGCGCGGAGGGGCTGGGCGCGCCAGAGGAAGGCGTTGGCGGCGAGCTGGGCCGCGAGGGCCTGGAAGGCGAGGGCGAAGACGCCAAAGCCGCTGAAGGCGAGGACGAGTCCGGTGGCGGCCTGGGCACCGGCCATGATGAGCATCTGGCGGGCTTCGAGGGCGAACGCCATGCGGCGCGAGAGGCAGGCGAGCTGGAATTGATAGACCGCCACCAGCATGGTGTTGGCGGCGTAAATCACGCCAACCCAAAGGAGGGCCGGTTGGTTGTAGTGGTTTGCGAGCCAGGCGCCAGAGGCGAGCGTGAGCAGCGCCGTGCCCCCCCGCAAGATGAGACTGAGGACGAAGCCGGTATCGAGGAGCTGGCGTTCGTCGGCGTCGCGGAACTGAACGATGCAGCGGCCCACGCCGAAATCGCCGAGGCTGCCGAAGAAGCCCGGCAGGGTCAGCACCAGGGCGACGAAGCCGTAGTCCTCGGGCGTGAGGAGGCGCGCCATGGCGAGGGTGGCCATGATGCGGACGGCCTGCGAGACGTAGTGGCTGCCGAGGAGCTGGAGCTTGTCGGAGATGCGGAACACGGGGGGCGCGGGGCGGGTCCTCGGCGGGGAATGGGGGCGGATAGCGCGGGGGGGCGGTGACCGGCAAGGGTCAATAAAGGGCTCGATGACAAAATTTGGAACGCAATGACTGAAAATAGTTGCCAACTACTACTTTCGTGTATCTCAGCGGTTGTAGCACAACCTGAGTTGTACCCGTTCCAGTTTGCGGAGGCGGCATGAAAAAGAGCTAACCAATTGAGAAGCGTTGGTTTAGAAGACAGGCAAGGCGAAATCGGGGGCGTGGCATATTTCCTTCTTATTAGTACTCGTCAACAATCCTACGCTAAAAGGCGAAACTTCCCAATGCAGTCCCCCACCTCTGCTCTTTTCCGCCGCGCACTTGGCTTCTCCGCCATGGTCTCGACCTTCGTCATTGCCGCGAGCAGCTCGTTCGCGATCAGCCTTTCCCAGCTTCAGAACAACATCCAGTACGTCGTGAACTCGTCGAACTCGAACGTCCAGTGGTCGATCAAGATCGAGGACAACAGCGGCGGCGGGGATTTCTACGCGCTGAACGCCACCACGATGCGCCGGCCGGCGTCGAACACCAAAATCTTCACCACCGCCGCCGCGTTCCGTAAATACGGAGCCAGCCATGTCTGGAACGGCTACGCGCTGGGCTCAAGCTCCACCGCTTCCCCGGTGCACAAAATCCTGTCCAACAGCGACAACGGCTTCGCCGACTCGCTTTGGTCGCACGTGGGCGGCGAATCGGCCGTCATCAGCCAACTGGCGGGGATCACCAGCACCTCCGGCATGCAGGCCAACGACGGCTCGGGCCTCGATTACGGCAACCGCTTCAACTGCGAGCAGACCATCGACGTCACGCGCTACATGGCGAACACCTACACCTACGGCCAATGGGCGAGCCACCTGGCCATCTCCTGCACCGCGGGCACGCTGGGCAGCCGCCTGTGCGGCACCGGCAAGACGGGCCGCGTCCACGCCAAGACCGGCACCCTGACCAACGGCCAGACACTGTCGCTCTCCGGCTACGTCGATAACCTTTACGACAGCAAGCGCTACTACTTCTCGATCTACTGCAACAGCGTTCCGTCCTCCGCCCAGTCCGACACCCGCAACCGCATCGACACCATCGTCGGTTACATGTGCCAGAGCGGCCTTCCGAGCGTCGGCGCGGAAGTGATCGTGGACAACAACACCTCGGCCTTCATCGCGTCGAGCAACTGGTGGTCTTCCACCTCGACCTCTGGTTACTACGGCCCGAACTACCAGGTCCGCAGCACCGGCTCGATTTCCGACGCGGCTTACTGGCGCGGCACGATCCCGAGCGACGGCAGCTACGAAGTCTTCGTGCGCTACACCGCTGGCAGCAACCGCGCCACCTCCGCCCCCTACATCGTTTACCACACCGGTGGCAGCACGACGGTGAACGTCAACCAGACGACCGGTGGCGGAACTTGGAAGAGCCTGGGCACCTACAGCCTGTATCAGGGCTCCACCGCCAACCGCGTGGCCCTCTCCTGCTGGACAGGTTCGGGCACCTACGTGATCGCCGATGCGGTGCGTTTCGTGAAACAGTAAAGCTTCGACCGCATACCCCCTCATAATCCTCGGACATTATTTGGCGGGGTTCTTTTCGGACCCCGCCTAGAAAGCTGTCAAAAAACCACCCCACTACAAAAGGTTTCATCATGAATCTTCCCACCACATCTCGCTTCCGGCGCCATCTCGGCCTCACCGCCATCCTGTCCGCCTTCATGCTGCTCTGCGGCAACACCTTCGCGATCAGCTTGTCGCAACTGCAAAACGACATCGACTACGTGATTAACAACTCGAACTCGAACGTGCAATGGTCCGTCAAGGTCGAGAACAACGATGGAAACGGCGATTTTTACAGCAAGAATCCCACGACCATGCGGCGCCCGGCGTCGAACACCAAGCTTTTCACCGTCGCCGCCGCGTTCAACAAGTACGGCTCGAGCCATGTCTGGAACGGCTACGCGCTCGGGTCCAGCTCTTCCTACTCGCCGGTGCATTACATCCTTGCCAACAGCAACAACAGCTACGCCGATTCCCTCTGGTCGCACGTCGGGGGCGAGAGCGCCTGCCTCAATGAAATCGCCCAGATCACCAGCACCAGTGGCATGCAGATCAACGACGGTTCCGGCCTGAACTATGGCAACCGTTTCAACTGCGAGCAGACGATCGACGTCGTGCGCCACATGCAGAACACCTACGGTTGGTCCGCTTACTCCAGCCACCTTGCCCGCGCCTGCGTCCAGGGCACTCTCGCCAGCCGCCTCTGCGGTGGCGATACCTACGGCCGCGTGTACGCCAAGACCGGCACCCTGACGAACGGCCAGACGCTGTCACTCTCGGGCTTCCTGGATAACAAGTATGACGGCAAGCGCTACTACTTCTCGATCTACTGCAACAGCGTCCCGTCCTACGCCCAGAGTGACACCCGCAGCCGCATGGACACCATCGTCGGCTACCTCGGCCAGTCGGGCATGCCCAGCGTCGGCGGCGTCGAAGTGATCGTGGACAACGACACCAGCGCCTTCATCCAGTCCGGCAACTGGTGGGCCAGCAGCTCGACGTCGGGCTACTACGGCAGCAACTACCGCGTTCGCGCCACCGGTTCCGTCTCCGACGCCGCTTACTGGCGTGGCACCATCCCGAGCGACGGCAACTACGAAGTCTTCGTGCGCTACACCTCGGGCAGCAACCGCGCCACCTCCGCCCCCTACATCGTTTATCACACCGGTGGCAGCACCACCAAGTACGTGAACCAGCAGTCCGGAGGCGGCTCATGGCAGAGCCTTGGCGTCTTCAACCTCTACCAGGGCTCCACAGCCAACCGCGTGGCGCTATCCTGCTGGACAGGCTCGGGCACCTATGTCATCGCTGACGCTGTCAAGTTCGTGAAGCAGTAAGCTCGCGGCTTGACCGCCTCTCCTCACGGCGAGGTTGGAATCAGGAAATCGGCGGGGCTCCTTGTGGGTCCCGCCGGTTTTCTTTTTTAGGGGCCTGCTTCCGAGGCAAGGGCCTCGCGCAGGCGGTCGCTGGAGACGGTGCCGAGGACCCGCCGGACGCGCCCGCCGCCGCGAAAGACGAGCACGGCGGGCGTGCCGTGGGCGTCGTGGCTGGCGGCCCATTCGCGGTAACGGCCGATTTCGAGCTGGATGACTTCCAGGTCCTCGATCTCGCGGGTCAAGGCCTCGGCCTGCTCCGCCACGGTTTGCGCGCCGGGATGAAAGGCATCCGTCAGCACCACGGCGACGGTGCCGGTGGCCTGGGCGAGGACTTGGGTGAGGGCGGTTTCTTCGGGGGTCATGTTGGCTCCTCCAAATCCTCGCGCGAAATCCCCAGCTTCTTCATCGCGCGGTAGAGCGTCGCCTTATGCACGCCGAGCATTTCCGCTGCGGCGGTGGCGTTTCCGGCGGCGGAGGCGAAGGCTTCGCGGATGGTGTCTTCGGTCAGTTCGGGTTTTTGCTGGCGGAGCTGGCGCATCGCGGGGCGATCGATGGGCGCGGCGCCAGGGTCGTGATGGGGCAGAGCGGCCACTGGCCGGCCCCAGTGGGCGTCGCCATAGCGGGCGCCGGGGGCCGGCGGCGCGATGCCTTCCTGGCCGGCGAAGAACACGCGCGAGGGGGGCTGGTGTGTGGGCGGCGGCGAGGCGTCGAGGCCGCCGAGAACCCGCCGCTCCTCGATCCAGCGCGCCACGGCCTGGCCCCCGACGGCGTCGCCGAGGGTTTCGACAACGAGGCGCTCGACGCAGTTGCGCAGTTCGCGCACGTTTCCCGGCCAGGGGTAGGTTTCCATCAGGCGCAGCGCGTCCGGCGTGAAGGCTCGCACCGGCCGGCGGTACTTCCCGGCGTACTGTTTTAAGAACCCATCGGCCAGCAGTGGCAGATCGCCCCGTCGTTCCCGCAACGCCGGCAAGTGGATGCGCAGGACGCTGAGCCGATGATAGAGGTCGGCGCGAAATCGGCGCGCGGCGACGCCGCTTTCGAGCGCCACGTTCGTCGCCGCCACAATCCGCACATCGACGCGGATTTCCGATTCGGAACCGACGCGCTCGACGATGCCTTCTTCCAGGGCGCGCAGTAGCTTGGCCTGCGCCATCAGGGGCATATCGCCGACTTCGTCGAGGAACAGCGTCCCGCCGTCGGCGCGCTCGAAGCGGCCCTTGTGCTGGCGATGGGCGCCGGTGAAGGAGCCGCGTTCGTGGCCGAAGAATTCGCTTTCAAACAATTCATCGCTCAGCGCCGAACAATTCACCGGAACGAACGGCCCATCGGCCCGTTCGCTGCGCTCGTGGACGGCTTTGGCGACGAGTTCCTTGCCCGTGCCGGTCTCGCCTGTGATCAGCACGGGCGCCTCGGTCGGGGCATAGAGTGAGATTTTTTGATACACCTCGAGCATGGCGTGGCTCTGGCCGACCAGCCCGTGGTACGCGCCGATGCCCACCGCGCGGCGGCGATGGCGCTTGGCTTCGGTGACATCGTGGGCGGTCAGCTCGACGGCGGCGGGGCCCTGCGGCGCGCCCTCCAGCATGACGGAGAGGGGCTGCTGGCCGTCCTCGCCGTGGCGGGCGAATTCCAGGAGGTAGTTGGAGAGGCGCTCGCGTTCCTCGGCCAAATCCCGCGCCACCGCCGCCAGAGGCCACAGCGGATGACCGCGCCGCAGCGGCAGGGGCAGTTTCGGGCGCAGGTCCAGGACGCCGTCGAGCAGCCACGGCGGCGCTTCCTCGAGGCGCCACACGCCCTCCTCGCCGCGCGCCAGCCGCACACGATTCGCGCGCGGCGACAGGATCAGCGCGTCGTTTGCTGGCGAAGCGGGGAAGTCGAGTGGCACGGGCGGAGAGACCTCGGCAGAGTGTTCAGACCGCCCTAGTTACGCCGCCTTTGTGCCAAAGGGCGAGGGGTTTCGTGTATTGGCGCGGAGAGACGAATCTCGACCGCGGCTACTTCAGCACCAGCACCAATTGGTTCGGCTGGCCGGGAGAAATGCGGGTCCATTCGGAGACGGCGTATTCCTCTCCGCCGCGTTCGAGGACCGCCCGGTAATCGCCTTCCGGCAGTTGGAAGAAGCGCACGGAACGGCGATCCATGGGGTAGTTGGTGACGACGGCGCGGGAGCCGGAGCCGTCCTGGCGATCGATGGTCAGGTTGCCCTGCGCCGCCTCGTCGGTTTCCACGGCAACGATGATATCCGCTTCGCCGGCGAAGAGGAAGAAGTCCTGCGGGACAGGTTCTTCGCTGGGGCTGATGGAGATAGGGTCACTGACGCGGGTGCGCAGCACGCCATTGGAGATGTAAGGCGTCAGAACGCCGGGGAAGACTTCCGCGGTGAAGCCGCCGGGTTTCGAGAGGTCGGCCTGAAGGAACGTTTCGTTGCCGGTCGGTTCCGCCAGCATGATGTCGCTGACACGCTCCATCGGTGCGCCGTTCATGAAGACCTGACCGGTGAGGGTGACGCGGCCCGAGAAGTCGAAGCTCACCTCGGCGCTTTGGCCAGCGGTCAGCGTCACATCCTTCTGCGCCGAGTCTCCGGTATCGCTGTCGGTGACGGCGATTTTCCAGAAACCGGCGGAGGGAAGTCTGCTCTCGTAGCGGCCACCGGTGGCCTGGAGAGGTTCGCCCACGGGGGCGCCGCCGTCTTTGAGGAAGAAGATTGTGGCCTCGGCCATGGGTTCGCCACCGAGACCCGTCAGGGTGCCGTAAACGGTGGGGGCGGGTTCCAGGACGATCTGAACGGGCGCGGCGCCAGCCTCGCTGAGTACCGCTTCCGTCACTTCCGAGGACATGTCATCGGTCTGTGCCTGAAGCCGATACGTGCCGGGGGTGATGGGGCCGATGGCGAATCGTCCCATGGCGTCGGTCGCGACCTCGACCTTGCGGGCCCAGGGCGGGCCAGCGTTGGTCTCCATGCCCAGCGGCGGGTTTTCCAGCGTGACCCGGGCTCCCGGGACGGGGGCGTTGGTGCCGCTCTGGACCACGACGCCCTCGAGAGAGAGGGGTTCCTGGAGCGGAACGACGATTTCCGAGACGTCGCTGTCGGTGGCGTAGGCGAAGTCGAGGGAGCCTTTGCGGGGAGGCATGCCCTGGGCGCCTTCGAGTTCCGAGACCTCGGCGCGGTAGTTGCCCGGCGACATGTCGTCCATCTCGAAGACACCGGCAGGGTCGGTGACGATGGTTTGAGCGACGATGTCCTGGCCCGGGCCATTGAAGCGCATGACTTCCCGGCTGAGGCGAATGCGATAATCGGAGCGCAGGGTGCCGTCGGGCTCGCTGACGAGGAAGGTGACGGCGCCCTTGGGGCGCAGGCGGAAGAGAATCTCGCCGTCGTAGATGCTGACGTTGTGCTTGGTCTGTTCTTCGTAGCCCTCGGCCGAGGCGGTCAGGGTGGCGAGGGGCGTGTCGACCGGAACGCCATAGATCGTGAAGTAACCGTCCGGATCGGTCTGGCCGGAAAGATAGCTGTCGTTGGTGAAGAGCGTGGCGTTGGCGATGGGCTCGTCCTCCTCGGTCAAAACGCGGCCCGAGATGTAATCGCCTTCGCTCAACTGGAAGTCCACGTCTTCGCGGACCTCGCCCGGCTTGAGAGTCAGGCGGACGGGCTTGGGCTCCATGAGTTGAGAGCTGGAGGAAATGCCGACACGGGCCTCGCCAGTCACGGGAGACACGCGTTCGATGACGTATTCACCTTCGGCGTCGGTGTAGCCCTGCTCTTCGAACTTGCGGGCGGCGTAGGGGGAATTGTCGCGGTCGGTATGCTCGAACATGACCTGCAAATCGGGATAGGGATCGCCATCGGGCCCGGTGACGGTGCCCTTGATCTGGGCGTAGGCGTCGAGAACGAGTTCGATTTCCTCCCCTTCGCGTGGCGTCACCGTCTTGGCGAGAATACCCTTCTCGGACGAGGTTGCCAGATGGATCGGGGCCCCGATGTAGGCGGTGAAAGCGAAGCGTCCGGCCTCGTCGGTCATGGCGTCGCCATAGATCGGGCCGGTGTAGAAGACGGGATTGTCGGGCACGACGGTCTGGCCGTCGGGTTCATAGACGATGCCCTTGATTTCGTTGCCTCGGCGCAACTCGCCGCGGACCTCGACGGTCTTGCCGGGGCGGATGCCGCTGACGATCAGGCTGTCCTGGGTCAAGGGGGCGTCGATTTTCTTGCGGCCTTCGTCGGCCGGCAGCCAGGGCGTTGGCAGATCGAGGGGGATGCGGAGGGACGATCCGGGCTCTCCCACGTCTTCTACGTAGAGGTTCACTTCGAACCGGCCGTCTTCGTCGCTGCGCACCTGGAAGGCTTCCGACTGATAGGTCATGTCGCCAAGCATTGTCATCAGGCGCACGCCTTTGACACCTTCGCCGGTTTCGATGTCGACGAACTGGCCGCGGATGGTGGCCGGTTCGGGCAGTTTCAGGTTCACGACCTTGTCGGCGCCGCGGGTGAGGGCCACTTCCTCGCGCACGACCGCATCGAAGCCGAGCGTCATCTCCGATTGGGTGCTGGCTTTGACTTCGTAGTTGCCGCTGGGCAGGTCGGGAAACCGATAGGCACCTGTGGAATCGGTCAGGGATTCCAGGTTTCGCACGAGGCGCACGGCGGTGTTCGGACCGGGCCGGGGCGAGAGTTCGACGCGAACGTTTTCGGCGGCGCGGCCGTCGTGCTGGGTGACACGGCCGCGCAGGCTGGCCTCGCGGCCGATGAGGACGATTTCGACACCGGCGGAGCCGGCGGGGACGGGTTCGGATTCGCCGGGGGCGAAGCCGCTGGCTGTGGCTGGGAGAGTATGCTCTTTGTCGTCGCCCAACTCCATACCCATCAGGGTGAAATTGCCCTGGCCGTCCGTCCGGGTCCAGGACGACGGATGGGGACCGGCTTCCACGATCTGATCGCCAGGACGTTTCGTGATGATCAGGTCGCCGACCTGGGCGCCGCCAATCGGTTCGCCTTCCTGATCGACGACCTTGCCGGAAATGGGGGCGCCCTTATTGATGCGGATCGTGGCCCGCAGCTTGTCGTCGAGGCCTTCTCCCTCGGGGAAAAGGGCGATGACCGACGTGTAGCCATCCGCCACGACACGCCAGCCAACGACCTGGTTCTCGTAAACGTCGACCGGATCGAATTGAAAGCGGCCTTCCGGATCGCTCTGGGTTTGCTGGAGAAGCGTCGGATAGGCGTCGCCGAGTTGGAAGACGCCCTTTTGGAGCATGTAGCTCTCGATGGTCGCGCCAGCCACGGGCTGGAGCGAGTCGGAGTCCAGAATGCGGCCGTGGAACGGCTCCTGAGTGAATTCTTCTTCAGAGGTCTGGGGCAGCCCCGGCTCGGGAGGCAGGGGTTCGGTGCGCTCCGCATCGGCGGCGCCCGAGTCTCCCCCACCGCGCACGGAACTGGACGAGGAGGAGCCACGCTTTTCGACGCGGGCACGGGACGTTTCCGTTTCGCTGGCGGACTCGGTGGCGGTTGCGTCTTCTTTGCCGCGCAGCATCCAAAACCCGCCAATCACCACGACAGCGGCAATGATGAGGATGGGAATGAGAGGCTTGGACTTCTGATTCGGAGCGGGCACGGGATCGAGCCTTTCAGGGAGAACGAGTTGAGTGAGTGTTGGCACAGGCGGCCAAGGCGGTACAAATCAAAAAGGAACGCTTCCGGAAGGAAGTTCCGCGGAGGGCGCTCGAAGGCATGAAAAATGGGGTCTCCCGGCTTGGAAGACCCCCTGGTGACTCACGCGGAGAGAGTCAAGTTGGAGAGCGGGGAGAGATCAGGCTCTCTCGGACCATCCGGGATTTAGTAGCCGTCGGGAGCGTAGACAGCGTAGCCGCGGGGGGGAGCCCAAACCTGAACCCAGCCGTTGCTCTGGCACCATTGGTTGCCGGGCTGATAGTTCTGGCCGCTGTTCGTCGAGTACCAAGCGTAGGCCTTCAGGCTCTTGTTGCGAAGTTGGCCGTTGGAGGTGTTCACCCAGGCGCCGCGCCAGTTGTAGCTGTCGTCGTTGATGACCGCGATGTAACCGGGATTGCCGCCCCAACCACTCGAGTCGCCGAAGATCAGCAGGTTGCCATCGTCCGTCTTCATGTTCTGGACATCCGGGCCACCCTGGCCAAGCTTCTCACGAACCCAGGTCAGTTGCTTGATGCCGTTGCCCCACTGGCCGCCCATGTCGTCCAGGTTGTAGTCGAAGAAGTCCTTCCAGTACGTGCAGGGATAGCCCTGGTAGGTGTAGAGGTAAGCGTAGGCGAGGTGCTTGTGGTTGGTGATTTCGTGGGTGTCGTGGTTCTCGGCGAAGCCGACCGCGCGCCACTTGTTCTTGGCGGAGAAGGACTTGCTCTGATTGACCAGGTCGGGCAGGTAGCCGCCGCCGCCGGTGTTGTTGCAGATGCCGGCCAGAGTGTAGTAAGCCGCGAAGTCGAAGGCGGAGGAGTCAGCCGAGCCGGCCCACCAGTCCAGATAGTTCACATTCGCATCCCAAAGTTCGCCGACGCCGTACATCCAGCCGGTGTACTGGCGGAAATCCTTGGCCATCCAGGGGCCGAAGCCCTTGACGAAGTCGAAGCGCCAGCCGCCGTTGAAGCCCGCGTTGCTGTTGCCCTTCATCCAGTTGCCCCAGGCGGTCAGGTCGTTCCAGACGTAGGGGTTGCGATGGCAAACGTCCGGGTAGCCGCCGAAAGCGCCTTCATCCGAGCCCCAGTAAGAAGAGGGGTGGAATTCGTTGTAGTGCCAAAGGGCCATGCCGGACTGCTGGTACTGGAAGTTCGTCCAGGTGTTGTAGCCGACGTTGGGGTTGTACTCGGACGAGCCGCCAGAGCGGTGGTTGATGATGATGTCGGCCATCGTCGTGACGCCCTTGTTGCGGTACGAAGCGGTCGCGGCGGTCAGTTCGGCCTTGGTGCCGAAGCGGGTGGCGGTCCAACCGTGCTGGTTGTAGTTGCCGACGTCGTAGTAGTCAGCCGGGTCGTAACCCATCGAGAAGCCGCCGCCCTGGCCCTTGCTGGAGGGCGGGAACCAGATACGGTCGGCGCCGTAGCCGCCGTTCTGATAGCGGATGGCATTCGAGTTCTGGCTCATGATGTTGTACCAGCCACCGGGGGTATCCCAGAAGAAGCCCTGGAACATCGAGCCAGCGTCGGAAACAGCGGCGGGCGCCGTGAAGGCGGCGGCGGCGAGAGAGAGGGCGAGGAGACGTGTATTCTTCATTTGAGTTCTCTTTCTTCTTCGCGAGGCCGTAGGGTGGAAGCCATCTGGCGAAGCGATGGAATTTGGTGACCGGAGCGTTTCTCGTCTTGTTTGCGTTACAGAAGAGGTTTGCAACCGGCTGATGTAAAGGGTTTATGAAATGCCGCGCTTCCTGACAAGCACTTTATCCGAGTTTTTTTTCCGCAGGCTCGAATTCGCCCGCTAAAGCCGTTTGGCGACGAGGCTGAAAGAAAGGCCTTTATAGAACATAAGTGATGTTATTTCAGCATTTTGCATCGATGCGACAAATCTTTCTACGTCCCTGAAATTATGACACAACTTGCTTGGACTTTTCCTCCAAGATGCTCTTTTCCGACCGTGGATTTACCCGTGGCAAAAGTTGATTTCCTTGTCGATCACTGATAATACGCCACTTACTCATTCGCAGCAATCGTCGCCAAAAACACCGCAACTGCGGCATGCGTTGCAAAAGTCTTTTGCAACTGCTCCAACTGCTGTCGGCAGTTGCAAGTCCCTCAAAATGCAGAACTTGGCCGGATGCGCTATCACACTCACCGGTTGTAATGAGGATAGAGTTTCTCCTCGATCTTGTCAAAGCGCTTGAATTTCCACGAAAGCCGAGGGCAAGGGCGGCGACCTGGAGACCGAAAAGGACCTCGGGAAGGCCGGGGCGATGGCTGGACGATCATGCCCCGGTAGCGATCCGTGTCGCGATTGGGGGTCCAGGGTGTCGGTTCGCGGCCGGGCCGGGAAGAGTGGCGCGGTTCGGATCGGATGCCGAGAGGGGCGGCGGGGGCTCGGCTGCTTCCGGTTCTCGCTCGGCTCGGTTGGGAAATGGGCAAAAAAAGGGCCCCGCGCTGGTGAGAGCGCGGGGCCGGAGGTGTGACGAGTGTGCTTTCCCTATTAAGGGGAGAGCCTGGGGGCCGGGTTTAGTATCCGGTGGGGGCGTACACGGCGTAACCGCGGGGGGGAGCCCAGACTTCGACGTCGCCGCTGCCGTTGCAGTACTTGTTGGCGGGCTGATAGTTCTGGCCGCTCTTGGTCGAGTACCAGGCGTAGCACTTGAGCGTCTTGTTCTTCAGGTTGCCATTGGAGGTGCGGACCCAGGAGCCGCGCCAGTTGTTGGCGTTGTCGTTGATGACCTCGATGTAGCCGGGGTTGGAGCTGCCACCGTCTTTGTCGGCGTAGATGAGGCAATCGCCGTCGTTGGTCTTCAGGTATTCGACGTTCGGGCCGCCGCCGGCTAGTTTCTCGCGGACCCAGGTGAGTTGCTTGATGCCGTTGCCCCACTGGCCGCCCATGTCGTCCAGGTTGTAGTCGAAGTAGTCCTTCCAGTAGAGGCAAGGGTAGCCCTTGAAGGTCATGGCATAGGCGTAGCCGATGTGCTTGTGGTTGGTGATTTCGTGGGTGTCGTGGTTCTCGAGGAAGGTCACGGCGCGGTTGCCGTTGCGGGCCGCGAAGGACTTGTTGTTGTTCACCAGGTCAGGCAGGTAGCCGCCGCCGCCGGTGTTGTCGCAGATGCCGTTGAGCGTATAGTAGGAAGCGAAGTCGAAGGCCGAGCAATCCGCCGCGCCGGTCCACCAGTTGAGCGTGCCGGTGTTCGAATCCCAGTACTCGCCGATGCCGTAGGACCAGTTGGTGTACTGGCGGAAGTCCTTGGCGACCCAGGGGCCGAAGCCTTTGACGTAATCGTAGCGCCAGCCGCC
>JAVJSW010000044.1:0-50280 GCA_040219255.1 Sumerlaeia bacterium
TAGCCGCTCCGTGGAGCAGGCGCCCCTGCCGCCCCGCGCGGTGCCCCGCTGCATGGCCGGGCCCGGCTTCCTCTCCTATATGATCGTTTCCAAATACGCCGATCACATTCCCCTCTGCCGAATAGAAAGAATCCTCGGTCGCGAAAATATCTCCATCTCCCGTTCGAATATGTGCGAATGGGTCATGAGGCTCCATTTGCTGATGCTGCCGCTGATCGCTCTGATGAAAGTCAGGTTGCTCGAAAGCGATGTCATCCAGAGCGACGATACTCCCATCCGCGTACAGCAAATGCCGGGGCCCGGAACTTCCCGTTGTTACTTGTGGCTCTATCGCGGCGATCACAAGGCGCCGTACACCATTTATGACTTTCGGAGGAGCCGTAATAAAGAAGGGCCGAGCGATATCCTCGATGGATACAGTGGCTTTCTTCAGGCGGATGCCTATTGCGGCTATCACGATGTCTATAAACTTCTTGATAAAGAAGGCCAGCCGCGCATCCGGGAGGCAGGCTGCTGGGCCCACGCGCGACGCCGTTTTATAGAAGCCATGGAGGCGGGCGACGAACGAGCCCAGGTGGCGCTGGATTTTATCGGCCAGCTCTACGGCATCGAAAAGCAGGCGCGGGAAAGCGCTAAAGGCAAGAGCGACAGTGACCTGCATGCCCTGCGTGGGGCGATGCGAGAGGAACGAAGCCGCACGCTTCTCGATCAACTTTTTATCTGGATGGAAGACCGCTACGACGTCCTGCCGCAATCGCCCCTGGGCAAGGCCCTGACCTATGCGCAAAACAACAGTTAAGCATTGAGCCGCTTCGCTTTCGACGGCCGGCTGGACATCGACAACAACGCCGCCGAGCGGGCGCTGCGCCCCGTGGCCGTCGGCCGCAAGAACTGGCTCTTCGCCGGCAGCCCCCGCGGCGGCGAGTCGGCGCGGGCCCAGTGAACGCCGTGCTATCCTTCTCAAATCCGCACCCGCTCAATCTCATCCAGCGTCACCTTCTTCCCCGTCCGGTCGTAAAGCATCGTCGCGCGGGTGGACTCGTGGGCCGCCGTGCCTACGCAGTTGGCAGGCGATTCTCCGCCTTCGGCAATCTGTGCTATCTGCGCCATCTGCGGCCAAAAATCGCCGCCCCCCACCAATCCGCCTCCCTCTCGCGTCCATCCGCGGTTCCAAACCCCTCCCACTCCTCGACTTACCCTCCCCTAAGCGCCTTTAGTCCCTCTAGCCCGACAAGTGTATTTTGTCTTTCTTGCTCCCGTAGCTCCACATGAGGGGACAAACCGAAAGGCCTGTGAGACGCTTCCTCCATCACGCGCGTCCCAAAGGAACCACCCGCCATGAACCGCACGTCTCCCCTGAACACTCAGCGTCCTCTGCTCCATGGCGGGGAACGCCACAGCCGCCTCCCCCACGAACCGTCCGCGCCATCCGCGGCCAAAAACCTACGCCGCCGACGCCGCTTCCAGTTCGTCCTTCGCCACCACCCGCGTCACCATGTCGGCTTCGATGACCTGCATGGCCTTCCATTTGCCGCCCCGATAGCGCCACAGCATCGACAAGCCCCAAACCGTGATGTAGCCGATCAGGCCGGCCCACATCCACGGCGCTGGCCAGCCGAAGATCACCGCGGCGATGCTCGGCAGGATCAGGAACAGCGTGCCAAAGATCAGCGCGCTCCACGCCACGAACGCCGTGTCGCCCGCCCCCTTGATCGCCCCCGCGTACACCTGGCCGATGGCGTCCATGGTGCAATACACGCCGATCAGCATCAGGAAAAACGTCGCCAGTTCCCGGATACGGCCGATGTCTCCAACCTGCGATTCGGACAGCTTGAAGATCGCCAGGTACATCTCGGGAAAGAACAGGAACGTCCCCATCAGCAGCACCATCGAGCCGGTCGCCAGCAGATTGCCCTGCCAAGTGGTTTTCTCGGCGCGGGCGGCCTGACCCGAACCGATGAATTGCCCGGCCAGGACGCCGATGCCCTGGCCCATGCCGATGATCGGGATGAAAATCACCATGTTCACCGACAAGGCGATGGTCGTGGCGGCGAGAGCCTCCATATCCACCTTGCCCATGGCGTTCAGGAACACCGTGAAGGACGCGACCTCGACGAAGCTCTGGAGGCTTTGCGGCCAGCCGTAGCGCACCAGCCGCGCGAACAACGCGCGGTCGAAATGCCACTCGCGGACCGTGGCGTAGGCTTCGCGCGTGCCCTTGCTGAAGAACGCCACCAGGTAAATCACGGTCCCGAAGTAAATGCTGACCACCGTGCCCCAGGCGGCGCCGTTGGCTCCGCCGTGGATGAACGGCAGGGCCTCGGGCGGATGGTAGATGAACCAGTAGTTGAGCGGGATGTTCATCGCCACCACGACAAAGTTCACCGCCATGACGAACCAGGTCTTGCCGCGCCCGGCCCACAACCCGCCGATGCCGACGTTGAGGAACAGCGCCAGGTTGGCCCAGCAGAGCGGCCGGAAGTGATCGGCCTCGACCGCCGGGATTTCCCCCGGCTTGCCGATCAGGTCGAACAGCGGCCCCGCCAGCGGAATCAGCCCGAGCATCGCCACCCCGAAAATCAGGGACAGGTAGATGGACTGCCAGACGACATGGCCGATGCGTTCGGGGCGGTTGGCGCCATGGTACTGCGCCACGAAGGTAGCGACGTAGCTCACGATGCCAAAGCCGAACATGGAAAGGGTCCACCAGAGGGTGCCGGCGCTCATGGCCGCGGGCAGGTGCACCGCGGCGTCGTAACGCGCCAGGAACCAACGGTCCATGAACAGATTCAGCGCCGCCGACAGGGACGCCAGAATCAGGGGGCCGGAAACCAGCAAAAGACGGCGCGTGCCGTCCTCTCCGTGCCAACTGGGTCGATAGAGCAGTCTGGCCGGTTTCGGATGGGTAGAGTCTGCTGTCAAAGCATGCATAAGAGTGTTTCCGGCTCAGTTGGCCAGGGCAGCGGCGGCTCGGGCCGGAAGCGCCTAGAAACCCCACCGCCGGTCCAATTTCAAGCCCGGAGTGTCATCGGCGGGCACTTTTTCATAAAACTTTCATCCCTCGTTTTCGAACCCGCCGTTTTCCTTTGCCCACGCCGCCCCGCCCCATCAGGCAAAGGCAATGCCCCATCCCGGAGGACCCCCGCCCATGGCAACCGCTACGATGGTCGATCTGAACGACACCTGGGCCGGATTGAAAGCCAACCCGGTCTTCCGCCGCACGCTCTCGCCCCGGGGCTTGAAGACCGCCCTGCGCAGCCCCATCGCCCGCGTGCTGGTTCTGACGGCGGTGGGCATCACGCTCTTCGAGTGGATCACCCGCCTGTTCCTGGCTTGGTGGCCGGTGATTTTCTTCGCCGTCGCGTTCTGGTTCTGCATCAAGGCGGTGCAGTACTTCTTCTGCTGGTTCGAACTCTCCAGCCTCGCCACCACGGGCACGCTGGACGACTACCTGAATTCGGGCCTCAGCCGCGCCGACGTGGCCATGGGCATCATCTTCCCCGCCTTTATGGCCGAGATGATTTCCACCGCCTGCGTGATCCTCTACTTCGCCCTGACGGCGGGCGACCAGACGACGCAGATCTTCATGCTCGTTATCGCCGCCTTGATCGTGTTCCAGATCCTCCGCCCGCCCAGCCTGTTCCTGCCCGATGTGGAGGGCTATCTGCGCAAGCGCAACCCGGTGGCGCTGTTCTTCATCAGCATCGCCGTGCTGGTGCCGCTCATCATCTGGTTCACGATTTTCTTCGCGCTGCTGTTCGGCATCGCCTTCGGCTCGGCGATCCTGGGTCTCGCGGTGCAGCCCTCGCACGTCCAGATCATCGCCTTTATCGGGGCCTATTTCCTGGTCCGCTATCCCAACGGGTGGTGGATGACGTGGCGGCTCAAGCGCTTCTACTCGCGCTATCGGTCGTTCGACGACCTGTTCGAGCGCTACATCGAGCACGGCGACGCCCGCCAATGACCGAGGCCACGCCCTGGCACCTCGAGCGCGCCGACGCCCTCGACGCGGCCCGGCGCCTCGCCGCCGGGGGCATGGCCGGGGCCTTTGCCTTGATCTACCTCGATCCGCCCTTTTTCACCCAGCGCCAGCAGACCGCCAAAGCCGGCGCCTATACCGACAACTGGGGCGGAAACATCGGCCGCTACATCGACTTCCTGGGCGAGCGCATCGTCGCCTTGCGGCCGCTCCTGGCGCCAGAGGGGTCGTTCCTGCTGCATCTCGATTGGCACGCGGTGCATTACGCCAAGGTGTGCTGCGATGCGATTTTCGGGATGGAGAACTTTCAGAACGAAATCGTCTGGGCGTACAACAGCGGCGGCGGTTCGAAACGGCGCTATGGCCGAAAGCACGACACTATCCTGTGGTACAGCACGGGTCAAAAGGCGCCAATCTTCAACGCCGACGCCGCCCGTGTTCCCTATAGCGCCATCATCGCGAAGAAGCGCGAGGCGCTTTT
This sequence comes from Sumerlaeia bacterium, assembly GCA_040219255.1. GTDB lineage: Bacteria > Sumerlaeota > Sumerlaeia > SLMS01 > JAHLLQ01 > JAVJSW01. The sequence continues at coordinate 4,461 of JAVJSW010000044.1, forward strand.
TCACGCGGAGGGAAAGGTTTCCAGCGACGTGTTGAGCATTGCGCGCCCGCCCAATCATGCGGCGGAGTGGCGCGGATGGCCGACGCAGAAGCCGCTGGCGCTGCTGGAGTGGTTCGTGCGGGTGCACAGCCGGCCCGGCGATCGGGTGGGGGATTTTTTCTGCGGCAGCGGAACGACTCTCGCGGCGGCGGTTCGTCATGGACGCCGTGGCTGGGGTTGCGATCTGAGCGAGGATGCGCTCAGCATCGCCCGCGCCCGGCTGGCCGAGGCCTCGCCGCCCGACTCTTCATCCGACAGGACGCCTTCACCTTGAGCGACAAGACCAGCGAGCAGAAAACCCGCGAGCCCCAGAAGAAGGCCGGCTTCTTTGGCCGCCTGTTCTCCGCCCGGAAGGTGGAGGCCCCCGCCGAGGAACGCGACGCCACCCTGGAGATGTCTCCGGAGCAGATGGCGGGCGCCCGCCGCAAAGACGAACCCGCCGCCCCCAAGGCCAAGAAGCCGGAGGAAAAGAAGGGCTTCCTGAGCAAGTTCATCGAGGGCATGGAAAAACCCGTTGGCCAGGAGCACGAGGTCGAACTGGACGTGCCGGACGAGGAGGAAACCACCCTCGAAGAGCTGGCCGAACCGCCCCACGCCCCAGAACCGCCTCGCAAGACCGAGGGCGAGGAGCTGATCGAAGCGACGGAAGTTCTGCCCCCGGTGGAAATCCTGGAAGAAGCCGAAGAACACGCCCGCGAGGAAGCGGGCGAGGAACCGGAAGACGAAGGGGCCTGGGAAGAAGACGACGACCTCGAGGACGAAGACGAGGAAGTTGCGGAAGCGGAAGAGGCGGAGGACAAGGACTTCAGCGCCTTCGACGCCAGCGTCGCCGTCCTGACGGAAAAGGACGAGGAGGAAGAACCGGAGGAGCTGCGCCGCGAGCGCTCGTCCTGGTTCCGGCGCCTGCGCGACCGCCTCGGCCGCACGCGGCAGGGGCTCATCGGCCAACTCAAGACCATCTTCGGCGGGGCGGATTCCCTCGACGAGGACATGGTCGAGGACATCGAAGCCACTCTGATCCAGAGCGATGTGGGCGTGGAAACGACGCAGAAGATCATCGAGAAAATGCAGGCTGGCGCCAAAGCCGCCAAGAAGGGCGGGCAGAAGGTCGATCTGCTGGAAATCTTCAAGGACGCGGTGCGCGAAGTGCTCGTGGAAAACAGCGCGCCCTTCGAACCCGAAATCCCCACCTCCGGCCCCATGGTGGTCCTCGTGGTGGGTGTCAACGGCGCCGGGAAAACCACCACCATCGCCAAGATGGCGAAGCGATGCAACGACGCCGGGCTGAGCACGATGCTGGTGGCGGGCGATACGTTCCGCGCCGCCGCGGTTGAGCAGCTTGAAATCTGGAGCAATCGCATCGGCAGCGATTTCGTGCGCGCGGACTACGGCAGCGACGCCGCCGCCCTGGCCTATCAAGCCATGGACCGCGCCAAAGCCCGCGGCGCCGACATCGTCTTCATCGACACCGCCGGCCGGCTCCAGAACAAGAGTTCGTTGATGGCCGAGCTGAAGAAAATCGAGCGCGTGCTGGGCAAGCAATTCCCCGGCGCGCCGCATCAAACCCTGCTGGTGCTCGACGCCACCACGGGCCAGAACGCCGTGTCGCAGGTCAAGACCTTCAGCGAAACCGTCCGGATCAGCGGCTTGGTCATGACCAAACTCGACGGCACCGCCAAGGGCGGCGTGCTGCTGACGATCCTCGACGTGTTCCGCATCCCGATCTGCCTGATCGGCGTGGGGGAAGCGGCGGAAGACCTGCGCGATTTCGACCCCGAGCAATTCGCGGCGGCGCTCTTTGGCGAGGAAGAAGCCAAGGCGGAGATGGCGGGGCGGTGAGTCACCTCGATCCCCTGCCCTGGACCCCCAACTGCGTCTCCACCGAGGCTACCTCGCGCTGGCGGCGGCTCGATCCGCTGCCGTACCCGGAAGGCGGCGGCCGCGAGGACGCCATCGCCCGCGTCAAAGCCGTCGTCGCCACCTTTCCTCGCACCGAACTGGTGGAGGAGCGGGGCGATTATCTGCACTACGTTTTTTCCTCGAAGAAAATGGGGTTCAAGGATGACGTCGAATTCGCCTTCGATGACGCGGCGCGCGTCGTCCACTTCCGCTCCGCCGCGCGGGAGGGCATTTGGGACCTGGGGGTGAACCGGCGGCGGATGAAGGCGGTGAGGCGGGGGTATTTGGCCGATTGACAGGAATGCGACGTGGTGAGACAAGCTTTCCCATGATGCATGAACTTAAAGGATGATATGTAACCGTGGCAAGAATTGAAGGCTTCAGGATAAAAAACTATAAGGTTCTGAAGGACGTGACTTTAGGTGCGCTTTGGAACAAAAGAAAAGAATTTCCTCTGAGCCCCTTTACTGCTGTAATAGGCAAGAATGGTGTCGGGAAGAGCACTCTTTTCGATGCTTTTGGATTTCTATCTGATGCCCTTAGACATGGGGTGGAGGAAGCCTGCGATTCGCGAGGCAGAGGGGGTTTTGAAAGACTGAGGACACAAGGGCAAGAGGGGCCAATTGAGTTTGAAATATACTATAGAGAAGATAAGAGTTCGAGGCCTATCACCTACGAGCTTGCCGTAACCGTGGATAGTCATGGGAGGCCATTTGTTTTGCGGGAGAGACTCAGGCAACGGCGCAAGAATCAGAAAAGAGGTCGCCCGTTTTCCTTTCTTATTCTGGAAGATGGGGAAGGAGTCGCGTGGAAGGGCCAGGATCAGGGCTTGTCAGATGAGGGAGCGGATGTTGATATCTCTGATTTGATAAAGAAGATACGTGCTGACAGGCTTAAGGAAGAGTCAAAAGAAACTGAAGTAGTAGAATTAGACGACAAAAGAAGACTGGGAATTGCTACTTTGGGTTCACTACAGCAGCATCCACGGATATCACTGTTTCGAAGGTTCGTGGAGAGTTGGTATCTCAGTTACTTTACCCCTGACGCCGCTCGCAGTTTGCCTTTGGCAGGCCCTCAGCGTCGGCTGAATATGCATGGGGATAACTTGGGTAATGTTGTGCAGTACATGGAGAGAGAACACCCAAAAAGATTTCGAGCGATTCTCGATGCAATTTCAAGAAAGATTCCTGGAATCGATGGTATAAGTACAGAGAAGACGCCTGATGGAAGGCTCTTGCTCAAGTTTGGAGACCACGGTTTTCAAGATCCATTTTATTCTCAGCAAATGTCTGACGGAACTCTGAAAGTCTTTGCCTACATGTTACTGCTTCAAGATCCTGCGCCACCTCCATTTCTATGCATTGAAGAGCCAGAAAACGGGCTCTATCACAAATTGCTTGAATCGTTGGTGGAAGAATTCCGGGCTCACGCTACTGGTCTAAAGGGAGGATCGCAAGTATTTATTACGACGCATCAGCCATACCTTGTGGATGCTCTGTCGCCAGAGGAAGTTTGGATAATCGAGAAAAGTGAGGAGGGGTTTTCTGAGATACGCAGAGCAAGCGAGGATCCCCTGGTGGTCAATCTCGTCGAAGAAGATGTGCCATTAGGCGGACTTTGGTATAGTGGCTATTTGGATGCGAGGTAACTATGCATTTACATTTTGAATTCTTGGTCGAAGATCAGTCGGGAAAACTTCTTCTAGAGTCTTTGATACCACAAATCGTCGCGAAACCGAATACTTCTAATATTATCTCATATAAGGGTGTTGGCAATATTCCTACTGACCTTCGTGCGACTACGGATCCGAGCAAGAGAATTCTTCTGAACAACTTGCCTCGCCTTCTTAAGGGTTACGGAAAAACCTATGCAAAAACTGGTGATTTCAAAGGAGTTGTCGTGATCGTATGCGATTTGGATCGTCGTTGTTTCAAGGAATTCAGACAAGATATCAGAAACTTAATTCAAAATGTGCCGCAGGCGCCCGAAACGGTACTTTGTCTGGCGATCGAGGAAATGGAAGCATGGATTTTGGGGGATTTAGTGGCCATACTTCGGGTTTTCCCGAAAGCGAAACAGAACATTCTGAACACTTATGTGAATGATTCGATATGCGGAACATGGGAGAAGCTGGCGGATGCCGTTTACAAGGGAGGTTCCGAAGCCTTAATGAAAGATGTGAGTTCTGCGAAGGGGCGTGAGAAATGCGCATGGGCCAAGAAAATAGGACCATTAATGAATGTGGATTCAAATCGTTCGCCCAGTTTTTGCTATTTTCGCGACAAGATTCGCAAAGTGCAAAGCCAATTGGGCGCCTGATCGTTCTCTGGAGCCTCAGGAATTAGACCGAGTCGATAGAGATACCTGCCTTGTCGTCTCTCGGCCGTCACGGCCCGACATTCGCCTTGTCCAACCCACCCCGGCGCCCGCATACAAGCCGCCTCGCCCCGCCGCCGCCCCGCGCGAGAGGAGTCGTTCGACTATGAAACCCACCCCACTCATCGCCGCCATGCTGGCCGTCCTTGTCTTGGGCGCCGGGGGCTGCGCGAGCCTGAACCCGTTCTCCAAGAAGGCCGACGAAGAGGTCTTTCCCGAGGACGAAGACATTCGCCTCGATACGCGTAAGTCTCTGGCCGAGGTCCGTATGGGATTCACTCAGCGCGCTTTTGACGACCCCGCCGTCGAGGAACTGCTGGGCTCGGAGGTCATCTCGGTGGACATCATCGCCAACGCGTCGCTGGGCTCGGACCGTTGGATGGGGCTCGGCGGATCGCGCGGGATGGAGTCCTTCGTCCTGACCGCCATCGGGGCCGATGGCGCGGAAGCCCGCATCGACGCCACGGCGGAGAACCGGGGCCATGGCTGGGAGGCGACCGGCTGGCGTGTGCGTCCGGCTCCGGCTCCGGCGGCCCAGGAAGGGTTCGACGCGGAGGAAGAACTCTCGATCCCCGACCCCGCGGACGCCGTCGAGCCGGCCATCGAATACTGACCTCGCGCCAGCCCGCCGGTCTCAAATGTCCCAACCGGGTCCGGCGCCTGCCGGTCAACCCTTGCTTTTTCCCCGCCCCGCGCGAACGCTAACGCCCATGAACGAATCGAATCACCCCACCACCATCCCCGCCCACGCCCAGTTGAACGGCACGCCGATCCCCGGTTTCGAGGACATCCACGGCTGGTATGCGCTGCGGCGCCGCCAGCAGGACCGCCTCGAACGGCCGGTCGAGGACCTGCGCGAGTTCTTCGATGGCGATTCCGATCAGCTCGTCACGATTTCGCTGTTCATCAACATCACGGATTTCCTGATGGCCCAGCGCGCGCTCGCCGCGCTGCTCGAAGGCTGGACGGTGGAGCGCGAGTGCCGCTACGAGTACGATGAACCGGCCCTGGTGCAGCGCCGGGCGGTCGAAGTGGCGCCCAAAAAGTTCGACTTCGTCATCCGCGAAGGGCGCCAGTTCTGGCGCGGGCCTGATGGCGAAAAGCTCGTCATCGACCTCGACACCGAGGAAAACACGACCCATCCGTCGAGCCAGATGACCTTCTCCATCCCGCAATCGCGCTACACGTGGCTGCGCGACTTGCTGCCGAAAATCCAGGAGTGGGCGGACAAGCACCATTTCTGGCGCGGCCAAGCCATCACCGGCCGGGGCGAGTTCATCGAGTTCGATCAGAACACGGCCTGGGAAGACGTCCTGATTCCCGAGGAAACGCGCCGCACCATCGAGCGCAACTGCATCGAACTGCTGAAGTTTTCCGACCTCTTCAAGGCCAACGAGATTCCGCTCAAACGCGGTCTGCTGCTGCACGGCAAACCGGGCACGGGCAAGACCATGATCGGGCGGGCATTGGCCCAGAAGTGCGGCGTCACGTTCATTCTCTCGACGCCGGGGATGCTCGACGACAGCCGCGACGTGCGCCGCGTGTTTAGCTGGGGCCGGCGATTCGCTCCCTCCATCCTCTTTTTCGAGGACTTCGACATGGTCGCCGCCGAGCGGCATAGCTCCTACAGCAGCAACGAAGTGCTGGGCGAATTCCTCGCCGGGCTCGACGGGCTGGATGCGGGCGAAGGCGTCATCGCCATCGCCACGACGAACGACCTGAACGCCATCGAACCGGCTTTGAAGGACCGGCCCAATCGCTTCGACGTGATCCTGGAGATTCCCGCCATGGGCTCCGAGGAACGGAAGAAGTTCCTCTCGAAGTGGAAGGAAAAACACGGCGGGGACTTCGACGTGGAAAACCTGGTGGCGCGAAGCGAACACTTCACCGGCGCCCAGATTCAGGAACTCTGCCGCTTGGCCGTCTTCGAGGCGGTGGAAGAACGCATCAAAGCCGAGAAGACCGAGCCGGAGCTGCTGCCGCTGACGCAGGGGCATTTCAACGCGGCGATGCAGAAACTGCCGAACCGGCCGAAGAAGAGCATCGGGTTCGGGGGGTGAGGGTAGAGCTTAGGGGCTAGAACCCAATCAATTCGCTGGGCCAGACGCCGAGGCGCGAAGGATTCGAACCCGAAGTCGCCACGAGTGCGGCTTTGCCCGTGGCGCCGTCGTCGGCCAGGATGACCGAGAACTGATTCAACTCGGCGGGCAGGGGATACAGGTCGCCGTTTGCCTCGGAAATCGCCCGGTCTTCCGCCTCCGCCGCTGGCAACACAGTGACCAGGAGCGACACGTCAGCCTTCGCGGGATCCGGGCGGATGGGAAGGAAGAGGACCGGTTCGTCTCCGGAGAATGCGATCGCGGGGCGGCAGACGTTTACCTCTGTCGGAACCGCGCCGATCCAGTAGGCGGTCCGTTGTTTGCCCCCATCCGCCGGGATGACCGAGGCCGCATACCCCACGACCTCGAACCGCGCCGGTGAGTCGTTCGAGCGGCAGATGGCTCCGGCAACTCCAATGTCTCCGTTCCGGTTCACGGTCATCGTGGCGTAATCGTGAAAGTAACCGCCTCCATGGGTTTCAATCTGCGGGGCCAGGACCGACTTCAGGAAGTCGAAAGCGACGGGGGTTTCCCCGCCCTTTTCCGCAGTCGCCGTGTCGAAGACTTCGACATGGGCCTCGCCGAATCGCCATTGGTGAAAGCGGGCCAGGTGCCCCTCGCCGGTCAGCGCCAGGGCGCAAAGACTCCAGGCGGGGGGCAGGCGCTTGCCGCCCGTCAGCGCACCGCCGCCGGAAGCTTCGGCGAGGCGTTCAAGCGGATAGACGGCGGTCTGAAAGCGGTTGTCCGATCCGACCCATCCCATCGCAACACGTTCGTTCATGCGGTCGCGCACCATCACCGGTTCGATGGTCGAACCAGGGGGTACCACCTGGAAATCCTGTACAGAGTCCCCGCTTGCGCCGCGTTTGAGGACAGCGCCGCGAATCTGGAAGCCGCCGTAGGGCCCTTGCAGGGGGGAGTGCTCGCGCCCGTCCGCCCAGATGACGAGCGCTTCGTCGGGGTTCGTGAGGACCACGCGGGGGCGCCACATCGGCCCCTGAGCGTGAGCAGAAATCACGACCTCCGGTCCGTCCGCTTCGAACGCTGCGTCGATCCATTGTCCGTAAATGGCGAGAGGCGCGTCCGAGGCGAGCCCTCGCTCCCAGACCACCAGGCCGCCGAAGCCCTCGGCCAGAGCCGCGTGGCAGGCGAAATCACCGGGGGCGTCCTGCGGAACGTCCGCCTGGAATTCGGCCCCCCACGCTGAGGCCAAAGGAGTTATGAGAGCGGTTGCGAGGCAAAGAGTGGCGATTGGGTTCATCATGGGGGGATGGAGCCTTTCGGAGAAAATCTGGGACCGGCCAGGAAGGAAACGGTGGTCATACGCTGCCGCCTCGTTTCCCTTGCGCTGTTTCATTTGAAGACCCGGCAAGCCTCATACTCTCGCGCCCGGTTGTCCATTCAAAGCGCATTTGTCATAGCTCCCAACCAACCGCTCCACAAACGCCTCGCGGCTGAATCGGGCACGGGCTCGTGCGGCGCGGGCTTGGCGGGCGGGGGCGGGTTCTTCGCGGGCGAGGGCTTCCTGGATCGCGCGGGTCCAGGCGGCGGTGTCTCCGGGCGGGATCAGGGTGCCGTCCTCGGCGCTGGCGATCACTTCGCCGTGGGCGCCGGTGTCGCTGGCCAGGACCGGGCAGCCGCAGACGAGGGCTTCGGCCAGCGTCAGCCCGAAGGCCGGGCGCCCCAGGTCCGGGTTGGCGGCCGCGTCCGCCGCCGCCAGCCAACGCCCCAAATCCGCGCCGCCGACTTTCCCCAGCAGATGAATCCGGTTCGCCATGCCCGCGTCCGCGGCCAAGCGCTCCAGCGGCGCCCGCTCTGGTCCGTCGCCCCCGATGACGAGGTGGTGGGGGAGGGCGGGGGTTTCGCGGATGGCGCTGAGGAAGGCTTCGGCGAGGACACGGAAGCCCTTCAGAGGCTCGAGGCGGCCGTAGGCGAACAGGAACGGGGCGGTGCCTTCGAGGGCGCCGCCGGTGGCGAGGGCACGTTGCTCCGGCACGAATTGCGGGCGGGCGGCCAGTTCCGGAAACCGCCCGAGGTCGAAGCCGAGGGGCACGGCGATGGGGTTGAGCGCGGGGTTTTCCCGGCGAAGTTCCCGCACGGTGAAGTCGCTGTCGGTGAGGAGCATGGGGGTCTTGCGCAGGAACCCGCGCCACGCGGGCCAGAACGCGAACCGGTGCTTGAACCGCCACAGATCCGCCCCGCGCTGGGCCAGACTCCGGCGCCGCCGCACCACCCGGTCCAGCGGCGTTTCCGTCCACAGCGTACCGTGGATCGTCGTCACCACCGGGGGCAGGTGGGGGGCGTAATCGGGATCGCTGAGGGGAATGCCGGTGAAACCCTGGGCGTGAACGAGTTCGATCTTGTGCTTTACGCAAATCGCGAGGGCGTGGGCCGCCAGCGACTGCATGAAGTACAGGCTATAGCGCCCGTCGGTCTTGGTCCCCAGGGTGCCCAGGCTGTGCAGGCCCCCATTGAGTCGTGGCGGGGGAAAGACGGGTTCGGCGGGCAGGGGCGTCGTCAGCACATGGACCTCCCAGCCCGCCGCCATCAGACCCTCGGCGATGTCCTGAACGTGGAATTCCATGCCACCGGCGCGGTGGGCGGGGATGCTGCGGGAAACGAGGAGGATTCGCCGGGGCGATTCCGGAGCCGGCGGGGTCATTCCTCGGCGGCGGGGCTCTTCGAGAGCAGGACGCGATAGCCCTCGGCGCCGTTCGGGTTCGGCATGATCTGGACGCGGAATCGCGGAGCGGACTCATCCGGCTTGGCGAGGGCGGCGGCGGCCTGGCTGGCGAGCGACCGGCGCGCCGACCCGACGGTGTTGTCGCGGGGCTGCATGGCGCGGCGGTCTTTGGCGGTTTCCGGGCGCAGGCTTTGCAGAAAGGCTTCCAGCGCGGCCTTTTCCTCGAAATCAAAGGCCAGCGTCTCCGGATCCACCGGCACGCGGGTCACGGGTTCGGAGGCCAGGGTGCTCATGGTGGTGGAGTCCTCGCGGGCAAAGGAACCCATGCCAGGCACCAGGGCGTTTCCGCGGGCTGTGCGGAAGGCGGGGCTGGCAAGTTTGGCGTCGCGCGAAGCTCCGTCCTGCATCCGCAGCGAAGTCGCCGCGAAGGCCGGGGCCATGGCCGGTCCGTCCGGCACCACCAAGCGGCCGCCGAGCGGCAGCGCCCGGGCCACCAGGAAGGCCACGTCGTCGCGGCTCAGAGGGTCGGCATCTTCCTCATGCCCCAGCCTGGCCCCGGCCATGGAGCGGGAAGGCCCAGAGGCGAACGACGAGGTTGTCTGTGACGCGAAAGCGCTCATCGCGCGCTCCTCGCCAAAAGACGGCGGAGCGGAGCGCTCCTCGTTGGCCGGCGAGGCGAAGCCCTCGGACATGGGGACGGCGGCTCGCGCGATCATTCCACGCTCTTCCTTGTCCTCCGCCAAATGCTCCACCGGAGCCGGTTCCTGCGCCAATTCCATCGTCTCGTCGTTCCAGACAACCTCGCTCTCCTCCATCGCCACGGTCGCCGGGGCGTCCGATTCGAGGGGGGCGAGGGCCGTGCGCATGCGGCTTCCGGCGGCGGACTTGCTGGCGCGGAGGTCCATGGCCGACGCGACCATGTCCGAGGCGTCTTCGTCAGAGGTCTCTTCGCGCGGCAGGGAGGCAATTTCCATTTCCCCGGCGGGGTCTGGGGCGGGCGCGTCCTGGCGTGTTCGGCCGGAGGGCGCCGTGGCGTCGGTCAACACTCGCTCATCAAGCGCGGACACTCCGCCGTCGCGGCTCGTCGCCGAGGGCTCTTCCAGGTTGGCCTGCCACGCCGTGATGCCCACGCCGAGGAACAGCACCGCCGCGGCGGCGGCCCAGATCCAGGCGCGGCCGCGGCGGGGCGTGATGTCTTCGATTTTCGCGGAGGCGGCAGGGCTCTTTCGAGTCGGTATCATTTCCGGTTCGCGGGCCTTGGCCAGCGCCCCCGCCAGGAGCCCCTGCGGCGCGGCGGGGCGCGGGGCCGACCGAATGGCCGAGACGATCCGCGCGTGGCCGTCGGCTTCCGGGCGCCATTCCTCATTTGCGGCCATCAAGGCCTCGAACTCGGCGCGTTCGTCTTCGCTCAGCGTGCCGAACGCGTAGTCGTCCAGTAGCTCTTCAAAGCGTTCGCGGGCTTCATCCGGGTGTTGCACAATGCCCTCGTTCATACCGTCCGCCTCTCCTCCAACCAATCGGCCATCGCCTCGCGCAGCGCCTTGCGTGCGCGGTTGATCCGGGACTTCACCGTCCCGATGGGTACCTCCAGGGCTTCCGAAATCTCTTCATAGCTCAGCTCCTCGAAAAAGCGCAGCGTCAGCACCTGCTGCCATTCGGGGTCCAGGGTTGCCATGCGCTCCTGCATCAGTTTCACCGCTTCGCGGTCGCTGGCCAGGGTCCGGGCGTCCACGCCGCCCGCTTCCCATTGTCGGGGCTCGGCGTCCTCGTCGTTGCCGGCGGGGGCTTCCAGGCTGGTGTAGCGGGCCTTTTCGCGATTCTCCACGACGAAGCGATTCTTCGCCAGGTTCGACGTGATGCGGTACAGCCAGGTGCTGAACTTGCTCTCGGCGCGAAACTGGTGGATGTGGCGAAAGGCGCTGATCAGGACTTCCTGGGCCAATTCGAAGGCTTCTTCCTCGCGCCCGCCCAAGAAGCGCAGCGCGGTGCGATAGGTGCGATCCTGGTGGGCCGCCAGCAGCCGTTCCAGCGCTCGCTGGTCGCCGGCCTGGGCGCGTTCCACCAAATCCCGCTCTTGCTCGCGGGTCAGTTCCTCAGAGGAATCCCCGCCTTGCGTCACCATAGACATCGCCATTGGGCTCCCGGTTCCCGGGAAAAATTCGGCGGGCGAATCGCGTGCCCGACCGTCCCACCCTTATGCGGGCGGGCCAAGGCGGCGGCAAGGACGTTCCCCGCGCCGGAATCACTTTCGATGGCTGGAATGAGGGGGGAGGGCTTCGCCGGATCAGTACATCGTCCAGCCGCCGAAGATCGAGGTGGGGCCAGGCATGTTGCTCGTCCCCGGCGTTGGGGACTCGAGCGTTTGCAACGCCCCCTCGCCATCGGGCAGGAGCCCCTGCGTCACATCGTCCGTTTGAGCGCCGAAGACCAGCCGGTGGACCTCCTGGAAGTTGTTCGCTTCGGTGTCGTAGATGCCGATTTCCTCGCCCCCGGCCGAGAGGCGGAAGTTCGTGTGGAGGTCTCCCTGGCTGTCGTCGCCATCGGTCCAGACCAGCAGGAAGCTGCCGGCCGGGATCGAAAGGCCGCTGGGGAACGCCCACTGGGTCGGGTTGGCCGAGTCGTCGGACAGGTGCAGGCCATCGAGCGAAACCGCCACGGTGTCGGCGTTGTAGATTTCGATCCAGTCGTCGAACTCGCCGAACTCATCGCTGATTGTGGTGGCGTTGCTGGCCATGAACTCGTTGACGAAGAGCTTTGGGGGATCGGTCGGTTCGCCACCTCCGCCTTGCTGGAACTGGTTTTCCGCGCTCGGCGTCGGCAGTGTCGTCGTGGTGATCGTGTCCGAGCCGTTGGGGAATCGGATCGCCGTGCTGTCGGAAATCATGCTCAGACCGAAGGCGTCGAAGTCATCCACCAGAACCCGGCCCTCGGCCATGCTGGTGAACAGGCCCAGGTGCTCGCCATCGAGAGACAGATTGTAGCTCGTGTGCAGCGGTCCCTGCGCTTCGTCGTCATCCGCCCAAAAGAGCAGGTAGCCGTTAGCCGGAATCGTGACTCCCGCGGGGATCATCCACTTCGTCGGAGAGGTGACGTCGTCGGTCAGGTACCAGCCCGACAGATCGACGGGGCTCGCGTCGAGATTCACGAGTTCGATCCAATCCTCGAATTCGCCCATTTCGTCGCTGATGGTCGAATTGTTCGAGGCTTGGATTTCATTGATTCGCACGTTGGGCAGGGCGGGCGTCGTGAAGCCGGAAAGCTGAGTGCGCAGGCTGTTCGCCCGTTCGTCCATGAAGGGTTCGAGGCCCATTTTGTGCGGGCCGCGTTCGCCGAATCCTCCCCATGTGGAAGGCACCGTCAGGCCCTCCGGGTAGAAGTTGGGACTGTTGCCCACGGCGCCGCCGGACTCGATGGTGCCGTCGTAGTAGGGCGTCAGCATGGCAACCCAGGCCGCTACCTGGGCGCGGAGCGCCGGGTCCTGCAGCAGGTCCGCCGCGTCGGCCAGGTAGCGCCGCCATTGCCGGCGCCAGGGGCTGTGGGCGAAAACGGCTTCCGTCAGAGGCGGCTGATCGGTGCCGAAGCCAAAGCGGCCCCAGTTTTCGAAATGGCGGTCCGACCAGTTCACGCCGAAAAAGTCGGTCCCGATCGTGTTGTCGTAATCGTAGGGGATCCATTCGAAGCGGTCCGTGGCCTCTGAATGGTAGAGGTAAAAATTGTTCGAGCCGTACCAGTAGTCGTCCCAGCTTCCCAGGGCCACGTTCATTGCCAGATAGCGCAGGAAGGAGTCCACGTTCAGGTGGTACTCAAGTTCTTCGAGCACCACGGCGCCGGGTTCCTGGGTGATGAGGCGGATGAACGCCGCGAGGTCCGAGTAGTCCGAGAGCGGGTCGTTGTTTAGCTCGTCGTAGGTGCTGCCGCCGCCGACACTGGCGTAGTCTTCGTCGAAGCGGAAGGACAGATCGGCCTGGGAACCCTGGTAGAGACACTTGTAGAGGTTGCCGTCCTTGCCGCCGAACCAGTTGTTGGTGAATTCCTCGTCATAGTGCTCCACATGGGTTTGGATGCTCCAGAAGGTGCCGTTGACGTACAGGGCGACGAAGTGGGTGCGGGCGCCCGGCAGGCCGAAATCGCGGAGCGCTTTCCAGCACAGCGCCGTTCGCACCACGGTGGGATCGTTGCTCGAGCCGTTCAGGTTGGCTTCCTCGAGACCGTGGAGATTCTGGCCCGGCGTGAAGGCCTTGAAGTCCACCTTCCAGGATTTGCGGTCGGCACTGCGCGAGGTGTTGCCCCGAACGCGGAAGCCGACGAAATCCAGGGTTTCGTCAATTTGAGAATTCCGCCAGCGCACCGTCACCATTTTCAGGTCGTTGGACTGGGGGTTGGCGAGCAGGTCGTTGAAGTCCGCCGGGTCGATGGCGATGTCGACGCGGGTGACTTCATCGGGGAGGAAAATGAGGGCGTTTTGCGTTTCCCAGTCGCCCGTCCGGGGCTTCGGAGACAATGCCCATCCGATTGTCGCGACGAAAGTTAGGAGCAGAAAAGGAAGCGAGAGGCGGAAAACGGAAGGCATAGGAGGAACCGTGTAGGGGAAAAAAATGAAGGGCTGAATTTACGGGCGCCCGCCAGCGCTGTCAAACCCAACTGTTTTCGCCATGGAAAAGGAGCGATTCGAAGAGGGCAACTCGGGATCGCACGGGAAAATGTGATTGACCCTATTCCAGGCCATTCCTATCGCTGCTTTTGGTAACTGACTGGACTGCTTAGGCGTTTGCGAAGTTTGATCGCATCGGTCCTTCCCCGATCCTTCGGAGGAATGGACTCCCCGCCTCTCCCACCGGTCGGCATTTTCGCAGGATTTCGCGCACGGACGGAAAGCCCCTCTCGCATGCCTCTCAAGAAGTGCCTAGGCGTTGATCTCGGCTCCAACACCGTCAAAATCGTAGAGCTCGCGCTGGAACGCAACGGTGTGCGCGTTCTTCGCGCCGCCTCCGCGGAGACCGGCGTCGATCCCTCCATGCCCAGCGAAGAGCGCCGCGCCATCATCTCCAAGACGGCGCGCGATCTGATCCGCGGCGCCAAGATGGGCACCAAGGACGCCGTCTTCGTCCTCCCCGGCCAGAAGGTTTTCATCCGCCGCTTCCGCCTCCCGGAAACCAGCCCGGAACGCCTCGAGCGCATTATCAACTACGAAGCGCGCCAGCAAATCCCCTTCCCTCTCGACAAGACCGACCTCCAGTTCCAGTTCTTCCCCATCCCCGAAGACAAGGAAGTGGAAGTCCTACTGGTCGCTGTGCGGCACGATGAAGTGAACGACTTCATGACGATGGTCGACAAGACCGGTCTCAAACCGCGCCTCATCAGCGTCAGCTCGTTCGCCGTCTTCAACGCCCAGGCCTACATGGCGCGCCCCGCGGCCGCCGTCGTCGAGGCCCTCAACCCCCGCAAGGCCAAGTCGGCCAAGAAGACCAAGGGGAAGAAAAACAAGAAGAAGAAGGGCGAGGACGTCGCCGATGAGGACATCCTGGTCGGCGGTGAAGGCGACGAGGAGGCCCTCGACGAGGAATTCGTCTTCGAGGAAGTCAAGGGCTTCGTCAACGTCGGCGCCGTGGCCACCGACCTCGTCGTGGCGCGCCAGCAGGGCGACAAGTCCCTCCCCGGTTTCTTCCGCAGCTTTCCTGTCGCCGGCAATGAAATCACCCGCAACATCATGGAAGATTGCGGCATCGAGAGTTTCACCGACGCCGAGGGCGTGAAGCGCCATCAGACCCGCCTGATGACCTTCGACTTCGATTTCGACGAAGGCGGCGACACCAATCGCGACGCGTGCGGCGCGGCGACCGACGCCGTGGACCGGCTGGTCAACGAAATCCGCCGCTCGCTCGATTTCTACATTTCACAGCCCGACGGCCAGGCCGTCGACTTCCTGCTCGTGTCCGGCGGCCAGGCGAACCTGCCCGGCATGGACACCTACATCGAAGAAAAGCTGACGATCACGACCAGCGTCCTCTCCGATGTGCCTGAAGACACCGCTCTCCAATGGCCCAACCCGGGCGAATCGATGGCGGCCTACGCGCCCGCCATCGGCGCGGCCCTCCAAGGCATCGGCATGGGCGGCCTGGAAGTGGACTTCCTGCCCCGCGAACGCAAAATCACCCGCGACTTCCCCTACAAGACCGCGGCGATTCTGGCGGTCCTCCTTCTGGGCGTTCTCTTCTTCGCCGCCCAGGCGGGCGAGAAGTACATGTCGCTCTACAGCCAGGAAACCGCCGCGCTCGAAAATGTTATGCTCCAGCGCCGCGAGCAAGATCTCGCGGCCCGCGAGGCGGACCAGCAAAATGTCGCCGTCGCCAAGCTTTACGAGGATTTCGCCAAGGGCGTGACGCAGCGCGATTACTGGCTCGAATTCCTTGCCAACATCAATCGCCTCAAACCGCCGGAAGTGGTCATCGACCGCGTCGAAGCCGATCACGACGGCAACTTCGAAATCGTCGGCGTCAGTGAGACGGAGCGCTCCTCGGCCGACTTCGCGAAGGCGATGCAGGAAAGCATGGAGAATTTCATGCGGGAACCGGAGATCACCCGGTCCGCCCAGACGCGCGACCCCCGCTTCCCCGACCGGCAAACCGTTTACCGTTTTGTGATCGAGGGTGAAATGCAGGATAAGATCAACATTCTCAATATCACCCCGACCCCGACCCCGACCCCCACGGGTGGTCCCCAGGGATTCCGGCCGGGCATTCAGGGACAGGGCGGCAGCCGTAACAACTTCGCCCCCGGCCGGGGATTCTAAAGACTTGAACGCAGGACAGAGAGAGACGCGCCGCGAGCGCACTGGGAGAACGCGATGAACAAGGAAAAACTCCAGGAAATCGGCCAGCTCCTGCTCAAGCGCATGGATCAGGTGGCCATCGTCGTCTTCCTCGCTCTGCTTGTCGCGGCGGGCTATGTGTTCCTGCAGGAACAAAACGATCAAGTGCCCGAGATCATGCTCACCAACCCCGCTCCCTTCCAGAATAAAGTGGAGGGCGAGAATTTAGAAGAAATCCAGGATCAAATGATCGACACGCCGGAAGGTATTCGCAACGATCCGGAATTGCGCCGCGTGGTTCAGATCAATATGTTCGACCTCAAATCGGTGCGGGAAGCGAGTGCGCAAGAGCGTCAACTGCGCGAGCAGTTCACGACCGCCGAGCGTCTCGCCGAGGAAGGTAACACGCAGGCTGCGATTCGAGCCTTGAATGACATCCTGCGCGTGAACCCCGATTTCACCCAGGCCGCTGAACTCAAAGAGCGGCTGGAAAATCCTCAACCCGAACCCAGCGAAGGAGGAACGGAAACCAACTGACCCAGACTCACGATTTTCAGTCGCGCCAAGCCCGTCCCGCTCGTTCCCAACGGGGAGCGGCCTCCCCGTTGTGGGGGCTATTGAGAGCTTGACACCCTTGCGCGAAAAGTCGTTGCGTTCCAGGAAACCGGTTCCTGTTCCTTCGGTGCATCCATTTCAGGAGTGACCCCTGTCTTATGAGCCGCCAGCTTTCCAAACGGTGTGTGACCGCCTTGTGCCAGACAGCCCTCTTGGGCTGCGCTTTGGCAATGTCCTTGGCGTGCCTCAGCGCCAAGACATCCCAGAGCGAAAAACGGGCCAGTGGGTCTGAACGCCAAGCCCAGGTCAAGACCGACTCCCAGCGCGTCGATCAATTGCTCGACCAAGCCGATCGCGCCCTTCAACAAGGCGATGTGGAGACTGCTCTTGCCCTGACCAACGAAGCGGCCGCGCTCGACCCCAACAACCGCCGCGCTCTCAATTTGCTGGCCGACATTCAGGAAGTCGAATCGACCGCGATCGCTTCCGCCGAGCCCCGAGTTGTCCGCGAAGAGCCCATCGAGGTCGCCCAGGCCCCCGCTCCCGCGACCCGCCGTACCGTCTATCCTCCCGCCAGCTCGACCACCGCCTCCTCCGGAACCTCGTCCGTGGATGCGCAAGCCGTCGTCGTTGTCATGGAAGAAGACGCCGAGGCCGATGTGATCGTTGTCGCCCAGGCCGAGCCCACGCCCGCGCCCCGCATGCCTTCACGTCCAGTCCTCAATTCCGAGCGAGTCAGCAGCACGGCGGAAGCGACCGCCACCGGCGGCCAGTCCGTCGCGACTCCGGCCCGCACTCCGGCCGCGACTCCGGTGCCGACGCCTCGCCCCACGATGGCCGCTCCGTCTCCCATGGAAACGGCCGCTCCCGCTCCGGCACCCATCCCCGCGCCGGTGGAGCCCTCGCGCCCGATGATCGCGCAGGGCAAAGTCACCGACAGCGCTGTCGCCGTCCCCGGACCCAACGCCAACTTCCCCACCCAGACGGTCAGCCGGCCGGCTCCCGAGCCGCGCTACACGCCCCGTCCCGTGGTTCAGTCTGAACGCGTGATGCAGACCACGACCCGCCAGGACGTCCCCATGGGCGCCCCTTCGGCCGGAATGGATTGCACCCGCGACATCAGGGAATTCCTGCGCACGGCTCGCGCCGAGGCCCGCAACGGCAATTACGACGCCGCCATGCGGACCCTGGCCGACGCCTCCGCCTGCTATCCGGCGGAAGAAGCCCGCATCGAGCGCGTCCGCGAGGACATCGCCGCGGAGCGCGACACCATGGCTTCGGCGAGCGATCAGCGTTCGGACCGCGAAGCGCGCAAGCGGGCGGAAGCCCTCTTTGAAGAAGGCGAAGCGATCTACGATGCCAACCCGGGCGATCTCGCGGCGCTGCGCCGGGCCCGCCAGTTGTGGCTCGACGCTCTGGAAATCGATCCGGCTTACGAACTTCCGGCCGTTTACCTGGCCAACACGGAAGCCGACTTCAACACCCTGGAATCCCAGGACCGGCGCGAAGAAAACTTCCGCGACCGCGAAGCCGTCGCCCTCCAGAAGCTGGAGACGCCGGTCAGCATCGCCACCGAAGTTCCGACGCCGCTCAGCCAGATCCTCTTCAATCTCAAGCTGATCACCGACATCAACTTCGTGCTCTCGGGCATCAGCGGCGACGCCAACGTGGTCGTGAACTTCACGGACAAACCGCTGCGCGAGATCCTCGATTCGATGCTTCTGCCGATCGGCCTGAAGTGGGAACGCAAGCCGGGCGAAGACACCATCGTCATCACCCCGAACCTGCGCACCAAGGTCTTCAAGGTCTCGCCGGACGAACTGGCGAAGATCGACGCGCTGATCGAGAAGGGCACTCTCCAGGCTCTCCTCTACGGCCCCGATGGCCAGAAGGCTCTCGACAGCCAGGAACTGTATACCGACCTGCGCCAGAACGTGGTGGTCATCACCGACTCGCAGCAGAACATCGAGAAGCTGGGCCAACTCATCGGCGAGCTGGAAAGCCAGGCTGACGTCGGGCTCGTTTTCAAGAGCTACCTGATTCAGGAAGACAAGGCGCCGCGCATCAAGGCGATCCTCGAAGCGCTGCTTCGCGTCGATGACCGGGCACCGTTCAACCCTGACCGCAAGCTGATCATCGAAGGCGGCGAGCTGATCGTCAAAGACACGCCGGACAACATCGCCCGCGTGGAGAAGATCCTGCAAGACCGCCAGTTCCTGCGCCAGATTTACAGCAACGAGTTGGACGTGCGGACCTTCAACCTGACGCCCGTCCTGGAAATCCAGGACAACCGCGAGCAGGCCCGTCAGTTCGCCGAGAACATCGTGCAGGTGGTGGAAACCCTCCTCTACGCCCAGGAAGGGCGCCGTCAGGCAAATGCCCAGGGCCGCCGCCTGTTCTATGACGAGGCCACCCTGCAACTGACGGTCGTGGACTTCCCCGATCGCCTCAAGCAGGTGCAAGACTTCATCGAGTCCCTTCCCCAGATCGAGCAGCGCCGCCGTCAGAAGATCATCTTCCTGAACTGGGCGAGCGCGGCTGATCTGGCCGGGCAAATCCAGACCTTCCTCGGAACCGCTCCGCTGCAAGCCGGCGGTGGCGACACCGGTGGCGATTCGATCACCAAGACCCTCCGTGTGGAAGGCGAACTGGAATTCCGTGGCGCTTTCTTCCGCGTGGTGCGGGTGAACGAGAACGATGCCATCGATGAGAACGACGACGACGTGGAACTGGTGGTCCGCACAGGCACGACGACTCAGGACACGACGATCGAAGAATTCCGTTCGGAATTCGTGGAAGACTACGAAATCGTCGCCGACGATGTGGATCCCTCCAGCACTCCTGGCGAAGGGCGCGCGAAGCTGACGATCCGCTACGTACCCGGTGGCCAGGGCGGTGGGGGCGCGGTGGCTCCGGTCGCGGCTCCCGTCGCCGGTCTTTCTCCCGCTGTCGGCGCCGTGCCGGGCGCAGGGGTCGCGGGTGTTGCCGGTGTCGATCCGCTGACTGGCCTGCCGCTTGGCTTGGCGGCCGCCATCGTCGAAGAGGCTGGCGCGACGGTCGAACCGATCGAAAACCTGAACGCCATCTTCATCGAGTACGAGAACGCCAGCGACTTGCAGGAAGTCGAGTTCTACATCGAAACGCTCGATGTGCCGACGCTTCAGGTCACGATGGAAATCAAGTTCGTGGAAGTGGTCGAAAGCAAAGCCAAGCAGCTTCAGTCCGAATTCCGCATCGGCAACCTGCTCGAGCTGAGCGACGTTTCCCTCGGCGACGGGAGCCTCGGCGGCCGGTTCGCCCAGGACACGGACGAGTTCACGAACCCGTTCGAGCCGTTCATCGAGAGCACGCAGAGCGCGAATCTGCTGAAGGGCGCGACGGTGTTCAACTACATCCTGAACAATGGCCAATCGCCGATCGCGCTGACGCTGCGGGCGCTGGAAAGCCAGGGCATCATCAACGTGGTGAACGCTCCGTCGATCACGGTGCTCAACGGCGAGTCGGCGACCTTCGAGATCACGCGCGAGTTCGGTCTCGCCCGGCCGCCGGAAGGCGCCACCGGTGGCGGCGATCAGGACAACTTCATCATTCCTCCGAGCCTGGAAGCGGTCGTTCTGGAAGTCACGCCGAGCGTGACGCAGGCGGGCAACATCACGCTGGATCCGATTTCCGCGGAAATCCGCGACTTCGATCAGAGCCTCGGCGCCCAGCAGGCGCTCAGCGGCTTCCTCGGCGACACGGGGATTGTCTCGAGCCGCGACAACTACCTTGCGACGACGAACTCCGTCGGCGGTCTGGGCGTTCTCGTGAAGGAAATCGACACCATCGCCCGCATCCGCGATGGCGGCACGGTGGTTCTGGGCGGCTGGCGCAACGAGCGCAAGTCCGACTCGGAAACCGGGGTTCCGATCCTGAGCGACATTCCCTTCATCGGCAAGTTCCTCTTCAGCCGCCAGCAGGAGACCCTCGACAAGATCACCCTGATGATCTTCCTCACCGGCTCCGTCGTCCGCGACTAAGCGCCATCGGCTGGGAGCTTTCGAAAAGCTCTCCTCCAAAGGCTTGAACCGCGCCCCGGATTCCTTCAGGATTCCGGGGCGTTTTCGTTTATCTTCACTCCCTCCCGATGAGAGACCCGCCGCCCCGTGTCCGACAAAAAGAAGCTCTTCCTCTTCGATGGCCATTCCCATCTCTACCGCGCGTATTTCGCGCCGGGCATGGGCGATACGCTCTCCACCACCGATGGAATTCCGACCGGCGCGGTCTTTGGTTTCCTTCAGCTTTTCCACCGCATCCGGCGCGAGCAGGACCCCCATCACGTCGCCGTGGTGTTCGATCCGTCGGGCCCGAGCTTCCGCAACGAGCAGTTCGAAGCTTACAAAGCCAACCGCGAGGCTCCGCCGGAGGACCTGCACCAGCAGCTCGACATCGTGATGGAGATTCTTGCGGCGATGGGCGTACCGATGCTGCGCGTGGCTCGCTACGAGGCGGATGACGTGCTGGCGACTCTGGCCCGTTGGGCCGTGGACAACGGGGGCGAGGCCTGCATCGTTTCCATCGATAAGGACCTGCTGCAATGCGCCCGGCCGGGGGTGACGATTCTGCGGGATCACATGGGGAAGGTCGAATTGCTGGATGAAGCGGGCGTCCTGGAGAAACTCGGCGTCCGGCCCGATCAGGTTCCCGCCTACCTGGGGATGCTGGGCGACACCAGCGACAACATCCCCGGCATTCCCGGCGTCGGGAAGAAGCGGGCGGTCGATCTGCTTTCCGAATTCGGAGACATGGAGTCGGTGATCGCCGAGGCCCAGGGCAAAACGAAGCCAAAGTACTGGGTGAACGTGGCGGAGAACGCGGAGCAGGCGCGCCTGTCGCTGCAACTCGCCACGATCCGCGAGGACGCGCCGGTGGGCGATGTGGATTGGGGGGGCTTCGCGTGGCGCTACGAAATGTCGCCCGCCGTGCGGGAAGTGTACATGAGGTACGAACTGCGCAAGTTCCTCGACGAACCGGTGGCGGCGGCGTCCTTCGCGCCGGCCGCCGGGGGCGATCTCTTCGGCGAGGAGGAATTCGCTCCCGCCGAAATCGACGATCGGGACACCGATTATCGCACCATCGAGTCGGAGGCCGATCTGGCGCGGGCCGTCGCCGATTTGCGCGCGGCCAAGCTGGTGGCCGTGGACACGGAAACGGATGGATTGGATCCTTTTACCTGCAAAATCGTCGGGATTTCGCTGTCCTGGGCCAAGGATCAGGGGGTTTACATTCCGATTCGCGAATACATCCGCGATAAGTCCCGGGGCCTTCCGGAAGCCACGGTGCGGCGCCTTCTCGATCCCGCCTTCGCGGATGGCGAGGTCCAATGGGCGGCGCACAACTGGCGATTCGATTACAAGATGCTGGCGCGCGCCGGTTACCCGGTGGGCGACATCGTCTATGACACGCTGATCATGTCGTACCTGATCAGCCCGGACCGGCCGAGCCATTCGCTGAAGAATCTGGCGAACGAGGTCCTGCGGATCCGCATGACGGAAATCGACGCTCTGATCGGCAAGGGGAAAGCCGCGATTTCCATGGCCGACGCGAACCTGGACGAAGTGGCCAAGTACGCCTGCGCGGACGCCGATGTGACGCTTCAGCTCCGCAACACCTTCGCGCCCCAGCTCGCGGACCAGAATCTGACGGAGCTGTTCCGCGAGGTGGAAATGCCGCTCGTGACGGTGCTCGCGCGGATGGAGCTGGAAGGCATCCGCATCCTGCCGGATTACTTCGCCGAGCTGAGCGTGGAACTCAAGGGACGGCTCGCCACGATCACGGAGGAGATCTACGAGCTGGCCGATGGCAAGGTCTTCAACATCAACTCGACGAAGCAACTCGGCGAAGTGCTCTTCGAGGATCTGAAGCTCCCGACGCAGAAGAAGACGAAGAGCGGCTACAGCACGGACGTATCCGTCCTCGAGGCCCTTTCGCCGATCCACCCGCTGCCGGCGAAACTGTTGGAGTACCGGCAGTTGGAAAAGCTGAAGGGCACTTACGTGGACGCGCTGCCGGCGCTGATCAATCCGAAGACGGGGCGGGTGCACAGCAGCTTCAACCAGACGGTGGCGGCGACGGGGCGGCTGTCGAGCAGCGACCCGAACCTGCAAAACATTCCGATCCGGTCCGAGTCCGGGCGGCGCATTCGCCGGGGGTTCGTGCCGAGGCGGGACGGCTGGGTGCTGCTGGGCGCGGATTACAGCCAGATCGAGCTGCGGATTCTGGCGCATGTGTCCAAGGACCCGCAGCTGATCGAGAACTTCCGCCAGGACGGCGACATCCACCGCCTGACGGCGAGCAAGATGTACCACATCGCGCCGGACGAGGTGGACGGCGCGCAGCGCGACGCCGCCAAGCGCATCAACTTCGGCATCATCTACGGCATGGGGGCGTTCCGGCTCAGCAAGGAGCTGGACATCCCGCGCGATGTGGCGCAGCGATTCATCGACGACTACTTTGCGGCGTACGAAGGCGTGCGGCGGTTTTTCGAGGAGGTGCTCTCGGGGGCGCGGCGCAATGGCTACGTGACGACGGTGCTGGGCCGGCGGCGGTATCTGCCGAACATCCGCAGCCGGAACATGAACATCCGCAGCCAGGCGGAACGGATGGCGCAGAACATGCCGATCCAGGGCACCAGCGCGGACATGATCAAGATCGCGATGCGCACCATCGACGCGCGGCTGCGGCGCGAAGGCCTGGAAAGCCGGATGATCGTGCAGGTGCACGACGAACTGATTTTCGACTGCCCGGCCTCGGAAGCGGAAGCGATGAAATCGCTGGTGCGCGAGGAAATGACCGGCGCACTGCCCCTCGCCGTCCCCATCCGGGTGGATGTGGGGGTGGGGGAGAGCTGGGCCGAGTTGAAGGGGTAAGGGATTGGGCGGTTGGCTCGGGGCGGTTCGGTCTTGGAGCGAGGTGGTGGCCGTCATCATCAGCGGGCGCGTCCTTTTCCGGGAGGAATGGGACGCACTGTACGCGTGGGGCTGGGGCCTGTCGCGTGCCTAACGGCGGTTAAATCCGTGGGTTTTAACGGTGTGGCCTGGGTGGGGGAGGCCGTCTGGCGGAACTACGAACGGCTTTCGGCCATCCGGGCCTCGGTTTCGCGGCGCAGCTTGTTGAGCTTTCCGGCGAGGAGTTTGCGTTTCACGGTCCCCATGTGGTCGATGAAGAGGATGCCGTCGAGGTGGTCGATTTCGTGTTGGAGGACGCGGGAGGTGATGCCGTCGAAGTCGGCCTCGCGGGTTTCGCCGTCGAGGGTGGTCCAGCGGAGGCGGATTTTGAGGGGGCGGTAGACTTCGCCTTCGAGTTCGGGGATGGAGAGGCAGCCTTCGGTGTAGGGGCCGTCTTCGGTGCTGGAGTCGAGGATTTCGGGGTTGAGGAAGAATTGGGGATTGGGGGTGCGGGCGGGGCGTTTGTCGCGCTCTTCCTCGCCGGGATCGATAACGAGGACGCGGCGAAGATCGCCGACCTGATTGGCGGCGAGGCCGATGCCGTTGGCGGCGTACATGGTTTCCGCCATGTCATGCAGGAAGGCCCGCAGGTCGTCGCTGGCGCCGTTGACGGGCGCCGCTTTTTCGCGGAGGACCGGGTCGCCGTATTTGCGAATTTCCAGAATCGCCATCTCGTTCGTCTCTTTATCGGTCTTGGTGGGTGTTCGGCTCAGCCCGGTTTCTTGGGGGCGGGCATGGCTTCCAACACGTCGGTCATGTTGAAGATTTCGTTCTTCGAACCGGCGTTGAGTTTTTGGTGCAGGAATCGGACCGCGGTGAGGGCGCCTTCGGCGTAGACTTTGCGGCCGTGGACGCGGTGGCTGAGTTCGAGGCGGATGTCGGCGGTGTCGGAAGCGATTTCGTAGAAGTGGTAGGCGTGGCCGGAGATGTGCTCGAGGGGGACGTTGAGTTCCTGCTCCTGGACCTTGGCGTCGCGGATCATCTTGATTTTGTCGACGGAGGCCGGGAGGCCAAGGGCGGCGAAGTCGGAGACGAGGGCTTTGGCGGTGCCGGAGGTGTCCTTCTTGCCGGATTGGTGGGATTCGAGGACGCCGAACTGATAGCCGGCCATGGCGCCGGGGAAGCGGCCGGCGAGCCAGTGCATGGCGGACTGGAGCAGGACGATGGGGATTGCCATGTTGGGGGCGATGACCGCGGAGGTTCCGCTCTGGCGGACGAGTTCCAGCGCGCGGTCGCGGTCGTAGCCGGTGGTGCCGAGGACGAAGGGGATGCCTTTGCGGCTGTAGAACTCGACGTTGGGGAGGGCGGCGGCGGGTTCGGTGAAGTCGACGGCGATGCTGCCGGGGGGGATTTGGAGGCTGTCGCGATCTTGCGGGCGGACGAGGCGGACGGAGCGGCCATCGCCGAAGGCGAACGTTTCCGCTTCCATATTGGGGCCGGTGAGGGCGAAAGGGAGGAGGGTGAACGGGGAGTCGCTTTCTCGGTCGAGGGCGAGGCGGGCGACTTCGAGCGCCATGCGGCCTGGGAGTCCTGAAATGAGAAGCGGGATCGGGTTCGACATAAGGAAAGGAGGATGCCTTGGGCGGGAAAGGGGATGCAAGAGAGAAGCCCCGCCGCGGTCAAAGGCCGAGCGGGGCTTCTCAGAAGAAGAAAGTGGAGCCGCTATGCAGATTCGAACTGCAGACCCCATCCTTACCATGGATGTGCTCTACCAACTGAGCTATAGCGGCTCGATGACCCCGGAAGAGACTTCGCACTCCCTCGCGGGCTGGAAAGTTAGTCCGAAGGAATACCCTCCGCGCAAGGGGAAATTGGGTGCGGCGGGGCGTTTTTTTTCAGCCGGCGGCGGGCGCGGCCAGTTGCTCGGCGACCTTTTTCGCCGTCTCGGCGTTCAAGGGCGCGCCGCCCATTTCGTGCATGATGATGAGCTGGTTGAAGGCGCCCTTGAGTTCGCGCACGTTGGACGTGATGGCTTCCGCCAGGATGTTGAGGGCGTCGTCGGGGACGTTCAAATCCTCGCGCTCCATGGCGACGCGGCGGAGGATGGCCATGCGCGTTTCGAGCTGGGGCGCCTGGATTTCCACGATGACGCCGGCGCCGAATCGCGACATGAGGCGTTTTTCGAGGTGGGCGATTTCCTTGGGCGGGCGGTCGCTGGTGATGACGATCTGGCGCTTGCTCTGGTAGAGCGTGTTGAAGATGTGGAAGAATTCTTCCTGGCTCGATTCCTTGCCCGCGAGGAGGTGGGCGTCGTCGAGGAGGAGCAGTTCGGCGGCTTTGTGTTTCTGGCGGAACTGGATGACCTGGTTGTTCTGGATGGCGTCGATCAGCTCGCTGGTGAAGTCCTCGGCGTTGGTGTAGATGATTTTGATGCCGGGGTTTCCGTCGAGGACGTAATTCGCGATGGCGTGGAGGATGTGGGTTTTGCCCATGCCGACGTCGCTGTGGAGGAAGAGGGGGTTGTGTGGGGTGTTGCCGGGGGATTTGGCGACGGCCTGGGCGGTGGCCCAGGCGAAGCGGTTGTGGTCGCCGACGACGAAGTGGTCGAAGTCGTACTCCTTCATGACTTGGAGGGAGGCGGGGCGATGGTGCATGTCGGAGGAGCCGGCGCGTGGGATTTCGTCGGCCTTGAGTTCCATCAGGGGGGCCAGTGTGCGCCACTCGCGGAGGGCTTTCTGGACGTCGCCGGTTTCTTCGTAGATTTCGGCGCGCATACGGCGTGCGGGGATGTGGTCCTTGTCGATTTCCAGGGCGGCGCCGAGGGATTCGAGGGCGTCTTCGAACTCGCCGGCGGAGCGGTGGTAATCGGCCAGATTCATGACTTCTTCGAGGGCGTCGTGGTTCAGGCCGGCATCGTGGAGGGCTTCCGCCAGAGCCCGGCGCCGATCCACGTCGTCGGGGTTGAGGGCGGCGGCCTCGCGCCGCGCCGCCAGGGCGCCTTCCTTGTCGCCTTCTTTCTGGCGGATGTTGGCGATGGCGTCGAATTGCACCATGGCGGTGGGGATGTCGCTGTAGTTGTCGTCGAGGCAGACATCGATCAGCTTGCGGCGCAGGACGATGTTGTCGGGGTCGATGTTGACGGCTTCGCTGAGGGCCTTGGCGGCTTCGCGGAAGCGGCGCGATTCGGTGTGGGCGATGGCCATGTCGAGGAGGCGGCGGATGGTTTCGTCTTTGTGGACGCCGCCTTTCTTGGCCATTTCGGCCATTTTGTGCTGGGCCAGGTCGTTTTCCGGATCGACGAGGAGGGCTTCGTGGAGCATGGCGTAGGCGCCGTCCGGTTCGCCCATCGCTTCTTTGCGTTCGGCGATGGAGAGGAGCTGCTTGGAGGCGTCGCGGTGGCGGTGGTGGCGACGGAGGAAATCGGCGTATTTCTGGCGGACTTCCATATCGTTGCCGTCGCGCTTGATGAGGCCGCGGAACAGATGGCCGGCTTCGTCGACCTCGTTGCGGCGGTCGTGGACGGCGATCAGTTCGTAGATTTGGTCGTCGGCGGCGGCGTGGCGCCCGGCGGCGCGGAGCAGAGCGGCGAGGCGCTTGTGGAGGCCCACGTCGTCGGGCTCGGATTTGAGCATCTGGCGCAGGATGCCCTCGGCGCGGGCGATGTCTTCGCTGGTCATGGCGCCGCTGCGGATCAGGTGATCGATGAGTTGCAGCGCGCCGGGGCGATCGTTGGCGTCGCGGCGGATTTCGGCCAGGGTGAGGCGGGTCGAGCGGGCTTCCGCCAGATGGTTGCGGCTTTCCTGCAAATCGGCCAGCAGTTCGAGGGCCTGTGGGTCTTTGGCCCCGGCGGCCACGCAGCGTTTCAGCAGTTCCTCCGCCCGTCCTTCCTGGTTGTCCTCGAGGAAGCGGCGGCAGGCGCGAAGGCGCTGCACCTGAGCGTCGTTCTGGCGGCCCACGGCGTCCAGGGCGTCGCCGTATTCTTCGATGATCTGGGCGTCGTCGGGCGTTTGTTTGACGCACTTGGCCAGCCAGCGAACGCGGCCCTCTTTGTCGTTGGCGCCGAGGCTGATGTGGGCGTGGGCGCGCAGGGCCTTCATGGCCGAGGGGTCGGCTTCGAGAATATCGTCGAGAACGCTGTGGGCTTCGGCGAAGGCGCCGGCGCGGCGATGGGTTTCCGCCAGACGGTAGCGTGCTTCCGTGGAGAGATCCGGCCGATTCAGGCGTTGATAGGCGATCACGAGGCGTTCCAGGACCGCGGTGCTGTCGGGGCTGGCGCTGACGAGTTTGACGAGGGCTTCGACGGCGGGCCGGTTCGCGGCGGCGCCGAGCAGGTTGTCGACCAGACGCAGCGACGCATTGAGTGTTTCGGGTGTCAGGCCTTGCAGGATGCGGATTTCCACGTAGCGCAGGGCCACCGGTCCGCTGGAGGGTTCGACCTGGGCGGCCTGCTCCAGCGCGTCGCAGGCGGCCTGGAGATCGCCGCGGTCTTCCGCGTCGCGGGCTTCCGCCACCAATTCGCGGGCCGCCTTGCCCGACTGGCCCGTCGTCACAAGGAGTTGAGTAATCATCGGCCTCACGTCAATAGCGGCCGAGGAGGCGTTCGCCTCCACCTGGCGGTAGGCCCAGAGGGCTTCCTGCAAGTCGCCCGCTTCCTCCGCCGCGTCGGCGAGAAGCATGAGGTGCTGGGCGGCGGTTTCCGCTTCCTCGCGCTTGAGGTGGACTTCGGCCAGTTTGCGGCGCCAGGCGCGGTTGGACGGGTCGGCCTCCAATTCGCCGGTCAGCAGATCGATGGCGGCCTGATCGTTGCCGAAGCCCAATTCCGCATCCGCCAGACGGGTTACCAGGAGAGCCGCGGCGCCATCCTCGCCGCCTTTCTTCTTGAGGCGCAGCAGCACCCGGAGCGCGCGGACATGATTGGGGTCGAAGGAGAGGACCTCTTCGAGCTTGGCCACGATGGCTTTGGCCTTTGGCCCCAGGGGGCCTGTTTCCGTGTCCATCTGGCCCACGAAAGCTTCCGCCGCGTCGACGTGCTGATCGAGTTTCTGAAGGTCTTCGGGCAGGGCGATTTCGATACCGAACTCATCGCAGAGCGACTTGACCGCTTGATCGAAGGTGACGCCGCGGGAGCCGGCGAAGAGATCGATGAGGTTGCCGCCCGCCTGGCCTTTGCACCCCGGTTCCGTGCATTGGTAGGTTTTCGTTTCCTCGTCGAGCATCATGCTGCGCGATTCTTCTTCTTCGCCATGGAGGGGACAGGAGCATCGGATTTTGCCGCCGCCGCGCTGCATCGACCCCGGGAAGTAGTCGATGAACTCGAGGACATCGAGGACGTCGAGGCCGTCGAGCACCTGCCGGATTACGGTTTCGGAGTGTTTCGTCTTCATGGGGGGCGCGCTTTCGATCGGAAAGGGGGAACGGATTGGGGGCTGGCGAGCCGGGATGGGCGAGGTTGCGGGCCGGAGTCCGTCCGGCCGGGGGGTGCGGGAAAAACCGCGGAATTGAAACCCGAACGGCGGGGAGTTTACAAGACAAAGCCCTTCTTCTTCGCCAGAGTCTTCTTTCCTTCCAACACCATGCGGCGGTAATCGCCCCCGGTGCGCAGGATCTCCGTCTTGTGCTTGGCCAGCATTTCCTCGGCCTGTTTTTCCAGTTCGTCTTCTTCGCGCAGATTGTTCTGTAACGCGCGGCGCACGGCCGCCACCACCGCGTCCGCGTCGCGCAGGTCCACGTGGGGGCTATCCTTGAGCGCCCGCAAAGCGAGCACTGACAGGGAGTTCATTCGATTGGGAGAGAGACGCATGTGCCCTGGGGTCCCCTCTATCCGTTCAGTGAGTCATCGATTGGCGGCGCATCCCGGCCCTTTGTCTTGTCATGCCCGTGTGGGCATTCCCTTGGCCGTCCGCCAGCCTGGGATCATCCAGGGAACAAGCAAGCCCGTCAAGTCTTTAGAGGGCCTCGGAAGCGTTCGCCTCGCGTGCCGCTTCGATCTCGTCCTCGTCGACAAAGCGAACCATCACCACGGAGATATTGTCCAGTCCGCCGGCCGAATTGGCCGACTGGATCAACCCCTGGATGCAATCCTCCAGGTCCGGCTTCTGGCGGATCACGTCCGAGATCTGGCCGTCCTCCACCATCGAGGACAATCCATCGCTGCACAGCAGATAAAGGTCGTGACTCCGGATCTTCTGGATCTGGACGTCCACGTCCACGTCCATCTTGTTGCCGAGGGCGCGCGTGATGACGTTTTTCCAGCGGTGATTCTTCGCCTCTTCTTCCGTGATGATGCCCTTCTGAAGCTGCTCGCTGACCCAGGAGTGATCGAGCGTCAGTTGCTCCAGCTTGCCGTCGCGGTAGCGGTAGCAGCGGGAATCGCCCACGTGGGCGATGGCGAGTTCGCGGTCCTCGGGCGAGATGAACATCGCGACCAGAGTGGTGCCCATACCGCTGTATTCCTGGTGCTGGACCGACAGGTTGCAGACGTCGCGGTTGGCCAGCTTGATGGCGGCGACCAGGGAGTTTTCCGAGTCGGAAAGCTTTTCGTCGCGGGGAAAGGGCCAGGTGACGTCGTCATCGCCTTCGGCGCGGCGCACGAAATCCACGATCGATTCGATGGCTTGGCGGCTCGCCACCTCGCCCGCGTTGTGGCCACCCATACCGTCGGCCACGATGAACAGCCCGATATCGGGCACCACGGACAGACTGTCTTCGTTATGGCCGCGCTTGAGGCCGCGGTCACTCAGTCCCGCCGCCTGGATTTGCAGTTTGCCCAGCGTGGTTCTCATGGCAGTTGTTCAGACTTCCCGCGCATCGAGGATTCTTCCAAGTCACGACACAGTCCGCAAAACCTGTCGTATCAGACAACAAAGTGCCTGCTCCCTGGAACGGCTTAGAGGCGATGAAAGCAGGGGGAAAAAACACGCGCAACGGAAAGTTGGCCTCCACCGCGCTCCGGGCTTCAGATTCTCGCCCGCCCCGGTCCGATTGGCCGTTGACAGGCCCGCCACGCTCTGGCTACACCAACACCCCTTGCGGCCCGTGCCCATGCACCCGCCGCGAACGCTGGGGAGTAGTTCAGCTGGTAGAACACCGCTCTTTGGAAGCGGCTGTCGTAGGTTCGAGTCCTACCTCCCCAGCCACACCTTTGCCTCCAAACTCCTGGTATTCCGCAGTGTCATGGCTGGCTTCATGCTGGCCTTACGATTGTCATGCCCGTCTCGGCCAGCGATGGAATAGGGCGGGGGGGGCTACGAAATTCCAAGCTCCATCTGCCGGTGGCTCGGTTTCCAGCGAGTGAAGGCGGGTGGGAGCATGGAGAGGAGTTGGTCTTCGCCGATCAGCGAAAGGTCCCATGTGAGGTCGATCTGGCGCAGGTAGGTGACGAAGGCTTTCATCGAGCCGGGTTGGGAAATGCTGCCGCTCTTGGGTTTGGCGGACCAGCGGCCGTTTCGCGATGTGAGGTAGAGGAGAGTGGCGACTTTGAGGATGTCCGGGTTGGTGGCGAACTCGATGTTCTTGGTAATCATTGTTGTCAGTCCAGGCACACCCCCGATCGGCCCGTAGAGCAATATCATCACGTCGTCGAGCCGCCCCTGATACTGCCTCACGACTTGGTAGGGTCCGAGCATGAAGTGGTGGAATGACAACCACCCGTACCCGCCGCTGCTCTTTGGGATCCAGCGGTAGCTCTGGCCGATGGTGCGGGCCTGGCGAGCGAGTTGGTCGAAGTAGAAGAGCGACAGCCAGGCCCAGAGGCCTCGGTCGAGTTCGGGTTGGTCGATACGAGCGAGGCGTTCGAAAAGGTACTCGCCGAGTTCGCGCCGGGTGTCGAATTCGCGAATCGTGATACCGACCGAGGGGCCGATGACCTCGCTGTGTTCGGCCGAGTCGAGGAGGTGGCTGGGCGCGATTTCCTCTGGGTTTTCAATGCGCAGGCGCAGGAAATCCTCGTAGGCGGCGATGCCGCTCGCTGTGAGCCGCGACAGGGGCAGATCGGGATGAGCCGTCATCGCTGGATCTCCTCCCAGGCTTTGGCGAAACCGTCGGCCAGGCGGTGCTGCTGGCTGAAGCCTTCGACGACGCCCTCGATCCAATCGCAGATTTCCTGCGGGTCGTCGCCCGCGGGGGGAGGCGTACCCCTCGCCTCGCCGCGGCATTCATTGGCGAATTGCAGCCAATGGCTTTCCCAGCCGCCTTCGTTTTCGGCGGCGCGGTCGCCATCGGCCCAGAGCACAAAAAACAGGTCGCGGAAGACTTCGCGGATGGCGGCGGGAAAGATCAGCGAGCGCACCGCGGGGTTTTCGAGCAGGTGCTTGCCTTCGCTGGAAAGGCGTGAGTTCAGCACCAGAATCGGTTCGCTGTCCTCGGTCACATCGAGGCGCCACGGCAGGTGGTCCAGGTCCTCGGTGCGGACGGCCAGGAGAGGCTCGCGGTCGCCAGTGTTGGGGATACCGGTCAACTCGGGCTTGAGCTTGTCCGCGTGGCCCAGCAAGAGGCCCCGCCGGGGGTCCTCGACTCGCGTGACTTTCAGGCGAAAACGGACGCCCGTCATGTCGCGGAAGTCTCTTAGCTCCACCGGCTCCGGCGTCCAATCGCCGCGAGGCGCGCCGAAATCGAAACGCATCTGCGAAGCCTGACGATAGGCTTCCAGAAAAACGCGGGCAGAGTTGGGGAAGTCATATTGGCCGAAGAAGAATTGCGGCGTGAGGACCGGCGCCTGACCATTCTCTCCCACCCGCACTCGCAGGATGACGCTCTTGCGGTGGATGCGCTGGCGCTCGGTGAAGTTCAGCCTACGAGCCATCGTCGGGACCTCCCCCGCCGGTCAGGCTGACGTCGATCACCACGTCGCGGTTCTGGTCGAAACCCAGGACGCGCGCGCTCCATTTCCCTTCGCCTTCCGAGGTCAGAACGACCGAGTTTCCGCTCAACTTCTCTAACCCCAGGCTTTCGCTCTTGGCCACCTGGAGCGGCGAAGCCGGGTCCGCGAGGTCGAAGTCCGGTGTGCCCGCCTTCTCGCCGATCGCATACACCTTGAACGGATCGCCGCGGCGAACGGCATAGGCCATCCGAATGGCGACGCGATGGCGACCGGTCCCCGGATTGATTCCCTGTACGCGGAAACCGCCGGTCAGCTTGTTGACCTGATAAGGTGGAGGCGATTCGGGGAAATCGGCGGGCTCCAGCGTGGCCTGATGCGCCGCGTCGTCTTCGCTGACTTGCGAAGCCAAACTCCGGTCGGCAGCCTCCTGCTCAACGGGGTACTGGGGTTCGGGCGCCCTCTGGACCGAGAAGAAATCCAACAGGAAATTGCGGTCCGGTTCATCTTCCTCCGCCGCCTTCATGGCCTCGAGGAGGCGCGTCGCGCTTTGCTGGACGTAAGCGATCGTGTCTCCGGCGTAGGCCCATTTATCCTTCAGATTGCTCGAGTTTCGTCGCCATTCCGTGTGCGCGATGTTTTCCGCGTCGCCGAGCATTTCGCTCAGCGCCGCCTCGCGAACCAAGACGAGGCCGCGCGCACCCCTCAGGCGTCTCGTCCGCGTGCCGTGGGCTTCCGTGATCACCAGATCGCCGCGCACGTAGGTCGGCCGGGTCGAGTCCTCGCAGCGTTGCAGGATCACGTGAAAGTATGTCTTGCGCTCGGCCTTCCCCTTAGGCCGCAGAGTCAGAGGCACCCTCAGACAGAGTGGCCGGCCACTCTCGAACCGCGTCCGCCAGCGCTCGAGTTGATCCTCCGGGAACTCCACGTCCTTCCACGCGGGCTTGTTGTTCGGATGCGGCGGAGCGACGAACCAGCCTTCCAGGTTCTCGCACGCCAGCGCCTCGCGCGACAGCGCGACCAACGCCCTCAGCTCCTCGCATTCGTCGGCCAATGGCGGCCGGTCGAGCTGGCTCGGCAGGCTCTCCCCGTCCAGGCGGCACGGATCGGCGCCCAAGTCCGGGGCCTCGACATCGACCTGCAGCGTGCCGCGCAATATCGGGTCGAAGTACTCCTGCGCCACCGCCAGCGCCAGGCGCTTGCCGGTGAATTCCAGTTCGGTGGAATCCGGCTGTCGTTCATCGCACCAGCAAACCACTATCGAGAGTCCCAGATCCTCCGGCTCCCGTGCCAAGCCAAAGAGCGTTGAGAAGTCGCTGAGCGATGCGGGGTCGGAAAGGGGTAGCACGATCTCGCCCGCGTCATTACGCTCACCGAAGAAACCGTCCGGCCGGTACGCTTCACCATCGGGCAATTCGTGATGTTTCAGGATGGTGCGTCCCAACATCAGGCGCTCCGGCCCGGCGCCCGCGACCTCGCGCACCGTCAGGCCAAAAAAAGTCTGCCCCTGACTCGCCCGCGGAAAGACGAACTTGCCCACGCCCCAACGCCCGCGACTGTCCTCGCTTTCCTTCGACGACTCGCCCTCGGCGCGAAAGAACGCGTAGAACGGGTTCGCCGTGTCGCGGTGGCGGTACTCTCGCACGTCGCCGTCGAGCCCCAGAGTCCCGAAATCCTCGAACACCAGAAACCGGCACCTGCCAGCCCTGCGCGGCGGATGCAGGAGGCCCGAGCGGTTTGCTTCAAGGTGCTCCCACAGCCCATCGAACCACGGCGCCGCAGCCACCTGCTCGGCCGTCAGTTCGCCAAGAGCCAACCGAACGCGCACCGGCCTCTTGCAGGCCGCGTCCAGCGAATTCTGAATCCCCTCGCGTACCAAGGCCCGCGCCGGCCCATCGACCGCGTCCTGAGAGAAAAACTCGCCCGCAATCGGGTCCCGACTGACGTCGCTCGGACGGTGATTCGCGAAATGCCACAGTGCCTTCTTCATGGCTGAAGCTGTGTTCACCTAGCCGCGCCGGGCAACGGGAAACCGCCGGGATGCCGCAGCCAAATGAGGAGACTCGCAGACCGGGCGCCCGAGCCACCCTCGGCTTGCCGGCCGCCCCCGCCCCCTCATCAGCCCCCAAAGACCGCCGCGAGGCGCGGATCTTCCCGCAGCAGCCGTTCGACCTCGTCCATGTATCCCGGCTGCGAGAGGATGGTGTGGAAGTCCTGCTTGATGCCGGGCGCCCGGCGGAAGGCCTCGATCCATTCCGCGCGGTCGAGGGGGTCGTCCTGGAAGGCGGCCCAGAAGTTCGTTTTCGCGAGAACGTCCGCGATGGAATCGGTGCCTTGGCCCTGGAGGTGGCTGACGATGTAGGTGGCCACGCCGACCTGGAGCCCATGGAGCCGGGGGCGTTTGCTGAAGCTGTCGAGGGCGTGCGAGACGAGGTGCTCGCCGCCGCTGGCGGGTCGTGAATTGCCGCAAATCTCCATCGCCACGCCGTTCAGCATCAGCGCCGTCGCGAGTACCCGAATCCCCGCCGTGTCGCGCGCCGGGCTGGAGATGAACTGATGCACCGTGGCGTCGGAAAGCAGCGCCGCGAAATCGTTGAACGGCGTGCCGTCGGCATGAAAAGCCAGCCGCCAATCGTGGACGGCGGTGATCTTCGACACGAGATCGCCCACGCCCGACCACCAGAGCGGGCGCGGCGCGGCGAGGCAGACCTCGAGATCGACGATGATGCCGGCGGGGATGCGGGCGCCGATGGATTTGCGCCGCCCCCCGACAGTCAGGCTCGCCTGCGGGCTGCAAAAGCCGTCGTTCGACAGCGACGTCGGAATGGCGTAGTAGGGCCGGTTGGCCAGCACCGCCAGGAACTTCGCCATGTCCA
Source organism: Sumerlaeia bacterium (assembly GCA_040219255.1). GTDB lineage: Bacteria > Sumerlaeota > Sumerlaeia > SLMS01 > JAHLLQ01 > JAVJSW01. Next base: position 39,537 of record JAVJSW010000044.1, read on the forward strand.
GCGCCTTGCCGCCCCCCAGGCCGATGATCGCATCGAAGGAGCCCGACAGCCCGGCGAAGACCTCCGTCGCCGCCTCCAGGCTCGCCTTCTCCGGTTCCGCCAGCTTGACCAATTCGATGCGCTCGCGTTCGAGCGACTCGACGGCGCGCTGGACGATCGGCTCCGGCAGCCCGGCGCTCTGCAGCATGACCACCTTTTTGCGTTCGGCGCGGCGCATGTAAATGCCCACGCGGTCGAGCGCTCCGGTCTTCATCCGCACCAGGGCGGGGATTGTGGGGCTCTGGTGCTGCATCAGGCGCGGTGTCCTTCCAGCAGGCGGGGCACGATGTCCGACCATCGCGCATAGGGCTGGTAGGGCTCGCCCCGTTCGTCCAGCAGTTCCGCCAGAGTTCCCCGGGCAAAGCGCCGCTGCGGCGGCACCAGCAGCGCGGGCTCCACATCCGGCCGCCCATCGCCGGCGAAGGCCACCATCGCGTCGCGTTCCATCGCCGACCGCACGATGGCCGCCTTGTCGATGCCGTGCTCGCGTTCGAGAAACGGACTGCCGGTGGGCAACTCCATCCGCAGGGCGCCGCCTTCGTCGAACTGTCCGGGGTTCGAGTGAAACTCGGCCTCGATCCCCGCCCGCGCGAACAGCCTCTCGATGTACCAGGAGCAGCCTGCCGAGGCGACAATCAGATCCCATCCATTCCGCCTCAGATCAGCGATCGCCCCGGCGGCCCCAGGGTCGAAATCCATCGTGTCCAGCACCGCCTCGATCTCTTTGGGCGTCGCCCGGATTTCGGCGAAGATGCGCTTCAGCGCCTCGAAATGCGTGATTTCGCCGTTTTCGTAGGCGTGCCAATGGCGCATGGCGCCGGGCGGCGTGTGGCGCTCCGTCACCACGCCATAGAAATCGCGCTGGGTCATGGTGCCATCGAAGTCGGAGACGAAAATCATGGGGTGAATCCTTGGGAGGGCTCCGGGAACGATGAGGCCAACCCGGCCCCGGCGCGAGCGTGTTTCAAGTCCTAGGGCATGACGGGGGGGAAGACCGTGGGTAGAGACAGGCGGATGACTATCCCGTTTGAATGACTGCCATGTGGCTTGAAGTTTCGGTTTACCTCAGCTTAGCTCTTCTTGACGGATTTTCCGGATGATGCCGCTGTTGTAGTGCTCGGGCATTAGAGCGTGTCCGAAGTCCCAAAATCACCCCGCCAGCCCCCTCAGCAGCCTCTGGATCGACGCCACGTCGATCCACGCCTCGCTCGACGAAGGCAAGTGCTCGTAGTCTTTCGCCAGCCTTCGGCACCGGCTCAGCCACGCGATCGTGCGCTCCACAACCCACCGCTTCGCCGCCACCACAAACCCTTTTACGCCCTCCTTGCGTTTGACGATTTCAAGTTCCAGACCCACTTTTTCCGCCTCGCGCCGCAGCCTCTCGCCCCCGTAGGCGCTGTCGCCGTAAACCTTCCAAAGCCGCTCCCAGTCCCGATTTGCGGCCTGCGCGAAGAGCTCCACCGCCGCCACGCTATCGTGCTCGCGGGCGCTGCCGACAAGGCGCCCAATCACGCGCCCTGACATGTCGACGAGGATGTGACGCTTGCGGCCTTTGACCTTTTTGCCGCCGTCGAACCCCCTCAAAGGCCCCCTTTTTCTGTCGTCTTCACGGACTGTGAATCGATGACGGCGACGGACGGGCTCGGCTTTTTCGCCTGCGTTTTGCGGCTCTGGCGGACCAGGCAGTGCTCGATTTCGCGCCAGACCCCTTCTTTTGTCCACTCTCGGAAGTAATGGTGGACGGTTTTCCATTTCGGCAGGTCGTGGGGCAGGAGGCGCCAAGGGCATCCGGCGCGGAGCTGGTACAGGATGGCGTTCACGATTTCACGGTAAGAGACTTGACGTTGCTCGGCTTGCGGGACATTCTCTCGCAGCACGGGCCAAAGAACGGCCCACTGCGCGTCGGTCAAGTCGGTGTCGTAACGGGAGCGGTCGGGAGCGTGAGAAGACATGGCGGAAGGTTGCCAAACCCAATGGCCTCAGTCAAAGGAAGTTCGGACACGCTCTTATATCACAGCCTTCAAGAACAGCGTCACTTAATAGGTACCCAATACCCGCTTGGGTGCAATGCTTCAGTTTTTCCTGTGATCCGGTGGGTCCTGACAAACGTCGAACTCTTGAACACTTCGACCTCTCTGTAGCTATACAGCGTTGGCCACGCAATCCATGCAAAACACAAAATGCCTCCCAAAACCAAAACGCAGACAATCCACGTACGTCTGTCCGACTTGCGAAACTGGGCGGCAATCAGGGTGGCGACACAGAAAAGGACATATAATACCGCGATTGCCCCCAGGGGCAATAAAAAATACTTTGCGTAGTACTCTTCTGAGTCTTCCAAGGGCTTGAAGTAAAAGGATGCTTTTCGCCCCGCAATGAGCTGTCGAACTCTTGGTTTGTATGCATTTCTTTCGATAATCCTGAGGAAAGCGGAGTCTTTATTGAGCGCATGATAAAAATATTCCCTACCGTACTCCTCCGTAAAATCCAAAGGAATTTCAAAAAGAGTTTCTCCTTCTACCAAGATGGCAGATTTGCCAAAAATCTCAGTGTTTGCAGTTTCAAAAAAATACTTTGTAAAATAGTTGTCCACAATCAACCCAACGGGCTTTCCCATCCAGTACTCGCCTTGCCCGAATAAGTCAAATCTTGGTAGTATAAAGAATTGATGCGAGTCTGTCATAACGGGAGTTACTAATAAATGTGTTTTTGTCGTTGAGTCGTCCTCTAAATAAAATGAACGAACCTTGGAGACTGTTCCGATTATTAGTACATATCTTTCTTGAGTCAATATATCTATCCGTCCTGGTTGCGAATGCGCCTCATAGGCCATGCCTTTGAGAATTTGATTGTTTTTGTCCAGATCGACTCCATACTTGGCGATTATGTCCCTAAATCTCTGCATTTGCGCATTGAACTTTGAAATCTCGGCATCTGCGTGCATCTGAGCCAAGTCATTCTCTGCCTCTCTGTTGCTGTTGATTGTCGCGATAACGTGCCAGACAAGTAGTGCCAAGATGAACAGGTACCATTTTTGACGACTTTTCGGTTCACTTGGCATGGCGGAGGAGTCCTCCCTAACTTCTGTCGTGGTGGTGTTTTGATGGGCGAGCATGGGAGAGGACTCAGACAATAGGGTCAGTTAATGCGTTACGGCTGGACTCGAACGTTGGGGCTTCAAGATTCGCACAACGAACCCCGCCGGTCCCCCACTTTCTCTTTGCAACGTCCGTAAATTCAAGCACTCGCGCGCGCGTGAGCGGGTCGTACGAATAGTACAGGAGCTTTAGCAGCCTCATCAGATACATGCTCCCAACCTCTTTGGCCGCGAACCAACGAATCATGTCGAGCATCTTCGTGTGATTGTATGACATTGCTATAACTCCTTCCTTGGTGTGTAAGCGCTGATTTCTAAGTCATGCGCACCGCTTCACACAGGTTGTGCCCTTACTGCTACCGCCGTCAGGATAGGGCAATCCAAGTGTGACACACAGGAGTTCGCATGACAAGCACAAGATGAGAGGACTGACGGAGAAATACGAAGGAAAACCAAAGAAAAGCCTGGGTGCATGGCGAGGAAAAATCTAAGCGCCGAGGGGGAACGCGGAGGTGGAGCCCAGCGTCTTTGTGGGCAGGTGCGAGGAAGAGAGGCCATCCGCCTCCAGCCATCACGACCTGCGCTCAGAACCCTCATTTTCTCCGTCTTTCAGGAGGAAGGGCTTCTGTGTCTAACTCTTGCGAATTCAATGGCGATCCAGGAGGGACTCGAACCCCCGACCGTCGGAGTAGAAATCCGATGCTCTATCCAGCTGAGCTACTGGACCGCGGCGCGAAGCGGGTCGTAGTGAAGCCCGCGGGGCGCGGGCAGGCAACTGGAAATGTGGGAGGATTGGCGTCAGGCGAGTTACGCTTCGCCAAATTTTCCCCTTGCGCCCGGGCGATAGGAGGGCGAAAGGTGGGGCAATCCTTCTGAGTCCCATGTCCCATGATTCGCCGCATCGTCCTGGAAAACTACATGGCCCACGAGCGCACCGTCATTGAACCGGCGGAGGGTTTGACGGTGCTCATCGGGCCGAACAATTGCGGCAAGTCGGCGGTGATCTCCGCCTTGGAAACGCTCTGCCGGGGCACGGACGGGGACTTCATGGTGCGCCATGGGGCGCGGTCCGCGTCGGTTACCGTCGAGACGTCCGACGGCCATGTCGTGACTTGGCGCCGCCAGGGCAAGTCGTCTTATTACGACGTGGACGGGCACGATCTCGGAACGACCGGCAAGAACAAGAAAGAAAAGCTGGAAAAGGTCCACGGGGCGCTGCGCCTCGATCTGGTGCAGGTCAACGAAAAGGACGCCGTGGATGTGCATCTGGCGCTGCAGAAGCAGCCGATTTTCCTGCTGAGCGACACGGGATCGCAGGCGGCGGGGTTTTTCGCCAGTTCGTCGGATGCGTCGAAGCTGCTGGAAATGCAGGGCAAGCACCGCAGCAAGGTGCGCGAGGCGAAAGGTCGGCGGCGGACGCTGGAGGAGGAGCGGCTGAGGGTGGCGGGGCAGGCGGAAGCGCTGGCGCCGCTGGATTCGCTGCGGCCGAGGCTGGAGGCGGCGCGAGACGAGCACGGGGCGATGGTGCGCGCGCGCGAGCGAGAGGCGGCGCTCGAGGTCTTGATTGGCCGGCTGGCTTTGGCGGCGGCCCGCGTGGCGGCGCTGGAGCGCGAAGGCGCGGTCCTGCGCCGCACCCAGCCCCCGCCGGAGTTGGCGCCGACGGCGCCGCTGGAGGAATTGCTGGCCGAACTGGAGACCTGGACCCAGCGCCGGAGGGCGGCGGAGGCCCGGCAGAAAGGCCTGGAGCCCTTGGCCTTGCCCCCGATCCTGGCCGACGACAGGCCTCTGGCGGGGCTGTGCGAACGCCTGGGTAGGGCGCGGCGGCGCCTGACCGGCTGCGAGGGCCTCGCCACCGCCTGCCGACCCCTGCGAGACCCGCCCGCGATCGCGGAGACGGTGTCGCTGGAACGTCACCTTGCCGCGCGCCGGCGCCTGACTGACCTGGAAACGCGGCGCGCGGGCGATGCGCAGGCGCTCGCGCCCCTGTCCGCGCCGCCCGTGCTCGGCGACGAAAGCCGCCTGGCGGCGGTCATTCTGGGCCTCCAACGCGCCGCCGCGCGCGCCGAGGCGCAGGAGGCGAAACAGCGCAGAATGGCTCATCTGCCCGGGCCTCCGGAACTCGCCGAGACGCGGCCCCTGGAAGACTCGATCCGCCTTCTCGCGAAGGCCCAGGCGGCAGAGAAAAAAGCCGCCGCCGCGAAGGAAACGGCCAACGCCGCCGTAGGCGAAGCCGAAGCCGCCATCCGCCAATGGGCCACCGCGAACCCGACTTGTCCGACCTGCGGCGGCCCGGTCACGCCCGAACACCTGCTGCGGCACGGAGGGCCCGCCTCATGACGCGCAGTTATTCCGGGCTGCTCGCTATCGGCGATCCGCATCTGGCCAGCCGCACCCCCGGTTTCCGCAAGGACGAGTACCCGGCGGCGATTCTGGGGAAGCTCCGCTGGGCGCTCGATCACGCCGAGGAGGAAGGCCTCCTGCCGGTGCTGCTGGGCGACCTGTTCCATTACCCGCGCGACAACGCGAATTGGCTTCTGACCGAGGTGATGCAGCTCTTCGCGGGCCGCGAGATCATCGGTATCACCGGCAATCACGATTGCAGCGAAAGCGATCTGGGGCCGGACGATTCGTTGGCGGTGGTGGTGGCCGCCGGTTGCCTGCGCCTGATCGACCGCGACGGGCCTTGGCTCGGCGAAATCGGCGGCGTCCCGATGGTGATCGGCGGCACCGGCTGGAGCGATTTCAACCTGCCCAAGGGGTACGAACCGCACCCGCCCGGCGGCCTGGTTTTCTGGCTGACACACCACAACATCTGCTTCGGCGGTTGCGAGGAATTCCCTATGGAACCGCGGTCGATGCCGGGAATCGACGTGGTGATCAACGGCCACATCCACCGGCGTCTGGACGATATTCAGCGGGGCGAGACGGCGTGGCTCAATCCCGGCAACATCGCCCGCGTGGCTCGCGCCGAGGCGGTGCGCGACGCCAGGCCGGCGGTTCTGCGCATCGACATCGGCCCCGGCGCCCAATGGAGCGCCCGCCACATCGAAGTCCCCTTCGCGCCCTTCGATGACGTTTTCCACCCCGGGCTGGTGGGCGAAGCCGAGACGTTTCAGACGTCCGCCTTTGTCCAGGGGCTCGAATCGCTGACCGCCTTCAAGACCCAGGGCGGCGCCGGATTGATGAAGTTCCTGAAGGACAACACCGGCGAAATGCCCTCGAGCGTCGCCACCGAAATTTTCGCCCTCGCGCGGGAGGTTTGCACCGATGAAGACATCTAACAATGCGGGTCAGCAGGACATCGAAGTTCTCCGCCAACGCTACGACAGCCTGCGCGAGCAGCGCATCACGGCCGACAACAACCTGAAGCACGCGCGCGAGCAGCTCGAGCAGCTCTGCGCGGAAGCGCGCAAGGAATTCGGCACCGACGACCTGAAAACGCTGGAGGCCAAACTGGCCGCCATGCGCGAGGACAACGAGAAAAAACGCGCCGCCTATCAGGAGCATCTCGACGGCATTGAGCGCGATCTGGCCGCCCTGGAAACCGGCGAAGGCGCCTCCGCCGCCGAGGACGGGGCGCCGTGACGCTCCCCGCGCCGACCTCTCCGGAATCTCTGGGCCGCCGCTTCGAACGTCTCGCCGGGCGTCGCGATTCGCTGCGCCGGGCCCTCGCGGAAAAGGATCTTCAACTCGCCGAACTCGACGCCTACCTGGCCCTGGAGAAGCCGGTGGAGGATGCCCTGGAGCACCTGAGCCAGACGATGTTTTCCTCGATCACCCGCGTCATCGAGGAGAAGCTCACCCTCGCCCTGCAGGAAGTTCTCGAACAATCCATCGCCCTGCGCGTCACGTCGGATTACAAGTTCGGCAAGGCCTCCATCGGTTTTCATCTGGAACGGGACGGCCAGAAGGAAGACATCCTGCGCGGCACCGGCGGTTCGGTGACAAACGTGTTGTCGGTCGGCTTGCGGCTGTTCGCCCTCAAAACCCTCGACGAGAAGGAGCACCGGCGCTTTCTCGTCCTCGACGAGCAAGACGCCTGGCTGCGCCCCGACATCGTTCCCCGCTTCGTCAAGATCATCCACGAAGCGTCGCGGGGCCTGGGTTTCCAGGTCCTCATGATCAGCCACCACGACGACGCCGTGTTCAGCCAGTACGCCGACAAGATCTATCGCTTCACGCCCCGGTCCGCGGGGGGCGTGTCGGTCAAGGAGGTGCGCCGCGAGGCTCGGAATCCGGACGAAGAGGCCCCATCCTGAGGGAGCCGGCGGCGGTTAGTAGCGCGTTACGTCCTCGCTGCCGAGACTCTCGTCGATGGGCACTTCGCCCACCGTGGCGGGTGGCGCGATGGCCATCAGGAGGTCGCGGCGCAACGATTCGGCGGGCCGGGAATTGTCTTCGATTCGATTGTTTTCCCAGTCGGTAATGTAAAACACGTCAATGATCTGGTAGGCTTCCGTGGCGATCAGCGCGAGGTGGACGTTGATGCGGTGACGGTCGAGAACGCTCAGGATGTCGTAGAGCAGGCCGGCCCGGTCGGGCGCCCGCACCTCGAGAACCGTCGCCGATTCGAAGTCCGCTTCGTTGTTGAACACCACGCTGGGCGGGTGGAGGTTGAGGCGGGCGGCGGAGATGGGCTGGGGGCGCGAGAGGGGGCCCGGGTTGTTCTCCCACTTCGGCTCGCGTTCGCCGCGCAGGACCTGGTTGAGCCGGGTGCGCAGCCGGTCCAGCGCGCTCGAATCGCGCGGGGGCTGGCGGTCCTGGCCTTGGATCTGAAAGACGTCGACGCAGAGGCCGTTGCGGCTGGTGTAAATCTGCGCCGAGAGAATGTTGTAGCCTCGGCTGGCGAGGGCTCCGCAAATGTGCCGGAACAATCCCGGCGCATCGAGCGACAGGCACGTCAGCATCGCGTAGTTGCAGCCTTCCACCGGCTCCAGCACCCAGTTCACCGGCTCCGCCTCGCACACTTTCTGCGCCATTCGCATGTGCATGGCGACCTGATGGGGCGGGGTGAAGCGGCGATAGCGCTCGGGCAGGGCGCGGAGAAACTCCTCGACCGACGGCCGGGGCGCCGAGGGATCGTCGTCACAGGGCGAGGGTTCGGCCGAATCCAGGTTCGCCTCCGCCTCCTTGCCCAGATCTTCCAGCAGGGGCAGCGCTTCCTCGACGCGCGTCACGAGATAGCCGGTGTTCACCATGGGGCGGTGGAGCCGGTCCTCGCGGCCCAGAAGGGCGTCCATGGTACGCTCGTAGAGGCTCGACAGAAGCGAGGCGCGCCAATCGTTCCAGGAGTCCTCGCTGACCGCCCGCAGATCGCAGCAGGTCAGCACGTAAAGCATGCGCATCATTTCCGGATCGGCGATGTCGCGCGCCATTTCCTTGGGAACCTTGGGGTCTTCCGGATTCCGCCGCAGCGCCGCGTGCGAGAGTTTGTGGTGGTTCATCACCAGATCGTGGAGCACCTCGCAGGGCCGGCGCTTCATGCCCAGCCGTTCCGCCGCGCGCTGCACCAGGTGGGCGCTGCGCATCACATGGCCGCGCCCTTCGCCCTTGCCTACATCGTGATAGAGCAGGGCGAAGGCCAGCACGTCCCAGCGCAGAATCTCGCCCGCCACCGTGCCCACGTGGGTGCTGGACATGGGCGAATCGGGGTCGAGCAATTCCGCCGCGCACTCCACCGCGCGCAGCAGGTGCTCGTCCACGGTGAACTGATGGTAATAGTCGATACGCGGCAGATTGCGAACCAGCGCGAATTCCGGCAGATAGGTTTCCAGAAAGCGGCATTCGTGCATCCGCCTCAGGATGCGGGGCCCATGATCCACGTTGCCCAGAATCGCCAGAAAACGGTCGCGGTTGGCGGGCGACCGGCGGAAGGCGTCGTCGACCCCGGGCAGGGTGCGCTCCACCAGGTCGAGGGTGAAATCGTCGAACAGGTAGCCATGGACGGCGCCGGCGTGAAAGGCGCGCAGGGCCCAGGCGGGGTCGCGGATCGTTTTCTCCGCGTCCTTTGGCAGCACGAAGATCTGATTTTCGCGGGTCCAGAATTCGCCCTCGATCCGGCTGCGGCGCAGGCGCTTATTGACAGCGGTGGAGCTGGTCGATTCCTCGCCGAAGCCCAGCCGCATCACGAGGCGCTCGAGATAGCGATCGATCGTCTGGGCGTGATCGTAATAGGCCCGCATCAGGCGCTCTTCCGGCAGCATGGCGCCGGTTTTCCGGGTGATATCGTTGCCGAAACCCATCTGCGAGGCGATTTTGATCTGCCGCTCAAAGGTCAGTTGATCGGTCTTGCGGCCTTCGAGCAGGTGGAGCGCGTTGCGCAATTGGATCAGAAAGGCGTGGGACCGGCGCAGCGCCCGCTCCTCGCGCGGCGTCAGCAGGCCCTGGGCCGTCAAGGTCGAGAGATGCCACTCGCCAAAGCGTAGAAACGTCAGCCAGCACGCCACATGCAGATCGCGCAGGCCGCCGCGCGCTTCCTTGATGTTGGGCTCGAGCAGGAAGATCGTGTCGGAATTCTTCGAGCGCCGGATGCGGGCGCGCTTCAGGATGTCGCGCCCGATGGCGTCGCGGTGCTTGTCGCGCGCCACACCCCGGAAATGCTCCGTGAAATCGCTGAACAGCTTCGGATCGCCCCAGATCGCCCGCGCCCCGATGATCGAGGTCGCGAAATCGAAATCTTCGTCCAGGATAGCGAACGCTTCCTTCTGCGTTTTCAGCGCGTATCCCAGGTCCACCCGCAAATTCCAGAGCGGGTACAAGTAGGCTTTCACAAAGGCCTGCTGCGTTTCGGTCGGCTCCTCGCGGCAGAGGAACATCAGGTCGATGTCGCTTTGCAGATTCAGCTCGCGCCGGCCGAAACCGCCCGTCGCCACGATTACCATGTTCTTTTCGGCGCCCGGGAATTGCGGCGCCATCTCCTCGGCCAGCGTCTGCAGGATGCGGTCCCAGTCCTCGCTGTAAACCCGCACCACATCCAGGCCGGGGGCGTGCGCATGGGTATCCGTCAAGCGGGCGCGGGCTTCGTCCAGCAGGGCCTTCAGCCGTTCGGTGGTGGTATCTGGTGCAACGTCGGTCATGGGCGGGGGGGTCCGTGGAATCGCGATGAGGGATGTCCTAACGGGCCGGGCCCCGCAACGCAAGGGCGTCCCCAAGACGGCCTGCGACATTCGTCGGAGTCTTGCCGGGCGCGACTCGACGGTGTGTGTCGCCATGGTGGCCAACCGCGGACCCCATGCCCAGCTTCCCTTTGGGTTGATTCGACTTACGGATTTTGAACCGTCGAAGGCGGGAGGATGTCTTGGAATCGTTTGGGCACAGCCAGGAGTCAGCGGCGACGCACTCCTTGAAAAAGGGACACCAGCCACAACAGCCTGTTGACGGTGGCGACATCGAAGGAGCTACAGCCGACGGCAGCGTGGCGGCGATCACCGCCTGAGCCACGGTCCCGGTCTCCACGTTCACCACGCGCCGCACGCTGCCCAGGTGATCGGTCACGAAGCGGTAATACGCCCCGCCCTTCACCATCCAGTCCGGCACATGCCCCCGGCCGCCATAGACAAAATACGCGACGCTGCCGCCCGCGTCCTGCCACGCCACCGGGTTGATGAA
>JAVJSW010000045.1:0-2023 GCA_040219255.1 Sumerlaeia bacterium
GTGCTCGGCCAGCACCTCCACCAAAGCCGCCGCCATCGCCGTGTCGTCGGTCCATTGCCAGGGCGCCCCCGGCAACTCGCGCCGGGCGATCTGGCCCTGCACCACATCCTTGTGCCCGGAGAATCGTTCGCCAAAGGCGTCGCCCAGGCTCAGGCCCTCCAGGCACCGGCGCGCGCGCTCCATTCGCTCATCGTGGTCGGGGGGCAAAGTCTCGGTCGGCATCGTGTTCGGTCTCCATCGCGGTTTCGGCCACACTCGGCGGCCAGCCCGCCCGGTCACAACGTTTAAGCCAAGACCCGCGCGTCACGCGAATCCTTCACCACCGGGGGACTCGGAGGACAGAGTTTTCACAGAGACTATCAAAACTCCCGACCGAGAGTCTTGGCGAAGTCAAAGAATTTCAATGGAATAAGTTCTTCCCGCCTCTTGTTATCCACTCTTCTTTTCTCCAAGAATCAACAAGCTTGCCGGTTATTGTTTATTCCCATCAACCTTCCGACGTTTCGCGAAACAATGATCTATGTTTTAGGGATTTACCCGCACAAAGGTCCGCGCCTTGAGATTTTCTTGCCCAACTCCAATAACCCCAAAATTCTCCGTGCCCTCGGTGGCTCTGTGGTGAATTTTTGAAGGAATAGGGCCTTCACCTTTCGCTCGACCACCCCGCACCCTCCGGCCTAACCATATCCCCATTCACTGCCCCCGCCCCGGAGGTCTTGTCCGTCCCATGCCCCACGTTGTGATCCGAGGCCCCGTTTCCGCCGAAGACATCTGGCTCGCCTTCCAGCCCCTCGAGTTCCAGGAGGGCGGCAACGTCATGAAGGTTGCCGACTGCTACCTGTCCTCCGACCGCGAGGTCCTTCTCCTGCGCGCCACCGTTGTCGAGCGCGGCTTTCCCAAAAACTTCTTCCTCAAAATCGTCGAAGACGGCGACGAGCAAACCCACGGCGAAATGGCCCGCCTCACCATCTCGGTCGAAAAGCAGGCCGCCCCCGAGCGCACCGACGCCGTCAAGCGCCTCATCGGCCTCTCCGCCTGGCGACTTCTCCAGGCCGTCCCGGAAGCCGAAGTCGCCACCACCAATATCCCCGAGTTCATCAAAGGCCCCGACACCGAGGAGGACGAATGAGCGACACTCCGCTCCCGCCCACGGCCAACCCCTCGCCCACCGCTCCGCCCCCCGATCAGTGCACACCCGCCCTGCCGCCCCATCCCGATGGCGCGTGGAACCTGATTCTGGACCTGGCAGACCTCACCAGGCCCCTCGATTTCCCCGCCATCTTCGGCCGCGTGGCCCCCGTCCACATCGAAATCGGCTGCGGATCGGGCGTCTTCGCCAGCCGCTACGCCCAGGACCATCCGGAAATCAACCTCCTCGCCATGGATAACCAAGGCAAACAGGTCAACCGCGCCTTTGACAAATGCCGCCGCCGCGGCCTCACCAACGTCCGCTTCCTGCGCACCGACGCCGTCTATGTCGTGGAGGAACACCCCGCCGACGCCAGCGTCGACGCCTACCACATCTACTACAGCGATCCCTGGTGGAAAAAACGTCACCACAAACGCCGCGTCTGGAGCCCCCGCCTCCTGCCCATCCTGCGCCGCACCCTCAAACCCGGCGGCCAACTCTTCCTCAAGACCGACGTCTCCGCCTACTTCGATGTCATTCAGGAACTCCTCGCCGGACAAGACTTCCTCGACCTCGCCTGCGAACGGCGCCTCGATCGTGAAGACCCCGAACCCGCCGACCCCAACTACGAAACCAATTACCAACGCAAAGCCCGCCTCGAGGGCCATCCCCTGCATTATCAGCGATGGGTGCGGCGGTCGTAACAGGGCGGATAAGCCAGCGGGGGGGGGGGGGGTGTTGTGCGACCTCAATCTGTACGAACCGGAGACATCGGTAACAGATCGATCCGGCAACATCGGTAACACTTTCCGGAGACAGGGGTGACAGCATCTTCAGGATGGCTCGCCAGGAGGACACCTGGTCATGCCGTGGAAAGAGACGTCGCCCAAGATG
>JAVJSW010000046.1:0-256208 GCA_040219255.1 Sumerlaeia bacterium
GGATTGCGCAGCCTGACCGGCAGGTACCTGATGCTCAGAGGAAACGAAACCGCCGGATGCGACATCGCACGTCCGGTGGTGTGAGAGGGGGGCAGGGCGACCTACCCCCCTACTCGATTTATGCGGTTGCTGTAGCGGCTGTTTAGGTCTTTCCGCTTCCCTTCATAGAGCACACAGAACGACGTCACGAGGAAGTACGTGACAGTCCCTCGGACCTGCTGCCTTTCCAGTACGACCACGAAGTCGAAATCCTTCAGCCAGACATAGGTCCTGATCGTCGTCCCCTTGCGCGTCGCTTCCTCGTAGTCCCAGCTTACGATCTCCGGCTCATCGCAGTTCTCGATAGAGGCTCTTGTCCACGGAAGACAACCCGCCCGTTTCAAGTCCGGGAGGCGCTCTTTCTCTTTCTTCTTGGTTTCCCTGTTTTCGACCCACTGATCACGCGTGACAAGGTGCCAGAAGCCTTCTTCCTTACCCTGCCCCATAGCCGGATCGATGCGCGAGTTGTGCTTCACGCGACAACCTCGAAAGATTGGCTCAGAAACCTTGAAATCACGGGTAAAAATCTGGTAGAGCGACGAGAGAAAAGCGTACCAGTCCCCACTGAAAGGGAGGGTGGCAGGCAACCAGGCGGGCGGTGTTGGTGACTTCACAGCAGCAGGCCCTCCTGGTCGTGCAGCGTCTCCGCGATGAAGCGTTCAGAACCAGGTGGGCTGTCCATAGACAGGGGGAAGCCGAGGGCGGCTTCGAGGTGCTCCACAAGTTCCCGCTTCGCCTTCGACTCTTCTGGCCTGCGCGGCTTGCGGGCGAAACCGACTGCTCCGAGGAGGAGGTCGCAGACCTGGAGGAGGCGCACCTCGTGGCTCCGGATGTGCTGAAGTTCGATCGACTTCTCCACCATGTCTCCCGCGTCCGCGTGAAGGCGCTCTTCCAGCTCTCGCAGCTTATCCCTGCCCCGCGTGTCCTTCAGGTCGAGGAATGCCCGGTAGCGGTTGTCCGGCTCGATGGAGTTCCGGAGGAAGTCGAAGTAGAAGCGGTAGTAGAGGTGGTCCTTGGCATCCTCGGGCAGCTTCGCGAACGCCTTCTGCTTGTCGGGCAGCAGCTTCGTACGAAAGCGAAGCTGATCGATTGCGAGGAACCAGTCGAGCAGCGCCCTGTAGAAGGGCAGCGCTCCCTTGCCGACCTTGGTCCACTTGGCCTCGAAGTCCTTCGCCATGCCGTGCTTCTTCCATAGCGTTTCCAGATCGTCCAGCGCACCGCGCGTCGCTTCCTCGGGGCAGACGAGCATCCCGAGCAGCAGGTTCGGCTCCTCGTCGTGGGGCAGGTGCGCGGACTCGTCGCAGTAGAGGCGAAGGTGCTGCCGTTCCACCAGTTGCTCTTCTGCTTTCCCCTCTTTCGCGGCCAGGGCGCGGCGCTGTGCCTGCGCCAGCTTCGGATACCGGCGAGCATACCAGTTTTCCACCTCGCGGATGTCAGAGGCATCGAAACCGTACGCCTGGTAGACGAGGTGGTCGATCTCGATCTGCTCTACGACGCTAAAGTCGTAGTCGGGCGACCGTCCCAGCTTCTGAAGGATGTTCGTGACGAGGCGGCCTATCTCGGGAAGAGGAGTGGCGAGAATCGGTATATCCTCGATTAGGGAGTCGGTAGCGTCGACACCGTGAGATAGATATGACTTTACCAGATAGCGAGTGGGGAGCGAGCACAGGATTCCCAAAAGACTGTACATCTGTGCGCTGCCCACGAAGAGTGTTGCACCCTTCTGTCCAAACACTTTTCCGCAACCGACACGAAAGGTAGGTGCATATACCCCCGTCACGGAGTAAGTTATCCCAGCTTGAAAGTATCGGTGTCTGTTCCGAAGTCCGTTGACTGAGGCAAAGTAGGTCACAGCTTCTCTGGACCAATCGATGTAAAACTCGGGAGGCTTATAGTACTGAACTAGGCGTCCGTCCCCGGTGATCATCTTCCCGCTTTTGTCAAACTCGACGAACCTCGGGGTTGAAGCGGTGACCAGCGCAATGCCACGCTCTTGTTCTTCTTGCGTGAGTCGTCGACGGACGATAAGGTGTTCATCCACTTTCTGATAGCGACCGGAGCCAGTCGCTGACCGGACATAGGAATCATTGTCATACGTCTTCACTCCTCCGACAACCTCGGCGATGCTACCCAGCTTGAGAATCGTAACCGACCGTCCGCTTAGCGTCACTGACCTACCTGAGGCAGCTCTCCCTCCGAACTCCACGCGAGAGGTCGGAGCAGCCGTATCGTTCATCAAAGCAAAGAGCTTCGGCGACGCTACGTAGAAGGGGATGTTGGTGTTGGTGCCGATGAGCGACTGTTTGTAGTAGTAGATCGCGTAGGTCTGGTTGGCGATGCTCTGGCGGCGGGCGAAGCCCTCGGTCTGGAAGAGGATGTGAAGGAACCGCTCGTACTGATCGTGGATCGAGAGGTTCGTCAGGTCAGCCATCTGGCAGACCTGATCCGCCGTGGCGCCACCTCGTTGCAGAAGGACGACCGCGCAGTTGACCGTGGCCCTGAAGGTATCGCCGGAGACGCGAAGCATCTTGTGGATGCGATGCCCGAGGAGTTGCTGGCGCAGGGGTTTGTGGGTCTTGATGGTCATGAAGGTGTCGCTGACGATGAAGGCGAGGACACCATCGTTCGCGAGGGGACCCTGGTCGGAGCCCATGAAGCGAGCCATGAACGCGCCGTAGGGGTCCTTCGAGCCGAGGCCCAGCCGATCCTTCATCGCATCGGGGATCTTCGTGCCGCCATAGGGTGGGTTGCCGATGACGATGTGGAAGGGGGCCGTTCGCGTATGGCCTGCTTCCGCAACGAGTTCGGGGAAGAAGGAATCGACATCGAAGAAGGGAGCGGCGACGGTGGCGTGCTTGAACCACTCGGCGAACCAGTGCTTGTCCTGCTCGTGACGTAGTCCTTCGTTGGCGGGCTTGATGCCCCGTACCTGCTCTGCAAAGCCAGGGTAAAGCCGCGCCAAAGCGTCGCCGATCTCCTGGGCGAGTTCGTCGCGGCGTTCCTGGGTGGTGCCAGGTTCGTAGTACTCTTCCCGTGCCTCCCGCAGCTTCTCCATCGTGCTGGCGGCCAGCATGTCGTGTTCGCCGTCTTCGAGGGAGTTACAGCAGAGAAGGTTCGTTTCCAGGTTTGGCAGAGGCTGGAGGCCGTAGTTGTGGCTGCGGTCAGCGGGCGAGACTTCTTGCTCGATCACGAGGGTGAGGAAGAAGCGAAGCTTGGCGATGAGGGCCGCGAGGGGCTGGATGTCGAGGCCATAGAGGTTCTTCTGGATCAGGCCGAGCTTACGCAGGTAGTTGTAGCTCTTCTGTTCCATCCCGCGAGCGGCATCTTCCCGCATGGCACGGGGGAGACGGGCGAGCAGGCGGCGCTTCCAGCGTTCGTTGTCCGGGTCGACCAGGGCGAGAAGTTCCACAATGCGATGCAGCATGCCCATAGGAAAGGCGCCTGAGCCCACCGCAGCATCCAATACGCGTACTTCATCCAGAAAGGCCACGACCCTCTCCGCGATCGGTGAGAAGTCCACGATGCCATCGGCGCGATAACAGAGCTGGGAGAGGAGCAGGAGGTCTTGCTTTGTCGCACCATCCTTCTCGAAGCGAGTCCTGAGGTGAAGGTGAAGCGCCTCGTTGACCATGTAATCGACGATGCGGCGGGGGGTGTAGTAGGAGCCCGAGGCCTTTCGGGCGCTCTCCGCAGCGGCATCGTCCGTCGGATCGATCTCGGCGAGGAGGTTCTCGAACACGAGGCCGAGCAGTTCTGGGTCGAGAGCGACGTCTTCTTCGAGGGGCGTGTTCTCAGCCACCGTGAAGCGATACCGGTCGAAGATGCGGTTGATGCCCTCTACAGAGCGGTTCTTCTTCCCCTTTCCACCTGCCGAAACAGTGAAGCCTTCATCTCTGGTGGCGTAAAACAGCTTGTTGGGGACCTTGAATGGAGTCCGTTCCACGTGGGTGAACTGGAGGTTGTCTTCGGGAAGAGCATCGAAGAGCCCGCCGTTGAGGTAAGGGATACGGTCGAGGAGGTCGTAGTCGAAGTCCTCCGGGAGGTTCTGCTTCCCGACGTACGCGAGCTTAGCCAGCTTGGGGTCCGACGTTTCCGGGTCGTTCTTGGCCTGCGCGGCGGGCTTGCGCCGTTTGTCCATGGGGCAGTTGAGGGCCTTGAAGAAGATGTTCTGAAGGATGCCCCGGTAGTACTCGTTGGAGTTGCCGAAGCCGCGCTTGCTCGCCACCTTCGTCAGGATACGTGGCCGATCCGCCGCATCGTAAAGTTCGAGGAGTTCGCCAGGGATGAGGCGCATCTCCTTCAAGAACCAGGAGAACAGGAGGCGGCAGATGAGCCGGACGGTGAACTCTTGCGTGGCTCGCGTCCGGTTTGCAGACGTGTCGGGAACATGGTCGGGAAGACAAGCGAGCTTGATCTCGCCGTTCGCCCAGGTAAACCAGTCCACAAGCTCGCGATAGAAGCGAAGGTTGAGCTCCTGTGTCGAGAGGAGCTTCTGCCAGGCGGTATCAAGGTCATTGAAGGACCTGAGGGCACCCGACTCCTCCTTCAGGCGGGTGACGGAGAAGCGGTCGAGAAGGTCGAGGTGAGCCCGGTGCGGATGGTCGCAGGAGATGTTTCGGATCAGCGAGACCCTGGTCAGAACGTCACGGGAGCCGTCCTTCATGTTCTTGCGCCGGTTGATCACAGCCAGGGAGATGCACTTGCCATGCTTGAAGAGGACCAGTACCGGCATGGGCACGAGGCGGTTGATGGCTCTCGTGATCTTGCTCAACTCAGTTCGTGACGGCGCTGCACCATCGGCAGGGACCTCCAGCTCCACGGCGAAGAAGAGGTAGGACCGGATGTCCTTCGGCTCCCACGACTCGGCGAGTTCGAGCGCAAGCTGTCCGCCGCTGCTCTTGCTAATCTCGCCCTCGGTGAGCTGGAAGAGCATGTGGACGGACTTCCAGCGACCGAGTAAGGCAGTCTCGTCGTCGAGGTAACCACCGGTGTCCAGCTTGTCCCTGAGGTCCTTCACCGAATCGATGCGGAGGCGCTTCTTTGAGACGTATCCCAAGTCGGTGAAGAACGCGAGAGAGGCCTCGTACAAGGGCTTATTGAGGAAAGCAGCGAGGGCTTTGTTCATCGTGTTGGGGTTCCCGTTCATGTTGTTGCCTTCTTGATCACCAGCCAGGTTACGAGCTCGAAGTCCTCGGAGTCGTTGGCCTGTTCGTCTTCATCCGGGAGGACGAAGCTACGGCTGTCCTGAAGCCCGGAGGCGAGGCGGTGCTGGAAGGTTGCGACGATGGCGTCGATGCAGCGCTGAAGGAGCTTGTCGTAATGGCTCATGTCACGCCCGTCGTTGGTTGCCTGATCAAACAAGGCGCACAGTTCATCGTAAGGCACCGTCTTCTCCGAGCAGAGCTGCCGGTAGATGTTCAGGATCTGCTTGGGGTGGACGAAGTTCAGGCGCACGTTGCCATCGCTGTGAACGTAGACCAGGTAGAACGGTTGCAGCGGGTTGATCTTCTCGCCCGAGGAGTGATCCACGGACTTCGCCTTCTGGCGGAGGCAGTAGATGACACCAGGCTGGATCGTCGTCACGAGATCGGAGACCGAGGGGACGAGCGTATACAGGCCAAATGGGGCATCTTCGAGAGCCTGTCGGTTGGCCTCCAGGAACTTCAGCAGCTCGATCCGGAAGTCATCCAGGTTGAACTCGGTGAGGCTGATGGTCTCGTCGAGATCTTCGAGGTCGAGTACTTCATCACGGAGCCGCTTGAGCTGACGATCACGGTATCGCAGATCCTCGGTGATGAGGTCCTCCAACTCTTGCTGGAGAAGGTTGTCTTCCTGGGTAGCCGAAACGTCGACCAAGGCCATGCGGGCTTCGACCCGGTGCTTCAGGTTGATGTAGTTTTCCAGGTTCTTCGTCGGCCAGAAGTTGATGAGCTGGATGGCGTCGTTCCGGGACCCGATGCGGTCGCATCTTCCGAATCTTTGAATTATGCGTACGGGATTCCAATGAACGTCCGCGTTTACCACGGTATCGCAATCCTGTAGGTTCTGGCCTTCGCTGATGCAGTCTGTCGCGATCAGGAGGTCGATCTCGCCTTCCTGGGGCATGGACACGATCTTGTCGCGCTTCTTGGCCATGGGGGCGAAGTTGGTGAGGATGCGGTCGAACTCCTCCTGCCTGGAGAAGCCCTTGGGCCTGTAAGTAGTCTGACAGCCCCCTCCTCCAACGACCAGCGCGGAGTGGATGCCGAGCTCCTCAATAGCCCACTCATGAAGGTTCTTGTAGAGGTACCGTGCTGTGTCAGCGAAGGCGGTGAAAATGAGGATCTTCCGGTTCGGCTTCCCTTCACGGTTGATTGGAGGATTACGGACCTTTGCACTGATGATTTCACGGAGACGTTGAAGCTTGAGATCTCGGTCTGGCGTGACGTCCTTGGCCTGAATGTACAGAAGGTTGAGCTGCTGCTTATCCTCATGAAGGGCCCGGAGCCACTTCTCCACGTTGAGGTAGGCGACCTTGTAACGCAGCTTTTTGCCAACCTCCAGGGCATCGCGGACCTCATCGTCTTCATCCCCGGCAAGATCTTCTGGGGCAACTTCAGCCAGATCGAGGTCAGGGAAGTCTTCTTGGAGGCGCAGGAACTTCTCCAGACGGGCCTCCAGCTTCTCAATCTTGTCGATGGTCCGCTCCATGGTGAGAGCGAACGAGTAGACGGAGCTTTCCAGGCGTTTGAGGAAGTTCACCTTCATCATGCCGATGAGGAAATCCTCACGTTGGGCCTGGGTGAAGTTGCCGACCCGGCGTGTGTATTCGTCTATCACTTCCTTGGGCAGGTCTGGCTTCAGGAAGGTAGATGGCTTGAAGAGGGAGAGCTTGTACTGGTCGATCTCCTCGCTGAGGCGGTCGTAAGGCAAGAAGCGGCCCTTGGCGTCGATGTCGGGACTCTCCGTTTGAGGCTTGAGCCTCCTCGGAAACTTGCCGAGACGCTCCATCTCGTGAGAGTAGTACTTCTGAACATGCTTCCTGGCGCGAGCGATGGTGAGGCCGTCGAGGATCTTGAAGAAGTCGCTGCCAAGGCGGCTGAGAAGCTCTGAGACCCGGCGTTCCTCCGGCTTGAGCTTCGACCAGGCCGTGAAGTGCCCCTGGGCTTTGCGTAGGGTTTCTTTCAGGTCGGGGATGCCAGAGTTGGCGAAGTAGTCATCCTCCCCAGCGGAGATGAAATAGAGCTGGTTGCGCAGATCCTTGAGATCATTGTTCACTGGTGTTGCCGACAGGAGGAGAACCTTGGTCCGCACACCTGACTGGATGATGTCCTCCATGAGCCGCATGTACCGGCTCTTCCTGATGATGTTGCCGTCCTCGTCCTTTTTCCCAGGAAGGTTGTTCCGGAAGTTGTGCGATTCGTCGATCACCACGAGGTCGTAGTTGGCCCAGTTCAGGGTCTCCAGATTGATGTCGCCACTGTAGCCGGACTGACGGCTCAGGTCAGTGTGAGAGAGCACATCGTACCTGAATCTGTCCTTCTCGAAGGGGTTCAGGACATCGTTGCTTCTGTAGACCGTCCAGTTGCCGCGGAGCTTCTTCGGGCAAAGGACCAGCACCCTCTCGTTTCTCAGCTCGAAGTACTTGATGACGGCCAGGGCCAGGTACGTCTTGCCCAGGCCCGTGGAATCGGCTACAACGCAGCCGTTGTGGCGCAGGATCTTGTTGATGGCTCCCTTTACGCCGTCCTTCTGAAACTCGAAGAGGGTCTTCCAGATCTCCGTGTCGAAGAGCGTGGTGCGCCCCAGATCCAGGTCCGTCTTGTCGGCCCCATCGAGGTAGGACTTGAAGATTTCGTAGAGGGTCTTGAAGTAGATGAACTCAGGGCTGTGGTTCTGATAGATCTGTGCGAGGTATTGAAGAACGTCGTCTTTCACGTCCTTGGTAAGCTGGTTGCTATTCCAAAGATCGTTGAACCATGCCTTCAGATCCCGCCGATCACGATCGCTGTCCACGATGAGGTTGAGTTCGATGTTTCCGCCACTGCTGCTGAGCCCAAGCCCAGCAGTCGTGAAGTTGCTGCTACCAAGCAGTGCGGATTCGGTCCCCCCGCGAGTGACGTGATACATCTTCCCGTGTAGCAGGTTGAGCTGTCGGACGGACCTGATGGCGACTTTGTCACGAATCCAGTCGGCGCATTCCTTCGCGACGCGCTTCTGCTGGAGGACGTTCGCGAGCCGAAGACCGTTGGAGTCCAGGACGAAGGACTTCTTCTCCGTCCGATCAGGATCCAGGTGGGTCACGAACCTGGGCTCACCGAACAGGAAGCGGAGGTGATCGATCGAATCCAACTCGGTCTTCAGGGCCTCGTAGGCGTAGACCGTGAAAAAGGCCGAGACGATCGAGAGGTCGCAACCAGGCTGAAGCTGCTCACGCAGGTAATCGCCGACGCAGCCGCGGGTGTGATTGTCCCTGATGCCGGAGATGAGTGTCCTGCTGTTCATTCGTCCTCTCCTTCGGCTTGGGCATCGGGCGCACCCGCCTTACCAGATTTGACCCAGGCGTCGATCTCGTCGGGATCCAGCCTCCATAGCCTGCCAACACGATGGGCGGGTAGCCCGCGCTGGTGGATCCAGGCGTACACGGTATCCGTCGCAATGCCCAAGTGGGCCGCGGCCTCAGGAACGGTCAGCCATCGTTGCTCTGCCATGGAGGATCTTGGCCCTTGGAAATCGGGGTGAAACCCAGTACTGAACCGACGAGACCCGATGAGGACAGAGTGGGCAAGGAAGATCACAGGCAACAGGAGGCTTACCATGGCGAAGAAGCGGAGGCGAGCAACGGTGCCGGAGTACATGGACTACTACGTCCAGATGGAGCACTGGACACCCCAGATTGGCTTGGGAATCGACCACTGCCGAGCTTGGCAGAAGCCGTACTGGGAGGACTTCGGCGTGAAGATCCAGGGCCGGATGTTGGCACCGCAGGCGGTGAGGAAGTTCGTGGTCAGAGGTGTGGCGGTCGAGGTGACCATCAGCGGGTCCCGGTGGATCAGTCGGATCATCACTGAGGCAGAAGAGAAGTGGGATGACCGAAAGCCCACGGGGTGGGCACTATGCAGGGGCTGAAGAGGTCGGGGGTGCCGTGGGCGCTGCTCTCCGCACCGATGGAGCAACTCCCCATCATTGTGACGCTGCTCTGCCAGGAACGGGTTCGGTACCTTCACCTTCGCGGGGCACCCCTTCTCCGAGGAAGCGCGAATATCGAGGCATGGGATTTGAAGGAGGGGCTGGATCCCGACGATGACCCAGATGTGGAGCCACTGGATTAGGAGGTATCCGATGATGGCACAAGCCGGAGGCTGATCATTGCCACAAAGATTACTCTCTTGTTAGGCATAGTGGTCCGCACGGTTACGGTTCGTCCCCCTGCTCCGCAGCCCGGACCTTGTTTGCAAGATCCTCGCTGGGCGTTGGTCCCTGACGGTAGCTGTAGCTCTCCCTCTTGATCCGCTCCCACTCCACTCGGGGGAGGTTGAAGATCATGCGCCTCGGGGAAGGATCGTTCCTTCTTCCCAGGGTCTTGTTCACTTCCTCCTTCAGGAACTTGGCCTGTGGAAGATCGACCTCTTCCATCTGGGGCTCTGCGATGGGCAGGTTCTGCTTCCTGATGGGGGCAACAGGGTGGACCCCGAAGATGTCCTGCTTGTAGTCCTGCTTCGCCATGTACCACAGGCAGCCAGCCAAGTGGGCTTCACTCTGGATGACTTGCACGTCTGTTGCCGTGCTCTCCCGGCGCTTGTAGCCAGCCGCCTCAGGCCACTCATCCTCAATCTTCTGGTGCACGTCCTTCAACAGTTTCGGGTCAGACACCCAGAGCCAGACGTGGAAGTGGATGGTGCAGCCGTCGGGCCCACGCTCCATGCAGCGGTAGCCCGCAATCTCGGCCCCTCTCTTCCTGCACCACCGTTCAACTCTCTTGATGTACTTGTTGAACACGCGGAGGGCGGCCTTCTCCTCGATCATCTTCAAGGACGGGAACATAAGGGCCATCCCCATGCTCCTATCGATGCACTGGGCGGGGATGAGCTTCTTGAACTGGACGACGAGCCGATTTCGAGCCGCATCTGAGAGGCCGTGGATGTTGCCACGGGGCTTGATCTTGCCGGTCTTTGGATCACGCAGGCGTTCGAGCCACTGTTGACGTCGCTCTTCGTCCCACTCTTCGGAATGCACGAGCGCGACAAGGGGTGCCCCTGGGTACTCCACCAGGTAGGGCTCAAGGCGGTAGGCTTCGATCGGAGAGCCATTGGGTCGCCAGAGGGCTGGGTCAGGGAGGTATTCGTCGACGGAAGAAGCCGGAAACCTTGAGAGAAAGTCTCGCCACGAGGGCTTTGGCTCAGATTTTATAGATACGTCATCCGACATGGTGAGGGTGCCTCCTCGTCATGTTGTAGGGCCGGGGTGCGCGGTGGCTGCACTCTGGCCCTTTCCTTATCTATACCGGATGCCGTGTTACGTTCCATTCTGCCACGCATGAAGCGGATGAAATCCCGGCTCCTCAGCCCGCCTCCTCCTTCAACCAGGCCAGCACTTCAGCCGAGTGGTCTTCGCTGCCCTTGGCCTTCGGCCAGTGCATGGCGATCTTGCCGTCCGGATCAATGACGAAGGTTTCACGGCTGACGCCCATGTACTTCTTCCCGTACATCGACTTCTCCTGCCAGAGGCCATACTTCTCCAGGATCTTCATGTCTTCATCGGCGAGCAGCGGGAAGTTCAGGCTGAACTTGTCCGCGAACTTCTTCTTCGACTTCGAGTCGAGGATGGAGATGCCCAGCACGACGGCGTTCAGCTTCGCGAACTCCGCCGTGGTGTCGCGAAAGCCGCAGCTCTCCGCCGAGCAGCCGGGAGTCGAATCCTTGGGGTACCCGTACAGGACAACCCAGCGGCCCTTGTAGTCGCTGAGCTTGTGGATCTTGCCGTCCTGATCGGGGAGCGCGAAGGCCGGGGCCTTCTTGCGGATCATGTCGGAGGGGGTCTCTCCGGTGTTCTTCTTTGCCATGGAGTACTGTCCTTTCATGAGTTACGGAGTGATGTCGAACTACTGTGTAAGGCCAAAAGACGGCGTGTCGTCCTTCGGATAGAAGAACAGCACCACGTGCTTGCCCTTGTAATCGCTGAGCTTGTGCTGTTTGCCGTCCTGGTCGGGGAGGGTGAAGGCGGGGGCATTTTTGCCGATCATGTCGGAGGGGGTTTCCGCGGTTTTGGCCATGGGTGGTATGGCTCCTGGGGTGGATTTGCGGAAGTGGAGGGAGCAAGAAAAGCGCCGGTGTGGCATGGCGGATTCAGTCGCTGGCGGCCTCCAGCATTGCGAGCCATTCCTTGTCTCCGCGCACGATGGCGCCAAGGTTTTCGGTGACTTTCTCAACGGGCCAATTCCACCATCGAACCCGGAGAAGTTGGCCGATGGTTTCTTCGTCGAAGCGCTTGCGGATGGGGCGCGCGGGGTTGCCGCCAACGATCGTGTAGGGTTCGACGTCCCGGGTGACGACGGAGCCCGCGCCGACAATGGAGCCGTCGCCGATGCTCACGCCCGGCAGGACGGTCGCGCCGAACCCGATCCAGACGTCGTTTCCCACGACCGTGTCGCCTTTGTTTGTGGAGGAGTCTTGCGGGGGGACGTGGTTCCCCCAATCGTCACCAAAAATATAGAACGGAAAGGAGGAAAATCCCGCCAGCGAATGATTGCCGCCGTTCATCAAGAACCGTACGCCCCGGGCGATCGAGCAGTAGCGCCCGATAATCAGGCGGTCTCCGATGAAGTCGAAGTGATAGAGCACATTATTCTTCTCGAAATTCTCCGGGCCCGCCGGGTCGTCGAAGTAGGTATAGTCGCCCACGATGATTCGCTCGCACTCGATGACCTGATTCAGGAAGACCAGGCCCTTGTATTGAGCCAGCGGGAAACGCTGTTGGCTGTCGGGGATGTTCATGGGGTAAGCCTTTCCAGGGTCATCGCGGAGTCTTGATGCTCGCGTTTCGCGATTCGCCGGGCCCCCGCGGCCCCCACGACCCCCGCCGTCATCACAATCCACAGCGGATCCACCAACGCCAGTCGGTATCGCACGTCTGGCTGGCTGATGGCGTAGGGCAGGGTGACGGTCGCGCCGATCAGCAGCGCGAGCAGGGCGAGGCGCCGCGCTTCGCCCCCTCGCCGCAGCATCGCAATCAGCCCCCAGGTCCCGAGAATCAGAACCGGCGCCATACTGAGAAACGCGACGATTTGCTGGGGGAGGGCGTTGCGGATGATCGGCGACCAGAAATGGGCGGCCTTTCTCACCGTCAGGATGGCGAAGAAGCCGGGGTCGGCGGCGATGTAGGCCTTGGCCTCGGCGGCCCATCGGGCGCCGGTGGCCATTTCGTCCTCGATTCCGGCGTAGGCGCGGAGTTGTGTCAGCTTCAAGTAGTCGTCCGGAACTTGCAGTAGCTCGCGCTCCTCGCCGTACCAGATGTTGGTGTAGAGCGAATGCTGCGTCAGTCCCTGGGCGAAGGTGATCGGAAAGTTCGTCGAGATGGGAATGAAGCGCCCTTCGCTCGCGACGGCATTGCGCGCCGTCCAACCGCCAAGGATCAGGGCCGCGGGAAGGGCATAGGCGGCGGCGGCGCTGAATCGGCCTTTCCAATCGGCGCCCCCAAACCACAGCACGTAAAGCCCGAGCATCGGCACGGCCGCCCCCAGTGCGGACTTATTGAGAATCGCCAGCGCCATCAAACCCCCGGCCACGCCATAGAGCGGGAGCGAACGGCGATTCTGGGCCAGCAGTAGCACCCAAACCGCCAGCAAGAGTTGGGTCCGAGCCAGCACTTCCGTGAGAATCTGAGCGGCTTGCAGGATGAAGGCGGGGTAGAGCGCGAAGCCCGCCGCCGCCAACACCGCCGCCCCTCGCGACAGCCCGCCCGCCCGGGCCACAGCTCCCGCCAGCGCGCAATTCAAGGCGCCCAGAAACGCCTGAACCACCGCCACCGCCAGCAAATTCCCCGCCCCAAAGAATGCGTACAGGACCGCAAGAAACACCGGAAAGACCGGCGGGCGGAACGCCGTTGGCTCGCCACTCGGGGCCGAGTAGCGGAAATCGCTCAGCATCGTCCGGGCCAGGTGGTCGTAGTCGCCGGCGTCGCTCAGCGGCACCAGGCAGTCGCACGGGAGCGGGGGCGAAACGGAGACCATGATGAGGCGCAGCAGCAGCGCCAGGGCCGCGACCTCAAGGAGAACGATCCGGAATCGGCGGGAATCGGATAGGGCGCTTTCGGCGTTCGAGAGCAGGGACCGGTGCAAAAACATCGCAAGACCTGACGGGCAAGGGCGTTGGCAAAGCGGGAGCCTTTGCGCGAGGCGAAGTCCGCCGCAGCAGAAAAATCCTCCGCCCGACCTTTGGGTCTACGGGGACGCGCGATTTCTTTCAGTATGATCGCTAGCAATCCCCCATCCGCCCTGCCCAGGAGGCACGGCGATGGATCGCCAAGTCTCCTGCTCGCGTGGCCACGATTCCCCTTGCCTGTCGTCTGCCCACTCTTCTCAAATCCCCCGCTTCTGATCTTAGCGCTGAGTTCTAACCCTTGCCTCAGTTTCAGTTTGTTCTTCCCCTTCCATTTCTCTGCCTCTGCGTCGACCTCGCCGCCGAAACCCGCCTCTATCTGGGCTCCAGCGTTTTTGCCTCCATTATTGAGGTCGATACCGCGACTGGCAATCGCAAGCTGATCGACTTGGATGACTGGCCCAGAGTCATCAAAGCCACAGACCTCGCCGTCTCTCGCGAAGGATTCGTTTATTTCGACGCATTTGATGCGTTGCAGCGGACGGGAATTCATCGCGTCGATCCGACGTCTCAGGCGGTTCTGCCCATCAGCGGTGGAATTGACGGCTTTCGGAACGACCTGTTGGGCGAAGGTCCGAGCTTCGGACGCATCGATCATCTCTCCCTGGATGGCGGTCAACTCTTTGCAATCAGCCTGGGCCAGACTTTGATCAGGACAGAGTTGACGACCGGCGATCGCTTCTTCGTGACATCACCTCCCGAACCTCCCACGAGCCGTACCCTGGCTCTCGACCAACCCTCGCCAGGCGCCTTGCCAAACAACTTCGTCGATCTCGTTCCTATTGATGCCCAGACTCTTCTCGTTGCTGACGCTTTCGAGGGCCTCATGTACGTCGACATTCCCTCCGGCCGCGTGACGTCATGGAACCCCGGCAGCATTCTGCGCTCAAACCCGCGCCGCCTGGATCTCGCCCCGGATGGCAGGCTCCTTTATTCCATTGCCGACCCCGATGAAGCCGCGCTCTGGGCCGTGAATCTTCGAACGGGAACAGAAACGCTGTTCTCAGGTAGCTTTGGTGGGATAGAAGCGGGAGACGGGCCCCTTTTTCGCTCGCCCTCCGACATCGCTGTCGATGCCAGAGGAAACATCTGGGTCTACGATGCCCTTGAACTTTCTCTTTATCGGCTTACACAAGACGGCGACCGCACACTCGTATCCTCGCCAACGGTCGGCAGCGGCGATGACTTCTTCAGTTTCCAGTTTTCCCCATCTCTTGCCACCTTCGAGAAGGCCTATCCCAGTCAGAGACTGGGCTGGCTGGTTTACTAGACGCTCTTGTCGATCAGGTCACGCGACCTGGATCGAGGTCCCGGTGTCGCTCACAACGGCATCATGGTCACCTCAGCAGCGAAAGGTGAAGCAGTAATCTGAGCCAGCCCCAGCACGGTCATTTTCCATGATACAAAGACGGTGCGCTCATCTCTGATAGCGGCGAGGGAGCGGTAGGGGAGAGGACGCTGGCTTGCCCTAAGAGTTGAGCAAATGCGCGATCACATAGTCCCTCCCGTCCGGCGCTTCAAGTAGGAATTCCCGGCACCCATGTTCTAGGAAATGGCGCGAAGGATTTTCATGCTGGGAAGCTCTCCAGAAGGGGCAAAGCAGTCACAGGGCCCTGCCAGCGCTTATTCTGTGGGACTGACACGATGGTCAGCGAATCGCCTCGCAAGCGAGGCTTGCCCCCCGCCGCCGTCCTCCCCAGCATATCGCTTCCGTAAGGATTGATGCTTTCCCGCAAGGATACCCTTCCCTCATGAGCGAACTTCGCGAACCGCGTTTTGAAGATTTCACGTCCTGGCTTTGCGTCCGGGATGAACTCCGTTTTCGTCTCGACGCCAGCCGCATGGGCATGATCTCGCAAGACCTGGACGCCCTGGCGCCCGCCATGGAGAAGGCCTTCGACGCCATGGCCTCGCTTGAAAAAGGCGCCGTCGCCAATCCGGACGAGGGCCGTCAGGTCGGCCACTATTGGTTGCGCGCGCCGAAGCTGGCCCCCGATGCGGATCGCCGCGCGGAAATCGAAGGCGTTCTCGAACTGATCGGCGACATCACCGACGCCATCCACAGCGGCGGCATCAAGCCGCCGAAAGCCGACAAGTTCCGCAATCTGCTCATCATCGGCATCGGGGGCAGCGCCCTCGGGCCACAATTCATCGACTCCGCCCTGGGCAGGCCGGGCCGCGACCGCATGCGCGTTTACTTCTTCGACAACACCGACCCCGACGGCATGGACAAAGTCCTCGGCGCCATTGGCCGCTACGGGCTGACGGAAACCCTCGCCCTGGTCATCAGCAAGTCCGGTGGAACGAAGGAAACACGCAACGGGATGCTGGAGGCCGAGCGAGCCTTTGGCGAAGCCGGTCATCGCTTCGCCCACCACGCCATCGCCATCACGGGCATCGGCAGCAAACTCGACCGCCACGCCGAGTCCGAAAGCTGGATCGCCCGCGTCCCCATGTACGATTACATCGGCGGCCGCACCAGTGTCATGAGCGCCGTCGGCCTGCTGCCCGCCGCGCTTCAGGGTCTCGACACCCAGGGTCTGCTCTCTGGCGCCGCCGCTATGGACGCCGCCACCCGTGATCGCGACCTCCGCAAGAACCCCGCCGCCCTGCTCGCCGCCTGCTGGTACTTCGCCACCAACGGCAAGGGCGAAAAGGACATGGTCGTCCTGCCCTACAAGGACCGCCTTGAACTCTTCAGCAAATACCTCCAGCAACTCGTCATGGAATCCCTTGGCAAGGAACTCGACCTGGACGGTAACGTCGTGAACCAGGGCATCGCCGTTTACGGCAACAAGGGCTCGACCGATCAGCACGCCTACGTGCAGCAACTCCGCGAAGGCGTGAACAACTTCTTCGTGGCCTTCATCCAGGTCCTCAAAGACCGCACCGGGGAGTTCTTCGAGGTCGAGGACGGCGCGACCTCCGGCGATTACCTCAACGGTTTCTTCATGGGCACCCGGTCCGCCCTCGCGGAAAAAGGCCGGCAAAGCCTCACCATCACAGTCGAAGAAGTCTCCCCCCGCAGCGTTGGCATGCTGATTGCCCTCTTCGAACGCGCCGTGGGGTTCTACGCCACCCTGGTCAACATCAACGCCTATCACCAGCCCGGCGTCGAAGCCGGCAAGAAGGCGGCGGAAGGATTTCTAGCGCTGCAGAAGGAAGCGGAAGCGGCACTGCGCGGGAATCTCGGCAAGGCCCACAGCGCGGCCGAAATCGCCGCCGTGATCGGTGCCCCGGACCGGGCCGAGGCGGTGTTCCTTCTTCTCGAGCATCTGGCGGCGAATCGATCCGATATCGAGCAAACGGGCGGCATGGAACCGGCCGCGGCTCGCTTCTCCGTCCGCTGAACGAGGGTCAGACATCGCCACTCCCAGGGCGCGCGATGCAAGAAGTTGCGCCCCGGTCGCGGGCAACCCTTGACTCCCGCGAAAGCTAAAGCGTTACATACGGATTGATCGGAAAGTTTGCCCGCTTTTCGCGCAAACCTCCGCGCCGTCGCAGCCCACCCTCTGACCTTTACTGATTTTTGCTGGAGAATCCACAGACTATGTCTACCGCAACGACCGATGCCCAAACCAAAACGGCCACAATCTCCGTGGAGGGGCAGACGATCGAACTTCCCGTCATCGTAGGGACCGAGAACGAGAAAGCGATCGATATCAGTACTCTGCGCTCGTCCACCGGCTACATCACCTATGATGACGGCTTCAAGAACACCGGGTCTTGCCAGAGCGAAGTGACCTTCATCGACGGCGAAAAGGGCATCCTGCGCTATCGCGGAATTCCGATCGAGGAACTGGCGGAAAAATCCAACTTCGTCGAAACCGCCTACCTCATCATCTATGGCAAACTGCCGTCCAAGGTGGAACTCGATCGCTTCACGCATCAGATCGCCGACCACACGCCCCTGCACGAGCAAGCCTACCACGCCATCGAAGGGTTCTCGTCCAGCGCCAACCCGATGGCCGTGCTCTCCGGTATGATTAACGTCATCGCTGGCTACGCCCCGCCCCTCAGCGGCGAGGACCCGGAGGCGGAATTTCAATCCTCCGTCGCCCGCCTTCTCGGCAAGGCCGCTAGCATTTGCGCCGCCACCTATCGCAAGGCCATCGGCAAGTCCCGCGTCGAAACCCTGCGCGATACAGCCTACGCTCACAATTTCCTCCACCAGATGTTCGCCGATCCCGGGTCGAAGTACCAAGCCGACCCCGACGTGGCCCGCGCGCTCGACGTCATTCTACTCCTGCACGCCGACCACGAGCAAAACTGCTCGACCTCCACGGTGCGCATGGTGGGCAGCAGCCAGGCCAACCTCTACGCCTCCGTCGCCGCTGGCGTCTGCGCCCTCTGGGGACCCCTCCACGGCGGCGCCAACGTCAAGGTTCTCAAGATGCTGGCGGAAATCAAAACCTCCGGCGCCACCATCGAGGAAGTCATCAAACGCGCCAAGGATAAGGACGATCCCTTCCGCCTCTTCGGCTTTGGCCACCGCGTTTACAAGAACTTCGACCCCCGCGCCAAAATCCTCAAAGCCTCCGCGGACAAAGTCCTCTCCAAGATGGGCAAGGACGACGAACTGCTCGACATCGCCCGCAAACTCGAAGACGTCGCCCTCAACGATCCCTACTTCGTGGATCGCAAACTCTACCCGAACGTCGACTTCTACAGCGGCATCATCATGCGCGCCATGGGCATCCCTGTCGACCTGTTCACCGTCATGTTCGCCATGGGCCGCATGCCCGGATGGATCGCCAACTGGAAAGAAGTGCACGACAATCCCAAGTCGGTCATCTACCGTCCCCGTCAAGTCTATCAGGGCCCCACGATCAACCGCTACATCGCGATCGAGGACCGTTCCTGACGCGTCCGCACGCCCCGCAAACTCAAGTCGCGACGGATGGAGTGTGCACCCGTCCACTCCATCTGTATCGTTCCAGCCGCGCAATGGCCTTGACCGGCCACCAGACTCAAACTTAAGCTCTTCAGGCCGAGGTCGTTTGCCTGGCCCATCCCCTCCCCCTTCGTTACTTTTCGTCTTTTGGACTCCGACCCTCCTAGTAAACGCTTCCCGTTTCTCCTGGTCACCCTCAGTGCCGCCGCCCCCCTGGCGATCGCGGCCCCCGCGGCGAACCAGTCCGGCACGGAGCCAGGCGATCTCTCCATGGCCTTGCCTTACGGCATTGTCACCGTGGTATTCTTTCTTGGCTGCCTCTTCTCCTCCTTGATCGAAGGCGCCATCCTGGCCAGCCTCCGCATCATGAAGGACGACCGCCGCCACGGCGAACTCCCCAAGATCCTCTTTCAACGCAAGAACTACGACATCGCCATGCTGGCGCGCCACAATCAACGGCTCGGCTGGATCGCCACCAGTTTGTTCTTCATCGCCTGCGGTGTGTCCTCCGCTCGCGCGGGGACTATGCTCTGGGCCGAATCGCCTTATTTCGGGGGCTTCCTCGTCTCGCTTCTGGTGCTACTATGCCTTTCCTTTTGCCTCGAAACGGGCGTGCGGAATCTGGCGCTCTCTCGGCCCCTCGCCGTCCTGCGCGCCGGCGCCTGGCCCTGGGCTCTGCTGACCTTGCCACTCCATCCGTTGCTGGGCTTCGGTAAAGCCATCCTCTCCCAACGCAGCCTGCGCATCATCCGCTATCAGCGTAACATGCGCGAGCTGACCCTCCTGCCCCACGTTCGCGGCGTCGTTCGCGTCTTCGAAGAAGGCGCGGTCGAAATGATGGACTCCGTTCGCGAGTTCGCCGAATCGACCGCCGAAGACATCATGACGCCCCGCACCGAGGTCGACGGCATCGCTCTCGACATGCCCCGCGAACACCTCATGAGCCGCCTTCGCGACACACCCTTCAGCCGCGTCGTCGTCTACGAGAAGAACCTCGACGAAATCGTCGGCGTTCTCCTGGCCAAGGACATCCTGCTCAACCTCCCCGCTGAGCCCTTCCAGCACCTCAAGCAACCCCTCTATGTGAACAAGGACACGCGGCTGCCATCCCTTCTGCGCCAATTGCGCCAGGCCCGCCTGCACCTCGCCGTCGTGGTCGACGAGTACGGCGGAACGGCCGGTATCGTGACCCTCCACGACCTCCTCGAGCAACTCGTCGGCGCCTCCATCGAGGACGAACCGGACGAGGAGGAAATGCTCTGGATCGAAGTCCACGACGAAAACCGCGCCACCGTCTCCGGCCGCGTCGAAGTCTGGGAAGTCAATGAGGAACTTGACTTGAGCCTCGACGAGCGGCAGGCGCGGACGCTGGGCGGATATCTGCTTGCGCGCATCGGACGCATGCCGGAAACGGGCGAGACCTGGAGCGTCAATGGCGGCGTCTTCCGAGTCCTCGAAGTACTGCATAGCCGCATTGTCTCCGTCGAATTCACACGCGATCCCAACGCCGTGGAAACACTGCTCCCGATGGAGCCGACGCCCTCATGATCCTCTGGGAAGCCTGCCTCTTCGCCCTTCTTCTCATCGGCCTCGCGATCCGTATCAGCAGCGAAGTGATGGAATCGCGCTTCGTCTTTCTCGCCGATAGTTTCTTCAGCCACGAAGAGGAAAACCCCCACGACCGCCGCACCGTCGCCACGCTGATCGAGCGCACCCGCATGGTCATCAGTGCGCTCAAGCTGACGCGGATCTCCTCGCTCATCTTCATCATTCCCTCCTTCGTGCTGCTCATGGCGCACGGGTGGGACATGATCCTGCCCGAGGATGGCGGCCCCCTCGTGCGCGTTTTGACGGACCTCTCCATCCTCATCGCTCTCGCCGCGATTCTTTTCGCCACAACCCTCAGTTCCATCCTCACCGGCTCGAAACAGGCACGCCCCGAACTGGGCTTCGAACCCCCCGAGTGGCTCATCGACGAAAAGCGCGCCGTCCCAACTCTTGTGGTCGCCGGGTGGCTCGCCTGGGAACGGGGCGTTCAGAGCGTCGACCGCTTCCTCAAGCCCTTCGACCTCTCCCGCCCGCCTGCCCATCTCTTCGAGGAAGACGGCGAAATCCACCTGGAAGTGGAAACCGTCGCCGCCGTCGAAGAAGACACCCGCAAGAACAACGGGAATGGATCGCCCAACGAGGAACGCAGCGAAGTCGACATGATCCGCGCGATCCAGCGCCTCGACGACACCCTCGTCCGAGAAGTCATGCGCCCCATCAATCAGGTCACCGCCATCCGCCTGAAAGACTACGATGTGCCCTCGCTCCTCAGTCTGGCCCGCCGCACCGGCTTCACCCGCATTCCCTGCTATGAGGACCAGATCACCAACCTGCGCGGATACATCAACATCTACGATATCCTGGAGGAAGGAGAGGACAACGTCGGCAGCTTGCGCGAACTCATCACCGAACCCCTCTTCGTCCCCGAGGTCGCGCGCGTCGACCGCCTCCTGAACGAGATGATTACCCGCAAGCAGCAGACAGCCATCGTGTTCGACGAATTCGGCGGCACCTCCGGCTGGGTCACGCGCGAAGACATTCTCGAAGAAATCGTCGGCGAAATCGAAGACGAATACGACAAACCACGCCGCAAGTTGCGCCCCACCGGATCCGGCTATCTCGTCGATCCTGCCGTTGACCTCGACGACTTGCTCGATGAAATCGGTATCGACCTGCCGAAACGCAACTGCGACACCATCGCCGGCTACGTTTACAACCGCCTCGGCCGCTCGCCCCATCGCGGCGAAACCCTCGAGGCCGGCGACTGGATCATCGAAGTCACCGCCGTCGTGAATCACCGCATCCGCCGCATCAAGATCAGCCCCATCCCGCAAGACGAAAGCGAGCAACGCGACGACTGATGTTTGGCCAAGTCCTCAAGCAGTGGTTCTGGGACTGCTACGACCATCTGGGACGCCTCCTGGCCCTCAATCTCGTCCTGTTTTTCCTGTTCCTTCCCGTCGCCCTCTATTCGGCCTCCACCGGCCTGCAGATCGCCGGAAATCTGCCACCCGCCACGGCCATTCTGCTCATCTGCGCCGCGCTCATCGTCCTCGTTCCGCTCGTCGGAACCCTCTGGTTCGGCGCCCTCCTCCCCTTCGCCGGCCAAGTTTCCCAGGAAAAAGACCCGCCATTCCGC
Source organism: Sumerlaeia bacterium (assembly GCA_040219255.1). GTDB lineage: Bacteria > Sumerlaeota > Sumerlaeia > SLMS01 > JAHLLQ01 > JAVJSW01. Next base: position 21,476 of record JAVJSW010000046.1, read on the forward strand.
TATGCCCTGACCGGCTTGAAGATGGCCTGGGGCCGTCTCGCCCGTTTCTTTCTTCTGACGGGCAGTACCTTCGCCATTCTGCTTCTCAACCTCTGGTTTTATTTCAGTGGCACCGCCTTCTCCGGCGCCATGCCCGTCCTAACATCCATACTCGGCGGCCTCTGCCTTTGGCTCATCGCCCTGCTGGCGCTCGTCACCGGCCACGCCCTGCCGCTGTTGGTGCGCCAGAATCGAGGCGCGCTCTCCGCCTTGAAAGTCGGTTTTCTGCTGACGGCCAAGTACCCCCTCCTCACCATCGGCGCCGGTCTGTTCCTCGCGAGCCTTTGGGTCATCGGAACGGCCCTGCGCTTCGTGGGAGTCATCGGCTTCGCCTTCAGCGGCACCGCTCTCTTCCTCAACAGCCTGCACGACGTCATCCTCGAGGCGGAAAGCCGCCAGTTGACCCGCGACCCAGCGGCGGAGAACGACCCAGAGGAACGGCCCACCTCCTGGCGCGAAATCCGTGAGGCGGAAAATCAGACGGAAGACGAGCGAATCAAGAAAGCCCGCTATGAACGCTCGTTTCGCGACATCCTCCGGCCCTGGGAAGATTAGGTGCAAATACGATCACGATTGTCCTTGACTCACGAGGGATTACGGCATGGAATAGTTTAAACGAGATAACTTTGGTCTGGTTTGTCTGTCATGCTCACACGAACTTCTGAAATCGCCATCCGATCCCTCATCTACCTCGGTCTTTGCCAGGATCAGGAACCCGTCTCACCGCGGACCGTCGCCGACGCCATCGGCGAGTCGCCGACCTATATGGCTAAGGTCGCCGGAATGTTGACCCGCGCGCACATCCTTCGGGCTCACCGGGGTGCCAACGGCGGAGTAACCCTCGCCCGCAGGCCCGAGGACATCACCATCCTCAACATCGTCGAGGCCTGCCAGGGCCTCCTCGTGGGGAACTACTGCGAATCCATCTCCGAACATCCGGAGCCGGTTTGCTCCTTTCACCAGGCCATGGTGGAAGTCCATTCCGCCACCGTCGCCGTCCTCAAGCGCTGGACGCTGGCCCGCCTGATGGAACGTCCCGGCCCCCACCCGGAACTGGGCAAGGAGATCACCTGCCGCATCGCCCTCGGGTGGATGGTGGAAGAGGGGCATGCCTGCCACTGTCAACCCGTCAACGGGTCCGGCCCGAAGCACGGCGACAACTAAGCTCTAACTCCGAAACAACCAGTATCAAAGCAATCTCGCAGCGCCCTCTTCAGGGGGCGCGAAGCTTATTCCGCGTCTTGATTGGAGGGTATGCACGCCATGGAATGGTTCGATCCGGTGATCCTGTCCCGGCTGCAATTTGCGTTCACGGTGATGTTCCACTACATCTATCCGCCGCTCAGCATCGGTCTCGGAGTCATTATCGTCATCATGGAAGCCTTGTGGCTCAAGACGAACGACCCCGTTTATGAAAACATGACGAAATTCTGGGTGAAGGTTTTCGCCCTGACCTTCGCGCTCGGCGTCGCCACAGGCATCGTGATGGAATTCCAGTTCGGCATGAATTGGTCGACCTATTCCCGCTTCGTCGGCGATGTCTTTGGCTCCGCCCTTGCCGCGGAGGGCATCTTCGCCTTCTTCCTCGAATCCGGTTTCCTCGCGGTGCTCGTCTTCGGCTGGGACAAGGTCAGCAAGAAAATGCACTTCTTCAGCACCCTGATGGTCTCCCTCGGCTCGATGTTCTCGGCCGTCTGGATCGTCGTCGCCAATAGCTGGCAGCAGACCCCCGCCGGCTATCGGCTGGTCATGCGCGACATCACCAGTGGCAACGAAGTCCCCATTCCGGAAGGCTTTGTCGCCACCGGCGCCGTCATCGATCAGTTCCAGGTGCGGGCTGAAATCCTCGATTTCTGGCAATTGCTCTTCAATCCCTCCTCCGTCTCGCGCATTCTCCATGTGCTCGGCGGCGCCTGGCTCTTGGGCGGCTTTGTCGTGATGAGCATCTGCGCGTTCTACATCCTCAAGGGCCGCCATCTCGAATTCGCCCGGCGCGGATTCCGTATCGCGTTGATCCTGGCGACCTTCGCCTCACTCTTCCAACTCTTCCTCGGCCACCTCAGCGCCGAAGTCGTGGCCGAACACCAACCCGCCAAACTGGCCGCCATGGAAGGCGTCTTCACCACCGAGGATGGCAAAGGCACCGCCGCCTACCTCCTCGGTTGGCCCAGCGAATCCGCAGGCAAGACCATCGGCATCCCCGTTCCAGGCCTCCTGAGCTTTCTCGTCCACCGCGACTTCAACGAACCGGTCACCGGTCTCGATCGAATTCCCCGCGACGAGTGGCCGATGGTCAATATGACCTTTCAGAACTATCACATTATGGTGGCTCTCGGCATGTTGTTTATCGCCGTGACCCTGTATAGCTGCTATCTGTGGTGGCGCGGGACATTGTTCGAAAAACGCTGGCTCATGTGGTTCTATGTGTTTGGCGCGATCCTGCCCTACATCGCGAATTACGCCGGCTGGATCACCGCCGAAGTCGGCCGCCAACCCTGGGTCGTTTACGGTCTCCTCCGAACGGAGGATGGCGTCAGCAGCTCTGTCAGCGCCGGCGAAGTCTTCGCCTCGCTGATCATGTTCACACTCCTCTATTCGCTCCTCTTCGCCTTGTTCATCTACGTCTTGAACAAGAAGATTCAGCACGGACCCGACGACACGACACCGGCGCTTCGCGGCGTGCATCGCCAGGAAGAATTGAAGGCGGTTCTTTCCGCCGCTTCCTCCGCGAAGACGAAGGGAAAAGACAACACCCAGGAGGCCAGCGCCTGATGTTAGAAATGATTGATCTCAACATTATCTGGTATCTTCTGCTCGGATTTCTGATTTGCGGTTACGCCGTTCTCGACGGCTTCGATTTGGGCGTCGGTGTCTTGCACCTTTTCGCCAAAGGCGATGTGGAACGCCGCGCCATGATGCACAGTATCGGTCCCGTCTGGGACGGTAACGAAGTCTGGCTCGTGGTGGCTGGCGGTTCGCTCTTCGCCATGTTCCCCAATGCCTATGCGACGGCCTTCTCCGGGTTCTATATTCCCTTCGTGGCCTTGCTCTTCATGTTGATTTTTCGGGCCGTCTCCCTGGAATTCCGCGACAAGGAAACGATGCCCTGGTGGCGCAAGATGTGGGATTTCGGCTTCTTTCTCAGCAGCACCGTCGCCGCTCTGCTCTTTGGTGTCGCCATTGGCGATCTTGTCATGGGATTGCCGATCGGCGCCGACATGGAATATCAAGGAACGGTTCTCAACCTCGTTCATCCCTATTCCCTCACCACTGGCATCCTGACCGTGGTGATGTTCGCGATGCACGGCGCTCTCTACATCAATTTGAAGACGGAAGGCCCCATCCGCGACAAGGCCGTTGGCTGGTTCTGGAAGGCCTTCTTCGCCTTCCTCGCCCTTTGGGCCGTCGTTACCGTCTGGACCCTCGTCAAAGTTCCCACCATGATCGCCAACTTCGGCGACGTCTGGCCCATGTGGGGCTTCGCCATTCTGACCATTATGGCCATCGCGAACATCCCGCGGTGCGTGAAGAAGGGGCTTCCTTTCCGCGCCTTCGTCTCCTCCGGCTGTGTCATTATCGGACTCGTCTTCTTGTTCGGTATGGGAATTTACCCGAACATGATCCCCTCGAGCATCGACCCAGCCTACAACCTCACCATCTACAACACCGCGTCGTCCCAGACCACTCTCGCGATCGGGCTCTTGATGGTTCTCATCGGCATTCCGTTTGTCGCCAGCTACACCGGCGCCATCTATTGGGTCTTCCGTGGCCGCGTCTCAGGAGAGATTGAAGGCGCGGGCTACTGATTGGCTTAGTGGCCCACACCCACCTGCTTACGGAGTTTCGCCGGCAGAATCTTCAACTGCTCGCGGTACTTCGCGACGGTTCGCCGCGCGATCTGAATCCCCTTTTCGCGCAGCATGTCCGCAATCTTCTGATCCGAGAGCGGATGCTCCAGATCTTCCTCCTCAATCATTTTCGTCAGCATCTCTTTGATCGAACGACTCGACGCGTCTTCGCCGCTATCGGTCTCCAAACCGCTCGAGAAAAAGAACTTCAACTCGAAAATGCCCCGCGGAGTCTCGACATACTTCCCGGTCGTTACGCGGGCGATGGTCGATTCGTGCATCCCAACGACTTCAGCGATGTTCCGCAGCGTCAACGGATGCAGGTGCTCGATCCCCTTCTCCAGGAAATCGTGCTGATAATTCATGATCGCTTCCGTCACGCGAAGCACCGTCGACTTCCGCTTCTCAATATTCTTGATCAGCCAAACCGCATTCTTGTACTTCTCGTGGGCGTATTGCGCCTGATTCTGATCGTGCATGCCGTTGCCATTTTTCTCCGCATGCGCCGCCGCCGCCCGGCGATGTTTGTCCACCACCATGCGCCGGTAATTCGAAGCGATCCGCAACCGGCTCGCGTCGCCCTCGTTCAAGAAATACATATACTTCCCGTCCACCTTCTTCACATAGACGTCCGGCGTAATGTATCGGGGCGAATCCTTCGTCTGCGAACGTCCCGGAAGCGGCTCCAGGTGGGAAATCAAATGGAACACATCGACGACTTCCTCTTCCGGAACTCCGATGGCCCGGGCGATGTCGCGGAATTTCTTCTGCTGCAAATCCTTCAAATGATCGTCGAGAATCCGATAGAGCAGCCGGTTGCGAATGCCCTGCTCCTCGCACTGCAAGCGCAAGCACTCCGCCAAATCCCGCGCGCCCACGCCAGTCGGTTCGAAATCTTGAATCACCTCCAGAACATCGAACACCGTTTGCGCGTCCGTCTTCATCCGGAAGGCCACGCAATCGAGCACCAATTCGGTCGCCGGCTTCTCCAGCGCCTCCTCCACCCGCATTCCAATGCGCCGCGCGATCAGCGACGTCAGCAGCTCGCGCCGCGTCATGGCCATCGCCTCGTCCGCCGTGATCCGCAGGTACTTCGCCGCCAGCGACGCCACCAACTGCTTGCGGCTCAGTTGCTTCAGGTGGTCTTCCTCGCGCTCCGGATTCAGCTTCATGAGCGTTCGGCGCAGGTTCGCTTCGCTGTTCGTCCCGCCCTTTAGATCGATCAGGTCGGGGGAATAGCCCACGATCTGAGCCAGATTCTCCAACCCGCAGGCCAGGAACCCATTCTCGTCCAGATTGCCGATGATGAACTCGCCGATTTCCGTTTCCCGGTCGTCCAGCACCGACAGATGCAACTGCCTCATCAGGTTGTCGTAGAGGTTCTCCTGCAGCGCCGTATAGGTCGTGAAGTCGTGCTCCTCCTGATCCTCGCGGACCGACCCGTAGGACGTCGTGTCGGAGTCGGAAAATTCCGTGTTCCAATCGACATCGTTCTGGTCGAAGGTCTCGAAATCCTCCGAATACTCGTCCTTCTCCTCCGGCAGCATGTCGTCGTTATCCTGAGCCCGTTCCGGTTCGCGCTCGTCAGCCTCGCGCTCGACCGACTCGTCGTCGTGCTGCTTGGCGCGCTCCTGATCCGAGAGGCCCGAATCGTCAGCCAATGGGTCTCCGCCATCCGTGTCTTTCGATTGATCCTGCTCGCTGCGAAGATCCTCTTCGTCATCGGACATTTCGAGGAACGGATTCTCGAGCATTTCATCGTGGATCATCTGCTCAAGCTCCATCGAGTTGAGCTGCAGCAGTTGGATCGACTGCTGCATTTGCGGCGTCATGATCAGTTTTTGAGTTTGCTTCAGGACCTGTTGAAGAGATAAAGACATGAAATAATCTTACCTTTCGAGCGGCGTCGCGGCGCGGGCCGGAGGGCGAAGGGGAGAGGGAATCGTTATCGATGTGTGCGCTTGTTCGTACACCTTAGCAAGAATCAGTCACAACTTCTGGTACATACCTAGCTAGCCAGCCCTCCGACGTCAAGACCTTCCGGGCAAAATCTTCTGAAAATTCTTGCAAATCCTTGAAAAAAAACAGCTTGAAAATGAGGAGGGGCGGGCATGCAGACCAAAAACTCCCCTCACTTTTTTTCTCAAGCTCCTCGATCACAGACCCAAAGGCTCGGATTTTTCCTCGTCCGGCGCCAAATCTTCGTCGCGGCTTTCGTCGCCGCACGACAATTTCAGCCCGCTGCTGCCGGTGCGGATTGTCACGCGAGCCCCATCGCCGATTTCGCCCGCGATGATCCCCCGCGCCAGCTTCGTTTCCACCTCGCGCTGCAAGAACCGCTTCAGCGGCCGCGCCCCGTAAACCGGGTCGTAGCCCTCGCGCGCGATGAAGCGCTTGGCCGGCTCCGACAGCTCCAGCGTGATCCGCCGGTCCGCCAGCCGCTGCCGCAGATCGTCGAGCAGCAGCTCCGCGATCCGGGCTATTTGCCCCATCCGCAGCGGCGTGAAGAGCACGATGTCGTCCACGCGGTTCAGGAATTCCGGCCGGAACCCCGCTCGCAATTCCCGCATCACCGCGTCGCGCGCCTCATCCTTGATGACGCCGTTCTCGATGCCCTCCAGCAAATGCGGCGCGCCGATGTTGCTGGTCATGATAATGACCGTGTTCTTGAAGTTCACGGTGCGCCCGTGGCTGTCGGTCACGCGGCCATCGTCAAGGATCTGCAGCAGCACGTTGAAGGCGTCCGGGTGAGCCTTTTCGATCTCGTCGAAGAGGATCACGCTGTAGGGCTTGCGCCGCACCGCCTCGGTCAATTGACCCCCTTCCTCGAACCCGACGTACCCGGGAGGCGCGCCGATCAGGCGGCTCACGGCGTGCTTCTCCATGTATTCGCTCATGTCGATGCGAACCATGTTGTCCTCGCTGTCGAACAACGCCTCGGCCAGGGCCTTGGCCAGCTCGGTCTTGCCGACGCCCGTCGGGCCCAGGAAAATGAACGATCCGATGGGCCGCGCCGGGTCCTTGATGCCCGCCCGGGCGCGCAGCACGGCGTCGGTGACGAGGCGCACCGCTTCGTCCTGGCCGACGACGCGGTCGTGCAGCGTGTCTTCCAATCGCAGCAGCTTTTCGCGCTCGCCCTCCACCAGCCGCGACACCGGGATGCCGGTCCATCGCGCCACGATTTCGGCGATTTCTTCCTCCGTCACTTCTTCGCGCAGCAGCCGCCCGGCGCCGCCCTGCTCCTGCTTGGCGCGCTCGGCGGCCTCCAGCTCCTTCAGCTTCGCCTCCAGATTCGGCAGGCGCCCATGGCGCAGCTCGGCGGCTTTGTTCAGGTCGTAATCGCGCTCGGCTTTCTCCATTTCGCGGCGCGTTTGCTCCAGCTCCTCGCGGACCTGCTGCACCGCCTGGATGCCTTGCTTTTCTTCGTCGTATTGCGCCCGCAGCGTGTCCGCCTCGGCCTTGGCGTCGGCCAATTCCTTGCGCAGCGCCGCCAGGCGCTCCTGGCTCGCCGCGTCCTTCTCCTTCTTCAGGGCCGCTTCTTCCACCTCGAGCCGCATCACCCGCCGCGTCGCCGCGTCCAGCTCGGCTGGCATCGAATCGATTTCCGTGCGGATCATCGCGCAGGCTTCGTCCACCAGGTCGATGGCCTTGTCCGGCAGGAACCGGTCCGTGATGTAGCGATGGCTCAGCGCCGCCGCGCCCACGATGGCGTTGTCCTGGATGCGGACGCCGTGGTGGACCTCGAAGCGTTCGCGCAGGCCGCGCAGGATCGAGATCGTGTCCTCAACCGTCGGCTGGTTCACCAACACCGGCTGGAACCGCCGTTCCAGGGCCTTGTCCTTCTCGATGTACTGGCGATATTCGTCCAGCGTGGTGGCTCCGATACAGCGCAGTTCGCCCCGCGCCAGCATGGGTTTCAGCATATTGCCGGCGTCCATACTGCCTTCCGCTTTCCCCGCGCCGACGATGGTGTGCAGTTCGTCAATGAACAGGATGATGCGGCCGTCGCTCGCCTTCACCTCGCTCAGTACCGCCTTCAGGCGCTCCTCGAACTCACCGCGGAATTTGGCGCCGGCGACCAGCGACCCCATATCCAGGGCGAAGATGACCTTGTCCTTCAGGCCCTCGGGCACGTCGCCACGCACCACGCGATGGGCCAGGCCCTCGGCGATGGCGGTCTTGCCGACGCCCGGTTCGCCGATCAGGACCGGGTTGTTTTTCGTCTTGCGCGACAAGATTCGCACCGTGCGGCGGATTTCATCGTCGCGGCCGATCACCGGATCGAGCTTTCCGTCGCGGGCCGCCTTGACCAGATCGCGGCCGTAGCGCTCCAGCGCGTCGTAGGTCGCTACCGGGTTGGCGCTTTGCACGCGCTGATTGCCGCGCACCGCCGTCATCGCCTTCAAAAAACGATCCCGCGTCAGCCCCAGTTGCTCCATCGCACCTTTGACTTTAGCGTCCTCCATCAGCGCCAGCATCAGGTGCTCGACGCTCACGTATTCATCCTTCAGGCGCTTCGCTTCTTTCTCCGAGTCCAAGAGCGTTTTGCTTAGGCGCTGAGTAATAAAGATCTTCCCCGGATCAAACCCCGGACCCGTTACGCGAGGGCGTTTGGCCATTTCCTTTTCGGCGGCTTTCGTCGCGCCCTCCACCGGCACATCCGCCCGCTGCAGCAGCCGCGGCACCAGGCCGTCCTCCTGTGTGATCAGCGCCACCAGCAAATGCTCGCTGTCCACCTCCTGATGGCTATGCTCCACCGCGAGGTTCTGTGCGGATTGCAGGGCTTCCTGGCTTTTCTGGGTGAGTTTGTTGATATCCATGATGAGGTGGTTCCTTTCTTTCGTTTCCATTTTTAATTCACCGCAGAGGCGCGGAGAGCGCGGAGATTTTTATCTTGAGATTCTGGATTATTAACGACAAACTATTTCCCAACAAGCGTTGCTCCTCATCCAAACCTCCTCAGCGTCCTCGGCGTCTCTGCGGTGATTTTTTTATTCCTTCCCCCGGCATCCATGATGAGGTGGTTCCTTTTCTTTTGCAAATCACCGCAGAGGCGCGGAGGACGCTGAGGCATTAATATGAAACGTATAATCAATAGTTATTTATGAGGTATTTATTGCTATGAAGAATCGATCATTGCTTTTCCTCCTCAGCGCTCTCTGCGCCTCAGCGGTGAATTCTTTACCCCCGCGGGTCGAAGTTTGACTCCTCCGCCAGTTTCTCAAACAACTCCCGCTCCTTCGCGCCCAGTTCGCTTGGCACCGCCACTTCGACTTTCACCAGCAAATCCCCCGCGTGCTTCTTGCCGTGGGCGGGGAGCCCTTTGCCGCGCAGGCGCAGCGTTTTGCCGGTGCTGCTGCCCGCCGGGATGGTCAGGCGAATTGTGCCGTCGGTCAGGGTTTTCACCGGAACCTTCGCACCGAGCGCCGCTTCCCAGGGCGTCACGCGAACCGCCGTGACGATGTCGCGGTGGTGGACCTCGAACTCCGGGTCCTTGGCCACGTGCACCGTCAGGATCATGTCGCCCGCCGGGGCGCCGCCGCCGCCGGGCAGGCCCTGACCCCCGAGGCGAATCTTCGACCCGCTGTGGACGCCGGCGGGCACGTTGACTTCGTAGGTCCCCATCGGGCCGCCGCCTTGGCCGCTGGCCGGGGTTAACTGCACGGCGCGTTTGGTGCCGCGCACCGCCTCCTCCAGCGAAATCGTGATCTCGCCGGTGATATCCTCGCCCTTGCGAGCGCCGCGGGCGCCGTTGGTGTAAACGCGCCGGCCGCCCCCCGCGCCGCGAAAGAACGGGTCATCCTGAGCCGTTCCCGCGCCGCCGCCAAAAGCGCCGCTGCCAAAGAGCGCGTCGAAAAAGTCGCTGAAACCGCTCGCGCCCGCTCCGCCAAAGCCGCCGGGGCCGCCCTGGCCGAAGTGGAACTCGAACCCCTCGAAGCCGCGAGCGCCCGGGTCGATCGTCTGGCCGTGCTTCCAGTCCTTGCCGAAGCGGTCGTAGGACTTGCGCTTCTCCGGATCCTTCAGGACCTCGTTCGCTTCGTTGATTTCCTTGAACTTTTCCTCGGCGCCCGCGTCTTTGTTACGGTCCGGGTGGTATTGCGCGGCCAGCTTGCGGTAGGCCTTGCGGATTTCCTCCTGCGAGGCATCGCGCCCCACGCCCAAAATCTGGTAATAATCTTTGTACTTCATCGTCATTTTTCCTCCTCGGTGGACGGCGGCGGGAATTTATTGAGCCACGAGAACCCTCGCGGGCCGCAGCAGCGTGCCGTCCTGGAACACAAAGCCCATCTGATAATCCTCAAGGATCGCCCCCGGTGCAACACCGTCTGGCGCCGAGGCCGTGCCGATGGCCTCGTGGAGCCGAGGATCGAACGCCTGCCCGACCGCTACGATGGGCTCGGCGCCGAATTCACGCAGCTTGCCCAGCATTTGGTCCCGCGTGGCGCGAAAGCCGTCGAGCCACCGGTTGTCCTCCGCTCCCTCCGCCGCCAGGGCACGGTCGAAGTTATCCACCACCTCCAGAAACCCTGCGAGCACGCGCTGGCGCTCCTGAGTCCGGGCGGCTTCCAGGTCGCGCTTGGCGCGGGCGCGGACGTTCTGCAGATCCGCCGCCAAGCGTAGCAGGTTCTCGCGGTCGGTGTTGACCGGTTCCCGCGGCGCGGGGGGCGGATCCACCGGTTCCTCGCGCGGCGGCGGGGGAGGGGCCGCTTTCGCGTTCGGTTTGCGGGCCGGGGGGCGCGGCCCCGCCAGTTCAAAAGGCTCACGCCTGCGGGGCTCCAGGTGTTCCCGCACGGCATCGGCCGCCACGGCATGCGCCGGCTGGCGGCGCGGCTCCAGCCGGTCCATCTCTCGGTAGTCATAAGGCATCCAGGTCATCTCGTCGTCTCTTTCCGATGCGCGCCGGTCTTTGCGAGTCCAAGCGTCGCGGGGTTTGGTTTTGCCCACTCAAGAGGACAGAATCGTGCCAAGGGAGCCGGACTGGAAAATGGCGACTTACGGTGGATTTTCGCCCCGTCGCGGGGCGCTGCACCGTCGCATCGGATCGCGTGCGACGGTTCCGGCCGCCGTGCGACGCCCCTGCGACGTCGCAGCTTCGTCGCGCACCGGTGCGTCATCGCCTCGCATTCACCACTCGTCTGGTCTTAACCTAGATAAATCAGTGCGTTACGATTTCTGTCCGGCTTGGCCCAACCCTTGAAAATACCCTTGCCGAACGCCGCGAGATCACCTCCGGCGACGCTCCCAATGTCTGACTCTGGAGGTCACACCTATGGCTACTACATTCGATCCCTTCCGCGAACTTGAAGTCCTGCGCCGCGAAATGGAGCGCGTCTTCAACGGCGCCGCGTCCACCCCGGCCGCCAACCGCCTTCGCAACGCGTTTCTGCCGGGCCGTTCCGCCCGCACCTATCCGCTGGTGAACATGGCGGAGAACGAAGACGGCTACATCGTCGAAGCCCTCGCCCCCGGCATCGACCCCGAGAAGCTTGAGGTCTCGGTGCTGGGCAACACCCTGACCATTTCCGGCGAGAAGGGCGGCGTCCTCTCGGACGTTCCCGCCGAGAAGGTCCATCGCGCCGAGCGTGCCGCCGCGCGCTTCACCCGCACGATCAAACTGCCCGTCGCCATTGCCGACGAAGGCACCAGCGCCAAGTACGAGAACGGCGTCCTTCGCCTCGAACTGCCCAAGGCCGAAGCGTCCAAGCCCCGCAAGGTGCTGGTCCACGCCGCCTAAGAGCGCATCGCGCCCAACCCTGACACAGACACGATTTCCGGAGGAAACACCCATGGCTGAGAACACTGTCGCCACCATCGAAGAAACCAACGGCACCGCCGCCGCGGCAGAAAGCCGCGAAGTCCAAACCACCCACGAACCGGATCGCTTCGCCACGCCGCCGGTCGATATCTACGAAGACGAGCACGGCCTGATGGTCGTGGCCGATTTGCCGGGCGCCTCGCAAGACACCATCGAAGTCGGCGTCGAGAACGATCTCCTGACCATCAAGGCCTCGCCGGTACGCGGAGCCGAAGCCGAATGGCAGGTCCGCGAATTCGCCCCCACCGGCTGGTTCCGTCAGTTCACCTTGAGCAACAAGATCGACCAGACGCGCATCGAGGCGAACTACAAGAATGGCGTGCTGACCGTGCGCCTGCCCCTGGCGGAAGAAGTCAAACCCCGCCAGATCGCCGTCAAGATCGGCTAAGCCAAGTCTTCTCAAATACTGGGTCGGCTCCGGAGAACCGTAAACCGGAGGTGGGCCGGGGGAAATATGCGGGGAAGGAGCCAAGCGTGAGGGCTCCTTCCCCGTGTTCCTTTTTTAGTGGGAATCAGCTGCCGCTGAAAGGCGCGGGGGACGGTCGGCGAAAATCCTCTCCACCCCATCGCTCGCCCACCTACACGGTTGCGCCGCGTTTCGCGCCGGTGCTAGGTCCCCATGTTGCCTACGCGACCGATAAAAATCTCCCTATGAAGGAACCGTGACCCATGGCCCAAGAGCTCACCTTTTCACAACCCGGCGTCGCCGAACGCATCGCCGAATGGACGTCCGAGGAATACCCCGCCGGGACCCGCCAGGAAATCCAGGCGCTGGTGGACGCGGGCGATGTGAAAGAATTGGAAGAGCGCTTCTACCGGGCTCTGGAGTTCGGCACGGGAGGTCTGCGCGGCCTCCTCGGCGCGGGCACCAACCGCATGAATTCGACCGTCGTGGCCCGCGCGACGCAGGGGCTGGCCAATTACGTCAAGGCCCACGCCGATAAGCCCGGTCCCTTCAAAGCCGCCATCGCCCACGACTCGCGCAATTTCAGCCGCGAGTTCGCCGAAACCGCCGCGTCGGTTCTCGCCGCCAATGGCTTCACGGTTTACATCAGCCCCGAACTGCGCCCCACGCCGTACTTGTCCTTCGCCATCCGGCACCTCGATTGCCACACCGGCATCGTCGTCACGGCGAGCCATAACCCCAAGGAATACAACGGTTACAAAGTTTACTGGGACGATGGCAGCCAAGTTGTTCCGCCCCATGACAAGGGCATCATCGCCGAAGTGGACACGGTGGACAACAACGACAAAGTCCACACCATCGCCTTTGACGAGGGGGTCAAGAACGGCTCGATCATCGTCATGGGCGAGGACATCGACCAAGCGTACCTGGACGCCATCAAGAAGGTGTCGATCCTGCCGGACGCGATCGCGAACAACCCGGTCGAGGTCGTGTACACGCCCCTCCACGGCGTTGGTGGAACATTGACGCCCAAGGCTTTGGAGATGTGGGGCTTCAAGAATGTGCACTGCGAACCGGAGCAGATGAAGCCCGACGGCAATTTCCCGACGTCGGCCTCGCCGAACCCGGAGGAAGGCGCCGCCCTGGAACGCGCCATCGGCCTCGCCAAGCAGGTGGGCGGCGAACTCGTCCTGGCCACCGACCCGGACGCCGACCGCCTGGGCATCGCGGTAAAGCACAACGGGGAATTCCGCCTCGTGACAGGCAATCAATTGGCTTGCCTGGTGTGCGACTACGTCCTCGGGCGGCGCAAGGAAGCGGGCAAGCTACCCGCCAAGCCGGGCGTCGCGACCACGATCGTGACGACGCCATTGATGAACGCCATCGCCGAGAAGTACGACGCCGCCTGCCCCCGCGTCCTGACCGGTTTCAAGTGGATCGCGAACCAGATCCGGGCCTGGGAAGCGGGCCGCGACGGTGGCTGCACCTTCCTGTACGGGACCGAGGAATCCTACGGTTACATGATCGGCGATCACTGCCGAGACAAGGATGGCATCGTCGCCTGCTGCGTCACGGCGGAGGCCGCCGCCTGGGCCAAGGGCCAGGGCATGACCCTGATCGACTACCTCGACGACCTTTACCTCCAGCACGGCCCGCGCATGGAATGGCAGAAGTCGGTCACCATGCCCGGCATGGAAGGCGGAGCCAAGATCAAGAAGATCATGGAGGACCTCAAAGCCGCTCCGCCCAAGGAAATCGGCGGCGTCAAAGTCACCCGCGTCACCCGCGTCGACACCGGCGAAGTCCTCGACGGCCAGACCGGCGCGAAGTCCGGCACCATCGACCTGCCGAAGAGCAACGTCGTGCTGCTCGACCTGGCCGACGGCAGCATGGCCGTCGCCCGCCCCAGCGGCACCGAGCCGAAAGTGAAGTTCTATTTCTTCCTGGTGGGCGAAAAGCAAAGCGACATCGCCGGCGTTCGGCAAGCGCTGGCGGGCCTGGAAAAGAAGAAAGGGGAATTCCAGGCGGCGTTCCTCAAGGCCATCGGCGCCGAGGTGTGACCCCTGCAAGGGCTCAGCGGGCAGGGGCGGGTGCGGAGTCTTCAGCTGACCCGGGAACCGTCAGTGCGATTCCGGTCACTCGTGCTCGCCGGGAAGGCGCGAGGCGATGAGGAAGGTTTCCAGCAGTTCGACCGTTTGGTTGTGGTCGCGCTCGCGGGTTACGATGAAAACGGCGTTTTGGCCGGCGAGCCAATCGCTGGTGATATCGGTGTCCTCGCGCACGGCGAAGGGAAAATCCGCTTTGGACAGCCGAGCCATCATTTGAGCATTCTCGGGCGCGAGATGATCGGTGAATAGGCTGAACAATTGATGGTCTGGATGGGCCTGAATCCAATTCGTGAAATCATCGAAATGAGAATAGGATGCATCGAGCAGGAAGACGGCGGAAACGCGGTCGTCCAGGCCGCCGTGGCGCAGGCTCCGGGCAATGCCCCGAAAGGCGCCGCTGTGGCCTGAGAGGATGACCTGGCCAAGCTTTGAGTCATCCGGCGCCTTGCTGTCCGCTTTCAATTTCGCCAGCACTTCTTCGGCCAGCCGGGCGATTCCGCCTTCCTCTTCCAGTTTCCCCAGGCCCGAATCGGAAGCGTCCTTGGGACCTTCCGGAAAGACGAAGACGACGTTCTTGCCCGAGTTGGAAACCTGTTCCAGAAGGCGGAATTCGTTGGCCGCCTTCTCGATGCTGTTTCCCCAGCCGTGAAAGTAAAACAGCAGATGGGTCTCGGGTCCGGGTCGATAGTTCGCCGAGAGATAAAGCAGCACGGAATTGTCGCTGTAATGCTTGTCCGCCGGAAAGAACGTTTCGCCGTAGCTATGGCCCTCGGCGCGCGATTCGTGAGGAAAGGGAGCGTTTTCCATCGGCACGAGGGTCATTTCGCCGGGGGCGGAATCGGGGGTGGGGTGCCATTCGGCACGTGCCACGGAGCCGAGGCAACAGAGCGCCGTCAGGAGGAAAATCTTGCGTAGGGCATCGGTAATCATGGCGGCGCCTTTCCGGGAGCGGATTATGACACGACGTCTCGCCTGAGCGAACCGAGCGGCGCTACGAGAGTTTTTCGACGATCCACTCCACCGCCTTGTCCGGGCTCAGCGCGACCGGCACGAGGATCGCCCCCTCGGGCGGTTCCAGGTCGGCGAACTGTCCCGCCAGGATCGCCTCGAACCCGGTGACGAGGGGATGGCCCTCCGCCGCGCGCCGCCGCAGCCGCTCGGTGATGGCGTCGGAAGTTCCCTCCAGATAAACGAATCGTGCACCGGGTGCGTGGCGGGTGAGGGCATCGCGGTAGGCCTTCTTCAGCGCCGAGCAAGCCAGCACGGCGCCGCCGCCCACCTCCCACTGGCGAATGGCTTGGGAGAGGTCCGCGAGCCAGGGCCATCGATCCGCGTCGTTCAGCGGCAACCCGCATTGCAGCTTGGCCCGGTTGGCTGGCGGATGCCAGTCGTCGGCGTCTTGGAACGGCAGGTGGAGTGCCTTGGCGAGCGCCCGCCCGACGGTGGTTTTGCCCGCTCCGGTGACGCCCATCACGACGACGATCATCAACTCTCCCGCCTTTCCCGTGACGAAGGATTCAAATTGAAGCGGATTCTGAACCAGACTGGCGTTGCGGATAAGGGGAATTTTCTCGGATCGGCTCGCATTATTCCGGATTCTGTTCCTCCGATTTCTCCGCTTCCTCCCTCTGCCGCGCCAGTTCCCGCTCCTGTTCGGCGCGCGGCTTCGTGAACCGCCCCAGTACCAGGTACAGCGGTGGCACCAGGAAAAGCGTCATCAACGTGGCCACCACGATCCCCGATATGATGACAAGGCCAATGGCTTGGCGGCCTTCCGCCCCGGCGCCGGAGGCGAGCACGAGCGGCAGGGCGCCGAGCAGCGTGGAAGCCGACGTCATCAGCACCGGCCTCAGGCGGACCTTGGCGGCCTCGCGGGTGGCGTCGCGCAGGCTGCTCTCGCGGTTGCGGAGCTGGTTGGCGAACTCGACCACCAGGATGGAGTTCTTCGCCATCAAGCCAATGAGCATGACCAGCGCGATTTGAGAGTACACATTGAGCGTCCCGCCGAAAATCAGCAGCGCCCCTAGTGCTCCCACCAGCGCCAGAGGCACCGCGGACAGAATCGTCAGCGGATCCAGGAAGCTTTCGAACTGCGCCGCCAGAACCAGGTAGGCGAGCACCAGGGCGAAGGCGAAGACGTAATAGATGCGCTGGGCTGACTCGCGGTATTCGCGCGCCTGGCCCAGGTAGGTGAAGCGCGCCTGCTCCGGCAGCAGTTCCTCCGCCCGCGACTCCAGCCGATTCAGCGCGTTGCCGAGCGACGTGCCCTCGGCCAGCGACGCCGTGATCGTGGCGGCGGAGAGCTTGTTGACGCCTCGGTAGGCCTGGGGCGCGCCGATCAGCCTGGTCTCCACGAGACTCGCCAGCGGAATCAGGCGCCCCGTCTCCGGCACGCGGACAAAGACATTCCGCAGGTCCTCCGGCGCGTTTTTGTCGCTGGGGCGGGCTTCGACGATGACGTCGTAGAGTTCGTTGCGATCCACGTAATCGGTCACTTCCCGCGTGCCGAAGAGCGTGCCAAGCGTTTCGCCGATGGTGCGGGCGTCGATGCCGAGATCGGCGGCCAGTTCGCGGTTCACCGTCACTTCCAATTGGGGCTTGGTCGATTCCAGGTTCATGCGCGGATTCTGGATCGCGGGGATCTGGCGGGCCGCGTTCAGCACTTGCTCGCCCCAATCCTTCACCGTGTCGTAGTTCGGGCCCTGGACCACGAACTGGACCGGCTGATTGGTTCCGCGCAGATTGAACCCGGGCGGGTTCACGGGAATGACCTGCGCCCCAGGCAGACCCATCAGTTGGGGCCGAAGACGTTCGACCAGCTCCATCTGAGACATGTCGCGCTCGCCCCATGGAACCAGCTTCACGATCAGGAAGGCTTCGTTGACCGGGGTGGACTGGGCGCCGCCGGGGGCCAGGATCGAAATGACGCGGTCGATGATCCGGGGGGGCTGGTCCTTGCCGTTTCCAGGGTCTTCTTGCGCCGCGGCTTCTCCGGACTCGAAGTCCCCTCCCCGTCCACGGGCGAAGTCGTTCGTGCCATATGGGGCCAGGATCGCCAGCACCTGCTCCACCACCTCGCGGGTCGAGGCGAGGGTGTTGCCCTGCGGACCCTCGATCACTACGTAGAACGTGCCCCGGTCCTCCGTGGGGGCCAGTTCCTGGGGCACGGCGCGATAGAGGAAATACACCGCTGCGAAGCCCCCGAGAATCACCAGGGGGGCGAGCCAGGCCGCCTTCAGAATGAGGCCCAGCAGGGCGCTGTAGAAGCGTTCGAGGACCTGGAAGCCTTTGTCCACCCAGCGTCCGACGAAGTTCTTCAACTTGTCGGCCCGCAGAATCTTCGAGCACAACGTCGGCGTCAGCGTCAGCGCGACGAAGCTGGAGAAAATCACGGCGAAGGCCAGCGTCAGTCCGAACTCGGTGAACAGGCGGCCAATGCGGCCCGACTGGAAGCTGATGGGCACGAACACCGCCACCAGGACGGCCGTCGTGGCGATCACGGCGAAACCGACCTCGCGGACGCCGTTGACGGTGGCCAGCAGGCGTGGCTCGCCCATTTCCAGACGCCGGTAGATGTTCTCGATCACCACGATGGCGTCGTCCACCACCAGCCCGATAGCCAGAATCACCGCCAGCAACGTCAGCACGTTGATCGAAAACCCGAGCACGAACAGGACGGAGAACGTCGCCAGGATGGACACCGGGATCGTGATGGCTGGGATGATTGTGGCGCGGAAGGAGCCCAGCACGAAGAAGATCACGGCAATCACCAGTCCGAGGGCGATGGCCATGGTCAGAAGGACTTGGCGGATGGATTCCTCAATGTAGAGCGATTGGTCGTAGGAGACGCTGAAGGCGATATCCGGCGGCACCGTCGCACGCAACTGGTCCAACTGATCGCGGACGTTCTGGGCCACCGTCAGGGTATTCGCGTCGGTCTGGCGGATGATGCCGAGGCCGATGGCTTCTTTGCGATTTTCCAGCACCAGCGATCGAACATTGGCGGGGCCGATTCGGACTTCGGCGACGTCTTCCAGGAGGACGCGGCCTTGCTCGTCGCCAGCGTCGCGGACCACCATGGAACGGAATTCCTCTGGCCTGGCGAAGCGCGTCGTGGCGCGGACGACGGTTTCGCGGGTGCCGCCTTCGATGCGGCCGGCGGGCAGTTCCACGTTCTCGCGCCGCAGCGCGTCCGTTACGTCCGAGACCGTCACATCGCGGGCCGCCATCGCCTCGCGGTCCAGGAAAACGCGCATCGCGTAACGCCGTTCGCCGCCCACCAGAACCCGCGCCACGCCGTTGACGATGGACAGCGGATCGACCAGGTTGCGCTCGGCGAAGTCCGTCAGTTCCAGGGGCGAGCGTTTGTCGCTCGTCAGCGTAATCCACATCATGGCGCTGCCGCCGCCAGTGTCGGCTTTTTCCACGATGGGGCGCTCGGCGCGGTCGGGCAGTTCGTTGATGACCTGGTTGACCGATTCGCGGACATCCACGGCGGCGAGGTCGATGTCGCGGCTGGTCTGGAATTGAATGCGGATGCTGCTGACTTCGTTGCGGCTGGTGGATTCGATGACGTCCACGCCGCGGATACCGCTGATGACTTCCTCGAGCCTTTCGGTGATTTCCGCGTCCATCACGGAGGCCGCGGCGCCGCGATAGAAGGTCTGCACCGTCACGATCGGCGGGTCGATGTCCGGGTACTGGCGCACCGGCAACCGCAGCAGCGCTGCCACGCCGAGCACAATCAACAGCAAGCCGGCCACGAGCGACAGCACCGGCCGGCGGACGGGAAGCGAGGCGCCTTGCATCAGGAGGGCCGCTTTCCGCCGCCGCCCTGGCCCGCGCCGCCGGATGGCTTCTCGGTCGTAACCGGCATGCCTTCCGTCAGGTTCTGCGTGCCCTGGACAATCACGGCGTCATCGGGGGCCAGGCCTTCGCGAATTTCGACCATGCCTTCGCGGCGGTGGCCGGTGGTCACTTCGCGGCGGCTGGCCTGGCCGTCCGCGATGACAAAGACGTATTTCGAGTCGCCGCGCAGAATCAGCGCCGACTCCGGCACCTGGATCGCATCCGCGCGCCGCTCCACGACCAACTCGACCTGCACGAACATGCCCGGTTTGAAGAGCCCATCGCCGTTGTCGAAGTGCGCTTCGGCGGGGATCTGACGGGTTTGGGGATCGACGCGGTTATCGACCGTGACGACTTCGCCTTCGACGCGCTCGTCTTTCAGAGCCTGGGGCGAGGCATAAACCGTGCGGCCCGGTTCGAGGATGGTGAGGTATTCCTCCGGCACGGCGAAGAGTACCTCCATCGGATCGAGCGTCCGCAGCGTGGTGATGACCGTTCCGGGCTCGACCAGCGATCCGGGTGAAACGCGACGCAGGCCGAGCTGGCCGGAAAACGGCGCCCGGATCGTGTAGTCGTCCAGCCGCTCCTCCAACTCGGCGAGTTCGGCGCGTGTCGTTTCGTATTCCGTTTGCCGGTCCTCGTATTCAGCCGCCGAGATCACCCCTCCTTCGAACAACTCCTCCGCCCGCGCCGCGTCCTTCCGCCGATTCGCCGTTTGCTCCTCCAGCTTCTCCAAGCGTGCGCGGAGCGTTGAAGCGTCGAGGCGCAGCAGCAACTCGTCATCCTCTGCATACTCGCCTTCGGTGAAAGCGATCTCGGCGACGATGCCGCTGACTTCGGCGGTGATGTCGGCCGATTCGACGGCCTTCGCGGTGCCGACGCTTTCGATGGTGACCTGGATGTCAGAGACGGTGGGCTCTTCGGCGATGACGTATTGAGCGCGAGGGCCGCTCTGTTGTTCAGCGCCGCCGCCTTCGCCCTGCTGGCCGGGGGCTTGGCGCTGCTCTGCCGATGATTGGCCGGCAGAATCG
Source organism: Sumerlaeia bacterium (assembly GCA_040219255.1). GTDB lineage: Bacteria > Sumerlaeota > Sumerlaeia > SLMS01 > JAHLLQ01 > JAVJSW01. The sequence goes on from JAVJSW010000046.1 coordinate 41,572, forward strand.
CCGCCGGAGCCATTCTCCGTCCCGGAGCAAGCGCTCAACGCGACGGCGGCGATCAGGGTTATGATGGGGACGGAAAAGCAATTCATGGCAGGCAATAACAAGGGACGGGACTGGCCACGAGGGCCGCCCGAAGCATCGACTCAAGAAGCTTGCCAGCAGGGGAGAGTCGAACCTAAGTCTCTTGCACAGAAGCCACCACGCGGAGCAACTGGTCCAGCTCGGCGCGGCTTCGCATGCCGACAGTCAGGCAGTCCAGCAGGCCGCACTCGATGGCGTGGCGGATGCCCTCTTCCACATCGGCGGCGCCCCGGATGGCGCCCGCCGCCAGGATCTTCATCCCGATCACGCCGGCGCCGCGCTCCCGGAATTCCCCAAGCACGGACTTCACCGTTTCCAGGTCGCCGTCCATCTGGCGCTCCCACGGATTCAGCCGCGCCAGGTCCACCTCGACCCAGGGCTCGCGGGCGGCGGTGCGCAAGGCGCCCAGCGAGTGGCAACTGACGCCGTGGGCGCCGACGATCCCGTTGGCTTTCGCCTCCGAAAGCACGTCCATGGCGCCTCGGTGGCTCACGTTCCAGTCGGCGGAAACTTCGCAGTGGAGCAGCACCACATCGAGCCGGTCGGTGCCGATTTCCTTGCGAAAGCGGTCGAGGTCGGCGCGCATTTCCGCCGCCGTTCGCGCGTGGGTCTTGGTCAGGATGAAGACCTTCTCGCGGGGGATCGTGCCGCCCCCGGAGGTCAGCGCCGCCCGCATGTGACCGTGCGATCCGTACTGATCGGCCAGATCGAAAAACGTCACGCCGCGGTCGTGGGCGTACTCCAGCAGTGAAACGAGTTCGCGGCGCCCCAGTTCCGTCTGCGCCGAGCGGCCGCCCCAGCCGTTGGTGCCGGTTCCGATGCCCAGCAGCGAGCAGCGCAGGCCGGTGGCGCCGAGGGTGCGCTCGGGAAGGCGATAGCTATCAAGGTCCGGGGCTTGCGCGTCGGCGGTCCGCAGGGCGGTTCCGCCAACAAGAAGACAGCCGAGGGTGCTGAGGAATCGGCGGCGGCTGATGGTCATGGCGGGCTCCTTTCGGCGTATTTCAGACACAGTGTTTCCCGGGATTGGAGGAAAAGCAAGGTTCGTTCGAATCGCGTGAGGCCCCGCGCGAGCCCGCGAGGGTGTGGAAAACCCCGTTGACGCCCCTATGACAACACGGAACAACGGCCACAGAATTCTGCCATTTTCAGGGAGTACACATTCCGTAAGTCATGAAAATTCACGAGTATCAGGCCAAACAAATCCTGGCGAGCTATGGCGTTCCGACGCCCAAAGGCGAAGTCGCCGCCACCCCCCAAGAGGCCGAACGAGCCGCCACAGCGATCGGAACCTTTCCGGTCGTGATCAAGGCCCAGGTGCACGTGGGTGGCCGCGGTAAGGCCGGCGGCGTCAAGCTGGCCAAGAGCGCCGAGGAAGCCCGCGCCCACGCCGAAGCCATTCTGGGCATGGATATCAAGGGCTCGGTGGTGCAGAAGGTCCTCGTGGAGCCCGGCGCCGACATCAAGACCGAGATTTACCTGGGAATGATTCTCGACCGCGCCACGAAGTCGGCGGTCATCATGGCGTCCGCCGAGGGCGGCGTCGAAATCGAGGAAGTGGCCAAAGTCGCTCCCGAGAAGATCCTGAAGCTCTCGATCCCCCCGACGGTGGGCCTGCGTGGCTATCACGTCGTGCGCGTCGCTGAATTCCTCGACATCCCCGCCTCGGGCTTCAAGTCCTTCCGCGCGATCCTCTCCGGCCTGGCCAAGTCTTTCTTCGAGAAGGATTGCTCGCTTGCGGAAATCAACCCGCTGGTCATCACCGGCTCTGGCGATGTGGTCGCTCTGGACGCCAAGATGAACTTCGACGACAACGCCATCGGGTCCCACCCGGACATCGAAGCGTTGCGCGACGACGCGGAGGAAGAGCCTCTGGAAGTCAAAGCCCGCGAAAAGAAACTCAATTACGTCAAGCTCGATGGTCAGATCGGCTGTATCGTCAACGGCGCCGGTCTCGCGATGTGTACCATGGACGTGGTCAAGCACTTCGGCGGGTCGCCGGCCAACTTCCTCGACATCGGCGGTGGCGCCAAGGCCGAGCAGGTGGCCGACGCGCTCCAGCTCATCACCTCGGACAAAGCCGTGAACACCATCTTCGTCAACATCTTCGGCGGCATCGTGCGTTGCGATCTCGTGGCGGAAGGCATTCTGACGGCGCTGAAGATGCTGCCCGACTTCAACGTGCCGATCGTTATCCGCCTCTCCGGCACCAACGAAGCCGAGGCCCGCAAGATGCTGGAAGGCACGGAACTGACCATGGCGGCCGACATGCCCGAAGGCGCCCAGAAAGCCGTGGCCATCAGCAAACGCTGAACCCCGGTCCGGCCCTCACTGGGACGAGATTTTGTTTAATGACGAAGTTCTACTGAGACGAGACACTCAATAACTTGTGTCTTACTCTAAGGTCAGCCCTCCCGCTCGCTTCCTTCAACAAGGAGCCTCCTGCTCAGGCCACAGCGCGCGGCGAGCGGGACGGGCTCTTCCTCCCAAGGGAGAGTGCCCCCGCACACAAAGAAGAACCCCGCCTTCTTGGATGGAGGCGGGGTTCTTCGCGATGATCTTGCCTCGAAGCGGAAGCGGCCTTACCAGCTCGACTTGGTAACTCCGGGGAGCTGGCCCTGATGGGCGAGGGCGCGGAACTGGTGGCGGCACAGGCCGAAGTCGCGAATGTAGGAGCGGGCGCGGCCGGTGATCACGCAACGATTCTTGATGCGGGTCGGGGACGCATCGCGGGGAAGGCTCTGCAGTTCGCGCTGGGCGGCGTAAGCTTCCTCGGGGGAGGTGCTTGCGTTCTTGATGATCGCCTTGAGAGCGGCGCGGCGGGCGCGGTAATGCTCCACCGTGCGAATGCGCTTCTTGTTGCGGGCGACTTGACTGGTCTTAGCCATGTGATCTCCAAAAAATCGAGGGGGGTGAGGTGGTCTTCGCGGTTTCGAGGCAAAGGTCAAAACCTGGGGAAAACTCGCGGTTTTCCCTCATAGAGCGCCAAACCAAAGCGATAAAGCCCCCCTCGCGTCAAGCCCCGAATCTCGACACCCCCTCTTTTAATGGGCGCCCGCCCGCATCCGTCCCATCCTAGAGAACCGATTGACGTGGCCCTTCCTGTCACAAGACTGGACCGCAAGATCATAGGCTGGGGGGAATCCCCCATCTTCGCCGCAACGACCCCGGCGGCGGGCCAGCCGTCGTAAACCAGGAGAACCGATCCCGTGCCCCGGCAACTTACTTCTCGCCTTTTGTTGACCCTTCTGTTCTTCCAAGCCGCCTTGGCGGCGCCTCCCGCGGCCTTTGCCGGCGCCGAGTTCCAACTCGTTTCCTGGGAGCGGACCGAAAAAAACGATCGCGCCCAGGTCGCCGTCCAGTTCCGCACGGACTCCAGTCGTCAGGGCGCCTTCGCAGCCGAGCCCATTTTCCTCGATGACTTCCATGCCCGGGAAGCGGGAGCGTCCGTCGCCTATTCCATGCCGCAAGAGAGCCCCCGGCGCTCGTTTCTCCTGGCCGTCCCCGGCCTCGACCAAAGCCGCGAGTCCGGAGGCTGGAAGGCCAGCGCCCCCTGCGGAGACTGCGTTTCCGCCAAGGCCGTCCGCGTGGCCGGCGTCGATGCGTTGCAGGTGACGGTGGATGCGTCCAAGGCGAAGGACCCCGCCTTCGAAATTTTGCTCTCCGGACCCGCTTCGGCGGGCAAATCGAACTCCGAAACGGAGGAATCGCCGGATTGGGTCCGGGCGCTCTTTCTCAATCCGGACGACGCCGGAATGACCGGCACGGCCGGGAAAGGCGGCGCTTCGAACCCCGCGCCTCCGGACCCGCCCGGGGACACCCGCGTCGCCTACGTCGAGGGCGACCGCGTGCTGCGCGTCTCCCTGGCGTCGCTTGGCTTGTCGCCGGGCGACCTGGGCACCGCGGCCTTCGTTCACCACGGAGACGTCTTGCCTTATGGCGGCGTTCTCGGGGGCGACGTCTGGCTTTACGCGCCACGCCGCGTCACGCTTTCGGACAAGCGCGACGCCATTTTCGCAGACGTCACGCCAGCGGCGCCGTCGCCGGCGATGCTCGAGATCCCAGCCTTCGACACTCTGACCGCCGCGAATGTGGAGGTGGAGCAGGAACGTTCACGCCTTTTCGAGGACAACTCAGGCCGTTACGAGCGCTTCCTGGACGCCCCGGCGGGCGAGCGCTTTGGCTTCTTCCGCATTCAGAACCCCGCCAACTCGACTTGGAAGGCCACGGAAACCATTTCGCTCGATATTTCCGACGAACTGACCACGCCCGAACTGACCTACGAGATCCTCGCCTATGGCGTAAACCAGACCGTCGGCGTCAGTCCCGATCACGAGAACGAATTCACGGTGGCTGGCGAAGTTCTTCCGCTGCTGCGATGGGAAGGTCAGAACGCGGCGACGCTGACCGGCACCGTGGCGCTCGCCTCCCCGCCGACGCCCTCCGGCAGCATCTCCTTCGTCACCCGGGTGCTGGCGCCCGCAACGAACATCGACATTCAGGTGCTCGACAAAATCACGCTGGGCTGGACCGGCTATCCGCGGCTGAATCAGGCCGGCCTGGGGGAATTGGACCTGCCCGCCGCGGGTGCGCCACGCCTCGTCACCATCTCCGGTATTCCGGCGGGCACCGCCGCCGCCGACATCTACCTGCTCGATGTGACGGACTCGAAGACCCCGCGCCGCCTCACGGGCTTCAACCTCTTCACCGACGGCAGCGGTCTGGGCACTCTGGCGGCGGAATTCGAAGCTCCCGCCGCGCCGTCTCGGTTTTTCATCCAAACCGTCTCGACCTTTGAAACACCCTCGGAAATCGTCCCCGCCCGCAGCCTCCCCGCGCCGCTGCCGGTAACGGAAAAGCTGCGGCGCATCTACGTTCGTGACGACGCTCTGGCGGCGTCGCTGGCGCCTCTCGTGACTCTTCGGGGCGAGGGCACCCTCGCCTTCGATCCGGAAGCCGCCTACGACGTCTACGGCGGTGGTCAGCAATCACCGGAGGCCATCCGCCAGGCCCTGGCGCATTACATCACGACCGCCGCCGACCGCCTTCCCCTGCCAGTGGTCTTGCTGGTGGGCCACGGCTCCTATGACCGGAGGGATTACCTCGGTCTCCAGAGCGGGTTCCAGATTCCTCCCTTCGTCGAGGAAGGCTCGCTGACAACCCTCGGCACCGTGGAAGACTCGGTGGACCTGAGGTTCGGCCTGCTCGAAGGCGCCGACGACCTGATGGACGCCCAAGTCGGCCGCCTGCCGGTGAAGACGGCGCCCCAACTCGACATTGTCGTGGATCGGTTGCTGGACTATGAGGCGCTGGTCCCGGCGCTGCGCGAAGAGGACCGCCTTGGCCTGATCGTTCTCGACAACAATGACGGCGCCGGCGACTTCCAGGGCGACGGTCCGTACTGGATCGCCCAGTGGGAAACGACTGGCCGGCCCTCGCAGCTGCTGACGCTGGAAACACAATCCACCACCGCGGTCCGCAACGGCATCGACTCCGCCATGGAGGGCGCGGACGGCGGGGTGAACTTCGCGTTCTATGTAGGCCATGGGAATTTCAACACTTGGGCTGGGGAGCAAATCCTGACGCAAACCCTGATCGACAACATCGACACCCAGAACAAGTGGCCGATCGTGGCCACTTTCACGTGCCTGAACCACTTCTTCGCATTCCCCGGTCTGCCGTCGCTTTCGCTCGGCGAGGCATGGATGCTGGCGACGCCGAACCGGGGGGCGGTGGCCAGCATCGCGCCCTGTGGTTTCGACGCCTATTCGAGCCATCTCCCGCTGGCGATCGGCATGGTGGATCAGTTCGCCTTGGCCCCCGGCGCCCGGCCGAAACGCATCGGCGAGTCCCACACCCGCAACATGATCCAATACGCCCTCGATTACCCGTCGGAATCGCGGCTCAAGGTCGCCCGCAGCTACCTGCTCTTCGGCGATCCGGAGGTGGATTGGACCATCGATCCGCCGAACGCGGGCCTGCAGTCACACTGGATGGTGTTGGGAGAATAGCTCTGGGCGCCGGGCGCTCCGTCAGCTCCCCGCTTTGCCAAAGTCCGCCGCGTCGGTTGATTCCTGCGGCGGCGCGGCATCTCCATGGGGTTGGCCGTCCTGACCCTGCTGCTGTTGCAGGGCTTTCTGGCGGGCCGCTTCTTTCGATGGCGGCAGCATAGCGAGGCCCTCGCGCTGGCCGTCTTCGCCTTCGATGGAGACGATGCGGCGAATCTCGTCCTTCTTGAACCCGAGCGCCGTCGGGCAGTGCGTGTTCTGAATCGCCTGCACGTCGTAGAGTTCGATGACGACGCCCTCGAGTTCCATCCAGTGGGCCATGTCGCCGGTGCGCAGATCGACGACCATCAAGCCGCAGCGCGCGTCCGTGTCTTTCTGCTTCAATTTTTCATCGAGCGGCAGGCCGGAGAAGGTGCGCTCTTTGCGGCATTTTGACATGCCCACGATGGCGTAGTGGCCATGGAAGGCCAGTCCGCGCAGGTAGCCGGGGCAGAAGGCGACAGGCACGAACTTCTTCTGTTCCTTATCGACATAGCCCAACTCGCCTTCGCCGCTGTTCAGGACCCAAAGTTTGTCCTGGTACAAACGGGGCGAGTGAGGCATCGACAGGCCTTCGCAGACGACCTCGCCGGTGCGCACATCCATCACGATGCCACCTCCGGTGCGGCGGTCGCGCCAGCCATGGTACACATCGGAGCGGCTGACGGCGGTCACGTAGGCCGGTTCGCCGTCTTCCATCGCGAGGCCATTGAGATGGCATCGGTCCTCGGGCACCAGCTTGCTGATGAAGGGCGGCTTCCAGATCGGCTTGAAACTGTGGTCTTCACTGAGCGTGGCCAGACAGCAGTAAGTCGTGCTGACGAAAATCGGGCGGCCGTTCTTGTCGATGGCGATGTCGTGCGTGTCGAGTTCGCCGGTGGTGTAGCCGACGCGGGGGACGTACAGCTTGTCGTAGGTTTTCTGGTAAACCTCACCGGGCGTCAGAATGTTCTGAAACTTCCAGATTTGGAAGCGGGTCGCCAGATACATCGTGTCGTCTTTGGAGTAGAGCCCCATGGCGCGGTCAAAGAGGCGCTCGAAGACCGAAAGGCGGCCGTTGGGCTTCACGCCCAGGAGGAACAGACGGCAGGATTGATAGGTGGTGAACCCGATACTAAGCTTTTCTTCGAGAAGCCATTGGGCGAAATTGCGCGAGAAGGACGAGCGCAGCGGCGGCTCTTTCGGCTCGCTCGCGGCGGGCTGTTGATTCGTTACGGCGGGGGCTTGATCGGTCAAGGGTTCACCATCCCGGATGAGAATGAAAAGGGCACCGCGAGGGCGAATCGGCGGTCCGGTGGCTCGCCGGTTGCTCCGTGCCTGGGGGAGAGAGGCGCGAGTATGGGAGTTTTCCGAGCTTTCAGCGCAACCGGGAATTGACCCCCGGAATCGAATCGGCGGGAGTGACGACCCCAACGATTCGTATCTGAAGGACTACGCGGCGGCATGATTCATCAGGGACTCGAGTTTCACGGCATCGATTTTGTCGACGAAATCAACGACTCCGGCGGATGGCACCTTCGGCGCTTGCCACCCGAAGTTCATCGCCACCTCAACCCCGGGGCGAAGTTCCAGTACCTGACCCCGGCGGGGGCGGAAATTCGCTTCGTGCCCACCGGCAAGGGCTCGGTCAAACTCACGCTGTCGTCCCTCGACGCCGAACCGGTGCAGGTCTCCATCCTGTGGGGCGGGTTCGCCGAACTGGAGAGCTTCACGATCGAAACGGAGCCGACCGTCATCAAGCTCACGCTCCCCGAACGCTTCTCGGCCGTCACCGGCGAGGCCCGCGCCTCGATGTCCTTCTGTCCCCGGGTCTGCCGGGTCGTTCTCCCGACTTTCGGTAAGGTGGCGTTTCACAAGGCGGAGGGCGATTTCCGGCTGCCGCTTCAAGAAGAAAAGCCGCAACGGCGAGCCATTTTCTACGGCACTTCGATCACCCACGGGGCCAGCGCCACCCGGCCCTATCTGGCCTGGGCCTCGCTTCTGAGCCGATGGCTGGGGATGGACTGCTTGAACTATGGCACGGCCGGGTCGTGTCACATCGAACCCGAGATGTCCGATTTCATCGCCGGGCGGTCAGACTGGGACCTCGCCGTGTTCTGCATCAGCGTCAACCTGGTTGGAGACTTCAAACCCGCTCACCTGTTCGCCGAGCGGACCCGCTATCTTCTGGGAACCTGCCTTGCGGCTCATCCCAAGAAGCCCATCGTGGCGTTTTCGCCGCTGCCCTGGTGGCCGGATTTTTGCCCCGGATCGGAAGACTACAAGGCCCTTTGCGATCAATACCGCACCGTTCTGCAATCTATCGGCGAGGAATTGACTTCCCCCAACCTGCACATTTTCCACGGGCCCGACTTGCTGCGTGACGTGACTGGCCTGACGACCGACCTGCTTCATCCCTCGGACCTCGGCATGATCGAGATCGCGAAGCGGCTGGAAGAAAAACTCCGCCTGCTGGTCTAGGCGGTCCTCGGCGGAGGCGCGCCAAGACGCAACGATCCACCTTTCGGGAAGGCAATGCGACCATGAGACCGACCTGCACCTCGCTCCTCTGGGGCTTGGCCGGGATTTTATTCCTGGCCCTCGCCGGGCCCCTCCGCGCCCAATCGCCCACGACCTCCACTCTTCCCTCGGAACAGGAAACCCGCGCCGCCGCCGGGCGCATCCGTGCTTTCATCGGAAGCGAGATGTTCGGCCCCGGCGCGTTCGAAGTCCTCACCGTGGCGGAGGAAGCGCTGATCGAAAAGCACGCGGCGGGGGAGGCTTCCCTGGTGCGGCTGGAGGACCTATGGGCCCACGCGCTTCAGGAAGGGCTCGTGCTCTTCAATAACCCGGAAAAGCGGTGGGGCCGCACCACCGCCGAAGAAACCAGCGACATGATCGGCCAGACCACCATCGGGCCCTGGCAGATGACCGTGACGAATATCCGCACGACTTACGGCCCGCGCTATGGGGTCGATCAGGCCTGGATGAACACGGAGATCTACGACTTCGTGCGCGGCTATCCGGAAATCCAGGCGAAGATGATCGCCGACTATATCCAATTGAGTTACGAGAAGTTCGGTGTGCGCTCACCCTATGCGATTCAGCGCTACTTCTGGCTCGAGCCCTACGTGCGCGGCGAGATCGGCCAGGCGGAAGACTGGACAAAAAGCCCCGTCGCCAAGCCCGGACCGGGTCAGACCTGGAAGGACCTGACCGCCGCCGACAAGGCCGACACGGGCTTCTACGCCAAGCAGGTGCTCCTCGGCACGCACTACACGAAGAGCGGCCTGCTGTTCTGGCTCCTGGTTACCGGCAACGAGGATGCCGCCCGCGAGGCGATACGCACCTGGCGCGATCACCGCCGCGTTGTGCTGGACCCGCGGAATGGCTACGTGACCACCGAGGTGCCGGGCGGCTTCGCGCTGAGCCCAGAGGACGTGCGGTTTGCCGACGGCCACCCGGAGATTCGCGAGCGGCTTCGCGCGCTCATTCGTGAGGAAAACGCGGCCGCTCTCGAAGAACGCTGATCGCTCGGCCCTTTAGGGCGTCGCGGAGCCACCACCGTTCGCCGCGATGCCGCTCGCATCCACAATCAGAAGCGACTCGTTGGCTTCCCGGACCTTGCCGACAACGGTGACTTCCGCGCCCGGTTCCAGTCCGTTCTGACCCTTGAGGTCGACCTTCAGCGTCTTGCCATCCGCATCAAGGACCTGGATGGTGGCGCTGTTGGCGGCGATGGTGTCGCGGGGCACGCAGCAGGCATCCCACGGCACGGCACAGGCGTCGGTGCAGGCGGGCGCGACTTCGCTGTCGGCGACCAGGAAAATGGCGCGGCCTTCGGTGAAGGGCTCAACCCGGCCGCCGATATAGCCGGTCAGGGCGATGTCGTCCCCCGCTTTGGCGTTGGCGCGGGCCTGGGAAACGGTCAGGGCGTTGGCGGGGGCTTCGGCGAGGAAGAAACCTTCGGGCAGCGCGGGGGCCTGCTCCGCCGGGGCGGCGGCGGTGGTTTCTTGGGCGGCGGTTGCGCCGGTGGACTCGGCGCCTTCCTGGGCGCAGCCAGCGAGGGCAAGGATCGAGGCGAAGGCCAGGGTCGTGGGGATGAGCTTCATGGGGTGTTCTCCTGTTGGAACGAGTGGGGTTAGAGAGATTTCAGGGCTTCCGGGATGGGCATTCTCAGGCACCGCCACGCGGGCGGCAGGGTTCCGAGGATGCCGAGAAAAAGGCCGACGGTTCCCCCGGCGGCCAGGACGGTGGCGTTGAGCGTGAGCTGAAACACGCCCATGGAAAAGGAAATGGCGATGCCATCGAGGAGGAGCTTGGCGACCAGCAAAGCCACAAAGACCGCGGCGGCGGCGGCCAGCAGCGCTTCCTGAACCAGGCTGAAGACGATGGCGCGGCGCGGGAACCCGAGCGATTGCAGCATCCCGATCTCGCGCACCCGGGCGGCAAAGGCGCTGTACAGTGTGTTCAGACCCCCGAGAATGCCCGCCAGCGCGATCAGGATCGCCGTGGCCCAGATCATGATCTGGATCGGCCGGTAGAACCGCAGGAGCGACGCATAGTAATCGGCCTCCATGACCGCCGCCAACTCCAGGTCCACCCGCATCTTGGTAAAGGCGTCCACGTCGGCGAACTCGGCTTCGCCGAGGCGCACCACGACGCAGGACAGGCCATCGCGTTTCGTGGCGACCTGCAAGTCCGTCAGGGGGGTCCACAGTTCGGCGTCCATCACGGTGCCGCGGGCCATGAAGCGCCCGGCGACGGTCCAGGGCTGGCCTTCGAACCAGAGCGACTGGCCGATGGCGAGGGCTTGCGGGGGCAGGCCGAGTTTCTCCGCCGCCAGACTCCCAGCCAGCAGTTCGTTGTTGCCGGGGCGGGGGGCGCGGCCCTCCACGATTTCGACCCGTTCGTGGACCAGGAACGCTCCCGGCGTCATGCCCCGCACGACCGCGCGCAGTTCGCGCTCCGAGTTCTCGTTCTCGAAGAAGATCAGCGCGGAGACGATTTCCGGCGAGACAAAGGGCACGCCGCCCGCGCTATGAATACCCGGCAGGCTAGCGCTGAGGATTCCGGGCGTCGTGGCGGGGATTTCGCTGCGCTCGATGCTTTCTTCGCTGCCGGTGGCCAGCAGGATGACGTTGCGCGAGTCGTTGCGGATGCTCAGGGACGAGCGCATTCCCTCCACAAAAGCGGCGGCGGCGACAATGAGCAGCACCACAAGCGCGTTCCCCAGCAGAATGGCCAGGAAGCGGCGGGGCGAACGGCCCAGGTTTCGGACGGCGTAGTCGAACGGTAAGAGCTTCATCGTCACACCGCCCGGAAGGCTTCCGCCGTGGAAAGGCGGGCGGCCCGCACGGCTGGCAGCAGCCCGGCCCCGACGCCAATGACCGCGCAGATCGCCATGCCAAGCGCGATGGTGAACGCTTCCGTCTCGATGATGACGCTGAGGCCTTCCACCGAGAAGGTGAACTGGCCAAAGCGCGACACCAGATGCGCGACGCCGACGCCCAATACGCCGCCGAGGAGGCTGAGTCCGAGACTTTCCACGACCACCAGCCGGGTGATCAGATGCTCGGGATAGCCGAGCGTCTGCATCACCGCGTGATCCTTCACCCGGTCCTGGACGGACAGCGAAATGGCGTTGGCCACCAGAGCGAAAATCGCCACCAGGCTGCCAATGCCCAGCCAGCCGGCGAATTCCACCAGCTGAACGATATCGGTCACGGCGCGGGCCACGAAGGCTTTCTCCGAAGACGTCCACGTCGGAGCCTGCGAATTGGCGAAGGCCGCATCGATGGCCGCCGCCACTGGATCGAGTTGGCTGGGGTCGGTGACCTCGACGTTGAACTGGGTGACGATGCCTTGCTTGTTGCCGGCGGCGCGCTGGAGGAAATCGAGATGGACGAAGGCCACGTTCTGGTCCTGCGGGTTTTCCGAGGTCAGAATGCCCGCGATGCTCACCGTGATGCCGGAGGCGCTGAGGCGGTCGCCGACGCCCAGGCCACGGCGCTCGGCCAGGCGTTGGCCAACGAGGGCCGCGTCGTTCCGCCGGGTCCAGTCATCCAGGCTCCCCGCCAGGAGTTCCATCCCTTCGTCGCGCAGTGCCGCTTCCTGAACGCCCCGGAAGGTGACGACGTCGAGCGACGCGCGGCAGTTGTTCACGACGATGCGCATCGGGGCGACGCTCTTCACGCCGGGGATTCCGGCGATGGTGCGGGTGTAGTCCTGGGGCAGTTCGCTGGTGAAGGGGCAGAAGCGGTTTTCTCGGTAAACGACCAGGTGGGTGTCGCTGGCGGTTTCCTGGGTCGCGGCGGCGACGCCCGTGCGCATGGCCTGGACGGCGCAGAAAAGGAACATGGCCGTCGCGATGCCGCCCAGGGTCAGCAGGGTTCGCGCCCGATGGCGGACGATATATTTCACAACCAGAGGAATCATGCGTGAGGGGATCATACCAGCGCCTCCTCTTGCTGCTCCACGAGCCGCCCCTTTTCCAGGTGCAGTGTGCGGCTGGCGTAGGCGGTCGCGTGGGGATCATGGGTCACCATGATGAGCGTGCAGTGCATCTCCCGCGACAGACGCTGGAGCAGAGTCAGGATGTCGTGGGCGGAGGATTTGTCCAGATCGCCGGTCGGTTCGTCGGCGACGACGATTTTGGGCTCCGTCACAATGGCGCGGGCGATGGCGACGCGCTGCTCCTGGCCGCCGGAAAGCTGACGCGGGTAGTGATCGTGGCGGTCGGCGATGCCCACCATGTCGAGAGCCAGCGAAACGCGCTCGTGGCGTTCCCGGCGCGAAAGCTTATGCAGCAACAACGGCAGCTCCACGTTCTCGTAGGCCGTCAGTACCGGCACCAGATTGTAGAGCTGGAAGATGTAGCCCACGTGGTCGCGGCGCCATCCGGCCAGGGCCGAGCGCGACAGCGTCGCCACGTCTCTCTCGCCAATAATCAATTGGCCCGAAGTCGGCCGGTCGATTCCGGCGATCAGATTCAGCAGCGTCGTCTTTCCGCTGCCGGACGGCCCCATGAGGGCCAGGAACTCGCCCGTTTCCACGTCCAGATCGAGGTGGTCCAGCGGCGTGATTTCCTGATCGCCACGCTTGTAGGTGCGGGTCAATTGGCGGCATTGAATGAACGGCATCTCAGTTCTCCTCCTGGCGCACACGGACGCGCTGATCGGGTTCGAGGCGATCCGTGGCGGACACGATCAGCAAATCGCCGGGCTGCAGACCGGAGGCGATCTCGCTCCAGCCCTCTTCTGTCGCGCCTGTCGTCGTGACCGAGCGCCGGGCTGCGACGCCGGCTTCTCCATCGAAGCGCGACACCACCCAGGCGGTGCCGTCCTCGAGCGCCTGGGCGGGGGCGAAGACCGAAAGACCGGTCGCGGGGGGCGTCGCCTCCGAATCCATGACGGGGCGCAGGAACCGGACGCGGGCGAGCATCTCCGGCTTCAGCTCTTGCGCCGGGTCATCGACCGAAACCTTCACCTCCAGGGTGTTTTTCTGAATATCCGCGCGGTGCGTGATTCGGCTGACGGTGCCGGAGAACGTGCGGTCGGCCAGCACTTCCACAACGATTTGGGCCGGTTGGCCGACGCCTACCTTGGCCGCATCCGCCAGCGGGACATCGACGCGCACCTGGAGTTTTTCCGGATTGTAGAGCTGGGCCACGCGGGCCATATCCGCGTTGTCGGAGGCGCTCATGAGGATCGAACCCGGTTCCACCAGCCGCCGCATGACGACGCCCTCGGCGGGAGCCTTGATTTCCAGCCGCTCGACGCGAAGCTGGGCTTCCGCGAGTTCGACCCGCGCCAAGTCCAGCCGCCGCCGCTCCTCGGTTCGCAGTTCCAGGTTCCGCGCGGCCGCGGCGGCTTCCGCCTTCATCCGTTCGAGTTTCGCTTCCAGCTCCCGGATGCGGCTTTCCACGACGCGGACGCGGGCGGCCTGTGCCTGGGCCGAGGCTTCCGCCGTGTCGTATTCTTCCTGCGCGATGGACCCTTGCCCCAAGAGGTTTCGGCGGCGGTCGTGCACCAGGTTGGCTTCGCGGCGCAGGGCCTGCTCGACCTCCAGCTCCGCCCGAGCCAATTCCAGCGCCGCTTCCGTTTCGCGGACCGAGGCTGCGGCCACGGCGGCTTCCCGCCGCCGGTCCACGTTGGCTTCCCAGGCTTCCTCCGCGGCGCGGGCTTCGGCTTGCGCCCGTTGCAGCGCCAGCCGGGCGTCTTCATCGACAAGCCGCACGAGAACTTGCCCCATCTCGACCGCGTCGCCCTCCAGGAACAACACGTCCTCCGCTGTCCCGTTCGTCAGGGTGACGGCGTACACGGCGAAGGGATCGGGTTCGATCCAGCCGGCGGCTTGGACGATGACTTCGCCCGCCTGCTCCGGATTGTCCGGCGCCGCACTTCGCAGGATCGCCGGGCGCTCGACCACCGGGATGGCCCGCACTTCTACAGCCGGGGTGAGACTGCTGGCCATGGAGCCGGCAAACAACCCGCCAAAGGCAACCAGAAGCCCCACCGGCAGAGCCACTCGGGTCCCCCATCGGAACTTCGGCGGTGGGATATTCCCCCCACCCGGGGGATTGGTAACAAAAGACATAGAGGTCCCTCTCCGCGATTTAAAAAGACGATGACGGTTGGACGGCATGCGTCTTTCTCAGCAGAGAAAAACCTGGATCTGAAGGTGAAGGCTGGGGCCGGAGCACGGCGAGGGCGGGCCTCGCTTCTCCAGGGCTTTGCTGGACAGGACCATTTGGTCGAAGTGAAGCGGAGCGGCCCTCGGCATCGGGGCGTCCATGGGCGAGGCGATGTCCACCCGCGCCGTCGCCGTCGGAGCGGGATCCGCCGCAGTGAAAACGCAGCAGCTTCGCGGGCAGGACCGGTCTTCCGCGCAGGGCGCTTCAGCCGGTTCGTGAGCCGGTTCGCCAGCTTGGCAGCAAGCGGCCGGCGCATGCGCCGGCGCGGCTGGCCGGGCAAGGCAGCAAAGCCCCGGCGCGGCCTGCAACAGCGCCGCGATCAGGAGCGGAAGCACGCACAGAGCGCTGAGAAAACGCTGCCGCCGCAGACTCATGCCCAAGCCTCCGTCGCCTGGAAAGGCCAGCCGTCGAGAGACCAGAACGCCCGCCTCCCACCTCCCGCCAAAGAGGGCGGGGGCGACAGGCTGGGGCTTGGATGGGCGTACAGGACGGTCACGGATTCGGGTCTGGCCT
Source organism: Sumerlaeia bacterium (assembly GCA_040219255.1). GTDB lineage: Bacteria > Sumerlaeota > Sumerlaeia > SLMS01 > JAHLLQ01 > JAVJSW01. Next base: position 56,881 of record JAVJSW010000046.1, read on the forward strand.
TCCCTTTCAGTTCAAACGGTGGAATGCCTTTGCCGATAGCGTCCGGTCAAGAGCATTCCAATCCGGTCCAAGATAGTGCGCGCCGCGTTCGGCGCCTTGAGCGGAACCCGTTCGGAAATCCGCATCACTTCCTTTGACCCGTCCGAGCCCGCATGGTTTGCTCCGTCCGGTGGCGTTGGAGTCCGGCAATCAAGGACATTTCGCATCCGCAAAAGAACGCGCCTGTGAAGCATCCAGCGCGAAAACGTTATTGAGGAAGTCAGGTCAATATGACAAGCGACCAGAATGTAGGCGATATCAGCAAATGCCCCGTGATGGGCGCCGGCAAGCCGAAGCGGCCCGTCACGAATCAGGATTGGTGGCCCAATCAGCTCAACCTGAAGATTCTCCACCAGAACCTGCCCTACACCAGCCCCGAGGGCGAGGACTTCAATTACGCGGAAGAGTTCAAGAAACTCGACCTGGAAGCCATCCGCCAGGACCTCTATAAGGTCATGACGGACTCGCAGGAGTGGTGGCCCGCCGACTATGGCCACTACGGCCCGTTCTTTATCCGCATGGCGTGGCACAGCGCCGGCACCTACCGCATCAGCGACGGCCGCGGCGGCGCTTCCTCGGGCACCCAGCGCTTCGCTCCGCTGAACAGTTGGCCGGACAACGTGAACCTGGACAAGGCGCGCCGGCTCCTGTGGCCCATCAAGCAGAAGTACGGCCGCAAGATTTCCTGGGCCGACCTGATGATCCTGGCGGGCAATGCGGCCCTTGAATCCATGGGCCTCGAGACCTTCGGGTTCGCCGGCGGCCGCCCCGACGTCGCCGAGCCGGAAGAAGATATCTACTGGGGCACCGAAACGGAATGGCTGGGCGATGCCCGCTACAGCGGCGACCGGGAACTGGAAATGCCCCTGGCCGCTGTCCAAATGGGCCTGATCTACGTGAACCCGGAAGGCCCCAACGGCAACCCGGACCCCATCGCGGCGGCTCGCGACATCCGCGAGACCTTTGCCCGCATGGCCATGAATGACGAGGAAACGGTCGCGCTGATCGCCGGCGGCCACACTTTTGGCAAGTGCCACGGCGCGGGCGACGCTTCGCACGTCGGGCCGGAGCCCGAAGGCGGCAGCCTGGAAGACCAAGGCCTGGGCTGGAAGAGCACCTTCGGCAGCGGCAAGGGTGTCCACACGATCTCCAGCGGCCTGGAAGGCGCCTGGACCCCGACCCCGATTACCTGGGACAACAGCTACTTCGAGACCCTCTTCGGCTACGAGTGGGAGCTGGGCAAGAGCCCGGCCGGCGCCTATCAGTGGCATCCGAAAGGCGGCGCCGCCAGCGACGCCGTGCCCGATGCCCACGACCCCGACAAGCGCCACGCGCCCATGATGGCCACAACGGATCTGTCGCTCCGCTTCGATCCGGTTTACGAACCGATTTCGCGCCGCTTCTACGAAAACCCGGATCAGTTCGCCGATGCTTTCGCCCGCGCGTGGTACAAACTGACCCACCGCGACATGGGGCCCAAGTCCCGCTACCTGGGGCCGCTCGTGCCCGAGGAAACGCTCCTCTGGCAGGACCCCATCCCGGAGGTCGATCACGACTTGGTGGACGAGAATGACATCGCGGACCTGAAGACCAGGATCCTCGCTTCCGGTCTCAGCGTCTCCGAACTCGTCTACACCGCCTGGTCTTCGGCGGCGACCTTCCGAGGCAGCGACAAGCGCGGCGGCGCCAACGGCGGCCGCATCCGCCTGACCCCCCAGAAGTACTGGGCCGTCAACCAACCGGCTCAACTCGCCAAGGTTCTCGACGCCCTGGAAGGTGTCCAGAAGGCCTTCAACGGCGCCCAGACCGGCGGCAAGAAGGTCTCGATGGCCGACCTGATCGTGCTCGGCGGTTGCGCGGCGATCGAGAAGGCAGCCAAGAACGCCGGCCATGACATCCAGGTGCCCTTCACCCCCGGCCGCATGGACGCTTCCCCGGAGCAAACCGACGTCGCGTCCTTCGCGGTTCTCGAGCCCCAGGTCGATGGCTTCCGCAATTACCTGCGCAACGCCAACGGCCGCCATCCCGAGGAACTGCTGATCGATCGCTCGCATCTGCTTCAGCTCGGCACCAAGGAAATGACCGTCCTCGTCGGCGGCATGCGCGCGCTCAACGCCAACTTCGAACGCTCGCCCCACGGCGTCTTCACCGACCGCCCGGAAACGCTGAGCAACGACTTCTTCGTCAACCTGCTCGACATGAGCACGGAATGGAAAAAGTCCGCCACCACGCCGGGCATCTACGAAGGGTTCGATCGCAAGACGGGCCAGCGCAAGTGGACCGGCACATCGGTCGATCTGGTTTTCGGCTCCAACTCCCAGCTTCGCGCCACGGCCGAAGTCTACGCATGCAGCGACTCGCCCGAAAAGTTCGTCCGCGATTTCGTCGCCGCCTGGACCAAGGTCATGAACCTCGACCGGTTCGACCTCGCCTAAACCCCCTCAACTCCCAGCAAGACCGAATGTCCCGGCCACTGTCTCCACAGTTTGGCCGGGACGTTTTTTTTGGGGCATCGGGCCCATCGCGCCCGAGGTCTTGACGAAGGACGGCGAGGCCCCGCCGCACACCGTTAAAACCCACGAAAAACCCAGCGGTTTGTCACGCGCCAGGTGCGGGCTCCCGTGCGAGCCTCTCTTCATTCCCACCCCCGGCGCGGAACCCTCTCGCGCCGCACCGAAGGACCGAACCATGCACAGCCAACAGTTGAGTCTCCTGCTCGATCTGCACGAGTCCGCACCGCGTAAACGCCATAACGGCGTCGCTTCCAGAGTCTCGGCCAAGCGGGGCGCGACATGCGGCGATTCCCGCCAGCCGCTCGATAGAGCGCCGGTGCCCCCCTTTTCAGTCCGTGTCTCGCATAAAGACTTTTATTCGCGCCATCGCCTTTCGTCATCGCCGATCTCGGACATGGGAAGTTCGAGTTGAAACAATTTCTGGAATCGCGCCTTGCCCGATGCCCCCGTGGCGGTGTCTTTCTCCGCGTTTGCGATGGGCCGCCACAAGGGACCCGTTCGCGTGAATTTGAGCTTTCATCCATAAGGGAAAATTGATGCTGAATATTTTCAAGAAGAAGCGCGGGAACTGGAAGGACGACATCCTTTCCGGCCTGACCGTATCGCTGGCGCTCGTGCCCGAGGCTATCGCCTTCGCGTTCGTCGCGGGCGTTTCGCCGCTCGTGGGCCTGTACGCTTCGTTCTTTATCGGCCTGATCACCGCCGCGTTCGGTGGCCGGCCGGGCATGATCTGTGGCGCCACGGGGGCCCTGGCCGTCGTGATGGTGACCCTTGTCAAGCACGGCAACGAAATCGGCGGCGAAGGCGCCGGCGTGGAATATCTGTTCCTGACGGTGATTCTGATGGGCATTCTGCAGGCCTCCGCCGGGGTGCTTCGCCTTGGCAAGCTCATCCGCCTCGTTCCCCATCCGGTCATGATGGGTTTTGTGAACGGTCTGGCGATCGTGATTTTCCTGTCGCAAATCGACATGTTCAAGGTGCGTAACGGCGCCGAGGTCGGCGGCTGGCTCGAAGGCTCGTCGATGGCGATTATGCTGGGCCTGACGGCGCTGACGATGGCGATTATCTATTTCCTGCCCAAGTTGACCAAGGCCGTCCCGGCCTCACTGGTGGCGATTCTGGCGGTCACCGGCATCGCCTTCTTCGGCGTCGAGACGCAGGTCGTGGGCGATCTCGCCTCGGTCAAGGGCGGGCTGCCCATTCCCGGCATCCCCAGCGTGCCGCTCAACATGGAAACGCTGGCCTTCATTTTCCCCTACGCGGCGGTGCTGGCGGCCATTGGCCTGATCGAGTCGCTGATGACGCTGCAATTGATCGACGTGCTGACGGAGTCGCGGGGCCGGGGCAATCGCGAGTGCGTCGCCCAGGGCGCCGCCAACGTGGTCACCGGATTTTTCGGCGGCATGGGTGGCTGCGCCATGATCGGCCAGAGCCTGATCAACATCGAATCGGGCGGCCGCGGCCGCACCTCGGGAGTCGTCGCCGCCGTGGCGCTGCTCCTGTTCATCCTGTTCGGTTCGCCCTTTATCGACCGCATTCCTATCGCCGCCCTGACCGGGGTGATGTTCATGGTGGTCATCGGCACCTTTGAGTGGGCCACCTTCCGCACCTTTGGCAAGGTCCCCAAGAGCGACCTGCTCGTCGTGGGCATCGTCACCGTGGTCACCGTGTGGCACGATCTGGCCCTCGCCGTGCTGGCCGGCGTCGTCGTCTCGGCGCTGGTGTTCGCGTGGAAGAGTTCGCGCCACGTCACGCTGGAGACCGTGAAATCCACGGACAACGAGCGCGTTTATTCGCTCAGCGGGCTGCTCTATTTCGGCTCCGTGGTGGACTTCAACAACCACTTCAAACCGGCCAAGGACCCGGAGAACGTGGTGATCGATTTCCTCGAAGCCCGGGTGTGCGACATGTCCGGCCTGGAAGCGATCAACGTCCTGGCCGAGCGCTACCGCAAACTCGGCAAAGTGCTGCACGTGCGGCATCTTTCGCCCGATTGCCGGGCCATGCTGACCAAGGCCGGGGCTCTGGTGGACATCGAAGTGGCCAGCGACGACCCGGAATACCTGGTCACCCGCATCGGCCTGACCGCCGCCAAGGACCGCGCCGACAAGCAGAAACCGGCCGTGACCCTCCCCACCCCCGCCCTGCCCACCCCGGCGATTCCAGCGGCCCAGTAGGGCGAGAGCGGGGCGTGGCTGGTTTATGATTTTAGCCACGGATGAACGCGGATGGCGCTGATGATGGGGTGTAGGGGCGGGGGAAGTAGAAGTATCAGAGCCCCGAAGCATCTGTGTTCATCCGCGTGATCTGCGGCAAAATAAAGACCTTCGTGCTTCCATGGGGCGTGGCCCCAATCGTCCCCCCGGCGGTACAACTCTTGCCTCCCTCTCGACCTCACTCCAGGGGACCCGGGAGGGCTGGTCTTGAGCGCTTGGATTTGGACAGTCGTTTTGGTGGCCGCCGCCTGGCTGACCAACTGGGGAGCCGATCATTTGGTCGGGCCGTTTCAGAAGGTGCGCCGCCGCTGGGGCCTGACGGGCGTGGGCGGGGCGTGTCTGATCGGCATTTTCACCGGCAGCCCGGAATACACCACCAACTCCGTCAGCGCCCTGCGCGGCGTGTCCGACATCGGCCTGGGCAACATGCTCGGGGCGAACATTTTCTCCATACCGCTGGTGATCACCGTCGGCTGGCTGGCCCAGCGCTTCGGCCCCGTCGAACGCACCGAGGACGGGCGCCCGCTCCTGCATCTGGAACACGCCACCATCACGGTGCTGACGGTGCCGTACCTGGGGATCGTCGCTCTGGTGGGGCTCCTGACGCTGCCGGCGGGGTGGCGCGGGCTGCAACCCATCGATGGGTGGATCATGCTGGGGGCCTATTTGGCGTTCCTGGTGCAGGGGCTTTTGCGGGGCCGGGGCGAATCGCACCGTGAACGCTGGACCGCCCGCGGCATCGCCATGGCGCTGCTGGGTGTGGGGGCGCTGGGGCTGGGGGCGTACCTGATCGTGCGCTCGACCGAGCAGATCGCCAACGCGCTGGGGATTTCGCACCTGGTGGGCGGATTGTTCCTCGCCGGGTTGGCATCCATCGTGCCCGAGGCCCTCAAGACCTGGAAACTGGTCCGCGCCGGCCAGGCCACCGCCGGCGCCACCAGCGTCATTCCCGACAACGCCGTCACCATGACGCTCGGTTTTTTGCCGCTGGCGCTGGTGGGAACGGCGATCGAGGATTTCCGCCTTTACTGCGTGAACCTGGCTGCGGCGTTCCTGCTGGCGGCGGTCTTCGCCGTGGTCACCTACACCGGCAGCCGCGAGCGCGGCATCGACCTGCGCGAAGTCCTTTGGCTCGATGGAATTTGCGTGGCGTGGGTGGGGGTTGTGGGGTGGCTGATCGCCACCGGTCAGATTCAGCAAGGCTAGCCTCAGCCGCCGCCGAAAAACCGCACACCGTTAAAACCCACAAGAAACCCAGCGGTTAGTCACGCGACAGGCCGCCCTCTTTTCCATACCTTAGGCGCACTTCAATTCCGGAGGCCACGTCCCATGACGCGCACCGCTCGCTACACCGAAAATATTGTTTTAGCCACAGATGAACACAGATCTCGCAGATGGTGGGGCGCGGGTGGGGGAGGCACTGAGGGAGAAAAAGGGATCTCACAAATCCAACCCATCTGCGCCCATCCGCATCATCTGCGGCAAGAACCCTTCGTGCCTCCGCGATGCCATAAGGTGTGGAGATCAGGTGGTTGCGAACAAACCTTCCTGGCGGCGCAAGTCTGCTTCGCGAAGAATAGTAAGGTATCTCTCTTCGAGCTGATTCGGCGAGATAAAAATCTCGTTATAGTGTCCGTCGAATTGGAAAGGAATGTAACCCTTGATCAGAAATTGCCGAAGGTCGAACTGAGATGTGGGAATCTGAATATGATAGAAGAAGGTCTCCAGAGTGACTTTCTCTGGTTCGATTCGCAGAAATCCGTAAAGCTCATCACGGCAATCCTTGCCGAGCGGACTCTCCCCCCAGTGAGAGAGAACCACCAAGTCGGTCAGGTCGGGCTCAAGCCACCATTCCGATTTTTTTCGACGGTACTCTTTCATCAAATCTTTACGAGCTTGGTAGTGAAATGCGGTCTTGGCCGGTTTGGCCTTATAGGTGAAATAAAAATACATTCCGAGGGCCCCGCCAATCAATCCTGGCGTGAAACTACGAGTGGTTTCTTCGAAGTCGCCGGACCAAGCGGCGGGAAGGAGGTGGTTGAACAATGTATCCACAAAGGAAGAGAAAATGAGAATAAGGAGGACGCTGCAAAAGAAGTTGCTTCGGATGTCCCGCCGGGACGCCCGACCGCCCGACCATCGAGCCCAGCGGCTGGTTTTCTTCAATTCGTAGGCGAACGCCGTGTTCATGCGGGGCCCTCCGACATCGGCATCATCGACATCAGTCTCTTCCTCGCCCTGCCTTCCATGGATATGTCGAAGACGCGGCGCCTCCCAGCGTACTCGAACCAGAGAGTACCTGTTTCAAGGAAGGAGTTGAAATCGAAGCGATCCGTCGGAATCCGGACGTGGTAGCTCGATGTCTCCAGGAAGAGAACCCCGTTCGCGATGCGCAGGAATCCATACAGACTCTTCCGGCCGGGAAGCGACAAGTCGATTTCCTTCGAACGAACCGTCACCACCATATCGTCCGGACCGGGTTCAAAGAGCCAATGCGGCGCGGAGTCTTTGTATTCTTTCTTGAGGAAGAATCGGGCCATGCGCTCGATCATTGGGTGGCCGGAAACATTGTCCACGAACGTGATGGCGGTCATGCAAAGGATAAGTAAAACAAAAAAAACATAGCCGTCTGTGATCCAATGCCATTCAAACAGATCAGAAAGAAGATACGCTGTTCCCGAGAATAGCGGGGCAAAAAGTAGACCAAAAGCCAGGCTATACAGAGAGGTGATATCCCGTGTTGCCACCCCGCCATGCATCCTCCGCCCCCACCGGCTCGGCACCTTCTCTTCGCAAATAATCTCGGTTTCCATGGCTGGGGGTCCTTGATGCGGGAAACTTTCCTTCAGCGGCAATATTATGCACCACAACATCAGTCGCGGCGCAATTCAAAACCACCCGAACCCCAAGACCTCAGCACCCACGGCCCGGACGCGTTCCAAATCCAAGGCCTCGACCAAACGCTGGTTCAACAGCGACCTGGGCGAGGACGGGATTCCGACGTGGGGGCCTCGATGTGGCGTGGCTGGTTTTCGATTATAGCCACGGATGACCGCGGATGGCGCAGATGAGGGGTGGTTGGCGGGGGAGCGGGGCTGATTTCGCAGTGGATGAACCGTTATTCTTTTACCGCTCTCTTGCACAAATCATCTGCGCCCGTCTGCGTCATCCGCGGCGAAAACGTCTTCGTGTCTCCGGGTCTCCGTGGTGGAACCTGAATAACCCAACGCCTACCCGCAGGCCTCCACCTCCACCAGCACCGGCCCCGGCCACGCTCCTTCCCAGTCGATCTGCAGCTCGCGGGCGGGGGCTTGGGTGGGGGGGAGGTCGAGGAGGAGGGAGCCGTCGGCGCCGACGATGCCGCCCTCCAGGTATTCCTGGTTCGCGAAGACGGCGAGGCGTTCCAAGTCTTCTTCCTCCAGGGCCTCGGCGAATTGCAGGCGCAGTTGCGGCGCCGGGCCGGCGGGCAGCATGAGCCAGGCGCGGCGGGGGAGGGGGCGTCCGATGCGGCCGCCGGCCTCGACGGGCAGCGGCCACCCGCGATGGAGCGGCACCGCGAGCGTGTCGTCGAGCACCACCAGCGGCGCCAGATGGGCGTTGGCATAGGCGCCGAGGGCCTCGCGGCGGATGTCGGCCATGCGCGACTGCCAATCGGCCATCAGGTCGGCGGGCGAGAGACCCTCGCGGTCTTTGCCCTGGCGCTTCAGCGAGCGCGGTTTGTGGCGGTCGCGCCGAGCGTAGATGCTGATCCCGCACCCGAGGAACCGGGCCATCAGGAGCCCGGCGGGGCCGCTGAGCACGCGGCCGTCCCACCGGCTGAGGTCCGCCGGCAGTTTGAGCCGCCGCAGCGCCCGGGGCATGCGCCGCCCCAGTGAGGGCTGGAACACCTGCACCTGGATGTTTTCGAACCCCGCCCGCTTCAGGGCGTATTCGTATTCCGACCAGAGGCGCATCTGCTCGTCGATGCCTTCCTGGTAATCGAGCGTGTCGGCCAGGTACTCGTGTTCGAGGTCGAAGCAGGCGCGGATGCATTCGCCCGCCGCGACGAATTGACCACCGGGGCGGCAGACGCGCGCCATTTCTTTCAGCGTGCGGCGCAGATCCTTGACGTGGTGCAGCGACGACCGGGTGAAGACGACATCGAAGGAGGCGTCGGCAAAGGGCAGGTGCTCGCTGTCGGCGACCATGCGGGGAAAGGTGCGCTCTTCGGCTGTCATGGGGCGCTGGCCGCGATGGATGTCGAAGGTTTCGAAATCGAATTTCTCGTCCGGGATCAGGGAATAAAGGCGGGGCGAGGCCATCTCGACAGGGGAAAAATCCGCTGCGATGACGCGGGCGCCTCGCTGGGCGAGGCCGAGGGTGGTTTCGCACATGCCGGCGCCGGTGTCCAGGATCCAGGGCTGGCCAGAGAAGTCGATGCGCTGGACGGCTTGGTCGAAGTAGCGTTTCCAGACCGCAAGGGCTTCTCGCACGGCTTCCTTTTTGAACCCGATGCGCTCGGGGGCGATCCAGCCGTCGGCGAGCTTTTCGAAGAAATCGCGGTAGCGAACGAATTCGTCCATGAGCCGCGGCGTCGCCTTGTGCCAAGTCAGCAGCACGGGCACGCCGTCGCGAATCGGATAGCGTTCGCCGCAGGCTTCGCAGGCCAGGGCGCCATCCTCTTCGGCGAGGCGGCCCTCGCGGCATTTGGGGCAGCGGACGCGGCCGAGGGCTTCGGGGTGGGCGAGAATATGATCGGCGGGGGGCGGGGTCATTGGCGTATCCATTGCGACTCTGAGGCAAGGACAAGCCCACGAGCGGGCGAAAAGCAAGGGCGATGGGCCTGAAAATCCTTGCCCGGCCCGGTGCCCGCTTCGCACGGTTTCGCCTCGCCAGGACCCCCACGGAGATATCTTCATGCCCTTCTTCGCCATCAAGAGCCGACACATTTTTTCCATGACGCTGCTCCTCGCCGCCGTCGCCTTTCTCGGCGCGGGCTGCAAACAGCAAACCCCCGAGGAGCGTTTCGAGGAAGCGATGACCTTGATGCAGGAGGGGCAGACGGCGCGCGGCGTCATCAAGCTCAAGGAACTGGTGCGCGAGTTGCCCGAGGACCCGGTGGCCCCCGCCGCGAACCTGCAACTGGCCCGTTACTACGTCCGCGAAGCCAACGCGAACAAGGCCCTCGAGCACCTTCAAGAGGTGCTCGAGGGCCGCGCCATCGGAGACCCCGCCGCCCAGGAAGCGATCCAGGGCATCGTCGCGATTCGCCTCCAGTTGCAAGACTACGACACGGCCCTCGAAGTCCTGGACTCCGCCGTCGAAGAAGCCGAGGGCATCGTCCGCGAGGACCTGCTGCTCCAGCGCGCCCAGGTCTTGCGCGCCATCGGGACTCAGACGGAAAACGAGGACATGGTGCAGCAGGCCCTGGCGGAGCTGCGGGACCTGATGCTGACCGCCGGGAACGAGGGCATGCGCGGATCGGCCCGTGAAGAGTTGGCCCAGTATTATCGCCAGCGCGGCGACCTCGCCGCCAGCAACGAAGTCTACGACGCGTACATCGAGGCCTATCCCGGCGACCGCATCGTGACCCAACTGGAAATGGCCAAAGCCATCAATTTGCGCAACGCCGGCCAGCAGGAAGAAGCGGAAGCGGCCTTTGAGGAAGCGGCCGCCGCCATGCGCGCCGAGGCCGAAGGTGAACTGGATCGCGTGGCCCGGGGCGAGATGATGCTCAATCTGGCCCGTTACCACGAACTGATGGGCTACAATTCGGAAGCCCGTGCCATGATGGAGAAGGTGATGGGCGATAACGTCGGCACGATGCTGGCCCTGCGCACCCAATTCGATATCGCACGCATGGAAGCCCAATCGGGCAACCTGGACGAAGCGCAGGCGATCTACGAGCGCATGGTGAAGGACAATCCGAACTCGAGCGTCAGCGCCCAGGCGGAGCAAATGCTCGCCCAACTGAGCCAAATCCGAGCGCAGCTCGCCGCCCAAACCGATGCCACCACGGAAACCTTGACACAGGCGCTCGCGACCACCGGCACGCTCGGCGCCCTGGACGAGGAAATGCCCAACATGCCGGCGCTCGGGGGGGAAGACGCCGCCTCCTCGCCCACCGCCGAAGGAGCGATGTAGCCCCGTGCTGCCTTCAGAGGCGAATATTCCCGATCGTAGCCAACCGATCCGCATCGTAAAATGCCGCACGCCCCGGGCGGTCGATGTTTTTTGCGACTTCGTCTACAAACTGAGGGGAAGCGAGCCCCGATGGGTGCCCCCGCTGCGGCGCGATCAGCGCACCCTTCTCGATCGACTCAAGCACCCGTTTCACGATCACGCCCAAGTCGAGTACTTCCTGGCCAAACGGGGCGAACGGATCGTGGGCCGCATCGCCGCCATCGAGAACTTCGCCCACAACGAAGTCCACAATGAGCGCATCGGGTTCTTCGGCTTTCTCGAAGCGGAAGACGACGCGGAAGTCTTCGCCCGGCTCCTCGCCGCCGCCGAGCGATGGGCCAAAGCACGCGGCCTGACGGCACTGCGCGGGCCCTGTTCCTTCAGCACGAACGAGGAGTGCGGCGCCCTGGTGGGTGGTTTCGATATCGAGCCCATCTTGATGATGGGTTATCATCATCGGTGCTACTCGGCCAACATCGAAGCCGCCGGTTATGGCAAAGCCGAGGACCTGCTCTGCTTCTGGGTCGATCGCTACACCGACACCGAGCGCCTGATGCGCATGGCGAGGTCGATGCGCCAGCGCATCGAGCGTTCCGGCCGCACCTTCACAACGCGCCCGCTGGACAAGAAAAACTTCGAGGCGGAGGTGCAACTGGTCCAGAAAATCTACAACGCGGCCTGGGAGAAAAACTGGGGCTTCGTTCCCATGACGGAGAAGGAGATCGATTTCCTTGCGAAGGAACTGAAGCCCATCGCCACGCCGGAACTGATTCGCTTCGCGCTGCTCGACGGCGAGCCGGTGGGCCTTGTGCTCGGGCTCCTCAATTACAACGAAGTCCTCAAATTCATGCGGGGCCGGCTGGGACCGAAGGAAATCGCCATGATGCTTCTGCTCAAGAGCCGCATCCGCAGCGCCCGCATGATGATGCTTGGCGTACTGCCCGAGTACCGCCGCCTTGGCATCGACATCCTCTTGATCGAGGAATTCGGCTACGCCTGTGAAAAGCTCAACATCTGGGGCACCGATCTCTCCTGGATCCTCGAGCGCAACACCGCCATCACCAAAGTCATCATCGCCTGCGGCGGGCGCGAATGGAAGCGCTATCGGCTTTACGAGAAGAGCCTGCTGGGGTAGGGTTGCGGGGAGTGGCTGGCCGGCCTTTTTTTTAGCCACGGATAAACACAGATAGACACAGATTCTTGTTTTGGTATCATCTGCAATCGGGCATGAAGCGATGGCGTCAGGGATAGAATTCAATCATTTTGCGATATTTCTGCTGGCCTTTTCCCGCTTCATCCGTGCCCATCCGTGGCTTAACTCCTCCTCTGTGAACCTCTCGCCTGCGTGAACTCCGTGTCCCAAAGCCCCACCTGGAACAAAGCCCAAGCCCAAGCGATCCGCGCCCGGGGCCAGAACGTTCTGGTCAACGCGGGTGCCGGAGCGGGAAAGACCGCGACCCTCGTCGAGCGCGTGATCCAGTTGGTCATGGGCCCCGACGCCCACAGCCTCGATGAACTGCTGATCGTGACGTTTACAAAGGCCGCCTCGCGGGAAATGCGCGAGCGACTCGGAAAGGCCCTGCGCAAAGCTCTCGAAGCTGCCCGCCTCGACCCAGTCAAGATCGACCAAATCCCGCGCCTTCAGTCGCAGATCAACATTCTGCCCCGCGCCCAGATCAGCACCCTACACAGCTTCTGCCTGAATCTGCTGCGCCAGCACGCCGGCGCCATCGGCCTCGCACCCGATTTCGAGGTCATGGCCGACGACGAAGTGCGCCTCCTGCGCCATGAAACCATCCAGGAGGTTATCGAGAACGCCCTCGCCGCGGAAAGCGATGGCGTGCTCTTCGATCTCCTGAGCCAACTATCGCCCGCTTCGGCGCCGGACGAACTCCTGAAAATCGTCGAGAACACGATCGGTTTCCTCGAAGGTCTCTCCGACCCGCGCGGCTGGATCGACAGGCTGGCCCTGCCGTTCTACGATGAAGCCGCCGACGACGCGCTGCCGCTCGCCGAGACGCGGGCCGGGCGGATGCTGATCCCGATGGTGGAGGAGCCGCTGCGGGAGGCGTTGGCGCTGTATGAAGTTTTCCTGCAAGAACTCCCCGGGCAGCCGGAGAAATCATGGGCACAGGACATCGTGGCTCATTGCCTGGAGGCGCGCGAGCATCTTCGAGCGTTGCTGCGATGGGACGATGCCACGGCCGAACTCGCCGGGTTGGAGGAATCCGCGCCCCTTCCCGATCTCTGCGCTCTGCTCAAACTTCCCCCGCGGCGCAACGCGGGCAAGAATCCCGAACCCGCCACGGCCTATGTCAGCGTCGAAGGCGGCGTGTTGAAAGACGCCCTCGAACCGCCCGCCAAAGCCCTCTCCCAGGACTGGCTCCAGGAAGGCCAGACCCTCGCCCAGGTTCGCGCCGCCATCGCCGCCACCCGGCCCTACGTGCGGCTGCTGCTCGTCGATCTCGCTCTGGCCGCCAGCGATGCCCTCCTGGAAAAATGCCTCGATCAGAAGCGCCTCACTTACAGCCATCTCGAGTCTCTGACGCTTCGCCTCCTCGTCGGCGTAGACGGCGAACCGACGGCCGCCGCGCGCGACTTGCAGGCCGAAACGGCCTTCGTTCTCGTCGATGAGTTCCAGGACGTGAATGGTACCCAGGCCGCCCTCTTGAAAGCCGTCGCCCGCGCTGGGCGGCCGGATGCGCCACGGGGCGAGGCCGGAAACCTCTTCGTCGTTGGCGATGTGAAGCAGAGCATCTACCGATTCCGCCAAGCCGATCCGACTCAGTTCCAGGCACTCTACCGCTCCTTCGCGGATTTTTCCGAAACGGCCCGGGCCCACCCTGGCGCGCGGATCGACCTGCTGGAGAACTACCGCAGCGCCCCGCCGCTGCTTGAGGAACTGAACCGCTTCTTCGCCGCCCTCTTCAGCCCCCGCATCGGCGCTGTGGCCTACGATGCCCGCCAGGCCTTCCGCCCCGGCTTGCCCGAGCCCGCACCGGAAGACGACCGCGTCCGCCTCGCGGTTCATCTGCTGAATAAGGACGCCGACGAGGCCGATTTCGAAGACAGCGTCCAGGACCACGAAGTCAGCGATCGAGAAGCCGGCGAACAAGAAGCCGACGATCTGGAAGCGGGCGAACGCGAAGCCCGCTATCTGGTGACGCTGATCCGACGCCTCCACGAGACGGAGGGCGTGCCCTACAAAGACATAGCCGTTCTGGTCCGCTCGGCTTCCGGCTACGCCACCAAACTCGCCGAAGCCTTCAACGAATACGCCGTGCCGTTCTTCACCCAGGCCAACCTCGGCTTCCTGGCCCAGCAGGAAATCCAGGACGTCCTCGCGTTGCTGCGGGTGATCGACAACCCCTACCGTGACGTGTCGCTTGTTGGGGTGCTGCGCGGCCCGTCGGGCGGCTGGAGCGAGGACGATCTGGCGCGGCTGCGGCTTCTCGACCGCGACGGCCGCATCTACGACAACCTGCGCCTCGCGGCGGAACGGGACGCGCCTTCGATCGGCGATAAGGCCCGCGCCATCCTCGATTGCCTGGCCCAATGGCGCGAGGCCTCCAAACGCGAGAAAATGGCCGATCTGTTCGCCCATCTCTACGACGAGCTGAACCTGCCGGAACGCCTCGCGACACTGCCCAATGGCGATCAGCGCCGCCTCAATCTCCAGTTCCTCCAGGATCGCGGCGTCCAGTTCGACCGCTTTCGCCGCAAAGGCCTCGGCCAGTTCCTCCGCTTTCTTGAAGACCTGATCGAGCGCGACCAGGACCTCGGCACGCCCGCCGCCGAACCGGTCGACGACAACAGCGTCAAGATCATGACGATCCACGCCAGCAAGGGCCTCGAATTCCCCCACGTCTTCATCCCCTTCATCGGCAAGAAGTTCAACACGAAGGATCTGATCGGCAACGCGATCTGGGACCGCGAGACGGGCTTCGCGGTGAAGTTCTTCCCTGGCGCGAAGTACGGCGAGAAGCGCTCGTCGGCCGCTCCAGCGCTGCTGCGCAAGGCGCTGGAAGATCAAGCCCGTGGCGAGGAATTGCGCCTCCTCTATGTCGCCATGACCCGCGCCAAGCAGTCGGTGACGATGATCGGTACGGCCAAGAAAATGGCCGATGTCGTCTCGAAGCACCAGGAGGCATTGGCCGCCGGCGAGTCTCGCACGGGCCTGGAGAACGTCGAGGAAACCGCCGCCGCCAAATCGTTCCTCGATTGGACGCTACTGGCGCTGCGGGGCCGAGCAGAGTTTCTGGCGGTGTCGGCGGACACGCCGCAGAACGTTTCTGGTCTCGATGCTTTGCAAGTCTTGCTGGTGACCGATCCGGCACGGGAGCTTGGTCATAAGCCCGAACCGCCGGAACTCGATGTCCTGCGCGAGCAGCAGGGCGCCGAGCTTCTGGCCTATCGCGGTCAGCTTGATGCCACCCTCGCGCGCATCGCCCATCGAACCCGCCTGGCGCGCCAAGGCCCCGTCCGCGCCAAAGTCTCCGTTACGGAAGCCAAGCGCGCCTATGACGCCATCCACACGGAGGAAAACCCGCCCGCGCCGCGCGTGCCGCGCTTCGACGGGGACGCCTTGGGTTTCGCCGAATGGGTGCCTCCCATCGTCGCGGGCGTGTCGCCCACGCACCGCGACAGCGCCCGCAACCGTGGCACCGTGACGCACCGGTACTTGTCGTTGTTGGATTTGGAGCACCTCGCCAAGGACCCGGGGGATGCTCTCTCGCTACTCCAGGCCGAGTTGGCGCGTCTGGTCGAGGAAGGGTTCCTAACCGCCGACGAAGCGGACCTCATCGATCTCGAGTCGATCTGGCGTTTTTTCGCCTCCGAGTTAGGCAACCGAGTCCTGAAGCATCACGCCCGCGCCCGGCGCGAACGGGCGTTTACTGTGGCGGTGCCGGCGGTCGAACTGGACCGCGGCTTTCCCGCCCCCGATGAACCGATGATTTTCCAGGGCATGATCGATCTGTATTGGACCGAACGGGACGCCAAGTCCGGCTCCGAGCGGCTGATCCTGCTCGACTTCAAGACCGACTGGTGCGGAGCCAAGGGCGAACGCGTGGCCGAACTTACCCAGTCCTACGAGTCCCAGATGCTGCTCTACGCCGTCGGTCTCGAGAAGTCCCTCAAGCGGCCGGTGGACGAAATCTACCTCTACTTCCTGGATGCCGGCCAAGGCAGCCCACTCAAGCCGCTGCAAGGCGAACGTTGGCTCAGCGTGCTGCGCGCGGCGGCGATGGAGCAAACCGGGCCTTCACAAGACGAGCCCCCCGCGGGCGGGGCCGCCGGGCGACCCCGCCGGGCCTGATACCCGCCCCCTCCGGGGGGCTCAGTGCCCCGCCTCCTGGTTGGCTGTTTTCATCAGAGCGAGCATCTGGACGTAATTCTTCGCTCCGAACATTTCGCTGCGCAGTGCCGAGTTTTCACCGAAGGACTTGCCGATATCGGCCAGCACCTCCAACTGGGCGCCATTGTCTTCGCTGTCGGTGATGATCATAAAGATCAGGTGAGCCGGCTTGCCATCGCGCGCGTCGAAGTCCACACCATCGCGCGAGACCCCCATGGCCACCACCGGCGTCCCCCAATTCGGGATGCGCGCGTGCGGCACGGCGATGCCCTGGCCCACGCCGGTCGACATTTGGCTCTCGCGCTCGCACACCGCCCGGGCTACGACTTCGACTTCGACATTCTTGGTCGCTTTCGCGACCGCTTCCGAGAGTTCCTGGATGACCCCCTCGCGGGTGCGATTGTACAGGTCCGCAACAAAGGTCTTCTCCGTCACCAGGTCCACGATCCGGTGCGGTTTCGGAGCCTTCAGGAGGCGTTGGATCACCGGTCCGCTCATCATGGAAGTCACCAGCGCCATGATGACCAGCGCGACGAACAGCTCTTCGCCGATCAGTCCCGCTTCCAGAGCCAGCAGGCCCAGAATGATTTCCATCGTGCCGCGGGCGTTCAGGCCGAAGCCCAGCACCCAAGATTCGCGCCATCCCAGCCCGCTGATGCGCCCGCTGATTCCGCAACCCAACACCTTGCCCACGCACGCGATGAACAGGACCACGAGAGTCAGCAGCAGGTCGAAGTTGGTGATGAAGTTCACCGTCAGGCCGACGCTCGCGAAAAACAGTGGCGCGAAAATGAAGCTGATGAACTCGTGGAGAATGGAACGTGTTTTCTGCTTGAGGTGCGACGAATCGCCCAGCGCCACGCCCACCAGGAACGAACCGAAAATGGCGTGGATGCCGATGTATTCCGTGAAGGCGGCGCCGAACAGGGCGAGCGCCATTGCAAGTCCGATGGCGCTGCCCGGCCATGTGAAGTGGGCTTGCAGGAATGGCAGCGTCCGGTGGATCGCCATTCGCCCGATCGTCAGCATAAAACCGGCGAAGCCCAGAGTCAGGACGATCACCCAGCCGATGGGGAGCTTCTCGTCGGCCACCACCTCCGTCCCATAGTTCCCCATGGCTTCCGGCTGTTTCGCCATCATGCCAAGGATAAGCGCGAAAATGATCCAGCCCACCAGGTCGTTGAAAATCGCCGCCGCCACCGTGATCATGCCGATGTCGCTGCGGTAGAGGTTCAAATCCATCAAGGTCTTGGCGATGACCGGCAGCGCCGAAATGGACAATGCGGTCGCGATAAAAAGCGAGAACGTGAACCGGTCGCTGCCGACCTCCATCCCCAGCAGAACCGGCGCGAACCAGCCTAGTCCGAACCCCATGGCGAAGGGCACGATCATCCCACCCAGTCCCACGATCAGCGCCCGTTTCCCCTGGGACCAGACCATGGAGAGATCGACCTCCAGGCCAGCCACCAAAAGGAACAGCGTGATACATAGGACAAAGAAGCCTTCGTAGAAGGCGGACACCGTTCCCTCCGAAGGGAAGAGGGTTTCCAGGGCTCCAGGAAAAAGAGCACCGAACAGCGTCGGACCGAGCAGCACGCCGGCGAGAAGTTCACCGAGCACCGAGGGCTGACCGAGGCGCTGGGCGGCTTCGCCGAACAGGCGGGCCACAAGCAGCAGGACGCCAAGGCCCAGCAGGACCATGGCGATCTCTTTCGTCGTCATCGAACCGCCAGCGGCGATCAGGAAAAGCGGGGAAAGGTCGGGCATAGGGAGACGGCCTTTTCGTCAGCGATGTGGGATGGCGCCCCTGGAGCAAGCCGCGGGCCAAGCACAAAATCCAATTCCACGCATAAATAAGTCCCGATGGGGATGTCAACAATCGGCGCCTCGGCGCCATTGCCTGCGTTAGCAAGTCGCGAGGAAATGGCTTGCACTCGCTCAACGGCGACTCGCATCAAGACCCCTCGCGGCTCGATGAACTCCTTGATGCGAACCCGCGTCTGAATTGACCAGATTGCCACTTCTTCCGCCAGGCGATATCACAAGGGACCAGTCCGCGACCCATGCGCATCCTCCACACCATGGCTTCCCATCGTTGGACCGGAGCCGCCGAACCGGCAGCCCGGCAGGCACTCGCCGAGCAGCAATGCGGCGCGGAGGTCCTCTTCGCCCTGAGCGGCCGCGCCTCTCTCCAGAAGAAGGCGTCCGAACTCGGCCTGAACACATCGAGCGATGTGCGCTTCCATCGCAAGTATTTCCCCTGGCGCAAGATCGAGGACGTGCTGCGCCTGCGCGCTTTGATCCGCGATTTCCGCCCCGACGTGCTGCATTGCCATCTGACCCACGATCACTGCCTGGCCGCCGCCGCGCTCGCCGGACAGAAAGACCCCAAACCCGTTGTGGTCCGCACCTTCCACCGGGGAACCGTTCACACCGGCTTGGCGCATCGCGCTCTGCTGATGCCCCGCACCCAGGGTGCCGTCGCCATTTCTCGCGAAATCGCCAGTCAACTCTGCAACACATTCGGCATGCGCGAAGAGGACATTTACCTGCACCGCGGCGGAGTCGATCTGACGGTCTTCCGGCCGACGAATCGCGGAGCGCGCCTGCGAGAGAAGTGGGGTATTTCCGCCGATGCGCCAGTGATCGGCCTGATCAGCCGTATTCGCATCGCCCGCGGCCATGAATGGCTGCTCGAGGCCGCCGCCGACGCTTTGCCTCTGGTTCCCCAAGCGCGTCTCGTCATCTGCGGTCGAGGCAACTGGCAGAAGCAAATGGTCAAACTGCTCAAGACCCATCCGGCCCGCGATCAAATCGTCTACGCTGGATATATCTACAGCCCGGACCTGGAGGATGCCTACAACGCTTTCGACGTCTCGCTGCTCCTGCGCCCGGGAAACGACGGCACCTGCCGCAGCGCTCTGGAAACGATGGCCTGCGGCCGGCCCGTGATCGCCGGCGATATGGGCGCTCTCAAGGACCTTCTCGAAGACGGCCGCGCCGGATGGATGGTTCCCAACGATGATCGCCCGGCCCTGGCCAATGCGATGGTGGAAGCCCTCACCCGCCCGGACCTGCGCGAGGAACGGGGACGCCACGCTCTCTGGTACGCCCGTGAATTCTGCAACGTCGAAAAGCTCGGTCCCCGCATGCTGGCCTACTACAAAAGCCTTCTGCGCCGCCGCGAGTTGCCCGAAGGTTTGCAGCTTCCCCAGTTTGGCTGAATACCTTCCAATTTCTTCGATGCCTCGAAGAAAACCGGCCGTTTTGCGTTGAATCCTCCGGCACCGTTTCCGCTTCTGGTCCCCGCAACCGACGCCAGGTAACGAAGGGAAACCGCCCCTGCGATGGGAGTTCTGCAAGACACATTCGAGAAAATCGACCGCGACTTCGGCTTCCTCGTCGACGCCTTCGGCGAGGTGTTGACCGACATCGGCGAGGACGATCTGGCTGAGGTTCTGCCCCGCTTCGGCCCCAATCCTCCCGACTCGCCCATGCCTCCCCTGGGGCTCGAACCGACGCGGGAAATCCACCTGCTCTCCATCGTCTTGCAGTTCCTCAATCTGGTGGAGGAAAACGCCGCCGCTCAGGCGCGCCGCGTGCGCGAAGCCAGCCCCACCGATCCCGGCGAACCGGGTCTCTGGCGCCGCCGCCTCCGCGAACTGAAAGCTGAGGGTCTGACCGACGCCGAAATCGCCGAAGCTCTCGACGAAATCCTTGTCGAACCCGTGCTCACCGCGCACCCCACGGAGGCCAAACGCCCCACCGTACTCCACACCCACCGCCAGATCTACACCCTGCTCCTGGACCTGGAGAACCAGATGTGGACCCCGGCCGAACGCCAGGAAATCCACCGCCGCATCAAGGGCGCTCTCGAACGGCTTTGGCGCACCGGCGAAATACGCCTCGACAAACCCGACGTCGCCTCCGAGTTGGACAATATGCTCCACTATCTTAAGGAGGTCTTCCCGCCCTCGCTCCAACGCCTCGACTTGCGCCTGCGCCAAGCCTGGGCCGCCGCCGACCTCGACCCGGCCCTGATCGCCGAGCCGGCCCGCCTGCCCCGCCTCGCCTTTGGCGATTGGGTTGGCGGAGACCGCGACGGCCATCCCCTCGTGACTGCCGAGGTCACACGCCAGACCCTGGCCAAGCTGCGCTCCACGGCACTTGCCGTCCTCCAGCAGCACCTCAATACCCTCGTCGATCACCTCAGTCTCTCGCAGGCCATGCACGATGCGCCGCTGCGGTTTCTCGACCGCCTCGACGAGCTTCTCGTGCGCTTTCCCGAGACCGGACGGCGCTTCGCTTCGCGCTTCAAGGCCGAGCCCTGGCGCCAGTACGCCGCCCTGATGATGGCCCGCGTCACCAGTACCCAGCAGGATCGCCCCAAGGGCTACGCGCGCGCCGAGGAACTCGTCGACGACCTCGTTTTCCTGCGCGAATCCCTGAAGGAAGTGGGCGCCCACCTGATCGCCGACCTGGAAGTCGCGCCGGTCGAACGGCTTGCGCGCACCTTCGGTTTCCACATGGCCAAGCTCGACATCCGCCAGAACAGCGCCTTTCACGATCGCGCCCTCTCGCAGTTGATGGAAGCCGCCGGATTCGCCGATTGCGATTTCGCCAATTGGCACGAAGCGAAGCGCCTCGAGTTTCTCAACGCCGAACTCCGCAACCTGCGTCCCCTCGTTCCCCGCAAGGCCCGTCTCGGCGCCGAAGCCCAGGCCGTTCTCGAATGCTATCAGGTCATCGCCGACCATGCCGATCAGTACGGCACCGCCGGTCTGGGCGCGCTCATCATCAGCATGACCCGCAGCCTTTCCGACCTTCTGACCGTTTACATGTTCTGCCGCGAGGTCGGCCTCTTGCGGCGCGAACCGGACGGCGGTCTCTGGTGTCCGCTTCAGGTGGTGCCGCTCCTCGAAACCATCGCCGATTTGGAAGCCGCGCCGGAAATCCTCTCCGGCTACTTCGCCCATCCCATCACCCGTCTCAGCCTCGAAAAATCCACCCTGGCGGGCTCCCGCCCCGTTCAGCAGGTCATGGTCGGATACAGCGACAGCAACAAAGACGGCGGCATTCTCGCGAGCCAGTGGGGCCTTCACGCCGCGCAAACCGCCATTGCGGCCATGGGCCGCCGGCAAGGCGTCAACATCGCCTTCTTCCACGGCCGCGGGGGGACCCCCAGCCGAGGCGCCGGACCCGTCCACCGCTTCCTCGACGCCCTGCCCCACGGGTCCCTCGGCGGCCAGTTCCGCGTGACCGAACAGGGCGAAACCATCGCCCAAAAATACGCCAACATCGGCACCGCCACCTACAATCTGGAATTGCTGATGGCTGGCGTGCTGACGACGACGCTCAAGCACCGGGAGGACGAGGAGCGGGACGAGGAACTGATCGCCGTCATCGAGCGTCTCGCCGACGACAGCCGCCAGGTTTATCAGGCTCTGCTGAAACGCCCGGGCTTCATCCGCTTCTGGGAGCGAGCCACCCCCATCGACGTCCTCGAACGCAGCGCCATCGGCTCTCGCCCGAGCCGCCGCACCGGCCGCAAAGAACGCTCCCTCGACGACCTGCGCGCCATCCCGTGGGTCTTCTCGTGGAATCAGGCCCGCTACTACCTGCCGGGCTGGTACGGTCTCGGTGCCGCCCTCGCTCGTGCCCGGGCCGAACGGCCCGTCGACTGGGACATCCTCCGCGACCGAGGCACCCGCCAGCCCTTCCTGCGCAACGTGCTCTACAACGCCGAAACCAGCCTCGCCTCCGCCGACCTCGGCCTCATGCTCGACTACGCCTCCCTCGTATCCGACGAAGCCTTGCGAGCCGAATTCTACGACCTCATCGCCCGCGAGCACGGTCTCGTCGGCGAAACCATCGACGATCTCTTCGGGCAATCCCGCGAGCAACGCCGCCCCCGCATGCTCAAGACCATCCGCCTGCGCGAAGAAGGCCTTCGGCGTCTCCACAGCCACCAGATCGCCCTCCTGCGCAGCTGGCGCAGCGGCCGAGAAGAACTCCTCCCGCGCCTCCTTCTCAGCGTGAACGCCATCGCCAGTGGCCTGAGAACCACGGGGTGACGATGCCTGCTGGGCCAACGCTCATCCTCTTCGCTTCCGATATCCACATCGGCCAAACCGAGGTGGACACGGCGCATCGGCTGCGCGAGGTGGTGTCTAGAGAGGTGGCCCTCCGAAACGGCTGCTTGGCCGGAGTTTTTTTCCTCGGCGATGTTGGCGAGAGCCTGCGCGATGTGGCCGGCTGCCTGTCAGCGTTGGGCGGTCTCGCCCCGGTGCAGGTCATGATCCCGGGGAATCACGACCTCTTCGACACCGAACGCATCGGCTCCAGCAAGTCCAAGTACGAGAATCATCTACCTCGGGTAGTCCGCGAAGCCGGATGGACCTGGGGCGAAAACGGACCCGTCATCCTCGCCGAGCACGACCTCGCCATCGTCCTCAGTCCCGCCTGGGCCAGCCCCGGGCACCTGCCCGAAAAGATGCGCGGCATTTCCCGCGCGGAAATCTTCGAAGCCCGCCGCGAAACCCTTCCCGACGGCCAATGGATTACCAGCGACTGGGACGATGACGCCGAATCGACGCGGATGCTCGGGCGATTTCGAGCCAACCTCGAAGCCATTCCGCCCGCCATTGGCCGCGTCATCGCCGGGACGCACGTGCCGCCCTTTGTCGAAATGATGGGGAAACGCGACGCCATGGACGGTCGCAGTCCCTGGTTTGTCTCGCACCGTTTTGGAGAAGCCATCGTGGCCGCAAACCGCTCGCGCGAGAGGACTTGGATCACCCACGTCCTCTCCGGCCACACCCACGATCTGGTCCAGGTCAGCATCCCCTGGCATCCGAACCGCCCGGCCCTGCAATGCCGTAGCCTGGGCGGCAGCGTCGGCGACCCAGGGTGGGTGTTATTGGAAGTAGAGGATCGTTAGAAACCCTCCAACCGATAACGGCCCTCAGTTCCAACAACTCGAGCCCGCCGCTCGAACAGCTTTTCCATGTACTCATCCGTCAGGGCCTCGCGGCGTTCACCCTGAAATACAACTTCGCCTTTCTTGAGCAATAGTGCCCGCTTCAGCCACCCCCTTACTTCCTCCAGGTGATGCGTCACGAAGATCACCGTCGGCGCACCGGGGGCGGTCATGACTTGTTCGATGTCGTTGAGGAAATCCTCGCGCGCTGCCGGGTCGAGGCCTGCGCAGGCTTCATCCAAAATCAGCAATTCCGGCCGCGTCACCAGCGCCCGCGCCACCATCAGCCGCTGCCGCTCGCCCTGGCTCGACACGCCGTAAGCCCTATCGTGCAAGTACTCTATGCCCATGTAGGCCATGGCCGCGCGGGCGTCCTCTTTTTCGGCGGGGGAGAATTCCTCCCACGACCGCAACGCCGCCCTCGGGCCGTTGATCACGACTTCCAGGCCGCTTTGCGCGCCGTTCAGGCGATGGCTCAGGGCGCTGCTGACCCAGCCGATGCGCCGCCGCAGGTCCGGAATCCGGGCGCCATCGCCGAAGGTCTCGCCGAAAAGTTCGACACGTCCCGAAGTCACCCATTCATAGCCGCAGATGACATTGAGCAGACTGGTCTTACCGCACCCGTTCGGCCCAAAGAGAAGCCAGGCATCCCCACGGTCGATGCGCCAGGACACGTTCTTCAATATCGTGACACCATCGCGAACGAGGGTCACATTCCGGAGTTCAATCAGTGGCCGGCTGTCCGTCATTGCAGATAAAAGGTCCAGCCGTACTCCACTGATTTCGTTTCGCCGGGCTCCAATTCGACCGTCCAAGTCAGCTTGGTGGAGGGATTCACGTTTCGCCACCACCACGGCCAATAGATCTGACCGCCCACGTTGACGCGATCCGGTGAAACACTCACTTTCTCCGCGCCTTCCGCTTCCGTGATTTGCCCAAAGACCACTCGTTCGATTTCCACTTCCACCGGTGTGCCGCGCCGATTGGTCAGTTCGATTTCACCCGACATGGTGGCTTGCGAGTATTGTGTTTTGTTGATCGTAATGCCACTGCGGCGGCCTTCCTCGTACTCGCGCACATCCACGGCGATGTCGATAGCGGGGTTTAGTGCCACGTTGCTTTCCGCTCCTGGTGCTGTATAGAAGACCAGTCCCTGCGCCATCAACCGTCCGTTCGAGAAAACCATCGCGGGGCCCGTCGTCATCGGCGCCTCACGTTCATTCTTCAGCCGGATTTCCCGTATCACCTTCGGGCTGTTCAGCGCTTCCTCCGCCCGCCGCTGCGTTTCGTCCGGCACCCGCACGCTTTGCGTGATCGCTTGCGGCAGCGACGTTCCCAAATCCAGGCTGAACACGTCCTCGTAGGGCACTTCGAACGCGCCCACGGTCACCACCATCCGCTCGCCCTTCGCCAGCGTCACACCGTCCAGAGTGTAGAAATAAAGGTCCTGCGCGTCTTCGCCCTCGGGCATCGGCGCAGCTGGCGCCATGTCACCAACGGCGCCTCCGCCAAAGGCGGACACCTGGGTCATCATGGCGTTCGAGAATGGATCCGCCTGGGCTCTGCGGGGAACGCCGCGGGACTCCCGCATTTCCTCGCCGATACTTTCTAACGCGAACGGGTCGAGCTGCCCCGCCATCACTATGCTCGGAACGCCGACCACAAGGCGCACGGTCGCGTCCTCGAAATCGGCGATCTCGTTCACCAGCATCGCCTGAAACCGCACCCGGGCCGTCGCATCGTCAATCAAATCAATGCGATAGTTGGGAATCCAGCGAATGCCGCGCTGGACGTAGGCCAGCCCCGCCCGCACCGCGGTCGAGGTCGTCGATCCATCCAATGCCATCGTCAGGCGATAGGCGTCTTCCTCGCCATCCGGAGCCGTCATGGAGGGGTTCATCCCGACCACCGTGGCGCGGGCGATCTGACCGATCGGCACCACGACGTGCGTGGCTTTGCGCTGGTGTTCGGGATGCTTCTCGTCCGTTTCAAAGGCCGGGTTTTTCGCGAACGGGTCCTCGCGGGCCTCGCCGCTGTCAAAGGGATCGATGCCATAGGGTTCGCGGCTGCCGATCGTGCGCGCCACGTCCAGAATCAGCACCTCGTCTGTCACCTCCAGGATCGTTCCCATTTCCACGATTTCGCTGTCCGATTCCGCTGGGCCGCCGGACAGAACGATTTCCGCCATGTGTCCCTTGTTCGCCGCCAAATAATCCCGCAGCGTCGCCACATCCTTCGTCTTAGCCGTCTTGACGCGCTTCGCTCTTGTCGCCGAAAGCGTCACACCCTGCTGCGCCAGATAGGGCCAGAACGTCCCCAGGACCGGCTCCGGCGCGACCCCCAGCAAGACCTCGCCCCCTTCATCGGCCGTCACCTCGCCCTCGTGCACAATCAGAGCGTGCCCATCCTTGAACACCGTCACGTCCACGATCGGCAGTTCCTGGCCCCCCTCCACGGGCTTCAAGGTCACTTCGTCTCCCTGGACGATCCCGGAAAACCCACCCTGGTACTGGCCCTGAACGAACGTGGATGAAGCCAGCGCCAGGGCGACGGCGGCGGCGGATAGAAGAGAAACCTTTGGACGAGAGAGCATAGGAGGAACGCCTTTCAAGGAAGTGGGCTCTACGATAGCGAGTTGCCCGGCGTGGTCCACCGGAGTTTGTCGATTCACAAGACGACAAGACGATCGCTTGCGGTTTTCTCCTTTGCCGGGCTCACCCGCCAATGCTAACCTCGCCTCGCGAAAATCCCGCCGGAGGCGACCCGTAACGCCGATGCCTCATCCCGACCACATCGCCGAAGCCGACGCCCCACCCTACGGCCCCTCCGCCACCGCCGCCGAGCCCCAGCTCGCCGTCCCCGTCCGCCGGCGCTTCACCCGCGCCGAATACGCCCAGATGGCGGACCTCGGCCTCTTCGACGGCCAGCGCGTCGAACTCTTCGAAGGAGACATCCTCGCCATGACCCCCGCCGGGCCCGGCCACTCCAGCGCCAACAGCCGCCTCCTCCAGGTCTTCTTCCGCCTGCTCCTCGAAAACCAGCACCTCCGTGTGCAGGAACCCCTCGCCCCCCGCGACAGCGAAAGCGCCCCAGAGCCCGACTTGGCCGTCGTCGCGGGAGCCCCCGGCGATTATCGCGACCGCCATCCTGAAGCCGCCCTCTTGGTCGTTGAGGTTAGCAAAGCCACCCTCGCATTCGACCGTGTCGAAAAAGCCCAACTCTACGCGCGTATGGGCATCCCCGAGTACCTGATCCTGAACCTGATCGACAACCAACTCGAATACCACGCCCAGCCTCTTCCAGATTCCGCCACCCCCGGCGGCTGGCGCTACGGAACCTACCGGGTTCTGCGGGTGGGGGAGACGGTGCGGCTGGAGGGGCTCGGCGGTGTGGAAATCCCCATTGGTGAACTCATTGATACATGAATAATTCACCGCAGAGCCCTGGAATGAAAATCTCATACCATCGATTTTATTGGGGCCCCTTGGGAATAGCCAGCCCGCTTTCTCCAACCCTGTTTGAAAACACTGTCCTCCGTGCCCCCTTTGTGGTAAAAGATCATCCTAGAGCCACCTCTTCAAGCGAAAGCCTTGCGAATCGGCCGCACTCTTGCTTACCCTGCCTCCCGCATCGCTCCCCGTGGAAGGACCGCCGTCTCCGCTTTGGCTCCCTCGAAAACCACCTCCAAGAAACCGGCCGCAAAAAAGGCCGCCAAAGGCCCTGCGCCTAAGGCCAAGCCCAGCCGCAAGAAGGCTTCGCCCCCGAAGTCCGCGCCCGCCCCGACGCCCACCGATGCCATCACCATCCGCGGCGCCCGAACGCATAACCTCAAGAATATCAACGTCTCCTTCCCGAATGCTCAACTCACCGTCGTCACCGGCCTGAGCGGTTCCGGCAAGTCCTCCCTCGCTTTCGACACCCTGTTCGCCGAGGGACAGCGCCGCTATGTGGAGAGCCTGTCCACCTACGCGCGCCAGTTCGTCGCCCGCCTGCCCCGGCCCGACGTGGACGATATCGACGCCATTCCGCCGGCCATCGCGCTGGAGCAGAAGAACTCGGTCAAGAACGCCCGCTCGACCATCGGCACGGCCACAGAAATCAACGATTACCTGCGGCTGATCTGGGCCAAGATCGGTGTGCCCTTTTGCCCCAACGGCCATGGCCCGGTGCGTTCCGACACGGTGCTCGATGTGGTGCGCGAGGCTTTTGAAGGTGGCGGCCGTTTCTACGTCCTGGCGCCCGTTTCCCTCGATTCAGCCAAGCGTCTGGAAGCCACTCTCGGCGAGATGAAACGCCAGGGCTTCACCCGCCTTTTCCTCGCCGGCGAAATGCTCGACCTCGACGAACCGGACACTGCGCTGCCGGACGACCTCACCCACTTCCATGTCGTCGTCGATCGTCTCGCCGCCAAAAGCGAAGAAGGCCGCGCGCGCCTCGCCGAAGCCGTCCAGACCGCCTTCCGCATCGGCCAGGGCCGCATGAGCCTGCGTACCCCCGACGGCGAAGAGCACACCTATCACAGCAGTCTCGCCTGCAACGAATGCGGTTACGCGTTCCGCCCTCTCGAACCGCGCCTCTTCAGCTTTGGCAACCCTCTCGGCGCCTGCCCGAAATGCCAGGGCTTCGGCCGCACCACAGGGCTCGATTGGGACCGCATCATTCCAGACCCCACGCTGGCCGTTTGCGACGGGGCCATCGCCCCCTGGCGCGGCGAATCGGGGGCCGAGATGCTGGATGACCTGCGCGTCCACAACGCCCGCTTCGGCATCAGCCTGACCACGCCGTGGAAGGACCTTTCGAACGAACACCGCGTCCTGATTAAGTACGGCAAAGGCGCCTGGGCGGGCGTCACCGGCTATTTCGATTGGCTCGAAACGAAACGCTATAAGGTCCAGGCCCGGATCCAGATCGCCCGCTATCGCGGCTACACCGAATGCCCCCAGTGCCACGGCGAGCGCCTCTGCGAAGACGCCCGCCACGTCTTGGTGGGCGGCAAGACCCTCGCCCAGGTCTGCCAGCTCCCCATCCCGCAGGCCCGCGCTTTTCTCGAAAGTCTCGACATTTCCGCCTCCGCCGCCGAAACCATCGATCGCCCCCTGCGCGAGGCCATTTCGCGCTTCAAGTACCTGGAGGAAGTCGGCCTGTCCTACCTCACCCTCGCTCGCCAGACACGCACGCTCTCGGGCGGCGAAGCCCAGCGCATCAACCTCGCCACGGCGCTCGGCAGCGCCCTCACGGAAACCCTCTACGTTCTCGATGAACCCACCGTTGGCCTTCACCCGCGCGACACCAACCGGCTCATCGGCGTCCTGCGGCGGTTGACCGATTTGGGCAACACGGTCGTGGTCGTCGAGCACGATCTCGATGTGATCCGCTCCGCCGAATACCTCGTCGATATCGGCCCCCGCGCAGGAGAGCACGGCGGCCAGGTCGTCTTTCAAGGCCCCCCCTCGGGCCTGACAAGATCCGCCTTTCCCGACAGCAAGACCGCCCCCTTCCTCCTCGAAGGCAAAGACCGCCCCGCAGCCACCGTTCGCCCCGCCGGGCGCCGTTCGCCCAGCGGCTGGGTCGAGGTCCGGGGCGCCTACGAGAACAACCTCGACTACCTCAACGCCCGCTTTCCGCTTGGGGTGCTCTGTTGCGTCACGGGCGTCAGCGGCTCCGGCAAAAGCACCCTCGTCTCCCGCTGTCTCTATGGCAATTACCGCCGCGAATTCCGCGGCGAAGCCGATGCCGACCCGGGCAAGATCGCCAGCCTCGCCGGCTTCGACGACCTTCAGGACGTCATCCTCGTCGATCAGTCGCCCCTCGGCCGATCCAGCCGCAGCAACGCCGCCACCTACCTCAAGGCCTACGACGGCATCCGGAAACTTCTCGGCGAGTCGCGCGAGTCGAAAGCCCGCAACCTCTCGCCCCGCGACTTCAGCTTCAACGTCCGCGGTGGCCGCTGCGAATCCTGCGAAGGCACCGGCCGCCAGATTATCGACATGCAGTTCCTCGCCGATGTGGAAGTCGTCTGCGACACCTGCGATGGCCAGCGCTTCCAGAAACGCGTCCTCGAAGTCGCCCATAAAGGCAAGAATATCAACGCGATCCTCGACCTGACGGTGGAGGAAGCGCTCGACTTTTTCGCCGACGAGAACGCCATCCTCAAAGGTCTCGAACCGCTCGCCGAGGTCGGCCTCGGCTACCTGCGCCTCGGCCAAAGCACCGCCACGCTTTCCGGCGGCGAAGCCCAGCGCCTCAAACTCGCCGCCCACCTTGCCGAAGCCGGCAAACGCACCGGCCACACGCTCCTCATCTTCGACGAACCCACCACTGGCCTCCACGCCGCCGACCTGGAAGCGCTCCTCGCGGTGTTCGAGAAAGCCCTGAAAGCCGGCTATTCGCTCCTTGTCATCGAGCACAACCTCGAACTCATCCGCCGCGCCGACTGGATCGTGGACCTCGGTCCCGAAGGCGGCGACCAAGGCGGCCACCTCGTCGCCGAAGGCCCCCCGGAAAGCATCGTGAAGGCAAAGGAAAGCATCACCGGCCAGTATTTGGCGCGGGAACTCACCCGCTCGTAGTCCCGCCTTTCGGCGGAGAAGGTCCGGCCGAGAAGCCCGTGGTACTTTTTTACACCGCCAACACCTCTCCCAACGCGCGTCCCCGTTCCTCGAACGTCCGGCGCATCACGTCCTCCACCTGGCGCGCCGCCCGGCCCCAGGAGTAGCGGCCGGCCTGGGCGAAGCCCGCTTCCATCAACCGTTCGCGGGTCCCTGCGTCCTCGCAAGCCTCCACCAGCGCCCGGTCGAACGATTCCGGCGCGTCCGGGTCGAAGAGCAGCGCAGCTCCGCCGGCCAGTTCGCTCATCGGCGCGAGCCCCGCGCAGACCACCGGTGTGCCGACGCGCATGGCTTCGAGAATCGGGAAGCCAAAACCCTCCGCCAGGCTCGAAAACGCCAGCACCCGCGCTCGGCGGTACAGCTCGGCAATCTCGCCATCGGTCAGCCGGGGTACGACATGGACGCGGTCCGCGATGCCCAGCTCGCGCGCCAGCGCCGGGATCGCCTCGCGGCCCGCTTCGTCCAGCCCCGCCGCCGCTAAATCCCGCCCCTCCAGCGCTCCATCCTTCCACAGCGCCGCCAGCCGCCGGAGTAGAAACGCCCAATTCTTGTGCGGTTTGTGGATGCCGACGGCCAGGATGTTGCCCTCGCGCGCCCAGGCTTCGTCCGGCAGAGCCACCGCCGTCTCTTCCGCCTCGGGCCGCATCGTCGCCACCCCCGCTCCATAGGGGATCGTCAGGACCCGCTCCGGCGCGAAGCCGTAGAGCGTCTGCAATTGCACCTTGGTGTGGCGCGAGGGCGTGATGATGTAGCGCGCGTGCCGCCTGAGGCGCGCCAGGTAGGCCTGCATGAAGAGCGCCGTGCCGCGCCGCGTCGGGTGGGTGATGTGGATCAGGTCCTGGACCATGACCGCCATCGGTACCCGCGTCCCCAGCGGCGCCGTGTAGTGCGGGCAGAGGAGCACCTCGGCGCCATCGGTGGGCATGCGGGCGTTGACCATGCCGCGCGGATCGTAAATCCCGAGCCGAAACGGCACCGCGTTGGCCCGAAGGCCCTCTGGCATGCAGGCCCGAATCCGCCCCACCGGCCCCGCCAGCGTCACATCGAACGGCGGAGGCGTCCGGCTCCACACACTCAGCAGCCCCCGAATCGCCGTCCCAATACCCGAATGGCCGATCATCCGCGCGTCGATGGCGACGTGACGCAGAGGCCGGGGGGGCGGGGGAGGAGCGATGATATCCATGGGCGAGTCGCGATCGAACGGGGGCTAACTCCAAGACCTGCCGACTCCCGCCCCCGGAGGCAAGGCCAGAGCGGTGCGACTGGTGGGCTTTGTATTCTACCACGGAGACCCGGAGGCACGGAGATGTGGTTGGCTGGAGAATCAGACTCTTCGTCAATCAGCCGAATAGACAGGGGGGTGCTTCCTGGCCATGCTTTAAAGCCAGTTAAATCAATTATTTATGGATTCTCAGGCGCCAGCAATCAATCTGCGCCATCTGGGTAATCTGTAGCCAACAAAATCCTGTCGGCACGCGCTCGCTTCCCCCGAAGCCCCATCCCATTCATCCCATCCATCGGCGGCCAATTCACCTCTTCTCCACTTGCGGCTCCCGGCGCCCCTTCCCAGGGTCAAACCGCTCACGTCGTGTGTGATCAGACCCAATCGCAGCTTTCCCCCGCTGCCGCTCCTGGTATTCGCTGGCCCTCATGAAAACTGCCGTCGCCTTGTTCCGTTTCCTGACCCTTTGCACCGTCCTGTTTGTGGGTGTGCCCCTGTTTGCCCAGGACGCCGAGACCTCGGACTTCCAGGGTACGATGGGCGATGCCGCCGAGTCCGCCAGCGAAGCCGCCGATTTCCCAACCGCCGCCGATTCCGGCGGGCGCGATGCCTTCGCGGAAATCGGCGCCACGCAGGAATCCGCGCTCACCGATGATCCCGCCTCCGGAGCCGATCCTTTCGGCGGCTTTGACTTTGGCGGCGGAGGCGATGGCCCTGGCGCACCCCTCTCCGTCACATCCGAAGGCCAGCTCGCCTTTGACGAAAACGTCGCCTATGGCCTCGGCCGCACCACCGTCGTTTTCGGCGACATGACCATCGCCGCAGACCGCATGGCCATCGATGTCATCACCCGCACCGTGACCGCCGAGGGCAACGTCACCGTCACCGGCGAAAAGCAGGACATCCGCGCCAGCCGTGCCCGCTACGACTTCCGCCTCAACGAAGGCGTCGCCTACGATGTCGAAGGCGTTTACGGCCCCTTCTTCTTCCGTTCCATCTGGGACGAGGAAGAAAACGGCCCCTCCTTCCGCCGTGTCAGCGAAGACGAAGCCCTCTTCCGCGGCGCCTCCTTTACCACGTCCACCTTTCCCGTGCCGACCTATTACATCACCGCGTCGGAAGTCCTGATCTACATGGACGACCGCATTTTCATCAAGAACGCCACGTTCTGGGTCTGGGCCAACCCGGCTATTCCGCTGTTCTGGCTGCCGGTTTACACCGTCGGGTTCGATGGCGGCTCGCCCTGGTCTTTCTCCGCCGGTTACCGTTCGCGCTATGGCGCGTTCCTCAGCGTCGGCTACGATGTCTCGCACGAATCGAAAGTCCCCGCCTGGGACGACCCGGACCAGATGAACGTCCGCAGCTCAGGCAAGCTTGGGGTTCGCACCGACCTCTTCAGCGGCGGCGCCGTCGGCGTCGGAGCCAAGTACCGCTACCGCTTCGACTTCAAGCGCCACATCGGCAGCCTCGAACTCTACGGCGTCCGCGACTCGGTTCGCGATGTCGATGGCGAGACCGACGAAGAACGCTGGCTCTATCGCCACCGCCACAACACGCTCTTCGGCAACACGCTGTTCCAGCTCAACGCCGACTGGATGAGCGACCCCGACCTTTACTTCGACCTTCTCGACGGCGCCGGAGCCGACAGCGTCAGCGTGGATGTCGCCGCCCAGGCCGATACCGCCCTGGAAGACGCCGAACGGGGCCGCGTTCCCGAACGCCGGCTGCGCTCCGCCATCGCTTACGTGAAAGACGACTATGTCGCCCGTCTGACCGGCGAGATCAAAGACCGCGTCACCCGCGACCGTTACCAGGACTTCACCGATCCCGACGACGATAACCTGAATTACGAACCGGACCTCGATTTCGATGACGAGGACGACGACACGGAGGGCATCCCCAGCAGCCGCTATGGCCGCGTCACCGAGCGCCTCCATGGCCGCGTCGCCACCCGAATGCTGCCGCTGCTGCGCACACCGCTGTTCTGGCGCGCCGAGGTCAATGGCTTCAACGCCCTCGACGCGGGCTTCAACGAAGGCGACACGGAAGACGACGAGCGCATTTACGGCGGCGACGTCTATGGCGCCTTGTCGCATCGCCTTCGCCTCGATCCGCAGGGCCGCTTCACTTGGCTGAACCAGGTCGGCGCCGGAGCCGGGGCCTACGAACGCACCAGTGACGCCTTGATTTCGCGCAAGAAGCTGGCGGATTTCCGGGGCGTCATGGGTGCCGACCCGCGCGATGTGCGCGTCGATGGCCAGCGCTATCGCAACGCCAGCACCATCTATCTCGGCGAAGGCGACAACCGCCTCGATTACGAGGACGTCGATCCCTTCTTCCTGTGGGCCGACTACACTTCTCGCCTCAACGCGCGCTTCACCGATACCCTCTCGGGCTACGTTCAGTACTATGTCCGTCAGCTCAGCAACGACTCGGCCGGAACGTTCTTCGAGGAGGCGGGCCGCAAGGAAGCGTTCCAGGACATCTACGACTTCCCCACCCGCGAGCATTACGTCGAATCCCGGCTGGATTACCGCCTTCTCTACCCGAACTTGGGCATGTATGTGTTCGGCCGCTATAACTTGCAAGACGACAATGAAATCTTCGCCAACGAACCGGCGTGGCAGACCGGCACCGGCTTCGACTACCTGAACGACTCCGGCGAGTTCGGAATCGCTGGCGGCGTCGGCGTGGATGAATTCCAGCTCCGCGACCCCGGCGACCCGAACGAGTACCGCCGATCGAACGCCTACGCCAACTTGCGGACCAGCTACACCCCGATCCACAATCGCTACTACGCCGGCCTCAACATCGGCGGAAACAAGATCCTGGAAGACGATCCCGCCGACGATCCCCCGGAAGAAGAAGAAAATCGCTTCGACGAGGACGACTCGGAATTCACCATCGAACCCGTCATCGGCAAGCGCTTCGGTCCCAAATACCTTGTCGAGGTCGGCGCCGAATACAACTCCGACATCGACGATTTCAAGGAAGCGGGGGTGACCATCGAGCGCGAACTGCCCGATTTCGTCCTCGCCTTCTTCTTCGGCTTTAAACTCAACACCTTCGAGGACCGCGACGAACTCAACGACCGCGACCGCGACGAGCGCGATGGCGACCGCGAACTCGACTTCCGCGTTTCCGCCCGTTTCAAGCAGCCAGGCGAACGCGGTGAACTCTCCGCCGTCTCCGTCACGACGCTTCGTGAACGTCAGCGCCGCGCCGAATTCGCCGAGTAATCCATCCGCCCCCTTTCCTATGTCCCGAGAAATCACTCTTTTGCCCGATTCCGCCGCCAGCGTTCTGCGCTGGGTGGCTTTTGGGATTCTGGCGGCGGTGATCGGGCTCGCCCCGGCGATCTTCTGGCCCATTGGCGAGGGCGGTTCGCCCAGCGTTTCTCCGCCGCTCCAGCTCGCCAAGTCCGGCCTCATCCGCTACGGGGGAGCCGCGATTCTGCTGGTTTGCGCCGCGCTCCTGGTTGGGGACCCTCTCCGCCATTGGCTGCGGGCCCGGCTCGGGGTCCTGCTGCTGGCCGCGCTTCTCCTCTGGGCGGGCTTTTCCATTTTGCTCTCGCCCAACAGCGGACTCTCCCTGAACCAGTACCTCAACCAGGCCATGCTGATCGCCGTGGCTGCGCTGACGCCGCTTTTCCTGCGCACGGGCCGCCAAGTCTGGGTCCTCCTCGCCTGCTCCCTCGCCGGGTCTGTTGTCGTGGCCGCCGTCGTCTGGCTCGCGGTTGCGGGGTTCACTTCGATCACCCAACCGATCTACGGCAGCGATCCCCTCGCCATGCTCGAACAAGGCGCCGACCTCGCCGGGTCCCTCGAAGGCGGTCGGGGCCGTGCCGCGGCGATTTCCACCCTTGGCAATCCGGAATACACCGGCTCGTTTCTCGCCGCCGCGTTCCTGCTGGCCGGATGTCTGGCGATGGACGGCTGGGGCAGCCGGCGGGCCCATCGCTGGGGCTTCTGGGCGGGGCTGCTGCTCATGGCCTTTCTCGGCGGTGCCGCTCTCCTCAGCGAATCGCGCACGGTGGCCGTCATCGTCGCCGCTGGATTGCTCGCCCGCTGGCTGCTGTCCACTTCGTTCCGCGGAGTGACAATTGTTTCTGTTTTGTCTATTTTAGCCGTCAGTGGCGTCTTGATGGGGCCGGCGGCGGTCCTTGTGCCAGGGTCTCTCATTCTTTTCGCGGCGGTGGTGATCGAATACCGCCG
Organism: Sumerlaeia bacterium; assembly: GCA_040219255.1. Classification (GTDB taxonomy): domain Bacteria; phylum Sumerlaeota; class Sumerlaeia; order SLMS01; family JAHLLQ01; genus JAVJSW01. The sequence goes on from JAVJSW010000046.1 coordinate 92,190, forward strand.
CGGCCATCTGAACGAGAACTGGACGCGGCTCGATGCCCGCATTCGCAAGCTCTTCCTCTTCGCCCCTGTCGTGCTGCTGCTCGGCCTGCTGGCTGTCGCCACCGTCAGCCCCCTGCGCGTGCGGGCCGTGCGCTACGCCAGCCGCTTCGCCGAGTCCGATTCCAGCGACCGCAGCGTCCGCATGCGCCTCGTGCTGTTCATGCTCGCTGGCGAGATGGCCCTCCAGGACCCGGTCTTCGGCGCCGGGCCGGGGTTCTATGGGCCGCGCTATTTTCCCGCGCTCGACGATGTCGTGCGCTCCGACGCGAGCGGGACCATGGCCTTCGCCCGCCTGGACGCCCGCACGTGGTTCGGCAAGCAAGCGCACAACGATTTCCTCCAGATGGCCGCCGAACTCGGCGTGCCCTATCTGGCGCTGTTCCTCGCGCTCCTGACCTGGGTGTTCTGGCGGCTCTCGCGGATCGCCCGGGCACCAAGCCCTGACGCGTTTCTTGCTGGCCTTGCGCGGGCCCTCGCCGTTACCCTTGTCGGTTACATGGCGATGATGCTGAGCAGCTTTCCCCTCGACGAAGGCGCCCGCACCGCCACCTTCTGGGGACTCGTGGCCGCCGCCGTGGGTCTCATCGCCATCGCGGCCGAGCAATCCGAAGCCCCGCCCGCCTGACTTTCCATCCCCCAAGGAGACAGCCCACCGGCCATGTCCTTTCCCAAAGCCATCCTTCGCGTTCTTCTCATCGCGGCGCCTTTCGCGCTCCTCTCAGCCTGCGCCAGCAAGCAAGCCTACGAAACCGCCGCTCCCTCCCTCAAACTCGATGGTCCCCGCACCGTCAAGGCTCCCAAGAACGTCATCTTTTTCATCGGCGATGGCATGTCGCCCAATCACCTCGACGCCGCCAACGCCTTCCTCGGCGCGCCGCTGACGTTGTACGATTTCCCGGTGCGGCTCCACTGCTCGACCTACTTCCATGGCGCCGATTACGACTCGCGGGATTACTGGACCAATTACGGTTACGCCATCGACGAAAACGCCGACGGGGAAAAAGTCCCCGACGCGGAAAAGAACGTCGTCGATTCCGCCGCCTCCGCCACGGCGATTTCCACCGGCTTCAAGACCGACAACGGCAAGATCGGCATGGGTCCCGAGCCCGGCCGCGCCCGCCTGCCCCACCTCGGCCGCGACGCCCGCGCCCTGGGCAAGGCCTATGGCGTGGTGACCTCAGTGCCCTTCAACCACGCCACCCCCGCCAGCTTCATCGCCTACAATGAATCGCGCGGCAACTATCAGGAAATCGGCACGGAAATGATCAACTCCGGCGCCACCGTCATTCTCGGCGCCGGCCACCCCATGTTCGACGGCGATGGTCTGCCCAGCGGCTTCCCCCGCTACCGCTATATCAAGCCCTTCGACTACGAGCGTCTCTCGGAAGGCCGCTCCCGGTGGACCTATATCGAGGAAACGCCCCAGTTCGAGTACCTTGCCAACTACGACAATCCCACACCGAAGAAGCTCTTCGGCCTCGTGCCCGTCGAATCCACGCTGCAGCAAGGCCGCACCCGCGCCCCCCGTGAAGAAGGCGAAGTCGCCGAAGTCTACGAGGACCCGCTCACCGAAGGCCTGCCCGATCTCGCAACCCTCACCAAAGCGGCTCTCAATACCCTGGAGGAGGACCCGGAAGGCTTCTTCCTGATGGTCGAAGGCGGCGCCATCGACTGGGCCAGCCATGCCAACGATACGCCTCGCATGATCGAGGAAATGATCGACTTCGACCGCGCCATCGCCGCCGCCCTCGATTGGGCCGAGAACCGCAATCCCGGCGGCCTGGACGATACCCTGATCGTCATCACCGCCGATCACGACTGCGGATACCCCACCGGCACCGGTTCCGGCCGCCGCGGGAACGGCCCCGACATCTGGTACCCGGTCATCAGCCAGGGTATCGGCAAAGTCCCCGCCCTCCAATGGGGCTCCACCTACCACGCCAACAGCCTCGTGCCCTTCCTGGCCATCGGCGCCGGATCGGAAGTTTTCTACGATTTCGCCGACCAGTATGACATCCGCCAGGGCGCCTACCTGGATCACACCGATATCCCCACCGCGGTCCGCATGATGTGGCAGGCCAAGTACGGCCTTGAAATCCCCGAACCCACCTACCCGGTAATCCGCCCCGCAGAGCCCGAAGACGAGGAAGAAACCCCCGCCGCCTGAGGCGTTCGCGGCCGGGCGGGTTGTCTTTGATAATCATTCTCACTTGGGGGTTGACTTGCGGTGCACCGGTCCCTAGCGTCCGCCCCAGTTCTCTACCGGGGTGGTCTCCGAGCGTGATGCGTCTTTTCTCAATTCTTCTTCTCAGTCTTCTTCTGGCGGCTTCCTCCGCCGCCGAGCCGCTGCGCGTCGTGACTTCGACGCCGATCCTCGAGGACATGGTCCGCCAGATCGGCGGCAACCGGGTCCACGTCACCTCGCTTGTGCCCAGAGGCCTTTCCATCCACAGTTTCCGGCCCGCCCCCGATGACGTCCGCCGCGTCCAAGACGCCGACTTGATCGTCATCAACGGCCTCGGGTTGGAAGGCTGGATGGAAAAACTGATCCGCAACAGCAGCGAGCAGGCTCCCGTCATCGAAGCCGCCGCCCGCGTCACGCCCCTCCATTCCATGGGCGGCCACGATCACGACGAGCACGACGCCCATGGCCACGCCGAGCACGACCCCAACCACGAGGGGCACAGCGAAACCTGCCTGGGCCATGGCCCCCACGATCCCCACGCTTGGCTCGATGTGTCGCGCGTTCAACTCTATGTGGAAGAAATCCGGGACGCCCTCGTTCATGCCGACCCCGCAGGAGCCGAAACCTACGAGGCTCTCGGCGAGTTCTACCTTTTTCAGCTTCGCCTGCTCGACCGGTGGATTCGCAAACAACTCGCCGTCATCCCGCCGGAAGACCGCGTCATTCTGGTTTCCCACAATTCCCTGTCTTACTTCGAGGAAGCCTACGGCATGACGACCCTCCCCATCCTCGGCTTCTCCGGCGCCGAAGACTCGGACCCGAAGCGCCTTGCCGAACTCACCGAGCGCATCGGCTCCGAAAAAATCCGCCTCGCCGCCTACGGCGCGGGAGAAAATACCCGCCTCCTCGATCAACTCGTCGAGGGCACGGACCTCAAGACCGTCGGCCCCCTCAACTTCGACACGCTCGGTCCGGCCGATTCCGCCGAAGGCACCTACATCGGCATGATGACCAACAGCGTCATGACGCTGGTCCAGGCCCTGAAGGACTGAGATGCCACACCCCATGCGAGGATCGGCTTTCACTACGTCATGGATCACGCGAGCCTCCGCCGCGCTGTTCGTGATCGCCGCGATGGGAGCCTGTATCGTCTGGGCCGAGCGCTCCGCCCACCAGAATTCGGCCTCGTCCTCCCCCCCTACGGCTCCTGCTTCCCAAACCTCGGAAAGCCGCATCACCATCCAATCCACCACCCCCATCGATCGCTGGCGCGTTATCGCCGGGGGAGCGGAACTCCAGCCCATCCAGTCCTCCGCCTCGACCTGGACAACGACCGCGGCCTTGTCCTTACAGCCAGCGACCGAATTGCTGATCGAAGCCGACCCGGCGGACATTTTCAGCGAAAGCCCGCAAGCCCTGCGCGTTCAATGGTCCGCAGGCGGCACAAGGCGCGAGGTCACCCTATGGGGCGAGGGCTTCCTCGGCGGCCCCGTCCGCTGGCAAGAGGCCCCCGCGCCGTGATCCTCCACACCTCCGCCGACCATCGCTGCGACCACCATCACGAAATCCTCCGCCTGGAAAGCGTCACCGTCCGCCACGGGTCCGTCGAGGCCCTGACGGACGTCAGCGTCCATATTCCCTGCGGCGAGTCGGTGGCGCTCCTCGGCCCCAACGGCGCCGGCAAGAGCACGCTCCTGCGGGCCATCATGGGCTGGCATCCGCTGGCCAAGGGCCGTATCCTGATCGGCGACGATCACGCCCATCATCACCTGCCTCGCTTCGCCTACCTGCCCCAGCGTAGCCAGGTCGATTGGGACTACCCCATCACGGTCCGCGATGTCGTGGCCCAGGGCCGCTTTCCGCTCCTCGGGCCCTTCCGCCGTTTTTCGCGGGCTGACCACGCCTTGGTCGACGACGCGCTGGACGAACTGCACCTCGCCGAGTTGCAGAACCGCCGCATCCATCAGCTCTCCGGCGGTCAGCAGCAGCGCGTTTTCCTCGCCCGCGCCCTCGCCCAGGAAGCCGACATTTTCCTCCTCGACGAACCCTTCACCGGCCTCGATCCTCAAGCCCGCGACGACCTCGCCGCCACCCTCAAGACCTGGCACCGCCAAGGCCGCACCATTCTGACCGTGGTGCACGACCTGCAAATCGCCCGCGAGGCCCTCGGCCAAGCCATCCTCCTCGACCGCCGGTTGATCGCGGCGGGGCCCTGCGAGCAAATCCTGACGCCCGACAACCTGGAAGCCGCCTTCGGTGCCCAAGTCCGCAACCGCGAGGCCGCCCGTGTCTGATCTCTGGGGCGCCATCGCCGAACCACTCAGCTATCCCTTCATGCGCCGCGCACTCGTCGCCTCGATGCTTCTCGGCACCAGCGGCGGCCTCCTCGGCTGCTACATCGTCCTGCGGCGCCTCAGCCTCATGGGCGACGCCCTGGCCCACAGCCTCCTGCCGGGAATGGCCATCGCCTATCTGCTCTTCGGTACCAGCGTCTGGTCGTTGTTCGCGGGCGCTTTGGGAGCCGGGATGCTGACGGCGCTTGGCAGCGGACTCATCACGCGACTGACCCGCATCAAGGAAGACGCCTCCTTCGGCGCTCTCTTCCTGCTCTTCTTCGGCCTTGGAGTCGCCATCGTCAGCGCCGCCCGCGAACGCGTTCAGGTCGATCTGCTGCATTTCCTGTTTGGCGACGTGCTCGGAATCGCCAGTAGCGATCTCTACCTCGCCCTCGGCACCACATCGTTGACATTGCTCGCCTTCGCGGTGTTTTACCGCAACATCGCCATCGAGTCCTTCGACCCCATTTTCTACCGCAGCACCGGCCGCAGCCCGCTCCTGGCGCACTTGGGGATGCTGGCGCTGGTAGTGCTGAATCTCGTATCCGCCTTGCAGGCCATGGGTGCCGTGCTGGCCCTCGGGCTGTTCCTTCTGCCCGCCGTCACGGCCTACATCCTGTGCAACCGTTGGAGCACCATGCTGCTCCTCTCCGCCGTCATCGCCGTCCTCGGCAGCACTGGCGGCCTCTACGCCAGCTACCACCTCGGCATCGCCAGCGGCCCCTGCATCGTGGTCACCCTGGGCATTGTCTTCCTCACCGCCGCCCTCCTCAGCCCACGGGGGGTGCTGGGGCTGGTGATTTCGCCGAAACGCCGACCGGATTATCCGAAGAGGTAGGGGGGCGGCTGCCGAGGTCTTGAGGACCGGGCGGAAACCTTTTGCGCTGACTCTGGTTTAACGAGGATCAGCCCAGTACAATCCTTGACCGCAGGACCTCGCGGAACCTCAACGCCGGAGGACTGAGTTCGCTTTCCTCCGCCTCGCCGTATTCGATCCAGAGCATGCGGACTTGCTCCAGCAGCTCGGCCCAAAGAGCTTCCCGTGTCGGGGCAAAGACATCGATCTGGAGTTCGTCGTACTCCAGGGACAAAAGGTGGCCCGATTCGCTGAGAAGGGGCCTGAGCACCAGAGGTTCTTTGAGCCTCAATACCCGGCCGCCGCAGGGAATTTCTTGCAGGTACATGGGGACCAAGTTCTTTTTTTTCAAATCTGTGGAACCCCTGTCCTCTGTGCCGCTCTGTGTTGAAGATTTCTCAGTCACCCAACCGCCTCCTCCCAAACCCGCACCATCGCGTCGCGATGCGCCTCGATCGAGAACTTCTCCGTCGCCAGACGCCGCGCCTTTTCGCCCATGGCGGGCAGTTCCCCACGGTTCCCCCACGCTTTTTCCAAAACGTCCGCCAGACCCTCCGCCGTCACGGGGGAATGGGGGGGAGTGGGGGAGGCGGCGCCGTTCCCCACAATCCACCCGGTTTCGCCTTCGGCGATCAATTCCGGGATGCCTCCGATGGCCGAACCGATGGACGGCACGCCGAGCGCTCCGGCTTCGATGATGGTGCGGCCAAAGCCTTCCTCGTCTGAAATCAGAAGATTGAGATCACAGGCGTTATAGAGGTCCAGGATGTCGTCCTGAAAGGGCACCCAGTGCACCTTGCCCCGCAAATCCCCCGCTTCGATGCGCGCGCGCAGCGCCTCGCCGTAACCTTCCGTGCTCTTAAAAGCGTCGCCCGCCAGCAGCAGCCTCGCCGGAACCCCTCGCGCGTTCGCCAGGGCCACCGCCTCGGCTGCCAGCAATTGGTTCTTGCGCGGGGAAATCAGCCCAAAGAGCCCGGCGATCAGGCATTCCGCCGGCCAGCCCAGCTCCGCCAGGAGGCGCTCGCGGGCGGCCCGGCGCCGTTCGGCGGAGGCTTGGAATTGCGATAAATCCACTCCGTTATAGACCACCCGGACCCGCTCTTCGAGACCGGAGCCATCGAACAGCCGGCGGCAGGCCTCGCTGACCGCCACGATTCGGCAGCAGTGGCCCATGCGGTAGTTGCGAATCTGGCGGGGACTGATGCCGAGCCGCACATGCCCCACCACGGGGATGGATTTCTCCCCCGGATTCCCCCGCCAACTCCCCCGGATTCCCCCCGAACCCACCCGGGTGCCCTGGGGCACGCTGTGGAATTCGTTGCAGTGGATAACTCGAGGCTGGAAGCGGCGCACTTCGCGGGCGATGGCGGGAAGTTGAAGAAGCTCGGCTCGGAACCGGCCGCTCAATTTGCGATAGGCACCATGGGCTATGACAGAAACCGGAGCCCCGCGATGTCGTAGCTCCTCCTCCAGCCCTCCCTGACCGGGACAGATTGTCAGCGTTTCATGTTGATTCGAGAGGGCTTGGATCAGCGCCAGAAGCGACCGCCGGGCGCCCAGGAGACGCACGCTGGGAGTCAAAAAGAGGATGCGCATCGCGATTTGAGAGGCTCCAATTGCCGAAAACCGGCGGAAGATCCGGGCCATTCAAACCCCCGAAACGCTTCAAACGCAAGCCTTCCAATGCCCCGCGTTTTCCGTTCCCCACTCTTCCGGAAATCGCTTGACGGCCAGCGGCCCGGGAAGCACCTTCAAGAAGTCCGGTGGGGAATTCGCCCAAGCCGTGGGGTAACCGGGGGAGACGATTTCAGGATGCCTCGATGACTCAACTCTCCGGCATGATCGAATGCTCCGTCGACGAACGCCATCGCGTCGCGATTCCCGCCAAAATGCTCAAGTGCATGAAGGCCATCGCGGGTGTGGACGAGAGCGATAAGTCGGTCCCCATGACGGTTGTGGTGGGCCTTTCTCTCGGGCGAAACCTCGGGGTTTTTCCCAAAAACGTGCACGACGATCTCGTCGCGTTCTTGAACGGCAAACCCAAGCATGACACCGATTGGAATCGCATTCGAACCTGGATTATCGGCACCGCGGAGGAACAGACGCTTGACAAGCAAAATCGAATCCGCATCCCCGCTCTCCTCGCGAAGAAGCTCAAGCTGCAAGGCGAGGTGGTGGTCACCGGAGTAGAGGACCACATCGAGTTGATTGGCAAGGACGATTGGGAGCGCGAGTTCGACGAGTACATGGACGAGTTCGAGTCGGTCTTCCAGCGGGCTTCCGGAACGAGGCCCTGACCCTAAGAAATACGAGACTTTTTGCAGGAACGCAGACCCATGATTTCGACGAAGGAGGCTCTCATCGCAACGCGACCGACGCACCACGTGCCCGTCATGCTCGACGAGGTCCTCGGCGGACTCGCTCCCGCCCCTGGCTTCGTAGTCGCCGATGGGACCCTCGGCACCGCCGGCCATGGCGTCGCCTTCCTGCGCGCCCTGCATGGCGCCGGGGTGTTCGTGGGGCTGGATCGCGATCCGGATATGCTCGAGATCGCCCGCGGGCGCATCATGGACCTTTTCGACGCGGAACCGGAACTGGCCACCACCCGCGTCATCCTGGCCGCCGAACCCTATGAGAACCTCGGCCGTGTGCTCGCCCGCGAGGGCCTCTCCGGCGCCGACGCCATTTTGCTCGACTTGGGCTTCAACAGCTTACAGGTGGACGATCCGGAGCGGGGGTTCAGCTTTACGAACGACGGGCCCTTGGACGGGCGCTACAACGCGAGCGACCCCAAGTGCCGCACGATCGCGCAATTGGTGAACGAAGCGGCGGAGCTGGACCTGGCCGATTGGATCCGCCTCTATGGCGACGAGCGCTATGCCCGGGCCATCGCCCGCCGCATCGTGGCCCGCCGTGAGCGCCAGCCTTTCGAGCGCACCGCCGACCTGGCGGAGGTCATCTCCACCGGCTATCCGGTCAAGGAGCGCTACCGCTCGCACATCCATCCGGCAACGCGTTCCTTCCAGGCGCTGCGTCTGGTGGCGAACGATGAACTGGGCGGGGTGAAGCGCGGTATCGCGAATTGCCTGGGGGCGCTGGCGCCCGGCGGCAGGCTGGCCGTAATCGCCTACCACAGCGGCGAGGATCGGATCGCCAAGGCTCTCTTCGACGAAGCGGGCGCTCCGAAGGCCGATCCGTCGAACCCTTATGCGGCGACCACCACCGCCGGGTTGAATTTCGAGTTGGACCGCCGGTCGTCGGCGAAACCGTCTGCCGCCGAGGTCGTGCGCAATCCGCGCGCCCGCAGCGCCCGGCTACGCCTGATTCGCCGCCGCATCGCGGGAGGTGATCAATGAGCGCCCGGTCCGCCTCGAATCCCAAGTCCCGCCGCGGTGCTTGCGCCAAGAAGGCCGCGCCGGTGGAAACGCCCAAGCCGCTGACGGCCGGGCCGCTGTGCGTCATCGCCGCCTTCGCCTCGCTGGCGATCGTGCTCGGGATGGTTCAGGTGTCGGCGAGTTTCGCCGCCCGGGATTTCGAGATCGAGACGCGGCGTATGCAGGAGTTGGCTTCCGTCGAGCGCGACGAGGTCAAACGGCTGGAAGCGCGATTGAGCCGTCTGGGGCGCGACGATTCGTTGCGGGCCGTGGCTCAGGAAGAATTGAAGATGGTGGAACCGCCCTCGGAAACGATCGGTCAAATCGCCATCGATCCCGTCCGCAGGCAGGCGTTGAGCCACGCGGCGGACGAAAAACTTCGAGAACTGGAAGCGGAGCGCGTGGATCTGGCGCGCTTGGCGAAGGAGGCCGAGTAGAGAAACTAAGGACCCTCAGACAGTCCGGTCTTTTCGACAAGATAAGGCCAGACAGGGCTAGCAAGCTGGTGTGATGGAGTTTTTTCCCGTTCCGTTACAAAGAAAGCGAATGTTCCCGTTCCAGGAGTTGCCTTGTGCCGTTCCGCCGACTCGTTCCCGCTCCGAGACACTCGCGTGTCTCAACAGAAAAGGCTCAGTGGAAGTACCCAACCTCCCATTCGAGCTAAAGTCAAAACACCACGGTCTCGTGACCGATCGTTTTTGACCGAGTCGCTCCCGTTCCGGTTCCCTTTCCCGCTCCGTTCCAGTGTTGTCCATCACTCCAGTGGAAGTTCCGCCGTCCGTCATTTGGCAACCGTCGTTCGGCGACTCTTCCCGCTTCCCTGTCTGGCCCTATCTTGACGAAACCCGAAGGCTCGCTTCTTGGACCCAACAGTTCGAACGCTCGTCTTGAATACAGTCATCGACTGTAAACACGACTCTCATGTCTTTCAACAAGGGCGGCACGGACGTCAAGGAAGATCTCTGACAAACGGAGTCACCGACCAGGACCGCCACTAAAGCTTCGCCCCAAAAAGCCGTGCAACCCAAGCCCACGCTCCCTCTCCCGCTGATACCCCGCTGAATTTCCCCAGGGTGGCCGACATGTTGAAAAAGCACCATCGCTTCCGCGTTTTACTCTTTGGCTTCGCCTTCTGCGTCCTCACCGCCATGGTGATCGCTCGGTTGGCGAACCTCCAGATCGCCCGTCACGAGCAGTATCTCGAACGGGCCGATCGCCAGCAGAACAAGCGCGTGGTGGTGCAAGCTCAACGGGGCGATATCCTCGATCGGCGGGGGAGGCCGCTCGCCAACAGCGCGGGCACATTGTCCCTCTACACGGACAATCGCTATCTGCGGCCTCCCCACGCCGACCTGGATCTTGGTGCTCTCGCCTATCAGATCAGCCATTACGCCGACCAGGACCCCGACTCCGTCCGGCGACGGCTCGCCCGCGAGGGCGTCGTGCCCGTCGCTCGCCAACTCCCCCCGGAAAACGCGCACCAGATCGGCAACATCCTCGATGACTACGGCATCGATGGCCGCGGCTATTGGCTCCATCGCGAGAGCAAGCGTCTCTATCCGCGAGGCCTCGCGCCTCACATCATTGGCTTCTGCAGCACCGATGGCGATGGCGACAACAAGGGGCAGTCCGGCTTGGAACTCGTCTACAATGAGGTCATTCAAGGCCAGCGCATCGAGGCCCGCAGCCGCCGCACCGGCATCAGTCAGACCATGGACCCGGTCGAGTACGAGGACCTCTTGAGCGCTCAGGGCCACACGCTCCTTCTGACGATCGACTCCGCAATCCAGGAAACCGCTGAGAAGGCTCTCGCCCGCGCCTGCGAGGAATGGCAGGCGGACTCCGGCGGCGTCGTCGTCCAGGACGCCCGCACCGGCGGTATTCTGACCATGGCGTCCTGGCCGACATTCGACAACCAGGCCCCCGGCGGCGCCGAAGCCGATTTTCTCCGCAACCGCATGCTCACCGATCCGCTGGAAACGGGCTCGGTGGTGAAACTCTATACCGCCGCCATACTTCTCGACACGGACAAGATCCGCATCGACTCGCCGGTCGATTGCGAGGGCGGCCGGGCATACATCGACGGACGCCGCGTCAGCGATTCGCCTGGCCATTACCTCGACACCGTTCCGTTCTACGAAGTGCTCCGCCACTCCAGCAACATCGGCATCATCAAGACCGCCCTCGCGCTGGAAAACGAGGAGTGGTATCGATACTTGCGCGACTTCGGCTTTGGCCAGAAAACGGGCATCGATCTCCCCGGCGAGGGTGCCGGCCTGCTTTACCACCCGGACCGCTGGACCAAGTTCAGCCGCACGTCCCTGCCGATGGGTTACGAGATCGCCCTGACACCGATTCAGATCACCAACGCCATCACGGCGCTGGTCAATGGTGGCGAAGTACTGGAACCGTATGTTGTCGCCGAAGTCCGCGACGCCCGCGGCAACGTCGTCGAACGCCAGTCCCGCACCGTCGTCCGCCGAGTCATCCGCCCCTCCACCAGCTTGCAGATGCGGTACGTCATGGAGGATGTCGTGGTGAATGGCACCGGCAAGAAAGCCCAAGTGCCAGGTTTTCGCGTCGGTGGTAAGACCGGCACCACGCGCAAGAGCCACGTTCTGACCCACCGCGAGTACATCGCGTCCTTTGCCGGCGCCCTCCCCATCGACGATCCCCGGGTGACGATCTACTGCTACATCGATAATCCCAAGGGTGCCTACTATGCCTCGACGGTGGCGGCGCCGCTCTTTCAGGAAGTGGCCCAGGCCAGCGTCGTCCACCTCGGACTGGTGCCCTCGGAAACGGGTGGCGAAAAGGCCGCGCCGGTGCTGGAGGAGTACTTCGGCAAGTCTACCAAGACGATGGCCAAACCGAAGACTCTCGACGATCTGCCCGATCCGACGGACATGCCCAACTTGACTGGCCTGACGATGGCGGCGGCGCGCAAGGAACTACCCCCCACCGCCCGCAACGTGCGATTCATGGGCTCCGGGCGCCTGGTCGATCAGGTTCCCGCCGCCGGAGAAAGTGTGTCCGAATCGACCATGGTGGTCTTGACATTCTCCCCGCCCGCCCCGGCTTATGCGGATGTTTCCCCCTCGAACGCGAAAGGCCGCTCCCGCCGATGACCCCGCCGCCGTCCCCGCTCACGCCGCCCCAAAGCCTCCGCCGCCTCCTCACCGAAGCCAACCTGATGGTCGAGGACCTCACCGGCGATGCCGATGTCCCGGTCACCGACCTGACCCATCGCGCCCAGCAAACGCAGCGCGGAGGGCTCTTCATCGCCATCAAGGGCCACAGCGCCGACGGGCACCTGATGATCTCGGACGCGGTGCAGCGCGGTGCCCGATCGATCGTCACGGAGCGCGCCATTCCTCCCTATCCGGGCGTGACCGTCGTTCAGGTCAAGGATACACGGCAAGCCCTCGGGCGCCTGGCACAAGCCTTTCACGGCCATCCCTCCCGCGGCATGACCATCGCCGGCGTCACCGGCACCAACGGCAAGAGCACCGTCGTCGGCCTGATCCACACGATCTGGGAGAGCGCGGGCCTGAAGGCCGGGCGCGCCGGGACCCTTGGCACGGCGTGGGGCGAAAAGGATTTCGACCACGGCACCACGACACCCGACGCTTTGTTCCTGGCGCAAAGTATGGCCGCCATGGCCGCCGAGGGCGTCACCCATCTGGCCATGGAAGTCAGCAGCCACGCCATCGACCAGGCTCGCGTCGCGGGCGTTCCGATGCACGCCGGCGTCTTTACCAACATCAGCCAGGACCACCTCGATTACCACGGCGATTTCCCCACCTACATCGGGGTCAAGCGCCGCCTGTTCTTCGATTACGTCGAGCCTTCCGGCGGCGTGTCGGTCCTCAATATCGAGGACCCGGTGGGGGAGGAACTGGCCTTCAGTCTGCCGGGCCGGCGGATGACCTTCAGCCATCGCGACAACAACAGCGCCGCCGATCTGCGCGCCGAAAACGTCTTCATGAGCCCCGGTGGCACACGCTTCACGCTCCATCGCCGCCTGCCAAACGGCAAAGTGGAAACCGCCCAGGTGGCGACCAGCCTGATCGGCGAGTTCAACGTCAGCAACATGCTCGCCGCCGCCGGAGCCTGTCTGGGCCTGGGAATGGAACTGCCGCGGATCGCGAAGGGGCTCTCGCAAGCTCGCTGTGTCGCCGGGCGCTTCGAGCAAGTCCATGAAGGCCAGCCCTTCAGTGTGATCGTCGATTACGCCCACACGCCGGACGCGCTCGAGAAGGTTCTCCGGACCGCCCGCCGCATCACCGCCGGGCGCCTGATCACCGTGTTCGGCTGCGGCGGCGACCGCGACCGCTCGAAGCGCCCCCTGATGGGCCGGACGGCGGCCCGCTATTCCGATTACGTGATCCTGACCAGCGACAACCCCCGCACGGAAGATCCGGAAGAAATCGCCCGCCAGGCACTCGCCGGTCTGCAAGCGGAAGCCGAACGGCCGGGCCGCTATCAGGTCGTCCTGGACCGCGCCAACGCGATCGAACGCGCCATCCAACTCGCCCAGCCCGGTGACTGCGTCATGATCGCTGGCAAGGGTCACGAAACCTATCAGCAAATCGGCACCACCCGCCATCCCTTCGACGACCGCCAGGCCGCCCGCGACATCCTGCAATCTTTGGCCGATTCCTGGCGCACCGCACCGCGTTCGTCCTGGCGCCCCGAGGAGGCGACGGGATAATGGAGAACTGGGCCTTCGATCTGACCCTGGCGGAAGCCGCCGAAGCCACCCGGGGCCGCATCCTGGCGGGGGACCCTTATTTGCGGCTGGGCGAGATCGGCACCGATACGCGCACTCTCGCCGCCGGCCAGACCTACCTGCCGATCGTGGGCGAGAATTTCGACGGCCACGATTTCTTGCCCCAAGCCGTGGCCGCCGGGGCCAACGCTCTGATCGCCCAGCACCCGCCCAACGATCCGCCATCACACATCGCCGTCCTCCAGGTCGAAGACACCACCCGGGCCTACGGTCACATCGCCCGCGCCCATCGCCGGAAAATGGGAACGAGAATGCTGGCCCTGTCCGGCTCGAGCGGTAAAACTACCACTAAAGAAATGATGGCTTCCGTCCTGCGCCAGGAGGGGGAAGTGCTCGCCACGGAAGGTAACCTGAACAACCACATCGGCGTTCCGCGCACGCTGCTGCGCCTGACTCCGGATCACGATTTCGCCGTCATCGAGACCGGCATGAACCACGCCGGTGAGTTGAACTGGCTGGTCGAGGTCGCCGAGCCGCACGCTGGCCTCCTGACCCACGTCGGCGACGCTCACATCGGAAACTTCGGCGGCTCGCGAGAAGGTATCGCTGCCGCCAAGGCGGAATTGATCCACGGCCTGCCCGCCGGGGCCCCCGCCATCCTGAACGCCGACTGCCCCTACGGCGTCCGCCTCGCGAACGAAATCGCCGGGCGCCGGGACGTGATTTTGTTCGGCGAGTCGCCAAGTACCGACGTCCGCGCGGCTAACATCGCGGCCCTCGCCGATGGCCGGGGCTATCGATTCGACCTGCAAATCGAGGGCGAATCGGCCCCCGTGGAACTGCAAGTCTTCGGCCTCTATCAAGTCAGCAACGCCCTCGCCGCCGCCGCCGGTTGCCATTGGTTCGGCCTCGGCGCCGATACCATCGCCCACGGGCTGAGCCGCTTCGCCGCCCCCAAAATGCGTTCCGAACGCGAAGTCATCGCCGGCGTTACCGTCATCGCCGATTGCTACAACGCCTCGCCGAGCGCCACCCGCGCCGCGATGAAGAGCTTCGCCACTCTCCCCGTCGAGGGCCGCCGCGTTTTGCTCCTCGGGGATCTGTTCGAACTCGGCGACGCCGCCGAGGAGCATCACCGCCAACTCGGCCGCGACGCCGCCGCGCTGCACTTCGACCGCTTCGTGTGCTACGGCCCTCAGGCCCGGTGGATGGCGGAAAGCGCTCTGGCCGACGGGCTGCCCACCGATCATTTCCTCGACCCGGCGCTCGCGGCCCATCGGCTGCGCGAACTTCTCGCCCCCGGCGACGCGCTGCTCGCCAAGGGCTCCCGCGGCGCCCGCCTCGAACGTGTTCTGGAAGAATACCGCGGACTCGTACAGCCTCCGCCCGCACCGGCGGAGGCCCACTCGTGATTCCCTGGCTCGCCGACGTTCTCGGTTCCGAAAGCGACTCGTTTTTTCGAATCGGAACCTATATCACCGTGCGCTTCGCCGCGGCTCTTTTTACGGCTTTTCTCCTCTGTCTGCTCTTCGGGCCATGGGCGATCGCCGGCTTGCGACGTTTGAAGTTCGGCCAACCAGTTCGCGACTCGCAGGGCGAAAACGCCGTCAGCCTCCTCGACATGCATGCTTCCAAGGTCGGCACCCCCACCATGGGCGGCTTGCTGATGGTGGCTGCGATGCTGGTGGCCGTGCTTTTCTTTGGCGACTTGCGATCCCCGGCCCTCCTGCTCGGGCTCTTCGCGGCGGTCGGTTATGGCGCCATCGGGTTCGCCGACGACTGGCTCAAGGTCAGCAAGAAGAACTTCGCCGGACTCTCCGCCCGGGGCAAACTCCTGGCCCAGGGCGCCATCGGTCTCGTCTTCGGCGCCATTTGCGTTTATCTCCTGACCGGGAACACTGTTTACGAACACGGTCAGACCGGCGGGGGAGACCTCGTCGCCCTTCCTTTCTTTAAAGACGCTTTTTTTCGCCTCGGAATCCTCTATTTGCCCTTCGCCGCCTTTGTCTTAATGGCGACCAGCAACGCCGTTAACTTGACCGACGGATTGGACGGCCTCGCCTCCGGCGTGACTCTCACGGTGGCCCTCAGCCTCGCCGTCGCGGCGTACCTGGTGGGCCGCGTCGACGCCAGCGCCTACCTCCTCATTCCCCACGTCGAAGGCGCCGGCGAATTGAGCGTCCTCCTCGCCGCGCTTTCCGGAGCCTGTCTCGGTTTTCTCTGGTTCAACGCCCCCCCGGCGAAAGTCTTCATGGGCGATACCGGATCGATGATGATCGGCGGACTTCTGGGTGCCGTGGCGCTTCTCATCAAGCAGGAGTTCCTCCTCGTCGTGGCGGGCGGGGTGTTCGTGGCGGAAGCGCTCAGCGTGATGATTCAGGTGAGCAGTTATAAACTCCGGAAGAAGCGGGTTTTTCTGATGTCGCCTTTGCATCACCACTACGAAAAGCTGGGGATCGCGGAGTCGCAAATAATTGTGCGTTTTTGGATCATTTCCCTCTTGCTCTCGCTCGCTGCATTAAGCATTCTCAAGTTACGATAAGGCGTTTGATAGCGCGAAATTCCGCCCCGCGAGGAGGTGCCGTCTTCTTTTTCGTTCGACATACCGGCCGAGTCCTTCCCCTCGACCGCATCCAAGCCCACTGAAACCGTTACCGTTCCACCCGCTGTTTCGTTCCGATCCGCTGAACTCCCTGTTCGTTTCTCGAGCTGCCTTCGAGAAACCGCTCCCTTTCCTGATACGCTCCCGGAGGTCCCTCTCATGCTGTCCCTGTCCCTGTCTCAACGACCCAAGTTCCCCTACCAACGCGTCTGCGTCTTCGGTGCCGCCCGCTCTGGCGTCGGTGCCATGGCTCTTCTCCGCCACCACGGAATCGAAGTCGTCCTCTGCGACGAAAAACCGGCCATGGAGTTCCGCTCCCTCATCCGCCGGCTCCGCCGCTCCTACGTCACCTTCTACTTCGGCAACATCGACGCCTCCGTCCTCGACGGATGCGACGCCCTCGTCACCAGCCCCGGCATCCCGCTCGAGCACTGGCTGAACCAGGAAGCCCTCAACCGCCACATTCCGATCATCTCGGAAGTCGAACTCGCCTCCTATTACGCCGGCTCGCCCATCTGCGCCATCACCGGCACCAACGGCAAGACGACGACCACGACCCTGACTGGCCAGATCATGGCCGACGCGGGCCACAACGCCGTGGTCAGCGGCAACATCGGCCGCGCCTTCTCCGATGGCGTTCTCGCCAGCCAGGACCAGAGCCGCGACACGCTTCTGATCACCGAAGTCTCCAGCTTCCAGCTCGAGTGCGTCGAAATCTTCCACCCCCACGTCGCCACGATCCTCAATTTCAGCCGCGCCCACGAAGACCGCTACCCCGACATGCGCGACTACGTGGAAGCAAAATATCGCATCACCACGAACCAGGACGAGAACGATTTCCTGGTGCTGAACGCCGACGATCCGCTGTGCGTGCGCCTGGCCGAGGACTCCTGCGCCCAGGTCTTCTGGTTCTCCATGAAGAAGCCCGTCGAACGCGGCGCCTACGTCGATGGCGAGACGATCTATCTCGTCGAAGACGGCCAGAAAATCCCCATGTGCACCGTGAAGGACGTTCCCATTCCCGGCACCCACAACATCGAAAACACCCTGGCCGCCGTCGTCATGGCGCGCCGCATGGGCGCCGAGGTGGACAGCATCCTGCGCACCCTGCGCAAGTTCAAAGGCGTCGAACACCGCTGCGAATACGTCGGTAAGAGCAAGGACGGCGTGCTGTTCTACAACGACAGCAAGGCGACCAACATCGACAGCCTGGAGAAAGCCCTCCTGTCCTTCGACAAGCCCATCGTGCTCGTCGCCGGCGGCATGGAGCGCAACGCGGGCTATGAGCGCCTGTCGTCCCTGATCCGCGACAAGGTCAAGAAAGTCGTCCTCATCGGCGAAGTGGCCCCCAAGATCCAGAAATCCTGGGGCTCCATCGTGGAATGCGAACTGGCCAAAGGAATGGACGATGCCGTGAAGCGCGCTTCCGCTTCCGCCAAGGAAGGCGATATCGTGCTCTTGTCGCCCGCCGCCCCTAGCTGGGATATGTATAAGTCGTACGAGGAGCGGGGAAAGGAATATAAGAAGTACGTCCGCGCCGTTCTTCGTTGACATCGTGAAGCGTTGGGGGCGACCGGTTCGGTTGCTTCCCTTCTCGCCGATTGGCGGGCGGGTCGCCCCCAAACCTTTCCGCCGTTAAGGATCACTTCGTTCTCCCAGCGATTCGCTCTCCCCGTTCCCGCTTCCTTCCCGTCCCCGCTGAGGCCACCATGCGTCTGCTCCCCGCCAACAGCACCGCGACCCTGATCGCCATTGTCACCGCCGCGCTCGTTTCTCTGGGCGTGGTGATGGTTTATTCGGCCAGCGGCGCGCGGGCCGGGCTCGAGGAACGGCCCTCCGAATCGATCGTCGACGTCGAAACCGGCCTCTCCCACGAACGCGTTTATCATCACAGTGCTTCCTACTTCGGCAAGCAGGTCTCCGGCGCCATCGTGGGCTTTCTTCTGCTCGTGGCGATCGTCCGCATGCCCCCGGAATGGATCGAACGCTCCGCTCCCTGGATCATGCTGGCGAGCCTCATCCTCATGGTACTGGTCGTGGCCACGCCCCTGGGCGTCACGGTCAAGGGCGCGAGGCGGTGGCTTCGCCTCGGGCCCATTGTTTTACAACCGGCCGAGTTCGCCAAGATCGGCCTGGTCGTCTTCATGGCTCACTTCCTGACCTCCCGGCGCGACCAAATCCAGGACTTCCTCCGCGGCTTCCTGCCCACCATGGCGATCTGGTGCGTTTTCGCCGGCCTGGTCGTGCTTCAGAAGGACCTCGGCACCATCATCCTCATGGGCGCCGTCATGCTCGGCATGTGGCTCATGGCCCGCATGCGCCTCAGCCACCTGGGCCTCCTGGTGGCCGCGTCGATCCCCGTGCTCATCTATCTGATCTTCCAGCACACCTACCGAATCAAACGCATCCTCGCCGTCTTCAACCCCGACGAGTACGCCATGACCTACGCCTACCAGCTCAACCAGTCGCTGATCGCCATCGGCAGCGGCGGGCTCTTTGGCCGGGGTCTCGGCGACGGGTTGCAGAAGTATCACTTCCTCAGCGAAGCCCACACCGACTTCATCTTCGCCATCGTGTGCGAAGAACTGGGCTTCATCGGCGCCGCCTCCGTCGTGCTGCTGTTCCTGGCGCTCGCGGTGCTCGGCTGCCGAGTGGCCTTCCGGGCGCCCGATTACTTTGGCAGCCTGGTGGCGGGGGGCCTGACGATGATGCTTTGCTGCGCGGCCTTTATCAACTTCTTCGTCGTCACCGGCATGGCGCCCACCAAAGGCCTCGCCCTTCCCTTTTTCACCTACGGCCGGTCGAGCATGATGGCCTCGTTGATCTCCATCGGGATCATTCTCAACATCGCCAACTACACGGCCATCAGCCGCGGGGGAGGGCGCGGGCCCTCATGACGGCGCGGGATTTGGGCAAGACCAGGCGAGCGAAGCCCCGCGTGCTGATCGCGGCGGGAGGAACCGGCGGCCATGTGGCGCCGGCTCTTGCCGTTGGCGCGGCCCTCGTCGAATTGGGCGCCGAAGTGCGCTACCTCTCTGGCAATCGCCGCGCTGAGTTGCAGACCTATAGCTCGGAGAAGGTGAAGCCGGAAATCCTCGATCTCGAAGCCGCACCCCGCCTTTCCTTCACCTCGATCAAAGACTGGCGTAAGCTCTGGAAAGCCATCGGCGCCTGCAAATCCCTCTTCGCGGACTGGCAGCCCACGGTCCTGCTGGCCATGGGCGGCTACGTCTGTGTGCCCGCCATCATGGCGGCCAAGAGGGCGAAGGTTCCTTACTTCCTCCACGAGTCCAACGCCATCCCGGGCCGCGTGACGCGGAAGTACGCCGAGGGCGCCGCGAACGTTTTCCTGGGTATGGAAGGCGCCGCCGGGCACCTCTCGGCCAAGGCCCTGACCCAGGTCACCGGCACGCCCATCCGCCCCAGCCTGCTACACCGAGACCGTGCGCTGGCCTGCCAAGAGCTGGAGTTCGATCCCGCGAAACCGACCCTGCTGGTTGTCGGCGGCAGTCAAGGCGCCCTGAAGCTGAACGACAATTTCGCGCAGGCCATCCCCTACATCTCCCGCGCCTTCAAGCAGGATGGAGCCTATCAGATTCTGTGGGCGACGGGTCCAACGCACCTGCTCGAAATGCAGCGCATGACCCGCGAGGACGTCATGGACGCGCGCGTCACCCTCAAAATAATGGGCTACATCGAGGACATGGCGAGCGCCTACGCGGCCGCCGATGTGATCGTCAGCCGCGCCGGAGCCAGCACTCTGGCGGAGACGACCACCCTCGGCAAAGCCATGATTCTCGTTCCTTACCCGCACGCGAAGGACGATCATCAGCTCGAGAACGCCCGATTCCTGGCCGCCCGAGGCGCCGCTCAGGTCATCGAAGAGCGCTCGCTGCGACCCAAAGCCTTCGCCGAAGAGATTCTGGAATTGCTCACCGGCGACGAGCGCCGCGCCGCCATGGCGCAGGCCGCGAGCGAGCTGGGCCAGCAGAAGGCGGCTGAGCTGATCGCCGAATCCCTCCTTTCCTTTTGTCACACCGACGCCACCGTGCCTGCCAAACCCCCGACCGGAGCCCCCGAATCGTGATGACCCGCCCCTATACCATGGAATCGGCTCTGGACGGCCGGCTGCCCGCCTCGGCCCACTTGATCGGCATCGGCGGCGCCGGCATGAGCGCCATCGCCCGCGCACTCTTGGCGGCGAACGTCGTTGTCAGCGGCTCGGACGCGTGCGCGACGAGCGAATCTTGCCGCCAACTTAAGCTCCTAGGCGCCACCGTCTGGCAGGGCCACCGCGCCGAGAACCTCGCGGCGGAGGCCGACGTCGTGATCGTCAGCACCGCCATTCGGACCTCAAATCCGGAACTCGCCGCCGCCCGCGAGCGCAAACTTCCCGTCCTTCACCGCAGCCAGGGACTCGCCCTTTTCCTGCAGGGACGCGCGTCTTGTCTGGTGGCGGGAACGCACGGCAAGACCACCACGACAGCCATGCTGGCGCTCTGCCTAAGCGAAGGTGGCTTCGACCCACACGCCTTCGTCGGCGGTTCGGTACCCGCCTTCGGCGGCAACGTACGTCTGGGCAAGGGCAATTGGGCCGTGGCCGAAGCCGACGAAAGCGACGGCTCCTTCCGAAACCTGCCCGCCGATAACCTGATCGTCACGAACGTCGAGCCCGATCATCTCGACTACTGGCGCACCGCCGAGCGCATGATGGGCGGCTACGTGGAGGTCTGCGAGCGCCTGCCCGCCAGCGGCACGCTGCTGATCTGCAGCGATGACCCCGGCGCCTGCGAGCTGCGAGAACGGCTCGACCGGCCGGCCCTGGCCTACGGGATCGAGCCGGGAATCGCGCACTACCACGCCGGCAATGTCGTTGAAGAACCCTTTCGCAGCCACTTCAACCTCTACGTCATGGGCAAGCGCGCCGGGCGGATCACCCTTGGCGTCCCCGGGCGCCAGAACATCCAGAACGCCGTCGGCGCCGCCGCCCTGGCTCTGCGCCTGGGGGCGAGCTTCAGCGCCATCGCCCGCGCCCTGGAAAACTTCCATGGGGTCGAGCGCCGGTTTCAGATCAAGGGCACGGAGGGCGGTGTCACGGTGATCGACGATTATGCCCATCACCCCACGGAAATCCGCGCCACGCTGGCCGCCGGGCGCCAGGCCCTGCGCGGCACGGACGGTCGTCTCATCGCCGTTTTCCAGCCGCATCGCTACACTCGCACCCGCGATTTCCTGACCGAGTTCGCCGATTCCCTGACCGCCGCCGACCGCGTGATCCTGACGGACATTTACGCCGCCAGCGAAGACCCCATCCCGGGTGTCGGCATCGATCGCCTGGCGGCCGATGTGGCGGCGACCCTTGGCGAACGCTGCCAATTGATCCGCGACCGCTCGGCCATCGCCGAGGCGCTCGCGCCCGAACTTTCCGGGGGCGATCTCGTCCTGACCCTCGGCGCCGGTGACAACTGGCGCACCGCGGACGAACTCCTTTCCCAACTCGCAACCCTCTCTCTTCCCGCTGAACCCGCTGATTGATCCCGCCGATCGATTCCGCTGCCAGGAGGCCAACCCCGCCCATGTCCAAAGTTCGCTCCAACCCTTACGTGACCGCGCTCAAGACCATCCCGGGTCTGCGCGTCACCCAGAACGCCAACCTGTCAAAGCGCACGTCGATGCGCATGCGCGCGCGCTGTGCCGCGCTGGCCGAGCCCCAGACGCCGGAAGCCCTCATGCGCACGGTGATCATGGCGCGCGATCTGAACTGGCCGCTGCTGATGCTCGGTCTCGGCAAGAACACCATCTTCGCCAACAGCTACTTCGACGGCATCGTGGTCATTCTTCCGATGAGCGGCTTCGGCCACTTCGAACGCCTCGATCGCAACGTGATCAGTGTCGGCGCCGGCATGTCGCTGGGCGGGCTGCTGACCAAGATCAAGCGCGAGGGACTGATGGGGCTGGAGTTCATGACGAAAATCCCAGGCACTGTGGGCGGCTCGCTGGCGGGTAACGCCGGCGCGGGCGAGTTCGGCCTCTGCGATTTCGCCGAGCGCGTCCTCCTCATGACCCGCGACGGCGAGCTGGTCACCCTCCACCGCGGCGAGTACGAGTACGGCTATCGTAAGAGCGAACTGGCCGACTACATCGTCCTGGAAGCGGATTTCTACCTCGACCGGCTGGACCTGGACAAGTCGGAGAAGTTGGCTCAATATTACGCGGACAAGAAAAAAGGCCAGCCTTACAACGTGCCGTCGGCCGGCTGTATTTTCAAGAACCCGAAGAATCCCGATTCGGGCGATCCCATCAGCGCCGGAAAGCTGATCGATCAACTCGGACTGAAGGGCTATCGCCTGAACGGCGTCGAAGTCAGCCCCGGACATGCGAACTTCCTGACGAATCCCGAGTCATGCGCCCGGGGCGAAGACCTTCTCGCCGCGATCCGCCTGCTCCAGGACTTCGTGCAGGACAAGTTCGGCATCGAACTCGAAATCGAAGCCCGCATCGTCGGCGGCGGCATGACGACCTGCCGGATTCACTAAGGCCCGCGGTTTCCGCGCCGCACAACCCCCGAAAGGACTCCGGCCCATGGCGATGATTCCCGGCGTATTGCGAAACCGCCTCTTTCCCCTCCGCGAAGCGGTCAGGCCCGCCTCCGGAGGCCGCGCCATGCCGGGCCGCAGCCATCGCGATCCCGTGCCCCGCGATCTTGGCCCAAGGCTCCTCCATTACCTTCGGAAAATTCCCGCCGGTCTCCCACTCCTGATGGCGCTCGCCTGCATCGCCGTCGTGGTCGCCGTGTTCGTACAGTTTGTCCAGTCCTCGGGTTACTTCCTGGCGCAGGACTACGAAGTCATCGGCGCCGACCGCGTCGCCAGCGCCGACGTCATCGAACTCATCACGCGGGGCGAACCCCTCCACCTCTTCCAAATGAACGTGCCGGCGGCTCAGGCCCGGCTGGCCAGCCACCCCGCCATCCACCACGCGGAAATCCGCCGCGCCTGGCCCAACCGTCTCGACGTCATGATCGAGGAACGGCAGCCACAGGCTCTCCTCCTCAGCGATGGGGAAAACTTGCTTGTCGACGGCGAAGGTGTGATCCTCGGCCGCGCCACGCCGGACGACCTGCTTCGGAGCAATCTGCCGCTCCTCACTGGGCCCTTGGGCAAGCGCTACGAACCGGGCGGCGAACTCGAGCCCCCTTTCCGCCGCGCGGCCTTCTCCTACATCGGTGCGCTCGACTCGGGCCTTTTTCCCGCCCTTCTGGCCGAACTCCATTGGGAACCGGGCACCGGCGTCACGCTCTACACCGAGGCCGGAACCCAACTCCTCTGCGGGCACCTGGAACCGGGCGAGGCGCTGGCCAAGGCGGAAGCGCTCTCGCGAGCCCGAAATGGACTTGACGGTGTTGGCGCCGCCGACCTCCGAATAGCCGACCATCTTCCGTGGAGCCCCCAGGCGGTGCTCGTAACTTCGCGATAGCCGCGTTCCCGCAGCGCCGCGGCGGGTGGCTTCGCTAGCTGCTTCCCACTGCTCCCATTCCCCCCGTTCCCGCAGGAGTCCCGCTGTCCATGTCCCGCTCGCCCTCCGAATTTGGTTCTTCCGACGCCCAACCGATCGCCGTTTCCCTCGGAAAATCGATCGATTTGCCCATTCTTCCGGCCGACTCCCTCGCTCCGCGCGCGCCCGGTGCCATCGACTTTCAGCCCCCCAAGAAAACCCGCCTCTTCACCGGGCTCGACATCGGCACCACGAAAGTCTGCGCCATCATCGGCGAGATCGACCCCAGCGGCCAGACCACAGTCAAGGGCCTCGCCAGCACGCCCAGCCAAGGCCTTCAGCGCGGCGTCGTCATGAATCTCGACGAGACGATCCACTCGATCCGCTCAGCCATTCAGCACGCCGAAGAAATCGCCCGCGTCAGCGTCCGCGACGTCCTCGTCGGCATCGCCGGCAGCCACATCCAGACCCACAACGTCCTGCACACCATCAAGATTCAGAACCCCGAGCGCGGCATCAGCAAGAGCGACGTCAAGAAAGTCGTCGACCGGGCCGTGGCCAGTGTTGCCAGCGCCGACCGCGAAGTCGTCCAGGTCGTCACCCAGCGGTTCCTCATCGACGACGGTGAAGTCTCGCGCCCCGTCGGAGTCTCCAGCCACGAACTCTCCGTCGAGGTCCTCGTGGTCACCGCCGCCATGTCCAGCGCCCAGAACATCGTGCGCGCCGTCAAGCAGGCGGGCTATCACACCAGTGGCATCTACCTCGAACCGCTCGCGTCGTCCCTCGCCGTCCTCACACCCGAGGAGCGCAACCTCGGCGTCCTCGTCGTGGACATCGGCGGCGGCACCTCCGACATCGCCCTGTGGGCCCACGGGGCGGTGCGGTTCACGGGCAGCGTCCCCTTCGGCGGCGACAGCATCACCGAGGATATTTCGAGCGTCCTGAAGATCAGCCGCTACGACGCCGAGAATCTGAAAAAGCGCTTTGGAGGTTGCGATCTGGACTCGCCGAACCTGGACCAGGAAATCGAGGTCCCCCTCGCCGTCACCGGCGCCATGACCAAGGTCAACCGCCGCCTGCTCTGCGAAATCATCGAGTCGCGCCTCGCGGAGATCATGGAGCTGTGCGTCGAGAACTGCCGCCGCTCGCGCTACTTCGACCCGAACAACCTGGGCGGAATCATTCTCACGGGCGGCGCGGCGCTTACCGATGGCCTCGCCGGCCTGGGTGAACGGACCTTCCAATTGCCCTGCAAAGTCGGCGTCCCCATGGGCCTCAAGGGCCTCGCCAGCATCGCCGATTCGCCGATCTACTCCACCGGCGTCGGCCTCGTTCGCTACGGTCTCAAGCACGAGCACGACCTCGATTTCAGCGAGGCCAACCTCTTCTCGCGGCTTATGGGCTTCTTCAAACGCTCGATCGAGTGGTATTGAGGCCGTTCAACTTACGGGGTTCAACGTCGCGGGTTCTCACTCCTTTGTCCGCGTCGGCTCGAACAACACCTGCTCGATCACCCATTCTTCGCCCTGCTTGCGCAGGGTCAGCACCGCTTCCATGAACATGTCGCCATTCTCGCCTTTCAGGTCCACGTTGGCCTGGCGGACTTCCGCGTGCGAACCGGAAACCTGCGGCACGGCGGTGGTGAACTTGCTGGCCAACTCCTCGTTTTCCATACGGCGGATGTCGGCCAGGAGCATATCGGTGTGCATTACGCCGCCGCCGCTGGCGTAGGTTTTCGCTTCGTCCGCGTCGCCGTCTATCAGCGCGTCGAAGTACAGGTTGACCACACCGTAGGGCGTTCCGGTGGTGTTGGTTGGAATGACGAGTTTCTTCACATTGAGAATCACCACGATAAGGAGAATCACCGAGGCTAGGGCGATGCCGCCCTTGATGAGCAAACCACGGTTTTCGTAGAGCTTCTGCTGCGCGGGCGAGCGCCCCTCGGCAGCCCGTGCCGCCAGGACTTCCGTGGCGTCTTCGTCCGCCTCCTTCTTCGCATAGCGGTCCGCCGCCAGCCGCGTCATTTTCGGATCCGGGTATTGGCCGTTGCGGGGCGTGATGCCGCCCTCCAGGATCGTGACCAGCCGTTTGAACGGAACGGCGTTGCGCAGCGCCTGGGTCTTGCGCGGCAGTTCGAAATTTCCCGCGGCGCATTCCGCCCAGATCCAACTGATCGCGTACACGTCGGCGTGAACTTCGTCCGGGGCTTTGGCGGCCGCCAGCTCCGGCGCGGTATAACGCCCGCCGCCCAGCAGCGCTGCCTCCCGGGACACGCCGGGTGCCACCGGGATCAGGCGCCAGCGATTCTCCGCGTCCGCCGGACCGACCTTCGAGGGATCTTCCACGATGGTCAGCGGCGTCAGGTTCACCGGCCCCAGCCCATGGCTCAGCGCGTCGTAGGACGCCTTGGCGGCACTTTGCGCCATGCGAGCTTCCTTCTTGAGGGAAAACGTCTTGGCCGCCTGCGCTTCCAATTCCCCGGCCTGGCCCTTCAGCCCCTTCGCCTCCGCGCCCTTCAGCGTGTTCGCCTGGGCCTTCAGGCCCGCCGCCTTGGCCTTTAGATTCATCGCTTCTTCGGCCAGAGACTTGACGATCGGACCGCCCGGATCCTCCACCAGAAGATGCGGAACCTCGGCGTCGCCGTGCATCGCCCGGATGTTCAGCAGGCCCGGCGCGGAGAAGGTTTCCGCCAGCACTTTCCACCGTTCCAGATGGGGCGCCGCTTCCGCGTAAAGCCGCCGCCCCGCCTCGGTGGCGTAAACGACCAGGAACGCCGGGTCCGCCTCCTTGAGCTGGCCGCGCCAGATTTCGCCCCAGGCCTCGGCCAGGACCAGAGTCTCCGGCACAAAGCCGTCCGGTCCCCAGGCTTCTCCCGCTTTCAGAAAGCTTGTCATCGTGGCACGCTCCGTCTGGATTACCGGGCCAAAGCCCGCCGATTTTCCGAATCGCGTGCAAATTGCCATGAAGGAGCAAGCGGCACAAGCCAGTTCCGCTAATTGGCCGCCGGGCTCGAACTCACCCTCGAAACCTTGTAAGTTCCGTCGCCCTGCTTCTCAAGTCCCACGCGCACCGATAGAACCTTCTTGCCCGCCGCATCGCGCAGCAAGCCTTGCCCTTCGTAGAAGTCGCCCTTCTTTTCCGCGACGATCGGGCTAAAGGCCCCCCGCTTGGCCATCTTGCCCGACGATTCCATCTCGGTGATATGTTTCAGCAGATCGGTGGTGTCCTGCTGCGCATTGCCGACCGCCATCTTGGCGGCGCCGCTGCCGCTGCCTTTCAGGACCGCCGAGAAATACCGGTCCGCCGCGCCGATGGGAGATTGCAGCGCCGTGCTCGGAGCCGTCTTGTCCGTGTAGATCTTCGCGCCCACCAGCCCTCCCGCTGTCAGCAGGATGGTCAGCAAGATCGTCCCCACCAAGGTCAGAATCTGCTTCTTGCCCATCTTCTTCTCATAGGACTTGCCGAGCGTCTTTTTCTTGATGGCCTCGACGGAAACCGGCGCGGGAGCCTTCTTTCCGGTGCGCTTCTTATAGTCGGCGGTCAGTTCCTTGCGCCACTTCTTGACGTCCTTGTCCGCCTCATTGCGCAGCCACCGCTTGAGCCCGCCCTCCACCACGGCCGGTTCCAGGCAACGGCCACTGCGCAACGCCAAGCCGTTGGCCAAGTGTTTGCCCAACAGCGGCGCCGGAATCGTTTGCTCGAAAGACGCGGCGGAAATCTCCAGGTCCCAGTTGCGCATCAGCGCCTGCGCGGACACCGCCACCAGCGACCACGTGTCCGGATGCAGCATCCGCGGATCGCAGGTCTGGTCCTGCAACGGTGGCGGGCTGTAGCGCCCGCCCGCCAGGTAAAGGGCCTGCATCGCATTCGACGGTGCCACGGGCAGCACGCGGAATGGGTGCGTCCTGTTCTCGGCCCCGCAGTAAAACAGGGTGTCGGGCGTCACGCCGATGGGCTGCAAGTCCAGCAACTCCACCTCCGCGAGCGCCTTGAGCGTCTTCACCAGATCGTAGATAAAATCCTGCGGATCGTAGAAGAAACTCTCGTCCGCCATGGCCTGCCGCAGCGTCGGCGCCCGCTGATCTTCTGCCAGGACGTAGGGGATGGCCGAGTCGGGCGAAACGTGCAGGATCGGGATCAGCATCGGGGCGCTGAAGTTCCCGCGCTCCTTCCACCGATCCAGGTGTGGCCGGCTCTTCTCGAAAATCCTCAGCCCCTCGGTGGTCGTGTAGGCGATGAACAGCACCTGGCCGAGGCGCTCGTGCGTGGCTTTCCAGACCTCGCCCCAGGCGTCCTCGAAAATCAGCTCGTGTGTGGTGATTCCCTGATCGGGCACTTCCCGGCCCGGCTGGCACATGGGCATAATGTTCGAGGCCTCTCCTGAATCCGCGACTTCCTGACCGCATCAGCCCAAAGCCTCCGCCACGGCGCAAGATCAAGCGTGAAGTATTGCAGCCTTTTCCATTGGGGGGAAAAACGCGCCGGGATTTCAGACTCTACCTGCGGAAGTGGAGCGATATTCACCGCTCGCCGCGCCTCCATGGCGGACTCCGATCCTACCCTTTGTTCCCGAGCCGCCGGTCCAGATCGAACGCCGCGCTGATCAGCCCGAGGTGCGTGAAGGCTTGCGGGAAGTTCCCAAGGTGCTCGCCGCTCCGGCCCAACTCCTCCGCATACAGCCCCAGGTGGTTCGCATACCCCTGCATTTTCTCAAAGTAGAAGCGCGCTTTTTCCACGTCGCCGGCCCGCGAGAGGCATTCCACGAACCAGAAGCTGCACATGGAAAACGTCCCTTCCGTCCCGTGCAGCCCGTCCGGGCTGTGCAGGTTGTGGTAACGATACACCAGCGAATCGTCCACCAACTGCTTTTCGACCGCCTTCATGTGCGAAAGCCACCGCGGATCCTTGGGGCTGATGAACTTGATCAGTGGCATCAGGAGCGAGGCGGCGTCCAGCGCGTCCGAGCCTTCGAACTGCATGAAGGCCCCCACCTGTGGGTTCCAGAACTTCTCGAACACATCGAAGTACATGCGGTCGCGGGCCTTCATCCATCGGTCCATCGGTGCCGGCAGCGAGCGTTTCAGCGCCAGCCGAATCCCGCGATCCACCGCCACCCAGCACATCACGCGCGAGAACAGGAACTTCTGCCGTCCGCCACGCACTTCCCAGATGCCCTCGTCCGGCTGATCGTAATTCTCGCAAACCCAATCGATCAGCTTCCTCAGGTTCATCCACAGATCGTATGAGATCGGCTCGGCGAACTTGTCGTACATATAGACCGAATCCATCAGCTCGCCATAGATGTCGAGCTGGAGCTGATCGTAGGCCCCGTTGCCGACCCGCACCGGCCGCGAGCCCCGATAGCCTTCCAGGTGCGACAGGTCCTCCTCCTTCAAATCATGGCGGCCGTCGATGCCGTACATGATGTTGAGCGACCGGCCATCGGCCAGCTCGCGGCAGCGGGCCTCCATCCACCCCATAAAGTTCTCCGCTTCCTTTGTGTAACCCAGGCGGATCAGAGCGTAGAGCGTGAACGACGCGTCGCGAATCCAAGTGTAGCGGTAGTCCCAATTGCGCGATCCGCCGATTTCCTCCGGCAGCCCGAAAGTCGGCGCCGCCACGATGGAGCCGTGGGGCTCGGAGACCAGCAGCTTCAGCGTCAGCGCCGAGCGCTCCATCATGTCGTGCCAGCGGCCCGAGTACTTCATGCGCGACAGCCACGATCGCCAATAGTTCACCGTTTGCTTGAAGGAACTGGAGACAAAATCCTCCGAGGTGGAGGGCGAGTCGGCGCATTCGTCGCCGAGCGCTTCCATTACGAAGGCGACGTTTTCTCCGGCGCAGAGGCGGAATTCGGCACACGCCGCGCCCTCCTTCAAAGTGATAGGAACCCCGTCCTCGCAGCCGGAAAAGATCCTCAGGCGCAACGCGGTGCGGTCCGGCCCGCGCGAGAGGAAGTGGAACTCGCTGTCCGAAATCTGGCGAATCTCATGATCCGCCCGGGCGTAATCGAACCGCGGCGCGAAGACCATCCGGAACACGATTTCTCCCCGCACGCACTTCGCCCGCCGCACCAGATCGTTTTTCGGACAGGTCTCGGTGATCGGCATGAAGTCGGAAACCTCGCCCACCCCATCGTGCGACAGAAACCGCGTCAGCAGGATGTTGGATTCCGGCAAGTAGATTTGCTTATGATTCGCATCGTTCAGCAGTGGCGCCACAAGAAACCGCCCGCCCTTTTTTCGGTCCAGCAGCGACGCGAAAATCGTCGGCGAATCGAATCGGGGGAAGCACATGAAGTCGATGGAGCCATCCATTCCCACTAAAGCCACCGTGTTCAAATCGCCCACGACTCCGTAGTTCGCGATCGGCTGATAGTCCTCTTGAATCGGCAGGGGCATAAAGGCGTCCTCTCCTGGGGGGCCGTGAGTCGATCGTTCAGGTCAGCCAATTGAAACGAAAAGGATGCCTGAGTCTATTCAGCCTGCCGGTCCACCGCCGCTAGGTCCACCACAAAGACCCCATCGCGCGGCCGGAAAACCACCCCCGTCAGGAGTCGCTCGACCAGCGCCCGGTATCGCGGCCAGAGGGCGTCGGGGAATCGGGGCTTGAAGAACATGTCCTCGTAGAGGGCCAGCTCCGCGTAATTGATCAGCACGTATCGGATGCCGCGCTTTCGCCAGTTTTCCAGCAGCGCCGCGTTCGAATCCGCCGCCTCCAACTCGACCAGGATACGGGGCCGGTCGAACCAGTCGGACAGGATCACCGGATAATCCGCGTAAAGGCCCCGATGCTCGCCGATATAAAAAACCTTCTCGCCCGGCTCCACTTCCGCGTTCAGCCATTGCACTGCGGTGTAGGCGTTGAAGCGGCTTGCCAGCACCGTTTCCTCGCCGATCAGCCCCAGTCCCGCCGCCACCGGCCGCGATGGCGCCCGGAACAGCGTGTAGGCGCCATGCCAGGCCATTCCTCCGATCGCCAGCGCCACCACCGATCCCGCCGCCGTCCGGCGAAGCCAGCGGCCCGTGGGCTGCACCGCGAATCCCAGCGCCGCCACCCCCAGCACCGCCACCAGCGCCAGCGGCAGCATGCCGAAACGCACGCTCTGATACGTCAGGAACCAGAACGCCCAGCTTCCGAACAATAAAAGCCCAAGCATCAGCGCCAGCACCCTCCTCTCGCGACCCCGGCCCTTGGCGAGCAGCGCCAGCGCGAAGAGCGCCGCCGGCAGCAGCGCCAGCAGCACCGGCCCCGGATTGTGGGCCTCGAACGCCACCCAGTTCCACGACGCCTCGAACGGCGCCCGGATCAGATCGCCCGGCAACCCATGTCCTACGCCCTTGTCGGCGAGGCGCCCCTTGTAGAAGGCGTCCGTCGCCGCATCCCACTCCGGTCCCCCGAACAATCCGTAACCCGCCGGATAGACTGGGTTGCGATGATAAATCCAGTTCCGCACAAACCAGGACATCGGTACCAAAGCCGCCGGCAACGAAAACCGCACCGCGTCCAACAAGACCGTCTTCCAGTTCCAACCACTCCCCTTCCCCCGCTCCCAAGCCTGGACGTGGCTGGCCGCACGTTGCACGCCCCCCACCACGACGATCGTCCCCAGCATGCCTCCGGTGACTACCGCCGTCAGCTTTGTCCCGACCGCCGCCCCGGCGAACAGGCCCGCCAGTATGACCCGGTCGCGGCGGCACCGCAGGCTGCCGGGCGCCAACGCCCAGACCGCCGCAAGCGTGAACGCCAGCGTACTCAGGTCCACGAACGGCCACGCCGCCAGCACCAGCACCACCGGCGCCGAAACCGCCATCACACCCGCCAGTGCGGGCCACGGCCCGGCTTCCAGCGGACCTTCCGCGCGCCGCTGTCCGGCCCACAGTTGCCTCAGCACCACCCGTCCCAGCGCCGCGCAGAGCACCGCCACCACCGGCAGGTAACTCCAGTGCAGCAGTTGACTCGCCCGCGCTCCGCCCAGCGGCATTGCCGTCATGTACAGCATGTTTGTCTGGAACGGCAAATTCGTGAAGGAGTTGTAGGGGAGCGCCGCCAGCGAACCCTGCTTCAGGAACTCCTGGATGCCGAAGAGGTGGTAGCGCAGCCCATCGCTCTCGACCGCCGGAGCGAGTGCCGCGATGAACGCGATCGTCACGGATGGCACCGCCAGCCACCACGGCCAGCGCGCCCCCGGCCGCGCCGCGCCGCTTTCCGATTTCCAGTACCTCCAGAGCCCCGGCGCGAAGACCGCTCCGCCCAGCACCACCAGCAACCCCCACGGCAGCAGCCCCACCGCCCCCGCCGCGAACGCCAGAAGCGCCACCGCCACGTGGCCCGTCAGCAGGCAAACGGCCAAGCCCTTCGCCCGGCCCAGGCCCCGCAGATCGAGCCCCCATCCCGCCAACCCATGGCCCCAGCAAACCGCCAGGGCCGAGAGCAAACCCGCCGCCAAGACCGCCCGGGCCTGTGCCACCGGCACTTCCGGTTCGTACACCGGCAGGAACGGGCCGAGGTTTCGCCAGGGCATGTCCCAGCCCTCCGCCAGCCACATCAGGCAGCCCGCCGCCGCGGCCGCCAGCAATAAACCCGGCGGCACCCACCGCCCAGCATCAGTTCTCAACGCGGTTCGCTCCTTACAAAAGGTTTCCGCAACGAAACGGCGGGATTGGAGTTGCGACGCCCGGCATGCCACGCGATAACTCGCCATGGACTGTTTCGCGGATCGCGAAGCCGACAACCGGACCAGGAACTCGTGCTCAATTCCCTTCCCGCCAGCCTACATTCCGCGACCCCTCAGTCAGGCGCAACGACGGACCTGTCGTTTGCGCCGCTCTTCCTTTTGGGCCAATCCACACTGACTCAGTTCTCCTCCGTCTTCGTTACCATCCTTCTCCTCGCGCTCGCCTGGTCATTCGCATATAACGTCAAGCTGAAGCGACGCCTCTGGTTCGCCAACTACCTGATCCAGAACCGCGATCGCGAACGCCAGACCGTCTTCACTTTTCTCAACGAACTCGGCGAACGCATCACCCGGCGCTTCGACATCGACGAAACCCTGGAACTCGTCGTCGATTTCTGCATGAACGCCACCCGGGCCGACGCCGGCGCGATCTTTATCCGCGATGACGACGACCCCGATCTGCTGCAAGCCCGCGTCGTTCAGGGTCTCTTTCCGCCGCTGCATGAGACCAAGCTGGACAAACTCGCTTCGAAGCGCCGCTTCCTGGTCGAGAAAATCAAGAAGGACAAACTCAAAATCGGCGAAGGCATCATCGGCTACGTCGCCAAAAACGCCGAAGCGATCCTGATTCCGGACGCCTCCTTGGACGCGCGCGTCCCCCAGAGCGCCGGGGAAATCGTCCCTCTGGAAGGCCTCATCCTCTCGCCCCTCGTCGTGCGCGGCACCGTTCTTGGCGTTCTCGTGCTGGTCAACAAGCGCGCCGAGGGCCAGACCTTCAACGAGTCCGATCGCGACCTGGTCACCGCCCTCGCCGATCAGGCGGCGGTCATGCTCGAAACCGTGCGGCTCTACGAGGAACTCGCCAACAAGCAACGCATCGAGCAGGAACTCAAACTCGCCCACGACTTCCAGAAACTCCTCCTGCCCCGCGAAGTCCCCAACTTCCCCTCCATCGCCATCGCCGGCTTCAGCCAGCCCGCCCTGGAAGTGGGCGGCGATTACTTCGATTTCATCCCGGTGGACGAGGGCCATGTGGGAATCGTCATCGCCGACGTCTCGGGCAAGGGCATGCCCGGCGCCCTGGTCATGGCCACCCTGCGAAGCACCATGCGCGCCGAGGCCCCAGGCGACCTCTCGCCCAAGGCCGTTCTCTCCCGCGTCAACGAACACATCCTCCGCGACACCAAGGAAAGCGTCTTCATCACCGTCACCTACGGAATCCTGGACCTCGAAACGGGAGCCTTCCGCTTCGTTCGCGCCGGCCACGAACCCGTCGTTTGCTGCGAACATTGCCTGGATGGGAAATCAGCGGAGTTGACGCTCCACTCGCCCAATGGCATTGTCGTCGGACTGGTGGGGGGAGACTCCTTCGGGATCACCGAAGAGCAGGAAATCGACCTCTCGCAGTGCGGACTGACCGTCCTGTATACCGATGGAGCGACAGAGGCCATGAATTCCGACCGCGAAGAGTATGGCGAAGACCGCTTCCACGACGTCGTCCGCCAGAGCTCCATGGCGGCCCCGCAGGCTTTGATCGAACGAATCATGGACGACATTTCGGATTTCACTGGCGGAATCCCGCAACATGATGACATTACGCTTGTGGTGCTCAGGTGGAGGCGCCAGGATGGTTAAGTGTCCTAGACTCCGCCCCAACCCGAGTGAATCATCCCTGAACCTCAGCGCCTCCCGGGGCGCTTCCGTAGAAAATCAAAGGAGACGGTTGTGAAGAACTACGACCTCACTATCCACCCCGCTGATTCCTCTCACAGCTTCCGTCGGGTCGATGTGATTGGCTGCCTCGACAGCCATACGGTGGTGGGATTTGAAAAATCCCTTCACAACCTGCTGGACGAAGGCGTCACACGCCTTCTCATCGACCTGTCCGAACTCAGCTACATCTCCTCCGCCGGCATCAGTGCCCTCATGGGTCTGACTCATCGCCTTCGCAAGAACAACGGCGACCTGGTCCTTCTCAAACCCACGGAAAAAGTGCATCGCGTTTTCCGCACCCTCGGCTTCACCAACATCTTCAAAATCGTCGAAGACGAAAATGAAGTGGAAGCCTCCTTCACCGGAACCGGGTCCGAGTCCTGACCCCACCCTCGCCGCGAATTTTCGGCTCCTGCCGCCACGGTCCGCGTCCCCTTGATTTCCCTGATCGCCTCCATGCACAACCTCGATCTGGAAATCCGTTCCACTATTGAGCCCCACGTCCTTGGCGTGCTCCGGGCCATGGTCACTTCTGTCTCCACCCAGGCCGGCTTCGACGAAGAAGCCGTCGCTCAGATCGAAATGGCCGTCGACGAAGCCTGCGCCAACGTCGTCCGCCATGCCTATAAGCACCTTGGCTATTCCTCCGACTTCGCTGGCGAGGAGCAATGTGACGCCGCACTGCCCCGCCTCTTCAATCCACAAGACGAATCGGACGTTCACCTCACCTTGCAAATCTGCGTCGATGAAGAAGCGATCTGCTTCCGCATCATCGACTCCGGCGCCGGACTCGAAAGTCACACCCACTCCCGCATGGGCGTCGAGAGCCTGGAAGAATACATCGAAAAGGGCGGCACCGGTGGCCTCGGCAGTCTCATCATCCGAAACTTTATGGACAAAGTGGAGTACGACACCGCTCCCAACGGCGGCACCATCCTCACGATGACCAAGTACCGCCAGCGGACCACCGCCTCCTCCACATGACCGGAGAAAACCACCTCGCTCCGCACCGGGTCGAGCGCCTCATGGCGCAAATCCGTTGGATCACCCGCATCTCCGTCGCCCTCACGTCCACGGTCCATGTCGAGGACGTCTACTCCGTTCTCATCTCCGGCCTCATCTCGCCCCTCGGCATGGGCTTCTCCCACGTCAGCCTCTTCGAGATTGGCGCCATCGACCAGATCGCCACCGGCAAGTACTCCCTCGGCATCGACTCGCCCGAGGAAGCGGAAGAATTGCGCGCCGAACTCCTCGACGAAATGGACTTCATCGAGCGGCGCCGCGAGGAACTCTACTCCCGATCCCCCGATCCGGAAGTCGAGCAGGAGCTGCGCACCCTCGAACTCGGCGCCCAATGGGTCACCCTCTTCCAACGCCTGGGACCCGACAACCCCCGCACCCAAGAAATCTCGCGCCTCTCCTTCAGCATCGTCCCCGATCCCGGTTTGCCCCTCGACCTGTTTCAGCAGGCCTCCGTCAGCAAAGCCCCCTTCGCCCTCACCAAATCCAAGGACCTGGACCGAATCCCCGACGAACTGCTCGAGTTCCTTCCCGAACACTTCGCCATCGTTCCCCTCCGCACCAGCCAAGGGCTCCAAGCCCTTCTTATCGTGGACATGCGATGGAAAGACGAACCCATCGACGAGCAGGTCCTCGAAGCCTTCGACTGGTTCGGCACCCAGGGCGCGCTCGCCATCCAAAACGCCCGCCTCATCGAAGACCTCGAAAAAGCCTACAACGAACTCAAAACCGTCGATCAGCTGAAATCCAATTTCCTCAGCATCGTCAGCCACGAACTGCGCACACCGCTCACCGCCATCACGGGATTCGTCGAGCTTGTCCTGGGCGAAAAGGCCGGCGCCGTCAACGATGCCCAGCGCAACCTTCTCGGCCGCGTCGCCAAGAACACCGGTCACCTCAACAACATGGTCAACGACCTGATCGAAATCGCGGAGATCGAAGCCGAAGGCCTCCACGACGTCCAAATGGAAGCGGTCGATCCTCTCGACACCTTGTTCAAAACCATCCCCAAACTCGAGTATCGCCGCCGGGACAAAAAAGTCCATGTCGATCCGATTTTCGACGACATCGTGCCCCACATCCTCACGGACGCGCGCGCCCTCGAACGCATCTATTTTCATCTCCTCGACAACGCGGTGAAGTTCTCCGAGAGCACCGACCAGGTCGTCGTGCGCTTCGAACGCCGGGGCCAAAACCATCTGTCCATTTCCATCGAAGACCAGGGCGTGGGTATCCCCGCCGACAAGCTCCAGCGCATCTTCGAGCAGTTCTATCAGATCGAAAACAGCCTGACCCGCTCGCGCGAGGGCCTTGGGCTGGGACTTGCCGTGACCCGCATGCTCGTGCAAGCCACCCGCGGCGAGATCGAGGTGGAGAGCACCGTGGACAAAGGCTCGACTTTCCGCCTGATCTATCCGATCGCGCCGAATTCCTATTCCGTTTAAAGAACGTGGCACGGGCGTCGCCGCCCGTGCCAAACAGAGATTGTTGGGCTTCTAAGAAAAAGCCCTAGATGCTGACCGCGCTTGAATCGCCGATGTTGATCGATTGCGGGTGACCTTCCACCTGGGCTTTGTCGCCGATCAGCGAGTTGTCCAGGAAGACGTTCTTCAACTGAGCCTCCGCCCCCACAATCGTGTCCCTCAGGATCGAGCCCTTCACCGAAGTGTTCTCTCCGAGGACGGCGTAAGGTCCAACCACCGAGTCCTTGATCGCGCAGCCCTTGGCGATGAACACCGGGGGCACGATGACACTGTCGGGGTATTTGGCCTGATAGGACTTCTGCTGCTCGGCGGGGGAGAGATCGAGCAGCGTGCGGTTCGTTTCGAACAGCGTCTCCGGCTTGCCGCAATCCAGCCAGCCGTCGATCTGAAACGGCTTCATCACGTGACCCCGCTCCAGCATCCCGGCCAGCGCGTCGGTCAGTTGGAATTCGCCCTTGGTGCGCTTGCCCGATTCCATCAAACTGTCCAGTTCGGAAAAGAGCAGCGCCGGGTCGTTGATCTTGTAGACGCCGACGATGGCTTCGTTGCTGGGCGGATTCTCCAACTTCTCGTGCATCGCGACGATACGGCCCGATTTGTCCGTTTCCACCACGCCAAAACGCCGCGGATCTTCCACCGCCTTCACGCCGATAGCCGTGTCGGGGGTCGAGAAAAGCGCCTTGAAATCAGCCTGGAGGATCGTGTCGCCCAGGATGATCAGCAAGTCGTCGTCGTCCTTGTGAATCGATTTTCCGAGGCTGATGGCATGACCGAGGCCGAGCATCTGGGGTTGGGGGACGCAGTTGATCTCGATGTTCGAGTACTTCTTGCGGGCGTGTTCTTCGATCACATCGCCCAGATAACCCACAATCAGAGTTACGCCCGTAATGCCCGCTTCCACCAGCGAGTCGATGATGTGATCGAGCATCGGCTTGCCCGCCACGTTCATCAGAACCTTGGGCACGGTGTAGGTGTGGGGGCGCATCCGGCTGCCGAATCCGGCGACTGGGATAATGGCTCTCATGCGATATGTTCCTTAAGTATCGGGATGGACTGGCGATAACTCTCCCGCGCGTCAGCCTTCCGCCGCGCGCATCGGGAAGCCGCTGGCCAACTCCTCCACTTGGGCGCGCACCTGGGCAACCACGGATTTGTCACCCGTGTTTTTCACCACCTCGGCAATCCACTTTCCGATGGTGCGCATTTCCGCCTCGCCCATGCCGCGGCTCGTCAGCGCCGGCGTCCCGATCCGAATGCCGCTGCACTCGGTCGGCTTGCGCTTATCATAGGGAATCATGTTCATGTTGATCGTGATGCCCGCTTCCTCCAGCGCATCGCTCGCGGCCTTGCCAGTCACGTCTCCCAGCGGCGTCAAGTCCACCAGAATCAAGTGTGTATCCGTTCCGCCAGAGACCAGTCGCATGCCGTTCTCGACCATCACCTCGCCCAGAGTTTTCGCGTTGGCGATGACCTGCTTCGAGTAGGTCTGGAAGCTGGGGCGCTGGGCCTCGCCAAAGGCCACCGCCTTGGCCAGCACGATGTGCATCAGCGGTCCGCCCTGCAAACCCGGGAACACGCACCGGTTAAGGTCTTTAGCGAATTTTTCGTTCGCCAGGATCAAACCGCCCCGCGGACCCCGCAGCGCCTTGTGCGTCGTCGTCGTGCAAATGTCGCTGTAGGGCATCGGGTTCGGGATGGCCTTGCCCGCCACCAGGCCGCTGAAGTGCGCCATGTCCACCAGCAGCACGGCGCCGATTTCGTCGGCGATCTCGCGGAACTTCGCGTAATCGATGAGCCGCGGATAGGCACTGCCGCCGGTGATGATCATCTTCGGCTTATGCTCCTTCGCCAGCGAACGAACCTGATCGAAATCGATCTCCTCCGTGTCCTCGCGCACGCCGTACTGGACGATGTTGTAGATCTTGCCCGCCATGTTCACCTTATGGCCGTGCGACAAGTGACCGCCGTGCGCCAGCGCCAGGCTCAGCACCGTGTCGCCCGGGTCGCACACCGCCATGAAAACCGCCTGATTCGCCGTCGTCCCGCTGTGGGGTTGGCTGTTGGCATATTCGGCGTCGAACAGAGCCTTCGCGCGCTCGTTGGCGATCGTCTCCACCGCATCGTACTCGGCGCAGCCATGGTAGTAGCGCTTACCCGGATAACCCTCCGCGTACTTGTTCGTGAACACCGAACCGGCCGCCTCGCGCACGGCGTCACTCGCGATGTTCTCGCTGGCGATCATTTCGAGGGTCGTCAATTGACGGTGCCGCTCCGCTTCGATGTGGCGGAACAGGTCCGGATCCTGGGTGGCGATGGCGCTGCTGGTGGGGGCTTCGGCAAGAGTCATGGAGGTCGTGTCCTTCTCTTCGAGTGAATAGGTGCGGCAGTTTGGAAAGCGGAGCGGCCCTCGCCGCTCAACTCATTTCAACATATCATGATATGTGTCGAACGAGGCAAGTCAAATCCTCGGTCCCGGGCAGTCAGCCCCATCGGCGGCGGCGGTTCAAAGGAAAAGAATTCACCGCGGAGGCGCGGAGGGCGCTGAGAAGTTCAAGAGCCCCAAATTTCAATTGATCGACAGGTGAATCGCTAGCTCAGAGGCTCAAACTCTCTTCTCGCGCCAAACCAACAGCAACAGAACCCAGCGAATCCTCTGCGTCCCCTTCGCCTCTGCGGTGAAACCTGAATCCCGGCCCCCCCGAGAAAAAACCGCTTTCTCTATGTCTCGCGCCAGCGGCGATTTTCCCCTCGCGTCCCATGCGAGGGGGCTGTTTGCGTTCCTACGTCCGAATCAGTTCGGTCCTCTAGACTCTAGTCATTCGAAACGCGTAGGGAACGATTATGCCTCGTACACTCGTCACCGGCGGTGCGGGATTTCTTGGAAGCCATCTTTGCGAGCGTCTGCTCGGGATGGACCACGAAGTCCTGTGCATGGACAACCTCTCGACCGGAAAGACGGATAACATCGCTCATATCCGTGACGAGCGGTTTACCTTCATCAAGCAGGATGTGACCAATTACATCTACGTCGACGGCCCCGTCGACTACATCCTGCACTTCGCCTCGCCGGCCAGCCCCATCGATTATCTCGAACGTCCCATCCCGACCCTCAAGGTCGGCTCCCTGGGCACCCACAAGGCCCTCGGTCTCGCGAAGGAAAAAGGCGCCCGTCTGCTTCTCGCTTCCACCAGCGAAGTGTACGGCGATCCCCTGGTTCACCCCCAAAAGGAAGACTACTGGGGAAACGTGAACCCCATCGGTCCCCGCGGCGTTTACGACGAAGCCAAGCGTTTCGCCGAGGCCATCACCATGGCCTATCAGACCTTCCACGGTCTGGAGACCCGCATCGTCCGCATTTTCAACACCTATGGCCCGCGCATGCGGCTTCATGATGGCCGCGTCGTCCCGACCTTCATCCGCCAGGCGCTCCTCAACGAGCCCATGACAGTCTTCGGCGACGGCTCACAGACCCGCAGCTTCTGTTTCGTGGACGATTTGGTGGAGGGCATACTGCGCCTGCTTTTCTCCGACGAGCCCCTGCCCGTCAACATCGGCAACCCCCGCGAAATGACGATTCTGCAGTTCGCAGAAGCTATCAAGGCCGCCACCGGTTCGACCGCCGATATCATCCACAAGCCTCTGCCGACGGATGACCCCAAGGTCCGCCAGCCCGACATCACCAAAGCCAAGCGCGTTCTCAACAACTGGGAGCCCAAGGTCACGCTTGATCAAGGTCTGGAAAAAACCATCGCCTACTTCCGCGACCGCCTCAACAAGTACCCGGAATTGGCCCTCGCCGAGAACGAGTAAGTCCATCGGTTTGCGCCAAACGATACACGCAAGAAGGCCGCTCTCGGTTTGAGAGCGGCCTTCTTGCTGTCGAGGGATCATCAGATCGGCGTTCGATCGTCAGGCAGGGGCGGCGCCTGAGATGTCCGGCTTCTCCTTCACCCCGAACAAGCCCCGGAAAACGGTCTTGGCCAGCTTCCAGAAGGTCATCAGCACGAAGACGCAGAAAGTGACAAGCAGGCCCAGCAGAATGAAGAGGCCGATGGGGCTGATGGCGGCGACGACAGTTGTGGTCGTGGCGACGACGTCCTCGAAGAGGCTCGCGATGGGTCCGAGCACCGGCGACGTTCCGGTCGAATGCGCCGCCAGCCGCGTCGTCGCCTTGGTGGCGTGCGACGTCGTCGCCAGCGTCCCGCCGATCAGGCCGGACATGATCTGGAATTCCATCGGCACATCGCCCAGCGCCGTGGCCGCGATGATCACGCCCGCCGGGATGCGGATAAAGGTGTGAATCGCATCCCAGGTGGAATCCACCGCGGGGATCTTATCCGCGAAGAATTCGACAGTGTAGAGCCCGGCGGAAACGGCGAGAACGCCGCCGTGCTCAAGGATCAGCAAATCCGCCGGCAGGTCGAAACCGGTCCAGCGGCTCAACGCGCCCAGCACGAATACGGTCGCGTAAAGGTTGATGCCCGCCGCGAAGCTGGCACCCAGGGCAACGGATAGGGCGGCAAGAACGTCCATGTCTCTTGAGGTCGCCTCCTGTGAAGTGTCACAATTCGTACCTGACCTTGGCGGAGATATTCAATCCCTGATGCGAAAAAATGCTGACGAAGCCGCTACGGACCTCGAGCCATCCGCCCTCGCCTCACCCTTGTGGGCAGAGGCGCGGCCTATTCCGCTCGCCTGGGAACTGGCCGCTGTCGCCCTCCTGCTTGTGGCCGGGGCGATCTTGCGGTTCGCCCAGCTCGACACGGTGCCGCCCGGGCTCTGGTACGATGAAGCCATCAATGGCCTGGATGCGTTGACAATCTGGCGCGAGCCCGGGTTCCCCCTCTTCTTCATGACCGAGGGTCACCCCCGCGAGCCCCTCTATATGTACCTGGAGCTGCTTGGCGTCTGGACCGCCGGCACCACCGCCGAGGCCATCCGCGGCGTCAGCGGTGTCATCGGTCTGCTGACCATTCCGCTGATGTGGCTTTTCGGGCGCCAGCTTGGCGGGTGGCGGCTGGGGCTGCTGAGCGCCTTCCTGCTCACCTTCATGCGCTGGCACGTACACTTCTCGCGGCTCGCTTTCCGCACCATTCTTAGCCCCATGTTCTGCCTTCTTGGCGCCATTCTGCTGGTGCGGGTCATTCGGAAACGGCGGCCCCTCGATGCGGCGCTCTTTGGCGCGCTGCTCGGTCTTTCGCTCTACACCTACCTGAGTATGCGTCTCTTCCTCGTCGCGGCGGGGCTGACCTTCGCGGGCGGGCTGCTTATCACGAAGACCCCGCGCGCTCTCTTCGCCAAGCTCTCCGCCGCCGCCGCCATTGGGTTCTTCGTGGTTTTCGCGCCGCTGGGGATCAACTACCTCAGCCACCCGGAGCACTTCTCCGGCCGCCAGGGCGAGATTTCCCTGATCGGCGGAGGAGCGGAAGGCTGGGCCCGCATCGCCATGCAAACCCGAGACGTTGCTC
Organism: Sumerlaeia bacterium; assembly: GCA_040219255.1. Taxonomy (GTDB): domain Bacteria; phylum Sumerlaeota; class Sumerlaeia; order SLMS01; family JAHLLQ01; genus JAVJSW01. The sequence continues at coordinate 134,170 of JAVJSW010000046.1, forward strand.
TGATGGGACTGCTGCGCGGCGATCACGAGGACAAGCACAACATCCCCGGCCCGCCCCGCTTCGCCCAGCCCGTCCTCTGGGGGTCGGAAACCGCCGACGCCGCCGCCCGCTGGGAAGACCTGCGCCGAACCGCCCCCGAGGCCGTCCCCGATGAGCACGGCACCGGCCTCGCCACGTTCGATGTCGTCACAGGCCTTTTGTTCTATCTCGGCTTGGGAGCCGTGATCTGGCGGTTCTTCCGCGAGCGCAACCTCTGGGCGGCGTTTCTTCTGCTGTGGCTGGGTCTGGGGGCGCTGGCGTCCATTCTGTCCTTCGGCGCTCCGAACCTGTTGAGGCTGCTGATGTTATCGCCGTTGGCGGCGCTGCTGATCGCGGTGGCGGTGCTGACGCTCAACGATCGCCTTGCCCTTCCCCGAACTCTCCGCGCCGCCCTCGTGACCGCTTTCCTTCTCTGGTTCGCGGCCGGCGAGAGCTACCGCTACTTCGCCGTCTATCCCTCTCATCCCGGAGTCTGGTGGAGCTACAACAGCAACTTCGCCGAACTCGCCAAGACGCTCGCCGAGTCGTCCACACGCCCCGAGCAGATCGTCGTGCCCGATTACGTCGCGACCGCACCGACCTTCGCCTTCCTCGCCGACTCGGTGGAAGGCGTCGTGCCGTGGCCGCCCCGCGGCGACAACGCGCCCGCTTTGTCTGGCCGGGTCTGGCTCGTTTTGACACAGCCACCCTTCCCTCCTCTACAGACAGAAGGCCTGGCCAATAAAGACGTGTCGCCCATCGAGTCCCTGGAAACGCCAGAAGGACTGCGATGGGCGGTGATTGTGGAGGGGGATTTGGATTCCGAGGACTGGGGTTCGCCCAAGCCTAAGCCTTGATGATTCAGGCGCTTGCGGGTTTCTTGTTGGCGGGCTTGGAGCTGCGCCGGCCCCGCTTCGCGGGCTTCTTCGGCTCCTCAGGCTGGGCCTTTTCGAGCTTCTCGCCCTCCCAGCGCTCATGCTTCAGCTCTTCGGTCATGGGCGCGTGGATCACGTCCATCTCCGTGAGCTTGTCGATGGCGAGTTTGATCTCGCGGTAAACGCGCTTGTAAACTTCCAGAGTCGCCCCCATCGGGTCGTTGATCTGGTAGTTCTTCATGTCGCTCTTCGTGTATTCCTTCAGGAGGAAGGTCTTGTCGTTCACGCCGTCGACGCCCCATTCGACGGCCTTGCGCTTGGCGTCCTGGACGTGGAAGGGGGTCATGCCAAGGACCAGGTCGGCCTTCTTGAGCAACTCCGGCGTCAGCCGGGCGCTGCGATGCTTGTCGATCTCCACACTCGCCGACTCCATGACTTGAACCGCTTCCGCCGTTGGCAGAAGGCCGTCGATCGTCATCACGCCCGCGGTGCGGACCTCGATGTGCTTGATCCCGTTGCGGTCTAAATAGTCCTGGAGCAGGCCTTGAGCCATGGGGCTCCGGCAGGTGTTGCCGGTGCAAAGAAAGACGATGATGCGCTTCTTCTTGCGCTTGGCGAGGAGCATGATGGCCTCCATATCCTCTCGGGGCAGCAGTGAATCGACGGAAGCCGAGTTGACTGCCGGTTATGCGATCCGCTTGAAAACTGGACTGACGTCCCCGGCTTGCAAATCAATGAACTAAGCAATTCCCATGCAGGGTGGGAACTCAAGAGCCTTTCAGCAACTTAAACGCCCCTATGATACCAAAAACGACATTGGGAAACCAGACCAGCGGCGCGACCGGAATTCCCGAGCCGTACTCCGCCAATTGCCGGCAACCGATCATCACCAGATAAAAGGCGACGACCCAGATCAATCCTCCGCCCAGACTGTACACGAAGCCCTGGGACCGGGGCTTCATGATGTGGCCGCACATCAACAGCGCGATCACAAAGGAAGCCAGAGGCAGGACCAACTTCGAGTGAAGCCGTGTGCGGAACTCCGCCGTGTCCTTCTTCTGCGCCTCCATCAGGCGAATGTACTCCCGGAGTTGGAGAAAATTCATCGCGTCCGGGTCATCGAACTTGCTCAGAAGCAGCCGCAGATTTACTTCCATCTTGCGGGCTTCCAATTCCGGCTCCCGCAGCCGCTCGTGCAGCGTGAAGGAGACCGGACGCCCGGAAGTATCGAACTTGCGGATCGAAGCGTTCTGGAACTCCCAGCCGGTGTAGTCCGCCCGGTCCACATAGCTTCCTGTTTCGGCTCGCAACTCCCACTCCGGCAGGTGCGTTCTCGGCTGCAAGTCGATCAGCACCGGGCTTTTCATCACTTCGTTGGCCGAGTCGTAAGCCTCGATGATGTACAGTCGCCGGTCCGCCCCGCGTTGGTAGATGTTCTCGTTGCGGGTGATCGCGCTCATGTCGCGTTCCTGCAACCGCACCTTCTCGATGATGACCGCCTTGCGCTCGGCCTTCGCCACCAGCGTCTCATTGATGCCGATGGCGCCCAAGCTGACCAGGAACGCGCCGATCAAAAAAGGCAGCGACAGGCGCTGGGGGCTGAGACCACCGGCCAGATAGGCCAGGATCTCGTTGTTCCGCGATTTCGTCATCACCACCCACAAAACCGAGGCGGCGACGGCGAAGGAAACCACGAGGACAAGTTTGCCCGGCAGCGAGCACAGGAAGTAGAGGAAAAGCCAATAGGCGCCGAAATCGACGCCGCCGAAAATCTTATCCGTGAAATCCAGGATGGTTTCGATCAGAATAATGAACGTGATGAAAACGAGGATCATCACGAAGGCGCGAAAAAAATCGCCCAGAAATTCTCGATCAATGAGGTTCATGGAAGTCAGCGGGAGCTTTCAGGTCTGGATGGTGAACAACCGCCCCCCGCCACCGTGAATGGTCGTTTTCCGTGCCGCCAGGCGGCACGGAAAACATGGGAGGGCCTTACTGGGCCGGAGTCTCCTCCGGAGCCTGCTCTTGAGAAGCGGCCTCTTCGACGGCTTCTTCGTCCTGAACGTCCGCATCGGGGCCGGCGGCGGCTTCCGCCTCCTGAGCCTTCGCAGCGGCCTTGTCCTTGGCGGCCTTGCGCTCCGCTTGCTCGCGGGCGCGCTCTTCCGCCTCTTCCATGGCGCGGATTTCATCCGGCGTGCGGAAGCGTTCCACAATCACCTTCAGATTCGCGTACACTTCCGTGTAGAGACGGATCTTGACGGGGAATTCGCCGAGGGTGCGGATGTTTTCGCCGATTTCAATCTTGCGGCGGTCCACATCGAAGCCCTTTTCCGCCAAGGCGGCGGCGACGTCGGTGGTGGTCACCGAACCGAAAAGCTGGCCGTTGTCGTTGGCGCGATGCTTGAACTCGAGGCGGATGCCGTCCATGTCGTTGGCACGGACTTTGGCTTCCTCGCGTTCGCGGGCGACGACGGCTTGCAGCTTCTTGCTTTGTTGCTCCATCAGGGCCACGTTGGCCTTGCTGGCTTCGCGGGCGAAACCGCGGGGACCCAGGAAATTGCGGTAGTACCCGCGCTTGACGTCCACGAGCTCGCCGGCCTGGCCCAGGTTATCGACGGATTTGAAAAGAACGACTTTCATGTTCTGACCTTGTGCGATGGAATGGGTGAGGCCTGGCTTAGCCCTCGGTCGAGTAGGGGAGCAGGGCGAGATGACGGGCGCGCTTGATCGCCAGCGTCAGCATGCGCTGATACTTGGCGGAGGTGCCGGTCATGCGCCGGGGCAGAATCTTGCCCTGCGGCGTGATGAACCGCTGCAGCGTCTTCACGTCCTTGTAGTCGATATACTCGGCGCCGATCAGCGTGAAGTAGCACACCTTGCGGCGCGGGAAGCGCCGGCGGGGCCGGCCACCTCCACCGCCACCGCGGCGGTCGCCACCGCGATCGCCGCGATCTCCGCGGTCGCCACGATCACCGCCGCGGTCTCCGCGGTCACCGCCGCCACGGCGTTCGCCGCGATCACCACGATCGCCGCGATCACCCCGGTCGCTGTTGCCTTGATAGCCAGAATGGCTGCGTGTTTGTTGCATGTCGCTCATGGGAAAAACTTCCTCCGGATGATGTTAGAAGGGGAGATCATCCTCGGTTCCTCCGTCGCCGTCGTACGAATCGCCGGGGCCGGAGGAGGAGGGATGGGAGTATTGAGAGCGGCTCTCAGGGCCGCTGTCGTATGACGACGGAGCACCACCACCTCGGTAGCCTCCGCCGGATTGACCGGGATTGCCGCCACCGCCGGAGCGCGGCTGATAACCGCCACCTCCGCCGGGTCCGCCATCGCCGCCGCCCGCCCGGGCGCCAAACTGCACCGCTTCCGCCACGATCACGAACTTCGTGCGTTCCTCGCCGGATTGCGTCTTGTACGTATCCATCTTCAGGCGGCCTTCGACGAGAATCTGACTGCCCTTCTGAAGGAACTGACTGCAAAGCTCCGCTGTGCGGTTCCATGCCTCCACGTCAATGTAGAGGACTTCTTCTTTTTGGGCACGGCGGCGGCTCGTTGCGAGACGGAAACTACAGACAGTGGAGCCAGTGGAAACAGTTCGAGACTCCGGGTCGCGGGTCAGATTTCCGATCAGGATGACTTTGTTCAGTTCCATGGGGAACGTCAGCCTTTGCGTGGTCGATCAGGGGTTGCGGTACGGGTGGCGCGGTTCTGGGGGTTACGGTTTGGCGGTTGCGGGATTCAGGACTCGGGAGCCTTGGGAGCGGCCTCGGCCTCTGGAGCAGCCTCTGGAGCGGTCTCGGGGGCCGCTTCGGGGGCTTGGGGAGTTGCTTCCGCGGCCTCGGGGGACGCCTCGGCGGGGGCTGCGGCGGCTTGTTGGGCGGCCGTGGCGGCGGCGAAATCGGCGCGCTCGCGCTCACGAGCGGCTTCCCGCTCCTTGGCCTGCTCGCGCTTGGTTTCTTCCAAAGCGGCGGTCGGGCTGTCGACGGGGGCTTCCGCTTCCTGGCCACGGCGGGTTTCCGCGTAGGAACGGCCACCGAAGGAGAACCGGCGGTCACCCTTCTGGATGGCCTCCGGAATTTCGCCGCGGGTCTTGGCTTCCACAGCCTTCGTCACCAGGAACCGCAGCACGTTTTCGTCGATGCGAAGCGCGCGGTTGAGTTCCGGAAGGCACTTGCCTTCCGACTCGCAGGTGAAATGGTAAAGGGTGTAGCGGCCTTCACGGCGCTTGTTGATCTGGTAGGCGAGACGGCGCTTGCCCCAGATGTCTTTGTCCAACACTTCGCCACCGTTGGCGGTGATGACTTTTTCAACAGCTTCAAGTTCGCTGTTGTACTGGTCTTCCACGAGATTGGGCTCGTGAACGACGACAAGTTCGTACTTCGACACGATTGTCTGTCTCCCTGTGGTCTTGCGGCTCTCGGGGCGTTCGGGGAACACGGGAACGAGAGCAGGGGGTGTGACCTTCGCGGAAGGCGCCAAGGCATGGCGCTCCTCTGCGAAGGGCTGAGGATTGAGCGGCAATGGCGCGGCGCAAGTCAAGGTGAAAGGCGGATGATTTGAGAGCAAAAGCGAAGGTCCGGGAAGCTTCCCCGTCCTCTTCGACCCTCCTGCGGATCGCGAACTTCGCGAGAGCCGAACCGGCGCGCCAGGGTAAAATGCGCCCGGAACGGCGTTTTCTCTTGATAGCCGCGCGCCTTCCTCGCTAGGCACTCCCCCTCTGATGGCGCCGCCCCGCGTTTTTCGCGGGACCACCTTGTGCTTGGGTCCCGGGCGCGCGCCGGATGTGAAGCTTCCCTCCCTGGCATTCCGGACCCTCTCGGTTGGCGGTCTCGACCGCGGGCCCCGCGAGGGAAGCGAGACCGATGAATTCTATTTCCCCCGACGCTGCCAATGCTGGAGATAACAGCTCCCCTCAACGTGCAGCGGGACAAGTCAGGAAAGGAGTCCGTAGTGACTGACCAGCAGGAAACCCACGAGTCCGCCCTCTCGACGGTTCTCGAGAAGAAGAACGAGCGCATCGCCTATCAGGTGGATGAAGGTGAAGGCCGGCCCGGGTCGCGCGTTCGCTACGCCGTGAAAGTGGCCGAAGAGGACTTCGCGCCCAAGGTGGACGAGGTGCTCGAGGACTTCCGCAAGCACGCGGCCATCCCCGGTTTCCGCCCCGGCAAGGCGCCGGTCAAACTGGTGCGCAATCGCTACGCCAAGGCCGCCCGCGACGAAGCCGCCAAGCGCCTCGCGCCCAAGCTCGCCGAGCAGTTGACGGAAGACAAGAAGCTCGAAGTCCTCGCCGATCCTGGCTACGAGGGCTCCTCCTCCACGCCCGGCGAAGGCGTCGAACTCTACCTGATCCTGGAAGTCCGCCCGGAAATCAAAGTCACCGACGAAACCCTCAAGGACCTCAAGGTGGAAGTCACCGAGGAGCCTGTGACGGACGAAAAGGTGGCCGCCGAAATCGAAGCGCTCCGCGAAAAAAACGCGGTCTTCGAAGCCCAGGGCGACGATGCGGTCTTCGCCAAAGATGACGCTTTGACCCTCGACATGGTCGTCGTCGGCGAGGGCGGAGAGCCCCACGCCCACGGCGGAATCGCCAACGAGTACATCGAAGACGTGAAGCAGATGCTGCCCGCGGAAGTCGCCGACGCCCTCGCCGGCAAGAAGAAGGGCGACATCTTCGACGTGGAAGACGTCGGTCATGGCGATCACAGCCACACCTACCGCGTCACCGTCGGCGAAATCAAGAAGCGCGTCCTGCCCGAACTCGACGATGAATTCGCCAAGGACATCAGCGACGAGCACGAGACGCTCGAGGACCTCCGCAAGTCCATCCGCGAGGACCTGGAGAAGCAGGAAGAGAACCGCAAGCGCGCCCAGATCCTGCAAGGGCTGTTCAGCCTGCTGAACGAGCGCGTCGATTTCGAAACGCCCGCCTCCCTGGTCAATCAGTTGGCCAACCGCAACCTGTCACGCACCGAGCAGCAGATGCGCCAGTACGGCCTGACGCTGAAGAGCTTCGGCAAGGAGCGCCTCGACACGTTCATCAGCAATGCGCTGGCGGAGTCGGCCGAGCAGGTGAAGACCTTCCTGATCCTGGATCAGATCGGCCGGAACCTGGGGATCGAGGCGAGCGAAGAGAAAATCGCCGAGGAGATCGAGAAGATCGCCGAGTACCAAGGCCGCAAACCGCTGGCGATTCGTGCTCAGCTGGAAGCCAACAAGCAGTTCGACGATTTTGTGCAGGATATTCGCTTACGGGCGGTGCAGGATCGTCTCGCCGAAATGGCCGAGACGGTCGTCGTGGAAGCCAAGGCGGACGAAGACGAAGCCGCCGGCGCTTCCGGGGAAACTCCACAAGAAGGCGAGTAAAGCCCTATGGCCCGCTATCACCTCAGGCCTGCCGATCTGCCCGCGGAACTCCGCCGGGCCGTCCTCGAGCAGGAAGAACGCGCCGCGGCGCAACCCTTCGCCAACGATGACGATGACGACATTTACTACATCCCCGTTCCGCGAATCTGGCACCAGACCGAGCGCAGCGAGCGGATGCTGGACCTGTTTACCCGGTTGTTGATGGACCGGATCATTTTGATCCAGCGCGCCTTCGACGACCGGCTCGCCAATCTCGTCACGGCCCAGCTTCTCTTCCTGGAAAGCCAGGACCCGGAAAAGCCCATCAGCATCTACATCAACTCGCCCGGCGGCGTCATCACCAGCGGCATGGCCATCTACGACACCATGCAGCTGATCAAGGCCCCGGTCGGCACCACCGTCATCGGCCAGGCCGCCAGCATGGGGGCCGTGATCTTGCTCGCAGGGGAGAAAGGCATGCGGTACGCTCTGCCCCATTCCCGCATCATGATCCACCAGCCCAGCGGCGGTTCGCGGGGGACCTCGATCGAAATCGAAATCCAGACCCGCGAAATGATCCGCGTCCGCGAATCCCTTTACGAGGTCATGGCCCGCCACACCGGCAAGACCGTGGACGAAATCATCAAAGCCTGCGACCGCGATTATTTCCTGGGACCCAAGGAAGCGATCGACTTCGGAATCATCGATGAAGTCGTGGCGAACAAGAAGGCGTCCGCCGCCTAACCCCCCTCCGACCCACTCTGACCCAACGCACAAGGAAGGACACGGCCACACCATGGACGTCCCCTACATTCTGGAGCAAACAGAGCGCGGCGAGCGCGGGATGGACATCTTCTCCCGCCTTCTGATGGACCGCATCATCTTCATCGGAACGCCCATCAACGATACCGTCGCCAGTCTGGTCACGGCCCAGCTTCTCTATCTGGAGAGCGCCGACCCGGACAAAGACATCAACATCTACCTGAATTCCCCGGGCGGCAGCGTCACCGCTGGCCTGGCGATCTACGACACCATGCAGTTCGTCAAGCCCGACATCACCACCACCTGCGTCGGCCAGGCGGCCAGCATGGGCGCCGTGCTGCTGGCGGCGGGCACCGCGGGCAAACGCTTCTGCCTGCCCAATTCCCGCGTCATGATCCACCAGCCCCACATCATGGGCGGCCTCGGCGGGCAAGTCACCGACATCGAAATCCAGGCCAAGGAGATGATCCGCATCAAGCGCACGCTGAACGAAATCCTCTCCAAGCACACCGGCAAGACCTTCGACGAAATCGAGCACGACACCGACCGCGACAAATTCCTCACGGCGGAGGAAGCGCTCGAGTACAAGCTCGTGGACAAAATCGTCGAGCACAAGCGGGCCGGCGAAAAGAACGGCAAATCCTAAAGATTGTTCCTGAAGAATCAAGCTCGACACTGAGAACACAGAACTTGCGGCCGGAGGGAACTCCGGCCGCTTTTTCTTGTCTTATCCTTCGGGCACCGGGCGTTTTCATTTGCCTCCCCGCAGGGGCACTTATAGCGTTGCAAACCCGGCATAAAGTGTTTTAGTCTGACCTTTGACACTGACGGAATCTTGACGCAAGACCCCCGTCGCCAAGCCCTTGGCTCAAGTATTTCCGAAGGAGGACGAGAGGCCGATGACGCGCCCCTTCCCTTCCATAAAACAACTCCCCGCTTTTCTGCGAATCGCACTCTGCCTCGCCCTCATGGGCCTGGCGGCGGGCCCGGCGCTCGCCGCCGAAGCACTCCCGCTCATCTACACCCCCACCGGTGTCCTCTTCCGGGTCAAAGCACCCGACGCCAGCTCGGTGTACATCGCCGGCACCTTCAACGGCTGGGCCAACTCGGACGGCTACACCGTCTCCGACCCGGAATCCAAAATGTTCGGTCCCGACGAAAACGGCGTCTTCGAACACTTCTACACCCTCACCCCCGGCGTTCACGTCTTCAAGTACTGTGTGAACGGCACGCATGACGGCTGGATGCCTGGGCCGCCCGACCTGGAGCGCCGCAAAGACGATTTCGACGTTACCGCGGGTCAAGGGGGCACCATGGGCTCGGCCTTCGAGTTCTCCCTGGAAGAGCCCCCGTGGCCGGGCTACATCCCCAACGGCTCGATGCGCCCGCGACTGCTGGTCAGCAAGATGGACGGCAAGCCCTACCTGCGCGTGCGCTTCTTCAGCCGCCAGGCCAACATCGTTCACATCGTGGGCAGTTGGGACGGCTGGGCCGGCATCTCCGACCGCGGCGTCTATGACGAATACCACGCCGCCGCCGTCGCCAGGCGCTCCGACACCAGCGAGGAAGTCCCCTATGTCTGGGAGAAGTACATCGGACCGTTGGAAGAAGGCACCCTCGAATACAAGATCGTCGTGAACAACCGCCAGTGGCTCGCCGACCCCTCCGTGCTCCAGGCCAGCGAGGACGGCAACTCCGTCGTCGGAATCCGGCGCCTCAATGAAAGCTGGGTCCCGGTGTACACGCCCCGTTTCCCCGACAACCAGACTCGCGAGGATATCAAGAAGCGCTGGGGACCGAATCTGGAATGGGAAATCGGGTTGAAGGAAGGTTTCGACCTGGCCCGCGCCAACCGCAAACCCATGATCTGGGTGATCACGCTGCCCGGTTCGGCCTACAGCGAACGCTTCATGAAGGGCATCAACAGCGACCCAGCGGTCGTGCAGACCCTGAAGAGCTTCGTTTGCCTCGAAACGCCGGCCAACGAAGTGCGTAATCTGCTGCGGAAATACCAAATCTACCGGGTGCCCTACGTGGCCATTTTCGACTCGGCGGGCCAAGTGAAGTGGCGCGGCTTCAACCCCAGCGAGCAAACGCTCAAGCAGCAACTCGCGGGCATCTCCTGACCCCGGGGGCCTTTCCCCGGCCCCTTCATCTTTTCCTTTCAACACAGGCTTGCGCCGCCGGGTTCCGGCGGCGCATTGTCATTTCGAGCACAATGCGCTCTCAAAGCTAGACGTCCCGCGCATACGAGGAGGATCGCCCTTATGGCTATGGATATGAATGAAATGTTGAAGATCATGGTGGAGCGTGAAGGGTCCGACCTTCACCTGGCCGTTGGCAAGGTCCCCGTCATGCGCAACAACGGCACCCTGGAAGTCGTGGACCCGGACATCCTGACCCCGGAAGACACGGAACGGCTGATGCGGGAAATCTCCCCGCCGCGCTACATCCAGATGCTCCAGGAGCATGGCTCCTCCGACTTCGCCTACTCGTACTCCGAGCAGGCCCGTTTCCGCGTGGCCTGTCTTCGCGCCCGAGGCAACATCGGCATCGTCATGCGCCTGATTCCCTCGCGCCTCCTACCCTTCGAAGTCCTCGGCCTGCCGACCGCCGGCATCATGGAACTGCTCAATTCGCCCCGCGGCATGTGCATCATCACGGGCCCGACCGGTTCGGGCAAGACGACTACCCTGGCGACGATGATCGACTGGATCAATTCCAACCGCTACTCGCACATCATCACCATCGAAGACCCCATCGAATACACCCACCCCCACAAGAAGTGCATCGTCACCCAGCGCGAAGTCCACGTCGACACGCCTTCATTCGCTTACGCGCTGCGTGGCGCCCTGCGCCAGGACCCGGACATCATTCTGGTCGGCGAAATGCGCGACTTGGAAACGCTCGAAGCCGGTCTCCACGCCGCGGAAACGGGCCACTTGTGCTTCGGAACGCTGCACACCATCAGCGCGTCGGCCACCATCGACCGTATCATCGACGCCTTCCCGGTGAACCAGCAGGAGCAGATCCGTACCGTCATCTCGGTGGCGCTCAAGACCATCATCGCCCAGACGCTGCTGCCTCACGCCTCGGGCAAGGGCCGACTCGCCGCCTACGAACTGATGCACAACACGCCCGCCATCGCCAACCTGATCCGCGAAGCGAAGACCAACCGCATCATCTCAACGATCCAGACGTCGAAGAAGCAGGGCATGGTGACGATGGACGAGTTCCTTCTCAAGCTCTACAAGGAAGGCAAGATCACCGGCGAAATCGCTCTCGAACGCGCCCACTATCCGGAAGAACTGCGCGTCAACATGATGGCCCATGTGGCCCCGGGCGAGGACGACGATGAGCCGATCGTGTAATCGGCTTTGTTTTTAACGCAAAGCAGCAGAGAGGCAAAGGTGCAAAGGATGGTTCGAAAAGAGTTGTCCGAGAATGAGATTAGCCAGCTCATTGTCGGAGCGGCTATCGAAGTTCATAAGACCTTAGGTGGACCGGGACTCTTGGAGTGTGTTTATGAAGAAGCTTTGGGTTGGGAGATAGAAAACCGTGGTCTCTTCGTACAAAGGCAGTTGGAAGTTCCCATCGCCTACAAGGGGAGAGAATTGAGTTTTCCCCTGAGACTCGATTTACTTGTCAATAGGCTGGTCATCGTTGAATGCAAGGCCGTGACTCAGTACAATTCCATCTTTGAGCCACAGACTTACACGTACCTCAAGTTGATGAATCTGAGGTTGGGACTCGGAGTCAATTTCGGTGAAAAACTTTTGAAGAACGTCATACATCGCGTTGTGAATGGCATGTAACCCTCTCTTCAAACGTCCTTTGCACCTCTGCTGCTTTGCGTTAAATAAACTCCGCCAGCATCGCCAGGCTCGCCCCATAAATGCACGCATTGCGTTCCAGCGCCGCCACGGTGATTTGTTCGTTGGGCTGGTGGGCCATCTCGTCTTCGTCGGGCGTCAAGACGGGGCCGAAGGCGCAGCAGTTGGGGATGGCTTTCGAGTAGGTGGTGCCGGCGGTGGAGCGCAGTTCGCAGGGCCGGCCGGTGACGGCTTCGAAGCCGGCGCGCAGGGCCGCGAAGTAGCCCGCGATGGCTGGGTTCTCGGGGTCGAGGAAGATCGCTTCCTTGACCTCGCCCTTGGCGCGGGCGCTCACCTTCATGCGCGAGGCGGAGGCCAGTTGGTCGGCGGCGGCGCGCGATTGCTCCAACACCTTGTTGGTCGTCATGCCCATGGTCGGCCGGATGTTCACCGAGGCCCGGCCGGTGTTCGGGCGGATGTCCACGATGGAGAGGTTCACCGACGTGCCGCCGATGAAGTCGTGGTGCGCGTCAATCCCGAGAGCTTCGCCGTTCATGTCCTGACAGAGGAAGTAGAGAAACGCCGCGAAATGGCGGACGCCTTCGGGGAACGTCTCGATGTCTTTGACGAAATCGAAGGCGTCGAGGATGGCGTTGTGGCCTTTGCGCGGGGTCGAGGCGTGGGCCGCTTTGCCGATGAAGGAAATCGTCAGTTCGTAGAGTTCCGCCTCCGGATTGCGGGCTTTGCTGGGCAGGACGGTGACGTTGGACTTCTGATTGTCTTCGGCGGTATAGCGGGTCGTTTCGCGGATCAGCTCCTTGGTCAGCTCTTTCTCCGCTTCGCGAGGAAAACGGATGCCGATTTCGGTGCGGCTGGGCACGATGTTGTCGCGTTCACCGCCGGCGATGCGGGTGAATTCCAGCCCCGTTTCGGCGTGGGTGGCGGGCGAGTCCCATTCCGCTTCGAAGAGCACCGTCACCATGCCCTTCTCGCCGTTGATGATCGGGAAATCGGCGTCCGGCGTGAAGGCGAAGTCGGGTTTCCGGGAGGTCTCGAAGTAGGCGAGCATATCGCTCCAGTTGCCCGTTTCCTCCAGTGTCCCGATGACGATGGCGACGTCACAGGGCAGCTCGATCCCGCACTCCTTCACAGCCCAGAGGCCGTAGAGCGACTGCATCAGGGGGCCCTTGTCGTCCTGGGTGCCGCGCGCGATCAGCACGCCGTCGACAATTTCCGCGGCGAAGGGTGGCGAGGACCAATCGCCCACCGGCGTAACGACGTCGATGTGGCTGGCGACGACCACGAGCGGGGCGTTTTCTTTGTCGCTCTTCCAGAGAATTTCCCCCACCAGCCCGGCGCCGTGGATGTCGCCGGTGACGCGGAACCGGAAGCCCATGCGGGTGGACAGCTCGCCCAGCCATTCAAGGCACTTGGGGATTTCCGTTTCATACTCCGCCTGCTGCTCCGGCGAACCGCCGCTGACGGTGCGAAAGCGCAGCAGCTTCTGGGTGTCGGCGATCAGGTCCTGGCGGTGGGTGGCGATGAAGTCGGTAATTTTGAGGGCAGTGGCCTGGGCGGTCGAAGTAGTCACGGGAGAATCCTTTGGCGTGTTATTGAGAGGGAGACTATACGAGATGGCTGGGGGGAACAAGGGCCTAAGGGCGGTTAAACCCGTGGGTTTTAACGGTCCGCTTCGCCGGTGTCGAAGAGGGCGGTGCCGACGCGGACGATGGTGGCGCCTTCCTCGATGGCGACTTCGAAATCGCCGGTCATGCCCATAGAGAGGGCCGGGAGAGCGAGGCCCGACTCGTCCTGAAGCCGGTCGCGCAACTCGCGCAGTTGGCGAAAAACGGGCCGGACTTCCTCCGGATCGTCCACATAGGGCGCCATCGTCATCAGCCCGGCGAGGCGAAGCGATTCCCGCGACGCCACATCCCGCACGAACGCGGCGGCGTCGGCGGCGGAAACACCGGCCTTCTGATCTTCACCGGAGATGTTGATCTGGGCATAGACTTCGGCCATTTCGCCCTGCTTCGCATAGGCTTTGTTCAGGGCCTCCGCCACATCGGGCCGGTCGACAGAGTGAACGGTGTGAAAGAGACCCGGGAGGTACTTGGCTTTGTTGGTCTGGAGGCGGCCGATCAGATGCCAGCGGATGCCGGAGGGCAGGTCCGGGATTCGGTCGCGGCCGTCCTGGACGCGGCTCTCGGCAAACTCACGGAGGCCGAGATCGTAAAGGGTTCGGACGTGTTCGATGGGGCGGTACTTGGACACGGCAAGGAGCGTGACCTCGGCGGGGTCGCGTCCGGCCTGTTCACAGGCGCGGGCGATGCGCCGTTGGATGGATTGCAGATTGTCCGCGAGGCGCTCCGCAACAGTGCTGGGGGTCATTGGGACTCCGGGCCACGAGAGGGAGCATTGCGGCTGCGGCATTCGTCGCAGATGCCGCCGGGCAGGGGCACCATGCAGACGGTCTTGCACTGACTGCAGACGTAGCGCTTGCTGTAAGTTTTCTTCTGCTGGCCGTTTCGCAGGTTGTGGAACTCGCGGAACATGACGGTCGCGGTTTCCTTCAGGTTGTCTTCCCAGATGCCGAAGATGTTGGGGGCGACCAGGTAGGGGTATTTTTTCTTGAAGACCTCGAGCTTGTTGGCGGCGGTGTTGACGTGGCTGAGGATATCGGACAACTCGTCGAAGACGAGCTTGTCGTCGTCCTTCATGGTCATCGAGGGCTTCTTGCAGATTTCCTCGTACTTGCGTCGTCGCTCGTCCTTATCGGCCTTTTCCTCGGCGGTGAGGGGGCGCTGGGGCGTGGGCAGGGCGGCCTGGGGTTTGGATGGCGCTTTGGCGGGTTCGGGTTGGGGAGCAGGCTGTTTGGCGGCGGGTTCCGGTTCCGCGTCCGGTTCGGCGGTGGAGAGTTCCTCCAGCGCCTTCGTCCAGTCCACCGGCCCTTCGTCGCCGAGGCGAATTTCATACTTGTTGGCGGTGGTTTCGGGTTCTTGATCGGGGTCCATGGCTGACATAGGGGCGCTGGCAATCCTTCCGGCCGTTTGTTACAAAACAACTAACATCGACCGGGCCAAGATGGGAACGGTTTTTTCGCTTACCGGCCAAGTCCGAGGAGTCGGTCGAGCGTAATCGCCGCCGCGGCCCGCACCGAAAGGTGGTTCCAGTCGGTCGGTCCGTTGATCGGTTCCAGGACGTAATCGACTTCCTGCATGACTTCCGGGTGCAGACCGTACCCGGTGCCGAAGAGGATACAGTAGACTTTCCCGGAGTCGGGCGCTTCGAGCCACTGGCGCATGGTCGAGAAGGGAATGCGCTGCTTGCCCTGGCGGGCGCTGGTGGCGACGAAGAGGACCTCGTGCCCGGGGTAGAGGGCTTCCATGCGGCGGGCCACCTCGCCGAGATCGCTGACGACGACGGCGCCTTCGAGGGCCTGTTTGCGGGTGGGGTTGTAGGCCGCGCCCCAGCCCTCGCGCCAGTGGCTCATGACGCGTTCGACATAGCGCTGCATACCTTCGAAGGGATGAACCAGCCAGTAGCCTTCCACCCCGTAGGTGCGGCCCGCGCGAGCCAGATCGTGTAGATCCAGGTTGGTCACGGAGGTGGCGGTGACGGCGCCTTGCTTATCGACGGTGGGGAAGTGAACGAGAGCGATGTGAAGGGGCATTGGAGGGGGCCGGGTCCTTATCCGTCTTGCGGTTCGCCGGGAAGGACGATGCGGCGTTTTTTCGGGGTGGCGGCCCCGGTGTCGAGGCTTTCCGGCGTGGCTTCCGCCGGATCGGTGTAGGGCGCCAGGGCTTGCGCCAGCGCGCCGATGGATTCGGAGAGGAGGCGCTGCTCCTCGGGTTCGAGGTTGCCGCGGGTTTTCCGCTCCAGGATCCGGAGGAGGCTCAATTCGTGGCGCGCCACCGCGGGATTGGGTTCGCGGGGCTCGCCAGTCATCGGATCGGGAATCAATCCGAGGTTCAGAAGCGCCTGAATCTGATGGATTTGCAGGATGGAAACGAAGGTCGGGGGAGGGATATTCATAAGCCGTTTTGAGGAGAAGGTGGGGGAGAGGGTTGTGGGCGAAGACTGGGAAGGCGGTCAGGTGATGCCCTCGGGCGGGGGTTCGGGTTCGTCGAAGCGGGGCGTGGGAATGGGCTGGCGGTCGCTCTCGCCGGGGTCTTGCGGGGTGCGGTCATGGAGAAAGCGAAGAGCATCGACGGTGGCTTGGGCACGGGACCGGGAGTAGGAGTCGGCGATGTCGCGCACGTCCCGCAAGGCGATCAGAAGCAGCCAGATCAGCAGAATGAAGCAAACACCGATGAAGGCCATCTGATGCCGCGGTTCGGGGAACGGAAGGATGTGAAGCAGGTCATAGCCAAGGGCGAGAAGAACGAGCACGACGAGGCCCAGGGTGCGCCGGCGAAAGCGCCGAAGTTCCGGCTTGGCGGCCTCCAGGTCCTCGCCGTGATGGCGCAACGCCTCGCGCAGGCTCAGGATCTCGCGGATCCAGAAACCCGTCAGGGTTGCGAGAAAGAGCGGCCAGACGATGAGACGAATCCACACGGGGCGGGGAGGCTCCGGAACAAGGCATTGGTGGCGGGAGACGCTTTTCTCTCGCAACCGGTTCGGGGGAAGTCTAAATAGAGTGGCCTCGCTTGGCAACCCATCCCATAGCCCGACCGGCCAGAGGACGTCTGAATTTGCCCGCCGTTCCCCCGGAGAGTCTGCGCCCCTTCCTGTCGGCCCTGAGCCACCTGGGCTGGGGCATCAAGAAGTTCGCGAAACCCGAACCGGTGCGGGCCAAGGGCAAATCGCTGGTGGCCCGCACGTGGTGGGTGGCGCTGCCGCTGCCCAACGGAGAGGCGCTTGTTTGCGCCGCCTTGCCCGCGGACCTGGAGGGGCAAGGCCAGCACTTCAACGCTTTTGAAGATCAAACGCGGCAGTACCGCGAAATCGGCGAAGGCCTGCGCGCCGAAGGCATCGCCGGCCGCTATCTTCTCATGATGGGAGAAAATGGCGCCTTCTCCCTGGCCGACTGGCGCGACGACGAGGTGCTTCTGGTGACGCGCACCCGCGGCGAGCGCGACGACCGCCTGCTGCCGCTCCTGAACATGCAGGCCCTGGCGCGCAACACGCTGGCGTCCTACCCGCGCAAATCCATCCGCCAGCACGCGCAGGAACTGCAAAGCTGGGTGAACATCTGGAGCGCCCGGCTTGGCTCGGAAAGCCAAAGCACGCAAGGGATGATCTGGCGCTTTTTCGACGCCTTGCTGACAGCCCGGATGGCGGAACGCTATGGCTTCGGCGGGGGCGAGGAGAGCTTCGAATCGATGGCCTTCTCCGGTGCCACCGCCAAAGACCTGGTGCGGCGATTGAATCGGCGGTTCGAGACCTTGGCCCGGCAGAACAATCTGCTGCAGAACGCGACGCTCTCGTCCCTGACGCAACTGACCGAACTCCTCGGGGCGCGGGCGCCGTTGACGGAATGCGTGCGGAGTTTCGCGCTGCTCAGCCGCGCCAAGTTCCGGCCGGAGGTCCTGGCGGAAGCCTTCGCCGACCCGGAACTGCGCCTGCTTTCCTGGCGAGCCAGTGTCATCGCGCCGCCGCTGGCACCGGGCGAGGGCGAGCTGGCGCCGGGGCACTGGCTGACCCATGAGCTGGACGTGGTTCTCGACGAAGTGGGAACCTTGGTGATGCTCGGCTGGTTCGACGAACTGGCGGAGGCGTTGGCCCAGCACGCGCGGGGTCAGGAAACGGCGCTGGAGCGGGGCGAACGGCCAGGGTTCCAGCTCGACCTGCTGGGCGACGCGCCGGAGCAGGACCTGGAACTGAAAACCGTCGTGCGGCACATCGCCGGTCAGGTGCTGAGCGTGCGGACCTGCTACGCCGAGCGCGGCTGGCTGGCGCGGATGCTTCTGGCGGGCAAGGCGTGCGAGTGGACGCGGCGGCTCGATGTTTCGCTGGGGGCGTTGCCTCAACTGCGGGTGCGCATAGAAAAACCGCCCGCTCAGGAGGCCGAACTGGCTCCCCCGCGGGCGGTCGATTTCGAGGCGGCTTATCAGGCGAACTGAGGCGGACTACGAATTAGTCCTTGTTCGCCTTTTTCTGGGCTTGCTGGATCATTTCGCCGAGGTTCAGGCCGGTGCCTTCCGATTCTTTCTCCGCCTGCTTCATGTAGGCTTTGATGTTCTCGCGTTCGGCATGCTTGATGGCGGCTTTGCGCGACAGGCTGATCTTGCCCTTCTTCTTCTCGATCTTGGTGATCTTGACCTGGACTTCCTCACCCACGGTCAGGACCTTCTCCGGCAGCTCGACGCGCTTCTCGTCGATCTGGCTGATGTGGATCAATCCTTCGACGCCAGGGGTCAGCTCCACGAACGCGCCGAAGGGCGCGAAGCGGGTCACTTTGCCGGTGACGACCGAGCCTTCCGGATGATCGTCCAGGTAGGCGGAGATCGGCGACTTGGTCATCTGCTTGACGCCAAGGCTGATCCGCCGGGCCTTCATGTCCACAGCGAGGACCTTGGCTTCGACTTCCTGGCCCACCTTAAGAATTTCCTTCGGGTGGTTGATGTGCGTGTCCCAGGACAGGTGCGAGACGTGCACCATGCCTTCGACGTACTCGTCGAGGCGGACGAAGGCACCGTAGTTCGTCAGCGAGGTGACCTCGCCCTTTACGACGCTGCCCTTGGGGAACTTCTCGTTCACCTTTTCCCACGGATCGCCCATGATCTGCTTCAGGCCAAGCGACATGCGGCGCCGTTCGTGGTCGAGTTCGAGGACCTGCGAAGTCACCGTTTCGCCGATGGCGACGAAGTCGTGAGGCTTCTTGCTGCCCGGGGCCCAGCTCATGTCCGAGGCGTGGATCATGCCGGTGACGCCCTCTTCGAGGTGAACGAAGGCGCCGTAGCTCTGGATGGCGATGACTTCGCCCTGGACGATGGCGCCGATGGGATAGCGGCCGTCGATGTCTTCCCACGGGTCGGTGGAGAGGCGCTTGCGCGACAGGGTGACTTTGCCCTGATCCATGTCGATCTTGATGATCTTGAACTCGCACTCCATCCCCTTCTTGAGGATGTCGGAGGGCGGGGTGCCGCGATCGTAGGAGATTTCCTCACGTGGCACGAACCCGTCGATCACGCCGAGGTCGATGAACGCGCCGAAGTCCACCGTGTTCTTCACCTTGCCCATGATCATCTGATCGACGGCGAGGCCGGAGAGGAACTCTTGGCGTTTGGATTCACGCTTCTCGAAGAGCATGCGGCGGCGCGAGAGGACGGCGCGCTTGCGGCGCGGGTCGAACTCGATGACGAGCGCTTCGATTTCCTGGCCCACAAGGCTGTTCAGGTCCGGGATCTTGAACAGGTCCACCTGGCTGGCCGGCATGAAAGCGGGCAATCCGATATCCACCATGAGGCCGCCCTTGACCGTCTGGGTGATGAGACCCTTGACCGAACGTCCCTCTTCCTTGGCGAGGCGAATGGCGTCCTCGCTTTCGCGGACGCGGGCTTCGCGGTGCGAGAGGCGGGGAGTGCCATCGGCCGAGCGGCCCACATGGACAGCTTTGATGACATCGCCGATTTTGACGTTGGGCTGGCCGTCGATCTGGGGGAAATCGCTGGCGGGAATGCGAGCCTCCGCCTTGCCGCCGAAGTCCACCAGGACCACGTCGGAGGAGACGGAAACGACCGGCACCTCGATGATTTCGCCGCGGGGCGCCTCCTCCGCCGCACCGGGCAGGTGCATGTCGAGCAGTTGGTCGAACTGCTCGATTTCGGATTGGAGGTCGGCCTCGTCGTCTTCCTCGTCCTCGGGGTTGGCGGGATACTCCTCGGCGGGAGAGGGGGCCGCGGGTGAGGGCGAGGGCTGGGCGGCGGCTTGGGGTGCGGCGTTGCCTTCAGGCCCCGGGGTCTGCGCGGTGTCTTGAGCCTGGTCTTCGACGGCGGACGTGATGCCGGCGTCGTTGACCTCTTGGGGCTCTTGCTCGCCCTGGGGGTGGCTCGGTTCAGGGTTCATGGTGAAGCGGATCTCCTGATGTCTTCCTCAAAAAAAAATGTCTGCGGGATTCGAAGGACGCGTCCACAGGCGCGCATGCGGACGCCCCGGAATCATAGCGCGGAAAGCCTGGAAAGCATTTCGTCAGCCAAAGCGCGATACAAGGACTTTTTTTCAGCCGGTAACCCCTGCAAATCATTTACCCGGAAGGGCTTTCCGATCGTTACGCTGATCTTGGCGGGGCGCGGGACCGCGGCGCCCTTCGGCAGAGCCTTCTCGCTGCCCCGGATTCGCACCGGAACGATCGTCGTCTCAGGGTTCGACAGCGCCAGCATGGCCACGCCCGGGGTGAATTCCCGGATCGTCACGCCATCGCCCCGCGTGCCTTCGGGAAAAATCAAGACGCCTTGGCCCTGATCCAGATAGTTCATCGCGCGGCGCATCGCCGCCCGGTCTGCACCGCCGCGCTTCACCGGAAAGGCCCCGATGCCGCCCAGAAAATGGCCGAACAGGTTGTCCTTGTCGTCCTTGCCGAAAAGTTCGCGCTTCGCCATATAGCGGATGAAACGGCGGATGCGCGTCCCCACCAGCGGCGGGTCGTAAAGACTCAGGTGGTTCGCGTAGAGCAGCACCGGCCCTTCCTTCGGGACGTTTTCCGCCCCGGTGGTCGAGCAGCGATTGTAGAGATTGTAGAGCAGCCACGCGACGGACTTGGTCAGCGCCGCGCAGACCCGGCCGCGAAGGCTGAGAAACTGGCGGTTGTAGGGATCATCGACAGGAGCCGGGATGGCGGTGGCGGGTTCTTCGGCCATGAGTCGCTTCTCGTCGTGGAGCACGGGAGGTGGGATCGGCTTCCCCTCTGCGGGGAGGGACTCTTGGCCCAAGATCACGGGGCGGCGCAAGAGCTGTCGCTACTCGAAAGCCTCCCAGTCTGTCACCGAGCTGGTTTGGAAGCCCATGAACTTCTTGCACTTCAGCTCCGTCTCCGTCGCCAGCGTGTTGCCCTGACTGTCCGTTACCGTCTGGGAAACGGTCAGGATATAGCTCTGGCCAGGGTTTTGAGGCGCCGTGGTCAAGACCACGCTGTCGCCCGCGATCCCGTCGACACTCAACACATCGACCGTGGCAGGGCCTTTCGAGCCCTTGATGGAGGCGACGATGGAGAAGGCGTCCGGATTGAGCACGGAGCCGGGGCCGCCTTGCGCCATCGCGGAGTCGAAGGTGACGCGCACTTCCGTCGGGGAAAGCGCAACGGCATCCAGGAGCGTGGGGACATTGAGCACTTCCACGGTCAGATCGTGGCTTGTGGAGGCGGCGGGCGAGCCGTCGTCCGTGGCCGTCACCGTGAGCAGCCAGGAGCCCTGGGAGTGGAAATCGGGAGCGAGCGCCATACTCGCGGTCGCCGGATTTCCGGCGGAGGCTCCGCCGATGGAAGCGAAGTCCGGCGCCCCGGTGGTCGAAAACGTCAGTTGCTCGGGCAGGTTGCCGTCGCTGGCGGAAAGCAGCGTCTCCGTCGTCTCGCCTTCCTTCAACGTCAGCGACGCGGGAAGCGCGTTCAGCACGGGAGCGAGGTTGTTCACGAAGACGGCGTTGGACAGGGTCGCACTCTGTCCGTCCGGATTGGAAACAATCATGTCATAGAAGCCGGAGCGCACGCCCGTCAGGTCCGCTTCGCCGGCGAGCAGGCGCGGGGAGCCCGCCTCGCCCTCGCAGAGAATGACGTCGCCGCTGACGCTATGCACCAGGGTGACTTGAGCCCCGAGCTGAAAGCCGCCGCCGCTGGCTTCGATGACCGCTTTCCCGTTGGGATCGTAAGAGGGAGCGACGGCGGGAGGCAGAGACGGCGCGGGCGCGGCGGCGTCCTCTTGGCCAGAGACGATCAGCGAAAACCACTGCTCGCCATAGGCCAGGGTGCCTTTGTGGCTGACCTGGATCGTGTAGGCGCCCGCTGGCGCGGAGAGGGCCGCGATGCGGACTTGTTCCACGTTATCGACGACGTTATCGCCAGTCGTGGCCAGGGCCCCAGGGTCGCTCTTGTCGAGGCGATAGGGATAGTAGGTGGTGGAGCCGGGGCCCACGATGCGCAAGTCCAGGTCGTGGACGAGAGCCGGAGTGGGGTTGTCCACCATGGTCATGAGCTTGGGCGAGGGCGGATCGGTCCAGACGATGGTTGCCCGCAGTTCGGAGGTCCCATCCCAGTCCACCGCGAAGGCGCTCTGCGGATTGGCGGGCTCCAGCAAGTCCTCCACAATGCCGTTCGCCCCGGGAGAGAGGCTGAAGCTGGTTACCTGATCCAGCGCGTTGATGGCGTCCACGTGTCCCCAACCGGATTTGTAGTCGGGGCCGGCATTGCCGACGTCGTAGGCGCTGTGGAGAAGGATCGCTTTGAGAGTGCTGGCGCGAACCCATGTGCCATCGAGCAGCTCTTCGATTTTTTGCAGCACCAGCATGGCCACACCGGCCACGCTGGGAGAGGAAAACGACGTGCCGTTGGACGTGCCGGAGGAATAGGACGCGTCGTCGATCGCGACCGCGAGGACCACCTTGTAGCCGTTGGCCGTGATGTCGGGTTTGATGCGCCCGTCGTCGACCGGCCCCCAGCCGGAGAAGCTTGTGAAGGCGGCGGCGGAGAAATCGCGCTCGCCGGCCGTCACCGCATCGGTCATGGCGCCGACGGCGAGGATGTTCTTGGCGCTCGCCTCCTCGATCAAAGTGTCCCAGTTGTTGTCGTACTTGTCGTCGTAAGGGGCCTCGCCCACCACGTAGGGTTCGGGACCGGTCCATTGGGTCCCATTCCAGTAGAAGAAGGTGCCGGTGCTCTTGCTGCCCTTGTAGTTGTCGCTGCGGTCGTTACCCGCCGAGCGCACGTGGAGATAGTATGGCGCTTCGTATGCCAGGGTGTCCCAGAAGACCGAATTGTCGCCGTAGCCGCCGAAACCCATGTCTTCGCGATTGCCGGCGCCGCCCGGCAGCCAGCCTTCGCCGACCCAGTACCAGCCATAGCCGCCGCCGAGATTCGTCTGAGTCGTGATCCAGCCGCGGAAGTCGCCGTAGGAGTGGTTCGAAACCCTGAGCTTCATCGTGTCGGTGGTCGAGGTGGCGGCGTTGGCGAGAGCCTCGGGTTCGTCGAAATCGTAGCAGAAGCTGCGGAGCAGGCCCTGCGGCGCCATGCCGAGAGCGGCGCTGTTGGCTCCGGCGGCGATCATGACGCCCGCGGTCGCCGTGGCGTGGTGGCCCGGCATGGTGATGGAGTCGCCGAGGGTCACGCGAACGCCAGACGGCCCGGCGAATTCCTGATGCGTCAGCAGGGGCACATACTGATCCCAATGGCCCCCGATGATTCCTTCCCCTTGCGCATGATACGGCGCCTGGTGGACGAGGTTGGCCCCGGCGGAAATGGCGACGTTCGCCGAGAGGGGTTGATAGAAAACCGGTTTGCCGGTGGGGGAGAGCCGCTGGAGGTCGGCCCGCACCTGAAGGCCGCCATAGTCGAGGTAGGCGGTGGCGGGGAGGACGTTATTTTTCGTGCGGCGGTGGGCGGCTTTCGTCAGTTCGATGCTTTGGGCGGCCAGTTCGGCGGCCGAGGGAGACGGGGATCTGGACAATCCGGAGACAGGTAAGCCGAGAATTGTTAGGAGAATGCAGGTGCCTTCAATGGAATGGGAAGCCAATCTCGCAACCGGAGACTTCGTGATGGCTTGTGACATGATGAGTTTAACCCCTCATCTTCTTTTTCGAGCGATACGCCTACGTGGCGGAGACAAAACTTACAAGTGTAAAACGGAGGCATGAGCGAAAAATCGTATGTCAACTATCTCAAATATCCCATCTGATTCGAATTTAGACCGGGCTCGAAAATTCGTCGATAAAGACGCCGCCGTGGCTGTTATTGGACTCGGGTACATCGGCTTGCCGCTGGCCATTCTGTTCCATTCCGCCGGGTTCGACGTCGTTGGCGTGGATACCGACCCAGCAAAAATCGTGGCTCTCAACGCCGGCCGTTCCTACATCCAGTACATTCCAAATGAGCCACTCCAACGCCTCGCTCAATCGGAAAAGTTTACTCCGACACCGGATCATCGTCAAGTCTCCCGCTGCGACGCGATCATCCTGTGTGTACCGACGCCGCTGACGCCCAACCGCGAGCCCGATCTGCGGTTCATCACTCAGACCGCGGAGGCCATCGCCCCCCATCTCAAGCGCGGCGCCCTCGTCTCCCTCGAATCGACCACTTATCCCGGAACCACCGACGACGTGCTGATCCCGATTCTGGAGAAGGGCAGCGGCATGAAAGCCGGCGTGGACTTCCTGGTGGCCTACTCACCCGAGCGCGAGGATCCCAACAACCCGGACTTCTCCACCTCGCGCATTCCCAAGGTCGTCGGCGCCCTGAACGAGGAAAGCCTCGCCGCCGCCTGCGCCCTCTACTCCGCCGTCGTCGAACGCGTCGTACCCGTCTCGTCCTGCGCCACGGCGGAAGCCGCCAAACTGGTCGAGAACATTTTCCGCAGCGTCAACATCGCCATGGTGAACGAACTCAAGCTGGTCTTCGAGCGCCTGGGCATCGACATCTGGGAAGTGATCGACGCGGCCAAGACCAAGCCTTTCGGCTACATGCCGTTCTATCCCGGGCCGGGTCTGGGCGGGCATTGCATCCCCATCGATCCGTTTTATCTGACTTGGAAAGCCCGCGAGGTCGATCTGCCGACGAAGTTCATCGAACTGGCCGGCGAGATCAATTCGACCATGCCCTACTATGTGGTCCAGCGCACCGCCGACGCCCTCAACACGATGAGCAAGCCGCTCAAGGGCAGCCGGATTCTCCTGGTGGGCATCGCCTACAAGAAGGACGTGGACGACGTGCGGGAGAGCCCGGGGCTGAAACTGATCGAACTCTTCGAGGAGAAGGGCGCCCTGGTGGACTTTCACGACCCGCATGTGCCGGCCATTCCGCCGACGCGGCGGCACGCGGCGCTCACCGGCCGGGAAAGCGTTTCCTTGGATGAGGCGTCCGGCGCGGACGCAGTGGTGATCTGCACCAACCACAGCCGCATCGATTATGGGAAGTTGGCCAATGACGCGGTTTTGATCGTGGACACCAGGAACGCGCTTGCGGGCGTTGGGAAGGCTCGGTCAAAGGTCTGGAAAGCCTGAACGCACGCGTTCCACGCGGCCCGCAGGTGGCCGGCGCGTTCGGCGAACTCGATCAGGAGCAGACCGACAGACTGCTATGAACATTCTCGTTACCGGTGCCGCGGGTTTCATCGGCTACCACCTCTGCGAAGCCTTGCTGGCCGAGGGCCATCGCGTCGTGGGCGTCGATTCCTTCAACGACTACTACGCTCCGCTGCTGAAAACCCGGCGCCACGCCCAGCTCGAAGGCCGCGACGGCTACCGCGGGGTGAAGCTGGACGTGGCGGAGTACGAGCCGCTGCGGGCGCTGGTGCGGGATGAGAGCATCGAACTGATCTGCCACCTGGCCGCCCAGGCCGGCGTGCGCTATTCCCTGGAAAACCCCTTCGCCTACCAGCAGGCCAACCTCCAGGGCTTCCTCAACATCCTGGAAACCTGCCGCCATGAAGGCATCGAGCGCCTCGTCTATGCCTCCAGTTCGAGCGTCTACGGCGGGAACGAAAAGCTGCCCTTCAGCGAAACCGACGACGTTGGCCGGCCCGTCAGCCTCTACGCCGCCACCAAACGCAGCAACGAACTGATGGCCCACTGCTACACGCACCTTTACAAATTCCAGACGGTGGGCCTGCGATTCTTCACAGTCTACGGGCCCTGGGGCCGGCCCGACATGGCCTATTGGCTCTTTACCGAGGCGATCAGCGACGGCCGGCCGATCTCGGTCTTCAACCACGGCAAGATGATGCGCGACTTCACTTATGTGGACGACATCGTGGCGGGCGTGAAGGCGAGTCTGTTCGCCGGCTCGCTCGACAGGCACGAAATTCTCAACCTGGGCAACCACCAGAGTGAGCCGCTGCCGGAACTCATCGAAGCGATCGCGGCGGAATTGGGAGTTGAGCCTGTGATGGAGTACAAGCCGATGCAGCCGGGCGATGTGCCCGCAACCTACGCCGATATTGACCGTGCTAAAAGTAAACTTGGTTTCGAGCCGAAAACCCGGCTGCGAGACGGCATTCGGGCATTCATCGATTGGTATAAAACGCACCCCGAGATTGCGACAGCGGTAAAGGAATCCCGCCATCCCGCTGGGACCGGCGCCGCGAGCTGAAAGGCGGAACCCGGTTTGGACCGCGAAGGGCCCCAATCGGGTAAAATCCTTTAGCCCGGACCTTTTTTTTCGTTCAAGAAATCCTTGCGGCGGAAGGGCCTTTGAGCCAGAGCGTAGGGCAACGTACTAGTTATCTTAGTAACCATTGTGGCAAAAACCAAGTCCCCGCGGTGGGACGCCCCGTAGGCACAGCACCGCACCTCCGAGACCAAGAGAACGACAAAGGCCCTCCCGCACCCTCACGCTGTATAAACCCTAGCTTAGTAACCAAGGTAGTCGACCAATGAGATTTCTTTTTATCAATCAGTACTACTCACCCGATTACGCCGCCACGGCTCAGCAACTCAGCGACCTCTGCGAGTCCATCGCCGAGGCGGGTCACGAGGTGCATGTGCTCACCAGCCGCGCCCTTTACGATGGACGCGACATTGAGCTGCCCGCCGAGGAAGTCCTCAATGGCGTCCACGTTCACCGCGTCGGTCTCTCCAACAAGGGCCGGAACAGCCTGCGCGACCGCCTCATCGGTTATCTCTCCTTCTACGTCCGCGCATTCACCAAAGCCCACTTCCTCCCCCGGGCGGACGTGGTGGTGACGCTGACCACACCGCCAATGATTTCCCTGTTGGGAACCTGGCTGCGCGTGCTGCGCAAGTCCCGCTTCGTGTACTGGGTGATGGACATTTACCCGGACATCGCGCTCAACGCCGGCGTTCTTTCGCGCGTCGGGCCGACCCGCGGCATCTGGTCCGCTCTCGGCCGCATCAGCTACCTGACGGCGAACCGCGTGGTGGTTCTCGGCAGCGACATGAAGCGCATCCTGTCCAAGAAGGGTGTGCGCGAAAGCAAGATCGACGTGGTCCAAAGCTGGTTCTGCGCCGAAGATATCCGTCCCGTCCCCGCCTGCGAGAACGGCTTCCGCAAGGAATTCTGCGACGGAAAAGATTTTACCCTGATGTATTCCGGCAACATGGGAACGTGCCATACGTTCAGGAGCGTCGCCGAGGGCATCCAGTTGCTCGAGGAGCGGAACGGCGACGACCGCAGCACCCAATTCCTCTTCGTCGGCGGCGGCAAGAAAAAGCCTTGGCTCATGGAGCAGCTCGGCAAGCTGACCGAGCGCGTGAAGTTCCTGCCCTATCAGGACCGCTCCGAACTCGACAAGTCCCTGACGGCTCCCGACGCGCACCTCATCACGCTCGAGCCCAAGTACGACGGCCTCCTGGTTCCCAGCAAACTCTACGGCATCATGGCGGCCGGCAGAGCGGTCCTCTTCGTGGGCAGCGACAACAACGAAGTCGCCCGGATTCTTCGCGAGTCCCGCTGTGGCGTCCGCGTCGATCCGGACAACGCGGAAGCCTTCGCCGCCGCTGTGCGCGAATTGGCCTCCGATCCAGACGAGACCCGCGCCATGGGCGAGCGCGGCCGCGCCTACTTCGAACGGCACTTCGAGCGTCGTTGGGCTTGCGAGCGCTTCCTGCGCATGCTGGAAGACGAAGCCCGCCGCCCTGGCGTCCGTGGCGTCCGTTCCCTGGCCCATCACGCTGTTCGCCGCGTGGTCAACGGTCCTGGCTACCGCGACAGCGGCATGCCAGAGAAGGTCCTCGAATCGGCCAAGTGAGGCTGGGCTCCCCGCCCTGCTCCCTCCGCTAAACCACGGAAACCCAGTGACCATTGAATTCTGAAGCGAACGACCCGCCATCCGGCCTCCTGATTTGGACCCACCGTGTGGCGGGTCTCTTTTTGTGCGTCCTCATCGCCGCTCTGGCGATCTGGGCCTGGCGCAACGAACGAAGCCGGGAGGAGTGGCGGTCTCGGGAAGCCGACCCGGAGTCGTTGGTGGCAACCGCGGATGCGCCTTTCCCCACCGGCTCCATCGCCATGGTGCGGGCGCGTTTTCTTCTCCAGTCGGCCTTTCCGCCCCGCCCTCGCGAAGCCAAGCAGGCCATCGCCCGCGCCATCGAACTCGACCCGCTGAACTCCTCCTATTGGCAGGAACTGGCCGAAGCCCACATTCTTCTCGGCGAGGACGAGGAGGCGCGGGCGGCCCTGCTTCGCTCCGATGAGCTGGACCCGAACTTCCCCGCTCAGCGCCTCAATTCGATTCGCCTCTGGCAAATTCTCGGCGAGGAAGAACGCTCGCGCGTCCTCGCGGTGCACGTCGGATTGCTGGGCGACCAATTCCTCAAGGGCGCCCTTCGCGAAATGGTCGGACTCGGCTATTCATTCTCCGAAGTATGGGACCTCTTCGCGAGCCACGAAGGCTTCGCCGGAAAGGAAGCGGAGTTGGTCTACGCCATGCGCGAGGTCGCCCTGTCGCCCGCACTCGCCAAGGAACTCAACCGCCTCATCGCCGCCCTGCCGGACAGCGTTCTCTCCGATCCACGGCACCAGGACGAACTGTGGAAATTCATCCAGAAACCGATGGTTTTCGAAGCCGCCGCGCGCTTCTGGCGCCTGGCGGATTTCGCGGTGGTGGATCGGGGCGGGGTCCTGGTCTCCAACGCGGGCCTGGAGGGCGATCCCCTCAAGCGTCCCGGCGGCCGATTCGGCTGGGGATGGCCCAAGGAAAGTTTCAGCGTCGACCTCGCCTGGCGCGAGGCCGTGCAGGGGCGCTCAGGCGTCATGGCGGTCACCTTCTCGCCCGAGAAGCAAAAGGCGGAAAGCTGGCGCTTCTATACGACGCCGGTGGCCGCGGGGACCACTTTCACGGTCACTGTGCCGGTCCTCCAGGACCCGGCGGAGGCCTCGCTGCTGCGGCTCACAACCCAGCGCGAACCCAAACCCCTGGAGCGCGAAGCGCATTACCACGCCATTCTCGGTCAGTGGCAGGACCTCGTCCTGACCTTCCCCGCTCGGCCCGAGGATTACCTTCTCGAACTGACGATGGAGCGAAAGCCCCGGCTCGGCTTTCCCCTGCGCGTCGATTCCACGGTCTTTATCGACGGTCTGACGATTCGAACGGCCGATTCCTCCAGCACAGCGACATTGACCGTTCATGACTAGCCAAGCCGCCCCCGAAGTTCAACGGGCCGAAACCATTGATGAATCCCACCGCTCCAAGAGACGGCGCCGCCGGCGCCCCGCCTCGCCTTACATCGGGCCTTTGACGCTCTGGACACCGCTCGATCTGCTGGCGGAACTGGCCGTCCTTGCGATCTTTCTGTTTGGATTGGGCAACTACGGGTACGTTCAGAAGGACTCGCTCTGGAACGTGACGATCGTTCTGTGCGTCCTGCTGGGCCTATATGGCGCCGCCCGTCTCGCGACGGGGGCTTTGCTTGGCGGGAAATACCGGGGCCTCCGCCGTGGGCTCCTTGTGCTCGGCGTGGCCCTTGCCTGGTTCGGCTTTCAATTGATCCCGCTGCCGGCGGGCTTGACCTCTTCGCTTTCGCCGGTCTGGCGCGAAACGCTCATGGCCCTCGGGCAAGCCGGCCTGCCGGTTCCCGACGCGGTGCCGCTAGCGCATTATCCCTCAAAGGCTTTCCGCTCCTGGACCCAACTGGCGATCCAAGGCGCGTTTTTCCTGGGTGTCTGCGGGCTCGTCTCGGGTGGCGGCCGCGCCTCGGCATTCCGCCTCGCCGCCATGGTGGCGGGCCTTTCTCTGCTCGAAGGCATCTGGGGCCTGCTGCGGTTTTTCTCGGCGGACGCCAGTCTGGCTTACGGCGCGCTGTTCAATCCGAACCATCATGCGCTGCTCAGTCTCCTGGGTCTGCCCTTGTGGCTCGGGATTTTGTCAGTTCTGAAAGAAACGAATCGCTCCTTCAGCGGACCCATTCTGTCCGGTTCGAATCCACTCCTGCTGCTGCACGCGGCGGGGGCCTGCGCCTTCCTGGGGGCGATCGCGTCGTTCTCGCGCGGCGCCTTGGTGGATGGCACGATCGTGCTCTGCTGGATTGGATGGGAACTCACCCGGCGCGGAGGGGAACGGTTTATCGAGCCTGGGGAAAACCCATTCCGTATGCCATTGACAGTGCGGCGGGTGGCGCTCACGCTTGTGGTCATGTTCGCCCTTCTCTCGCTATTTCCCCTGTCCTTCTTGATCGATGGCTTCCGAGGCCAGTCCTGGGAGTCGGACGCGGCTGGCACTGGCCGGCTTGGCCTGTGGCGTGCTACATTCACGGCGCTCGGTGAGTCGCCACTGACAGGACTGGGCTTAGGCGGGACAGAGCGTGCACTGACGCGACTGGCCGAGACCGCGACGAACAAGACCGCGGTTTACTCGCACGGCGATTACTTTCAGTGGCTGGCGGAATCGGGCGTTCCCGCCTTTCTGACACTTGTCCTCGGCGCCTTCTGGGCGCTCTGGGGATGGTTGAAAAGCGGGTTGCCGTTGTACGGCAAAACGACGCGGGACTATCAAGTGCTCGAACGGGGCGTCCTCATCGCCCTCGCCGTTTGCTTGCTTCACGCGGCGTTCGACTTTCACCTGCGCATTCCCCTCGTGGGATTCGCCTTCCTCGTGGTTCTGGCCATCGGTCTGAGCCACGCATTCTTGACGCCGAGGCCTGGCAACCAAGCGCACCACTGATTTTCTTTTGCCCTTCACTCCCTTTTTTTTCAGAGGAACATCGAGGATGTACGACAAGACCCTTGCCCGTTACAGCCAAGTCCTGACCCGGATCGCCAGCCTTTCGCTGATCGCGGTCGCCTGCCTCGTCAGCGCTGGTTGCACCCGAACCTTCGACAAGAACATCGTCCCGCCCCCGGTGCGCGGGACCGAAGAGATCAATTACGACCGGTTGCAGCAATTGCTGGTCAACGACAAGGTCCAGATGGAACAGACCGAGGACTATCGCCTCGGTCCCGGCGATATGATCAGCATCCAGATTGTCGGCTACACCGGCCAAGTCTTCGGCAACACGTTGAACGAGGCCGGGGCGGAGTATCTTCTGACCGACAGTCCGACCCTTTCCCTTCCGCTCATTGGTTCCATCCAGGTTCACGGTAAGACGCAGGGCGAGTTCCAGGACGAACTGCGCACGGCCTACAGCCAGTTCATCAAGGACCCGCGCCCCGTCGTCGCGATCAAGAAGTTCAACCGCAACCAGGTCGCGGTTCTCGGCTCGGTCACAAAGCCCGGCAAGCATCCGATGGAATTCGGCGACACCGTGATCGATGTGATTTACAAGGCGGGTGGCCTGAGCATGGGCGGCCGCACCGGCGGTATGGCGCCGGGCGACTTTCTGAAGGTTTACCGCGAGAAACTTTCGCAGTCCGAGCGCTCGAGTCTGACGCTCGATGAAATCGTCGAGATGATTCGCGAAGGCGATCAGATCATCCCTCGCGAAGAAATCGTCATCCCGCTGCGCGAATTCTTCCTCAAAGGCACCATGCAGTACAACATCCCGGTCAGGGCCGGCGACATCATCTACATCCCGCCGGGCGGCACGGTGAACGTGCAGGGCCGCGTCAACAGGCAGGGCGTGGCGTTCCTGGGGCCAAGCATCGCCACCGTGAGCGAAGTGATCGTCGAGCAGGGCGACCTGCGCTTCGGAGCGGCTTCCGTCGTGGAGGTGGTTCGTCCCCAGCCGGACGGCGAGACGGTTTCCTATTTCGTGAACGTGCGCGACATCAAGTCGCGCAAGATCCGGGATTTCGCGGTGCAGGACGGCGACAAGATTTACGTTTACACGCACCCGATCCGGGCCGCCGGGGAATTCGTCGGCAAGATCTTCTCGGCCGGTATCAAGACCGGTCTGGATGCGACCTACAAACCCGCCAGCGGCGGAATCTAGTGGAGGCGGGGACCTTCCCTATTCTCCCTCACTCTCCGGGGAGGCGCACCGCCTCCCCCCGACCCATCGTTTCGAGGAGCCAAGGTCTATCGTGAATGAGACCCATCACAACAACGGAATGCTGGAGCCCCCCATGGGGCCCGGCGCGGATGACTTTCGAAATCCATCCTCCGCTCATCAGGCCGGGGCTCCCGCGCAAACGACCATGGAGGAGGAATCGACCTTCGATGTGACCGAGTACATCGAGGCGATTCTCAAGCGCAAGTGGCTCATTCTGCTCGCCGCCGCCATCGGTCTCGCGCTCGGCGGCATCCAGGTTCGCAACGCCACCCCAGTCTACACGTCGATGACGACGATCAAGTATGAACCGTCGACACCCCGCATCGTCGAATTCGGCGACATCAGCGCCCGCGTGGCTTACCAGGAAGAGTTTTCGACGCAGTTGGAAATGATCCGCAGCCCGCTGGTGACACGGCGCGTCATCGAGGCTCTCGGCGCGGACCGGCAGGTTGAGCCCGCAGCGGAAGAGACGGAGAACACGAGCAGCGAGGAGCAGCAAAACGCCCCCGCCGCCGATCCTTCCCCCTTCAGCCTGATCAGTAAGAACCTTCGCCGTCTGCGCAACCAGATCCACAGTTGGCTCGCCCCCTACAAACCGGTCGAGATCGACGAAGAGATCAGCCGTGAGCAAGGTCTTGTCAGCTACTATCAGAACAAAGTGCGCGTTCGCCAGCAGGCCGACACGAAGCTGATTTCCATCATGGCCAGCGACACCGACGCCCACAGCGCGGCCCGCATCGCGGACACCTTCGCCGAACAGTACATCGAAAGCCTGAAAGCCTCGAAGAGCGAGTCCTATCAGGGCGCCATCGAATACCTTTTCAATCAGCGCGCCCAGCTTCAGGACGAAATCAAACAGGCACGCGAAGCCCTCAATAATTTCGAGGGTCCCTCGGAAGTGCGCGTTATGGATCAAGCGCTCGAAGTGGCGCTCAACCGCTACAAGGGACTCAAGACCCAGATCGCCAATGTGGAAGACCGGCTGGCCCGTCTGAAAACGGAGCTGGAAACCTACAAGGGCGAGAACGCCGACGCGGTGCTCGAATTCCGCCGCTCGCAGAACGACCAATATCGCGTCATGACGTCGCGCCTGAACGATCTGCGCGTGCAGTTGGCCGCCATGCTCGGCGAAAGCACCCAGAACAACCCCCAAGTGCAGCGCGTGCAGCGGGAAATCTCGGCCCTCGAGCAGCAGATCAATCAGATCTCCCGCCTCAACGACGCGGAAATGATCGGCGAAATCACCCTCTCGGAAGCCGAGTTGGGCGCCCTCAATCGTCAGTTGTCGCAAGTCGAAACGGAAATCGGTGAAGTGCGCTCGGAACGCGTCGAGTACGAAGTCCTTCAGCGCGATCTCGACTCCGCGACCCGCACCTACGACACCATCCTGTCGCGTCTCGAAGAGGTGGAAATCGCCTCCAAGGTCGAGTTCAACAACGTCACGATCGTCAGCAATGCACGCATCCCCCGATTCCCGACCTACCCGCGCGTGATGCGCACCATCGCCCAGCACGGCGTCCTTGGCCTGGTGGTGGGAATCGTGTTCGCCCTGGGCATCTACAAACTCGATCGCTCGGTGCGCGACCCGTCTCAGGTCGAAGCGCGCCTCGGACTGCCGACCCTCGGCCAAGTGCCCTTCATCAAGAACAAGGGCCTCGTCAACCTGGTGTCGAAAAGCCGCAATCGCCGTATCCGCCTCATCAACCAGATGGATACCTTCTCCACGGAAGCGGAAGCCTTCAAGCTCCTGCGCACCTCGCTCCAGTACTCCACGCCGGGACACAGCCCCCGCGTCATCCTGGTGACCAGTTGTCTGCCACGGGAAGGCAAGTCGACGGTGTCGTCGAACCTGGCGATTTCCTACGCCGGACGCGGCGGCAAGGTACTGCTGATCGACGCCGACATGAAGCTGCCGATCGTGCACCAGACCTTCCAGGTGAACCGCAATCCGGGCTTGGCGGAAGTACTGACGGGCCAGAAAAACTGGCGCGAAGTGGTGCAACCGTCCGGTGTGGACAATCTCGAGGTGATGGTGGCCGGTCAGTCCGTCCCCTCACCGGCGGATCTGCTGGAAAGCGAAGCGATGGTCGAACTTCTCGCCGAACTGCGCCAGAACTACGAAACCATCATCGTCGACTCGGCACCGCTTCACGGCATGTCGGACAGCTATGTGCTCGGGCCAAAAGTCGACGGCATCGCCATCGTGGTCAACGTGGGCGGCACGAAGACCGAGCTGCTCAACAAGACCGTTGGCGCCCTGCGCGCCATGCACGTGCGGGTCCTGGGCGTGGTGTACAACTACCAGACCAAGGGCGCCCACGGCGTGCGATACTACTACGATTACTACTACGGCTACAAGTACGGTTACCGCTATGGAAACCGCTACGACCGGTCCGGCGTGACAGGCGAAGAAGCAGCCCAGGAGGGCCGCCGCTCCGGCGCCAGCCAGGCTCGTCTGAAAAAGAACGACGTCGAAATCCCAACCTCCTCCGGCTCCGCTTCCAGTTCCTCCTCAAGCGATCAGGACAAGCTCTAGCCCTTCCCGAAGGCTCTCATCGAAACCCGTGATCGCGCCTCGTTTTTTGACGGGGCGTTTTTCTTGCGCGATTCGGGAACTTTGCACCCGCGGCACTTTTCCAAGGCCGTGAATCTCTTCCGGAGTCCCCCATGCGTTCCATACTTTGCGCCCTGACACTCTCCCTATTTTGCGCCGCCGCGGTGGCCGCGCCGCCGCCGTTTTCCCCGGAACTGACCAATTCCCCCCGTGCCCAGGTCCGAGCCACGCCCGCGAAGACTCCCTCGGCCATCGCCGCCTGGCGCATGGAAAACGCCAAGGGGGCATCGGAGGATTTCAGCCTGGACCTGAATAACTGGCTGCTCACGGAGCAGCCAATTCCCCAGTTCGCGGCGCTCCGCCTCTCCCGCTCGAACGGCCAGATCACCATGATGCCCAATGCCGACGCACCGGCGAACAGCTTTGGCTTCGTCGAATCCCCGCTCGTCTCCGTCGCCCGTTCCGATGCGCAGGGGGCCGTGGTGGGTCTTCGGCTGACCTACACGTCACCCTCCGCCTATGTCGGTCTGGCACCTACGATGCGGGTGCGGGCGGCGACGGAGGACTTCCGGATCTATGCGGAAGCCGGCATCACACCCAACCAGTTCGCCCAGTCGGGTGGCAGAAACATCGCCATCGTCACCCTCGATCGATCACGGCTGAAAGAAAACGAGCGTCTCCGGTTCATCGTCGACCTGGTGAGCCTGTACGAGACCGACACCGTGGATCCGAATTTTACCGTCAGGCTGGAATCGGCCGAGGTCTTCGTCGCGACGCCCGGTGGCGGAGGAGAGGCAGGCGACCTCATCTCCGCCGCCTACATGGAAGTCGATGGCGATGTTTTCGCGCTCGAGAACGGCGAGGACGAGGACGACCGCACCCGCGTTCGCGCCTCCGCCAATGCCTACGCTTACGACGCTTCCGTCATCGCTGTGATCGACGATGGACGCCTGTTCGCCTATGACGCCAACAAGGGATTCGACGGCGTGACCATCGAGGACGACAACAACGACCGCGTCATCGCGGCCGCTGTGGCGGGGAGATATGTGGTTTATGTGGAAGACACGGGCCGCGCCAGGGTTTACGACATGGACTCGGGCGAGCGCGACACCATCTTCGAAACCGGAGCCGATGGCGTCAGCGCGGGCGGCGATGGCCATACGGTGCTGGTGCTAGACTTGTTCGACAGCGGCCGCCAAGCCAGTGTTTTCGGGTACGATCCCGAGGACAACGATCCTGAACCCTACGACGTGGCGGACAATGGCGATGTCCTGCTGCTGCGGGGACGGCAGACGGGGATTGTGAACTGATCGGCTGGAGTCAGGCGATCTGAGTTTCCGGAGACGCGGCGCCGTTCTGGTCTTCCCGGACGAGGCTTCGGGCCACCGCGGAGCCAAGACCGGGCGCGAGCTTCAAGCTGGCCAAGGCCGCCGCCGTCAACGGCTGGGAATCGAGCACCCGGCGAATCGCCTGGATCGGAGCCTGCCGATTCTTCACCCGATCCTGCCAGGCCTGATCGTAGGAAAGCGCGAGGCGTTCGCTCCAGCCGTTGGCGACGGCCGCCTGGGCGTGCTCGACCGCCTCTTCCGCCGAAGCCAGGGCCCACGCCATTCCTTCCCCGGTCAACGGCTCCACATACCCGGAGGCATCGCCCACGAGGAGCAGGCGCTCGGCGCTCGGACGGGTCACGGACCGGCGCATGCGCGGACAGGTGACTGGATTGATGGTGTTTTCGCGGTCCCACAATTCAAGCGGGGCGGGAATGCCACAGCTCGCCAGGGTCTGCCGGATCGCCGCCAGGATGCCGCCCGCGTCGGAAATCGCGCGGGTCCGCAGCGCCGCCGCCAAGCTCCACAGCCCACCTTCCACCCGAGCCAAACCCACATAGCCCAACGTTCCGCAGGCCATCGTAATCGTTTCCTCGGGCAGATGCGCGAAGGCGTTGGCAGACATCAGCAGAGAGGCGCCGACCTTATCGTTGGCGGACGGACGAGCTTCCTCCGCCAGACCGGCGCAGCGCGCCATCGCACTCCCCAGCCCGTCGCAGGCGATGACCATCTGGGCGGTGGCGGTGGCGTTGTGCCCGTCCTCGGAGCGAAGCGCGATCAGGCGATGCTCGCCCAAGAGCCGGGTCGATACGGCGCGCGTTTGATCGATATAGGACACGCCTTCGTCAAGGGCGGCCTGCAACAGGCCGCTGTCGAGGCTCTGGCGCGAAATGCCCAGGGTGTGCTGCGCATCGTGCTCCAAAGATACCGTCGCGTCCATACCGCTCGTATGCACCATGCGCAGGCGCTTGAGGGGTTGGGCCGCCAGGCCCTCCAGGGTGCGCCGCATCCCGAGGCGGCCGAGGGAATTCTGGGCGCGAGCGTTCAGGCAGCCACCACAGGTCTTTGGCCGGGGATGGCGTGACCGCTCGATCAACAGGACGTCGAGACCACGCCGGGCCAGGGCGGCGGAAAGGGCGGTGCCCGCGACACCGGCGCCGACAACGACGACGGGCCAAACGCGGGCGGTGATGTCCTGAAGTGTGAGGGTCGGGCCGGTCATGTCCCAGGGTCCTCTTTGGAAACCTTGGCAGCGCCAAGGAAGTTTCATGACTAAAAGGCTTAAGCGAGTCGAAGGCGGGAAGTCAAGAGAAGGCGGCAGGGAAAACGCCTTTCCAACAAAGCCTCCGGCAACTCCGCTCTTTCTGCCAGATCTTTGATTTCGCACGACTTGAACGCCGACCTGATGGACAGCGCGCTGTCCACGTGGACGACCTCCGAGTCTGTCACGAGGCGCGCCGCGAGGGCGACCTGCCAATAGGAGAGCCAGCTCCGTTCCAAATCCAAAACCACGATCAGAAAAGCGGCGGCTGCCGCCGCTTTCTTGAGCAAAATCAACGCTTCGTCATCCCCGCAATGATGCAGGAAATTCGTGCAGAGGACCACGTCGGCCTTCGGCAGGGGCTCCTGGAGAATGTCAAGCGCCCGAAATTCGGCTCCGGGAATGCCTCTTCCATTGGCGCATCCGATCGCGAAGGGGCTGATGTCCGCGCCGAGAAAGCTCCATCCGGGCGGGCAGAGGCACCGGAGCCGGGCGATCGACCGGCCGTCGCCGCAGGCGAGATCGAGCACGCGTAGGGGCTGGCGAAATTCCGCGGGGGAGAGACGATGGCGGATTGCGCCCAGCAGCATCGCTGGGGCACGGCTAAGGGCGTTGAGGCGATGGAGCCCTGCCAGCGCGCGCTCGTGATCGCGGGGGTCCAGTCGCGGGTCGTCCATGATCTCCGGCCAGAGTTCGCGCTTCCGAAGCGCGTCTCGATCCCAAGGCTTAAGCCACTGGGCGCTGGGATGGGAGGCGATCAGTTGGCGGGCGGAAAGGGAATCAGGCATGGATGGAAATCGCCGAGGGCGGAGGCGGATGTGACCGAGGACGTGATTCAATCAGCGAAAAATCCGCGGATCAAGCAGTGGAAGGCCCTGCATTCGGCCAAAGGCCGGCGTGAGGCGGGCCTCTTTCTCGCCGAAGGGCCTCACCTGGTGGAAGAAGCCCTCGCCAGCCGCTGGCCAATCGAGACCTTGCTCCTCGCCGAGGGTTCGAGTCCTCCGCCGGTGGTGGGCCGCATCGAGTCGGTTTGGCTGTCCGAGCCGGCCATGCGAGCCGTCTCAGAAACAGAGGCGCCGCAGGGAATGGCGGCCGTTTGCCGATTGCCGGAAAGCGGGGCCAGCTTGCCGGCCGGCGAGCGGTTCCTGCTCCTCGACGCCGTGCAGGACCCGGGCAATGTCGGCACGCTGATTCGCGTGGCGGACGCCATGGGGCTGGACGGCGTGATCCTTGGGCCGGGAAGCGCGGACCCGTTCTCGGGAAAGGTGCTGCGGTCGGCGCAGGGATCGGTGTTTCATCTGCCGGTGCGCCGCGGGGAAAGCCTGGAGGAGGCCCTGCGGGAAATGAAGGCGCGGGGCCTGCCGGTCCTGGCGGCGGACATGATGGGCACGCCCATCCGTGAGTTCCGGGGGGGTGCGAGCTTCGCGCTCGTTATGGGAAACGAGGGAGCGGGTCTTTCGGAGCAGGCGTTGGCCTTTGCCGATCAT
Source organism: Sumerlaeia bacterium (assembly GCA_040219255.1). Taxonomy (GTDB): domain Bacteria; phylum Sumerlaeota; class Sumerlaeia; order SLMS01; family JAHLLQ01; genus JAVJSW01. Next base: position 172,637 of record JAVJSW010000046.1, read on the forward strand.
CGGGTGTCGATCCCGATGCGGGGCCGGGCGGAGTCGCTTAACGTCGGCGTTGCCGCCGGCATTTGCCTCTACGAACTTCTGCGAGGTTGAACTCTTGCTTGATGGAAAACTGGCGCGATGGACCCGCTGAGTATCTTGCGGGTTTAGGCGAGCAGCGTCCAGAGACTGAAGAACCAGACTCCGGCGGCGGCGGTGGATTGGGCGGCGAGGAGGGTGTTGCGGCGTTCGACAGCGAAGAGGTCGAGGGCGCACCAGCCCCAAAGCAGGGTCCCGGCGGCGAGGAAAAGCACCGGGAGCAACCCGGTTGTGCCGACCGCGCAAAGGAACGCGCCGGTGAAGAAAAGACCGAGCGAGAAGAGGCTGGTCATAGCGATCGAGAAGAGGGTCTGTGTTCTGAGTTCGTTTTCTTCCATGATAATCGGTCCGTGACGCCCAGAAAAATTTCGCGAGGTGCAATCTGCCAGAGCGCGCGTCACGGGTGGAAGCTGGCATTAAAGCGTTTTATCTGCAAGCCTATATTTCAGGATTTTTCGACTCCGTAAAGCTTTCGTTTCCTTGAAGTTAGGATGTGGATCGGACGAGTCTGAGATAGGACGCGGCGCCTTTTTGCCGGGGCGCTGCCAGCCCCTTTGAATCAATGGCGAAACTGAGTGCGATCCTGAGCGGCACGGCCCTCGCATTTAACGAATCCATGCGTCTTGCCGGTTGCTCTGGCGCAATCTCTTGATCCACCGTTTCAGGCGTTCCGGAGAGAACTCGCCGGACACAACCGCAGCTTTCTATTTGGTAAGGCAGGATATGACCGTTCAGCGCCGGAAAACTCGCCAGATCTCCGTGGGAAATGTCGCCATCGGCGGCGGGGCGCCTATCAGCGTCCAGACCATGACCAAGACCAAGACCCACAACGTGGAGGCCACGCTGGCTCAACTCCACGACCTCGCCGAGGCGGGTGCCGATATCGTGCGCCTGGCCTGTCCGGACGAAGCCGCGGGCGAGGCCTTCAAGCCGATCATGCGCGAGGCCCCGGTCCCCATCATCGCCGACATCCACTTCGACTACCGTCTCGCCATCATGGTGCTCGACGCGGGCGTCGACGGCATCCGGCTCAACCCCGGCAACCTGGCGCGGCTGGATAAGCTGCCGGAAATCGTCGATCGCTGCCGCGACCGAAAGGTCCCCATCCGCATCGGCGTGAACAACGGGTCACTCTCGCGGCCGCTGCGCAAGAAGGTCTTCGCCGGCGAGATGGCCACCCACGACGCCATGGCGGAATCGGCTCTCGAGCACATCAAGCTCCTCGAAGACCTTAATTACGAGGAGATCAAGATTTCGCTCAAGGCCTCGGACGTGGACACGACAGTACGGGCCTATCGCGCGCTGGCGGGGCGCTGCGATTATCCCTTCCACGTGGGCCTGACGGAAGCCGGGACCGTTCGTACCGGCACCATCAAGAGCAGCATCGCCATCGGCATGCTGGCGCATGAGGGTCTGTGCGACACGATTCGCGTTTCGCTGACCGGCGATTCGAAGGAAGAAGTGTTCGTGGGCCAGAAAATCCTGCAATTCGTGGGATTGCGCGACGCCGGGCCGAACCTGATCTCCTGCCCAAGTTGCGGCCGCGTCGAGATCGGGTTGGAGAAAGCCGCCTATGACGTCGAGGAGCGGCTGCGCAAGTACGGCAAAGAGACCATCAGCGTCTCCGTCATGGGGTGCGTGGTGAACGGCCCCGGCGAGGGCCAGATCGCCGACTTCGGCATTGCCGGCGGCCGGGGCCAGGGCGTCATCTATCGCCTCGGCAAGGTCCTCAAGAAGTGCCGCGAGGAAGACATGGTGGACGAACTGTTTGTAGCCATCGACGACTGGATCGCCTCGGGCCGGCCCCGCGAGGAAGTGGACCCGGAGGTCTTCGAGCGGGTCATGAACGCGCGCCCCGGCTTCGAAGAATCGGCCGAGGCCTCCGCCACCAAAGAAGCCGCCGCCACGCAGTGAGAGGTCCCCGATGAGCGATCGCGATTGGAACCTGGGTAAGGGAAAGAAGAAGGCCGCCCGCATGCCGGCGGCGGTGGCCAAGCGCCCCGCCCCTGTGCCCGACTCCACGCCGCCAAAGCCCAGCCCGCGAGTGAACGATACGCCCGAGGACGTCCGTGAGGCGTTGTTGGACGTGCCGGACGAGCCGGAAGCGGCGGGGGAGGGTTCTCCCGCCCCGGCCCGCACGCGCAAGACAAGGCGCAAGGCGGGAGTCCCGTTCTGGAAAAAGCCGTACCGGGAATATTCCACCCTGGAGAAAGCCGGTGCGCTGGCGGGCATGCTGACCATCATCGTGGCGATGCCTTTCTTGGTGATGGGTGTGCTGCGGTCGACGGACCGGACGCGGAGCCAGGAAGCCGTCATCATTCTGCAGAACATCGCCGACTACGTGGCCGATTACCGCCACACCCAGAAGAAGTACCCCGACTCCCTGGTCAACATTCTGGCGCCGCTCAAGCGCTCGGAGCGGCAACTCTCCGACAGCTTCCCTAACATCCGCGCAGGGTATTATCCCGGACCCGCCGATCTGTTCGCCCTCTGGGAGGTCGGCCCGAACGGCAAGACCGGCTTTGTGGAAAGCGACCTTCTGCCGGTGCTGGACGGAACGGCGCAGGAGGTGGCGGCGGCGGAGCTGCTGGATGGCGACGACATGTTGTTCATATTCAAGGTTGAAGGAAATCTGGCGACAGCAGTGTATGAAAACATACCTTGATCGCCGGAGCCGGGAAGGCTTGGATGCGGGAACTCGTTTTGAAGAGGTCTTGAACTATGTGGAAAGACGCCTCGCTCAAAGGTCTTCTGGTGCTGCTCGCCGTATTGCTGGCGGCCAATCTGATGGCGGTGCTGCTTCGGCCGCCGGGCGATTCGGTGGCGGTTTCTGCCCTTGTGCCCTCGGCCCAGGCGGGTCAAGTAATGCGGCTCGACTCGGAGATTCTGGTCACCACCAACCAACAGGGCGATCAGATCACGATTTGGCAACTCGGCCGCTATGTGGATGGGGGCTATGAGAGCGCCAAGTCCCGGACCTACACCGCCGCGGCGACGACTCAGCGTCGCTGACGGTACTCTTGTTTTCGAGGACAACGCGGCTTGATGATCTGTCTCGGTGTGACCGGCAAAGACCGGCGCCCCACCACCTGGCTCTTCGATAAGGAAGACATCACGCTCGGGCGGTCCTCGGCGAACGATCTCGTTTTCGACTTGGCCGTGGACAGTGTGGTGTCTCGCCGCCACGCCATGATTACGCGGCGGGGCAAGAAGTACTTCATTGAAGACTTGCAGAGCACCCAGGGGACCTTATCACAACCGCGTCCGCATCCATGGCGAGTCGGAGCTGAAGGAGGGGGACGAGGTTCGTCTCGGTTTGCGGGGCCCGGTCGTCATGATTTCCATTAGGGCCCCCGGCCCGCGAAATGACACGCAGAGCGACGGGGTGCCCATTTCCGGTGAGAACACGACCCTGCCTCAGTTGCCTCCGGGGGCGGTTTTCCCGCTGGCCCTCTATAGGGGCTTCCCGGACCGATTCCAGGTTTACGAAAAGATCGGCGAGGGCGGCTACGGCCAGGTCTGGCGCGCCCGCGCCCGCAGTGCCAACGAATGGGTCGCCATCAAATTCCTCAGGCCCGAGCTGCTGCTCTTCAACTCGCGCAAACCCAACCAGGACTTCGATCACGTCGTGCGGCGTTTTCAGCGCGAAGCGGAACTGACGGCGCGTCTGACGGACGAGTCCCTCGGCGTGGCCAAGGTCCTGGAAACGGGCGGCAATGCCCGCATGGGCATTTTCTACATGATGATGGACTACATCGCCGGGGTTCCGCTGGACAAACTCATCCTGCGCGAGAAGGGGCTGCGGCCGGGCCTGGTGAGCCGCTACGTGCTCCAGGTGGCGCGAACCCTCAAGTACGCCCACGACTTCACTTGGGACGACCCGCAAACCGGCAATCAAGCCCGCGGCATCGTCCACCGCGACATCAAACCCGGCAACATCATCATTCGCCAGCACGACAACGCCGCGATCCTTTGCGATTTCGGTATCGCCGGCATCGTCGAAGGGGCCGAGCGCCTGACCCTGCCGCACATGCAAGTCTGCTCGTACAAGTACACGGCTCCCGAGGTTCTCGAGAGCAATGACATCTCGCCCGCGACGGACATGTGGGGCCTGGCGGTAACGGCCTACGTGGCGTTGACGGGCGGGCGGTTCCCATATCCCGGGGCGACGCTGCTGGAGACGCTGCGCAACACGCAGGCGGGCAAGCTCATTCCCCTCGACGACAGCCACGGCCTCGTTTCGGACGAACTCAAGGAGTTCCTCCATCGGGCCCTCGACCCCGATCCGGCGCGCCGGCTGCGCACCGCCGAGGACTTCGTGCGCCATCTGGAACCGCTGGTCTATTCGGAAACGGACAACTCGGTCTTTTTATCCCAGAACATTTCCTAAACGCCCAGTAGCTTGAGGAACTCGCGCAGGAAAGCCGGATGGTCGGGCCACGCGCGCGACGTCACCAGCTCGCCGTCCACCACAACCTCTCGGTCCAGGAAGGTCGCGCCGGCGCGCTCCATGTCGGGCTTGAGCGCCGGGTAGGCGGTCAGCGTCCGGCCACCGATCAGGTTGGCGGCGGAGAGGATGAGCTGACCGTGGCATATCGAAGCGACCGGCTTGCCGGCCTCGAAGAACTCGCGGGCGAGGCGCAGGCAATCGGCATCGTTGCGGATCCACTCGGGAGCCCGGCCGCCCGGGATGACCAAGCCGGCGAAGTCCACCGCCCGGGCGTCGGCAAAGGCCAGCGTGGCCTCCACCCGATAGCCGCCCTTTTCCGTGTAGGTGTCGAAGCCGGGTTCGAAGTCATGGACGACGGTTCTGAGGACTTTGGCCTTGGGCGCGGCGACGACGGGATCGAGGCCCGCCTCCTGGAGCCGTTGGAGCGGATACATGACTTCGAGGGCTTCGGCGGCGTCGCCGGTCATGAGGAGGATTTTCATGGCGGGGTTTCCCTTCGCGGAGGATTGTCGGACACAAAGAAAAACGCCGCATCGGGAGACGCGGCGCCAGGGAAATGCAGGCCAGCGGGGCTGGCAGGCGGCGGGGGAGGGGTTACTTGCTGGCGATGGCGGTGGCTTCGGCGCGATCGACGTAGATGCCGACGATGCCGAAGGGGAAGCCGTAGTAGCCTTCGCGATGCTCGATCAGGATCAGGCCGTCGGTGCCGCGGCCCGGGTTGGCGGCGGCGTCCACCAGCAGGTCTTCGGGGCTCAAGGCGGGGTAGAGTTCGATGAACTTGACGAGCATCGGCAGGCCGACGCCGATGCCGATTTCCGTCGATTTGTGGATGCCGGTGGCGTTGTAGTTCTCATAGGTGCCGTCGCCGGTGGTGGCGTTCTGGACACCGGTGCGCGAAGCGACTTCGGTCAGATCGACCTTGCTGGGCAGGGAGCAGCCGGTGAGGGCGACGACGGCGGCGAGGGAGCAGAGGAGGGCGATGATTTTCTTCATAGGGAAAAATCCTGTTGTGAATTGAAATTGTCTCCAAAATCGGAATTGGAGCGGTTTACAAATCTAACGCAGCCTCTTCGCTCCCGACCGGGTCAAGATGAAAGCGCTTTTTGCGTTTGGCGAAATCCTGCATTTCTGTAGGCATTTCCGTGCTTGACCGTCACCCTTGCCTTCCGGAAACCTCTCGCCCAAATGTTCGGCCCCGGGAGGTCCCACCCCCTTGAACCAGTCCCTTCTGCAAGCGCCCGCCATGACCATTGCCACCCTCGAAGCGGAAGACTTCGCCTTTCTCGGCCGCCCTGTGCGCGGAATCCTTCTGGATATGGACGGCACCATCGCCGATACCAAGGAAGCCCACGCCGACGGCTGGGTGTCCTGGGCCGCCCGCCACAACCTGCCCATCAGCCGCCAGAGCTACCTGACGGAATACTTCGGCCGCTCCAACGACGACGTCATTCCCGAGTTGTTCCCCCATCTGGCGCACGACAAGGCGGCGCTGAAGGAATTGTCCGATGACAAAGAGCGGGACTTTCCCGAGTACGTCGCCCAAGGCCGCATCACACCGATGCCGGGGGTGATCGAGTTCATCCGCCGCTGCCACGAGCGCGGCCTCGGCCTCGCCGTCGCCAGCAGCGCCCCCACCTACAACGTCGAGAAGATCTGCGAGGTCTTCGACATCGCGCGTTATATTCCGGTGCGCCTGGGCATGGAGAGCGTCAAGCGCGCCAAGCCGGCCCCCGATCTCTTCCTGAAGGCCGCAGCCAGCCTGGGCCTCGACCCCCGCGACTGCGTCGTCTTCGAGGACAGCGTCCACGGCCTGCAGGGCGCCCGCGACGCCGGCTGCCGCACCGTCGGCGTCCTGACGCTGAACACGGCGGAAAAACTCGGTACCCTGGCCGATATCTGCATCGATGACTACGAAGAGCTGATGGCCATGGAACCGTGGAACCGGGTTTAGGAATTCACCGCAGAGGCGCGGAGAACGCTGAGAACACAGGGGATGCGAAGCTTCTTGGGGACGCGATGAGCTAGAAGAGAGCATGATGGTGGTTCCTTGGAAAGAAGGGGTTTTTGGCTGACTTGGGGGGAGCCTACCACAGCCCCGCCGTTTGTCCCCTCATGTGGAGCTTCGGGAACAAAAAAGACAAAATACACTTGTCAGACAAAACAGACATCCGGATCGACCCGCCGGGCGGGCGGCGAACCCGGCGCTCTCCCGCGTCCCCGGCGCTCTCCAATTCCCCGCCACCCCCTCGCATTTCCCCATCGACCCGCCCCGCCACCTGTGATGACTAACGCCCTCGTCATACCCCCGAGGGAGTTTTTTCCATGGCTATCCAGCGAGCGCTCATTTCCGTGAGCGACAAGACCGGCGTTGTCGAGTTCGCCCAGCGTCTGGCCGCGCAGAACATCCAGATCGTATCGACCGGCGGCACCGCCAAAGCGCTCCGCGAGGCGGGCCTGGTGGTGCGCGACGTGGCGGATTTGACCGGCTTCCCCGAGATGCTCGGCGGCCGCGTGAAGACACTTCACCCCATGGTGCACGGCGGTATTCTGGCCCGCCGCGACGACGAAACGCACATGGCCACCATCGCCGAGCACGGTATCAGCGCCATCGATCTGGTGGTGGTGAACCTCTACCCGTTCCAGCAGACAGTGCAGAAGCCGGGCGTGACCTTTGAGGAAGCCATTGAGCAGATCGATATCGGCGGGCCCACGATGCTGCGCTCCGCCGCCAAGAACATGGCCGCCGTCACCGTGGTCTGCGACCCGGAGGATTACCCCTTCGTGGCCGAGGAGATCGAGGAATCGGGCGACACGACGGAAGACACGCGGCAGCGCCTCGCCGCGAAAGTTTTCGCCACCATGGCGGCCTATGAAGGTTCCATCACGAGCTATCTCTCGAAGTTCCTGCGCGAGAAGGACGGCGACGATGACGACGCCATTCAATTGGTGACCCGCAAACCCCGCAACGGCGAGGACGAGGACGACACGAAAGGCTTCGAGCCGATCCTGATGAAGGCGTTCCGCCGCGAAAAGGTGCTGCGCTATGGCGAAAACCCGCACCAGGCCGCGGCGTTCTACAGCGACCCAACGGTGAACGAAACGAGCCTGGCGAACGCCCGTCAGCTTTCCGGCAAAGAGCTGAGCTACAACAACTTCCTCGATGCCGAAGGAGCCCTGGAAGCGGTGCGGGACCTGGCGGACCTGGCGCCCGCGGCCTGTGTGATCGTCAAGCACTCGACGCCCTGCGGCATGGCCATCGGCGCGACGCCGCTGGAGGCCTACGAAAAGGCCCTCGCCACCGATCCCGATTCGGCGTTCGGCGGCATCGTGGCGTTTTCCTGCGAGGTGGACGAGGCGACGGCGGAGAAGATGGCCGAGCACTTCCTGGAAGTCGTCATCGCCCCCGCCTGGAAAACCGGTGCGGTGGAGTTTCTGGCGCTGAAGAAAAAGAACTTACGCCTGATGGAAACCGGACCCTTCACGGCCAAAGGCCCGCTGCGGCTCGTTCGCGGGATTGTGGGCGGGGCGCTCGTCATGGAGCGAGACATGGGCACGCTGAACCTGAGCGAACTCAAGGTGGTGACGGAAACGAAACCGAGCGAGGAAGACCTGAAGGGGCTGCTGTTCGCCTGGCGCTGCGTCAAGTGGGTGAAGAGCAACGCCATCGTGTACACCGATCACGACTCGACCATCGGCATCGGCGGCGGCCAGACGAGCCGGGTGAACGCCGCGCGCTTCGGTGCGCAGACGGCCCGGCGGTCGCTCGAGGGTGCTTTCATGGGCAGCGACGCGTTCTTCCCCTTCCGCGACAACATCGACGAAGCCGCCAAACAGGGTATCCGCGCCATTATCCAGCCTGGGGGCTCGATCCGTGATGAGGAAGTGATCGCCGCCTGCAACGAGCATGGCATCGCCATGGTGTTCACGGGGATGCGGCATTTCCGGCATTAGGCGGCGTGCGGGGTGCCCGCAGTGCCGCCTTATCCTTCAAGAATTCACCACAGAGGCACAGAGGACACAGAGATGCTTCGTGCTCTTGAAGTTGAGGTGAATTATGGGTAAGCGCCAGTCCTTGGTCGGGTGACTTGACAAGGAAACCCGTTCTTGCAGGAGAAGGACGGAAGATGAGGTGGAAGCCTGAAGTATTGCGGGTGTTTTGTGGGTTTTTGAAAAATGCCAAAAACCCACGCCGAAGGAGCAACGTGTTTATTTCATTGGTCTTAGCAAACTCATGGATGACTTTGCTCACTCAGGTTTGGCAGGCTCTTTGAAATCTCTGTGGTCGAAGGCGGTGGGACGACGAACGTCAGGTCGGCGGGTCCCATTGCAGGACGCTGAGATTCGTCTCGAATTCATAGACGACTTCGCCCCGCTCGTCTCGAATCTGGATGGTGATGGGCGGGTCCGGTTGGTCCCAGCCGATGGTGATCAGGCCGAAGTTGTTGCCCCGATAGAAGCCTTCCGAAAGGCGGGATTCGTTGGGCTCTTTCCAGTCCTGCGCCTGCCAATGCTCCGACGTGTTGGCCATGGGGCTGGCGGTGACGTCGATCAGGGGATAGAGCGGCCCCCACTGGCGCGCCGAAATTTCGGCGAAGTTGCGGTCGCCGCTCAGGAACATGACGCCGTCGATGCCGTTCATGCCGATGTATTCAATGAGGCGAAAGCGGGCGAACTCGTACTGTTTGCCCCAGCGCTCGAAGCGATGGAGGTCGGAAACGAACTGGATGGAGGAGGCGACGAACTTGATTTTGGCGTCGTTGGATTTTAGCTCGTTTTCCAGCCAGGTGAACTGCTTGGGTCCGAGGATCGCTTTGTTGCGCCCATCGGGCCGGCCCGTGCGGTCGCGGTTGTAGCGGGTGTCGAGCAGGATAAACGCGACATCGCCAAAGGTATGGCTGCTGTGGACACCGCCTTCGGGAAAGCGCGTTTTGCCTTCCACCTCGTCCTCGGCGTGGTCCTGGTGGCCATAGTTCTCGGCGGGCATGGGCCAGAATTCGCGGAAGATGGCGGCCGATTCCTCGCGCATCCGATATTCTTTACCGGCGTCGTTCTGGCCGTAATCGTGGTCGTTCCAGGTGGCGAGAACGGTGGCTTGCTGGAGGAGCTTCTGGAAGCCCTCCTGCGCGGCGAGGCGGGCGTAGGCTTCACGCATTACCGACGGGTTCATCGTGTCGGCGAAGACATTGTCGCCCAGGAAAACGAACACGTCCGGTTCGGCGGCCAAGATGGCTTGCCAGATGGGTAGCTCGCCGGTGCTGGGATCGATGCGCAGGCCCGACCCGAAGGCGATGCGCGACGGCGTGGTGGTCAGGCGGTCGTTCTGAAGGGCGAAGGGCTGGGCTTCGGCGGCGCGGGTGCTTGCCGCCGGAAGGGCGGTGGCGGCAAGGAGCAGCAGGAGCAAAAAGTTTCGAAACGTCATCGTGGTTTCTTCTTTCCCCGATTGGCGAAACGGGCGGCGAGGTCTTCGGCGTTGCCGGCCGAGGCGGCCCGCCAGTTCTTCTTGTAGAGCGGGCAGGGGCGGGCGTCGCGGTACTGTGGGTCAGGCTTTTCCGGATGGGCGCAATCGCACGGATGGGAACCGATCGGCGGGGTGCCTTTGGCTTCCGGATTGGCGGGGGCGTTCCAATACGCGCAATCGGTCAGGTGGCAGGAAACTCGGATCATGGACGGTCCAGAGGGGAGTTTGATCGGCCGCGCGACTCGCGGGAGCGGGGACCCTTACATGGGCGTTCCCCAGGTCGCAACGTCGTTGTAGAGTTTGACCATCCGCTTTGCCGTTTCGTTCCAATCGAAGCGGGTGGCCTGCTCCAGGCCTCTTTCGCGCCACTCGACGCGGGCCTCGGGATCGAAGACGAGGGGCAGGGCCGCGTCCGCCCAGGCCTCGGGCGAGTCCGCGGCGGGATGGATGGCGGCGTCTCCGGCCACCTGGCGCAGAGCGGTCTCGCGCCCGCAAACCACCGGCGCGCCGCAGGCCATGGCCTCGAGCACGGGAAAGCCGAAGCCCTCGTGTTCGCTGGTGAACAAGACACAGGACGCGCCGGTATAGAGCCCGGCCAGTTCTTTGTCCGGCATGTGGGGGAGCAGGAGGACCTTTCGATGCAGGTGGGGGCGGTCCCTCAACTCGCGCGGGGCCTTGTTGGCGCAGCCCAGCAGCGCCAGCGGCGGCATCCGGCGGTCGCGCTTCAGCAGTTCGTCGTAGGCGTCCAGCAGCAGGCCGGTGCGTTTGCGGGGGGCGTGGCTGGTGACGCCCAGGATATAGTGTTTGCTGTGGATGCCGGCCCGGTTGCGGGCCATGATGGCGAACTGCTCGCCAGAGGGCTGGAACAGGTCCCGATCCACGCCCCAGGGAATGGCCACGACTTTATCGGGCGAGACGCCATAGCGCCGGATGACATCGCGGCGGACGAAATCGCTGGGCGTGTGGATGGCGTCGACTTCCGGCAGGACCCGCTCGAACGTCTCGGCGAAGTAGGCGCCGCCAAGTTTGTCCCGATCCGGCGTCTTCTCGTTCAGGAAGGCCAGATCGTGGACCGTAACGACGCGGCGGACTTTCGCCGCGGGCGGAACGTAGGAGGCGGGAGCGTGGAAGAGCTGGACGTCATCGCCAAGCAGCGCCTCCACGGCGGGGCCGGTGCCATTGCGCCAGGACTCGACGAGCCCCGGGCCCGGCCGCAGACGGCGCTCGACGCGAACCGCGGGGCGGTTCTTCAGGAAGTCGTGCTCAGGGCCGAGGCGCCGCGTCAGCGACGTAGCCAGCACCCGCCATTGCAGGCCCTCGTCTTCCCGTTGCACCATGGCCCTCAGCAGGGCCAGAGCGCTGCGCCCGACGCCGGTGCGGGGTGCGAGCGTGCTGGAGGCATCGTAACCGGCGATCAGGCTCATGAGCGAGCCCCGTCAGTTGGCACGTTCGACGTAGGAGCCGGATTCGGTGTTCACGACCACTTTGTCGCCGATCTTGATGAAGGGGGGAACCTGGACCACGTAGCCGTTGCTCAGCGTGGCGTCCTTGGTGATGGCGTTGGCGGTGTTGCCCTTCACGGCGTCGATGGTGTCGGCGACTTCGAAAATCACCTTCGCGGGCAGTTCGATGGAGATCGGCTTGCCTTCCCAATAGGCGGCGATGACTTCCATGTCGGGAACCAGGAAGTTGACGCTTTGGCCGAGGAAATCCTCGTTGAGGTCGAACTGCTCGAAGGTCGTCAAGTCCATGAAATGGTAGCCGTCCGGATCGCTGTAAAGGAACTGGGCGGTGCGCTTTTCGAAGTCGGCGATTTCGAGCATTTCGCCGATCTTGAAGTTGCGCTCGAGCACGCGGCCGTCCTTGAGGTTCTTCATCTTGATCGTCACGAAAGCCTGGCCTTTGCCCGGCTTGGTGTGGGCGAAGTAAACGACCTCGTAAATCGAGCCGTCCATGACGAGCTTGGTGCCGTTGCGGACTTTGGCGGGTTCTATCGGTGGCATCGGTGCGGTACACCTCTCTCTTGCGTTATGGCGGATTTCGTCGAGACTCGCGGCGTCACGGAGGGCCGCGCGACGCCCGCAACCGTAGGGGTTGCGTTTCGCGCGTCAAGGCCACTCCGGAGCCCTTGCCTGCGGGGACCTTTCCCAAACCATCGCCAATGCCTGAGTCCTATTTGTCCTTTCGCCGCGCCGAGCGCGAGTGCCTCCTTTGCGGCAAGACCCTCGAGGACCTGGGCCGCCATCCCTCCGTCTTGCGCTTTTCCGAGAAGGAGGAAGCCCTGCGCATGGACTTCTGTCCCGAGTGCTGGGAGAAAAAGGCCGAGCAGGATTATTTCGGCTTCTGGCTGACCCGGCGTATCGAAAAGGCCCACACCGCCGAGGGCCGCAAACTCGCCCGCGAGGAGCGCAACGCCGCCCTCTGGTCCCTGTTCGCCGCCCTCCACTCGGAAAGCGACCCGGCCCTCGCGCCCCAGGTGTTTCTGCTGGCCCATCTGCTGATGCGCTATCGGGTCCTGACGTATCAGAAGGTCACACGCGACGGGCTCTTGCAGTTCTACCATTCGCCCACGCGCGAAATCTACGAGGTCGCCGACATGGCCCTGGAGGACGCGGTCGCCTTCGCCGAGGCGAGGGAGACGATCGAGGCGCGGCTGCGCGAAACGGCCTCCGGGGAGGCGGCGGAATCGCTGGAGAGTTAGCGCGCCGCCGGCATCAGATGCGCCACATCCCGGGTGCCGAGGTTCTCGCCATCGGCGGCGTGCAGGGTCAGTTCACCCGACTCGGAAAGACGCAGTTCACCCAGTAGTGCGCCCCGCGCATCGCGCATTTCCATACGCGAGTCATCGATCCTGACCAGCGTGGCTGAGTCGCTGGTGCCATCGGGGCGGGCGAACGTCAGCAGCGCGGACTCGCCATTCTCCGCGGGGATCAGGGTGATGCGGGTGCCGTCGTCGCTTTCGACGGAGCTGATAGTGAGGCTTTCGCCGGTCCAGAACTCGATCAGGTTGAAGATGATGGCGTCGCCGAGTTGGGCGAATCCATACACCGGCAGAAAGATGAAGACCCAGAAAATCAGGCTCTGGACAATCTTGTTGTCGGAAACTTCGCCGTTGAAATTGTAAACGGCTTTGGTGAGCGGGAAATTGCCATAGCAGCCGGACAGGGCGGGGAGGGTGGCGGCGAGCAGCAAAACGGCCAGGGCGCGAGCGGCGCGCTGGCGCAGGAAGAATCGAAGGCGGGCGGTCATCGGGGATGGCTCCTTGGGAAATGATCTGGGACTGAGGGAAGATGCGATGCGAGAGATGTGCCTTGATTCGCCGAGTTGGCTCGGATTTTTCTTCCAAGGACCCCAGCGATTCCCGCGATTCGATTGGAAAGAGTGACGTTATGACAAATAGGGCCCTCGCGGCGACCATCCTCCTGACCGGCCTGGCGGCCTTCCCCGCCGCCGGCGGTGCCCAAACCACGGAAACGGCGCGGTTGGAAACGGATGACGCGCCCTCGACCCGCACGGTTTATTCGCTGCTGACGACGAACCCCAGCCTGGAGCGCTTCTCCGGGATGCTGAGAGACCGTGGCGTCCTGTCCCTGATGACGCCGGACAAGTCCTACACGGTCTTCGCCCCGAGCAATCAGGCTTTCGAGGAGTTGACCGACGACCTTGAGCGCCGTCTGCAGGACGATAACGAGATGCTCGACAGCATCCTGAAGTATCACATCGTGGCCGAGGAGCCGATCCCCACCAATTCCGTCGGGCTGGACACGATCCAGGGCTCGCAACTGGCCATTGGCATGCACGTCGTCGTGAATGGCGAAGTGGCCCAGGAACGCATCGAAGCCGACGACGGCGTGATCTACGTTCTGGACGCGGTGCTGATGCCCCCTTCCTCGCTCAATCGGCTGACGGAGGACGGCGAGGCGGACACCGGCCGCACGACGGCCACGGAAACGATGGAAAACCCAGTGGTGCAGAAGGCCCTGGAGAGCCAGGAACCCGCCGTGGCGACGCCCGAACCGACGCCCAAGCTTTCGGAAATCCTGGCCAACCGGAAAGACTACTCGACCTTCAACCGGATTCTGCGGGCTTCGGGCATCGAGGAAGCCCTCGCCTCGAAGGGCCCCTTCACGGTTTTCGCGCCGATCAACGAGGCGTTTCAGCACCTGGACGAGGGCGAACTGGTGGACCTCCTGTCGAACTCCGCGGCGCTCCAGCAAACCGTCCTCTTCCATGTGGCCCCCGATCGTTACGCCCTCCAAGACTTGGCCAAGCTGGAGAATGTGCAAACCCTGCAAGGCCAGCAATTGGCCATCGGCACCTCGGAAGCTGGCCTCATGATCGGCAACGCGCTCGTCGTGAGGAGCGATGTGAAAGCCGAAAACGGCGTTCTCCACGCCATCGACCGCCTCCTGCTTCCGAACCTGCCAAAGTCGGAGGCGCTGGAGGAAGCGGCACAACCGGATACGAACTGACGCCGGCTTCGCGGGGCGGTTCGCCTTTGGAGCGCTCGGCCCATCACCCGCTAGCCCTTGCGGCCCGGTGGCTTCGTCGTCGATGAAGCCGGTCAGTACCCGCTGCGAGAGAGCTACCCGCCTTGGATCAACCGCCCGCCATCACCGTCGTCATTCCCGTTCGCAACGGGCGGCGTACGCTGGAGAAGGCCCTTCAAGCCCTCAGGCTCCAGACGTGGCCGGCGGAGCGGCTGGACGTTCTCGTGGTGGACAATGGCTCCACCGACGGCAGTGGCGACTTGGCGCGGTCTCTGGGCGCCAGGGTGGTGGAGTGCCCGGAGCCGGGTGTGGCTCGGGCGCGAGATTTAGGGTGGCGTTCGGCGCAGACCCCGCTCGTGGCCTTCCTCGATTGCGACTGCGAACCGCCGGAAGGCTGGCTCGACCGCGCCGCGGAGGCCTTGCTGGCGGGGGAGAAGACGGGCGCCGTGGGCGTGCGGCTCGTCCCGGGCGAGGGCCGCACCCTCGCCGAAGAGCACATCATCCGCTCCGGTTTTCTCGACACCGATTTTTTCGCTCAGAAGCACGCGATCTCGCACCCGTTCCTGGTGACCGCCGGGATTGTTCTGCGGCGCGAGGCGCTGGAAGCGGTCGATGGGTTCGATCTGAGCTTCGGCCGCGCCACGGGCGAGGACGCGGATCTCTGCTGGCGCCTGGAAGACGCGGGCTGGGCGTGCCACTACTTACCGGAAATCGAGGTGGTGCACCACCACCGGGCGACGCTGCGGGCGATGCTTAACCAGGTCTACTGGTACGGTTGGGGCACCGCCGAGGTATTCGCGCGCCATCGCAGGCGCTTCGGCTTCGGCTGGTTCTACGATCCAACTCCGTACCGCCGGCTCGTGCGCGGCGTGGTCAGGGCGCCGTTGGCCTGGCTGCGGAGTGACCGGTCCCGATACGAGCGGTTGGCGCCCGGGCTGGAAGCGCTCGACGCCTCGGCGTTCCTTCTGGGAAAAGCGCGGGGCGCGGTGCGAAACCGGATCGTTTTTTTCTAGGGCAGGGATTGAATAAGCCCGCGCTGCACCGGTAGAGTGGGCGAGTAAATCTACTCAGGAGAGAAAAAACAGATGGTTTTCGGAATCGACTTCCTCGGCGGTGGCATCATCGCCTTCATCCACTTCATCATCTGGGCCGTGGTCATGTACCAGATTATCACATGCCCCAGAAGCCTCTTGTATAAGGTCCTCTGGGGCGTGGGATCGTTCGTCTTGCCGTGCTTAGGGCCGCTTCTCTGGTTCTTGTTCGGCGAGAAGAAAGCCTAAGCGGGGACTGGCCTTCAAGCGAGCGTGCGGGGTCCGGCGACATCGCCGACGTGCGGGAAGCTCTTGATGGCCAGAGCCTTGTCGATCTTTTCGAGCGCCATGCGGCGCTTCTCGTCTTCCAACTGATCCATCGTGACCAGGGGAAGGCGGATTTTGCTGTCCAGGATGTGGTGCAGTGGAATGGGGTTTTTGACGGAGAAGGTGGCCTGGACGCAAGGCATCAGGGCTTCCTGAAGTTCGCGTGCCTTGTCCATTTCACCGGCCAGCGCCAGGTTGCAAAGCGTTTGGAATTCGCCAGGCCATACGTTGGCGGTGGCGCTGATGACGCCCTGGCCGCCCATGGCGATGATGTCGGCGACCATGTGATCCTCACCGCTGACGACAGCGAACTGCTCGCGGTCGGTGCCGTCGAGGATCTGCTTGATCTGCTCGATGTTGCCGCTGGCTTCTTTCACGCCAATGATGGCGGGGTGCTTTGCCAGTTCGATGGCGGTGGCCGCTTCGATGTTGCTGTTGGTGCGGCTGGGCACATTGTAGAGGATCACCGAGGATTCGAACTCGGCGGCCACATCGGCGACTTTCTTGTAATGCGCCAAGAGGCCTTCCTGCGGCGGGTTGTTGTAATACCCGGTGACGTGCAGGAGGGCATCCACCTTGCCTTCGAGGAGGATGCGGCGGCTGAGGTCGAGCGCTTCGTGGGTCGAGTTGCTGCCGGCGCTGGCGATGATCTGGATCTCGCGGCCCTGGCCAGCGGCGTAGCCGCGGGCGTAAATCGCCCCTTCGACGACGACCTTGACGTGCTCTTCATGGGTGAGGGTGGCGCTCTGGCCGGTGGTGCCGGCGATCAGAACTCCACTGACCCCCGCGTCGACGACCTGGGCGATGACTTGGTGGAATTTGTCGATATCGACAACGATCTGCCCCTCCTCTTCCATCATGGGTGTGATGAGAGCGGGGTAGCAGCCTCGCAAGTCTTTTGCTTTTAGCATAGAACCTTTTCCGTTGTTGGTGGTGCTGGCGATTGCCAACGCTATCCATGATATACTGTGGAGCGTCCCGACCCGTCAAGGCCCTTGCTGATCATAAACCGGATGAGGTCTATTCCACTTCCAGCCAAACCGCGGAAGCCGCCGCCGGAACGATGCCAGGGAAGGTGCCTCCGGAGTTGAACGGCAGGGAGCCGGATCGCACGCCCAGAATGCGGAGCCCCTCCCGCTCGGTGTTGCAGGTCAGGTAGCCCCCGTCCGTCGTGTTACCGATGCAGTCGATGGCAATGGCGAGGAGACCGTCGCTGGCGCCGAACACATCCACACCGGCCAGATTGTCGAACTGTCCGGCGGCGACCCGGGTGCCGAAGCGGAAATTGTTTGGCGTGCCGCTGAGGAGGGTGCTGGAAAGGGCCGGGCGGCGGGCGAGATCGAAGCCTGGATCGGCGAACCACTCGGGGTCGGCGGAGCCGAAAGCGGCGGTCAGGTTCGCGTCCGAGAAGACATAGACGGCGCCGTTGTTGACCAGGGTGACGGTCGAGAAGGGGTCTTCCCAGGCGCGCCCTGGACTGCCCACGATCAAATCGTCGCCGGGGCTGGGGTCGTACTCTCCGATGGCGAGGGACATGCCGAGAAAAGCCAGGTCCTCGGCGCCGGCGATGGCGAGGTCGCGGGCGGCATCGATCACCACATCGGTCGGCGCGATGGCCGCGATGTCGGGAGCGATGTAAACGAACCCGCCATTGTCGTTGCCTCGGGCGGTGGCGAAGGGCGCGGAAGCCACCAGGTCGAGCAGACCGTCGTCCTGGAAATCGCCCCAGGCCAGAGCGGTTCCGAGGGCGCCGTCGTCTTCCGTGCCGCGGAAAATGTGGGTGACGGCGGGGGAGGCGAGCGCCGTGACGTTCGTGCCTTCCGTGAAGGGGCGCTGGAACAGGCGGATCAGGCGCACCTGACCGGCGCCGTTCGCCAGGGCGTTCGGCGCCCCCACCGCCAAGGTGATCGTGTTGGTCGTGGGGGGGCTGATTTCGTCGATGTCGGCGGCGGCCAGGGCGGTGCCAAAGCGCTCGTGGGGCAGGCTGCCTTCGGGCAGGGTGTAGAGCGTGTGGGCTTGGGGAATGGTCTGGATGGCGGGCGAGGTGACGCCGTCGTTGGGCGAGAGGTCGTCGATGGAAACCGCTTCGTCCTCGTCGAACCCCCAGACGGTCAGGGTCTCCGTCGTGCCCCAGACGATGTCCACGGTGCCGGTGACATCGTCGGGCAGGATATCGGCGTCGACACGGTACTCGGAGGCGCGGGGGGTGCCGATGATCAGGTCGTCGAGACCGTCGTTGTCGAGGTCCTTCATCAAGAGGGAGGAGCCAAAGCGCGCGCCGGCTTCCCGGCCTTCGATGCGCACAGCGGAGCCGGTGGTGGGCGTGTCGTTTTCGAGATCGAGGAAGTGAGGCGTGGCGGAGCCGGCGAAAAGGGTCGCCGTGTCGAGCAGCAGAACCACGGCGCCGTTCATGCCGCCGACGGGCGCGGTGGCGGAGACGGCGAGGTCTTGGCGACCATCGCCGTCGAAATCGCCGGTGGCCAGAGCGGCGCCGAAAAATTCGCCGGGAGCGTTGGGGGAAATCTGCATCCCGTTCATCCCGCTCACGAGGGAACTGCGGAGAGCGTTCGGTTCGAGGCTGGGCTGGGCCGTCAGGTCCTGGTAAATTTCCGTTCCGGAGCCGATGTTGTCTCCGAAGAGCACGTACACCATACCAGAGTCCGTCACGGTGGTCGGGTTGTCGTTGACGTCGACGAAGGCGGAGGAGCGGGGCGCGCCCATGATGAGGTCCTGGATGCCGTCGTCGTCGAGGTCCGCCAAGGCGATGGTGGTCAGTTGCCCGGCGTTGCGGCGGTTCTCCGTAACCTGCACGAGGGCGTCGTCAGGGGCGTCGATCGGGAAGAAGGATTGGGCCGTGGTGGTTTGAACGATGAGAAGGCTCGCCATGGCGATAAAGAAAATACGCAACATCAGTGGTGCCTCGCGGTTGGGCGGACTCTAGCAGAATGGTGGCATGAAGGGTGGGGCCGGGGAAGCGATGCGTCAACGGCGGAGGCACCGAGTCCGAAAACGGTTGCGCGAAAGTTGGCTCGACGGAAAAAATTCACCCATGAAGATCACGCTTTGCCTCCCCCTCACTCTGCTCGCGGTCTGCCTTTGGACGATTCCAACGGCGGTCCCTCTTTCCGCCAGACCCACGGCCGATCAGGTCGAGCGGGTCACCACCATCGCGCCCTTTCCCCGGGGGCTGGCCATCGTCGACGACGCCCTGTATGTGCTTTCCCGCGGCCGCGTTCGTGGCGCGGGGGGAGTTTCCGCCGCTGTGGAGGACCAGGCGGGCACCCTTTGGCGCGTCGACCCGAACTTGACCGAACCGGCCAACGGACCCCTCGGCGAAGCGGTCAAGAAGAACGGCGTAATCGTCGCCCTTCCCACAGCCCCGCCCTTTCACCTGTGGGAGCGCACCGCCTCGCCTCCCGAAGCCGACACCCGCACGGACCGGCCCTATTGCACCCTGCGCTGGCATGAACCAACCCAGAGCTTCTACCTGTGCGCCTTTAGCGGCATCGACAAATACCGCACGGCGGAAGACCCCATCGCTTTCAGCAAGAATCGCACGGACGGGCTTCTGCGCTACGACACACGAACCGGCAAATGGCACGAGGTGGAGCGTCACCGCGAGGCCGCCGGCGAACGCTATCCGCACCACGATGTCTTCGAGAACGCGCCGCCGCATGGCTTGCTGAACGGACCGGACAACTGCCTTCCGGTGGGTCGGTGGCTCTACGCCGTGGCCAAGGACAACAGCGCACTGGCGGTGTACGACCTGGCGCCTCTGATGGACGACCCGGAGGCCGGCTATCCGGAAGGATGGATCCTTCAGGGCGAGCGCGTTTACGTGAAGGGCCAGGGATGGCAAGTCCTCAAGGGTCACAGCGCCCTCGCCGAGCGCGATGGATACCTGTACATCGCGACACGCACGTCGTCGGTGGTCTATCGCGTTCCGCTCCGCGAGGACGGCCTGCCGGTACAGCCCATGGAAGCGGAAATCGTGGCGTATTTCGATCCCTTCGATCCGGAAACGTTCAAGTCCGCCGACATCACCGACATGGATTTCGACCCGCAGGGACGCCTCTACGTCGTGTCCGCCAAGCCTTCGCGGCTTTACCGGTTCGTTCCCGATCCCGCCAGTCCCTTCGATGCACGTGGAGGGGCCGAAGAACCGTGGGCCGACATGGCCACGCTTACCGGCAACCAGAAGATGAAGAGCGAGAACGTGATGGTGCATGACGGCTGGGCCTACGTCACGAGCGGGGACGGCTACACGTACCAGAAAGGGGCGGCGGGAACGGTGTACCGCGTCCCGATCGAAAACTAAACTTTTTCGGGCCGATTTTCCCGAGCGCTCTAAAAAACCTTTGTTGGAACACATTCTCTGTTGCAGTGCGAGTGCGTTTGTCGGAGACCGCTACCTTGGAAGTGTAGTTTCTTCCTGACCTCTAAGCCTGAAAGGACGTCTTCGATGGTTCGAAGAGATGTTCTGATCGCTCTGGGTGGCAACGCCATCACCGTCCCCGGAGAAGAGGGCAACCTGCAGCAGCAGTTCGCCCACACGCACAGCACGATGGACGAGATCGCCTCTCTCGTCGAGGATGGCGTTCTCGACAGATTTATCCTCACCCACGGCAACGGTCCGCAGGTCGGCAACGTACTCCTGCGGAGCGAACTGGCCAGCGGCGTGGTCTATCCCCTGACGCTCGACGTCTGCGTGTCCGACACGCAGGGCGGCATGGGTTACATGATTCAGCAGGTCCTGCAGAATTGCCTGATGCGGCGGGGGCTGCCCTCTGAGGTCGCCACCGTGGTGACGCGGGTGTTGGTGGATCGCGAGGACGAGGCGTTCAAGAACCCGACGAAGTATGTGGGGCCCTGGATGACCGAAGAGGATGCGAAAGCGAAAGCCAAGGAGCGGGGCTGGCAGGTGCGCGAGGACCGCGGCCGCGGCTGGCGACGCGTGGTGCCTTCGCCGCTGCCGCGGCAGATCCTCGAAATCGAGGCGATCAAGCGCCTTTACGAAGCGGGGATGAATGTGATCGCCGCGGGCGGCGGCGGTATTCCGGTGGCTCCGCTGGCGGGCGGCGGATTCTCCGGCGTGGAAGGCGTGATCGACAAGGATCTGGCCTCGGCGCTGCTGGCGAACGAGCTGGGCTTCCACACGCTGCTCATAATCACCGGTTGCGATGGGATCTACACCGATTTCCACGAGCCGAATCAGAAGCACTATCCGGTGCTGACGGCTTCTCAACTCGAGACGATGGCGGCGCAGGGGCACTTTCCAGCGGGAAGCATGGGTCCGAAGGTGCGGGCCGCGCTGAATTTCCTGCGGGGCGGCGGCAAGCGCGTGCTGATCACGGAACTGGGCAAGATCCGGGCGTCGTTGCAGGGCGTGGGCGGCTCGGCCGTCTACCCTGACGCGGTGGCGAACGGGGATGAAGATCTGGAATCTCGACAGGAAGCGATTTAAGGCTTGCCAAGTCCCCGGCCTTGCACCTAGAAAGCTGCGCTCAACGCGGTGGCGGACCCGATCTCGACGCCGTGGCGAACCATGCAGGGGTATAGCTCAATTGGTAGAGCGGCGGTCTCCAAAACCGTAGGCTGGGGGTTCGAGTCCCTCTACCCCTGCCACTGAAATTCAAACTCTGTGACGCTCGGGGCTGGAATGGCTCCGAGCGTCCTTTTGACATGGAACCATCATGAAGTCTCAGGCCGCATCCGCCGGATTTTTCGAGAAAACATCGCTGTTCATCAGCCAGGTCCGCACCGAAATGACCAAGGTGACCTGGCCCACGAAGGAACAGACCCGCGAGTACACGATCCTGGTGATCGTCTCGTCGATCGCGGTGACGATCGCGATGGCCGCATGGGATCAGCTCCTGACGAAAATGCTCCAGGGCTTGTTGCTCCTGGGGTAAGCCGAGGGGTCTCAAACAATCGAGCCGAAGCGGGAAAAGGAGCCGGACGGTCCTGATGAAATGGTACGCAATTCACACCTATTCCGGGTTTGAAAAAAAAGTCAAGAAAGACATCGAGCACGTCGCCTCCATCGAAGGTCTGCGCAATGAGTTGGGTCGTGTGACGGTCCTGGAGGAAAAAGTCCAGGAAATCAAGGACGGCAAGCGCAAGGAGCACACCCGCAACATTATGCCGGGCTATGTGTTCGTCGAGATGAACGACGACGAGCGGCTGTTCAAGGTGGTCGAGGAAATCAAAGGCGTTTCCCGTTTCGTGGGCGCCAGCGGAGCGCGCACTCCGCTGACGAAAGAGGAAGTGGACAACATCCTGAGCCACATCGAAGAGAAGAAGGAAGCGCCGCGCAAAGAGGTCAAGTACAGCATCGGCGACAAGGTCAAGGTCACGGAGGGCAACTTCGCCAACTTCGTGGGAACCATCGAGGAAATCGATCATGAAAAGGCCAAGCTCAAGCTGGCCGTGTCGATCTTCGGCCGCAGCACCCCCCTGGAAGTCCACGCTTACCAGGTGGAAGCGGCGACCTGACGCCCCCCCCAATCCGGTTTCAAAGGCCGCCCTGCGGTGGCCAAAACATCACGTTCACTTAGAGACGATCGCTCATGGCAAAGAAAAAAGTGACAGCTTACATCAAGCTGCAATGCGTCGGCGGTCAAGCCAACCCGGCCCCTCCCGTGGGCCCGGCGCTTGGTCAGCACGGCCTCAACATCATGGACTTCTGCAAGCAGTACAACGCGCGCACGAAGGATCAGACGGGGATGGTCATCCCGACCATCATCACGGTCTATAGCGACCGCTCGTTCACCTTCGAGCTGAAGACGCCGCCTGCGGCGGTGCTGCTCAAGAAGGCCGCTAACGTCAAATCGGGCTCGGGCGAGCCGCACAAGACCAAGGTCGGCAAAGTGACCAAGGCTCAGGTGCAGGAAATCGCCGAGATGAAGATGAAGGACCTGAACGCCAGCGACATCGGCGCCGCAATGCGGATGATCGAAGGAACGGCCCGCAGCATGGGCCTGGACGTCGTCGCTTAAGCAACCACTCGACTCATATCGCGGGAGGCAGCCGGTCAGACGGCGCCGTTTGGACCGCTGGAGGTTTTCCCATGCCGAAACGTGGCAAGAAGTACAAAGAGCGCGCGGCGCTCGTGGACAAGTCGAAGCTTTACAGCGCGGTGGACGCGGTTCCCCTGCTTCGCAAAGTGGCCTACGCCAAGTTTGACGAGACGATCAACCTGGACGTGCGTCTGGGTGTCGATCCTCGCAATGCGGATCAGCAAGTTCGCGGCACGACGAGCCTTCCTCACGGAACGGGCAAGACGGTGCGCGTGGCTGTGTTCGCCCAGGGCGAAAAGGCCAAGGAAGCGGAAGAAGCCGGCGCCGATGTGGTCGGGAGCGACGACCTGATGAAGCGCATCCAGGAAGGGTTCCTGGAGTTCGACGCCTGTATCGCGACGCCTGACATGATGCGTATCGTGGGCCGCCTGGGTAAGATCCTGGGCCCCCGCGGCATGATGCCGAACCCGAAGGTGGGCACCGTGACGATGAACGTGGCGGATGCGGTGAACGCCCTCAAATCCGGTCAGGTGGAATACCGCCTCGACCGCTTCGGTATCGTCCACGCGGCGGTTGGGAAGATGTCCTTCTCCGACGAGATGATCGCGGAGAACGTGAGCCATTTCCTCGAGGCGCTGGCGAAGGCGAAGCCTTCCGCCGCCAAGGGGACCTACATGAAGTCTGTGTCGCTGAGCACCACGATGAGCCCGGGCATTCGCCTGGCCGCCGTGGAATCGGCGAAGTCGGCGGCCTGATTCGGGTCACGGCAACAGGTTCGAGGCTGGTGGCTGGCCTCGTGAAATAAGCAGCCGCACAACCAACGCCATCCGTTGGGCCTAAGACAGCAGGAGGCTTCCCTGGATCGATTCGGGAGGCCCGAAGCCAGGGCGCGATGCAATTCGCGCCCGATCCCGCCGAGGCCCGGCGGCGTCCGTTTTCAAGCACCGCGTGGATTTTCCTTCCGCGTGGGCGGGCGTTCGCCGGGGTTTGCCTCGCACCAGAGGACAAAGGCCCCGGACGAACGAAAGGAGGTGAAAACGGACAATGGCAAAAGAAGGCAAAATCCCTACAAAACGACGCGGGCGTCAGCCCAAGATCGAAGCAGTCGAGCAGCTCACCGAGCTTTTCAAGAACGGTGACGGTATCGTCTTCGTGAACAACAAGGGCTTGAGCGTGGCGAAGAACAACGAGCTGCGCGCCAAGCTTCGCGAAGCGGGCGTCTCGATGCGCGTGGCGAAAAACACGCTCATCAAGATCGCCATGAAGCAGGCTGGCATCGAAGCCGGAGATCTGGAGAAGGAACTCGTCGGGCCCACGATGGTGGCGTTCTCGACGGAGGAAGCTCCCTCCGCCGCGGCGAAGACCCTGCTTGCGTGGTTGAAAGACAACGAAGGCAAGATCGAACCGAAGGGTGCTCTGCTGGCGGGTGAACCGCTGGTGGGCGCGGCCAATGTGGACATGCTCTCCAAGCTCCCCGGACGCGAAGAGATCATGGTCAGCATTTACCAGCAACTGCTGGCTCCCGCGATGCACGTGCAGATGCAGCTTTATTCGGCTCCGATGGCTATGGTCGGAACCTTCATGGCTCTCGAGAAGAAGCTGGAAGGCGAAGGCAGCAGCGAGGCGGCGTAAGAAGGCCAGGGTTTCCCCTGGGCGCGCATCCTCAACCCCCCGAATCGCGACGGTCTGACCGCCCCATGTGCGGAGTCCGGTGCAGCCGCGCGACACACTCGACTGTGGTAGATACCAAGGAGAAAGAACGTCATGGCGTTGTCTCAAGCTGAACTCATCGAAGCGATCAAGAACTTGACGCTTAAGGAAGCGGCCGATCTGGCCAATGCTCTCAAGGAAGAACTGAACCTGCCGGAAATGTCTTTCGGTGGTGGTGGTGGCGGCGCCGCCGCGGCGGCTCCCGTCGAAGCGGCGGAAGAGAAGACCGAATTCACGGTCGTTCTCAAGGACGCCGGCGGCGAGAAGATCAAGGTCATCAAGGAAGTCCGTGGCATCACGGGCCTGGGCCTGAAGGAAGCCAAGGACGCCGTGGAAGGCGCCCCGACGGAACTCCTGAAGGACGTGTCGAAAGACGACGCGGAGAAGGCCAAGAAGCAACTGGAAGCCGTCGGCGCCGTCGTCGAGCTGAAGTAATCGCGGCGGCCCCAATGTGGCCGCTGTCGAGGATGGAAGGAAAACCCGCCATGAGGGGAGCCGAAAGGCTTGCTTTCCGGCGGGTTTTCCCGTATCCATGGGTGAGCGGGAGCTATGACACTTCGCGTTCCTCTTTTTTTCCGGATTGCCGGTTGACAGGGCCTGGTCTGTGTGTTGCTAGTGTTTGCTCACTGTGAGACGGCTCGTAGTCCAACCCTCAACCCTGACATTTCGTGACCCGCTGCAAAAACATCGAAGATTTCATGACGTGAACGATATCTGTGCCTGCCGCATGGCCGGGGAGTCCTGGCTGATGTGAGCGGGCGAACTGTGTTGATCGGCGCTCGATCCCTGGGATGTGCCAGAGTTCGGGCCAAATAGCGTTCAGGCGGACTACAAGCCTGTTTTGCCACTCTGCCCCTGCCAGGAGCTTCTACTGATGGCGAATGCCCTCCAAGATGCCGCACCCAATCCAACGGAGACGGGGCGCCTCTCCTTCGCCCGCTTGCCGGATGTTATGGAGATGCCCTATCTCCTGGAGACGCAAAAGCAATCCTACGCGGACTTTCTTCAATTCGAATCCGCGCCGGATCAACGGGACAACAAGGGACTCCAGGAAGTTTTCCGGTCCGTTTTCCCGATCGCGGCCCCCAACGATTTCTCCACCCTCGATTTCATCGAGTACAGCTTCGGCACGCCGAAGTACTCGGTCAAGGAATCGGTCGATCGCGGGATGAACTATGCCGCGCCGCTCAAGCTCAAACTTCAGCTCATCGTGCGCGAGCAGAACGAAGAAACCAGCGAAGTGGAAATCCGCGACATCAAGGAGCAGGAAGTCTATATGGGGGAAATCCCCCTGATGACCGCCCAGGGCACCTTCATTGTCAATGGCGCAGAGCGCGTCATCGTGTCTCAGTTGCACCGCTCGCCCGGCGTCTCCTTCTCGACCTCGACCCATCCCAACGGCAAGCTGACTTACAACGCCCGCATCATTCCTTACCGGGGTGCTTGGGTGGAATTCGAAATCGACATCTATGGCGTCATGTACGTCATGATCGACCGCAAGCGTAAGATCCTGGCGACGACTTTCCTGCGCGCGTTCGGCTTGAACGACGACGAGGCGTTGGGCGAGGAGTTCTTCGACACGGAATACGTGAGTCTGGACAATTTCTCCGGCGATCCGATCCCGGTGGAGCAGCTTCACGATTTCCTGGGCGAGGAATTCGCCGAGACGATCGAGGACGACGCCGGCGTGATCATCGTCGAGCGGGGCCAGAAGGTGACCAAGAAGGCCACCGAGGCGCTGCGCCAGGCCGGCTTCGAGTCCGTCCAGCTTTCCGTCGCCGAGGGCCTCGAGCCCCTGGTGGGCCGGGTGCTGGCCGCCGACGTGGTGGACGAGGACACGGGCGAAATCTTCGCCGAGTGCTTCGACGTGGTGACGACGACGCTTTTGCGCCGCGCGGCTTTTGGCGGCATCAAGCGCCTGAAGGTGTTGAAGATCGCGACGCCCGAATCTCCCGGCCCGATTCTCAATACGATCAGCAAGGACAAGTTCCGCTCGGAAGACGACGCCATCCTGGAGTTCTTCCGCAAGATGCGCCCCGGCAATCCGGTCAGCGTGGTGGCGGGCCGGCGTCTGCTCGACGAAATGTTCTTCGACGAACGGCGCTACGACCTCGGCGAGGTCGGCCGCTACAAGGTCAACAAGCGTTTCTATAACGTCGGCACGAGCACTGGCGACCTGACGCAACGTCTGCTGAGCCTGGAAGATCTGCTTCACGTGATGAAGCACCTGGAGAAGCTGGCGAACGAGGAAGTCGATGTGGACGATATCGACCACTTGGGCAACCGCCGCGTGCGCTGCGTGGGCGAATTGCTCCAGAACCAGGTCCGCGTCGGTCTCTCGGAAATCGAGAAGACGGCTCGCGAGCGCATGCAGATCGTCGATCTGGAAAACATGCTGCCTCAGAATCTGATCAACAACAAGCCGCTCGTGACGGCGGTGCGCGACTTCTTCGGACGCAGCCAGCTCAGCCAGTTCATGGACCAGACGAACCCGCTGGCGGAGCTGACGCACAAGCGCCGGCTCTCGGCGCTGGGCCCTGGCGGCCTCTCGCGCGACCGCGCGGGTTTCGAAGTCCGCGACGTTCACCACACCCACTACGGCCGTATCTGCCCGATCGAAACGCCGGAAGGCCCGAACATCGGTCTGATCAGTTCGCTCTCGACCTACGCGCGGATCAATCCTTTCGGATTCATTGAAACGCCTTACCGGAACGTGAAGAAGGAAAAGGTCTACGACAAGGAGATCGAGTACCTGACCGCGGACATCGAGGACGAGTTCACCATCGCGCAGGCGAACGCGCCTCTGGACGACAACCGAAAGTTCGTCCTGGATCAGGTGCTTTGCCGCCAGATGAGCGATTACCCCCGCGTCAAGCCGGAGGAAGTCCAGTACATGGACATTTCCCCCAAGCAGTGCGTGTCCGTGTCGGCGGCCTTGATTCCGTTCCTGGAGCACGACGACGCCAACCGCGCCCTGATGGGTTCGAACATGCAGCGCCAAGCGGTGCCCTTGCTGTTCACGAACGCGCCGCTGGTCGGCACGGGCGTTGAGGGCAAGGTGGCCCGCGATTCGGGCGTGTGTCTTCTGGCGCGCCGCGCCGGCATCGCCGAGCGCGTGACGGCCAACGACATCATCATCCGCACCGATACGGGCGAGACCGATGTCTATCACCTGGAGAAGTACAAGCGTTCGAACCAGAACACCTGCATCAACCAGCGTCCGATCATCCGCGAGAACCAGCGCGTGGCCGAGGGCCAGGTGATCGCCGACGGTCCGGCAACGAAGAACGGCGAGCTGGCTCTGGGCCAGAACGTGCTCGTGGCCTTCCAGTGCGCTGGCGGCTACAACTTCGAGGACGCCATTCTGCTGTCCGAGCGCCTGGTGATGGACGACGTGTTCACGTCGATCCACATCGAGGAGTTCGAGGTGGATGCGCGCGACACGAAGCTGGGCAAGGAAGAAATCACCCGTGACATTCCGAACGTCAGCGAAGACGCGCTGGCGAAGCTCGATGACGACGGCTGCGTTTACATCGGCGCGAAGGTCAACCCGGGCGACATTCTGGTGGGCAAGGTGACGCCGAAGGGCGAAACCGAGCTGTCCTCGGAAGAGAAGCTCCTCCGCGCGATTTTCGGCGAGAAAGCCGGCGACGTGCGTGACGCGAGCCTGAAGGTTCCCCCGGGGACCCAGGGCATCGTGATCGACATCAAGACCTTCAGCCGCAAGGAACGCGGCGGCCGCGGCGATCGCGAGGATCGCTCGCGCATCGCCCAGGTGGATGCGGAGAAGCAGGAAGGGTTGCAGGAACTCTACGCCGAGTTCGACGAGCGCCTGGTCAAGATTCTCAAGAACCTCGACAAGGAAATCGTCAACTTCGAGACGGGGCGCGTGGAAATGAAGCCGGGCGAAGAGCCGAGCCCCTCGGCCATCACCTATATTCGCCACAGCCTGCAAACCGGTATGCTGCCGGTGGACGGCAAGGTCGGTACGGAAATCAAGAAGCTGTACCAGGAAGTGCGCACCCGCGAGACGGAGATCGAAGACCGCGCCAAGAACAGCGTCGACCGCATCAAGACCGGCGACGAGCTGCCCCCGGGCGTGATCAAGCTGGTGAAGGTCTATGTGGCCAACAAGCGCAAGATCAGCGTCGGCGACAAGATGGCCGGCCGGCACGGGAACAAGGGCGTGGTGGCCAAGATCATGCCCATCGAAGACATGCCGTTCCTTGAGGACGGCACTCCGGTGGACGTGGTACTGAACCCGCTGGGCGTTCCGTCGCGCATGAACGTGGGCCAGATTCTCGAAACACACCTGGGCTGGGCCGCTGGTGGCCTGGGACAACTGGTGGCGGAAGTCTGCCGCAAGTCGGGTGCCGCCGCGGCACGTCTCAAGCTGCAAGAGATGTTCACCCCGTCGAAGCCCATCGTGGAACAATCGCACGACGACAGCCTGTTCTACGACAACAAGGCGAAGATCGACGCGATGAGCGACGATGAAGTTATCGAGTACGCCAAGGCGAACGAGAAGGGCTTCCGCTTCGCGACACCGGTGTTCGATGGCACGAAGGAAGATGAAATCTGGGATCTGCTGGAGAAGGCGGGCCTGCCCACATCGGGTCAGGCGAAGCTGCTCGACGGCAAGACCGGCGAAGCCTTCGACCGGGAAGTGACCGTTGGCCAGATGTACCTGCTCAAGCTCGCCCACCTGGTGGACGACAAGATGCACGCGCGCTCTATCGGGCCTTACTCGTTGGTGACGCAACAGCCCCTGGGCGGCTAGGCCCAGTTCGGCGGTCAGCGCTTCGGAGAAATGGAAGTGTGGGCGCTGCAGGCTTACGGCGCCGCCTACACTCTTCAGGAGCTTCTGACGGTGAAGTCCGACGACGTGAACGGCCGTACGAAGATCTACGAGGCCATCGTGAAGGGCCGCACGTCGGTGACGCCGGGCATTCCGGAGTCTTTCAACGTGCTGGTCAAGGAACTGCAGGCTTTGGGTCTGAACCTCGAACTTCTAGTCGAGGAAGACACCGGCGCCGAAGACGAACAAATTGAAGTGTACGAGGGCGTGGAGGATGACTCCTTCCTCGACGAGGACGACCTGGGGCTCGACGATTTCGTGCCCGCGGCGTCTTCCGACAAGGACGAAGCGGACAGCGACGACTAACCCTCGGTTCCGCCGGTCCGCTCCGAGCCATCGGCTGGCGGGGAAGAGAGTTTCCCCGCCGGCCAACCCGAATCGCCTCACCTGATCAAGGGGTCCCAAGCCAATGCTGGAAACCACGAATGGGAATGGCGCCGCCAGCGCCCCCACAAAGACCGATACGACCTACCGCACGATTTCCGTGGGCATGGAAGGCGCCATGGAGGATGTGAACCTCAACGACGTTTCCGCCGTTGCCCGCATCTCCCTGGCGTCTCCTGAGCAGATTCTCGAGTGGGCGCGCCGTCACCGCCGGCAGACCGAGCGCACCATCGACGAGCAGGAACAGCGTTCTTTCGGCGAGGTCAAGAAGCCGGAAACGATCAACTATCGTACCTTCAAACCGGAAAAAGACGGCCTGTTCTGCGAGCGCATCTTCGGTCCGACGAAGGACTGGGAGTGCGCCTGCGGCAAGTACAAGCGCATCAAGTACAAAGGCATCATCTGCGACCGCTGCGGCGTGGAAGTGACCGAGTCCAAGGTGCGCCGCGTGCGCATGGGCTACATCCAGCTCGCCGCCCCCGTGGTGCACATCTGGTTCTACAAGGGCACATCGAGCAAGATCTCCAACCTGCTCGATATCAGCGTCCGCGACCTGCAGAAGGTCATCTACTTCCAGGAGTACGTCATCGTCGACGCCGACGAGGAAACGGGCCTGAAAGCCAAGGAAGTCATCACCGAAGAGCAGAAGCAGAAGTACGAGGAGCAGTTCGGCGACAAGGTCAAGATCATGATCGGCGCCGAAGCGGTCCTCGAGTTCCTCAAGCGGCTCGATATCGAGGACATCGCCAACCTGCTTCAGGTTGAGATGCGCGAAGCGACGAGCGCCCAGAAGCGTAACAAGATCATCAAGCGCCTGAAGGTGATCGAGGCGTTCCGCGGTTCGCCGAACAAGCCGGAGTGGATGATTATGGAGACGCTGCCGGTGATTCCGCCGGATCTGCGTCCCCTGGTTCACCTGGACGGCGGCCGTTTCGCGACGTCCGACCTGAACGATCTGTACCGCCGCGTCATCAACCGCAATAATCGCCTCAAGCGCCTGATCGAGCTGCGCGCGCCGGACGTGATCCTGCGCAACGAGAAGCGCATGCTGCAGGAAGCGGTGGACGCGTTGTTCGACAACAGCCGCCGCACGCGCCCCACCAAGGGCCACAACAATCGCCCGCTGAAGTCCTTGTCCGACATGCTCAAGGGCAAGCAGGGGCGCTTCCGCCAGAACTTGCTCGGCAAGCGCGTCGATTACTCCGGCCGCTCCGTCATCGTCGTCGGGCCGGAGCTCAAGTTCAGCGAGTGCGGTCTGCCGAAGCGGATGGCGCTCGAACTGTTCGATCCGTTCATCATCCGCGAGCTGGAGAAGCGGGGCTACTGCACCACGATCAAGAGCGCGAAGAAGATGATGGAGCGCGAGGATCCGGTCGTCTACGACATCCTCGACGACATCATCAAGGATCACCCGGTGCTGCTGAACCGGGCGCCCACGCTGCACCGTCTCGGTGTGCAGGCGTTCATGCCGCGGCTCGTGGAAGGCAAGGCGATTCGTCTGCATCCGCTGGCCTGCGCGGCCTTCAACGCCGACTTCGACGGCGACCAGATGGCCGTGCACGTGCCGCTGGGTGTGGAAGCGCGGCTGGAGAGCAAGATGCTCATGCTGGCGGAGAACAACATCCTGGCCCCGGCGAGCGGCAAGCCGATCGCCACCCCGAGCCAGGACATCGTTCTCGGCTGCTTCTACCTGACCAAGCTGAAGCACAACAACGAGAAGGGTGAGTACCGCGAGTACCGCCGCGAGAAGAGCAAGAAGAAGGC
Organism: Sumerlaeia bacterium; assembly: GCA_040219255.1. Lineage (GTDB taxonomy): Bacteria > Sumerlaeota > Sumerlaeia > SLMS01 > JAHLLQ01 > JAVJSW01. Next base: position 204,203 of record JAVJSW010000046.1, read on the forward strand.
GGAAATCAAGCCCTATAACCGCAAGGCTCTCGACCGCGCCCGCGACGAGGATCCGAAGTTCGACGACAAGACCGAGCTGATCTATCGCACCGGCATGTATTCTTCGCCGCAGGAAGCCATCCAGGCCTACGAACACCGCCAGGTGACGCTGCACGCGGAAATCCATGTGCGGTTCAAGAACTACGGCCCGGCGAAGGAAACCCGCTTCGCCTACACTTCGGTGGGCCGTCTGCTTTTCGCCGAGCACCTGCCGGCGGAGATCGACTTCCTGGCCAACGCCAACGAGGTGATGACCAAGAAGAACCTGGGCAAAGTGGCGATGCTGGCGCACGAGCGCGTCGGCAACAAGCGCACCGCCGCCGTTCTCGACGCCATCAAGAACCTGGGCTTCAAGCACGCGAACCTGGGCGGTCTTTCGATCTGCATCAAGGACATGAAGATCCCCGAGACGAAGTCGACCTTCCTGGTGCGCGGCCAGGGCATCCTCGAGCGCATCAACAAGGACTACGCCGAGGGCAACCTGACCGACATCGAGCGTTACCAGCGCGTGATTTCCAACTGGACCGAAGTGACGGAAGACGTGACGAAGGACCTGATGGAGACGCTGGCGAACGATCAGGAGGGCTTCAATCCGATCTTCGCGATGTCGCACTCCGGCGCTCGTGGTAACAAGGATCAGATCCGTCAGTTGGCCGGTATGCGCGGCCTGATGCAGCGCCCGACCAAGAAACTCTCCGGCTCCATCGGCGAAATCATCGAGTCGCCGATTCTGGCCAGCTTCCGCGAAGGCCTGACCGTTCTCGAGTACTTCATCTCGACCCACGGCGCCCGTAAGGGCTTGGCGGATACGGCTCTGAAGACCTCGGACGCGGGTTACCTGACCCGCCGTCTGGTGGATGCGGCGCAGGATCTGATCATCACGGAAGCCGACTGCGGGACTCGCAACGGCATCCTGGCGCGCCCGATCGTGGACGTGGACGTCAAGGGCGAGAAAATCATCGAGCCCCTGACCGAGCGCATCGTCGGACGTACTCCGGTGACCGATGTGAAGGACCCGAACACGGGCAAGATTCTGGTTCGCCGCAACGAACTGATCACGGAAGAAATCGCTACCAATATCCAGGAAGCGGGTATCGGCGAGCTGATGATTCGCTCGGTGCTGACCTGCGAAACGCGCCGTGGCATCTGCCGCAGCTGCTACGGCCGCGACATGGCCACGGGCCGCATGATTCCCTTCGGCGAAGCCGTCGGCGTCGTCGCAGCCCAGTCCATCGGTGAACCTGGCACCCAGTTGACGCTGCGTACCTTCCACACCGGCGGTGTGACCATGGGCGCCGGTCCGGAGGGCTACTACCAGTCCGACACGACAGGCCACATCGAGTACCGGACCATGAAGTTCATGGAAGCGGAAGATGGCACCCGGTTCGTCACGAACCGCACCGGCATGATCAAGGTGTTCGACAAGCAGGGCAACGAAGTGCAGACGCTGTCGAACATCCCCTACGGCGCCAAGCTGCTCAAGAAAGACAAGGGCAGCGTGAAGCCGGAGGAACGGATCGTGGAGTGGGACCCGAACTCCTCGCCGGTTCTCGCCGAGCACAACGGTATCCTGGGTTACGAGGATATCGTGGAAGGCGTGACCATGCGCCAGGACTTCGACCCGGACACGGAAAACCGCCAGAACATCATCACCGAGCACCGCGAAGAGCGGCACCCGCGTCTGGTGATCTTCAAGGACGACGGCGGCGACATCGCGGTGAACGAGGACGGCGTGCCGATCATTCTCGCGAACTACGCGTTGTCCGCCGGCACGATCATTAACCGTGAAGCCATGGAAGGCGCGAACGTGAAGGCGGGCCAGACGCTGGCTCGTATCCCGCGCACGCGCAGCAAGAGCCGCGACATTACCGGCGGTCTGCCCCGCGTCGATGAACTGTTCGAAGCCCGCAAGCCGAAGGAATGCGCCTTCATCGCGGATATCGACGGCATCTTCGAGTTGCGCGGCGTGGCCAAGGGCCAGCGTAAGTGCGCCATCGTGGCGGAAAACAACGACGAGCACACCTACTCGATTCCGCTGAACCGCAACTTCCTCGTTCGCGACGGCGACCGTGTTCAGGTCGGCGACGTGCTGACCGACGGCTCTCTCTCTCCCCACGACATTCTGCGCGTGAAGGGCGAAAAGGCCGTCATGGAATTCCTGCTCCAGGAAATCCAGGAAGTGTACCGCTTGCAGGGCGTGAAGCTGAACGACAAGCACATCGAGTGCATCGTGCGGCAGATGCTCAAGAAGGTCGTCATCGAGGACCCGGGCAACACCCGCTTCCTCTACGGCCAGCAGGTGGACCGCTGGTTCTTCCAGGAAGAGAATGAGCGCGTGGTGACCAACGGCGGCCAGGCGGCGGTCGGCAAGCCGAAGCTGCTGGGTCTGACGAAGGCCTCTCTGGAAACCGAGTCGTTCATTTCGGCGGCTTCGTTCCAGGAAACGACCCGCGTTCTGACCGATGCCGCGATCCGTGGCCGCAAGGACTACCTGCGCGGCCTGAAGGAAAACGTCATCATGGGTCTGCTGATCCCGGCCGGTACGGGCCTGCCCCGCTACCGCAACGTCGAGGTGGAAACCACCGAGAAGCCGGAAGAAATCGAAGATCCAGACGATTACGTGAACGTGGACTAAGGCGTCCAAGAACCCCTGAGAACCAATAACTCCTGACCGAATTCGACCGCCGAGAGTCCTCGCCCCGCGCGAGGTGCTCCAGGCGGTCTTCGTTTGTCCCGCGAGAAGGGATATCGCTTATGCACGTTTTACTGGTCGAATACGACCTCTTCATTCCCGCCGCGCAGTCGCTCAAAGACAAGCGCTCGGTCATCAAGAGTATCGAACACCGCATCCGGTCGTCGTACAATGTGTCGCTGGCCGAGGTGGATTATCTCGACAAATGGCAGCGCGCCACGCTGGCCACGGCGGCGGTGGGACTGCTGAGGGATCGTCTCGAAGAAATTGAGCGCGCCGTGAGCCGTGAGTTCGAGGAGCGATTCGACCTGGAAATCACCGACCGGCGGCTGGAGTGGTTGTAGGTGGGGCGGTAAGTCGCGGGATGCGGCGGATCGAAGGCCGGGGCTACGCCGGCAGGGTGCGGACGCGTTCGTAGAAGGCGAGGAGGGTGTCGAGCTTTTCGACCTTCGGCAGGTCGCCGGGGGCTCCGTTGCCGCCGACGATGAGGGGCGTGCGGGGATCGAGCTTCTCACGGACCAGCATCACTTGCTCCTGGCTTTTCTTGGCGTCCTGCGTAGAGGAGATGCTGATGCAGACGGCGACCGGCTCGGCGCGTTCGGCGGCGCGTAGCAGTTCGCGGGGCGGCGTGAGGGGTCCGATATACACGACACGGCGCTCGGCCAGGACGACCATCAGGGCGCACATGGTAAGGCCGAGGCGGTGCAGATCGCCGGGCAGGCTGGCCAAGAGGATGGGCCGGCCGGGAATGCGTTCGTTGAGGCGGCGCCACTGGTTGGTGAGGAAGTCGTTGAGGCGTTCGGAGGCGAAGTGCTCGTCCATGACGCACAGTTCGCCTTGCTCCCACATTTCACCGATCACGTGGAGAAAGGGAACAGCGCGTTCCTCGATGAAGCGCATGGGACCGAGTTTGGCCCAGACATCGTAGAACTCGCGGGAGAGGGCGGTGTCGTCGAGGCGGGAGGCGATGGTGATCCAGCGCTCGAGGGCGGAGCGGATTTCTTCGTTTTCGATCAGTCCGGGTTTTTCCGCGTTGTCCAGGAATCCAGTCGTGTCGACGGCGAGGAGCAGGCGGCGCAATTCTTCGATCGAGGCGTCGGCAACCTGTCCGGCGCGATAGCCGAGCGAGAGGGCCTGGGCGACGGCGCGCAGGCGCTGGACTTCGTGGTTGGGGTAGCGGCGATGACCGGAGGGGAGGCGGTAGGACTTGGGGGCGCCATAGCGCCGTTCCCACATGCGCAGGCTGTCGATACTGATGCCGGTGGCTTTCGAGAGGGCGCCGATGCTGAGCCCGTCGCGGAGGATATCGCGGTCGGCCTGGAACGACGTTCCGTGGGGGGATTCCAAGGGCTCGTCAGTCACTTTCCTGAGTACGGTTTCGTCGTCTCGATCGGATGCGGCCATGGGAAACGCTTTCAGGCGGCGGTCAGGGAAGTGTCCAGCGCCAAGTTATCCACAAGGACGTTGCGGCAAGAGCTAGGTCCATGGCAAGGAGGAATAGACACTTTGTTCAGGTTTTTTCTGAGAAGGAAAAGCAAATGAGACCAGGTTTATCAGAGATTGTGTGACTCCGAAATAATCGCCTCCGCCGCATAGCGTCCGCTCCGCAGGGCGCCGTCCAGGGAAGCGCTCAGCCGATGATCCCCGCAAACGTAGAGTCCGTCCCGATGTTTGGGGCTAATGGAATTACCGATGCCCGAAGGGGGAGTCTGGAGCGGCTGGGCGTGGGGGATCCGGTAGGTTTTCAGGTGGTGCCAGCGGCGGGCTTCGGCGCCAAAAAGAGAGGCTAGGCGATCCCGAACGTTCCGCGACAATTCGTCGTCGCTTTGTCCAGAAAAATCCAGGACACTGACGGAGAGCAGATGAGTTCCCGTCTGCGTCTGCGCCGGATTGACCTGATCGACCCAGTGCAGATTGTTGATGGGTCCCGCGGTTTCGCCGTTGAGCATGAGCCAGGGCCCGTGCACCGGGAGGCTCTTGGTGACGAAGTAAAGGCAGGCGACGCCGCGGCCCGGGGTTTCGGATGCCTCCTCCTTCCGGTCGAGAAGGCGTGCGGCGGCGGGGGCGTCGGTGGCGACGACGATGGCGCGGGCGGTGACTCGCTCGCCATCTTGAAGGAGCACGTCCTGGCCCTCGATGGCGGCGACGGCCCGTGTGTAGGTGATGGAGCCTTTTGGCAGGGCGGCGGCCAGTTGGTCGGGGATGGCCTGGATGCCGCGGGCGGGGATGGCGGTATCGCCCTTGGCCATCATGCGGATCACGAAATCGAGCATGCGGCTGGAGACCTGATCGAGGGCGTGAGTCAGGAAGATTCCGCCAAGGAACGGCCGCCAGAAAGCTTCGATCATGGCGGGGCTGAAGCCGATGTCGCGGAGGACGTCGAGAGCGGAGGTTTCCTCGCGGGAGAAGATTTTCGCCAGATCGCCCTTCATGGCGCGTGAGCGGAGCGAGAGGACGCGAAGTTTGTCCCGGAAGGTGCCGATGTTGGCGAAGAGGGTGGCGAAGGCCTCCGAGGGTTGGCGCATCGGATCGGACTGCATATGGAACCGTCCATCGCGCCAAATCATGGCGCCTGGGTGGAAGGCTTTGAGTTCCAGGGCGTCGTAGTCCAGTACGCGCCGGCATTCCGGGTAGGCGGTCAGGAGGACCTGGAAGCCGCGGTCGAGGGAGTAACCGTCCACCAGGTCGGTGCGGACGCGGCCACCGGGACCGTCGCTGGCTTCATAGATGTGGAAAGCGACCCCGTTGGCGACAAGGTGGCGGGCGCAGGCGAGGCCCGCGAGTCCGGCTCCGATGATGACGACATCTGGGTTGCTCATGCGCTTCTCGATCAATCCTTGGGTCAAGACTTCAGGCGGCGGGGGGCTTGGCCAACTCGCAGTAATCGGGTCGGTCGGAAACCATGCGATGACGATAGGCCCTGACAATTCGGAGGCCGTCCATCAGAAAGACGCCCGGCATTTGCAGGACTTTGCCATTGGGCCGGCCGATCCGGTGTCCTCCGAGCAAAGCCGCCTGGATGCCGCGAACGACGACCGTGGGGCCGAAGAGTTGGCTGGCCTTGCCCTTTCGCAGGCCGAAGGCCTGGAAGAGCACCAGGTCTGGATCGGAAACGCGAGGGGCGGAGGTCACGCCGTAGCGCTCGAAGACGGGCCGCATCAGTGTTTCTGAGCTGGGGTGGACAAAGACGAGACCGATGCCCTGAGCCTCCAGTTCAGTGCGGCTCTGGGCGGCTTCGGCGACGGCTTCGCGGCAGAAGGTGCAGCCGCTGTGGCGTAGGAAGATCACCAAGTGGGGTTTGCTGTTGAGGACCGTCAGGAGGTTTTCGCCGACGTGGGTGCTGAATCGGCCCAGCAGGTCCTCGGAAAGCGTGGGTTCGGCGGGCACGGTCAGGTGGACTCCTTGGTGCGGCCGAGTTGGTGACGCAGGGCGCCTTCGACCGTTGGGTACTGGTATTCGTAGCCGCTGGCGAGAAGCTTGGCGGGTTTCACGCGGAGGCTGGCGAGGAGGCCTTCGCGGGCGAAATCGCCGAGGGCCGCCTTCATGGCGAAGGCGGGCGCGGGCGGGCCGACGGGCCGGTGGAGAACGTGAGCGAGGGTCTTGGTGAACTCCGCGTTGGTCACTGGGTTGGGGGCGCAGAGGTTGACGGGGCCTTCCAGCTCCTCGTGCGCGAGCATGTGGTGCAGGCCGCCTACCATGTCGTCGAGGGCGATCCAGCTGAACCACTGCTTGCCGCTGCCGAGCCGGCCGCCGAGGAAGCCCTTGAAGGCGGGGAGCATGGCCTTGAGCGCGCCGCCGGCGGGGGAGAGGACGATGCCGATGCGGGGGTGGACGACGCGGATTCCGGCTTCCTTGGCGGGCAGGGCGGCGGCTTCCCAATCGCGCGCCACATCGACGAGGAAACCTTCGCTCATAGGCGAATTGGCCTCCGTGACTTCCATGTCGCCGGTGTCGCCGTAGATGCCAACGGCGGAGGCGGAGAGGAAGACCCTTGGTTTGCGTTCGAGGCCGGCGAGCGCCTCGGCGAGGGTTTCCGTTCCGAACTTGCGGCTGTCGTGGATTTTGCGCTTTTTCTCGCTGGTCCAGAGTCCGGCGATATTCTCGCCCGCGAGATGGATGACGGCGTCGAGGCCTTCGAGTTCGGCGTGGTTTTCGATGCCTTTACGCGTGTCCCAGAGGATCTGTTTCTCGGGCAGGTTGGGTTTAGGCGACCGCGTGAGGCGAATGACTTCGTGACCGCCGGTGGTGAGGAATTGAGTCAGTGCCTGACCGACGAGACCGGTGGAGCCGCTGATGAGGATCTTCATGGGTGCGAGAGCCGCCTTGGCGTGGAGTTGCAGGTCGCTGGCCACGATGCGGTGGCGATAGGCGAACATGCGCTCGAGATCGCTCCGTGCAAGACTCCCGCCAAAGAGTTCGCCGAGTGCCCCCACCGGCAGCCGATAGCGCACATCGTCGGTGTAATCGCAGACGGCGCCGTCGCCGGCCGGTTCAAACAGATGGCGGTGATCCCAGGAGGCGAAGGGTCCCTTCTCCATCTGATCCCGGAACTGGCGGCCTTCCCGGTAATCCAGCATGCGGGCGATCCAGGTCAGCGTAGCGGGGCCTTTGCGGATTTTCATGGTCCAGCGGGCGCCGTCTTTGACCCCATCGCCTTCGCGCTTCACGACAAGAACGTTCTCCCAGGGCGGAGTGAGACGCTCGAAGGCGTTGGGGTGCTCGTGCCAGGTGAAGGCTTCCTCGGCGGAAACGGCGAGGCGGGTGGTTTTTTTCAGGCGATGGTCCGTCATGAGCGGGGGGTGTCCTTAGCGGGTGCGGGTCGTGGCAAGACCGCCATCGACGCCGAAAACTTGGCCGGTGATCCAAGTGCTTTCGTTGGAAAGCAGGAACGCGACCATGGGTGCCACGTCCTCGGGTGTGCCGATTCGGCCCAGGGTGTGCATGGCGGTGGACACCTTGAGGCTTTGCTCGTTTTTGGTGATGCGCTCGGCCAGCGGGGTGTCCACCAGCCCAGGGGCCACGGCGTTGACGCGGATTCCGGAGGCCGCGTAGGTGGCCGCGGCGGAGGCGGCCATGGCGGACACGCCGCCCTTGGCGGCGGCGATGGCTTCGTGGTTGGGAATTCCGATGCGGGCGGCGGTGGTGCTCATCAGGACGATCGAGCCTCCGTCCTTGCGCATGGCCCGGGTGGCGGCGCGCAGGACATAGAACGCGCTCGACAGGTTCAGGGCGAGGGTTTGCTGCCATTCCTCTTCGGTGGTGAGGTGGGCGGGCTTGAGCAAGATCGAGCCGACGCAATTGCAGGCCGCTTTGACGGGACCGAGTTCCTGGGCCTTGCGGAAGACAGCGTCGACGTCGTCCGGCTTGGTGGCGTCGGCGATCAAGGCGGTGGCCCCGAGTTCTTCCGCGAGGACGTTCAGCCGTTCCTCGCCCCGGGCGGCAATGACCAGGCGGAAGCCTTGATCCGCCAGGCGGCGGCAGACTTGGGAGCCGATGCCTCCCGTTCCTCCGAAAATGACAGCAATTGGTTCGCTCATGACAATCCTTTCTGTCCAGGTTTTGTCGCGTTCAAATCCGCGAGAGCCTGGACATGGTGTCATGGTAAGCACGGCTCGTTCCCGGGCGGGTTATTCCTCTTCGTCGTAGGACCCGGCCTCGAAATCCTCGTCCGGATCGTCGGACGAGGCGCGCGAGCCCCAGCCGACGAAGACTTCCTCGACGCCGTCCTCCTCCTCCTCCTCGGGGTTGGCTCCGGCCGCTTCGCGCCAGGGCGAGGCGGCGCTGCCCTTGGCCTTTTCGCGAACCGCCGGATCCCAGCCGCCTTCGATGGACTTCTTCTTGTAGAGGAACTTGATGGGGGTACCTTCGAGGCCGAGGGTGCGGCGGAACTGGTTCTGGAGGAAACGCTCGTAGCTGAAGTGCATGAGCTTATCGTCGTTGACGAAAAAGGAGAAGGTCGGCGGACCGACAGCGACCTGCGTGACGTACTTGATTTTGAGGGGTTTGTTGCGCATGACGGGGGGCGACCGATAGGAAGTGGCTTCGCGCAGAATGCGGTTGAGGACCGAAGTGGGGAATTTGATGCGGTAGTTCTTCGCGCAGCCGGCGATGATGTCCCAGAGCTTGTAGGCGCGCTGGCCGGTCTTGGCGGAAATCGTGAGGATCGGGGCCCATTTGAGGTGCTTGAAGTCCTCGCGAGTGCGCTGGATGTACTCGCCGTACTTCTCCTTGTCCTTCACAGCGTCCCACTTGTTGAGGACGATGACGCAGGACTTCGAGCGTTCCATGATGTAGCCGCTGATGTGGGCGTCTTGGGCGGTGAGGCCCTCGGAGGCGTCGAGAATCAGCAGGGCGACATCGCAGCGGTCGATGGCGGCCATGGAGGTGTGGACGGTGAGGCCCTCGGCGCCGCTGCCGATCTTGCCGCGGCGGCGGATACCGGCCGTGTCGATGAGGGTGTAGCGCTGGCCGTGAACGGTCAGGTCCGTGTCGATGGCATCGTGGGTGGTGCCGGGGATGTCGCTGGCGACCATGCGTTCTTCGCCGAGAAGCCGGTTGACCAGGGTGGATTTTCCGACGTTCTGGCGCCCGACGATGGCGACGCGGACGGGGCGATTGGCGGGGTCTTCCTGCTTGGCTTCGGGGGTTTCGGGAAGGAACCGACAGATTTCATCGAGGAGGTCGAGGACGCCTTCGCCATGGAGCGCGCTGACGGGAAAGACGGCGTCGGCGCCATAGGCGGCGAAATCCGAGATGGCCTGGACGACCTTCTTGTAGCTGTCGGCTTTGTTGACGGCCAGGAAGAAGGGTTTGCCGGAGGTGCGAAGGCGGTTGATGATCTCCAGATCGATGGGGTCGTTCCAGACGGCCTGCTCGGTGAGGAAGATGATGGCGTCGGCCTGCTCGATGGCGGCCACGGTTTGCTCGCGCATAAGAGCCAGCAAGGGGGAATGGGTCGTGTCCTCGTAGCCGCCGGTATCGATCAGGACGAAGCGTTTGTTGGCGTATTCGGCGTGGGCGTAATGGCGGTCGCGGGTCATGCCGGGCATCTCGTGGACCAGGGCGATGCGCCGGCCTACGATGCGATTGAACAGCGTGGACTTGCCGACGTTCGGCCGGCCGACGATAGCGACGATGGGGAGTTTCTTGGACATGAGAGTTCCGGATTACGAATTCACCACAGAGGCACAGAGGGCACAGAGGGTGTTCATGGGAAATTGAAGAGTCAGACGAACGGAGAAACTTCGATCAATGAGATTCTTACGGCCGCGGGGCATCAACCTCTCGGTGTTCTCTGTGACTCTGTGGTGATTGTTCTTCATCGGGTTCCACGCCACAGACTTCCAGCACGGCTCGCGCGGCGTTTTTGGAGGCGCCGGGGCCGCCGAGCTTGTTCTTGACGCGAAGCAAATCCGCTTCCATGCGCTCGTAGGCCTCGCGGTCGGTCATGTAATAGTAGGTCTTGTCGGCCAGATTTTGGGCCGTGAACTCGTCTTGCAGCAACTCGGGCACGATTCGGTCGCCGGCGACGATGTTGGGCAGGCCGATGTGACCGATGGTGAAGAGGTGCTTGCCGATGGTCCAGGTCGAGTAGTTGACCCGGTAGACGATCAGCATGGGCCGGCCGAGGATGGCGGCTTCCAGGGTCGAGGTGCCGGACTTGACCCAGGAGAAGTCGCTGTATTCGCGGACGTGATAGCGGAGGCGGTCGACGACGACAGGGGGATCTTCCAGGTCCATCTTGGCTACGATGGCGTCGATCATTTCCGGGTCGATGGTGGAGGCGCGGACGATGACGAATTGGGCGGTGGGGTCCTGCTCGCGGTAGCGCCGGGTGCCTTCGAGCATGATGCTCAGGAACTGGGTGACTTCCTTCTTCCGGCTGCCGGGAACGAGGGTGATGAGAGGGCGGCTCGGATCGAGGCCGAATTCTTCGAAAATCTCTTCACGGCTTCGTTCGACCTTGATGAGGTCGAAAAGCGGATGGCCGACATGCTCGACATCCACGTTTTCCTCGCGGTAGAGACCGACTTCGAAAGGGAAGACGACGAGCATCTTGTCCACCAGCTTGGCCAGTGTGTAGAGGCGGCTTTTGTGCCACGCCCAGATCTGGGGGCTGATGTACCAGATGACGGGGATGCCGAGTTGTTTGGCTTTCTCCGCGATGCGGATGTTGAAGCCCGGGTAATCGACCAGGATGAGCGCGTCTGGCTGCCATTCGCGGAGGTGATCGACGGTGGCGTAGAACAGCCGGCGGATTTTGCGGATGTTCGCCAGCACGGCCACAAAGCCGATGATGGCGAGGTCCTTGACGATGTTGCGCTGGAGGACGACGCCAGCCTTCTCCAGGTTCGGACCGCCGAGGCCGCGGGCGTCGAAGTTGGGGTAGAGCTTGCGGAGAGCCTTGATCAGGTTCGAGCCATGGATATCGCCGGAGTTTTCCCCCGCGATGATGAACAGGCGCAATCGCCGGCCCGAGGGCGGGTCGTTTTCCACGTCGATTGGGGTGCTGCGGCCGTTCAGGTCGGACATAAGGGGGGGCTTACTCGGCGGTGACTTCGTCGATGTGATGGCGGAGTTTTTCCTCGATCAGAGGGACGCTCTTTTCGCGGATCAACTCGGTGATCTTGATGACGACATCGAGGGCTTCCATGGCCTGCACTCCGGTGGTTTGCGGGGCGCGGCCTTTTTGGATGCAGGAGACGAAATCCTCCAACTCGAGCTTCAGCGGTTCCTTGCGGCGAACCTTGATGCGCTCGGTTTCGATGAAGTAGCGGGACTCGCCGGGTTTGGCGGGCCCGTCTTTTTGCAGGCGGCGATGGATTTCCATGGCCTGCTTCTGGTAATCGAGGCTGATGTAGGCGTTTTCCTGATAGACGCGGAGCTTGCGCATCGGTTTGGGCGTCACGCGGGAGCAGGTGACGTTGGCGATGCAGCCGCTCTTGAACTTGATGCGGGCGTTGGCGATGTCTTCGCGATCGGTGAGGATGTTCGCGCCGACCGCTTCGATGTCCTCGATTTCCGAGTTCACGATGCGCAGGATGATATCGATGTCGTGGATCATCAGGTCCATCACGACGCCGATGTCCTGGACCCGGGGATTGAAGGGCCCGAGGCGGTGGCATTCGATGAAGAGCGGTTCCTTGAGGTACTGCTTGAATTTCTGGACGGCGACGTTGAAGTGCTCGATGTGGCCGACTTGCAGGACGACGTTCTTCTCGGTGGCGAGAACGGAGAGTTTGGCGGCTTCCATCACGGTGTTGCAGATGGGTTTTTCGATAAGGCAGTGAATCCCGGCGTTGAGGAATTCGGTGCCGATATCGTAATGGTAAACCGTGGGGGTGACGATGCTGACGGCCTCCACGTGGCCAATCATCTCGCGGTAATTGGTGATGGCTTTGGCGCCATGCTTCTTGGCGATGGTTTCGGCGCGGTCGGCGTCGGAGTCGCAAACGAAGAGCAATTCGGCGTTGGGGCTTTCGGCCAGGACGCGGGCGTGGTGCTGGCCCAGGTGGCCTACGCCGACCACCCCGATGGGAATCTTTCTCGACGATCCGTTGCTATGCGACATGGTGAGTTGAGTCTCCGTGGTCCCGCTCCCGGCGCGTGAGCGCTCTCAGCGGTGTGTGGGGCGACGCTATCCAAGGCGAAGCATGAACGCAACGACGGTCATGACCCACAGGATAACGGTCAGCAAAAGCGGTTTGTCGGTGTAGAGAAGCGTTTCCGGGGCGCCGCCTTCATCGCGCTGGAAAACGAGCCAGAGGTAGCGGAAGATACCGTAAAGGACGAACGGCAGCGTCAGCACCAGGTAGTACGTATTGCCCGCGCTATGGAGCGCCGGGGCGACGGCTTTCGTGGTTTGGGCGAACTGGCCCTGGACGGTCCAGAGGCCGTAGCTGAAGACGACGCCGCTGGTGGCAACCATGAGCATCATGTCGAGCAGTTCGCGGGAGTAGTCCTTGAGGACGCGGCGGTGGCTGCCGGCGTCTTCGCCGAGAGTGACGATTTCGCTGCGCCGTTTGCAGATCGCCAGGAACAGCGCCAGGAAGAGCGTGGTGATCAGGAAATAGGGGGTGATGACGACCGGCGGGGCGCCTTCGTAGCGGATGACTTCGATGCCCGCCAGAGCGCGGATGACAAAACCCAGCGCCAGGATCAGGATGTCGAGGATCACGGCGTGCTTGAAGGTGGTCGAGTAGAGGGTCACCAGCACGAGGTAGCCGAGGGCCAGATAGGCGAACTGGATCGGGAGGAAGAAAAAGCTGACGAAGAGCGCCGTGGCGCCGAGGATGATTGCGCCAAGACCGGCGGCGGCGGGGCTGATGGCTCCCGAAGCGATGGGGCGGAAACGCTTCTTGGGATGAAGGCGGTCTTCCTCGCGGTCGAGGATGTCGTTGCAGATATAGACGACGCCGCTGAGGGCGCTGAAGATGGCGAAGCCGAGACAGGCGTTGAGCCAGGAGTGGGGGTCGTCGATCCGCAGGGCGAAGACGAGCCCGGCGAAGAGGAGGACGTTTTTCACCCACTGCTTCGGCCGCAGAGACTTGAAGAATGCGAATATCACGGGATCAATCCACCAGACCCTCGGGGATCTTGACTTCGACCCGGCCATCGGCGATGGCCACACGGGCCACGAATTCCGGGTGGATGGGGAGGTATGTTTCTTTACCCTTGGCGGCGTTGAGGTCCAAAATCAGGTAATCGTGGGCGGCGCCTTCGCGGGCGTCGGAGACAACGCCGAGGCGTTCGCCGCTGGCGGCATCGACCACGTCGAGTCCCCGCAGGTCATCGACGAAGAATTCGCCTTCGGGCAGTTCCCAGCGTTCCTCCTCCGGAATCACGAAATCGCAGTTCGTGTATTGCTCGGCGGCGGTGCGGTCGAGGATTTCCTCGAAGGTGGCGTGGATGACGTCTTTGACGATTTTGGCTTCGAGAAGATGGTATTCTTCGGGGCCGACGCGCCCCTGGCGGCGGAGAAAAAAGCGGTCGGGGGCGAATTCGAGGAAATCTTCCGGGGTGCGGGTGATGGCCTTCAGGCGCATCGTGCCGCGGAGGCCGTGGGGGCGCAGGATATGAGCCACAACGACCCACTTGTCGTCGTCTTGGGGGCGGCGGCGGCGGGGCGCAGGTTCAGTCATTCGAGGATTTTGAGGAGCGACGTCTTCTTCTGCTTGGTGGCGGCGGCGTGCAGAATCTTGCGCAGAGCGGAAGCCGTCTGTCCCCCCTTGCCGATGACCTTGCCTACGTCGCTCTTGTCGACTTTGAGTTCGATGATCACGCTGGTTTCCGTCTCAATGGAGTCGACGGAGACGTTCTTGGGATCGTCCACGAGGGCCTTGGCGATGAAATCGATGAGGTCCTTGAGATCGGGATCGATGTAGTCCTCGTTCGACGAGGAGGTGTTTGGGGTATCCGACTCTCGTGTTTTCGACATGGTTGCGCGTGCCTTTAGGGGAACTGGTTAAATACAGGGGCGAGACGTAGGAGGTACGACTAGAGAGGAGCGTTAGCGAAACTTGTGCGATAAGGCGATGGAAAAACGCCTGAGTGTCAAGAATTGATTTGTTGGACTTAGGCGGTGGCGGCTTTTTGCTCCGCCTTGGCGGCTTTCTTCTGGTCGTCGTAGGTCTTCATGACGCCGGCCTTGCGCAGGATCGAGCGGACCGTGTCGGTGGGCTGGGCGCCCTGGTGGAGCCAGTAGAGAGCGCGTTCTTCGAAGATTTCGATCTGCTTGGCGGCTTCCGACTGGAGGGGCTGGTAGCGGCCCACGATTTCGATGAACTTGCCATCGCGCTTGCGGCGCGAATCCGCCACCACGACGCGGTAGAAGGGGGCTTTGCGGCGGCCGATGCGGGTGAGACGAATCTTAACCATGGTTCTAGGGGTCCTTGTATCAGGGAGGGGTTTGGAGTCTTAGGGCGCACCCAGGGCGCGCGCCTTGAAAGGTCTTGAGCCGTGAAGAGCACCTTACTTGCGGCGCTTCTTCTTGTTCTTCTTCTTGGTCATCGAGGCCGGGCGGGCGGTCCGCTCCTGGGCCTTCATCATGCGCTTATACTTCTTGATGTCGCGGGGATTGGGTTCGGCGCCGGGGGGCATGCCGCCCATCAACTGGGACGGGTCGGGCATTCCGCCGCCGCCAAACATCCCCTTGGCTTTGTCCAGCATGCCAGCGCCCATCATCTGCTGCATCGCGCCGCGCATCTGCTCGAACTGTTTCACCAGGTTGTTCACATCGACCAGTTGGTGTCCGCTGCCCTTGGCGATGCGCTGGCGGCGGGTGCCTTCATTACGGACGAGTTCAGGGTTGCTGCGCTCCTGCTCAGTCATCGACAGGATCATCGCCTCGACCCTCTTGAGGTTGTTGGTCAGGTCCTCGTTGTCGACATTCTTGAGCGCGTTCCCCATGCCAGGCAGCATGCCGAGGAGTCCCTTGAGGGAGCCCATGCGGCGGATCATTTTCATCTGGCCGAGGAAGTCGTCGTAGCTGAATTTGCCACTACCCATCTTTTCCTGCATGGACAAGGCGTCTTCTTCGCTGAACGCCTCCTGGGCCTTTTCCACCAGACTGACGACATCGCCCATGCCGAGGATGCGCTGGGCGGCGCGATCAGGGTGGAAGAGTTCGAGGTCCGAGGACTTCTCACCCACACCGACGAAAACGATCGGCTTGCCGGTGACGGCTTTGATGGAGAGCGCCGCGCCGCCGCGGGCGTCGCCGTCGAGCTTGGTGAGGCAAACGCCGTCGATGCCGACTTCCTCGTTGAAGCCCTTGGCGCTGTTGACGGCGTCCTGGCCGGTCATGGCGTCGGCGACGAGGAAGGTGTAGTCGGGGCGGACGGTCTGCTTGATGGCGGTCAATTCGTCCATCTTGACTTCGTCGATTTGCAGGCGGCCGGCGGTGTCGATGATGAGCGAGTCGAGACCGTTGGCGTCGGCGTATTTTTCGGCGGCGGCGATGATTTCGAGGACGGGTTTATCGGTGCCGAGTTCGAAGACCGGAATGTTCAGGGCGCCGCCGACCTGCTTGATTTGTTCGACGGCGGCGGGGCGGTAGACGTCGCAGGCGACCAGAAGCGGCTTGCACTTCTTCTCGCGCAGGTGGTTCGCCAGCTTGCCGGAGAAAGTCGTCTTGCCCGAACCCTGGAGGCCGAGCAGCAGGATGCGGTTGCGCTTTCCGGGCTGGACGACGAATTCGACGTCCGTGTCCGGGTCTCCAGTCATGACGCGGACGAGTTCCTTGTGGACGATGGAGAAAAGCTGCTGGGCCGGGTTAACGCCCTTGACGATGTCTTCGCCGATGGCGCGTTCGCGGACGCGGCTCACGAAGTCTTTGACGACGAGGTAATTGACGTCGGCTTCCAGGAGCGCGAGGCGGACCTCGCGCATCGCGTCCTTGATGTTGTCCTCCGTCAGGGTTTTCTGACCCCGGAGTTTACGGAAAACGCCCTCGAATTTTTCGCCTAGGGATTCGAACAAAGCCTACGGTTCCTCTTCTTAAACGTCGTCCTCGGTGCGATGAGCCACGCTGGGTGGCGTAGCGGTGTCTTCGATTTTCTGAGCGATGGCGTGGAGTCGTTGCGCGATGGCGGGAATCTGGCCCGCGAGTTCATGCAGTTCGCCCGAAAGTTCCATCAGGGTCTGTTGCCGTTCGAGAAGGCCGAGCTTCTCGTCATAATTTTCCAGCGCCGCCGTCGCCTGCTTGACCGAGTCGTGGACCGCCTGACGGGAGACCTGCAGCACGCGAGCGATTTCGCCAAAGGATTCGTCGTCCTCGAAATGCCGGGAGAGCGAGCTGAACTGGCGCTCGGTCAGGAGATTGCCGTAGATGTCGGCCAACTGGGAAATGCGAACGATTTCCTGGAGCTTTCTTCCGCGGCTGTTGTCCGAATCCGTTTTCGACTGCGTCATGTGGCGTTGTCCCGCGGACCTGCGCGCGGCGCGCGATTTGTTCCCGCCGGTGGAAAGGTCTCCGCCGGAAGGAGCGGGAGGTTAGTGCAGCCGGGGGAGGGCTTGTCAAGTGGCAGTGGTTGGCACGGGTGATTTTATTTTCTCCCGCCTGCGGGGAGCGCGCGGGACGCGGTTCGGCTTAGGCGGAAAGACCGATGCGATCGAGGATGAGCGGCAGCGGGTCCGCCGGTTCCTCACCGAGGACGATCGCCTCGGCCAGCATCGTTCGGCAGGCCTCCAGACCTCGGCCGTCGCGGTGGACGATGGTGACCAGCGGGTCGCCCTGGGCGACGCGGTCGCCGACGTGGGCGTGGATTTCGAGCCCGACGCCGGGGTCTACTTCGTCGGTGGTTTTGATGCGGCCGGCACCGAGAGTGTTCGCCGCCACGCCAATCTGACGGGTGTTCATGGCGGAGACGACGCCATCGCGAGGGGCGGTGAGGAGCTCGCGGCCGCTTGCCAGGGGCAGGAGCGAGGGGTCGTCGACGATGCTCGGGTCGCCGCCCTGGGCTTCGGTCCAGGCGATGAATTTCTCCAGAGCGGCACCGCTGTCGAGCTTCCCGGCCAGGAGCTTGTAGGCCGCCTCCGGATCGGGGGCCAGACCGCCGAGGACCACCATCTCGGCACCGAGACGCAGGGTGACTTCGCGCGAGTCGCCGGGGCCGGCGCCTTTGAGGATTTCGATGGTTTCCAGGACTTCCAGGCTGTTGCCCACCATGCGGCCGAGGGGCTGGCTCATTTGCGTGATCAGCGTGGCCATGTTGAGGCCCAGCGCGGTCCCGATGGCGACCAGGGACTCGGCGAGGGCGCGAGCCTGATCGAGGGTTGGCATGAAGGCGCCGCTGCCGCACTTGACATCCATCACGAGGCCTTCGGCTCCGGACGCGCTTTTCTTCGAGAGGATGGAGCCGCTGATGAGGGGGATGCTCTCGACCGTGGCGGTGACGTCGCGCAGGGCGTAAAGGCGCTTGTCGGCGGGAACGAAGTCAGCGGTCTGGCCGACGATGGCGCAGCCGACCTTGCGCAGGACGGCTTTGAATTCGTCCTGACCCAGGTTCCAACGATAGCCGGGAATGCTGTCGAGTTTGTCGAGCGTCCCTCCGGTGTGGCCGAGGCCACGGCCGCTGACCATAGGATCGACGAGACCGGCGCTGGCGACGAGGGGGGCGAGGACGAGGGAGACTTTGTCGCCGACGCCGCCGGTGGAATGCTTGTCCACCTTGGGACCTTCGATGTCGGAAAGGTCGTAGACGGTGCCGCTGTTGCGCATCACGCGGGTCAGGGCGGCGGCTTCCTCCGGCGCCATGCCGCGGAAGAAGACCGCCATGAGGAAGGCGGAGATCTGGTATTCTTCGACTTCGTTGCGGACATAGCCGCCGATCAGGTCCTCGATCTGTTGAGGCGTCAGGCTGCCGCCTTCGCGTTTGATGCGGATGAGTTCGGGGACGTTCATGGCGAGATGGCTCGGAGCGGAAGTGGGGGAGGGCGAGCGGAGGCGCACCCTTGCAAAACCCGCAGGGCACCAAAAGGGTGGCTCGGACGCAAGTCGGGTTTGCGCTATGCAAGTTGACACGCGGGAGTCCGCGAAACAATCTCTGTACATGAGTTTAATCTCTGAATAATGAGACATTGGAGATCCGCGATGCGAATGCCACGAACTTTCCTGATGAGCCTTGCCCTGCTGGGCCTGATGGCCTTGGCCCATGCCAATTCCCCGGAGTTTTACGAGAGCGATGGATCGCTCGGAAACTTGTTCCTGCCAGCCACCGAGGACGTGCTGATCGACACGGACGCCAACCCGCCAACGATGTTCTTGCAGGAGCGGCCCCCGGTGCGGGGGCGCGTGGCCGAGGGCGTCGCGGTGTTCGACTTCGTGCGGATCGACGTGTCGTCCTCGACGAAGATCCGGGTGACGGGCAAACGGCCCCTGTTGATCGCGGCGAGCACGGACATGTCGTGGCGTGCTGTGGTAAGCGTTTCCGGCGAAGAGACAGGCCGGGCCGGCGGCGCCATGGGCGGTAACGGCGGCACGGGAGCCGTGGGCAGCAGCGGCAGCACCGGGGGCGCCGGAGGCGTGGGCGAGGGGGGCGAAGGCGGAACGCGCGGCGCCCATACGGATGAAACGGCCGAGCCAGGCTCCCGGGGGAACGTGGGCGATGGGGAAAAAGCGGATGACGTGGCGGCTCCGGGCCAGACGGCGACGAGCGGCGAGGCGCCGGGGTTCGCTTTCGGCCAGGACAGCGTGCTGACGAACGGGGGCCAGGGCGGCAACGGAGGCTCGGCGGTGCTGGGCGTGGCCGGGGGCGCGGGCACGGGCGTGCCAGGCGCAGGCGGAGCGGAGGGACGCACGTCGACCCTGGGCAACAACGATGGCACGATGGGCGGAAACGGCCTCAACGGCGAGTCGGGCGGCCAGCCCGGTCCGGAAGGCAATCCCGGCAGTCCTGGACAGGTGGGCCGCAATGGTGACGATGGGGCCTTTCCGGTCGCCGCCGATCCGTTCCGCCTGATCGGTGGCGCGGCCGGTGCGGGCGGCGGCGGCGGCGGCGGCGGGGCCGGTGCGTCCGGCGGTGGGGGAGGCGGTTCCGGCGGCGGTGGCGGCGGAGGCGGAGGCGGCGGTGCGCGGCTGGTCTGCGAGACGTGCACCACGTTTGGCGGCCATGGCGGCGACGGTGGCGATTCGCACGGCGGCCAGGGGGGCCGGGGTGGCAACGGTGGCCGGGGCGGCAACGGTGGCGATGGGGGCAACGGCGGCGGCGTGATCGTGTTTTCGGCGAAGGGGCTGATGAACATGCGGGGCAACGCGATGATCGACATTTCGGCGACCGCTCCGCAGGCCGGGGTGGAGGGCCAGCAAGGCACCACCGGCGAAATCGGCAGCGCCGGCTTCACCAGCCCCCCGAGCAACGGAACGAACCCGAGCCCGAACTCGAACTCTGGCTATCGCGGCGGCAATGGCGGCAGCGCGGGCCTCGGCGCGCGGGGTGGCACCGGTGGACGCGGCGGCCGAGGCGGCAACGGCGGACGGGGGGGATTCGCGGCGCCGGGGATGATCGTACTGCACGGCGCGGTGATCGACTGTGGCGAAGGCCAGGTGGTCTGCAACAACCACCGGGATGCCACGGGCCCGGAAGCGGTCGGGCGGGTGGCCTTTATCTCGAACATGCGCCAGAACGCCGTTCGCCAGCCCATGTTCTCGGACAGCATTCTGAAGACCTTCAGCAGCAACACTCTGGTCTTGGTGGAGCCCTGGGCGTTGACGGCCGATTCGGAGACGACGCGTCCGGCGCCGATCCTGCCGACGATGGAAGGCGGTCCCTCGAGCGCCGGCCTCCTCCAACTGGGTGGCTGGACCGCGGTGGCTCCTTCGCTGGGCTGGGATGAAAACGTGGACGGCGTGCTGGAATTGTCTCAGGCGCCGAACGTGATGAACGACGCCACGCTGGTCTACCTGTTCAACCGGTCGATGGATCGCCGCGCCACAGGCATCCTGCTGATTGTGGGCAGCGACTCGTTCCAGCTGCCGGATCTGGACCCGGGCCGGACTTACGCCACCTCGGTCCTTCCGACGGATTCGGTTCGCATCGAGTATACCTTCGTCGGCGATCCCGCCTTCGCCATTCGCAATGGCGTTCCGGGCGGGGTGATCGAGGAAGGCTATGACTTCAACAGGGACGGGTTGCTGGATGCGGCGGACGTTCTGAGTTCACCGTCCAAGGCTGAGCGCGCCAGCTCGTTGATGGGACGTTGAAAGGCCCCGGCGCATGAGCCGAGCCTTATGGGCCCTCGGTAACAGAGGTACTTTGAACGCCGCACATCTAGCCCGCCCGGCGCCGGCGATGGCCATCGTAGTGATCCAGCTCGCCGAGCAGTTCGCCCACGCTGGCGAATCGCTCGGCGGGGTCTTTGAGGAGGCAGCGGCGCACGATGGAGCGCAGCGTCTTGCTGACGTGATGGGGCAGCTCGGGGGCTTCCGTGTAGCGGTGGTGATAGGCGACGGAGCCCTTGGCGAAAGGCGGTTCGCCGCATAGCAGTTCGTAGAAGAGAACGCCGAGGGAGTAGATGTCGGAGGCGATGGTGGTGGGGCGGCCGTCGAACTGCTCCGGGCTCATGTAGATCGGGGTGCCCGCGTGGGGCCGGCCGGCGGTACTGTCGAGGTCCGAGGCCACGATGTGGTTTGATCGGTCGATGATCGCGGAGATGCCGAAGTCCGAGAGTTTGACGCGCCCCATGGCGGCCGGATCCTTGGAGGCGAGGAGGATATTGCCGGGCTTGACGTCGAGGTGGAGGATGCCTTCGCCGTGGGCGTGGGAGAGGGCGCGGGAGACCTGGCGGACGATGTCGACGGCGACTTCTTCGGGCAGGAGGCGGCCGGGGACTTTCGAAAGGCGCCGCATCAGATCGCCGCCTTGCAGGAACTCCATGGAAATGTGGGGCTGGCCGGCGTCCCAGCCGATGTCGTGGATCCGCACGATGTTGGGGTGCGAGAGACGGCGCGCGGAGCGGGCTTCGCAGCGGAAGCGTTCGAGGGCGTCGGGGTCCTCCAGGGCTTGTTCGCTGAGAAGTTTGAGGACCACGATTTCATCGAGTTCGTGATCCTGGGCGAGATAGACTTCGCCCATGGCGCCCCGGCCGATCAAGCGGCGCAGCTCGTATCGGGTGCGCGTCTGGGGAGTCAGAATGATGTTCGAATCGGTGGTCGGTTCGAGGGGGATGTTGGTGTCGCTCTCGTCTTCGAGAGCCTTGCCGCGATAGATGTCGCGCAGGCGGCGCAGGAGCGGGGTGTGCTCCTTGGTGATGGAAATGAGCGAGGTGAGGGTTTCGGCGGCTTCGCCGTAGCGATGGTTTTCGGCGTAGGTTTCCGCCAGCTTCTGCAGGAGATCGCACTTCCGTTCGGAGTCTTCGAGTTCATCCAGGACGGCGCGCATTTCGTCGGCGCGGTTGCTGTTGAGATAAATCTGGGCGAGCATGAGGCGGGCCTCGGAGTGATCGTGGTCGGCGACCAGAAGCCCGCGCAGGGGTGCGATGGCCCGTTCCTCGTGCCCCGCTTCCAGGTAAAGTTTGGCCAGGCGGAAAAGACGTGTGATCCATTGCGGTTCCGTGTCAGGATCGTTGACCTCCTGGATCCAGGCTTCCAGGGCGGTGACGAGAGACTTGGTGGCTTCCGGCGTGGGTTTCTTGCGCAGGCTCTCCTCCAGGTCCGGGATGCCTTTGCCCGGGTAGCGGGCGGCGACCCAGAAGCGGCCCCGTTCCGCGATCGCCCAGGGATCGTCCTCCATGTGGGTCAGGACGCCATCGTAGATTTCCGACATGGCGGAGCAGTGGGCGGGAGCCCAGGTGCGCAGGCGCGAGAGGGCTTCGAGGGCCTCGTGATGGCAGCCGGTAATCATGCAGGCCTTGGCGAAGAGCAGGCCAAGGCGCGGATGAGAGAGGGCGAGGAGGGCGTCTTCCTCCAGGATTTCGAGGACGGCGCGGGCGGTGGCTTTCGGCGGCTTGTCCGTCAGTAAGGGGGCGAGGGCGTCGGCGGCCTTGTCGAGTTGATGGGCGCGCAGACAGGCGGCGGCGCAGTGGATCGCAAGTTCCGGGTCGTCTGGCTCCGCTTCGTTGGCGGCGATCGCCACGTCGAGGGCCGTTTCCTCGCGCCGGCCCATCTTCTGGTGCAGGCGCGCCAAGGCCAGAGTGGCTTCTTTGCCGAAGGAGTCGCTGGAGCGAAGGCGCCGCAGCACCAGCGCCGCCCGGGTGAAATCGCCCAGTTCCTCCAGGCATTGGGCGAACCCGAAGGCGAGTTCATCGTTGTTCGGCTCGGCGGCGCAGAGGTCCTCGAAGAGTTGGGCGTCTTCTTTCTGAATGGCGCCGGATCGCAGCAGCAGTTGAGCCAGCACGGCGCGGCCCGGTTCCGGCAGGCCGACTTCCTTGTGCCGCACGCCGAGCGCGAGGGACCGGATCAGGTCGCCGCCGGCGATGCGCTTGCCCCGCGAGCAGACCAGCACTTCTTCGAGAAGGCGCAGGCCCTGCACCGGTTTGCCCTGGCGCAGGAACGCTACGCCGGTGCGGATCGCGTTCATCACATGGCCGTTCTTGACCTGGGCCAGGGCGATTTCCACATCGACGCGCTCGTCATCCGGGGCACAGACGCGCAGTCGCTCGAGAACCATGGCGCGCTGCGGATGGTTGCGGCTGAAGAGAACGAGTTCTCCAACGATGCGGGCGAGGAGATCGGGCTCGATTTTGGGCGAAAGGGCGGCTTCGACGAAAAGGGCTTCGTCGGCCTTCTCGATGGTGATTTCCCCGGCGATCACGGCCTGCAACCAGCGGCGCAGCACGCGGTCACGCTCGGCGGCGGTGATGCCGTTGCCGTTGCGGCGGGCCGAGTCGGCGTGAAGGATGGCCCGGTAGAGTTGGCTGGCTTCGTTCAGGCGCTCCATCTTCTGAAGACAATCGGCCCACTGGAGGCGCAGCCGCAGGTCGTCCTGCTTGGCCTTACAGGTGTTGGCGAGAAGGCGCTCGGTGCGTTCGTCCGCCATGCCGAGGCGCCAGCGCAGGCGGCCGGCCATTTCGCGGAGCGGCAGCGCGTCGGGCTGCTTGACCATGGCGCCATCGAGGATCGAAACGGCGGTCTTGGCGGCGAGGTCGGAGGATTGCTCGAACTCGCGAAGCGCCTTGATCTGGGGCGGGCGGAAGTCGAGGGACAGGGCCTCCACGGCGATCGCCTGCGCTTCCAGGTCGCGGGGAGAGACGCGCAGCAGGATCAGCGCGTTCTCCAGGGCGGCGGCTCCGTCCTGAGACGCGATCGCCCCCCGGCCGAGGCCGAGGCGGGCCCACGCACAGCCGGGCAGAACGCGCAGAATGCGCTGAAAGCGCGCCTGCGATTCCGGATCCGTGGCGCGTTCGCGGAAAAGGTACTGGGCCAGGTTGTGGAGAAGTCCCTCCGAATCGTCGCCCAGGTCCTGGGCTTTGGCGTAAAGCTCGGCCGACTTGCGATCGCACAGGCCCTTGTCGGCGTAAGCTTTGGCCAGCGCCAGCACCACATCCTTGCCGCCTTCGCCTTGGTTGTGGGCTTCCTCCAAAGTCGGCAGCGACGAATCCCAATCGCCGCCGGTGGAGACATGGGAGCGCGCCAGGCGGCGCAGATACTCGCCGCGGCGGGGGCTTTCCTTCGGGGCGCTGCGATAGGCTTCCAGGGCCTTCGACGAATTGGCGTCTCGGTCTGCGTACCACGCGGCCACGGCCTCCGCCGCCAGAGCCCAGACCGTCGTTTGGTCCTGCGCGCGGCCATCGGCGAGCCACTTTTCCAGCAGGCGGATGTCGCGCTCGTCGCGCGGGCCGCGGTCCAGGATGAGCTTCAGCATTCGAAGCTCGGTCATTTCGTCGTCCGGCTCGAACTCGAGAACGCGCCAGAGGAACTCGATTCCTTCGGCGCGATGCGTTTCCATATCGAGGAGGCGGTCGGCGGCGAACCGCAGAAGCTCCGGATCGTCAGGCGTTTCCATCAGCGCCTTGAGGCAAAGCTCGAGGGTTCGCTCCTCGTCCGGTTCGAGGGCGATCTGGTTTTTCGCCAGAGCGACGATCAGCTCTTCGCGTTCGGGGAAGTGCTGGAGCGCCAGCGAGAGGATCTGAAACACCCCGCGCCCCTTTGTGCGCTGGGACAGGATCACCTCGGTGCATTGATCCAGGAGGTTGTAAAAGAAGGTGCGGGCGGTGGCGGAGGAATCTTCGTCGGGCCAGCGCGATTCCTCGAGCGACGGAAAGAAGCGGCCGAGGGTGAGAACGCAGCGGAAGACCGGCTTGAGTTCCGAGGATCGGGTCGAACCGTTGGTCTGGCGGTTGTGCTCCTGCAAGACAAGCTTCCAGAGCGGCAGATCGATCGCTCGGCGGATCGCTTCTTCCTCGAGGAAGTGGAAGTCGGCCGGCTGGGCGCGACCGTACATCAGGATGCGGTCGACGAAGGCGGCGCAAAAGGGTTCGTGATCGGGGAAGCTGGAAACGGCGCGGCGCCAGAACTCGGACTCTTCGATGCCGAGTCCGCGGCAGACTTCGAGGACTTCGAGAAGCCATTCTTCCCAGTCCAGAGCGCCCTCGTCGCGGCAGGCACGAGCGTCCTCACACACGCGGTCCAGGGCGGGGCCGAGCGTCTTGGGATCGTCAAGCTCTCGGAGGAGCTTCTTGTTGATCTGGCGTTTTCGCGAGCTAGCCACGCGTAAACCCTTTTCCCATCGGCAACTCAAACAGGAGTGTTTGTGAGCAATGAGTACGAAAAGTGTGGGCGGAGTGTCAAGTGGGCGGTGAGACGAAAGTTTCGCATGCAACAATTTGCCTCGAAATGAATAGCTCCCCTTCGGCTGGCACCCAAGACTCTACATGAAGGCTTGAGAGAAGCGCACTTCCGTTTGCTTCCGTGCCGTTTCCAGGAGTTCCGAGCGGCGTTTGCGGTAGGCTTCGGTGAAGGCGCGCCGGGCAGGCGTGTCATACGCTTGCAAGCGCACAATGACCCATCCGCCGGCGACCTCGATCGGCCGCGACACCTCCCCTGGCTTCATTTCGCGCAGGGCCGAACGCACCGCCGGAGCCAGGTCGGAGGCATCAAACCATCCCGAGGCGCCGCCAGTGTCGCGAGCCGGGGGATCGTCTGAGAAAACCCGGGCGGCGACGGGAAATTCCATACCCCGTGAGATCTCATAGCGCGCCTGCGCGGCCCGCTCGCGAGCCGAAACGCCCCGGTCTTCGTCCGCCGATTCGAGAAACAGAATCTGACCCAGACCGTAGCGGTCCGCCTCGGAAGGATTGTCCTGGCCAAAGAGAGCCGGGTCCATGCCCTCCATCAGGCGGCCGCGAATCAGCCATTGGCGCCCGGCGCGGTCCTCCAGGAAGCGGCGCGCCTCGTCCGCCAGCAGGTCGCTGCGGCGCAAGGCCTCGCCCAGAGCCACCGCCGATCCCGCAGCTTCGGTCCATTCGGTCCATTCGGCCTGCACCGCGGCCACCATTTCCTCGTCCGGGACCTCGGCGCCGGGGCGCCAGAAGTGGCGATAGAGCAGGTGCTCCTCGACCAGGCGGGGGAGCAGTTCGCGCCGGAGCCGGTCGATATCCACCTGCCAGAGTTCGGACTGTTTGAGGCGCTGCTCGAACACCAGGAAATCCACATCCCGCAGGGTAATCAAGGATTCGCCCACGAACGCCACGGCCCGATCGAGGGAAGCGGCGGCGGGGCGGTCCTGGGCGGGGGCGGGAACCGCATGCAAGAAAAGAGCCGCGGACAGCACGAGAGCTATCCGCGGCCAAAGGCGGTTGAATTGCGGGAAGAACGAGGGGGCGATCTTCAAGAGGGAAGCGAGGGTGCGATCAGCCGGCGGCCGAAACGTCGTCGAAGTGGCCGCAGACGTAAACGTCCTGGCCGGGGAGGAGGTTCATGGGACCGTTGTGGTACTTGCGGACAAACTCGGCGACGGCTTCGTCGTTTTCCCAGGCCATCGTCACAAAAAACGTCCGTTCCGGGTCCTCGATCACAAAGCCCTCGATGGCTTCGTCGGCGCAGTCTTCGGGGCTGAAGTAGCTGGCCCAGATGTGCCCCGGCGACTTGCGCGCGGCGGCGATCCACTTATCCAGGGTGCGGCGGGCCGCTTCCGCTTGACCGTGCTTGACAACGGTCTTGATTACCTCGACGTACATGCGTGACCTCTTCTCTGGTATTCCGAACTGACGGTGGCGCGGTTGGGAGCGATTCCCTCTGTGCCTGAGCTTGCGGCGGGGGGTCTCCGAGAGAGCCCTCGGCCAACAAGGGGGGCTTCCCTACGCGAGTCCGGCGCCGGAAATCAATCCTTTCCCGCACGATGACCCGAGAATTCTCTTGCCAAGGGCCCCGCACGTCCCCACATTGCTGTCCCTTCCCGCGGGAAGATGGCGTGCCGAAGTGGCGGAATGGCAGACGCGACGGACTCAAAATCCGTTTGGGTTACCCCCAGTGAGGGTTCGAGTCCCTCCTTCGGCACCATTTACGGTTTTGCAAGACTTACAGATGAGCAACCAAGTCTCTGCTACCTGTTGAACTGGCGGTTGCGCGGATACTTAGAGGGCCGATGCCATACCGTCCTAAATCCCCCACCTTTAGCGTACCACCGAATCCGAAGATTTACCACATCGTGCATGTCGATAGGTTGGAATCGATACTGGAATGCGAGGGATTGTACTCAGACGCGGAAGTTCGGGATCGCGCGCTTCCCGGCTCCGCGATAGGCATGGATCATATCAAAGAACGAAGGCTAAAATTCAACAAACTTGACAGTCACTTCGACCTGACCGTTGGACAGTGTGTTCCATTCAATTTCTGCCCTCGCTCTGTGATGCTTTACAAAATCTATCGTAAACCAGGTGATCTCGCCTATCACGGTGGACAAGAATCGATCGTTCACTTGGAGGCTGATTTGTATGGCGTGGTCGATGCTCTTGATCGGAGAGGGCTTCGGTGGGCTTTCACTCTTGTCAACGCAGCCTGCGCGTTCTTCGAAGATCGGTGCTCACTCGCGTCCCTGGAGGAAATCAATTGGCCAGCAGTACACGAACTGAATTGGGCTGGGGTCAAGGACTCCAAGCAAGCCGAATTCCTGGTCGAGCGGTTCTTCCCGTGGAGTTTAGTGGACCGCGTCGGGGTTCTCAATCCCGAGATTCATCGACGAGCGCGGAATATATTGCGCCAATGCGAGCATCAACCCACAGTGGAAGTGATTCCCGGGTGGTACTATTAGGAAGGAGGCGGCCATGATCGAGTACCGAGTCGGTGACATTCTAGACGCGGACGTGCAAGCGCTCGTCAACACCGTGAATTGCGTCGGGGTGATGGGTCGTGGCATCGCCTTGCAGTTCAAGAAGAGCTTTCCCGAAAATTTCAAGGCATACAGGAAGGCTTGCGAGGCACACGAGGTTGTCCCAGGCCGGGTCTTCACTTACGATACGAAGGACTTTACCCGGCACCGCTACGTCATGAACTTTCCAACAAAGCGGCACTGGCGGGGGAAGAGCGATCTGAAGGACATCGAGGCGGGCTTGGCGGATCTTGTCAAGCAGGTGCGGGAACTAGCCATTTCCTCGATTGCGATTCCACCTCTTGGGTGTGGGTTGGGCGGATTGGATTGGGGGGAGGTAAGGCCTATCATTGAAGGAGCATTTCGAGGGCTTGAGGAGGTGCGCGTCATCCTCTTCGAACCGGGCGGTGTCGCTTCGACGGAGCGAATGAAGAATGCCACAAAGCCTCCAAGAATGACAGCGGGCAGAGCCGCGCTCCTCGGTTTGATGGATCGGTATTTAGACGGCCTTTTGGATCCGTTTGTTTCTTTGTTGGAGATTCATAAGTTGCTGTATTTCCTTCAAGTTTCCGGAGAAGATCTCAAGCTAGAATATAAACGAGGCGTTTACGGACCCTACTCAGAAACCGTTCGTCACGTTCTCAATAGGCTTGAGGGCCACTTTACAAGTGGCTATCTGGATGGAGGAGACGACCCATGGAAAGAAATTGCGATTGTCCCGGGCGCCCTGAATGAAGCATGTGAATTTCTGAAGACAAGACCCGGTACGAGAACAAGATTTGCACGAGTCTCCGAATTGATCGACGGCTTTGAGAGTCCGTATGGATTGGAACTGCTCGCTACAGTTCACTGGCTTTGTAACGAAAGGCCCTTCTCATCAACCGATGACATCGCGCGGGCTGTGCACGCCTGGAACGATCAAAAACGAAAGTTCACACCTCACCAAGTCGAAATCGCATACGACCAGTTGCTCGAGTACGGCTGGGTCGAACCTCTGGATATTCGCTGCTGACGACCTTCCACTCTTGCTGCTTACAGGCGGAAACTCAAGGGAGCGGCCCGCCGTGTCGCCTCAGGGAGCCTAAACCGGGGAGACCCGCGCCTCCCAAGACCCTTTTCGACGCCCCATCAAAAAACGCCGCCTCATCGAAGGCGGCAACCCTTGCATTTCTTCAACTGACATGGAGCGGGAGACGAGGTTCGAACTCGCGACATCTACCTTGGAAGGGTAGTGCTCTACCAACTGAGCTACTCCCGCTCGGGAGAAGACGAATGATGGGAATTCGGGGGCGGATGTCAAGGGTTCTCGCGCCGGTTTTGGACAGGTTTCCGCCCCTCCGGCGCAAACTTCCCTTGTGACAGGCGCCGCTTGTTGGGACCTGATCGGGGCATTATCCCCAGTCTTTCCCGGAGTCCCAACGTCCCATGAGCCACGAGCACACCTCCGCCACGCCGACCGAGCATCAGGTGCGCGGTCAGTTCACGACAAAGATCGGCTTTGCTCTTGCCGCCGTCGGGTCGGCCGTCGGTCTCGGCAACATCTGGAAATTCCCCTACATCATGGGCGAATCCGGCGGCGCGGCCTTTATCCTGGTGTACCTGATCTGTATTGCATTGGTAGGCATTCCGGTGCTGTTGGCCGAGTTCGTCATCGGCCGCCACGGCCAGACCAGCGCGGTGGGCTCTTTCAGGAAGATCGCTCCAGGCAAGCCTTGGTGGCTCAATGGTCTGCTGGGGATTGTTGCGGCGTTCTTTATCCTGTCTTTCTACAGCGCCGTCGCTGGCTGGGTGCTGCGCTATGCCGTTCTTGGTGTAACCCACGGCTATGAAGGCGTTGGCGCCGACCAATTCCTTGGCTTTATCGACAGTATCGGCGGCCCGGTGATCTTTCAGTTCGTGGTGATGTTCCTGACCGGCGCGATCATCTTCGCGGGGATCGAGAAGGGCGTCGAGCGTGTCGCGACCTGGATGATGCCGGTGCTGGTGGTGCTGCTGCTGCTGGTGGTTCTGCGGGCGCTGACGTTGCCGGGTGCGGGCGCGGGCGTCGCGTTCATGTTCAAGCCCGACTTCTCGAAGATCGACGGCGGTGTGATCCTGGTGGCGCTGGGCCACGCGTTCTTCACCCTGTCAATCGGCATGGGCGCGATGATTACCTATGCTTCCTATGTGGGCAAAAAACAGAATTTGGGGACGACGGCGCTGACGGTCGGAGCCATGGACACGGGCATCGCGATTTTGGCGGGACTGGCGATTTTCCCGGCGGTTTTCGCTTTCGGCATGGAGCCGGACGCCGGGCCCGGGTTGCTCTTCATCATGCTGCCGGAACTGTTCGCTCAGATGCCGCTGGGGCGCGCTGTGGGAATCGCCTTCTTTACCCTCGTCTTTATCGCGGCGCTGACCTCGACGATTTCCATTCTCGAACCGGTGGTGACCTATCTGGTGGACGATCTGAATATCGGCCGCCACGTGGCCACGGCGGTTTCGGCCGGCATCATTTACGTGATCGGCATTCCCGCCTGCCTCAGCGCCCATTCCGGCGGTCTGCTCGGCGAAGTCAAAATCCCTTTCCTTGGCGGTGGCCTCTCGATTTTCGACTTCCTCGACACCATGAGCAGCAAGTTCATGCTGCCCATCGGCGGCCTGATTACCTGCCTGTTCATCGCCATCGCGTGGAACCGAAAAGCCGCCAGCCAGGAAGTTGTCGGCGAGGGCGGCAACCCCGGCCATCCGCTGGTTAGCCTGTGGTATTATCTGACCATCGTCGTGGCGCCGCTCGGTGTGCTGGCGGTGCTGATCTATGGAATCCGGGAACTGCTGAACAAGGGATAAGGACCCATCGTGGCGCCTCGCAAACCGGCTCCGGAGGCGAGCCTTCCGCTCGCCAAAGCCCCCGCCCGGGCCATCGCCCACCTGCGCGCCACCGACCCGCGCATGGGGGCCATCATCGACCACGTCGGGCCTTTTCATCTGCCCGAAAAACCGGCCGATTTCTTCGCCCTGTGCTCCGCCATCATGGGCCAGTCCATTTCGGTCAAGGCCGCCAAGACCATCGTGGCCCGCTTCGAGGACCTCGCCGGCGGACGCGACTACGCCACGCCGGCCATCATTCTGGCCGAGGACGCGGACTATTGGAAGGAGCGCCTGCGCCTCTCGCGCGCCAAGGCGGGCGCCCTCATCGGTCTCGCCCAGGTCTGGGAACGCGAGGCTTACACCGATGCCCAACTGCGCGCCACCGCCGACGCGGACCTGATCCAGACCCTGACCGAGGTGCGCGGCATCGGTCCCTGGACGGTCAAGATGTTCCTGATTTTCAACCTGCGGCGGCCCGATGTCTTCCCCCAGGAAGACCTCGGTGTCGTCGAGGGCCTGCGCGTGCTTTATGACCTGCCCAAACGCCCCACCGCCCGCGAGGCTCTCGCCATGGCCGAACCGTGGGCGCCCTGGCGCACCGTGGCCACGTGGTATCTTTGGCAGGGCCTGATGAAATCGCGCGACGAGGACCTGAACTCCGGCGGGGGCTGGTGGTAGGAGACCGTTAAAACCCACGGGTTTCCCATAAGTTTCGCCCTTGTTTTCCTGGCCTGTCTGTTGCACACTTCTGCCCATCGGCTGTGGAGCCGCATTTCTCCCGGAGGGCCAGCCTGTTGGAAGACTCACCTGCCTACGGATCGTCCACGCGAACCGAACGCTATGTGCAAAGCGAACTCTCCACGGGAGACGACAACGCCGTCGTCTTCCAGGTGGCGCCGCGCCGCGACACGGCCGAGTGCCCACCGCTGCGCATCACCAGCGATTTCGAGCCCCGCGGCGATCAGCCCAAAGCCATTGAGCAATTGACCGATGGCCTGAACAACGGCCTGCCCGCCCAGGTGCTTCTCGGCGCCACCGGCACCGGCAAGACCTTTACCATGGCCCACGTCATCCAGAACACCAACCGGCCGACGCTCGTGCTGGCGCCGAACAAGACGCTGGCGGCCCAGCTCTATCGCGAATTCCGAGACTTTTTTCCCGATAATGCGGTGGAGTATTTCGTCAGCTATTACGACTACTATCAGCCGGAGGCCTACATTCCCTCCAGCGACACGTTTATCGAAAAGGACTCGGCCATCAACGACGAGCTGGACAAGCTCCGCCTCTCCGCCACGGCCAGCCTCCTGGAACGCCGCGATGTCATCGTGGTGGCCTCGGTTTCCTGTATTTACGGCATCGGCGCCCCCACCGAATTCCACAATATGAGCTATGTCATCCGCGAAGGCGACGAAATCGAGCGCGATGAATTGATGCGCCGCATGGTGGAAATCCAGTACCGCCGCGACGATCTCGATTTCCATCGCGGCACCTTCCGCGTCCGGGGCGACCGCGTGGAAATCTATCCCGCCAACATGGAGAAGGCGGCACTGCGGGTCGAATTTTTTGGCGACGAAATCGAGTCGGTCTGGGAAATCGACCCCATGACCGGCGAACGCCGCCGCCGGCTCAAGCGCGCCATCGTCTATCCCACCACGGTTTACGCCACCGGGCGGGACTCGCTGAAACGCGCCATCAAGACCATCGAGGAGGAACTCGCGCTTCGCCTCCGCGAGATGGAAGAACTGGGCAAGCTGATCGAGTATCAGCGCCTCAAGCAACGCACCGACTACGACATCGAGATGATGCGCGAAATGGGCTCGTGCCCCGGCATCGAGAACTACAGCCGCCACCTCTCGGGCCGCGCCCCGGGCGAAGCGCCGTACACGCTCCTCGACTATTTCCCCGACGATTATCTCCTCGTCATCGACGAGAGCCACATCGCGGTCTCGCAGATCGGCGCCATGTACAACGGCGACCGCAGCCGCAAGGAAACGCTGGTGGATTACGGCTTTCGCCTGCCAAGCGCCCTGGACAACCGGCCCCTGAAGTTCGAGGAATTCACCCAGCGCGTGAACCAGGTCGTTTTCGTGTCCGCCACGCCGGGCGACTACGAGCTGGAAATCAGCGGCGGCGTCGTGGTCGAGCAGATCATCCGTCCCACCGGTCTCCTGGACCCGGAAATCGAAGTCCGGCCCGTGCAAACGCAGGTGCAGGATTTGATCGAGGAAGCCCGTTCGCGCGTCTCTCGAAGCGAACGCGTCCTGGTGACGACGCTGACCAAGCGCTTTTCGGAGGAATTGACGGAGTACCTGCAAGAGGCGGGGCTGAAGACCAAGTACCTCCACAGCGACATCGATGTCCTCGAACGCATCGAAATCATCCGGGATTTGCGGGCTGGCAAGTTCGACGTCCTGGTCGGCATCAACCTCCTGCGCGAGGGCCTCGACCTGCCCGAGGTGAGTCTCGTGGCGATTCTCGACGCGGACAAGGAGGGGTTCCTGCGCTCGACGCGCTCGCTCGTCCAAACGGTGGGCCGCGCGGCGCGCAACCTGAACGGCAAAGTGATCATGTACGCCGAAACGGTGACGCGGTCGATGCAGGAAACGATCGACGAAACGAACCGCCGCCGCGCCATCCAGGAAGCCCATAACAAAGCCCACGGCATCACCCCGCAAGGTATCAAGAAAGCCGTCGCCCGGATGGTCGAAACGGCCTATGGCGCGGCGAACGATCAGGTCATCAGCGACGCCCAGCAACTCCTGGTGGCGGAAGCGGGCGCGGACTACATGGGCGCCGCCGACGTGAAAAAGAAGATCGACGAACTGGGTAAAGAAATGCGCAGCGCAGCCCATCAATTGGACTTCGAGAAAGCGGCCCTGCTGCGCGATCAGATGAAGGCGTGGGAGGCGAAGCTGCGGTCGCTTTGAGGGGCAGTGCAGCACCGGGTCGCGAACCCGCGACCGGTCACTCCATTTGCAGTCGCATAATCGCATCGCCCGTATCGAGGACCGTGTCGGGATGCAGGTCCCAATTGTCGGGATAAACGTCCTGGCCGAGGATCGCCTTGATCCATGCATCAAAGGGCGCCGGGGCGGGGGTCGGTGTCGGTGTGAGTGTCGGCGTGGGGGTCGGAGAGGGCGTGACGGTGGGCGTCATCGTCGGCGTCGGAGTAGGAGTCTGGGTGGCTGTCGGCGTGGGGATGACTCCATCAGGGGCGGCCTGTGTCAGGATGACCATCGAGTAGCGCCCCAGGGGCAGGCGCACGCTGTGCTGGAAGCCATCGTAGTCGCCAGCGATCGCATCGGTGAATTCCGTGCCGAGGCCATCGTAGTCGGCGCCGTACTGGACGTCGTCGCTGTTGAAGGCGACATACCATCGCCCGCCGCTGGGGACGCCGATCTGGTAGGTGGGGAAGGCGCGGTTGCTCAGGTTGGCCAGCACCATCACATCGTCGCCCACGCCGCCGTCCAGCCACCGGCGATAGGCCAGCACCTTCACGGCGCCGTCTTCATTATCGGGCTGGTCGTTGAAGTGGGAGATGCGCACGTTCGGGCCGGTCAGGCCCTTGGTGCGGCCGTCCAGGTTGCGCCGCAGCGCGATCAGGTCCTTGTAGAGTTGATAAACGCCAGGGTAGGTGGTCTTGCGCGACCAATCGAGCGGATCGGTGTCTTGGAACCATTCGTCCTCGAGCAGTTCCTGGCCCTGGAACATCATCGGAATGCCCGGCGCGGTCATCACGATGCCGCCGCCGAGGGTCGAGCGCTTGCGGGCCCAGAACGAGTCGCCCGTGCCGCCGCCATCGATTTCCCACGGCACGCGGGCTTTTCCGTTGGCCACTTCGTCGTGGCTTTCGGTGTAGATGATGCGCTCGAGAGGATCGCCGTTATAGCGCGAGGCAATCGCTCCCGCCACGGCACCCAGATCGCGGAACCGGTCGTCTCCGCCGATGATGGCGTCGCGCACCGGGTGGACGAAGCCCGCATCCCATTGCGAGTCGAAGCCCGCCCCGCCAGCGCCCGAGTCCTTCGTGATCCACTCGTTGTTTTGCAGGTCCTCGGCCACGATCAACTTGCCCGGCGCGATGGCGTCGACGCTGTCGTTGATGTACTGAAGCAGGCTCCAGCCCTCGGGCAGGTCCTCGCCGCCGCCATGCTGCGTGTTGCGGATATTGCCGGTGGAGTCGAACCGCAGGCCGTCCATGCGGTACTCGTTGAGCCAGTACAGGGCGTTGTCCTTGAGCCAGTCGCGCACTTCCGGGATGCGGTAGTCGGGCCGGGTGTTTCCCCAATCGGTGTTCGCCCGGTTGTCTGGATAGAAATAGATGCCGCCATGGCCCAGGCATTCTCCATCGAAGCACCAGATGTGGCCGAGATCGCTCGGCCCGAAGTGGTTGTATACCACGTCGAGCAGCACGGCGATGCCGCGCCTGTGGCATTCGTCCACGAGCCGCTTGAGCTGCTCCGGCGAACCGTAGGCGCTTTCCGGGGCGAACGGATGGGCCGGGTTGTAACCCCAGGAAAAGTCCGCACCGAACTCGGCGAGCGGCATGATCTTCACCGCGTTGACGCCCAGTTCCACCAGCTCGTCGAGGCGCCCCAGGGCCGAGTTGAAGGACCCGGGACCGCCGCCCGGATTGTCGTTGAACGTACCGATGTGCATTTCGTAGATGATGAGTTCGTTCCAGTCGTCCATCTGGAAGTCGTTGATCTGCCAGTTGAAGGCCGTGTGATCCACGATCACGCTGTCGCCGACGCTGTTGGTCACGTCGTGGGCGCGGGGGTCGGTGCGCCAGAGGGTATCCGTACCATTTCGGATCACGTACTTATAGCGCTGACCGGCCCTCGCGCCAGGCACATCGGCGGACCAATGGCCGTTACCCTCGTTCGCCAGCGGATTGGCGTCCATGTTCCACCTGTTGAAATCGCCTGCCACCGAGACCGCATCCGCGTTCGGCGCCCAGACTCGAAAGGCAACGCCGGACGAATCCACCAGCGGACCGACCCCTTGCTTCTGCGTCGGGGTCTGAGCCACCAGCGGTTGCGCCACCGTCAGGCAAAGCCCGAGGAGGAATGTCGTCGCGAGGCGGAGGTGCTTCTGAGTCATGGTCTAAGCCTTTGCAGAAAACAAATGGAAGGCAGTCGGCGATTGCGTAGCCTTCGAGAAAGGATTGGTAAAGGGCCGTAGAAAAGACTTCAACCCAAGCCGGTCGGAATTCGGGACGCACGAAGAAAGCGCTTTATTCAGGCGCATCTTCCAAAATTCGATTGTGAGGAAGTTTTTCGTCCGGCCTTCAGGCCGCCGCCACCGGTGCTTTCGCCCCATCCGATTCCTTCGCCGCCGCCGTCTCCAGCGGGCATTCCCAATCCGGCATCGGCACGCCCCGGGTCTCCGCCAGCCACCGATCCAGGCTCCAGAAGTGCACGCCTCGTGCCACCGCGTCGGTCAGGAACCAGGAAAACGCCTCGGTCAGCTCGTCGCTCTTGCCGGCGTAATGCGGATGGACGGGCAGAACGCTGAGTTTTTTCGCCTTGGTGAAGAATCGGAAGAGGCCGAAGGCGGTCCGGGGGCGGAGGCGGAGGGTGTCGTAAAGGGGCATCCACTCGCGGAACCAGGTCGGATCGATCTCCTCCACGGCGCCCATGTCCCACCGGAAGTAGAGCCGGCTGGCGTCGAAGACGAAGCCTTCTTCGTTCAGAATGGCCACCGTGTCGCGGTTGGTGCAGTGCATCGGGGCGCGAAAGCCGCGGGTCGGCCGGCCGATGCAGTCCTCCACGGCGGCCTTGCCGCCCAGGATTTCGCGGCGCTGGGTTGTCTTATCGAGCGTCCGCAGGTTCGGATGGGTCAGAGTGTGACTTTCTGTCTGGTGCGTTTGCGCGATGGCGCGGATCAGGTCCGGATATTCCCGCACCGTCTCGCCCACGAAGAACCAGTTGGCGGGAACGCCGGCGCCATCGATGGCGCCGCGGATGCGCTCGATCTGCTGGCGGGTGCCCTCGCAGTCGCAGCACAGGATGCAATGGTGTCCAGGGGGCGGGGAGGGGGCGGGGGCGGTCATGGCGAGGTGGTGCTGGGCCTCGATTGGGATGGGGTTTTTTATGGGGCGGAGAGGGCCGGGTCTCAACGCTTTTTGAGCGGGGACGACTCTCATCGACCCCGATAACCACAGAGTGTCACAGAGGATGGAGTGGTGCACAGAGGGGGAGGACAACCCCGCGGGGGATTTCTTTTGCCCCGCGGCGCCCGGCCCGCTTCGCCTTGTGGCGATCTCCGCCTGCCAACAGGAGCGCCCCATGATCGGCTTCGAAGACTTCGTCCCCGCCCAACTCGACAAACCCGGCTTTCTCAAGCGTGCCCAATACGAACCGCTGTCCGAGGTCATGAAACGCCTCAACGCCTGGGTCGAGCAGCATCAGGTCGAGGTGCTTCAGTTCGAAACGGTTGTGATCCCGAACATGCACTCGCGCTGGGAAGAAGGCTCCCGCGACCCGGAAACCGGCACCGGGGGCGAGGTTGGCAGCGTCTGGAATCAGTTTATCCGGGTTTGGTACCGGTATTGAGGGGGGAGATGGCCCGGTTGCTGGGTAGCGTTTCGGATTGACCCAAGAGGAAGGGGCGTGCGCGAATGTCAAAAACCTAAGGATGGATTCGCATGCCGCCTATAATTCTCAATGAATTGACAATTTTCTTTATCATTCTTTTAGGAAGCTTGGCCTTTTTCCATGCTGTTTGGCTCATTTTTATTCTGTCCCTCGACAAAAAGCTTTGCTTTTTTCTTGACCCGTCGGAGTCACGAGAAAAATCAAAAGATGGCAAGCGGAATAAAGTGTTGCAACCTGAGATTGAGAACGGGGGTGACTTTTCTGACGCATACATAAAAAAATACGTCCCCAAGATAATCCTATCAAATGCTCTTATACCTATATATACATATTTGGGGATTCTCGGTACAGTGTTAGGATTAATTATGATAGGTGGCGGCGAAGAGCTTGAGGAAGGTTTAGCCACGGCTTTATACACGACGGCAATTGGGTTGGTCCTTTCCATGTTTTTTAGAGTGGTCTGTGCTCATGTAAACAAGAATGCTGAACGATTCAGGACTTGGTATCAGGACTTCATCGGTGAGAGTAATAGGCAGGATATGGAAAAGAAGCTTCGCAAGGAGGGTTGGCGAAAGGAGGACGAGTCCACCGAACGTAGGCCGGATGAGCCTCAGCAGCGCAGTAGCTCGACATCGCAGGACTCCGGTCTGGGAGACAGGCACTCGAAGAATGTTGCGGAGGGCGTGAAGTAATGGATTTTCAAGAGGAAGGCGCAATCGACCTTACCCCGTTGCTGGATATTGTATTGGTTGTCCTGATGGTGTTTTCTCTTCGCGTAGTCGAGCAAGGGAAAGACACAACTGCGGAGTCGATGGAGGAAATAGCGCGGCTTCAAGAGACGATCGAAGATCTCCGGGGTAACAACTCGGCATTGCGGGAGCGAAGTATGGAGTTGGAACGGCACGTGGCAAGCCTCGATCAAGAAGTCAAAAACGCGACGGAAGAAATCGATCAGATCGTGGCGAACAACACCGAGCAACAGCAAATGCTCGCGGATTCCCTCGCCGAGTTTTTTCAATCAGCACCGGAAATTTTCGAGGAAATGACTTCGGAAGTTCCTTCGGACATGGCCGATAAGTTGGCATCATTAACCGATCCAAAAGAAGTGATAAAGCAATTGGCCAAATTGCAAAAGTTATCGCAGTTTTTTTTGCCGATGGAAGTTTCCCTCAAGAAAAACACTGTATATGTCGAAGGACTGGATGCGGCCTACAACGCCATGGATCAAGACCTGGTGAAGGCGAAAATTGAAGAAGGTAAGCAGCTTTTGGCCGAACAGAATCGAAACGCCCCCCATATCATTGTGATCCTGACCTATGACAGCAGGTCGTCAGTCGTCGCAGTTGACAACGTCAAGGATGCCTTAATCGACGTGAGGAACAGCCATCTCGAGGGTGAATTCCTGTATACTGTTTTGGGGGTTTCAGAATGAGGATTGACTTAGCAAAAGACAGGAGTTCCGGATTTATGGGCAGTATTGCAAAAAGTGTAACCCTTGGCGGTGTGATGGTCGTGCTTGTTGGTGGATTGGCTTATATGTTTGGTGCCGGTTTCATCACAATTGGAACCGGAGGGGGGTCTGGTCTTGGCTCGGGAAACAATTCCAAGGTGGCGGACAACCAAACGGTTATCGACACTTCCGGGCTTATCACGGTCACGGAGACGGAATACTGTCTCGCTTCGAATTGCTTCAAGCACACACAGTTGGACGCCGTGCGTGCCGCTCTCCTGGAACTTGAGGCGCCCGGGGGAATACAGGTGGAAGTGCGCCCTGAAGCCCCGCAGTTTCAGGTGGACCGGTTGCTAAATCTTTTTCGAGAGCTTAATTTGCCAAGACCAGAAGTTAGTGTTCTTAGAGAATGATCCCCGTGGGGTTCGCTCGCTCGGTCGTCTAACTTCTACTCTAATTTCTTGTGGACCTCTCATCTTGTGGATGAGGTGGATTCTGCTGCGCCCCCCACCCAACCTTGACACGCCAGCCCCTCACGTCCCAAAGCTTTCCCCCATCCCGCACCGACCTCGCAACAGGAGACACCCCGACACCCGTGCGCATCGAAACATTGCTCGCCAAACGCCTCGCAGAGGACCCCAAGGACGCTCAGACGCCGGGGCATAAGCTGCTGCTGCGCGGAGGTTACATCCGCCAGATCGGCCAAGGCATTTACTCGCTCCTGCCGCTGGGCCAGCGCGCCTGTGCCAAGGTCGCCCAGATCATCCGCGAGGAAATGGACCGCGTCGGCATGCAGGAGCTGCTCCTGCCCGTGACCACGCCCGCCGAGCTGTGGCAGAAGTCGGGCCGCTACGACGCCATCGGCAGCGAGCTGCTGCGCTTCACCGACCGCACCGATCACCCCTACGTGCTGAATATGACGCACGAGGAAGTGGTCGTCGATACGGTGGCGAGCCAGGTGGACAGCTATCGCCAGTTGCCGCTGGCCGTGTACCAGATTCAGACGAAGTTCCGCGACGAAGCCCGTAGCCGGGGCGGCCTGATCCGCGTGCGCGAGTTCACCATGAAGGATGCCTATTCCTTCCACCGGACGCAGGAGGACCTGGAGGACTACTACAAGCAGTGCCACGCGGCTTATGTCCGGATTTTTCAGCGCTGTGGCCTGCGCGCCGTGGTGGATATCGAGAGCGACACCGGCATGATGGGCGGCTCCGTCGCCCACGAGTTCATGCTTCTGACCCCGGTCGGCGAGGACACCATCGTCCTGTGCGACGAAAGCGGCTACCGCGCGAACCGCGAAGTGGCCGTCTGCAAGCGGGCCTACGACTACGCCGACGCCCCCGAGCCCCTGACCGAGGTGGAAACGCCGGGCCAGAAGACCATCGAGGAAGTGTCCGGTTTCTTGGGCAAGACGACGGACCGGTGCTGTAAGGCGGTGGCTTTCGTGGCGGTTCTGCCGCCGAAGAAGGAAGGCGGGGCTCCGGCGGAGCGCCCGGTCGTGGCCTTCGTCCGCGGCGACATGGAAGTCAACCCGGCCAAACTGAAGCGGGCCCTGGCGCAGCGCCTCGGCATCCTGCAGGACCTGCGTCCCATGGCCGAGGACGAGTTCGGGGGCTTTGGGTCCGTGGCCGGGTTCGTGGGTCCGATTGGCTTGACCGCTGGCGCGGTGGAGCTGGTCTATGACGAATCGGTCGCCAAGACCCCGAACCTGATCATCGGCGCGAACAGGGTGGACTGGCATGCCACCGGGTTCAACTTCGGCCGCGACCTGCCAGAGGGCACGCCCTTCACCGACATCACCGACGTCCGCGAGGGCGATCCCTGTCCGCTCTCGGGCAAGCCGTTGCGTCTCTCGCGGGGCATCGAAGTGGGGAATATCTTCCAGCTCGGCACGAAATACACCGAGAGCATGGAATTCTTCTATGACGAGGAAGATGGCGGCCAGCGCGTGCCGATCATGGGCTGCTATGGCATCGGAGTGGGCCGCACGATGGCCAGCGTTCTGGAGGAAAGCCACGACGACCACGGCCCCATCTGGCCCATCACCGTGGCGCCGTATCAGGTGCAGGTCTGCGCCTTGCAGGCTCAGAAAGACGAAGCGGTGAGGAACACTGCCGAAGCCATTTACCAGGGCCTGCGCGACGCGGGGATCGAGGTCCTGATCGACACGCGCAAGGTCGGCGCCGGGTTCATGTTCGCCGACGCCGACCTGATCGGTGCGCCGGTGCGGGCGATCGTGTCGCCAAGGAATCTGAAAGAAGGGCGCGTGGAGATGAAGTTCCGTCTCGCGGGCGAGTCGCGCGCCGAGTTGCCCGCCGACATCGCGGTGGAGGGCGCGGCGAAGCAGATCGAACGAATCGTGACAGATTTGCTTCAGCAGTATAATATACTTGAATAAGGGCTCCGCCCCGGACGTAGAGGCGGAGGCTTGCAAACCGAACTCCGCTTGCGCCCCGGCGATTCGCGGGTCTTTCTAGGCGGCGGTATTTTCCGTCGCTGGAAAAAAAAGAGAAGACCCACTTGTCCGCCGGGCGCCCGCTCGACTCCGAGGAACCGAAAGTGATTGCTGCTATTCATTCCCCAACCCTGCGCCGGCTTGGCTTGCTGCTCATGCTTTGCCTAGCGACGGGTCCGTTCCTGGCCGTTTCCGCTGACACCGTCACCCTCAACGATGGGCGCCAGATCGAAGGCCGAATCATCAGCGAAGAGGGCGCCGAGATCATCATGGATGTGAACGGCATGCGGGCGCGCTTCTATCGCGACCAGGTGCGCGAGATCGAGCGCGAAGCCGCCGATGAAATCGGACCTGGCGAACCCCTGGCCTTGGAAGCCATCCGCCTGCTGGACGATGGAAAGGTGCTGGAGGCGTGGAAAAAGTTTCTGGAAATGGACGAAGCGGAAGCGGAAGCGTGGCGCCGGCACGTGCCCCGTATCCAGCGCAACGCCAAGTCTTTGCAGCAGAACGCGCTCAAGGCTCTGAGCGACGGCGAGCCGGCTGAGGCCATCGAGGCCGCTTCGGCGCTGGCCCAGGCGGAGAGCCGCGACCTTATCGAGCGCGTCTATCCGGGTCAGAACGAAAGCCTTCAGAATTCCCTGAGGACCATCGTCGCGCGGGCTCGCGCGGCGCTCGGCGCCCAGGCCCGCCGCGAAAACAAGATCGCCGAAGCGGAACGCCAACTCCTCGCCGCCGTTGGCCTCCTCACGCCGGAGGACGAAATCTACCCGCAGACCTACCTCGATCTCGGAGCGGTGCTTGGCATGAAGGCCTTCGCCCTCCTCGGCGCCGGCGACACGGAGGAGGGCGAGACGGCCCTGCGCCAGGCGGAGCGGGCATTGGTCCTGGCCCGCGACGCCGCGGAGAAGGGCAATTCCACCGTCTTTCGCGAAGCCAACGGCATGATCGCCGAATTGCGCCAGCGCGGTTTCTCCGAAGTCGAACGCCAGCGCCCAACCGCCACCCCAACCCCCACCGTGACGCCGTTGGTTATCACGCCGACGCCGACACCGACCCCCACGCCGGAGCCGGGAATGGTGGAGAAGATTTTCGGCGGGAGCATCACCGGCAAACTCGAA
This sequence comes from Sumerlaeia bacterium, assembly GCA_040219255.1. Classification (GTDB taxonomy): domain Bacteria; phylum Sumerlaeota; class Sumerlaeia; order SLMS01; family JAHLLQ01; genus JAVJSW01. The sequence goes on from JAVJSW010000046.1 coordinate 246,149, forward strand.
TCGGCCATCGGCCAAGTTCTGCCGGAAAGTGTGGACCGTGAGAAGGCGCTTGGCTGGGTTCTTTTCGGCCTCGTCTTCGTGGTCGGCTACTGGATGATTCCGGGGGCGATTCTCAAGTTCCGCGCGAACAAACTCGATCTTCATGCCGCCGACTGGCGGCCCCGGGTCAAGCTGCTCGGTGTATTCGCGCTGCTGGGCTATCTGGGTGTGCTGACCAAGGATAAGCTGCACCTGCGCTTGCCCGGCGGCAAGGGCGGCGGCAAATCCAAGATCGAGCACCCCTGTCCCCAATGCGGCCATGACCTCGACGAAGTCTTCAGCTACGCCGACCTCGATTTCACCAGTTGCCCCCGGTGCGGCACGACCATCGAGCCGCGCTTCACCATGGACGACTTCATCGAAATCCTCGCCGGCACCATGACGGAAGACGCCGAGCGCGTGGAGAAGGGCGCCGTCAATATGGAGTCGCTCATCAACCGCGACGTGATGCAGAAGCTCATTCGGGCCACGGTGACTTCGGCTCTGCGCAAACGCGCCAGCGACCTTCACATCGAACCGGGCGACAAAGGCGTCATCCTGCGCCACCGCATCGATGGCGTCATGACCGAGATGGTCCGCCTGCCCCGCGCCCTGACCAACCCGATGGTCAGCGCCATCAAGGTCATGGGCACGATGGACATCACGGAGAAGCGCAAGCCCCAGGATGGCTCCTTCACCATGGTGATCGACGGCCACGACATCGACATCCGCGCCGCCTCTTCGCCGGCCTACGGTGGCGAAAAAGTCAGCCTCCGCCTTATCGACATCCGCTCGATCCAGGTCGACTTCCGCCAACTCGGCATGACCAAGTCCAACCGCGAGAAATTCGAACGCGCCATCGGCCGGCCCCACGGCCTCCTCCTCGTCACCGGCCCTACGGGCTCGGGCAAGACGACGACGCTCTACGTCGCGCTGCAGAAGCTCGCCACCGGGTCGAAGAACATTATCTCGTTGGAAGACCCCATCGAATTCCGCCTCTCCGGCATCAATCAGATCCAGGTCAATCCGGCGGTGGGCCTGACGTTTGCCTCGGGAATGCGCAGCATCCTGCGCCAGGACCCGGACATCATCATGGTGGGCGAGGTGCGCGACGAAGAAACGGCCCAGATCGCCGTCTCTGCCGCGTCCACCGGTCACCTCGTGTTCTCGTCCCTGCATACCATCGACGCGCCATCGAGCGTCGCCCGCTTCATGGACCTGGGCGTTTCGCCGCGCCAGTTCTGCGACGCCCTTTCCCTCATCGTGGCCCAGCGACTCATCCGCCTCGTCTGCCCCGAATGCAAGGAACCCATCGAGGTGGACGACGGGGTTCTCGACGAGTTAGGTATCCTGGGAAGGGAGGACTCTTACGAATTCGTGCAGGGCATAGGCTGCCAGGTCTGCAACGGCACCGGTCACTACGGGCGTACCGGCGTGTTCGAGATGCTCGAACCGACGGAAGCGCTGCGCGCGGCGCTCGAGGAAGGCAAACTCGTCACCGCCCAAATCCGCCAGATCGCCATGTCCGGCGGCATGCATACCCTGCGCCAGGAAGCGCTTCTGCTCCTCAAGCAGGGCATGACGTCGCCGGAGGAGTTGATCCGGACGACGAAGTAGGCGCTATCGCCGCCCCGCCAACGCCAACACCGCGATCAAGACTGCTCCGCACCCCAAAGCGATGAGCACCATCAGGCCCACGTCTTCAAAAGGATCGGAGCCGTCTTGCGTCACGACGGCCAAGAGGGAGAGGGCGGTGGATGTATTCATCGGCGGGTAAGCCTTTCTTACGTCGTCCGCTTCGCCATCAGTTCCGACGCCACGGTCAGCATTTCGTGGAGCCGGGGCGGCATCCGCTGAAGCGCTTCCAGGCCCTGGACCAGTAGTTCGCCGCAGCGTTTCTCCGCCGCGTCCAGGGCACCGCATTTGTCGAAGGCTTGCACCACCCAGGCAATGTCGTCACTTGAGGTTTCGGAGCGCGGTTTGTCCAGGATAGTATAGAGCCGCTCGCGGTTTTCGTCACCCAGGCGAGTGGTGGCTTCCGCGACCAGGAACGAGCGTTTGCCTTCCTTGATGTCGTTGCCGATGATGCCGCCGCGTCCTTTGCCAGCGGTCAGGTCCAGCAGGTCGTCCTTGATCTGGAACATGGGGCCGATGGCGTGGCCGAAATCGCTCAGGGCGTCCAGCACGCCTTGCTCCGCGCCGGCCACCATGGCGCCGCCGATCATGGGCGCGGCGAGGTAATGCCCCGTCTTGGCCCTTACCAGCCGCATGTATTTCTCCATGGTAAAGGCCCGGTCGGCGCGGGCGTTGATGTCCATGGCCTGGCCGTGGTGGGTGTGATCGAGGGTGGCGCTCATCAGGCGCAGCAATCGCAGTTGCAGGTTCGGGGAGATGGCCATCCCCGGGATGAGGCGCTCCGGTTCCATGAGGATCGAGATCACTTTGCAGAAAAAATAATCGCCGATGTTGACCCCGTGGGCCAAGCCATAGCGCTTCCAGACCGTCGGGCGGTTGCGGCGGATTTCGTCGCCGTCCTCGATGTCGTCGTGGACCAGGGCGAAATTGTGCATCAGTTCGATGGCGCAGGCGAAGGGCAGGGCCAGGCGTGGATCGGCGCCGAGGGCCTCGGCCGTCATCAGGCCGAGGACGGGCCGGAGGCGCTTGCCCCGGGCGGCCCGGTCGGCGATATCGAGGCCGAGGGCGTAGGTCAGGCCCTCGTGCAGATTCGGAATGGGGGCCTCCGCCGCGATGATCTCCGCCAACCGGTCGTCCACCATGGCGGAGTACTGTTGGGCCTTTTGCAGGAAAACGTCGTCGGTCATGGACGTGGCGGAGGAAGTCATAATCGGGTCCGTTGGGAAAATCGGCGCGCGCGGCGGCATCGCATTTGTGAGAAAAGCACCGGGGCGTGGGCGGGCGCAAGCCTGCGCAAGGACCCGGCCAATTCCATCCCCCAGTCAGGAGCGTTTATCGTGAAAGTCGCCACCACCGAAGAAATGCGCGAGATCGATCGCCGCACCATCGAGGAGCGGGGCATCCCAGGCCGCGACCTGATGGAGCAGGCGGGGACGAAAATCGCCTTGGGTCTTTCCGGCTTCGCCGAACCGGGCGACGCCGTGCTCGTTCTTTGCGGCCGGGGCAACAACGGGGGCGATGGTTTCGTGGCGGCGCGGGTGCTGGCCAACTCCGAGTTCCAGGTCTATGTGCTGCCTGTCGCTGGGACAGAGAATCTATCCGGGGATGCCCGCTGGGCCTTCGAGCAGGTGCAGGGCTGCCGGGCGCGGCTGATCGATCTGCCGGAGAGCGACGACGATTTGCGCGAACTTTTCCGCGACGCCGACGTCATTCTGGACGCGATGTTGGGCACGGGGAGCAAGCCGCCGCTGCGTGCGCCCTATGACAGAATCGCCCGGATCCTCGCCCATACCCCAACCCCCATCGTCGCCGCCGATATTCCCTCCGGCCTCGATGCCACCTCCGGGGCGGGGGAGGACGCGGTCCAGGCCGCTCTGACTGTCACCATCGGCCTGCCGAAGCTGGGCATGCTCACCGCGAATGGCTGGAAGAAATGCGGTCGCGTCCGCATTGAACCCATTCAGTTTCCCCGAGATCTTCTCGAGGATGACGCTCTTTGCTTCGAGACGCTGACGATGGACGAAGTGGTGCGTCTCCTGCCGGATCGTCCTCGCGACGGCCATAAAGGGACCTTCGGCCTCGTGCTCGTCTGCGCCGGTTCCAAGGCCATGCCCGGCGCCTCCGTGGTCAGCGGCGAAGGCGCCCTTCGCAGCGGCGCTGGCCTGGTGCGCATGCACGTCCCGCTGGCCAATCGCCTGATCGTCGGACAGGCCTTGCCCGAGGCCCTTCTGGCGGTGTTCGGGCAGGAGGACGATACGCTGGCTCCCCTCGGCGACGCCCAGTGGGAGGAGCTTCTGGCAAAAACCTCTTCCGTTGTCTTTGGCCCCGGCGTTTCCAGGGACGAGGCCGTTCTTGGCTTTTTCCATCAGCTCCTCGACCACTTCGAGGGTCCGATGGTCATCGACGCCGACGGATTGTCGCTGGTTGCGGAGCATGAGGCCATCCGGCGCAAACTGCGTCCCAACTGTGTCCTGACGCCCCACCCGGGCGAGGCGGCGCGGCTGCTGGGTTGCTCCACCGGCGACGTGCAGAGCGACCGCTGGGGGGCGGCGCGGGAGCTGGTGTCAACTTTGCGTTGCCCGGTTCTGCTCAAGGGTTTCGGCTCCCTGGTCGCTCGCCCCGACGGCCGAGTCACCCATTGCCCTCCCGCCACGACAGCTTTGGCGCGTGGCAGCAGCGGCGACATGCTGGCCGGCATGGTCGGCGGCTTGCTCGCCCAAGGGATGGAGCCCGCGGAAGCGGCCCTGTTGGGAACATTCGTAGGCGTCGTCGCGTCGGACAAGGCGGGCGCCGGCGGGCGCAGCACTCGGGGCTTGCGGGTCCTGGATGTCATGGCCCAGATTTCCGCCGCCTTCGCCGAACTCGAATCCCATCGGCAGCCCAACCTCTGAGCGGACTTTCTCTCTTGTGACCACGACGATGCCTCTTCCCGCCAATTCGCAATCCGATGCCCTGGGCGCCCCGCTCCTCAGGGCGCAAGGCCTTCGCAAAATGTACCGCGATGGCTCGCGCACGCTCGAAGTGCTCAAGGGCGCCGACTTCCAGATTTCCCGCGGCGAGTACGTCTCCGTGGTGGGCAAGAGCGGATCGGGCAAATCGACCTTCCTGCACATCCTGGGGGCGTTGGACGTCGCGACGGAGGGTTCGATTTCTCTCGATGGCGAAGAATACAGTTCGCTTTCGGCGAAGAAACTGGCGAAAATCCGGACCCGGAAGATCGGCTTCATTTACCAGTTCCACCATTTGCTTCCCGAGTTTTCCGCCCTGGAGAATGTGATCCTGCCGGGCATGATCGACCGCGTGCCGCTGGGCGACCTGGAGGCGCGGGCCGAAGAAATGCTCACCCGGGTCGGCCTGGGAGAGCGTCTCCAGCACCGGCCCAGCAAGCTCTCCGGCGGCGAGCAGCAGCGCGTGGCGCTGGCCCGCGCCGTGATGAACGACCCGCTGTTGGTGCTGGCGGACGAGCCGACGGGCGATCTGGATCAGCAGACGGGCCGCGAAGTTCTCGACTTCATCCTGGAGCAAACAGTGAAAGCCAATCGGTCCCTGGTGGTGGTGACGCACGACCCGGCAGTGGCGGAGCGGGCGGACCGGCGTTATCGGCTGGAGGACGGGCGGTTGGCGGAGATCGCTTAATCCCGCGCGGATTTATCCGCGATTTTTCAGTCAACAGACAAACGGGTTACGTTTCCGCGTTGCTTCCCTGCAACGGGCTGTGTCTAACTTCCCTCTATCGTGTGTGCCGCAACGGCTTGCGGACCACGAAACACCATGAGCCCACGGCGGAGGATGTGCCTTGATTGCGGAGGATTTGGAACTCAGGGATAAAATTAAGGACCTGGTTCGCGGCAAAAAGTACGAACAGCTCGAGGAGCTGTGGCTCGAAGTGGCCGACGGCCCCAACCTGGACGTGGAATTCCATGAGTGGATGGCACGCTATCTCAGTGCCAAAGAATTGCCCGAACTGCTGCAAAGCCTCTACACGGATCTGATCAAGACCCGCAACGAGCAAGGCCGCCACGACCACGCGCTCGAGGTCCAGCGCGCTCTCCTCAGCCGCGACAACATGCTGGAGTTCCTGCGCTTTCCGTTGATGGAAACGCTTCGCGGTCTGCACTCCGAGCGTGACGCCACCCATCTCAACGAAATCTTCCGCGAGGCCGGTTTCACCACCGATACGCCGGACTTGAAGAAAATCCTCCGGCGTTTCGACGATCTCATTGGCGCCTCCAAGGGCCAGGTCTTCCGCCATCGCCAGTGGGGTCTCGGTATCGTCCTCGAACTCGACGTGCGCGAGAACTGGGCCGTCGTCGATTTCCAGAAAAAACCCGGCCATCGCATGACCGTCGAAGGCATCAAGTCCTTCCTCGAGCGCATTCCCGACGACCACCTGCTGGCCCGCCTCGCCAAAGAGCCCGACGACCTGAAGCAAAAGACCGACGACGATCCCGCCGCCGTGGTCCGTCTCACCCTCAAGAGCTTCAGCAAGCGCATGAAGGTCGCCGACATCAAGCGCCAGTTCATCACCCAGGGTCTGATGACCGAGGCCGAATACAAGAAATGGTGGGTCAAGGCGAAGGACAAGGTCCGCCTCGATCCCTACATCGATGTGTCCGGCACCGGTGCCAACATGGTCTTCACACTGCGTAAGGACCCGCGCTCGTTCATGGACGAGATCGTGCATCAGCTCATCGGCGCCAAGGATATCTCGGGCCGGCGCAACGCCTTGCGCGATGTAGCCAAACACGGCGATTCGGCCGACATGAGCCCGGACGATGTCGCGGCGCTCTACGGTCTCTTCACCCATCCGGTGGAGAGCGGTCAGCTGGAGACCGACAGCCAGAAACTCGGCCACGGCCTGCTCTACGAGGAATTCTCCGACCTGTTCCCCCCTTCGCAGACAAACCCCATCGATGTTGATGGACTCTTGAAGGCTTGTCAGGACCCGGGCGAATTGATCAAGGAGATCCCGGTCTGGGAGCTTCAGAAACTCGCCATCGAGCGCTATCTCGCCGTTCGCGGCGAGAACAGCCTGAACAGCGGCGAACGTGGCGAAGCTTCCTCCACGATCGGCACCGTGTTCCTCCACGGCGAACCGCGCCTGGCCCAGTGGATCGACAAGATGCTGGAAAACCAGGGCCTGATCGATATTCGGTCGCAGTGCATGGAGCGGGTGTTCTCGCGCCCCGATCGCAATCCGGACCTGTTCGTCTGGGCGGCCAAGAACCTGCTGGCCGGCAAGGGAGACTTCCCGCACCTCGCCGAGGTGATCCATCCGCTGATGATCTGCGAAGAGTTGGCCAGCCTGACGTCTCAGTATTTGGAAATGGGCGATTCGGATACGGGGGCGGAAAGCAAGTCCGCCCGCAATACGGCGACCAAGTTCCGCGCGGTCCTGATGGACAAGAACTTCAAGGCTTTCCGCGAGTCGTTGAAGAAAGCCGACGAAGAGGAAGCGCGCCGGTTCCTGATGGCGATCGGGATGATGCGCGGCCTGCCGTCGAAGTTCCGCAGCGAACTCGAACGCATCACCCTGGAAATCCACAAGGGCCTCAAGAAGCCGTCGAAGTCCGAAATGGAAGAGTCGGCGCGGGCCGAGTACCACTACACCACCGAGGAGTCCCTAGCGAAAGCCCGCAAGGAACTCTCCCACATTCTCAATGTGGAAGTGCCTGAGAACTCGAAGGCCATTGGTGAAGCGGCAGCCCTGGGCGACTTGAAGGAAAACGCCGAGTACCACGCGGCCAAGGACCGGCAGAAGCTGCTGCGCTCTCGCGTCGGCGAACTCGAGGACCTCATCGCCCGCGCCCGTGTCGTCGACCCGGAGATGGTCAACACCGACAAGACCCGATTCGGCACCAAGGTCACCCTGCTTCGCCGCGACACGAACGATCGGGAAGAGGTCACGATCCTGGGCATGTGGGAAGGCAATCCGGATCAGGGCATCATCAATTACCTGACCCCGTTGGGCAAGCAACTGGTCAACCGCGCCGCGACTGAAGAGTTTGTCTTCAAGCGTCCCGACGGCCAGGAAATCCCATACCGGATCGAGAAGATCGAGAAGGCGATTTAGCTCCGCAGCAATGGTCGAACCCGATGTCGAAACCTCTGGCCGGGCCATCCCGCCCGATGGCCCGCGCAAGCGCCGGCGCAGCCGGCCGAGCACCGGCACGATCTTTTTTCTCGTCATCGTCTTCGTGGCCTTGGTGCTGGTCTTCGGAATCGGTTTCGACGAATTGCTCAACACCCTCTATGGCCGCACCGGCGGGTTGATCCTCATCGTTATGGTGGCCGAGTACATCATCCTGAAGAGCACCGACCGCACCCGCGTGTACCGGCTTGAGAATTCGCGTCTGCGCGAGCGGCACCGCCGCGACATCGCCCTGATCGACCGCGCCATTCCCTTCCTGAAACAGCTCGGCAAATCGGACAAAGCGACCCGCGATCAGAAGGAAGAGATCGATCGCCTCCTGGAAGACATCGAGGAGAATCGCTAGCCCCGCCTGCGCGATTTTCTCACCATGACTGCTGTCATCGGCCGCTACGCCCCAAGCCCGACCGGCGCGCTGCACCTGGGAAACCTGCGGACGGCGCTGGCGGCCTATTGCTCCGCCCTGTCGCAGGGCGGGCATTTCCTGCTCCGTGTCGAGGACCTCGACCGCCCACGGGTCGTCGAGGGCTCGGAAGCTTTGCAAATCGCAGATTTACGGGCGCTCGGGATCGAATGGGAGCCGCAGGTGCTGCGTCAGTCTGAGCGCGACGCGGTCTACGAAGATGCGTTCGAGGGGCTGCGCCGCAACGGCTACGTCTATCCCTGCTTCTGCAGCCGCCGCGACATTCGAGAAGCCCTCTCCGCCCCCCACGTCGAAGATCGTGGCCCGAACGCTTATCCGGGAACGTGCGAGTCCCTCTCGGACGATGAAGCGCAATCACGGATCGCCGTGGGCGAGCAGCATTCCTGGCGCCTGCGCGTGGCCGGCGCTCCGAGACTTTTCGAGGATCGGTTCGCCGGCCGGTGCGAAATCGACCTGTGGCAGGAAGGCGGCGATTTTGTCATCCGGCGCGCCGACGGACTGTACGCTTATCAATTGGCCTGCGCGGTCGACGATGCTCTCAGCGCCGTCACGGAAGTGGTGCGCGGGGCCGACCTTCTCGTTTCCGGCGCGCGCCAAGCCTACTTGATTCAGTGTCTCGGTCATCCCGTTCCCGCCTACGCCCACATCCCGCTGATGCTCGGCGAGGACGGCCGCCGCCTCTCCAAACGCTTCGGCGCCGAGGATCTGCGTCACTTCTTCGGACAAGGCTTCGACGGCGAAGCGATTCGTTCCTATTTGGCGTTCACGCTGGGCATCCTGGAGTTGGGCGAACGGGCCTCGATGGAGGACATATCGCGCCGCTTTGACACAAAGAAAATCCCCCGGACGAACATTGGTTTCATTCCGGGGGAACTGGAGATGTTTCGAAAACGAATTCAATACTGAATTCAAATGCCCAGCGAGAAGTTATCAGAGATGACACTTATCGCTCCCTTGATGGTTTCTTCAGGTTTCTGGAGTGAGCAAGTAGAGTAATGTAGTCGACCGGATGCGATGGGAGCATGCCAGTGGATTTTGTTTGACACCCTCCCCGCCCCATCTGTCTGCCTCATCACCTGAAATACAGAATACGCAGGAGACGTCATTCAAATGCTTTCCTTCACTCAAGTGCTGACTCTCGCGAAGTGCCTTGTCATTTCCGCATGTCTTTCGACCCTTGTCTACGCGTCGTGCCATGTTCGGGGGTTGCCCCGGATACGACTCGTTGTACCGGAAACGCCATCTGTCCGCCGTGCGCTACCGGCGGGGCAGCGCCAACAAAGGGCGGTGTCGGAACTGGGGCGAGTGTCGACAAATGCACTGGAAGTTCGAGCGACATGTTGTGCGCGGCTGGCTCGCAGGTGCATTGTTCTACGTCGCGTGCCTGCGTTTACTCAAACAGGTTGCTCAGGGCTTGCACTGCAGGATCGTGTAGCGGTTGGTCTGAAAGCGTATGCAAATCGCTGACCTCAACGGGTACGCCAACACCTCACTACGTTCAACAAGAAGCCTGCATGTCTGTATTGTGATGATGGTCTTGAGTAAACGTCCTACGAGCCCCATCTTGACCATCGCCGGGGCCCTGTGAGATTCTGCCTCCTCATTTTATACACGGAGAGCAGATCATGGAACACAACACCACCGGCTTCACAACCGGCGCGAAGCGAGCGCACTGGCAGGCAGCTGTCGACCAGCAGGAGGTCAGCGGACTCTCGGCCGCCGCCTTCTGCCGCGAGCAAGGCTTGAGCTATCAGTCGTTTATCTCTTGGCGCAAGCGCTTTGCCACCGAAGGGCGGGGCGATGTGGAACACGATCGGCAAGGCGGCCGGATC
>JAVJSW010000047.1:0-13460 GCA_040219255.1 Sumerlaeia bacterium
CGCGGATTCCAGCCCGGGCTTCCAACCGTTCGGATACGCGGGGGGCCTGTACGATGGTGACACGGGGCTGGTGCACTTCGGGTTCCGGGAGTACAGCCCGCGGACGGGGCGGTGGATGACGAAGGACCCGATTGGGTTTGATGGGGGGTGGAATCATTACGGATATGCAAATGCCGTTCCAATGGATTTGATTGATCCAATAGGGTTAATTGTCGTTCATTTGGGAGCAGGTGGAAGTGGCTCATTTATTGTCGCAGGAGACCTCAATATCGGATTCGCTACTGATTTCTCTAACATAAGTATTTTCATAAATAGTGGCGCCGGACTAGGTACTCCGGGTGGTTCAGTTGGGGCCGATTTTGGTGTATCGGCAGCAAAAGATGTAAAGGAATGGGCAGGATGGGGTGCCGAACTTAGCGTGGATGGGGGTGCCGGCTTAGGGGGCGGAGTCGGTGTGAATACCACACTCCCAAACATGTCCTTTTCTCGCCTCTTTAGTGATCCAATAGGTGCATTTGGAGGGCAACACAAAGTGGGTGGAGTTGTTCAAGGAGGAGCTGGAGCAGGACTTGGAATTGCGGGTACTATTGGCCATACGTGGCTCCCACTCACATTGCGAACAGTTAATGGCCCCTCGTTTGGGCCGCCAATTCCTAAAGGAAATATTGTTCAAGGAGGGAGCGGGGGGCGTGGATCAGCGAAATAGGCAGTATCTTGAATGTGCTATTTACACAAGCAGCACAATTGCCGCATTTTCATTTGTAGTGCATGTGTTGCTTGGTTTTGGTGGCCTTCTAATAATTGCGTATGCATGTGCAATTGTGCTTACTGTTGTCGATATAATGTATTTGGTCTTGCATCACGCCTTTGTTTTAAGGAGCCGCGCCTTCTTGTCTCGAAGGCGTCTATTGTTGCGTAAGTATGCATTGTTTATGCCTTTGGCTATTTGTTTTCTTGTTTTGGACAAGGTCTTGATGGAATTGGTAATGTGGAATGAGCCGAGAGAGCTTGCTATATTTACTTGGATAATAATGATGAATTGTGTCATGTTTGGATTGGCTAATTCCTCGTCGTACATAGTTCTTTCCAAGAAGAGTCGAAAAAAGAGATTCCCTTCCAAAATTGAAAGCTCTGAGGCTGAGACGTGGGGCTATTTAGTGGAGCCAAGAATGTAAGAGTGTGTCTGAAGACCCAAATCACTCTTGGCAGTCGAGTGGCGCGTAGGAACCTTCCCTCCGCGCTCTCTCAGACCCAGCGCGACAGCTCCCGTCATCCGGCCCCTCTCCTTGAGCAGCGCGACCGAGGCGCAATACACCTACGACTCCCGCGGATTCCTGGAATCGGTGACGTTAGGGTCCGACACGATCGCGTACGTCCTCGACGGCCAGGGCCGTCGTGTGGCCCGCGAGGAGAATGGTGTTGTCAAAGACCGCTTCCTGTACAAAGACTTCATCAACCCGGTGGCGTGGCAGGACGCGGGCGACAGCGTCGCGTATTTCGTTTACGGCGGCCGGGGGCATGTGCCGGACTGGATGGTGAAGGGCGGGGCGTATTACCGCCTGGTGACCGATCACCTGGGCAGCGTGCGGCGCGTGGTGAATGTGGAAACGGGAGTTGTGGTGCAGGAAATGAACTACGACGAATGGGGCAACGTGATCGCGGATTCCAGCCCAGGCTTTCAGCCGTTCGGGTACGCGGGGGGCCTATACGACGGGGCGACGGGGCTGGTGCATTTCGGGTTCCGTGAGTATAGCCCGCAGACGGGGCGGTGGATGACGAAGGACCCGATTGGGTTTGATGGGGGGTGGAATTGGTATGAGTATGTCGCTTCCTACCCAATAGGCAGTATTGATGTTTCCGGGCTACGATTCACGTACCCAGGTCCTGTCGAAGATGTGCGGGCGGGTGTATTGATAGCTGATATGCCGAGGGGAGAGCTTCCAAACGCAATAAATGATACTTTGCGGTATGTGACAAGAGTCGGTGGAACAAGAAGCTACACAGCCACATCGGGGTTTTATAGTAATGCGGACTTTGTCAACGGGAGAAGGAACATGTTAGATAGCATTCAAGGTGACATACAAGGCGGTATTACAAGTGGGACGGAGAAGTTTTGGGTGGATTATACTCGCTCGCCAGAATATTATGCTTTTGGTAATAGTCGAGTAATAGCAAATTGGAGTTTGGTAACAGGGCCCGATGGGCGAGCGTACATAGACATAAATTACTCAATGACTGATGAGTTTACAGATCCATTTGATATAGGGGAGGCTCTTCGCGACCACGGGCCCACATGGTCAGCGGAGGATCACGCAATTATAAATGCCTTACAAGATCATTTTGGAAAGCCTTTTGATATGCGGCTCGACGGCTCCGAAAAACTGGTAAAATGAAGAAGAGGTTATACTTCTTTCTGGGCACCGTGTCTTTTGTGTCAATAATAATGGTGGTTTGTTGTAAGTATATGTCTTACGAAATGCTTAGCAAAGACTGGCTGTATTCCCTTGAATGCTCTGGGGGTTCAGTAGTGGAATTGGGAAATTATGCCGGAGATGAGTGGATATTTTACGACAAATATAGCAAGAAGGACGTGGTCCTTGGCTTGGCGGAGATCAGGTTGTATCCGCAAGGATACCTTGTTATAGGTCATCCAATGACCGGAAATGCGAGTGCGCCAGATGTTGAGTCGCATGTTGATTACAGCAAGAATTTATACTTATTATTTGACAAAGAAAGCTGTGAATATAAAATACTACACAACGAGTCCGATCTTAATAAATTGGGAATTTCCTTGCAAAATGAAAACTCAAACGATTACAGAATTGTAAGACCTTTTGGAACCAAGGAGCATAGGGATAGGAGTAAGTAGTAGTTTGGTTGAATAGGGTATGGAGAGGCGCCGGTTGGTTAAGAATCTCGACGAAATCGAACTTCTGTGGTTTTCCAGTTCTACTACTAGTCCAAGAGCAATCGCCCTACGTCGCTTCCCGCTGATACTCCCGGATCAACCCGCCCAATTCCTATCGGCATTGAGCTGAAATTCCCCCTCCTAATACTCCACCCGAAACGTCGGGCTCTCCTCCGGCCGCTCTCCCCGCCGGTCGTACATTTTCGTCGTCGAGATATCCGCGTGCCCGAGCCAGGCCTGGACCCGGGCGATGTCGGCCCCGTGGTCGAGGGCGTTCGTCGCCGCCGTGGCCCGCAGGGCGTGGGGGCCGATGCCTGAGGCGGCGATGCCCGCCTCGCGGCAATAACGCGCGACGATTTCGCGGTGGACGCTGCCCGGATCGAGCCCCCGCGCGAGGCCTTCCCCCGTCGCGTTATTGACGACAGGCCGGAACAGCGCCCCGCCCCCGTCTTCGCCGTGCCCAGCCGCCTCCAGGTACTCGTGCACCAGGCGCCCCGTCGCCGGATGAAGCGGCACATAGCGCACCTTCGCCCCCTTGCCAAACACCCGCAAATGCGCCACCCCGCGCCGCGCTTCGATGTCGCCGACGCGCAGGCGGCAGAGCTCCTCGCGTCGCAGGCCGTGATAGAGCAGCATGGACAGGATCGCCCGGTCGCGCTTGGCCTTGAGCGAATCGCCCCGGGGCGCCGCCAGGAGCGCTCGCGCCTGATCGTCGCCCAGCGCCGGGGTTTTGCCTTCGCGCGACTCGCTGCGGGGGCGCTTGACGCCGTCCACCGGGTTGCCGGCGACGGCGTTGCATTCGCAGAGGTGATCGAAAAGCGACGCCAGCGCGGACAGCTTGCGCCGGATCGTGGCCCGCGCCAGGCCGCGCGCCTCCAGATCGCCGCGCCAGGCGATCACATGCGCCCGCGTGACCCGGACGAACTCGCCCGCCTGGCGGATGCCGACGAAGGCCATGAAGTCCTCGAGATCGCCCCGGTACGCGCGGCGCGTGCGGGGGTTGTCGATGTTGGCGAACCACTCGAGCTCGGGCGGCAGGGCGGCCAGCCCTTGGAACTCGGCCGCCGTCAGGTGCCGTCCTTCGGGGCCAGCAGGAAGAAAGGTGGGGTCGGGGGCCGGTGGCGAGGGAGAAGCGGAAGCGGGCGGGTTTTCGCTGGCGGAGGAAGACGGCGGGGTGGGGGAGAGGAGGGCGCGGTCTTCGCCGCTGGCACCGGAAGCCTCTCCGGACTCTCGCTCCAGACAATTGTCATCCGTGGATGCGGAAGGCCATCGGAGCGGCCGATGCTCGGAAGGAGAGTCCGCGAGAAAAGACGCATCCCTTTTGTCTTCTAACTGCCCAGCTTGACGATCACCCATCACAGAACTCCTTTGTAGCTGACAAACAATAATCGCTGCCACCGAAAAGCGAAAGAGAACACAGTCCGCTTCTGCGCCCATGACGCGCGATAATCCTTTTTATCGCGCGTCAACTCCCCCGTCAACCCCAAGCGAAGAATTCACGGCATTCCACTATGCGCCTATCACATAAAGGACATTATGTTGCGCAAAAGGGGAGTCGAGCCAAAAAGGGCTGTCCAGCCCGGAAAGGACAGGCGTAAGAAAAGGAAGCAATGAGCGAGGCTGTCAAATCGGCTAAAGCGGCGCACTTGACCGCAGCGACCAGGATGCTATAATCGGCCAGTGATAGTGAAAAGGAGCAAAACTATGGAAAAGACCATCTCGACGCGGGACCTCCGCGCCACCGTCGGCGAAATTATCAACACCGTCCGCCTGCGCGGGGACACCTATCTCGTCGAACAGCGGGGCAAACCCCAGGCCGCCCTCGTGCCCCTCCACATCTACGAAGCCTACCAGAACAACCGCAAACGCCTGGTGGAACTCATGGACACGGTTGCGGAGCGCAACGCGGACCGGGATCCGGAGGAAATCGAAGCGGCCATCGACGAAGCCGTCGCCGAAGTGCGAGCCGGGCGCCGGGCGGCGAAGGCCCCGCAAACGCCCGAAGCGCGATGAATCCCCCGCGCGTCGTTCTCGACACCAACATCCTTGTCAGCACCCTTCTTCGACATCAAGGTCCGGCCGCCGAAGTCCGTCAGGTCTGGCGCCGTGGCGGCTTCGTGCTGTGCAGCTCCACCGTGTTGCTGGATGAACTCCAGGACGTTCTGTCACGCCCCTGGTTCGCGAAGGTTTCCCGGCTGGAGGCACCGGAAATCCGGGAATTCATCGACCGGCTCTCGCGCGAGGCGGTCCTGGTGGAGCCGGAAACGGTCGAAGCCGTCGTCCGCGACCCCGACGACGATCACGTTCTGGCGGCAGCCATGGCGGCGAGGGCTGACATCATCGTGACCGGTGACAAAGACTTGCTCGTCCTGCAACCCGCTCACCGCGGGATCGCCATTGTGACCCTGAAGACCTTTCTTGAGAGCATCGGCGAGGAAGGGTAGAAGAGGTTCTGACATGGCGCACACCCCCACCTTCGAGGGCTACGGCCCCTTCCTCGAAAGCCTCAAGGACCGCATCCGCACCGCCCGCGTGCGTGCGGCCCTCAGCGTCAACGGTGGTAAACTCCGCAGGAGGCAAACCCTTGACGCGAGGGCGAGACTCCGAGCGCCAGTCTGGGGCAAACGGCGAGGCGGCCCCCCAACGTGTTCCGGCGAGGGCGATGCCGTGGTCAGCAAGGGCGCTGTTGCGCCCCCACGCCGGGGAAGCCCGAAAACGGGTTAGGGAAGGAAAAGGGTCGGAGTCACTTGAGTGCGCGCCTGCGCTGTAGCTGCTGCTTCACGCCGGTAGCATTCAGCCGCCACTCCAGCATCTCTGTGCTCACGCCGTAGGTGTGAGCGGCTGCGCCTCGTTCCACCTTAGACGCGGCGATCTTCATCGCGGCGGTGCGAGGCACCAAAAGCACGCCCGCCAACCAGTTCGCCTCATCCTCTTGCTCCTTATCGTAAGAATTGAGGAGCATGCACCCATCTTCGGAGACATCCACGCGAGCGGCAATGTGGCCGATGAGCAGGTGAGACAGTTCATGCATCGTGGAACTGCGCTGCCGTGGCTGCGAGTGCGACGAATTCAGGATGATGAGCTCACCCATCCCATCGAGACACAGAGTGATGGCTGACCAGCTCTTCGGATCATGCCGAAGCAACTGGTCGAGAGCATCCTGGGGAACCCCCGGGATGTCTTCCGGGCGAAGGATTCTAACCCCCAAGAACTCCGCCAGGGCATACGGGTCCAAAGGGTCGGCGTGATCCAGACCCAGTTCGTTGCGGTACTCTTCCGACAGCTTTTCGCACCAGCTTTTGAATCCTCGCTTCACTCACTCGACTCCGTTCGGATTGCAGGTGTTTCCTCTGGACACAGCTTCCGCCCGTTCTGCGGCGAGGATGAGTTGTGCGAGCGCTTGCGCTGTCGCAGGCTGGATCGAGCTTTCCTTGCGGAAGTGGACGGCTATTGGCGCCCGGGCTGTCGCGGGTTTGATGCCGAGGACTTCCCCAGGGTCGATGTCGAGCCATCCGCAGATTTTCCCGAAAGTCTGGAGGTCCGGTAGATTCCCTCGCTCGACTCGGGAAAGCGTGGCGGGGCTGATGCCGATTTCCTGGGCTGCTTCGCGGATGCCAACGCTCCCGCGCTTCTCAACGATCTTCCGCCCTAGGGTTCGCAGGGTCAGTTTCGACACAGTTGTTCGCTCCTTGTGTCGCGTGGTTCCGCCCGGGAGGCTGTTTGGTGCAGAAGTCCTTGGGATTTTTGCCGGTCGTGTTGAAGCCATAAACCGCTGAAAAATAAGGATTTGTCCAACAGTGTCCCCCTTGTGTCGTTTCACGCGTAAGAATTCCGTTTGACTTGAGAGACGACTGGCACGAGAACCGCGAAGTCGTTCTCACCGGAGACGCCACAGTTTCGTTTGTAAGACAAGGCGTCAAGTCGAACATCCCACGCCTCCCGAGGAGGGCCTATCAAATGCACCAGACTCCAGCTACAGCAACCGCTGCTCCGAAGTGGGCCGCACTGGTAAACGACCGTATCGTCTCCCTACCGCGCCAGCGCGTGCCGGCGACGGTGATCCGCCACCAGGCGGGCGTTCTCGCCGACCATGCCCTGGTTCGCGACCACAACTCGCCGGACGATCCCTTCATCGAAGACAACGCTGCGCTCGATCTGGCGCATGGCAACGTCTTCTACAGCGTTCCCGCCTGTGAGGTGAAACCCCGCCCGCACTGTGCCAGCGAGCCAAAGCGGGCGTATTTCGTCGATGACCGCTGGGAACTCGCCAGTCCTGTTGCCCAAACCGGGCGCTCGATCCGCGAACTCTTCGGACTCAACGGCGATGTCGAATTGCTGCGTGACCTCGAATCCCCAAACGACACACCGGTCGGTCTCGACGATCCGGCAATCTTCGGCGACGGTCCGGTGTTCCGTACTCGCAAGGGCACCGCGACGCTGAAGATTTTCGTGAATAACCAGCCCTTCACCGAAGCGGACGGTGTTCGCCGGGAAATGACTGGCAAGCAGATCGCCGCCCTGGTCGGGATGACCCCCAATGCCGCCGAGATCTCCCGTGTGGAAGGTTCGGTCCAGATTGCCGGTGGTGATACGGTCAAGATCGAGAACTGTCAGCACTTCCGCGTCATCAAGAAGTGCGTGATCGCGGGCTTCGAGTCGTCCCGTGTCGAACGTGAACTCGCGCGTCTCCGAGAGGGGGGCGCGCGGGTCACTTTGGTCGCCAACCCAGATGGCGTCATTTTTCACGATCTGCCCGCCCTCGACGGAACGACGGTCGACGTCCTCGTCAGCGTGCCATCGGGCTACCCCGGGGGCATGTTGGACAATGCCTTCCTGCCCAAGGATTCTCCGCTGCTGAACGTGCTTCTTGGTGGTGTCCAGCACGCCATCTTCGCGAATGGTCGCGAGTGGATTCAGAAGAGCCTGCACCCGCACAATGCGCCCGGGAACCAGTGGGACAAGAACAGGCACGGCTTTCACACCTACTACGGGGAGATGCTCGCATGGGTATCGAAGCGCCAGTGAACATCGACCTGGACTCGGAAAGGTACGCGCTCCTTCGCATCTCGGGCTCTGCCCGCCGCGAACTGGAAAAACTCGTGTTCAGCAGGCATCCCGAACGCGAATGGGGGACCTTCTTCATGTTCGGCTTTCGCCGTACTCCGTGGGGCTGTGCGCTCAGCTACGTTTCCGCTGCTCCACCACTGCCTGGCGATCTCGACCGAAACACCCACGTCGTCAAGATTCGCAGCGGCTACACTTTCCGCGCGATGGGGTTGCTGGATACCAGCCCCCTGGGCATCGGCGTCGTCCATTCCCATCCCCAAGGCCGGGGAACGATCCCAAGTCCATTGGACGACAAGATGGACCGGTACTTCGGAACCGAACTCTTCCTGGGCTACGGCGTGGGCAATGAACGCCCCTATTCCAGTCTGATCCTGAATCGTCGCGAAGACGGTACGTTGGAGTTTTCCGGTCGGGTCAGGTTCGACGGGCGTTGGATAGCGGTGCGTGAATTCCTCATCGTCGGCGACGCCCTGGAACGCATTTCATCACACCAAAATTCCGGATTCTTCCAAAGGAACGAAGGTCTTTCCGAGTCAACCACCGCTAGGCTGGAAAGTCTCCTGGGCTCGACCTCTCGCGATCGCCTACAACGTGCCGTTGTTGGCATTGTGGGATGCAGCGGGACCGGATCGCCTGCCGTCGAAGCCCTCGCCCGGGCCGGTGTGGGCGAGCTCGTACTGGTCGATCCCCAACGCCTCAGCCCGTCAAACCTCGAGCGTGTTCACGGCAGCACGCTCGCTGACGTTTCCGCACTCGAACCGCCGTACAAGGTGGCGTGCATGGCTCGGATGATCCGGGCGATAAATCCCGACTGCCGCGTCAGAAGCATCGTGGGCAATGTTCTCGATGACGAAGTGCGCGATGAGTTCCTGCGCTGCGATTTGATCCTCGGCTGCTCAGACACCCATCATGCTCGTGCCGCACTTGGCGACCTGTGCGCCCTTTATCTGGTCCCTTCGCTGGACGTTGGCGTTCAGATGGATGGGCGCGGGGGGAAAGTCTCCAGCCAAACTGCCGAAGTGCTCAAGCTCTCGCCGGACCTGCCGTGCCCCTTCTGCCACGGACGCATTTCTCCTGTCGCACTAAGCCAGGAGTTGATGAGTGAGGAAGAGCGAGTACAGCGCCAGCAAGCCGCACAGGAAGCACGCGAGCAGGGTGGAAACCCTGGCGTGTACTGGGCGGATGAGCCTCAACTGCACACAGTCGGGTATCTCACAACCGTTCTGGGGGCGATGGCAGCAGGCTACGCAATTGGCTGGATGACGGGGTCCTTCGGGATGCCGGGGGATCGGTTTCAGTTCGATCTGAGCAAGCCGAGCTTCGCCTTCGCACTGGCTCCGGGATCACGAAAGCCCGACTGCACCTGCGGGATGCTGCAAGGCTACAGCGATCAAGGCCGGGCCGACTTCAGCATTTCAAGACCGGGGCATTGGTCGGCGCCGGTAATCATCGAAGCCTCCCATTGAAGCAGGAGAAAATTGGGCGAAAACGGCCCGCCAAAGGCCCAGGAGCCCCCGGCAATGGTGACGATCAACAAACGCGCAACCATCCCGCCGCCGGACCCAGCCCTGGCGCAGAAACAGGAAGTCGCTAATTAGCAGCACCCGGGTGTCTCAAATGATTGACAGGTTCCGTTATACAAGTTTTTGCACAATTGACCCTCATCCCTTTTTCGTACCAGCTCCAGGGAGTTCGCAAGAGCTTCGTTAAACGCCAGATTATCGGCACCTCCTCACCGCCCCCCATGCTCCGCCAGCAGATTCCGCATCCACGCCGGTCCCCGGTGGCGCCAGCGGGGGTCTTGGGCTTTGGGGTGGCCGTCAGGTCCGGTTGACCAAGTGAGGGCGACTTCATCGTAGCTCTCGTCCTCGCCACGAGCCCGGCTTTCCGGAGGATAGTGCTCGACGATGACGAGGTTTTCACCTGCAAGTCCAAGCTCCCGCGCGGTGCTCGCTGCCAGTTCCTCGATGGCGTGTGTCACACTTCGCCCCTGGTTGTCGGGGCGTTCGGTGAAAATCGCCAGCAAGCGCCCGTCTGCCATGGGGTAGAGGGTCCGGTCGCAATGCGCCTGTCCCCCCTGATAGGTCATGCGACGCGGGGCGCCGGCCTCAAAGTTCGCCGTCCGTTCCCGTTCTCTTTGCCGCTGAACCCGGTGGAAAACCATCAGGGGCAGCGTCAGCTTGTTCTTTCCCACGCGCACTTCGACCATCTCGCCGCCTGGCGGCACTTCCACCCGAAATCGCAGGGTGTCTTTGGCGGGATCACCGTCGGGGCCGCGCCCCAGGCGAATGGCTTGGATGAGCCGCGACCCGTCGGCAAACTCCCGCAAAGCAATGTCGCGCACCGAAACCTGGTCACGGCCACAGAGGATGACTTCTTCGACAAAGCTATTGGCGGCTTCGATCTCCGATGGAGCCGGGGCGTTTTCGGGGTTCGTCATGGGTTAGTCCTCCAACTCCTCCGACAATTCCGCCTCGATCTCCGCGATCGAGGGCAGGCTCGAGGCCAGGTCTTGGGGAAGAGCTGTTGTCAGCTCGTAGTCCGAAACGCCGATGGGTTTGTGGATGTCGCGCAGGGCGTACTCGGCCAGGACGCGGTCTTTCGTCTGGCAGAGGATCAGGCCGATGGTGGGCTGGTCCTGATCGTGGCGCAGGAGGTCGTCCACGGCCGAGCAGTAGAAGTTCATCTTGCCGGCGTACTCGGGGCGGAATTTACCGCGCTTCAGCTCGATCACCACGAAGCAGCGCAGCTTCAGGTGATAGAACAGCAGGTCGATGTAGAATTCTTCCTCGCCAACCGTCAGCGGGTACTGGCGGCCGACGAAGGCGAAACCCTGCCCCAGCTCGAGGAGGAACTTCTCCAGGTGGCGCACCAGGCCGCTTTCCAGCTCCCGCTCGCGAAACGGCTCGTCGAGCGTCAGAAAATCGAAGACGTAGGGGTCTTTGAGCATTTCTTCCGCCAGCGCCGACTGGGGCGGGGGCAGGCTTTGGTCGAAGTTGGTGACGGCGGCGCCCTGGCGCTCGTGGGCACGGGCCTTGATCATCGCCCCCAGCGTATCGCGGGACCAGCCTTGGGCGAGGGTCTGCCGGGCGTACCAGAGGCGGGTGGCGGGGTCGCCGGCCCGTTGCAGGAGCAGCAGATTGTGCGCCCAGGGAATGCAGGCGAACACCGAATCGCTGGCTGCAAGTTCCGTGTCTTCAGTAGGCGATTGCGGATTCTCCAATTGTGCAACGGGCCGTTGCACAATTGGAAAGAGGCCTGGGTGGGCCTCGCGAAACTGAACCATCGCGTAGAGATTGCGCTTCGAAAACCCCTTCACCTCCGGCAGTTCGTTCTTCAGATCGCTCGCCAACCGGGCGAGGAACCCGGCGCCCCAGCCCGCCTCGTCGCGGCGTTCGGCGATCAGGCCGCCCACTTCCCAATAGAGGCGCACCAGTTCGCTCTGCACGGCCTGGCTGGCCCGGGTCTGGGCGTGGCGCACCCGTGCCTTGATGTCCCCGAGAAGATGACCGTAGGCCGCGAGGTCGTCTTTCGTCATCGGGAAAGCCCTTCCACATTGAGAAAAAAGAGCTTACTATGGGGCACTGGCGGAAGCAACCCCCACCGCTTGGGGTCCGTGGCATTGGAGGCATGGACCCCAAGCGCAAAGCCGACTTCCGTGGTTCAGCGCCCGAAAATTTTCTTTCAAGATTTTTGCGAATCGATTTTTGGTGTTTAAAAATATGATTGTTGCAGGATGACTTCCTCCATTTCGCGCACAGCCAATTTCAATTATTGAGATTACAAAGACTTGCCCTTTCTCATAAGCGGAAAAACATTGCATTGCATGCAATGCCCGGGAAAGGCCGTAGGTACCAGTTGGTTCGACAGCTTAGTAATTGGCGAACAGGAAAAATTGTGGGTCCTCAAAAATTCTAGTTGCGTACACACTAGTGAAGCAGTTTCTTATTACCATTGCTCATCCCTAGGCTTCCCTGTGAAGCGAGGTTGATGGCGCTTCCATTTCCTGCACAGCGGAAACTCCTCGGATTTTCCACATCACATTTGACGACCGAACGGGCGGATTACTCATTCTACACTCCTTAATGCAAATAGTTGCAGTCAAGTGGTTGTAATTCTGGGTAACTCCCGCTGAAACCTTCAACCCCCAACCTCGATCAGCATGTCTCAGGAGGCATCACTCATGCGAAACCAACTCCTTCCCATCGCCCTCGCGGCCTGCTCTCTTTCCCTCGCCCCCCAGGCCCACGCCGCTTGCACCGCGTCCACCCTCACGCCCCTCGCCGATGCCTCGGGCTGTGACTCCTGTGGCGGCTTCCTCCTCCCCGGAAGTCTCCACGACGACCCCAACACCACCTACTACATCAACTCCGACCTCCCAGAGCAGTTCCAAGGCACCGGCATCCTCTACTCCACCGAGGACCAACTCCCCCCCAACGGCACCTCCAGCTCCTCGCTCCGCACCCAGACCAAAAACGGCTTCACCTACATCGACGACAATTTTGACATCTTCCTCTTCCACATCGAAGGCCAAGGCGGCAGCCAGGGCAAACGCATGGTCGTTTACGCCAAAAACGTCGGCTCTAACACCGTCACCGTCGATCCCAAGCAAGTCATGGTCACCGACGGCATCATCCTCGCCGTTCACGAAATGGAAAATGACCTGGCCGAGAAGGTCATGAACGATGATTGGGACACCCCCGTCTCCAGCATGAACATCGCGCCGGGCCAAGGCAACGTCATCGCCTACTCCAAACGCTTCGACATGTCGAGCAGCGGCACCGACAAGAGCCAGAACATCAACTGCTTTGGCCGCGTCCGCGCCGATGTTTCGGGCTCCAACCCCAAACTCGAAGTCTACGTCATGGCCATCGACGACGCCGCGATTTCGGAGAATCAGTCCCGCGCCGAAGCTCTGCTCAACTCCGGCGCCACCAATGATGAAAGCGTCATCGACCTCAACACCGCCCCGGGGTCCTGCGAAACGCGCCGCGCTCTCGGTGTCTTCCCCAGCAAGCAGTGGCGTAACGACGCTATCACGGTGGACGTCAACGAACTCGGCATGGACGGCGTCAACTTCCGCATGGCCCTCTCCGAGGTCCAAAGCGCCGGTTGCTCAGCCGGCCGCCAGACCGCTGACGCCCTCCTCTATCCCGGCTTCGCGCCCGCGGATAACGTCGGCAACTACATGATGGATTACTATCTCAAGCTCAAGTTCACGAACCTGAACTCCGCCAACCCCCGCACCTTCGACCTCAACTTCGGCAAAGACACGGCCGACATCGGCCTCGCCTGGCGCGTTGTCACCACCAACTCCCAGCCCTCCGACTCGACCATCGACAACGCCACGCTGCGCATCGACTGGGCCGGGCCGAAGCAGTCCACCAATCACGTCTCCTTCTTGGAGAACGATGGCGGCGTCATCACCCTTGAGCCCTGCGAAGAAAAATGGGTCGGCATCCACTTCCAGATCGTCGGCAACTCC
>JAVJSW010000048.1:0-34299 GCA_040219255.1 Sumerlaeia bacterium
GGAGTTGCCGACGATCTGGAAGTGGATGCCGACCCATTTTTCTTCGCAGGGCTCAAGGGTGATGACGCCGCCATCGTTCTCCAAGAAGGAGACGTGATTGGTGGACTGCTTCGGCCCGGCCCAGTCGATGCGCAGCGTGGCCGCGTCGATGGTGGAGTCGGAGGGCTTGGAGCTGGCCGTCACGACGCGCCAGGCGAGGCCGATGTCGGCCGTGTCTTTGCCGAAGTTGAGATCGAAGGTGCGGGGGTTGGCGGAGTTCAGGTTCGTGAACTTGAGCTTCACGTAGTAATCCATCATGTAGTTGCCGACGTTGTCGGCGGGGGCGAAGCCGGGATAGAGGAGGGCGTCGGCGGTCTGGCGGGCGGTTGAGCAACCGGCGCTTTGCACCTCGGAGAGGGCCATGCGGAAGTTGACGCCGTCCATGCCGAGTTCGTTGACGTTGATGGTGATGTCGTTGTTGCGCCACTGCTTGCTGGGGAAGACGCCGAGAGCGCGGCGCGTTTCGCAGGACCCCGGGGCGGTGTTGAGGTCGATGGCGCTTTCATCATCGGTAGCACCGGTGTTGAGCAGGGCCTCGGCGCGGGACTTGTTCTCCGAAATCGCGGCGTCATCGATGGCCATGACGTAGACTTCGAGTTGGGGGCTGGTGCCCGAGACGGCGGCGCGCACACGGCCGAAGCAGTTGATGTTCTTGCTCTGGTCGGTGCCGTCGCTCGACATGTCGAAGCGTTTGGAGTAGGCGATGATGTCGCCCTGTCCCGGCGCGATGTTCATGCTGGAGACGGGGGTGTCCCAGTCATCGTTCATGACTTTTTCGGCGAGGGTGTTTTCCATTTCGTGAACGGCGAGGATGATGCCGTCGGTGACCATGACTTGCTTGGGGGTGACGGTGACGGTGTTGGAGCCGACGTTTTTGGCGTAAACGACCATGCGTTTGCCCTGGCTTCCGCTCTCGCCCTCGATGTGGAAGAGGAAGATGTCGAAATCATCGTCGATGGCGGTGAAGCCGTTTTTGGTCTGGGTGCGCAGCGAGGAGCTGGAGGTGCCGTTGGGGGGGAGTTGGTCCTCGGTGGAGTAGAGGACGCCGGTGCCTTCGAACTGCTCTGGGAGGTCGGAGTTGATGTAGTAGGTGGTGTTGGGGTCGTCGTGGAGGCTTCCGGGGAGGAGGAAGCCGCCACAGGAGTCACAGCCCGAGGCATCGGCGAGGGGCGTGAGGGTGGTGGCGGTGCAGGCGGCGTGGGCCTGGGGCGCGAGGGAAAGAGAGCAGGCCGCGAGGGCGATGGGAAGGAGTTGGTTTCGCATGAGTTATGCCTCCTGATGGGCAATGTTTTGCGTCTTGGAATTCGTCTGGAGCTATGCAATAGTTTGGCCGCAACTCATTGCATTAACGTTCAAAAAAACGAACTCCAAAAAGAAGGAAGCGAGAGCTTGTGGGCCTACTCAAGAGCGTCGCGCGACAACCTCTCAAGCAAGATGGCGACTCGTTCACCTATCGATGGTTGAGTATTCGAGCCCAACCCTCCCGGCAAGAGTTTTTAAGGGCTTTATGAAGATATTTTGTCGGCATGCAATAGAAAGCGCTTTATAGCCAATGCTTCACTCAATTGTTGCCGTATAACCAGTAAATTACTGCGCTTGGGAAACAGTCAGATTTTTGTGTGGGAGTTCACCCGAAGGGGCTTGGGCGGGCTGACGAAGAAGCCTCTCCCCCGCCCTTTCCTGGGTAATCGCTCTTAGGTGCTCGCCAGCAAATCAATGGCTTCGCGGGCGATCTGTTGGGCTTCGACGATGTCGAGGCGGTCGGTGGCGTTGGCTTCGTCGAGGAGGTCGGCGGGGATGAAGGTGTCGTATTTTTCGGCGGTCTTGGGCACCATCTTTTGAGCGAGTTCGAGGGGGTCGATGTCTCCTCGGGCCAGGGGCTGGAGCCATTCGAGGAAGGCCTCTTTGCCGGCGAGGGGAAGGGTGAGGGACAACTCGTCCCCATGTGCTTGCTTGAGGCCGGAGTGCTGGGCGTAGAGCGCCAGGGTGCGCATCGTTCGTGTACCGGTCCAGGGCAGCCAGAGAACCTTCTCTCTGGCAAATTGCACGTCGCAATCGGCCAGGCCGCTTTCGAGGAAGACGCGCCGGGCGCTGCGCAGGAGGGCGAGGGCGGTGGCGTCGATATAGCTGAGTTCGCCGCTTTCGAGGAGAAGCCCTCGCATGCGGCGCCGCACGACGGTGTGGATGTCGCCTCCGGAAGCGTGGAACATGGGGGCGCTGCCGCCGGGCGAACGCTTGACCAGGACAGTCTTGGCGATTTCGTCGATGTGAGTGACGCACCATCGGCGCGCCGACAGCGTGAAGCATTCGCCGACGGGCGGAATGAGCGAGGCGGGCAGTTTGCCGATGCGTTCGTGTTCGGTCTGGATGGTGTATTCTTCAGGGGCTTGAAAGGCGGCGTAGAACTCGTAGCTGGCGGTCAGGCGCTCTCCCATGAGACCCAGGATGAGGAGGCCGTCGGGGGTTTGTTCGACGATTTCCTTGGCGGCAAGACCCCGCAGCAGGCGCGCAAACTGGCGCGTGGCGATGCGGCGAAAGGGGCCTTCGCCCTGGCAGAGAGCCGCATAGACTTGTGGGATCGGCATGCCGCCGGTTTGCTTTAGACAACTCATTGTCTGGTGCACCAGGGTGCTGAGGTGATGGCGGTCGATGTCGGGCGGTTCGAACCATTTCTCGCCCATCAACTCAACCATGGCGATGGCGCGCAAGAGATCGGGATAAAGGAAGTCGGCGATGTTCGCGGTGGGGCTGGGCGAGGTATCGAGGGTGAAGAGTTCAAGGCGCGGCTCACCGGTCTTGCGGCCCGAGCGCCCGATGCGCTGGCGCAGCGATGCCACGGACCACGGGGCTCCGATTTGCCCGACGGTGCGGATGTCGCCGATGTCGATGCCCATCTCGAGCGTGCTGGAGCAGAGGCAGACCAGTGGGCGGCCGTCGTCTTTTTTCAGCTTCGCTTCCGTTTCTTCGCGCACGTCCTTCGAGAGCGATCCGTGATGCACCACTAGGCGCAGGCCGCTATGGGCGTCGCCCTGGCGTTGGACGATGCGGTCGGCGATTTGCTCCAGGATGCTCTTGGCGTTCACAAAGGCGAGGTTCTTGCCCTTGCTGAGGCGCGTGGCGATCAGATCCGCCAGGTCGTCGAGGTGATCGCGAAGACTCAGCGACCGCTCCACGCCGCGCTTGCGGATCGCGTTTTCGAGCTTTCGCCCGAGGCAATCCCAGTCGCCCGGTTTGAGGCCGAGGGAGCCGAACAGCAACTCCACCATGTCGGCCTCGATGCGAATGCCGCCCAGGCCGCCAAAGGCGTTTTCCTTCTCCACACTCTCGCGGGTTCGGGCCAAAACGGCGCGGATCTTCAGGCGGATGTTGTCGCCTTCGCTGCCGTCCGGGGCGATGAAATCCACGCTCCCGGGGTCGTCGGGGCGCAGGAAGCGGCGCGGAATGTCCTGGTCGCTGAGGGTGGCGGAAAGGCCGACGAAGCGGGGCTTGACCCCGGCGGCCGCAGAAATCCGCGCCACCAGGCTGCGCAGGTGCATGCCGCGGACATTGTCGAGGAAGGCGTGCAATTCATCGATCACCACGAACTGTAAGTGGGCGTAGATCTTAGGCGCCAGTTTGCCGAAATTGACGAGGTTCGACTCCAGGCTTTCCGGCGTGATGATCAGGACGCCGCCGGGATTCCCGCGCAGTTTGCGCTTCTGCGCCCCGGAGACGTCGCCGTGCCAGCGATGAACGGGAATCGCGAGGGCTTCGCACCATTCCTCGAGGCGGGCGAACTGATCGTTGATAAGCGCCTTGAGGGGGCTGACGCAGAGGCACTGCACCGAGGGCTGGGGCTCCTTGGCGATGGCGGTCAGGATCGGCAGGAACGCCGCCTCGGTCTTGCCGCCGGCGGTGGGAGCGGAGATCACGACGTGGCGGCCAGTTTCCAGGATGGCTTGGATCGCCCGCACCTGCACGGGATGCAGCTTATCCCATTTCTTGTCGTAGATGACCTTCTGGAGCTTGGGATCGAGGAGCGAAAAGGCCGAGGCGCTCATGGGTCAGAGCCGCAGCGATCCGAGATCGTCGTCCTCGTCGTCGGGCGCGCCGATCCCGATGGCCACTTCTTCCTCGACGGACTGGGCATGGGCCGGTTTCTGAATCACGTTGTCCTGGCCCAGCAGGTCCTCCCAACTGGTGCCGGGGTTCTGTTCCAGCACGTTCAACAAACCCACAAACGAACGAATCACATCGCGGGGCGTCTTATAGAACTCGGCTCCGAGCGTTTCGTTCGCCTTCTGAAGCACCGCCATGATGCAGGCGTCGGGCACGAGATCGTTGGCGGGATCGCCGCTCGAGTGGACGTTGCGGATGTTCTGGAGGAGGACGAAGAGGTCCTCGGGCGTCAGGTTCTGGAGGCGAATCACCGGCCCCGAATAATCGACGACGCCATTGCCGGCGAATTGATTGCCGGAAAGACGCGTGCGAAGCGCTTCGTAGCTGGCGAGGCCCCGGCGCTCGTCGTCCACGAACTCATCGGTCCCGGCGAGGATGAAGCCGATGTTGGCGGCCGATCCCTGGAGGCAATCGTTGAGCATCGTCAGGATCGCCTCATAGTTGGTCTTGCGGGCGCGGGAGCTCGGCAGGCGATGGGACAAGACCACCAGTTCATCGAGACAAACGACCATCCCGCTGTAGCCCGCCTTGGCGCAGAAGGCCGCCATCAGTTTCAGGCTGTCGTAGAAGTTTTCGTCGCCGATGATGCGCCGGACACCCAGGTCCTTGCGGGCTTCCGTCTTGGTGGAGTACTCGGCTCGGAGCCACCGCAGAGCCGCCGTCTGAAGGCCTTCGTCGCCTTCGACGTGGCCGTCGTAGTACCTGCCCAGGACCTCGGCGAATTCGAACCCACCGACAAAGTCTTGCAGATCGCGCAGGTCCGCCACGATGCGCTGGCGCACATCGGCTTCGCTGCCTCCGGTTGATGTCACCTCGTGATGGACGGATGAAACCCAGCCCTCGACGAGATTCCGCAGGGCGCCGCCGTCCGGCTTGGACTTGATGGCGAGGTTGCGCATCAGTTCGGCGTACAGGTTCTGCGCTTGGCCGCCGGAAGCCTGAAGGCGGCGCTCCATCGACATGTCGGCCTGCGCCACGACCAGCTTGCGCGCCAGCGCCTGGGTCCGCATCAGGTTCAGGAAGAACGACTTGCCGCTGCCGAAACGCCCCACCACAAGGCGGAAGCCGGCACCGCCCTCGGCCGCGCGGTCGAAGTCGGAGAGGACGGCCTGGACCTCTTGCTTCCGCCCCACCTGAATCAGGTGCAGGCCCTGCTTGGGGACCAGGCCCGCTTGCAGGCTTTGGAGAACGGCGTCGCGCTCGCGGCGCTTGATCTTCGTCATGGGGTGGAATCCTCCCGGGGAATCAGGTCTCGGTCGATGGTGATCGGATCGTCGCCATCGAGAAGAAGATCGCCGAGGGCTTCGTCCGCCCAATCGTTCACGGACCCATAAAGCCCGAGCGGCATCAGGTTGTGCCGGGCCGCGAGGGCATCGAATTGCGCTTTGGTCCACTCGCCGCGCGCGATAAGTTCCAGGGTGGCCGGGATAAAGCGGAGGTCCAGGTCCGCCATCCAATCCGGAGGATCGCCGCCGGCGGGGGGCGCCGGTTCGGGGGCCGGGGCGGGAGGGACCAATTCGGCCAGTTCGGGCGGCAGGTCTTCCGCGTCGTCTTCTTCCGCGTGTTCCTCGAAGGCTTTGGCCAGGATGCCGATGACTTCGCGGGTTTCCTCGGAGATAGCCTGTACCTTCGCCATGTCGATTTCAAAGCCGCTTTCGCGGGTTTTCTTCTCCGCGGCCGGCTCAGCGCCGGGCGGGGATGGGATGGCTTCGCCCCGCGCGGTGGGAGCAGGTGTCTCGCGGCCGGGGTGGAGCGGAACCGTGTCGTCGGTCTCGCGCACTTTGTCCAGGAGGCTTTCGAGTACCTCGCCGGGAATTTCCAGGGCCTTGAAGGACCGCTTGAGGACCTTCAGTTCCTCTGGCCTCACCACACCGTCGGCCGCGGCGATGTACACCAGCACCCGCGCCAGGGCGTCTTTCTGGTGGGCCGGGACGATCTTGGAGACGCGCCGCAGCGCTCCGACAGCGCGCTCGGGATCGCGCATCAGCAACCCGCTGAGCATCTGGAGCCGTTGACGGTCGAAGGGGTCGAGAGCGAGATTGGTCATGATGAAGTTCTGGATCAGGTCGAGTTCTTCGCGCTGATGCTCGCCATCGGCGCCCGCGATGACGAAGCAGATTTGCAGGAGCGCGGAAGCGGCGCCGTAGGGTTTCGAAGGCAGCATCGCCTCCGCGTTGAGTGGACGGAAAATGACGACTTCTTCGTCCCAACTGTAGGCGACGGTGGCATCGCCCCGGGCGTCGGGTTCGATGGCGTAATCGAAGGACTGCACCAGGTCCGCTACCTCGCGGCTTCGCTTGGCGGTGAGGCGATTTCGGGGTTCCAGGGCCAGCAGTCCGGCGAATTTCTCGATACGGACGGGAACGATGCCGCCGTTTACGCGATGGCTTTCGATCAGTTCGTCCCACGCGTCGGCCAGCGGGTGAGGCCGCGCCCGCTGTAAATCGGGCGGCAGAGCCAAATACGCCGCCAGAGACCCCGCCCCCTCCTCTTCCTTCTTCGCCGCCCGGTCGAAGGCCTTGAGATCGTCCACGCACGAATTCCAGACCGCCCGCAAGACCTTGAACTGGCTCGGGATGCCGAGGACGTTTGGGATGGCGCGCTCGGCACGCATTCGGCGCTCGGCGATGGCGTAGGCCAAGGTTGGGCTCGCGGGCGTGTACTCGACCCGGCGCGGGCGCTTGGCCGCCTTCAGGAGCAATCCGCCATTCGTTTCAGCCGCATAGCGCTCGTGGAACAGGCGCTCAAACTCCTCGCGCCGGCGCCGCACCACGATGCTGTTTTTCGTCTCCTGATCGCTGCGCGCCACCGCCAGGGCGACCTTCGCCGGCAGGGGCATGCCGCTCTCGAAGAGGTTCGCCAGCACAAGGGCGAGGCTGTCTTCCGTCATGTAAGCCTTCGGCAACTGCATGGCCTTCGGCCAGAAAGACCGGTAATACTCCTGGCCCGCGCCATAGGCCCAGTAATGAAGCAACTGCGTGATGTAGCTCGGCAGCGACTGCGACCGGCCATGGGCCGCGTACTGCTCCATCATGTCCGTCAGTGCCCGGAGCATCGCCTGGTCCGCTTGCCCCTCCAGAATCATGCGCCGTTCCAGGCCGTAGAAGAACAGAAACAAGTAGCCGAAATCTCGGCTCGACGGATCGTGATCCCGGCGCCCCCAGGCCAGCCACTGCAGATAAGCCGCCCGCTGGCCCGGTGTCATGCGGTCGTAACGCGTCCAGTAACCGAGTTCGGCCGCCTCGCCGGTAGCCGGGGCGCGGGCGATCTGGAGCGACGGATCGATCGCCGAAGCCTCGGCCGGAGCCCGGTTGCCGGCCACATAGACCATGGCGTCCGGGATGACGTAGCCGCCGATCTCGACCGCCTGGCCGGAAGGCATCCACTGCAATTCGCCCATTCGGGGAGCGGGCCGGAACGCGCGGGGTGCCTGCCGGGGCGGGGGCTGCGGGGCACCAGCGGTGGGCCGCCGGTGTTGGGCCATCGCGGGGGAAAGCGCCGGCGGCACCGGCGGGGCGGACGATCCGCCACCGAACAAGGATTTCAGCAAACCGAGCAAGCCCATCAGACAAGCCATCCTCGCACCCCGGCCGCCATGAGACCGACGGGCTTCACCGCGGCCACCGGGAAAATGTGAGACAAACTGAGGCTATTTCTGACGCAAAGCCTGGAACAAGAAGGAATTGATCGCGGCGTGGAACAATTCGAAACCTGGGACTGGAACAGGCTTCGGAAATGACGGGATTGGGGAGCCTCTGCCCAACGCCAGAGAGCCAAATCGCGCCGGACTTCTTGGGATGAAGAAAGCTCTTGTCCTGGCCGCCCATGCCTGTCTAATCTGGGTGTGCTCCCAAAAAGGGAGCCCCAAGAGACGGGCGAGGAAACCGATGCGAATCATCGCTAGGCGCAGGCTGCGGGAGTTTTGGGAAGCCCATCCCGTTGCGAAAGCGGACCCCTCCCTGCGCACGGCTTTGGATGAATGGTATCGGCTCGTCCGCCAAGAGGAGTGGACGACGCCAGCCGAAGTGAAAGCGCGGTTCGGGGCCGTCAGCATCGTCGCCAATTGCCGGGCCGTCTTCAACATTTGCGGGAACAAGTTCCGCCTGGTGGCCTCGATCGACTACCCGGGAGGAATCGTGTACATCAAGTTCATCGGCACCCATAAGGAATACGACGCCATCGACGTGGAGACTGTGGAATGAAGATTCAGGTGATCAAGACGGAAGAGCAATGCGACAAGGCCATGGAGCGCATCGATGAACTCTGGGGCGCGGAGAAGGGGACGCCAGAGGCGGATGAGCTGGAACTCCTCGCCCTGCTGGTGGAGGATTACGAAGCGCGTACAATCCCTCTCGGCCCACCCGACCCCGTTGCCGCGATCCGGCTGCAAATGGACCTGCGGGGCATGTCGCAGCGCGACCTTGAGCCGTACATTGGCAACAGTGCCAAAGTTTCCGAAGTACTCGGGGGCAAACGGGGGCTCAGCAAAACGATGATCCGCAAGCTCCACGACGGCCTTGGGATTCCGCTCGAATCCTTG
The DNA here is from genome assembly GCA_040219255.1 of Sumerlaeia bacterium. GTDB lineage: Bacteria > Sumerlaeota > Sumerlaeia > SLMS01 > JAHLLQ01 > JAVJSW01. The sequence goes on from JAVJSW010000048.1 coordinate 8,738, forward strand.
CTCGGTCCCGCTCCGAAGCCGAGCAAAGCGCACACGCCGGGCCGGAAGCGCCAGGCTGAGGGAAAATCCGCGCCACGGGCGCACAAGAATCGAGAAACCGCCGACGTTTGAAGGCGGGGCGTCATGGAACACAAGGGGACGCCGCACAACAAAAACGGCCGGGTCCACTTTGGAACCCGGCCCGCTCGCTCGCTTCGCTCTGGTGGGAGTGGTCATGGCCACCTCGCTTTCTTTATTCGAGTTGTGACCTCAGGTGGGCGATTTCGGTGCTGAGTTGGCTGATGAGGGCGTCTTTGTCGGCGTTTTGCTGGAGAAGGCGGCCCAGTTGGTCGGCCAGGCGCCCTTGGTTTTCGAGGGCCTGGCGGTCGCGCTCTTCGCGCTCCGCTTCGCGGCGCTTCATGGACTCGAGGTGCTGGCGCTCTTGTTCGTGGAGGGGCGGGACACCGTCGAGGACGTCGGAGACGCACTGACGCAGGAAAGCGGCGTCCTGATCGCCGTAATGGCGGTCGCTGCCTTTGTCGATGTGGTGCGTCAGGTACCAGGTCTTGAGTTTGCCGCCGGGCATGTGGCGAGCGAGGAACTCGCCCATGACGTGGCGGTGGTCGTAGGGTTTCAGCACGGGCAGGGTCTGGTCGGTCTTGCCCCTGGTGTAGGCGGCGATGCGGGGATAGGCGTCGCGGAAGCTGGTCATGAAGGCATCGTCGCGCAGGTTCTTGAAAGGTTCTCCCGTCATGGTCAGGAAGAGGCAGTTTGTCCGCTTGGCGAGGACGGCTTCGGCGAAGTGCCAGCTTTCCAGGTATTCCCGCATCGCCCGCGCGGTTTCGGGCCGTATGACGAAAAACCGGTAGGGCTTTACGCAAGGCCTGCGTTCAGAGAGAATCAGGGCTTTCTTGTGCTGCTTCATGTCCCTGCGCGGAATCGCAAGCTGATAGCAGGCGTTCTCGCCGGGGAAGATCGATGGCCAGAGGACCTCGTCCGGTTCATGGTCGAAGTATCGCAGGAGCGAAACAGCGCCTGGACGAAGGCCGGTTTCAAGGCGCAGAGAAAGGTGAACCTGGTATCCCTTCGCGGGCAGATAGTGGCCCGATGAGCGGGTCTCGTTTAGCCGGGGATAGTGATCGGCGTAGTGGCCCAGAGCCTCGCCGATCTCGAGGAACATCGCGGGCGATCCCAGCCGCTTGACCGCTTCCCGGCCTCGGTCGCTTTCGTTCGGTGATGGAAGCGTCATCTCCGTCTCGGCCAATTCCTTCAGGGCCTCCGTGTCGTGCTCGAAGTAATAGCGAGCGGTGTAGAAGAGTTCGCCGTAAGTTTCGCTGTCGCAGTTGCTCACCCGGCGCTCTTTGCCCGCGACGCCAAGCAGCCAAGTTCTGATCTTTTCCGGCTCGAGTAGGCTCTCCAGCGACGGCGCCAGCGCTCCTTTTTCCCGCCACCACCAGACGTAACGGCGAAGGTGATAACCGCGCTGCTTCAGGCTCTTGGTCACCTTCAGGTTCTTCTTCGGGCAGACGTTGCCTGCCGCGTTGCGAACCTGGCCTGGAGGCAGATGGCGGTTGAAAAACCCGTGCAGACCTGACTCCAGCGACACTTTCCCTGGATCGGACTTCGCTGGCTGGAAGTGCTCGGGCCAGAGGGCGATCAGTTCTTGCTCGGTCAGGCATTGAGGCGCCTTGGGCTGGTGTCCTTGCGTGTAAACCGGGGTCAGTTGGCTCAGGAGTTCCTCGCCGATCCCAGGCAGATGACCGCGCTCGGCCGCTTCTTTGAGTTGCGCGACCATGCGATTCCACAGTTGGCGCCCGGCGGTGTTCGCCGCTTGGTCGCGGTAGCTCCTGGAGGCCTCCGCGATCGAATCAGCGGTGGCTTGCTTGGGATCGGAGACGACATGCAGCCGGTGAACCCGGACGATCTTGCGGTAAAGCTGCATCCCCTTCTTGTAGCGATGGTTGCGGCTGCTGATGGCTGGGGGCCAGCCGTCCTCGGTTCCAGGGTCGTAGGGCTGTTCTTGTTGGGCAAGTGCGCTGGCAAAGTGCAGGAACCGGCGCACCGATTCCGCGACGTTATTGGCCCCTCGCCGCGCGCCTTTGTCGAGATGTCGAGTGCCTTGACCTTCCAGCGCATCTGGCCATGCGAGACCATGCGTGGCGCAAAGATAGTGGGCTCGGGCGCGCTGCGCCGTTTCCTCGATGGGAAGGCGTGTGGCGCCGCTGAGCGGGATGGTTTTGAGCCAGTGCTCATGGGAAGCTGGCTTGCCCCCTTGCGGCCCATCGGGCCAGCCCATCGCGTAGGCGAGCCACTTGCGGGCGCGGCTTGCGTGGGGACGCGTGTAGAGGTATTTGGCGAGGTGAGACGCATTCTCCGGGATGCAGCTTTGCTCTTCCCAGTACGTGGCGAGCGCTTCCAGGGGAAGGAAGACTATGCATTGTTGTTCTTTTTGGGCCATGATTGGCCTCCTTTTCTTCGATTTCGTCGTAAGTCCACTTAGGACGACTTCTGTGTGGTCGAATATTCTGCGGTTTTCAGATTAAAGAACTTGGGCTCACAGCCACACGGCCGCGCCCACGCTTCGTCGATGGCCACCCTTCGCCACTTTACGCGACGAAGTGGCACTTTTGTGGTCACCCTGGCGGTGGGCGCGCCTGTGTGGTTTGATCGGTGGTCTTATACCGTTGAAATTCCATTGATTACCTCCTGTCTCTTATCGGATTTAGGCGGATCGGCCGGGAGAAGCTTGTTCGTCGTCAAGGCGGCCACACGCCCCCTGGCCGCGGCTTTCTTGTTCGCGTCGAGCGCGGATCAGGAGACGGGCTTCGTACTCCTCAAGCCAGTCCTCGCGAACGCGCCATTCGCCATTGTCGAGGCGGATGGCCTGGAGCTTTCCCTCGCGGATGAGGTTGCGTACGGGACGCGCGAGGCGCTCGTTCTCCGGAACCGGGCCCTTCGCGCCAGCGCGGGGCGAACGGCGGCGATTGCCCAGGCCGAGACGGCGCGCGACTTCGTCGCAGGTCATGTAGGTGGGATGTTGATTTCTCATTTCCGGGATTCCTTTCGACTTGTTGTCGAAGGTATCTAGGAAAGCTGGATGGAAAAACGCGCGGGACCCCCCAAGCAGGGCGCTCAGCAGTGGGCGTTTCACTCTTGTGATCAGGTTTGCCGGGCATCGGCGAGGGGGCTGGAGGCCGGTCTATCCCGCGGAGAAAGCCGCCAAGTGCTGGGCAACCGCGGTGGCGATGTCTTCGACGTCGTGCTGCCAAAGCGCGAGGACGTCGCGGTCTTCAAGCATCGTGTAGATGAGGTCGAGCGCGTGGCCAGGGTCGATGTTGTCGGGGATTTGGGCGGTCTGAAACAAGTCGTCGGCGATGGCCTGGCGGACGAAGCCCTCGGGGTCGGCGAGCACTTGGCCGTGACGATCCTTGAGAAGACGGTGGGCGACCTCGCCTTCGATCCACCGCAACTGGCGCCGCTCGTCGAACCAGGCGACGTCGCGGCTGGTGACGAAGAGCTCGCCCGGATCGGGTTCGCGGATGGTCTCGCGTTCGGGATCGGGGCGGGCGCCGTTCGCCCAACGGGGCGAAGCGAGGACGAGACGCTGGCGGTTGACGTGCCCGGCGGATTCGTCGTCTTCGACGAGAGCTTCATGAATGACCATGCAGCACGAAGAAGGGCGTTCCTCTTCCTCATCGTCGAACATGATCTCGTGGATGACCCAGCGGTCGGGCGTTTGGCTGATGCGGGATTGATGAGTTTGAACCACACCGGCGAAAGCCTCGTCGAGGTGGCGCCAGGTCCAGTCGCGCGGAGGAACGCGCCAAACGTCTTCAACGAACATCTCGACGAGAGTGCGGATCGTGGGGCCATTCCAGCCATCGCCGAGGGCCTGGTCGCGGGCGTAATGGCGCAGACGCCGGCGCAGGTCGCGATCGAGGTCCGGGCCGATGATGGCGCCATGGTGATGGAGGTAGAAGCCGCGGAGAACTTCGCTCTCGAGGGCGAAGAGGCGCCGCTCGTCAACGTAGAGAACCTGGTCCTGAGCGGTGACGAAGATCTCGCCTCGGGCACGTCGCGGAGGCGGCGTGGCGTGTGACGCCCTTTCTTCTTCGCCCGGATCGGCAGGGGTCAGAGAAAGCGGCGCAACGATCAGGTGATCGACTTCGCACCGGGCGCCCTCGCAACGCGGGTGGGCCAGGAAGACGTGGGCGCTCGGGCCGATGGTCTCTTGCACCTGCGCCGTCAAAAGCTCGGCGCACGCCAGAAAGGCGTCCTCGGACGCCTGTCCTCTTGCTGTCAAGACATGGGAGGCCAGGTAGCAATGGGGCGGCCGGTTATCGCGACTCATCGTCGGAAGTCTTCAACGAGGCGGCGAGGTCGGCGAGGGTGCGGATCGGTGTGCTGGGGAGGGCGCTCGCGCATTCGTCGTTAGGGGCGGAGATTAGGTATCTCACGAGCCCCAAGCTGCCGGTTGCCTGGGCGGATTCGAGGTGATCGAGCGCCTGCTGCGACGGGGTCTGGACCCGGCCTTCGAGGTCCAAGTCGCCGACGAAGAGAGCTCCGCGATCAGGCGCTTTGCGCAGGAGCGCGCCCATCAGCGCGGCCGCGATCGCCAGGTTGTGTTCGCGGCCGTGGCGCACGCCGTCGGGAGCGCGAACGGTCACGCCAAGAGCCCACAGGAAGCGGGCGTCGGGCAGCGTCCGTTCGAGCAGATCGACGACGGTTTCCGTCTCCTGGAGCGAGAAGCCGGGGGCCTTGATAAACCCCCGGTCCGCCCGCGCCGGGACGATGGCGGCCTCGATGGCGAAGGGGCCTCCCGGTCCGATGGTGAAGGCCCGCGCCGTGGACGATGCCCCGAGGGGCGAGGGTTCGAGGCGCGACGATTCGTCGTCGATGACGAGCGCCAGCGGATCGAGCCGCGCCGCCCCAAAGCGGTTCTTTGGCACCGTGAACGACCGGCAGCGTACGCCGTGGCGCAGCAGCAGCGTGGCATCGCACGTGTGCTCCAGCGTCCGCGGCCCCGCGATGGCGCGGCACTTCGTCATGTGCGCCAGGGCGAGGACCGTAATCCCGGCCCCAGCGGCCTGCTTCAACGCTTCGTAGATCGCCCGCCACGTTCCATGGCTGTTCGACGAAAGGCCGTGGCCCTGGAGCGAATCGACGACGATGAGCCGTGTCCCGGCAAGCCGGCCACCGGGCGCGAGGACCTGATGCGACAGGAGTTGGGGCAACGCCGCGATGTCGTACAGGTCGTCCTTGAACGTCAGGTAATGACGCGCCCGGGTCGCCGGACAGAGTTGCGCAAAGCGGCTTTCGAGGGCTGCGACGCCTTGCTCCGTCGAAAGGTAGAGGACGCGCTCGCCCGCCGTGGCGGCAGCGCCCGCCAACTGCAGCGCCAGGGTGGACTTGCCCACGCCGGGATCGCCCGACAACAGCAGCGCTCCGCCCGCGGGCAGGGGCCCAAAGGCACCGGAGAACCACTCCATCCCTCGCGAGAGGCGAATGGTTTCCGTGACGCCTTCAGAACAGGTATCCGTCATATCTTCTGGCGCATTGAGATACGCCAGCATCCGTTCGCGCCGGCCAGGAATGCGGCGCGGGGCGAGACCGTTGGTCGATATCATTGCGCCACCTCCAGATCGGCGAACTCCGCCTCGAGGTTCCAGGGCCGCATCGGATTGGCCATCCACTTCTCGACCTGGCGCGGGTCCTGATCGCGGCGCACCACCTCGACACGGCCATCGAAGAACACCGCATAGGTCGCGCTCGGCCGCGCCTCGGGATAGAGCGCGAACTGAGGGACGCTCGCCCCCAGCCTCACGAACGGAGCGCGCCGCGCCGGCGGCGTCTCCAGGTACTCGCGCAGGCGCCGGAGTTGGCGGTGAGTGGTCAGGTGCATGATCCCCGGAATCTCGCGCAAAGACGCCGGTACAGCCGTCAAACGAGCGGGACCAGGCTTGCGGCGGGGTTGGGGTTGGGTGGGTTGAGACATGGGTTTGTCCTCCTGAATAATGAAGGCAGTAAATTCGCCATCGCGAATGTACGCAACCCAAAAATTCGCATTCGCGAATAAAAATCGCGGCGTGTTCGTGTTTGCATTCACATCGGAAAAAGGCTTCTTCTGTTGGACACTGACCTATGAGCGATTTCGTGCTGACAAATTTCGAGTTCGATCCCGATCATTTTTGTGCTACATTGCGGGCGAGACGCAAAGAGCTAGGCCTTTCGATGTCTCAGTTAGCGGATCAAGCGGGGGTTGCGCCGGCGACGGTGCATAAGCTGGAGTCGGGAGGCTTGACGATTCACTTGGATAAGTTTTTGAAGGTTGTGGATGTGCTCGGCTTAGCGTTGTCGGATTTAGTGCCTCCGTGCGGGATTCGGCCGACCGATCCGCGCGTTTTGCAATTGGGGCGGTTAGTCGAGGCGCGGGCGCCAATGCCTGAGATTCTGCGACTCTTGGCGGAGTTGATGGACCGTGAAGATGGATGAGCAATAACCCAACTGCGATACCTATGCCCAGCTTCTCTTTGAAATAGTTCGACTTACGGGTTTTGGACCCTCGAAGGCGGGACGACATTTTGGAATCGTTTGGGCAGGCAAGAGCGGGCTCTTCCCGGTGGCGCCTCACGGCGCTGAAGAGCGGGTCAGAAGCTCGGCTGGCTTGGAAGAGGCTGAGTGCCCCGGCACTTTGGAAATCTCGTGCAGCCGAGGAATCGTTCGCCTGGATTGGGACCGCGCCGGGCGGTTCGGACCGTCATCGGGGCGCCGCATCGCTGGCAATTGGGAAGCGGGGGAACCTCTGGCTCCTTAGTCGGCGATGGCGCCGTCGGCGGCCTGGCTGGGGACGGTCGTTGAACGGACTTCACGAACTCTGCCAGCGCGTTCCCGTTCATCAGCCGGATCGGTTTTCCGGCGGCGAACTCCCGCGCCGGGCCGGTGAACTCTCCGGTTGTGACGATCACAGCGCCCGAGGCGCTCCCGGCCGCCAGGAGGCCGTACATCTCGCGCACGACCGGCGCCCCCACCTTCCAGGTTCGCCAGCGTTTGCACTGAACAAGCAGGACTTCGCCCTCGCGCCGTGCCAGCAGGTCGATGCCGCCATCACCACCGGCGCTGCCTCGTTCCTCTACCAGATAGCCGTCGCGCCGGTAGGCCTCTCCCACCAGGTGCTCGAATTCGAGCCAAGTGAGGGCGCGGATCGAAGCGATCCCATCCTGCCGGTCCAGGAGCCGCCGGCGCTGCGCTCTTTGGAGAAGGGAGGCCAGCCAGATCAGCGCGATGAAGATGGCCACATAGGGGGCGAAAGCAGGCAGCAGCTTGGCGAACACGATCGCGACAAGGTCTTGCTGGCCGGCGAGAGCGCTGCCCACGCCGTGAAGGACGGCCCACGCAAAGCCCGCTACGGGAGGTCCCACCCACCAGGGCAGAAGCACGAAGAATTCGAGCAGCTCGTCGAAGGACACGCTTTGAGAACGCCGGCCGATGGGTGTGGTCTCCTGGCGAGGATAAGGGAGCTATGGGCGCGAAACGGGCCTTCAGCGGCAAGAGCAATGGGCGCCCGAAGCCTGGATCAGCGCTCCTCCAGCCAATGGCCGACCTCCTCGAGGGCGAACCAGGCCAGCAGGCGCTTGAAGCCGTCCGCGCCGTGTGGAGTAGTGTGGGGCCGCTTCTCGGATTTGCTCGTCGTCCAGGCCGCTGTGGAGTTTGATCACTTCGTAAAGCTCCTCGCAGGTGTCTTCTGTCCGTATCATCGGGGTCTCTCCTCTTTTTTTCGTTGAACACGGCGCCTCCACAGTCCCGGGACCGGGCGCGATCAAGTGCTCTTCTCGGGAGACCCCGGCCCAGCCGGGGCGGAAGGCGCTTGAGCGAAGAAGGCCGGCGCGGGCCTAAGCCATGGGATCGTTCAACGGGGAAGGGAGAGAGCCGTAGCCGGGTTCGGAAGAGGCCCAGAGGGGAATGGGGCGATCTACAGAGCCGCCCTGGCTTCCTTGAGCGTAATCATCAGCGTCATGGGATGGAGGGGCGAGGCGGTGAATCCGCATCGTTCGTAGAAGGGTTTGGCCGGTTCGGAAATCGCATGCACGACGATGGCGCGGATGCCGGCGATACCGGCCGCCTGGAGCGTGCGCAAGATGGCGTCCCGCAGGAGCGCTTTGCCGAGGCCCTGACCTTGGCCGCTTTGGTCCACGGCGAGCCGCCCCAGGATCATCACCGGGATCGGCTGGGGCATGTTGCGCCGGACTTTGCCGGGCACTTCCGCGTGGGCGATGCTTCCCACGGCCAAGCTGTAGTAGGCGATGACCCGGCGCGTTTCATCGCACACGACGTAGGTGCGCGAGGCGCCGCTTTCCTGGTTCTTGAGAGCCCGCTTGCGGAGGAAGTCGTCGAGTTCCGCTTCTCCGCAGGCGAACGCCGCGGTGTCGTGGTGTTCGGAGAGAAGCTGGGGAGCCGTCAGCATCCCTCAGCGTTCCCAGGGCGCTTTGGCCGCCAGGAGCGCCTTGAGCTTCTCGTTCTCCACGGGCGCGTCGAGGCGCCGCACGAACTCTTCGTACTGGTCCTCCGGCAGCGTGAAGGTGCGTTGGTCGAGGAGAACGCGTTTGGCCTGTTCGCAGGAACTCTTGAGCATGAACTCCGTGCGGCTCTCCCCCACCGCCTCGGCGGCGCGGTCGATCAGGTCGCGCTCCGTCACGAGGCAGCGCAGGCTCAGCTTGGTGCGGTTGGCGGTGTCTGTGGTCTGCATGGCGTCCTCCTTTTCCCCGTGAGTTTACCTCATTGTATGGACGCTGTCAATACACCGCGTTTCGCGTTCAAGGGCTTTCCGCGTTCGCGGTTCCTCTGGCGGTCCGGACTTGCCCCGGGGTACGAAAGAAGGTAAGGTGAAAGTCGCCATGGATCGTGCCGCGACGCCCCCAAAAAACGCCCTCCTCCAGCGCGACCTGTTCGAATTCGCCGAGCCGGTGAGCACGGAGGCGGCCGCGCCGGCGCTCGAGCTGGATGGCTTGGCGGTCTGCTTCACGGGGTGGTTTGCCTTTGGCGGCCGGAAAGCCTGCATGGAAGCGGCCCGGGCCAGCGGAGCCGCCGTGCATCTGTTCCCCGTTCGCGGGACAGACCTCCTGGTGGTCGGCGCCCTGGGGTCGCGGACTTGGCTCCACGGGCTCTGGGGAGCCAAAATCGAACGCGCCCGGGTTCTCAAAAATCAAGGCCACCCGATCCGCATCGTGACGGAAGCGGCCTGGGTCTCCGCCCTGCGGGTCAACGCCCAGCTCGATCTGGCTTACCTGGGGGATTTCGAGCCTTAGTCCTTCGGGAAACGCATTGATTCGCAGTCGGGGCCACAGTAGAAGCCGTTGACGCTGGTCAATTCCTATGCTGTAGTCGTATAATGGGTGAAAAAGAAGCCAAAAACGTCGAAGCCATCGTCGAACGCCTCGGGCGAGACGAAATGAATCTGGCTGAGTTCCCGATTGGGGTCCTGGGGCATCGCTCCCCTAGCAACGTCAAGACGCTTGAATTCCAGAAAACGATCATGTTCAAGGGCAAGAGACTTGAACAGAAGTGGACTGTGACCTCTACGGACAAGCACGGTTTACCGGTTGCCAGCGATGACGCCGTGACTCTGGAATTGATTGAGTTGTCGAGAGAGCACGATTTTCCCAAGCGTGTTCCGTTCAGCCGAAATGAACTGCTCGAACGCCTGGGTTGGGGAAGTGGCGGAAAATCCTACACGCGGCTGAGTAACTGCCTGAAGCGCCTCTCTGGCGTTGCGATCTATGCCGAGAACGCCTTCTGGGACCCGGAAAGCCGTCAGTATGTGGCTGAGTGTAAGTTCAATATCATCAACAGTTACCGAATTTTTGACGAGAATAAGAAGCGTCGCGAGAGCCAAGGGCAGCAATCCCTTCCATTTAGCTGGTTTGAGTGGTCTGACGAGATGCTGGACTCCTTGCGCAAAGGCTACATCAAGTCTATCGACTTGCATGTCTATGAGCAACTGGAGAGCCCGATTGGAAAGCGCCTCTACCGCTTCTTGGACAAGAAATTAGGCAGAAAGCCAGTTTTCGAGATCGGGGTTTTCAAGCTCTGCCACACCCACTTGGGCTTTCCAAAATCCTGGGAGTATTTTTCCCAGCTCAGCCGCCGATTGTCTCCACAGCTTGACGAGCTTGTTCGAGTGGGATACTTGGAAAGCTATTCTTACCGCGATGCGAAAAAATCCGACGAGAAGAAGATCCTGACGGTCGTAGCAGCGGAGCATCGGCCACGGATTATCGAAGATTACGACACCTTGCTCGATACCCACCCAGCCGCCTATTTCTACCGGCAGCTCCATGGCACCGTTGAGATCAGTGAAGTTAGTGCAAAGGACCGTCAACAAGCCTTCCGGTTTATCCGTGAGTACGGCAGTGAGGATTGGCGAGATTTTGTCGATTTTGCCATCCAATACCGTGACAAAAATTGGCCGGAGATGAAGACACTGGGCGGCGCTATTCAGGCCTGTAAGGCCGCGTTCCTGAAGCAACGAGAAGAACGCCTCGCTCGCGAACGAGATGACCTGAAGCTGATCTTCGACAAGACGTTGAAACAGCATTGGGTAGATTTCGTAGAAGCCGAATTCCTGGGAAGAATAAAAGCCGAGTTTCCGGAAAAATTCGAGATTTTCGAAGCGGAGCTGGCCCAGACCGATGAGCATTACCGGCGAGATAAAATCAGGCTGGAATGTCTCGAAGACGGCGACACATCGGATGAGCCCTCACTCTACGTTGAAATGCTCAGAGCCCGTATGCGCCATCGATACTTCACCATCTTCGCAGACACGTTCGTCGAAGAAGGCGTGGTCGATTTCTACGATTTCAGCCATGGTTACCGGGAATATGTGACGAAAGAAGCCCGGACCTATCTGGAGCAACTCGAGAGCAAAATCGTCTAGAACGACAGAGATACCTCGTACCCTGGGGCAAGGCGTCGCGAATCCTTGAGGGACACCTCGTACCCCGGGGCAAGTTTTTGGCATTTTAAGCCAAAAAGGAGGCTTTCCGAGAACGCTCGGGGGCCTGACCAGTTGTGGATAACCTCGACTTTCGTGACCAAAGGGTCGTCGTACCCCGGGGCAAGTATTGTCGTACCCGGGGGCAACTTTGTTCGTACCCGGGGGCAAGACACCTCGTACCCTGGGGCAAGTCCACTCGTACCCCGGGGCAAGCGGCTTGTCCGCAAAGCACTGGAAAATAAAGAGTTATTGCCACCATCGGGACTGCTTAACTGTTAATAACTTACTATTTTAAATCTTATAACACACGTAACGCGCGCGCACGGAGCACCTGGGGAACTGCATGCTGTGGATAAGGCCAAACGCTGCTTGCCGCTGCGCGGGGCTCAGTAGGAGTAAATAAAAGGTGAAAGTGCTTGGTCTTGTCGTGATGGGCTGAAAACGGGAATAGAGGGCTTCTGAGCGGGTGGAGCAGGCTCTCGGCTAGGTGGGGTTGGAAAAGTGGGCGAAGGCCTCTCAAAAACGATCCTCGCGCGATTTTGGCCTATTGCCGGGCCTGAGTTCACCCCCGTGGTGCCATCTTTCTCGTTTCCTACTGATTTTGCTCAGCGGGTCAGTCCCTGCCGTTCCATCAGCACCTGGTTCCAATCATAGCCGCTTTCCGGGGGCTGGGCAACCTTGGCCTCGCGGTTCTCCTCCTCGCAGAGGCGCTCCACTTGGCCGGTGTACTGGTGGCCTTTGCGGTCGTTGTCGAAGGCCAGGATCACAGTGCCGTCTGGCGGAAGGCGCCGCACGGCCGCTTGCAGGCACTTCTGTGAGTCCGGTCCCCAGCTACCCGAGGTCCCGATCAGGTAGGTCGCCGGCGCGGGGTTCAGGATGTGGTAGCTGATGACGTCCAGGACCGCCTCCCCCACCACGATGGCTGCCGGGTTTTGAGGCTTGTTCGAGCGCCATAGACATTTGATCCCCCCGGTCGAGAAGCCCCGGTAGGAAGCGCTCTTGATCTCGTAGCCGCAAATGCCCAGCAGGTTGCGGTGGGGGAAGATCAGATTCTGGCGGTCGTCCTGGCGGATTTTGCCCGCCAGCAAGGCGCCGAGACTATCGGTCCAGGCGATCCCTCGCTGCTCAAGGTACGGATGGCCGGTGATGGCGGGCATCGCTTCCACCGCCTGGCTCATGGCTTCGATGTCCACTCGGCGCATGGGCTTGGGTTTTCGGCCCAAAGGCTCGACGGCGCGGTAATGGGGCGTGGGCTCTCCCCTACTCCAGCGGCGAATCAGATGACATGCTTTGGAGAAATCCCCGCCCGTGGTGCGGTTCATCACGAAGTCGAAGATGGAGCCGTTGTCTGCCAGGTCCTCGAAGGAGTAGTAAATCCAGTGGCCGTCCTTCTCGTCGATGGTCACGCCGACGATGTTCGCATCGGGTCCGCGCAAGATGGTGCTGCGCTCGTAGCTTTTGCGCTCGTCCACCACGTGGCCGTAGCCCCGCATGAAGTCGATCAGGTTCAGCGCCGTCTTGAAGTACTCCTGCTCTTCCTTGCGATTCATCGGGCATCTCGAGAACTGCGCCGGTCACCCCCCCGCCTATCGATCAGTTCTTCGTCGGGGATATCGAAGCCGATCGCCTTGAGCCCTCGCAGGACAATCGTACGCTCAGTTTCCGTGCCTTGAGAATCGACAATCCTCTGCCGCATCTGCTGCTTGATGTGCTGAGTGACCTTGGTCGCCGTGATGCGCTCGTTGGCTTCGGTTGAAGTGGATGGAGGCAGCGACACCGACTCTGATTCTCGCGTAAGCTTTTTTGAATCAGTCGTTTTCCGGGGCGTGGCCGCGCGAGCGGGCGGGAACCCATCCATGATACTGGCCAGTTTTTTATTCGCCATTGGTTCACTCCTTCAAAAAAGCAAAGTACGTATTTTGCATCTCTGCTACTTGCGTATTTTGCTAAGCTCCACCGCAATCTTCGCGATGTCCTTGGTTGCAGCTCCTTTTGGCTCGATCACGACGGGAGAGAGACCCTCGAGACCGGCTTCAAGGTAAACGACTCTTGATGCGAGTTCCGCTTTCATGAGCGGAAAACCGTTGTCCTCGAGTTGCTGGCGCACGTGCCGAGCAACCACGGTGTTCTTCTGTGTCATGGTGAGAAGCATTCTGACCATGACCGGCTTGCCGGCTCGTTCGTCTGTTTCGTTGATTTCCTCGACCAAGTCCATCGTTCTGCGGGCTCTACGCACGTCGTCCTTCGATGGCTTCAAGGGAATGATCACGACATCGCTACTCGCGATGGCTGCCACGTTGGTCTGATTTCCAAAGCCTCCGGTATCGACCAGAATAGGCCGATGCTTGGCTCGAAGCTCTTCGATCAGGTTGCCAACGGTGACTTCTGGATCGGCCAGGACGGGAATCTTCCCCATTGGCCCGTCAGGATCGTGATTCTCGAACAGGCCCTCTTCGGGGTCCGCATCGATGATGGCCGGCTTTTGCCCAACATTCTGCCAATGCGAGGCGAGAGCACGAACGAGAGTGGTTTTTCCGACCCCACCTTTCGAGGAGGCAAAGACGATCACATGAGGGACAGGCATACACAGTTCCTTCAAAGTACGCATTTTGCACTTTTGCTTTTATGCATCTGTGCAAAACACCAGATTTGCTTCTCTGGAACCTACTCAGTCAATGCGAAAGAAGCAAAACACGAAGAGTTCAGAGCAGCAGAAAAGCGAAAAGGCAGAAAGTCAAAGAACCAGTAAAGCAGAAAAGCAAAAAACGTATTTTGGTGCTTTGCTATTATGCACAACAGCAAAGATGGTTCGTTCGGTCGCGAGAGGTCTAGACAACCCCTAAAATCTCTGCTATCAGTACTCCATGGCAAAGCAGAATCCACAGACTCCCCCTGAGCAGCCGGCGCCCAATGACGCGCCAAAGCCGATTTTCAAGACGTCCTATGGCCGTGTCAGCGCGGCGATCTGGGAAAACTTCGCCAGCGACGGCACGCCCTTCCACACGGTCACTTTCGAGAGAAGCTACCAGGACGGAGAAACCTGGAAGACGAGCGCGAGCTTTGGCACTGGGTCGGACCTGAACAATCAGGGCCGCTGCGTCCGCGATATCGAAACCTGGGCTGTGGCCCACGCCTTCGGGTGGGCCGGAACGGCTCCTGACGCTCCCAAACACGATTCAGGAGCGTTCCTGGCCTTCGCGCTTTACTCCCAAAATGAAATCCGAGGCCTTCTGCGCCTGGCTGGCGGCGAAGACGGCGACCTTGGCGTCGGCCCTCAGGACCTGGATCCAGTTGGCCAGGTAGGCGGCTGAATTCTCCATGAGCGGGGGCACATCGATGCCGGCGCGGCCGCAAAGAAAAGCCGATCCCATCTCGGCCACCAGCTCCTCGCGGGCGTAGGAGGGGCTTCCGAAGGGGGCCGCTTCGGTCACGCCCGGGCGATTGAGGCGGCTCTCATGGCCGGTGGCATGGACAAGTTCGTGAAAGAGGGTGCCGTAGAACTCCTCTCGCGAGGAAAAGCGCTCGGCCGGGGGCAAGGTCACCTGGTCGCGCCGGATGCTGTAGAAAGCCCTCGTTCCCTCATAGACGATGGGCGGGCACTGGGGCATGGCGGCCAGGATTGCTTTGCATTGGATCACCGGGTCGTGCTCGCGGGGGGCGGCGCCGGCGTCTTCCACCGCGGGGACCGTCAGCCCTTCGCACTGGCCGACGTTGAAGACGTTGTAATACTTGAGAAGCGGGACGCGCTGCTTGCCGGCGCCGTCTTCCTCACGGGCGCCGGCGGGGGAGGGGCCGCCCTCCTTTTCGAACTCGAGGATTTTCCAGAAGACGACCGGGGTGCTCTTCTCGCCCTTCTTCACGGCGCCGCCCCGCTCCTTGGCTTGCTTGAAGGTCAGCCAGAAGTTGGCGCTGTAGCCGCGGACGTTGGCTTCGCAGGTTAGAAGGAAGGTGTTCACGCCCCGGTAGGGTTTTCCCGAGGCCAGATTCGCCGGCGTCCCGATCCCGGCCCAGGGCTGGCGCCAGGGGGCCCGAGGTAGGCCACCAGGCGGTCGGTGACGATCTGGTAGGGGAGAGCCAGCTTCTCCGCCCGCTCGCCCCGGGAAGCCTCCCCCTTTTCTTCCTACTGCCCCCGTCAGGATGTCTCTTCGCCATCCCGCCAGCTTAGCAGGCGGGGGAGGGCTTGTCCAGACGCTCTGGGGGCGCGTAGATAAAGGAGGTTTAGCGAAGGCCGGGCGGCAGCAGATTGCTCTTGAGGGGCGTTGGAAGTCTCGTAGGTTACGGGCTCAGCGAGGGATTCGGTACTGTGGAGTCGTCACTGAGTTGGCCTAACGGTAAACAAAAAAGCCAATTGGAAGGGACGTCGATGGCCTAATCACCCGGAGAAACTTCCTATCTGCTGCTGAGTCCTTCGCCCCACCCGTTGGGATTGTCTTTTTTGTCGCTGTTGCGCCACATGAGAGGACAAGCGGGACGAAGTCGCCTAAAAACGAAAACGGAGCCGGGGGATAACCGGCTCCGGCAAGCCAAAAAGGCGTTGCGGGCAAGGATTCCGCTACGACAGTTTCCTGTCGTAGCGGGGGTTTAGATCGACCAACCTCCGTCGAGGAATGGGCTCACGTTCGCTGCACGGAAATGAGCCCATTTACTTCTCTTCGAAGTGATGGTTGTTGAGGGAAGGCGGGAAGGGACTGCCTTTCTTCACGTGACGATCGTACGACTGGCCAGCATAGACGCCGGTGGCATCGTTGTACTGGCCGTAGGTTGCCGTCTTGGGGCATTCCTGGCCCGACCAGTACGGGATTTTTGTACCGCTGTTCATGAGGACTTTCCTCCTTTCTTGAAAGATTTGGGGAAAGTTGGCAAAATGGGTGCCAATACCGAATGCATACTATCGTGTGAACGCGAAGCGTTGTTAAACTTACACTTCGCGTCTCGCGTTTTGGAAATTTCAGTACATCATGATATGTAATGCGAGGCGTTGCGACACATTTCCTATTAAGAACTGCTCGGGAGTGTGGCTTTTTTTGAGTTTCGAGGGCCGATAACGGTCCTGAGAGTTTTGATCGCGACGGGTTGTGAGGTGGTGAGGTTTCCTCCCCAAGAAGTCCGAATTCGGCAAAACCATTGGTTTTGTTCAGTTTGCCTCAGTCGTAATTTTTTGCTTGTGTGGCGATGACTCCCCGGGTATTTTGCTCGTCAATATTGCTGATCTTTTGACAAAGGTCTGATGACGCTCCCATCGACGATCTGTTCGGTGCTGTAGGGAGCTTTGGCAGCTTCATGTCACTCTGAGGCAGAGCCGGCCTCGCTTGTCGTTCAATTCAATGAAGTCAACGCTTTCCATTCCAGTGAGCGAACACCGACCGAGGTAATTTGTTTCTCATCGCTAGGTCAAGAGTCGCGACAGACCTTCCTTTTTCGGTGACTTTTCTCTTGTTCCGTACTTTGCCGTGACGGTACTGAATTTTGCGACACAATAAAACCTGAATCAAAAGCCCTCTCCCCCCTCGATGGAGTTTTTCCCATGAAGTCTGCCTTGGCGCTTTCGCTGCCGGTCTCCGCTGTGATGTTGGCCGGATTGACCCACTCGGTTGGGGAGGCTTCTCCCGACTCGCGTGTGATCTACGTTTCGAAGAACACGGGGGCAGCTTCGTCGCCGTCCCATTTCACCACGATCCAGGGCGCCATCGACTCGGTGGACGACGCGGAGGCGACATCGCCGGTTTCCATCCTGATTTATCCAGGGACCTACGAGGAATACGTGACCGTCGAGACCAGTCACATTCTGCTTCAGGGCATCAGCAAGGACGCGGTGACGGTGAAGGCGCCGGCGAGCGGAAGTTCGCCGACGCTTTACATCGCGCTCGAGAGCGGCGAGAGCCTTCTCGATACGTTGGTCGAAGGCCTGACGATCACGGCTTCCGGCAGCGGCCTGGCGGCTGTGGCGATTTCGGGGGTGAACGGGACGACGAGCGCGGAAGCGGACGCAATTATCGAGGAGTCACTGCTGGCTTCCATGAATGGCCCGGCGCTGACGATCACGGACAGCCAGGGGGTGCTGATCCGCAATGTGGTTCTGTCGGGAACAGGAAGCGTGGTGTCGGCGACCGGCGAGTTCATCCTCGACGGCTGTTCGCTGACGCTGGCAGGCAGCGGCGACGAAGTGATTTCTTCGAGCGAGCTCTTCACGGTCCGGCGCAGCCTGCTTCAAGCCTCTGGGACGACTGCGGCCGCGGTAGAAACCTCGACTACGGGAACGCTCGAGTTCGTGGCCATCGGCGAGAACCTGACGCGGGCGCTGGCGGCGGCGAGCACCGGGACCTTGGTTTCGGGGTATTCGTTCGCCAGTGTCACCGGTTTCGACTGGACCGGGGTGACGTTCCTGGCGGGCGGCGATGGGGGAGGGCTAAGCGAAGTGCCCGATCCGCTGGAGGTGGACGATCTGACGGTGAGCGTTAGCGCGACGATCGACGGAGCACTTCTGTCGCCGGGTAGTGGCAGCGAGAGCTTCAAGGGGGGCGCTGGCGCGGCCGCCTCGGGCATCTATGACATCGCCATCGGTAAGGACTCCTCCGCGTCGGGGACCTGGGGCGTGGCCATTGGCAAGGCGGCGCAGGCGACCGACACCGGGGCTGTCTCCATTGGATCTGGAGCCAACTCGGGGTATCGCGCCATTGCGATCGGTGCGGGTTCTCCCGTGGCCGCAAGCGAAGCCGTTGCTATTGGATACGACTCGGTGGCGGACCAGACATCGGCGGTCGCCATCGGGGATTTGGCATCCGCTACAGGTTGGGGCGCTGTGGCGATCGGCGTCGACTCTTCGGCGGTCGGCAGCAGCGGCGTTGCGGTGGGGCATGGGTCAGGTGTGGGAAGTTCCGCCGTGTCTATCGGCGACGACTCAAGCGCCCTGCCCCAACATGCGGTGGCTCTGGGCGGGGATGCGGTCGCCAGCGATCGAGGCAGCATCGCCATCGGTAAGTGGTCCACCGCTTCCGGGTCCGAGTCGATCGCCTTCGGCAAGTCCGCCCTCGCAACCTTCACTAATGCGATGGCTCTGGGTTATCTCGCCGAGGCCACCAGTTGGGATGCTGTAGCGCTCGTGAGCGATTCGGAGGCTTCAGGTCAGCAATCGATGGCTTTGGGATACAGTAGCCGTGCCACAGCAAAGGACGCTGTTTCGCTGGGTACGAACGCGGAAGCTTTGTTCAGCAAATCGGTCGCGGTGGGAACAAGCGCGACAACGACCCGCTCTGCCCAAATTATGCTCGGAGCGAGCGACTATTCCGTGGCCATCCCAAAGGTCATCGAGTTTCTGGACCCGGGCACCTCGAATACGGCGGGCCTAACCGACCCGAACGCGGCTCTCCTTTTCGCCAAGACGGGCGATCTGTGGGTGCAGGCGGGCGATGGCAGCCAGACCCAGCTTTCGACCCACTACGATCCTCGCGATATTGACGGGAACGCAGCGACGTCCTTCGACGATCCCACCATCGACGTGCCGTGGAGCTTGCATCACACGAACGTCTACATTGGCAAAGGCGCTGTGGTGGACATGGCCAAGATGGTCGCCTGGGTGGAGGCCGTCATGCAGGCGGATCTCGGCGCGAGCGCCGGCAAACTGGTTTACGAATACGACCTGCCGGCCAGCGAAATCCGCTCGGAAACAGACTACGAAGTCGCCTACTGGGCCGAGGCGGTTCGCAACGCCGACTGGATCGAAGTGGCTCTGGAAAACGGCACCCACATTCCGGCCTCCGCCTTCGAATCTGTGGAAATCATGGACGTGGTTGAGGTTCCCGCAACCCGATACGAGATCGACACGGCGACCCGCGCGGTCGTCGCCGTGGAAACGACCGAGCCGGTGGAAATCGGCACGGGCGAATACGAACTCCGCCTGCGGAGCGACTACAAGTTCGAAGACGGCAAGCTCTATCGCCGGCCGACGCCGGAGGATTTGGGGTTTGAGGGCGGCACGCAAAGTTTTGGCCTCTACTCGGGCTCCTCCTCCGGCAAGGCCGTGGCCGCGCCGACAGCGGACCTTCCCGAATGGATCGCTGACCGGGTCGCCCCATAAGCAGTATTTCTTGGCTCTGGCCGGACGCAGCATGCGCCCGGCCAGAGCCGTTTTCCTTGAATTTCCAGCCCTCGCCCCTCGTTTCCCACGACACACGGAAATCGGTTATGATGACTCGTCTTCCGGGACTCACGTCCTTCTTGCTTCGCACGACTTCGCACATGGTTGTGGCGGCCTTGGCCGTATGTTTTTTACTCGCACCAGGCGAGAGTTGGGCGAACTCCAACAGTCCCGGTTTCTATACCGTGGCGCCGGACGTTGGACTCAGTGTCCTCGGCACCGACTGCCGCGACGTGGTCTTGCAAATCGACTACGGAAACGCGCCCTGCGACCCGATGGCGCTGTCGCTCGAGTACAGGGACGGCTCGACGGGTCTTTGGACGGAAATGAGCAACCTGTTCGACGCGGAGGGCACGACCGTGACCCTTCCGCTGATTCCAGCCGAGGGCTGCGGGTCCGTTTCGGTTTCCTGGGACGCCGGAGCCCAGCTCAACGACCCGCTCGGCGCTGGAGAAATCGAAGTCCGCGCCAAGGCGGAAATGGCCGTTCATGGTGAAGTCCGCTACGGCGAGACGAGCCTGACAATTACCGGCCCATGCGCTCCCACGGTTGACCTCCGGGCGATGGAAAACGTCTGTGGTACCGTCGAGTTCCTTGTCACGTCCTCCGTGCCTTCCTGCACGCCCGCGACGCTCTGGCTCGACTATGCCACCTCCGGCGGCGCCTGGCAGACGATGACAGTGCTCGACACCGGAGGCACCACGCAAACCCAGCCTCTTTCCCTGACAGACTCCTGCACGACTTTGCCGCTCACCTGGAACGCCGCCCACGATCTGATGGCTTCCGTGGAAGAAGACGGTGTCAGCTTCCGCGCCCGGCTCATCACCGACCTGGGCGATGTGAGCGACCTGACGACCGGCGTTCTCGTTTCCACCTATCCCTGTCCAGACCTCGATCCAACTCTTCCCTACGACATCTTCGATGGAACGACGTTCTGGTACGACAACAGCACCTCTTCGCCTCAGGAGGGGGTCGAGGAGGGCACGATCGAGCGTAAGCGTACGGCGATCCTCACCGGCCATGTCTACGACACCCACGGTGACCCGCTTTCTGGTGTAACTGTCACCGTCCTGGACTCGCCAGAGTTCGGCTACACGCGCACGCGCGCAGATGGCGAGTTCATTCTCGTGGTGAACGGCGGGAACCGGTACAATGTGGTCTATGAGAAGAACGGCTACCTTAGCGCCCAGCGCCAGTACAATGTGCCGTGGCAGGATGTGGCCAACATTCCCGACGTTCGGCTCTTGCAACTCGATCCTACCGTGACGACAATCGATCTGGTGAATTCCAGCGACACCCTCAAGGTGGCTCAAGGAACCGAGGTGACCGACAAGGACGGGACGCGTTGTCCGCTTCTTTTGGTTCCGGCCTTTACCGAAGCTTGTGCGGTTATGGATGACGGTACGACCGCAGCACTTTCCACCATAAGCATTCGCGTGACCGAGTACACCGTTGGCGAAGGTGGTCCCGAGGCCATGCCCGCCCCGCTGCCGCCCAATACCTCGTATACCTACTGCGCCGAGTTCTCAGTGGATGAAGCACTTTCCATGGGGGCGAAAACCGTTGAATTCACTCAGCCCATTCCATTTTATCTGGAAAACTTTCTCGACGCTCCCACGGGCGTTCAGGTGCCTGTAGGCTACTACGACGTAGACAAAGGGTACTGGATTCCGATGAAGGATGGTCACGTGGTCAAGATCGCCTCCATCACAGATGGCAAGGCCGACCTGGTACTCGAGTATTTCGAGGACCCGTTGGATGAGGAACTGGCCGACGCGGGAGACTATGCTATTTTGGGAATTTCGGATGAGGAACGTGAAGAGTTGGCATCCCGCTATGACATTGGGGATACCTTGTGGCGGACTGGCTTGACACACTTCAGCTCAATTGACTGCAACTTTAATGTTTCGAACGAAGCGGATAACGATCCACCAAAAGGCGACGTGGAAAAAGGTAAGGACCCGGAGAAGAGTCCTTCCGAACAAAGCGGCTTCGGCGTCATCGAGCTTCAAAATCAGGTGTTCCGCGAGCATCTCCCGCTGACCGGCACACCCGTCGGTCTCAATTACACAAGCCGCCGGGTTCCCGGTTGGAAAGCGGAAAATACGGTCAACGTTTCGCTCAACTATCCAGACATTCCCGAAGATGAAATGATCCTGGCTTCGATTCAGCTTCACGCCGGCGGGGCGATTGTGTCTCAGGATTTCGAGCCCAGCCAGACCATGGTCGCGGAGCTGACTTGGGAGCCTGAAGATGTTTTTGGCCGACCACTCAAGGGAAAATGGCCAGCCCAGATAGTCTACCAGTATACTTACCCCATGTATCTCCGCGCGGGATTTTCTGCCTTTTCTACCCTTCCCGTAGGTGGTGACGACACAACGGGGGCTGAGTGGGCCTCTGGCGGAAGCGGAAGTATCGTGGATTTTGATACGGAACGCGCCGAATACGTTTTTGAAGTGCGCCAGCCTATCGGAGAATTTGACTTCGGCCTCGGCCAGTTCGAT
Source organism: Sumerlaeia bacterium (assembly GCA_040219255.1). Taxonomy (GTDB): domain Bacteria; phylum Sumerlaeota; class Sumerlaeia; order SLMS01; family JAHLLQ01; genus JAVJSW01. The sequence continues at coordinate 30,345 of JAVJSW010000048.1, forward strand.
GCGAAGGGCCTTGGTCTGGGCGGATGGAGCCTGAGCGCCCATCATGTTTACGATCCCAAGATGCGGGTCGTCTACAAGGGTGACGGAACGGATCTCGATCGGACGGATGAGTCTCGCATCAGCAGGAAGCTCTTTCAAGAGCTGATTTCGGATTCATATTCACCATACTTCCCTCCATTTATGCATGACATGGTTGTTGCACCAAATGGAAACGTGATAGTCGCTTGGCGCGAATATGGCGGCCAAGATGAGGACACCGGCGATTTTCTGACTATTCCATGTATTTACGAAGTTGACGTAGAAACTGGTGACGCGACCCTCATATATGAGGGCCTTCCTGGCTATGTCGAGTTCTACAGTATCGATGTGGATCGTCGCGGGCAAATCTTCGTGGCTGATGAAATCAATCACTGTATCTATAAGATTCACGAAGTCAATTCCGTATGGACTTTAGAAACAATCGCAGGCACCTTTGGGGTGAGCGGATTTTCAGGTGACCAAGGCCCGGCCGTCGAAGCTTTGTTAAATGAACCAGCCGATATCGCAGTGGCTCCGGATGACACCATCTACATCAGCGATACGTACAATAGCCGCGTCCGGCGCATCATGACCGACGGCCGAATTGTCACGATGGCTGGAGACGGTTCGGTATGTTTCAGCAATGACGGGGACTATCCAAGTTGTTTGGGAGATGAAGGCGATTCAAAGGACGCGACTTTGCCTTTCCCTGGGGAAATCGTCATCGCCGATGATGGGACGGTCTACGTTGAGTCCCGAGGTCGAATTCGCCGTATTGAAACGAATGGTATCATTACAACATATGCAGGTACTGGAACATATACTACAGCCCCTGCCAGTGGTACACCGGCAGCCGAAGCAGCCTTCCTCATCATTCAACGGCTTGACTTGGACAAAGAAGGAAACCTGTACCTGTACAATGAAGAAATCTTTTTTGACTCGCTCAACAAGGTTTACCGTATCGACACGAGCGGTATTCTTACGGAAATAGCTGGAGGTGGATTGGCTCCACGCGATGAAGGTCCCGCGCTTCAGGACCTATTTTCTTATACCAGCGTATTTGGCATGGCTGTCTCCCACGACGGTCGTTTGCTCATTGCGGAAGATGTGCAAGAGGAGCCCTATAACGGGGGCACTTGGTATGGCTTCGACCTTACCGCTGTACAACGAGCCTACTCCCAAGTCTCCGACTCGGAAGTAGTCATTCCAGATGGTGGTGTTCGCTATGTGTTTACCGCTTCTGGCCGTCACCTTAGAACGGAGGACATTGCGACCGGTCGGACGTTATTGACCTTCGATTACGATGAAGCTGGCCTTCTGGTTGAGATCGAAGACGAAGAAGGCCGGGTTGTAACCATCAACCGTGAGGCTGACGGAACTCCGACCTCCATCGAAGGTCCGTTCGGCCACGAAACGACCCTGTGGCTGAATTCCGACGGATTCCTTGAGCTTGTGACCGCACCGGATGGTAGCGTCACAGAGCTTGGCTATGATGGCGATGGCGGCCTATTGAATGAAATCACCAGCCCCCGGACCGATGGGACCTACACCTACGAGGTCGAATACGATGTTCTTGGGCGGGCTACCAAGGCTTCCGACCCTTCCGGCGGTTTCACGTCCGTTTCCGAGGAAGAACTCGAGAATGGTTACGAAGTGACCAAGACAACCGCGGAGGGGCGCGAAAGCGGCTATGCCATCGTCAAGGACGAGAATAATCCGACTTATCGGGGGCGGATCAATCGCTCCCCCGACGGTCTCGAAGTTGTAACGATCATGTACGCCGATGGACCGGATGGCGAGGCGAAGACGCAGACGACTTTCCCGAATGGCACGATTGTGACGCAAACGGTCTCGGAAGGCGATCCGTCCTTGGGTCCGCAGTATGATCTCACTTCGACTTCCGTGGCATCGACACCTTACAGCCGAGGAACGGCTGGGCTCGTGACGCTCTCGACCACGACGGAGTATCAGGTCACACTGGTCGATCCGGATGACCGGAGCAGCGCCATTGAGAATTCCACCTCAACCATCACCGCTCCGCAGAGCCGTGTCTCCAGGGTGGAGTACGACGCCTCGGTGCCGACGACTCGGACGCTGATCGCGACGTCTCCAGAGGGGCGCAAGTCGCGCACCTTGACGGACGATCAGGACCGGACGCTGGAGACGGCGCTGCTGACGAACGGGACCACGTCGGTCAGTTCGAAGCGCCACAAGGTGGAGTATGATTACTTCACGGCAGACGAAAACGCACTCCATGCCGGCTTCCTCGAGAAGCTGAAGGTCGCGGACCGCGTGACGACGTACACCTACGACTCGGAGGGCCGCCTGTCGCTGATGGTGGACCCGCTGGGGCGCGAGGTGAGCTATGAGTACGACGCGAACGACCGCCCCACGACGGTGACCCTGCCGGGCGGCCGCGTGGTGGTGACGACCTATGACGAGTCCGGCAATGTGGTCTCGATCAGTCCGCCTGGCAAACCGGCCCACGTGTTCGAATATACGGCGGTGAACCTGCCAGACGATTATGAGCCGCCAACGATCGCCGGGCCGACGGCTTCGACGGTGTCGATCTACAACGCGGACCGCGAGCTGATCAAAACGATCCGGCCCGACGGCGACGAAATCGAGTACATCTACGAGGACGGTTCCTGTAACTGCTCGGATGCGGGGCGGCTCAAGCGCATCGAAACGCCCGAGGGCGATCACACCATGACCTACGACGAGTTCGGCCGCCTGGTGCGGACGGTGTCGCCGGGTGGGGAAGAGGTGCGGAGCGTGTACGACGGCGCCCTGATGGAGCGCACGGAAATCGATGGAGTGACGACAGGCACCCTGTCCTGGCTGTACAATCCGAACGATTTGCGGGTCGAGGAGTTCACGGTGCAATCGGGCGCCGCGACGACCTATACCCTCGAAATGGAGTTCGATGACGACGGCCTGCTGACCGAGCTGCGCGATGGGGATTCGACGCTGACGATGACCTTCACCCGCGATGCGGACACGGGCGACCTGACGGCGACGGCGCTGGGCCGGGTGAACGACGCGCTGACCTACACGGCCTTTGGCGAGGTGGACAGCTATACGGCGTCGGTGTCGGGCAACGAACTCTTCAAGCAGGAGTTCACCTACGATAAATTGGGGCGGATTACCGGGAAAGTGGAGTATTTCGACGAAGCGACTTCGGATGTCTGGACTTACGGCTATGATGACGCCGGGCGGCTGTATTCGGTCGAGCTTGAGAAATGGGGTGTGGGGGCCAGCATTCCCTGGAAAGCCGGAGACCGCCTCTACGGCTACGACGCCAACGGCAATCGCAATGGTGTGTGGTCGTGGCCAATCACGCAGGCCTCCCAGTCCTTCTTCGAACACGACGATCAGGATCGCCTGCTCGAGTACTACGACCATGTCCGGGGCGGAACGGTGGAGTTCACCTACAACACGGACGGCGAAATCGTGGAGAAGACGTTCAATTCCACGACCGAGGCGCAATACACCTACGACTCCCGCGGATTCCTGGAGTCCGTGACGTTAGGGTCCGACACGATCACGTACGACCTCGACGGCCAGGGCCGCCGCGTGGCCCGCAAAGAAAATGGCGTTGTCAAGGACCGGTTCCTGTACAAAGACTTCATCAACCCGGTGGCGTGGCAGGACGCGGGCGGCAGCATCGCGTACTTTGTCTATGGCGGCCGGGGGCATGTGCCGGACTGGATGGTGAAGGGCGGGGCGTATTACCGCTTCGTGACCGATCGCCTGAGCCACGGTCCCCGTCTCCACGTTCACCACGCGTCGCACACTGCCCAGGTGATCGGTCACGAAGCGGTAATACGCCCCGCCCTTCACCATCCAGTCCGGCACATGCCCCCGGCCGCCATAGACAAAGTACGCGACGCTGCCGCCCGCGTCCTGCCACGCCACCGGGTTGATGAAGTCTTTG
>JAVJSW010000049.1:0-240892 GCA_040219255.1 Sumerlaeia bacterium
CCTGCGAAGGCGTGGATTGAAACCTATGCGACCGTCGAGATGCTGTCGCGGCGCTCTCTCCTTCGCCTTCCTGCGAAGGCGTGGCTTGTAACGTTAGATTTCCAGAACGGAGGCAAGCGAAATGTTCATTCGCCTTCCTGCGAAGGCGTGGATTGAAACGCTTGCCTCCGTTCTGGAAATCTAACGTTTCAATCCACGCCTTCGCAGGAAGGCGAATGAGAGAGCGCCGCGACAGCATCTAGAATGTCGCATAGGTTTCAATCCACGCCTTCGCAGGAAGGCGAATGTCCGCAGGACTGGCAGACCGCCCCCGCTTCCCTGTTTCAATCCACGCCTTCGCAGGAAGGCGAATCTCTTCTATCCGTCCAGCATCGCTGTCGAATTTCGTTTCAATCCACGCCTTCGCAGGAAGGCGAATGAAGCGCCACCGCCGACTTCGCTGCCTTCCTGAGTTTCAATCCACGCCTTCGCAGGAAGGCGAATGGGGCCGGGTTTTTTGCCGGTGGGAGGATGCCAATGTTTCAATCCACGCCTTCGCAGGAAGGCGAATGAGCCCCTTCGGCACCGGCCCGATACGCGGCTCCTGTTTCAATCCACGCCTTCGCAGGAAGGCGAATCACCTGACCCGGAAAATCAAAGTCCAAAGTGCGAGTTTCAATCCACGCCTTCGCAGGAAGGCGAATAGCCCGTGGGGATCAACAATCCGACCCGGCAATGGAGTTTCAATCCACGCCTTCGCAGGAAGGCGAATTTCGGAATGACACGGCGGGCGATGGCAACGTCCCCGTTTCAATCCACGCCTTCGCAGGAAGGCGAATCGGGTAGAGTCTAAGCCGAGCGTGTTCAAGGGCGCAAGGGCCGGTTTGCGCGAAGGTATTTTGCATACAATCAGTCTTGAACTAGGAATTAGCGAGAACCGTCGTAACTCTCCTTTGTTCAACCTTCGCGAATGACCTGCGTTTTGTGGTGTGGGGTGGGTTCGCGGGGCAGGAAACCGAGAGTTCTAGATGATGATGGGGCCCTGCGGGTTGTAGCCTTGTTTCGCTCCGAAGTGTTCGACGCGTTTCTGCCAATTATTGCCTAAATAGTAGTATCTCAGGCTGTCCGTTTGGGGATCGATTGTGGATTCGAGTTGACCGCGAAGGACGGTCCATTGGGCTGGTTCCAGCAGGCATTCGAAGACGGAGTACTGCACGCGCTGCCCCCAGTTCTGGCAGGCTTTGGCCACTGTCCGCAGGCGCTTCTGGCCGGCCGGGGTGGTGGTTTGGACGTCGTAGGTGATGAGAACGAGCATGGCTGAGCGAGTCTCCCTTGGCTATTTCCAGAGGAACGGGGGATAGGCGTCGAGGTCGCCGCGCAGGTGGCGCGCGAGGAGGAGAGCCTGGGCGGCGAAAATTTGCCCGACGGCGATGGTTTCGCCCAGGAAAGGGTGGGCGATGGTTTCCTGTTTTCGCGTCTGCCAGGCGGAGAAGTAGTCGCGGCGGGCGTTATCGGTCATACGGACGGCGCCGGTTTCGGCGGTTTGAAAGTCTTTGGCGGAGAGAACGCGGCGATTGATCAGGCTGAGCACGAAGCGGTCGCCGAGGGGGGCGCGCAGTTCTTCGAGGAGGTCGAGGGCGAGGCTAGGGCGCCCGGGCCGGTCCTGGTGCAGGAAGCCGATGGCGGGATCGAGACCGGCGGTTTCGAGCGCGGAGGCGGCGTCGTGGGCCAGGAGGCTGTAGGTGAAGGACAGGAGGGCGTTGACGTTGTCGAGGGGTGGTCGGCGCGACCGGCCTTTGAAGGTGAAGTGCTCCTTGTCGGCGCTGATGAAATGGTCAAACCGGTCGAAGTAGATGCGGGCCGCTTCGCCTTCGATGGCGCGGAGGGATTCGAGGCTGGCCGCTCCCTCGAGTTTGGGGATCAGAAAGGCGAGTTGCTTAGCGGCGTGGCGCAGGGAATCGGGGTTGGCGGGATTGTTCTCGCGGGCGGCGCGCAGCAGAACGCCCCGGGAATTGGCGAGCTTTCCGGTCAGGAAAGCGCGGGCGATGGGCACGGCGTGCTCCTCGCTGTCGGAGGCCCGGTGCTGGGCGCGGCGCAGCAGCACGTTGCCGTGGACCGGCCCGGTGACGCGCGCGAGGAAGCGGCCGTTGCGGGTCAGGAAGGACACGGCGATGTTGCGGTCGGCCGCCGCGCCGAGGAGGAACGGGCTCGCCATGACCCGCCCTGCGCAGACGATGCCTTCGAGCGTGTGGAGCGGCAGGGCAAGCTTGCGCTCCTGCTCGACGGAAACGACCACGGTTTCGCCTTCCAGGTTCAAGTAGGCGCCGTCTGTGTTGACGAACAGGGTGTTCAACAGGCGCTTCATGGCACCTCCTCTTCCGTGGCCAGCATCGCCGCCAATTGCCGGCGGGTGTGGGCGGCGGCGCTGTGGTTTGCGCGGATGGATTTCGGCATACAGGTTTCGAAGAGCGAGCACTTGTCGCACTTGCGCTGGTAGATGGCCGGTGGCGTTCGCTTGCTTCGCACCATGTGGTGAAGTTGGCGGACCAACTCGGTGGTTTTCGCGCGCAGGCCGTCGCTGAAATCCACATCCACACGGCGGTGGCTTTTTCCGTAGAACAGGACACCGGCCGGGATGGTGACGCCGAAATGCTCCTCCAGGCAGATCGACTGGGCGCAGAGCTGGAGGCGAAAACTCTCCTGGTGCTGAACGCGGCCGCGTTTGTATTCGATGGGCAGGGGTTGCCAGAGTCCCTGGCGGCGGGGCAGGCGAGCGCCCGTTTCCCCGCGCCGGAATTCCACGACGTCGCACTTGCCGCTGAGGCCGAGCGTCAACGAGCGGATCGGCAGCGACCGCGCGATCAGCAAATCGCCGCGCGTCTCGCTTTCCTCCTGGCTGTGGGCGCGTTCGTGGAGGAGCGTTCCCTCCGCCGTGGCGCGGTTTTCCTCCCACTGCTGCTCGAGCAGATGGAGGGCCGCGCGGCGGGGACAGAACTCGAAATCCGCGATGGCGGACAGCGGCAGCAGATCGTCCTCATCGAAGAGCGCCGGGCTCATTCACCGAACTTCTCCGTCAGGCTCACACTGGGCGGCAGGTCGGTGATGTCCTCCGGTTTCGGCAGGTTGTAATCGTCGATCGAGCGCGGCGTCTTGCCCTCGTCCTTCAGGTTAATCCGGCGTTCGATGCGTCCGAACAGCTTTTGCGCCGGAGCGTTGCCCAGGGAGCTTTCGTGCTCGAACACGTAGAGTCGTTGCGCTGCCATCGAGCCGCGGGATGCGGACCGGTCGATTTCGAACATCATGCCGAGGGCCTCCCACAGCAACTCCAGATCGGCGTAGGTGAAGCCCGTGTCGGTGGCGAAGTGCGGCGTGACGTAGCCGCGGGCGGCGTAGAGGCCGTAGGGCACCGTGTACTTGTGCCCCATCTCGGTCGAGCCAGCGGTTTCCGCCTGCTTCGTTTCCTTGGTGAACGCCACGCGGGTGATGCCGTGTTCCGTCTGGAAAATCGGGTGGATGGATCGGGCAAAGGTCACCTGCACCGGGCCGCGCACTTGGCCACAGTTGAATTCCTTGACGCTCATCACGGCGCCAAAGGCCCGGATGTCGAAGAAGTTTTCGCACATCCAATTCCGCGCGTCGGCGATCTTGTCTTTGCTGTCCTCCTTGGCCTTCAGCTTCAGGGCGTCGTAGGCTTTCGCCTGTTGGGAATAGAGGGAATGGCCGTGCTGGACATAGATCACGTGGGGCGGTTCGTTGGCGTGGCGGCGTTGGACGAAATCGCGGATTTTGCGTTTCAGGCTCACGTCGCTGACGAGGCCCTGATTGGTTTCCGGGTCCAGCCGGGGCATGTTTCCGGCGTCCGGATCGCCGTTGGGGTTTCCGTCCTTCACATCGAAAAGGTAAAGGAAATCGTGGCGTTTGGTGACAACACCGGTGGTTTCTGCGACAGTTGCGGTCATGGTGAAAAGTGCTCCTTGGAAGTGCGAAAAGTGGAAAAAGGGTCAGGACTTGAGATCGGCGGCGGCCAGGGCGGTTTCGTTCTCCACCTCCGGCTCGGTGGCGTCCTTCTTGGTGGCGTGTTCCTTGTAGTAACCGAGGATGAATTCGGCCTGATCACGGACATTGTGTTGCATCGGAATATGATCGAGAGAACTTATGATTTCCCCGATACGCTTCTGGAAATCGGCGGCACACCCCGCGCGTCCTTCCTGGCGCCGTAGTTGGCCCAGGAGCTTGTTCACCAGCTTGTGCACGTTGGGTTGCACGGCGCCCGGTGACGAACAGAACGCCGAGAAATAGCGGTCGCCGAGGGTCACATTCAGCTTCTCCGAGTCACGGCCTCGCTTGTTTGTTTTCGCATCCTGCACCTTCTCATAAACGGCGAACAGCCGCCCGAGCAGAAACGCGGTCGATTCCGTCGGCGGACCTTCCAGTTCCCGATCCATTTGGTAATCTCCTTTGGGGTCTTGTTGGCGGTAAAGTTGGTTCAGCAGCGCGCGCAGCAGCGCCGCCCGTTTGTGTCCGTCGAAGCGAACTCGGAATTTTTCGGTCCAGGTCCTGCGTGACTTACTTGATGCCGTCCCAGTGGACTCATTAGTTCCTTCGTCACTGGACTTCTTTTTCGGTTTCGAACGCAACACCCGCCCCACGGCGCCGTGCAGCAGCATCGCCGGCAGGGGCTTACCGAAGAGCACGGCCTGGAAAATGGCGGGCACGGCGGTGTCCGGCAGGTTCTGGGCGGGGGCGAGAACGGCGTCGCGGATTTCGGAGAAATTCAGCGGCGCCGAGACCTCCCCCTTATCCGCCACCGTCTTCATGGTTTTCTCCTGGCCTTCCTGCTTCGGCATCGGCCGGCGGTGTTCCAGGAACCAAGGCAGGCGAATCTCCGTTTCCGCCTGCCAGCGCAGCAGGTTCTCCCGCAGTTCGCCCAGCGTTCCGCTCGATGCCGCGCGCAGCATGATCCGCTTCTTGTTCACCGAAAAGCAGACCACGTGGAAGGCTTCGCCGTCCGGAAGATCGACGTCCTTCTTCCCCTTCCAAGGCTGATGGAGAATGCGCAGCATTTCCTCTCTACCGCGTTCGGTGACATGCGAGGTCAAGAATTCATCGATATACGGAATCGGCCCCTTGCGCGTCCAAAACAGGAACCGCATGACTTCGTCGCCGGGGCCCGAGGGTTTGCGCTGGCGCACGATGAAGCGGTGTTCCGGCGCATTGGCCAGATGTTCGAACGCGGCGCAGTAGCCCTCCATCGCCTCCTGGCTCATGGGGGCGTTCTGGCCCTTCGTCCAGTTGTAGCTGGTGAAGGCTGCCTTGTCGAAAGAGGCCAGGATCGGCTGATCGGGCGAGAAACGCAGCCCCTTGTGCGTGTTCGCCAGGGGCACGTTGCGCTTGCCCGTCACCAGACATTGGGCGTCCGGATCGGTCTTGAGCCCGGACGAGATGGCTTCCTCGAAAAAGCCCCCGTACCAGCGCCCAAGCGCCTCGTCCTCGATCAGCCGTTTGCCCATCGGGTGGGCGCCGCCGATTACCGTGAATGTGACGCGGTCGATCGGTTTGACCTTCAGGGTTTTGAGTTCGGCGTGGACCCGTTCGGCCAGGTCCGGTTCCTCGCGAAGGCGTTCCAGAAAGCGAAGGAGCGCCTTGGCCGTCTCCGACCCCGTTTCCTCCGCCGCTTGGCGCGTCAGTTCAAGGAGCCGGTCCTGCTTGCGGGTGTCCTTCGCCTCGTCATTGGGCGAGGGAATGGTTCGCGCCACCGTTTCCGAGAGCCACTTGATGTACTGCCCGGTGGTGGCGGCTTCGTTGCCCGCCGCCGCGAAGACGTGTAGCTGTTCGTCCAGCCGATGGGCGTGTTTGAAGTCACCGTTCTGATCCAGGACGATTTCGCAGGCGATCTTGCCCTGGATGACGTGCGGCGCGCCCAGCACTTCCTCGCGGTGGGCGTGGGCGTAGTCGTAGAGTGCTTGCAGAATCACGCGAGTGCCTCCTTCCAGTAGGCTTGTGCCATGTCGAGGGGGAATTCCACGACGCCGCCGCGGAGTTCGGCTTCAAAAAAACGCGGCATGCGGTTCTTGTCTCCGTGAACCACGTCGAACAGCATGCGGCCCAAATCGCGGTCGGCGGGCGGTTCGATTGTCATGTCTTCCGGCGGTTCGGCGGCGAAGTCGGCGGCGAACTCGCGGCACCCGAGACAGGGCGGACGGAAGAACTGCCCCTTCTCGACACGGCGCCGGAACATCTCGGCGTACTTCACCGGGGGATTCGATTCCGAGTAACCGCCGGGCAAGTGGATCGCGGCGGTGATTTCATAGGCCACATCGCGCAGGGCGATGGTCTGGCGCTGGGTGCGGCCGACACCTTTGAGCGCTTCGTCGGCCATCAGGGGCTCGAAGTCCTTGCTGCCTTCCATCCAACCGATCGCGTCGGCTTTGGCGATTTTCGACTGCACTTCGTTTCGGCGCAGTGCGATGGTGCGGATCGGGCGCAAGACCCGGACGCGCCGCATGACCCAGCGGAATTCTGATTTCCACAGGATGGACTCGAGAATGCCGCGGCAAGCCGACGGCGTCGGGACATCGTAGCTGACCCGCTCGACCCGGCATTCGGGCCGGGTAAAGCAGGCGAAGTCGCCCCAGACGACCACGCTGACCTCCTGACTCATTTCCATGAGATGGGCTCCTTTCATTGCGGTGAGGGACGCGGGGAGCCGAAAGACAAAGGACAATTGCCCACAAAAACGACGTCCCGCGCAGGTGTGATTCTAGCTTTTCAACCGGTGAAGGTGATAGAAACCTTGCTCTCAAATTTTGTGAGGGAAGGCAAGCGAAATCTTTCGCTTAATATTCGCGAATGGGGCGGGGGCGAGTTTGGCCTTGCGAGAAGAAACCGCAAGGTCCAAGTTCGCATTGCTTACGAAAGCAAAGCTCGCGAGACACGGGGTTAAGGTCGTACTCGGCCCCGTGCTCGAGAGCCCCTTGTCGTGGATTCTTTGGCCTCATGGTGGGCCGCGGATGGGGTGAGACATGAGTGCCCTCCTCTCTGGGAGAAAGAGGTCTCACAGGAGCTAGAGCCTTGCAACGATTATTTTCGCTTAGGATGCGTTAGCTTAAGGATGCGGTGTACAGAGAACAGAAATGGCCGCTCCAAAGGAAGGCCTCCGGAGCGGCCACTAGTGCTCGTAGTGCTGAGCAAACGCTTCCTAATTTCAATCCACCGATGCCATAACACCAGAATCCACAGGACTGTCCGGCAAGGACCTGAGCTTTTTCAAGCACAATGAAAGGGGAGCTCCTCCGGCTCCACCTTCCCCGCCCCCTTCCATGGAACCGCGGGATCGCAGTCGTAGGCCTTTGACATCAGCACCCGCACGCCTTCAGCGATTTCCTCCGTCCATTCGTCGAGGAACCGCTGCGCCTTTTCGCCGTCCTTGTAGTGCGAGACCATGTACCGCTGGAACTGGCGGAAGTCCTGCCGGGTCGCGTAGCCTTGGCTACGAATTTGCCGGACCAGCCCGTCGATGTCGTGACCGCCATGAGGGTAAGGGGCGATGAGGGGCATCGTGTTGGCATCGATCAGCCGGTACGAATCCGCCACCTCGGGGAACCTCAGGTGCGTGGTCATCTCCTTGAGTATGCCCTTGGCGTCGAGGCCGGAATAGCTTCCCCCGGCTTTGGCCGAGCTGAACGCGCGCTCGATCACGTGCCGCGAGTATTGGCTGAAGACGCCGGGGTCGTGCAGGTCGGGCTGGGCGGATTTTAACCAATTGCGGACCGCCTCGATGCCATTCTTGTAGGCCCGGTCCCGCGGATACCACGCCCCATCGCCGGTCGGTGGTTGAAACACCACAACGCGCCCGCGCCGGTCGTTGCCAAGCTCGCCGTTGCGGTTGCAGCGCCCCGCCGCCTGGATGATGCCCTCCATGGGGGCCATGGCCCGGTAGGCTATTGGAAAACTTATATCTACCCCTGCCTCAATCGCTTGTGTGGAAAAAAGCAGCACCGGTTCCCCCGCCGCCAGGCGCCGCTTCGCCTCGGCCAGGACCGCAGTCCGGTGCTCGGCGCATTGGGCGGCGGAGAACAGCAGCGCCTCCTCGCCAAATCCTTCCGCGACCCGCTGCACGTGCTTTTTGGTGTTCATGACGCAGAGCGCGGCGCCATGGGTTTCGAGTTCTCCGCGAAGCCGCGCCCGCAACTCCTCCCATCCCACTTCTTCGGTCGCTTGGGTGAAGTCGTAATCCACGCGCGCCATCGTCTGGAACAGGCCGGGCAGCTCGGGTTCGGGCACGATGTGGCGGACGTCTTTCAAGCCATCGAAACTCTGGCCTTTGAATCCCGAGAGCCGGGAATTTAGCGCCGGTTGCGTGGCGGATGAGAGAACGACGCTGCACCCCATCACATCGCGCAGGGCCTCGATGGCCTTCACCGTCGGCGCCAGCAAATCCATCGGCAGTGTCTGCACCTCGTCGAAGACGACGATGGAGCGCCCCGCGTTGTGCAGCTTACGGAGCTTGGTCGCCCGGTGCGCGAAGAGCGTTTCCAGGAATTGGACGCTGGTGGTGACCACCACGGGAGCGTCCCAGTTTTCCGCACCGTTGCTCGCGCGGCGCTCGCGAGGGCTCTTCTCGTCATCGTCCACCAGTTCGACGGAGGAATGGTGCTCCAGGACCACATCGTCCCCCAAGAGTTCCCGGTAAACGCGCGCGTTTTGCTCGATGATCGAGAGGTAGGGGATCACCACGATGATGCGGCGGAAGCCGTACTCTGGATAGGCCAAGGCGTGCCGCAGGGCGAAGTTGAGGGCAGCCAGGGTCTTGCCGCCCCCCGTCGGCACCGTCAGTGTGAACAGCCCCGGCGTCAGGGAGGCCGCCTCTGTGGTGGCGCGTAGGATTTCCGAGCGGCACCGCGCCATGACCGATTCGCTCGCTGGGAAGGATTCGTAGCGGGCCTCGAGTTTCTTGAGAAAGGCCGCCGCGTCGAACGGGGCAAAGGCTTCTCGCCGCCACACGGCGTTAGCGGCCTGCTCGGCGAACTCCTCGGAATTGAGCCGGTCCGCATCGACAAGGGCGCTGAGAATGGTGCGGATGAAGAGCATCTGAGAGAATGGCTCGCCCCGCTTCTCGTTCATCCACGGGCGAAGTTCGCCTTGGGCTTTGGCGAAGTCGTCCCTCAATTGGTCGAGCGAGCAGGTCTTCTGTATTTCGCGGAATGCCTCGGCACAGACGCCACCCCTGTCAGCGATGAGATCGACAAGGCCGGCGCGAGTCTTCAGTCCGGAATGATGCGCCGCGATCGCGAAGGACGCGATCATGGACCCGCCGAATTGCGGGAAGGCGTACGCCCCGTGCGCCGCGTGGGGCGGACAATCAAGCCCCTCGGCGATCGCCCGCTGCCACTTGGGGTGCGCCTTTCCCAAATCGTGCAGAAGCCCTACCAACAGCCCTAACTCCATCCACTCATCGCCCAAACTGTCGGCCAGAGATTGCCCTGTTCTCTCACCGACAGCTACCGAGTGAGCTTCAAGTGTTTGAAACAGCCCGATATCCGTAGTTCGGGCAATCAGGTCAGGAGGAAAATAGTTTCGCGTTCTTGTCATTTCTCTACTCCCGCAAGATTTGGCTCTGAGTTTGTTGTACACTGCCCCACTGGCCTCAATGGGGTCGATCCCTGAGTGACTGTGACTTCTGATTCTCTAGCCCGCTCATCTTGTCTCACGCATAATGGCATCCCAGCGAAACGGCAAGAGCCCGATTTGACAAGCTCAACCTGCCCCCCTCGATGCCTTCACCGCCCGGTACATCGCTTATCCGGAAGAGGAAGGCCGCTCGCCATGGAAAACCACGTCAGCCACACGCCAAGCCCAACCCAAGCCCTTCAGGCCTACAACGCCTCCATGGCGGCCGCCCGTGCCCACAAAGAGGCGGGGCTTCTCGACCAAGCCAGCGCCTGTCTGCTCTGCGCCTCCGCCGCTCTTCAATCCCTCGCCGGCCACCGCGAAACGGCGAACCGGCCAAGCACCGCCTCCCCTGCCCAGCCGCTCAAGCCGAAGCGTGCTTCCCTGCCCCCCAGCCTCGCGCCCCGGACGAAACCCTCGGCGCCGAAGCCTTCGGACTCGCCGAAAAGCCTGTTCATTCCCGAGGCCGAGCGCACCCGCATTCGCCGCTGCCTGGGCCAATGCCTGACCGAACTCGGCGATCACGTCGGCAAGACCATCGCCTACGATGATCGAGGCAACACCCACACGGTGCAAGACGCCGAGACGCTGGCTCGTTTGCTTTACTCGAAGAGCGAACTTACGCCCGCAAAGCGCAAGTACCTCGGCCTTCCCGCCTGACACCGCCCAAGACCGCCTCCGACGAGCCCGTGGCCGAAGCCAGCGCCTGGGCCAAGTCGGTCTCCTGACCCGGGAACATAGACGACCCGGGGGCACGCCCTCCCGGAAAAGGGGAGGACACAGCCCCCCCTCTTGAGGGACACGCCCATCTAACCTAATAAAAATCAATCGTTTGGATCCTCAAGGCGGCCCTCCACGAGACCCCCGGGACACACCCCCTTTTGGGCCGGGGACACGCCCTCCTCGCTATTGAAAACGTTAGACTTACAGGGACGACTCTGGGTCAAGCCGGCGGAGAGCCAGCCTAAAAAGGCGGACACACCCTCGGACACACCCCCCAATTCCCCGCAAACCCTCACCCCGCCTACGTTTCAGAATGGCGAACAAAAATCGAAAGGGCATACCCTGCGGCGCACATTCAAAAGAAGGGTTAAAAACAATGGTGGTTGGTAGTACTTAGCTCCCCAAGGGAACGCCCCCCCTCGGCGAACGCCGCCTCCTCCACCAACCACCATTTTCGCCTGGCGGCGTTTTTCGCCCCAATAATTGCCACGGCAAGCCCCCAAGGACTTGCACAGACGCCCAACGTCGTCGAAACGCGGCCTCCGGCGAGGCATTCGTCGCGGGAAGAAGAGATCGGCCGAGAAATCACCCCAAATCGCGTTTTTGGATTCTTGACCCCGCCAGGCTGTCTTCACCCGCCCTCCGACCTTCCGATTTGCTGGCCACCGCCCCGGTACATGACTCCCGGAGGGCACGCCCCCCCTTGCCCCCTTCACCATTCGCCAACGTCACCGAGGTTTGACCATGATCGAAACGCCGACCTATCCCGAAAGCGACTCCGTCGTCCTCCCGAGCGGGGCCGTCGCCTGCTGCTCTGAAATCACCGGCCAGGACCAGGCCGCCCTCTCCTCGCGCAACGCCGACAGGAACGGCTCCATCAGCGCCGTGCTCTCCCGCCGCGTCACCCTCGACGGCGAGAAGCTCTCATCCGAAGAATGGAACGCCGCCCTCGAATGCGACCGGGTCGTGGCCCTCGTGCACCTCCGCCGCGTTTCCTTCGGCAACGAGGTCGAGGTCGACGTGCGCTGCCAGGAATGCGACGCCAAGACCCGCCACATCGTCGAATTCACTGAAGAGGACTACCGCCGGTTCACGCCGCCACCCCACGGCTCCAGGCGCCGCATCATCATCGAAGCCCGGGACCGACACTTCGCCGCCGACGTCCGGACCGGCGAGGTGGACGAACGCGCCATCAAGGCCCGCGGCGAGCGCGACGTGCTGACCCTGCTGCGCGCCCGCCGCCTGCAGGTCGTCGACGGGCCGGACGCAAAGCTCGACCAGGAGGTCCGCCGCCCGCTCAATCCCGCCATGCTCACGGCCCGGGAAATCGCCGTCATCGAGCGCGCCCTCATGGCCGCCGACGCGATGCCGGATTTCTCCGTAGAGATCGAGTGCCCGGCCTGCGGCGCGGTGGCCAAGGTGGACGCCCGGGCGACGCCGGGTTTTTTCTTCCCGCACTTGATCGAGGAGGCGACCCCCGCGAGGACGCCTTCTTCCTCGCCTACGGAGGCCTAGGCTGGTCCGAGGCGGAGGTCCTGGCCATGCCGGTCAGCCGCCGCCTCTGGTACATCGAGCGGCTCCACCGCCAGATCGAGGCGGAAAAGAGTCGAGCGTCGAAGAAGAGGGGTGGGCGTTAGGTCATTCGACCATCCCTAAGAAATTCCCGTCAACTGAGTACCTTGCAGACACCGTTTGGGTGACTGTTCCACCAAATGCGTTCTTACCACGAAATCGTGTTGTGACGATGATACTAAAATCTTCCGCATCCACCCAATCGCTGGACACATGCTCAAAGCTTTTTGGATCGTTCATCGCCAACTTGATGCGTGAGACAAGATCGACATGGGCTCCGCTCCAACTTGAAAATTGACTACGGATTTTTTCTTGTCGCTCCTCGTAGCTAGATCCACCATAGGCGATTCGTCGTTTCTTTGCGCTCTCCGCCATGTCCAACAACGAACGAATGGCTTCATTTTCCGGTTCAAGTTCACTCATTCGTCGCAGAGCCTGAAGGCCCTCTTCACTGTCCTGGCCCATTTGGTCAAGCGTCGCCTTAAGTTTGGTCATTTCCTCTTCAGGCGTTATGACCTGGGTTTCTTCTGCCGCCGACTCCACTGGTGGTAGGAAGCTTGCCAGGATTAGTCCAACAAAGCAAAACGCGAAGGTCGCCAAGACCACGGCTCCGACAGAAATCAGGATCGCCATCCTGGTCTGGTTCTTCCTGCGCTTTTCATGTTCGATCATTGCTCGCCGCCTCCGGTATGCTGCTGGCTTTCGGCAATCACGCCCTGGATCGTCCTCAAGGCCCCCTTGAGGGCTTCGTTTTCCGCCGTCAGGCGTTCGTTTTCCACCAGCAGGCGTTCGTTTTCCGCCGTTAGGCGTTCGATTTCCCGATTTTCCCCTTGGCTGGTTGTCCATGAGGGCAGCGCTCGCCGAAAATCGCCCCCCATGTACTCTAGAATTTTGAGCAAGTACGGCAGTTTGGGCATGTCTCCGGATAGCCAGGTATAAACCGCTGGTCGGGATGCCCCAGCCAAGTCGCCAAGCTGGCGGATTCCCCCAGCCTTGTCTTTGGCTGAGACAATGAGGTCGGTGATTTCTTTCTCTAAGTCTTGATTTTCCAATTTCCTACAACCTTGCCATGCCGACCATGAAATTTTTCCTTCACTTTTCGCTTGTCGAAGTGTCAGAATTGTTACACAACGTCTCCATCAGCGCACCCGAAACACCACACCACGCTAGGAATACCCCGAATGACCAAGGACCTTGACGAAATCAGAAACCGCATCCGCAACCATTCTGTCGCACGTATCTCGAAGCTCTCAGGCGTCTCGCGCCCCAACATCGCCAACATCCGCGACGGCATCAACCTCAACCCCGGCATCCTGACCCTCAACGCCATTCAAAAGGCCATCGACCGACTCGACAACCCCGAACCGGCTTCGTAGCACGCCAAACCGCCCACGGCCATGGCGATCGAAGCCCATAGCGCCCGGAACACCCTCCGGACGCAACGATAGAACTTTGCCCAGGAGGCCAAGCATGAAAAATCCCAGCCCCGAATCCGGCCCCATGCGCTGGTACAAGACCCAAGGGAAACCGACCCCGGAGCCCTGTTACATGACCGTCACGCAGATCCATGAACGCTACGGCATTCCAAAGGGCCTGCTCAATCTGAGACTCGCTCGTGGCCACTATCCTGGGGCCGTTTGCGTGCTGCACCCCAACATCCGGATCGGATTTGTCTGGTGGATTCCCTCGCGATACTTCACCGAGTCCCCCGACCCCAACGCCCCAGCCGAGCGCAAGTCTGGCTGGTTTCAACCGAAAGCCTATCGCCGTCATCCCAAAGGCAAAGCATACTTGCGCGAGAACTACGTGACCGTCCGGGAAGCGGCGAAAATGACGGGGCTGTCTGTGAATGTCATCGCAGATAGGATCTACACTGGCATGTATCCCGACTGCATCATGATTGATCGGAAGACCCACGGGGCCTGCCGTCGGCGCTATATCCCGAAGAAGCATTTCGAAGGGAAATCGTAGTAGACCCCTAGGCCAGACCGCAACCCCCAACCAACAGCCCGCAAGCCCAGGAGTGAATCTCTCATGTCAGATTCCAGTGCTACATCCATGCCCGCCAGCCGGATCGAAGGCATACTGCTCACATCCACCAAGGCCCACGCACTTGCCAAGAATATCCGCCAAGCTATCGGCCTCGCAACCAAGACGTCGAACAAGACAAGGCTCCTCGACGAGTTCTGCGGTGTCGCCCTCGAAGCCGACCGCTATCTCATGGCCTTCGAGTCCGCCGTTCAGGAACTTCTCGACGAAATCGAGTCGGACCGCGATGAGGTACTCCAAGCTTGCGGGCGCGATCAGTATGAACTTGCCATAGCCTCTCTCGACGCTCTGATGGCCATCGCGCGCGATGGGTATGCCATTACTTTGAGCATCGACTGCCGTCGCCCCATCAGAAGTCTCCCCACCCTCCGACTCATCTCCAACTACCTAGACCTGATCGGCGCTGGTGTTGAAGGTGTTATCGGCTACTTTGACGGAGCGTAACGTTACATCTCAATACCGCCACGCGGTGCCGATGGCGCAGCCGCTGCGGGCTTTCCGAAGCCTCTCTAGTACATAGCACGGGAAACCTATAAAGGAGGTTCTCTCATGCTCGGTGGCCTCTCCTCCCAATTCGGCCTCGGCGCCGTCATCACGCTGAAAGACCAGTTCTCGCAAACGGCCAACCGCGTCGGCGGGAAGATGACCCAACTCGCCCAGGGCTCGTCGGCGATGGCGGCGGCGGTGGAGAAATCGCTTGGCCGGATGAAACTCGGCTTTTCCTTGCTTGGCGCTGGAACCGCCCTTATCGCCGGGATGGCCGGGCTCGTGGCGGCGACCTTTGAGGGCCAGGAAGCCCTGGCAGCCCTGAGCTCGCTGGGGGTCGAGGACCTTGAGGCGGTGCGGCGCAAGGCGCTGCAATTCTCAAACGACTTCTCCGGGCTTTCCGCCCCCTCCATCATTCGGTCGGCCTACGACATCCAGAGCGCGATTTCGACGCTCAGCCCCGACGAGCTCGCGGAGTTCGCCTCCATTTCCGCCCTGACGGCGAAGGCCACGAAGGCCAGTGCCGACGAAATGGTCCTGCTCTTCACCACGGCTTCGGACGTCTATTCGAGCTTTCGCAAAGAAGTCGGAAACATCGAGTTCGCGCAGCAGCTCTCAGGCGCGACCGCCGCGACCGTCCAGGGCTTCCGCACCACCGGCCGCCAGCTCTCCGACGCCCTGAAGAACCTGGGCAAGGAGGCCTCGCTGGCCAACGTGCCCTTGGCCGAGCAGTTCGCCATCCTCGGCGCCCTGCAGGCCTCCATGCCCGGCGCCGAGGCCGGCACCGGCTACAAGGCCTTGATGACCACGATTTCCCGCGGCGCAAAGGAGCTGGGCGTCGAGGCGACGAACGCCGAGGGGCACCTCCTGGCCATGCCGGACATCCTCGACAAGATCAGGGCGAAGTTCCCCGACATCGCCAACCAGGACGTGTCCGACCGCTTGCGTGAGGCCTTTGGCTCGGAGGAGGCGGTTAAGGCCATCAAGAACCTGCTCGAGCAGAGCGAGACGCTCCGCGATTCGACCGAGGCGATTGAGGCGTCCATGAAGGGCGGGTCGGCCCTGACGCTCAAAATGGCCAGAGCCCTGGACGCCGGAATTGGTGAGCAATTCGCCCTCGTCGGGCAGCAGTTCATGAATTTTCTTGCAAATATCGGCGGCAACCTCCTCCCTGTGGCCGAGCCGTTCGTCAGTGTCCTGCAGGCGGCCGTCCTGGCGGCCCAGGCCCTGGCCGAGCGTTTCCCAAAGCTGACCCAAACGATCCTCATTCTCGCGGCCGCCTTCGGAGCGACGTTGGTGGGGGTGGGTGCTCTCCTCGCTATCTACGGCGCGTTGGGCCTCGTGATCCCGCTCGTCTCTTCGGCCCTCGCCTCCATGGGCGTTATCGCGGCGGGCACTACGGTGGCACTCGGGCCACTGCTTGCCGGCCTCGGCGCTATCGTGGCAGTCGTCGCGGCGGTGATCGGCGCCGCCTATCTGCTCTCGCGGGCGTACACTTCGAACCTCGGCGGAATTCGCGACGCCGTCGAGGGCGTTTGGGGGCGCGTTCAGGCGGTGTGGGCGGGGCTCAAGGAAGTTTTCGGCTCCATCACCGACGGGGTGGGGACGCTTTCGGAGGAAACTTACGCCAAGCTGGGCGAGAGCGGGATGCTGGGCATATTCCTTGGGCTGGTGAAAGTCGCCTATCGGGTACGCCAGTTCGTGGTCGGCATGTTTGGGGCGATTCGCACCGCCCTGGCCGAGGCGAAAGGCCTCCTGGCCCCGGCCTTCGCGGAGTGGCGGGCGGCGGTTGTTCAGGTCTTCGAAGCCCTGCTCCCGATCTGGGTGGCGCTCGAGCCGCTCCGCCGCGCCCTCGGGCGCCTGATGGGCGACGGCGACAGTGCCGCGTCGGTCGGCCGCTTCATCGGCCGGGTGCTGGGGGCTGTCGCCGTCATCGTGGCGCAGAACCTCACGACCTCGCTGAAGGCCGCCGCCTGGGTCATCGAAAACGTTCTCGTGCCCGCTTTCCAGCTCGTCGGCTTCGTGGTGCAAAACTTCGTCATGCCAATCGTTGAGGGCATCGTGGGCACGGTCGGGCGGGCGCTCGACGCGGTCAAGGGCCTGATCGTCACCGCGGTCGACTACCTGGGCAGCCTGGTCGACAACCTGCCGGCCTGGATGGTGCCCGACCGGCTGACCGAGGGCCTGCTGGCCGCGCGGCGGGCCGTCAAGGGATTGCGGGCGGAGGAGGAGCAGCGGCGTTCCGAGGGCACGGGGCTCGACTTTGGGGTGCCGAGTGCGCCCGTCGTGACTTCCCTCGGCTCGGGGCCGGCCGCGTCGGGCGAAGCGCGCAACCGGGAGGCGCTGGCGGAGTCGCGGGCGAACGTCGCCCAGGTCGTCGGGGCTGCCGCGGCCCGGGCGAGTCAGGAAAGCGCCGCCGCTGGCGGCCGGGACCGGCCCCTTGTAATCGAGGACCGAACCGAAACGCGCGTTTACCTCGACGGCCGCGAAATCAGCGCGGCGGTGGACCGGCACAACCGGTCGCGCGCGGCAAAGACCATGGACTAAGAGCCGCCGCGGCGGCGGTACATCGCCCGAGACCACCCGGGCGAGGCTTCCCCAATGACGGCAAAGGGCTACATCACCGACACCACCACGTCGGAAACGCTCTCGTTCCTCTACGCGCCCGACCCGATTGGGGAAAGTCACCAGCCGGTTTATGCCGACGCGACGGTGATCGGCCGCAGCGATCCCGTTCAACAGTTCACCGCGGGCGGCGCGAACGCCGTGCGCTTTCGGCTGGACTTCCATTGGCGAACCAACGACCTCGCGGAGGTCTTCCGCAAATGCCGCTGGCTCAAGAGTCTCACCTACCCCGACCACGACTCCCGGGAACTCCGCGGCGCGCCGCCCAAGGTGCTCCTCGGGCTCGGCGAGCTGTACCGCAACGCGGTCTGGAACGTCCGCCGCGCCGACGCGGTCTTTCGCGACCGATTCGACCCGGCCACCCACTACCCTTTGATGGCGACCGTCGACATGGAGCTGGTCCAGGTGACCGCCCGCTCCTTGTCGTTTCGCGACGTGCGCGTGGGCAGCGTCGCCGGTGGGGCATCCGCCGCGCCATCGGACGGAATTCCCACGCTCGGGAGCTGGGTAGGCGGCGAACGGGTGCGACTCATTCCCGGGTAAGGCGACGACAGGAGGCGCGAAATGGGAGAAGAAAAGCTGACGCGAGATGAGCTCGAGGACGTGCTTTCAGGCCTGGGCGACGAGGGCGTTCCTGCGCTCGTGCTGATGGCGCTGACGGGCGAACCTATCCTCGCCTTTGCCGACGCCACCCTGGTCGGCGGGCGGGAAGTGGGCAGCGTCTGCTACTTCGGAATGGTCGAGAACGGCCTCGCGACCGAGCAAATGGAGCTCTTCCGCGTCGGGGCCCCGGAAATCTACGTCGCCACCTTCCGCCTGACGCCTCGCGGCCGCGAGTTCGCCAAGCGGGCCGCCGACTACATCGACATGCCCCGCTTTGTAGGGGTGCGGTGAAAGCCTCTCCGCCAATAGGATTCGACGATGCGCCGACTTGCCCTCACCAGCCCACAACGCCGCGCCTTGGCGCACCGCGACGACGCCGGGCGCGTTCGCTTCGGCACGCGCCCACGCCTTCGCCTCCCGCCCCATGAGACCGATCGGTTTCACGTCGTCGGCGAAACCGACCGCATCGACCTCATCGCCTACGACTACCTCGGCGACGTCGAACTTTTCTGGGTGATCGCCGAGATCAATCACCTCGCCCTCCCAATGACCCTCACGCCCGGCGTGACGCTGCGCATCCCCACGGCGGACCGGCTCAACCCGGAGGTGCTCAAGCGTGCCCGATGACGCCCTGCTGGTTCGCCTCTACTTCGGCGGCGCCCGCACGGCCGCCGCGGACGTCATGGACCTTGTCACCTCGTTTGACTACGAGGAGGCCGAGGAGGGGGACGACCAGGCCCAGGTCGTCATCGTTGACCCCACGGGGGCCCTCCTGGACGACCCGAGGCTGACCGAGGGCACGGCCCTGGAGGTGCAATGGGGGTACGCGGGCAACCTTTCGCCGCCGCGGTCCGTCGTGTTGGAGGAGCCGGAGTTCGAGTTCTCCGGGGGCGTCGTGACCATCACCCTCGTGGCCCACGGGGGCACGGACGCCACCCACGGCACCGGCTCGCAACGGGTCTGGCAGGGCATGACGCACAGCCAGGTGGCCGAGGCGATTGCCCGCGGCTACGGCTTCCGGCCCGACGTCGACCCGCTGCCCACGTTGGTGGACTCCGAGCCGCAGGGCGGGCTTTCCGACTACGATTTCCTGGCGCACCTTGCCGGGCAGAACAACTACGAGCTCTTCGTCGAGGACGGGCGTCTCCGGTTTGGGCGTCGGCGAAACGACGAGGCCCCCGTCCTGGCCATCTCCTACCTTCATGACCGCGAAAGCAGGCTCCTGACCTTTCGCCCCAAGTCGAACCGCAAGGAAAAGCGCGCGCCTATCGCCCGCGTCGACGCCGTCGGCTTCGACCCGATGGAGGGCGAGGCGATCCGGGAGACCGCCAGCGACGAGAGCTCGGACGAGCCGCGCCTTTCCCCCTACCGCTACGAACTCAACGCGAATACCGGCGAGGTGATCCGGGTCGAGGCGGAGGGCGACGCCCCCACCTCGGCCGCCGCGAAGTCCGAAGGCGCGGGTGAGGCCCGGCTGATTCAGTCTTCGCCGCACCAAACGACCGCTGAGGTGAAGGCGCTCGCCGAAAACACCCAAAAGGCGGCGCTTGTGTCGAGCGTCGAGGCCGAGCTCGCGATTGTCGGCCTCCCATCGCTGCGCTCGCGGCGCAATGTCCGGCTCGAAGGCTTCTCGCCGAAGTGGGACGGGGTTTGGCGCGTCGCGGCGGCGCGGCATTCACTTGGCGGGCGCGGTTACACCACGAGCTGTCACCTCCGCCGCGACGGTGTGGGAGCGGACCAGCCGGGCGCTGAGGAGAGTTCCCGCCCGGCCAACCACCAGCCCGCCGCGGCGGGCGATGGTGAGGAGATCGAAGTCGTGGACGCCGAGGGCGTGCGGATCGACGCGAACACCGGGAGGGTGTTGTAAATGGGAATGACGTTCCTTGGCTTCCTCAAGCGGCTGCGCGGCGGCGGGCTCGAGTCCTTCGGCCTCTACTACGGCCGCTATCGCGCCATCGTGCACGACAACGCGGATCCCGAGGCTCTCGGCCGCCTGCGGCTGAAGGTGCCCCAGGTCTACGGTGACGACGTGCCCGATTATTGGGCCTGGCCGGTGGGTCTGGCGGGCGGCGATCAAAAGGGTGTCTTCGACATCCCGGAGGTGGGCGCCCACGTCTACGTTAGCTTCGAATTTGGGCGCCCCCGCTACCCCCTGTGGGAGGCGGGATGGTATCCCCGCCCCTCGGGGCTCGCGGCGGGCAACGGCGCGGCAAGCACCGTGGGCGGGATTTCCTCCTCGCAATCGCGCCTCTTGCCCGACGGAACCGTCTCACCGGTGCGCCCGGCCTCGACCGCGCCCTTCCCGGCCCGCCGCACGCCGCCGACCAATTCGACTTGGCGCGACGAGAAGGGAAACCGCATCGACGTCGAACGCCTCCGCGGGCACGAGGCGATCACCCTGGTGGACCAGGCCGGTAACTACGAGCGATGGGACCTAGCCCAAGGCGAAAAGATGGTGCGCTGGGTGGGGGATGAAACGCGGGAAACCACGGGCGACCGATCGGTCTCGGTCGGCGGGGACTCGAAGGCGCTGATCGGCGGCGACGGCAACCGCACGACCCTGGGGAACGAGGCGGCTTGGCTGGGCGGGTCGCGCACCGACACCGTGGAGGGCGGGGTCACGTCGACGGTCGGCGGGTCGGTGGTCGAGAGTGTCGGCGGTTCGCAACGCACGATGGTCGGGGGCTCGCGCCAGCGCGCCGTCGGCGGGAGCTGGACCGAGCAGATCGTGGGAGCGATTTCGATCCTCACCTCGGCCGGCCTTCGCCTCATGAGCACCGGCGCGACTATCATCCACGGCATCCTGCGCGTCTCGATCACCTCGCAGGGCGACATTCTCATCAACAGCACAGCGGGCCCGATCACGATCAAGGCCGACACCGGCGCCGTCATCATTTCAGGCGGAGCGGCGGGCGTTCAGATCGTCACCGCCGGGCCCGTCACCTACACCGCTGCGAGCCACACCTTCAACGGCCACGTCACCTTCAACGACGGCACGAGCGGAGACCAGACCTGATGAGCCTTCCGGCCCCCTTTGCCCTGCCCCAATTCGCCGAACTCCCGGTGGACGCCCTCGGTGATGAGGAACTCGGCGCCCTGCCCACCGCCGCGAGCCTCAACTTCGCTCTCCCGCCAGAGGTGCCTGCGGAGGTGCTCGAAAGCCTTGGCGTGAAAGCCCCGCCGTCCCTCCTCGCCGCGCAGGCCGCGGCCCGCGTCGCGGCGGAAGCCGCCCTGTCTGCCCTCGCGGCGGGCAATCCCGCGGCGGTCCTGCCAACCGCGGGCCAGGAGAGCGCCGATGCCTACCCCGAGCTTGCGGACTTGACCGGCCTGTCCGCGACCGGGCCGAAGGCGGCGGGCTCCGCCTTGCCCCTGGTCCTGGTGCGCGGCGCGGTGGCGAACGTGCTGCCGGACATGGGCCTGTTGGCGAAGAGCGGCGGCGGCGGGGTGCTGGCCCTGCTGAAGGCCCTGGGCGCGGACCTGCCCGCTTTGCCGCTGGGAGACCCGGAGGCCTGGGGGCTGCCGAGGGGGGCGGGCAGCCTCATCGCCCTGGCCATTCCCGGAGCGAGCCTTGTCTTGCCCGGGGGGCTCGCGGAATTCGGTCTCGCCCCATCGGTGATTTCCGGGGCGGCGGACGCTTTCGGCCACGTGCCCCTCGACCTTGAGGGCGCGGCCCTGGTTGACCGCTTGCCCGACGCCTTCACCGAAGCGCTGGACCTTCCCTCCCTGCCCCCCGGGGCGATTTCCCTGGTATCGGTGGACGGGACGGACCGGCTCGCGGTCGCGGCGCAATACCTGGCGGGGCCCGACACTCTGGCCGGAGCGGGCCTGCTGCGGGTTCGGCGCCCTGGTGAGCCGACGTCCCACCTGATTCGCCACGGCGGGGACCTTATGGCGGCGGCGGAGGGGTTCGTCTCACGCCTGCCGGACGAGAGCGCGGCGGGGCTTTACACGGCGGCGCAAGAGCGGGCCTGGCAGGCGGCCCAAGCGGCGCGGGAGGCAGCCGCCAATCCACCCGCCGAGTAGCCGCTTTTCGAGCCAGATTATTTTCTACAAAAATCAGCTTCTCTTGCTTGCTTCGCTGGGACGAATGAGCGAGGGTTTCATCACCGGGGCGGGAAACGCCCCCGGGACACCACGCAACATAGACCCCCGATCATGACCACTCAAGAAGTTCTCGACTACAACGCGGAAGCCTCCATCGAGATGGCCGGCCATATCGAAGAGGGCAAAGGCGGCCAGTACGGCGCCCATGTGTTCACCGCCATCGCTGACGCCCGCGCCAAGCGCGACGCCATGAACCGCAAGGCGCACAAGTACGGGCGCAATTGGGCCGGCCGCGTTGGCCGCGTTACCTTTGGTCCCCTGCGCGGGCGCTACGTCGTTTCCTACCAGAGCGTGATCGAAGACCTCGAAGCCGTCGAGTTTGTGACGATCACCCGCTAACCGCCGCCCACCACCCGAAACACCACGCTACACCACGAAAAGGACCCGCCCCCATGGCCCTCCCTTACCGCACCCTTCGCGACCGCAACCTCCGCAGCGGAAAGCGCCTCCGCGTTGCCACCTGCGAGACCCTGCGCTGGACGCGCGACGCCGCCGCCCGCAACCTTGCCCGCCTCGCCCCCCTCCAACTCGAGGCGAACCGCCGCGGCCACACGCGCGCCGCCGCCTGGCTTGGCGAGCGCATGAGCGTCTGGTGCGACCGCCTCGGCGGTGCCGCCGCCGCGGCCGTCATCGCCAAAGCCCTCGCCTGAGCCCCCCCACCCGAAACACCACACCACCACGCGAAAGGAGGGAGCCATGCCTCCCCGGACCCTACTCATCGCCGCCCTCATGAACCTCCTGGCCATCACGGTTGGAGTTCTCCTGATGCTCCTCGCCGAGCGCCGCGGCGGTCCGCGGCTGCCCGCGCGACTCACCGCCTTCGCCTTCATCGGCGTTGGCCTCCTGGGCGTCATCGCGGGGGTGTTGCTCACTTTCGCGGGGACGCCCCTATCAGCCCACGAATGACCCCGGGACGCATCGAGCGCGTCTTCCTCCCCACGGCCTAGGGCGCCGTTTCCCCAGCCCCTCCGGTACATCCCGCGACGGAGGGCCCCGACCTTGGCGCTGCATCGCGGCTTCGGCTTCCCATTCAACCTCAACGGCTCCCTCGTCCAAACGGACGAGGCGCTGATCGACTCCTCCGTCTTGCAGATCATCGGGACGGCCCCGCGCGAGCGCGTGCGGCGCCCCGAATTCGGCGCCGACCTCCCCGGAGTGGTGTTTCGGCTCAACGACTCGGCGGACGCGGCCAAGCACCTCCTTGCCTATCGCATCACCGAGGCAATCGAGCGCTGGGACACGCGCCTGCGCGTCACCTCGGTCTCTTTCCACGAGTCCCCTCAGTCCATCGACGAGGGGGAAATCGCTTCGGAAGTCAGGATGGTGATCGTCGCCACCGGCGAGGAAAAGACCGCGCGCTTCGCCCTGCGCAAGGGCGTCAACCCCACGCAATGACAGGAGCCCGCCCGACGTGGCCGCTACCCCCGACGCCGAACGGCTGACAAAGACCTTTGCCGACTTGGTCGCGGGCTACGAGGCCCGCATCGCCAACGCCACCCTCGACACCGAGGAGGGCGTCACCGCGTTTGCGGAGGCCCTCGCGGGCGACGTCCTCGGGCTTTCCGCCGCGCTCGCCAACCTGCCCCCGCTCGATCCCACCGCCCGCGACTTCGCCGCCATTCGCGAGAGCCAATTGGCCTACCTGCGGGCCCGCTTCCCCGAACTCAACGACGAGCTGGCGAGCAACCACGCCGTCGCCTTGCTCGAAGCGTTCGCCCACACCCAATCCTTGCTGCACTACTACCTCGACAACCGCATCGAAGAGGCCTTCGCCGACCGCGCGCAGGAGCGGCGCTCCGCCCTGTCCCACGCCAAGCTCCGCGGCTATCGGCCAAGCGGCGCCATCCCCGCCCAAGTCACGCTGACCCTTACTCACGACGGGTCGAACCCCGCGGCGACCGTCTCCGTCGCGGCTGGAAGAAAAGCGCAAACCTCGGGCGGGGTGGTGTTCGAGACGACCGAGGCGGCCTTCTTTCCCGCCGGTGTGACCTCGGTCTCGGTCCTCGCCAAGCAGCAGGAAACCAGGACGGCCACCGCAAGCGGCACAGGGGCTCCCGGCCAGCGCGTGACGATCCCCGGCCTGTACCTGGCAGGGACCGCCGCGGTGACGTCGGGCGCGGTTTCCTACGCCGAGGTCGAAGACTTCGACGAGGCCGCCGCGGGCGACGCGGTTTTCCGGGTCGACTTCGATCCCCTTGGTAACGCCGAGATCGTCTTCGGCGACGGCGGGGCGGGACGCTCCCCGGCCAGCGGCGAAACCATCACCGCCTCGTTCAAGGTCGGCGGCGGCGCCCAAGGCAACGTCGCCGCGGGCGCCATCGCCACCCTGCCCAACAGTGCGGCCACCGACTCCAACGGCGACCCGGTCAAGCTCTACGTTTCCAACGCGCGGCGGTCCTACGGCGGCCGTGACCGGGAAAGCGTCGCGGAAATCCTTCGCCGCTCGCGAACGGCCGCGCGCACGCAGAAGTCGTCCGTCGCCCGCGAGGACTTCATCCACTTCGCCGAGCAGGTCGTAGGCGTGCGCCGGGCCGGCCTCCTCACCGTCAATGAGCTGGAGAATATGGCGGAGGCGACGGCGGCGGTCGTTGTGCTGGCCGGCGAGGGCGTCTCCTTCGACAGCGCGCTCGCCCGGGAGGTCGCCCGCCGATTCACGATCGGCAACCCCCGGACGGTCGGGGTGGACGTCCAGGTCCACGAGGCCGAGCGCCTCGACGTCCCCATCGCCTTCGAGCTGTGGGTCACGGACGGCGCGGACCGCGGCGCGGTCGAGGCGGCCATTCGCAGCAAGCTGGCCGCCTTCTTTGATCCCGACGGCCGCAAGACCGACTTTGGCCGCCCGGTCTACCGGTCGGTCCTGACTTGCGCCCTTCAAAGCGTGCCAGGCGTGCGAAACGTGAACCTCACCGCCCCGGCGGCGGACGTGACGCCTAGTCTGCGGCAATTGCCGCGGCTCGGCACGGTGACGATCACCGAAGGAGGCGCGTGATGGCTGCCAAAGCCCCGGCCTACTCCTCCCTGACGCCCCTGATGGACCTCCTGCCCCCGCTCTATCACGCGGAGGATACGCGCAACGGCGGGGCGCTGCGGGGATTTCTTGAGGCCGCCGACGAGCGCCTCGCCGATCTCGCGGCGGCCATTGAGGCGCTCCCCGACCAGATCGACCTCGACCGCGCGTGGGAGGAATTCCTGCCCTCGCTTCTCGGAAACGCGGCGAACCCTTTCGAGCTTCGGTTCCTGACCGCCGCAGAGAAGCGGCGGCTGGGGCGGAGCCTCTTCGAGCTCTACCGGCTCAAGGGCACCGCCGCCGGCATCGTGAAGGGCGCCCGGCTCGTGCTCGGCCTCGACGTCGTGGTGATCGACTGGTGGAACGACACCGCCGCCCAGATGACGTTCAACGAGGCGGAGGATCTTCTCACCTTGGGGGGCGGCGGCGCCGATGGCTCCTGGGGCGCGCTCGCCGCGAGCCCGGAGACGCTGGCGGAACGCGAGGCGCGCAAGGGCGCCGAATACCACACCGCCGCCTGCCGCTTCGACGAGACCGACCTCGCCGTTTTTCGCGGGGCGATCTTGGGCGAAGGCTCCCGGGCGGTCTTCCTGGCCGACCCGGAGAGCATCGTCACCGGATCCCTTGGCCTGCCCGTCGACGACGACCTCGACTTTGGCGGCGGCGACGAACTCGCGATTCAGTACTCGCTGAACGGCGGCTATTCGTGGCGCACGGCCGAGCACGCCACGCTGGAAAGCGGCACCCTCGATTGGGATACGGCCGCCGAAGGACTCGGCCTGGAGGAGCCCCGCCGCGCCGTCATCCTGCGCCTCACGCCCCGCCGCGGCGGGGTTCTTGGCCTGGGGGACGTGACGACCTTTTTCACCGTGAACAACACGGGCGACCCCGACGCCATCGCGCCCGACATCTTCGACTTCGAGGACATCCCCCCGCTCTTCGCGGTGACGCCCAACCTCGACCCGCCGATGGACCTGGGCGTGACAGGCCTTGGGGCTCGCCTCGCCGGGCCGCCCGGCTGGCGCCGCTCTCCCGAGCGCTACGCCGCCTACCACTTCGAGGTGCTCGTGACCTCGCCCACTCCCCCGGCGGACCGGGTGGCCGCCCTTGGCGCGGTGATCGACTTTTTCAAGCCGGCGCACACCCACTACGACATCGTCGTCGGGGCGCCGCGG
This sequence comes from Sumerlaeia bacterium, assembly GCA_040219255.1. GTDB lineage: Bacteria > Sumerlaeota > Sumerlaeia > SLMS01 > JAHLLQ01 > JAVJSW01. The sequence goes on from JAVJSW010000049.1 coordinate 25,993, forward strand.
GAAACGTACATCAACCACTGGGTTCTCGGCCTCTCCACGCTTGGGGCCGACAACCGCCTGCACTAAAGGACCCGCCAACCGTGCCCGACAAACGCAATTTCTACCCCGAGCAGAAGCCGACGGCGAGCGAGTTCAACGCCGCCTTCGGCGATTTCCACACCGCCTTTGAGGACGTCATCACGCGCGCCGTCGGCTGGGGCTGGCTCTACGGCGCCAACCTCTCCTACACACCGTCGACCACGCCCCCGGCTGTTTCCGTCAGCTCGTTTCTCGGCTACTCGCAGGCCGGGGCCACGGTGAAAGACCTCGTGGGCAAGACGGTGCAGCTCACGAAAAACGGCTACTGCCCGGTCAACGCGGGGGGTGAACCGGACGGCACACTCATCACCCCGGGCGTCGGACAAAGCGTCTGGTTCACGCTGCTGGCCTACGCGACACGCAAAGACGAAGACCTGCGCGACGCCGAGCCGGACATCTATTGGGCCAGCCTGGAGGCCTACCAATTCCGGGTGCTCACCGGCGCCGTGGCCACCGATCCGGCCGACCCGGTGCGCCCCGCCCTGCCGGGCACGGGGGACTATCTGGTGCTGGGCGACGTTCGCGTGCGCGATGACGGCTCGGGCCCGATGATCGTCGAGGTGGACAACTTCCGCCGCACCCCCTTCCATCGCCCGGCGAAAATCCGCAACGCTTTCGAGGTGGGCTTCCCCTGCCTGATGCGGCACGTCTCCCAATACCCCGCCTTCCCGGACCCGGAGCACTACAAATTCGGCGACGATGGCAATCAGCCCGGCGTCGCCAGCCCGGCGAGCGAGCTGTCCTGGTACAACACCGAAGAGGACTTCTTCGGCGGCGGGGGCTTCGTACACGACTTTTTCGGCTTCCTGCACTACACCCAGGCGGGGGCCTTCGTTTGGAAGGACTGCGGCGCGGGGGCCCACAAGGCGCGCAACGCCGTCCTGGTCACCTTCCCCGTTCTCAATAAGGGCCTGACGACGGTGGCCCGGACGGTCAAGCTCCGCCAGGAAACGGGCGGCCTGCTCGCCTACAACTTCCTCGGCGGCCCGGAGGCGACCGGCGGTTGGCAATCCTCCGCCGGCGGCTCCACCACCGATGCGGACCTGGACCTCGCGCTGAACTTCCCGCCGGGCCGCAACCTCCTGCGCCTCTGGTTTATCCAGGACAGCGCCGACCGTCTCACCGCGGCGATCATCAACGACTGGCTCCACGACTCCGCCCTCAGCGATCAGCCCCTGGTGATCGACGCGGAGGCGCTCCAGCATATCGTTTCCGAGGCCAACAACGACCTGATTTTCCAGGCGATTTGATCCATGAAAACCATCTACGTCTGTGTCGATGACGAGGGCTTCATGCGGGGCTGGTCGTCCATTCCCTGCGAGGGCTTCGTCCAGGCGCGAGGCGATAGCCGCGCCCTCGCGGCGGCGCAATTCTGCCGCGCCCGCCTCGGCGCCGACGGCGTACTGCGTCCGCTTACCCCCGAGGAGGACGACCACCGCCGCGTTCAGCGCCGCCGCGAGGCCAAGGGCGCGGAGTTGGCCGCGGCGATGGAGTTCCTGGAGGCGGGGCCGGTCACCGAGGCCAACCACCTCGACATGATCGAAGCTATCCGAAAGGTCCTGACAGCCAAATGACCGAGCGCCGCCTCTTCAACTTCCGCGACCGGCTCACCCCGGAGGACATGCAGGGCTTCCAGACGGGTCTGCAAATCACCCTCGCCCAACTCCTCCTCGACATTTCATCGCCCGGCCTGCTCAGCGGAGGGCAGCCGGTGCCCGACCAGCCGGTCAACTCGTGGAACGTGCTCATGCCCCCGTTGACGGGCTACTCCCGCGGCTCGGGGCAGCGCATTTTCACCCAGCAGCAGGGCCGCGCCCGTCTGGATTGGGCCGGCGATTTCCGCGTCGGCTTTTTCGACCGGGCCGTGATCCACAACCCCGGCGGCGGTGCGCCCCTCGCCTACATGCCCGATTTGTCGGCCGGCCAAGAGCAGTGGATGACTCTCGGTGTGCTCTTCCGATACCAGGAGGGACAATTCGCCTACGACGGATTCGGAAAGCTCAAGCCGCGGCGGGCCACCCCGTCCTTCCAATTCCGGGTGGTCCACGGCGAGGTCGCGGCCACGGGGCAGGCGGAGCGGCCGGAGGCAAGCGCCTTCCGCGGCGGCATCCTGCTTTGCGACGTGTTGCGCGACGCGGACGCGGAGGCGGTGACGCCGTCGAACATCTACTACGACCGCACGGAATTCTTTCGCTGGCGCCGGGAGTTCTACGCCTCCGCGGTGGAGGCCGGCGTCCTGGGCACCTTTCCGCCGAGCGAGCACCGCCAGAGCATTCTGCCGGGCCTCGCCTCGCCCTCCTCGGCCTGGTTCGACGTCGCCCGGTTCGCCGCGTCGCGCTACACCACGGCGGCCCTGGTCCGCCTCCACGCGGTTTCTTCGCCAGCCGAGTCGACCGGCTCCCGCAGCGGGGACACGATCCTCCAGGCCTCGACCGACCCGACCTTCGCCAACCCGGGCCAGACGGTCAGCATCACGCTACCCCAGGCGGCCAACGAGGCGAGCGCGTCGGTTTACCTGGAGGTGGACGTCAGCGGCAACGAGGCCGTCTTCCTTCGCGTCCAATCGGCCGGCGGCCACGAGAACGTGCGCCTCAGCCAGGAGTATTTGCCGCTCGAGCTCGCGGGCTGATCCCCCGCGGCGCGGTAAATGGGGGGAAGGCGCCCCGCTGGGTCATTGCCGCGGGGCGCCTGCCATATTCCCCACGCCGTGAGCGCGCACCGATGATCCCACTGACGAAACTCTTTGACCGCACGAGCGATGGGCGCGAGCCGCCCCAGCCGACGGTGAGCTACTTTCTCCTCGGCATTTTCCTGCTCGGCCTTCTGCTTTTCCCCTTCCTGGCCTTTTCCCAGGCAACGCCTTTTCGCGAAATCCGCCTCGTCGACCAGAGCGACCCGTGGGGCTCGCCCGCGGCGGTCCTCTCCTACGACGGCACCTCCGTTTCCTTCGACAAGCCCCTTGCCTCGAGCGGCGGCAGCGCCTTCGACGCCCTGACGGCCAACAGCCTGGACGTGAACGGGCAGATCGACGCGGAGCGCCTCGTTCTGCCGGTCGATCCGGACTGGTCCGACCTCACATTGCGATGGGGCGCCTTTACGGGCATTTCCGGGGACGACGGTAAAATTTATCTGGTATCTTCAGGCGAACGAATGGCCGAGTTCGCGCCGTCCCTCTTGCAGTTCTACACGCCGGTGGACTTCTCCTCCGCGGCTACGTTCGGCGGCACCGTGAAGGTCCCGGTGGGCTCCGAGGATAACCCGTCCATCGGTTTCCTATTGGACACTGATACCGGCATTTACTCGCCGGGATCAGGCTCAATCGGCCTGACCAGCGGCGGCGGCGAGGTCTTTTCGATTTCCGAAAACGGGGCCCTTTTCCGGGTCGAGCTGGGCGACGGGATCGTCGTCAACGAGCCCGACTCGGGGGCGGGCACGGCCTACGGCGTCAAGGCGACCGCTACGGCCGGCACCGGAACGCGCTACGCCTTCCACGGCAGTGGGAAGGAATACGGCGGCTATTTCGAGCGGACCGCCGCGACCGGCACGGGCGGAGCCGTGGTGGCGAAGAACACCAACGCCTCGGCGACCGCGCCGCTCTTTGCGGGCCAGGCCTCCGACGGCGCGGATGTCTTCGTCGTAGGGCCTGGAGGGGCCATATCGGGCGGCGTTCGCACCCTGAACACGGCCAGCCCCGCCGATGTTGTCCAGCACCAAGGCAAGCCAGTGGTCCGCCTCAACACGATCTACGGGATGAACCGTGACGGCGGCATTGAGGCGGGCACCCGTAACGGCCAGCGCTTGACGATCCTGGGCGTCGGCTCGACGAGCACTTTTCTCTCCGGCACCGCCTACAAACTCACGACCCCGGGCGCGGCCAGCATCGCCCTGGATAACGCCGAGGCCCTGCAGCTCATGTGGTCAACGGACGCGTCCCCCGCAACCTGGGTCGTCATTGGCGGCTCGTACTAAGCCCACCCCCACCCACCAAAGGAAGGGACCTTCCCTATGAAAGCCTCTCTGTTTCTCCCCATCATCGCGCTCGTGGCCCTTCTGGCGGCGGCGCCTTCACCCGCAGCGGCCCAAACGTCGCCGACCCTCACTCAAACAGACGCGGTGGCGTTCATCCTGGGGGATGACGGCCCGACCACCGGAACGCTCGCCAAGGTCATCGTCGCCGGCAGCCTGCTCGAGGCGTCCGGGCGCAACTTCTGGCTCGCCCTGAACGACGACGTGCCCGCCCTTGCGGGCCTCGACTACGGCGGCGAACTGGTTGTCCGCCGCTACCTGCTCACCGAGCTGGTGGCCCGTCCCATTCGCCAAAGCGCGCCCCTGGTTTTCGAGCTGCTCGCCGATCCAGAGACCGGCTGGGACGACATCGGCGGCGATCCGGCCCGCATTCCGACCGACTTCGAGGTAGCCCGCGCGTCGATCCTCGCCTTGGTCGAGACCTACGCTGAGGCCGTGCTGGCCGACAGCGCGGCCGCAATGACCACGCTGGCCGGATCGTAACCCCCGCCCAAGAGCCCCGGCCCGGGCCTGTACATCCTTCCGAAACCACCGGGAGGATGACCCCCATGAAAAGACCCCTTGGACGCGCCGCCGCTCTATCGCTCGCGGCGCTTCTCTTTTGCGCGGCCTTCGCCGGTTGCGCCGCCACAACCGAGGCCGGGCGAATTCGCGCCTCGCTCGCAACCGACAGCGCCCGCGACCTCGAAGACGCCGCGGCGGAGCTCGACAAGGTCTTCGAGCAGATCGTCGCCGAAGAAGCCCGCGAGGCCTACGGCCAACTCGAGGCGGACTACCGCGCCGCCCTCGCTCAGACAAGCGACCCCCTCCAGGCGGCCGTTTTGACCGAGGCATACGTCGAGGGCCGGGAGCAAACCCGTCAGCGGCTCGTCACCTTTGGCAATCGCCTGACAGCCCTCAGCGCCAACGTGCGCCTCGGCGCCGAAGCGACCCGCACCATCGACCTGATGGCATCGAATGAAATCGAGGTCTCTCGCGACCTGCTCGCCCGCTTCGGCGAGCCCGATTTCCAGGATCTGTTCGAGGCCGCCTTGCTGCGGCTGGAGCAGGAATACACCGCCGAGAAAGTCGCGGGCGAGCTCGGCGCCGGCGGCCGATAACCCTCCAGCCGTTCCCACCATCAACCCCTCGACCCCCACGGAGAAAATAGCCCCATGATGAAACGATCGAACGCCACCCGGGCCTTTGTTCGAGCCCTGACCGATACCGATGAACACGGCGACGCTCAATATCTTCAGCGCGTCGAAGCCGCCGCCCAAGAGGTCCTCGAAACCGAGGAAGAGCTCAGCGGCCCCAAGGGCGACCTCGACATGAACGAGGCCGTGAGCGCGCTCCGCCGCGGCTATGGCCCCAGCGTCACCGTCGGGACCATCGAGCCCCAGGTCACGAGCGGGCGCCTCACGCGCGACGCCGATGCCCACCGCGCCGCCATCGAGCGCGCCCAGGCCGTCAACCGCGCGGCCGCGACGACCATCGCCCTTGCCGCCGCCGGCGCCGGGGCCGCCGCCCTTTCCGGCGGTACATTCGGCGTGCCCCAGGTTGTCGCGCTGATCCGCCAGGTTGGCGACGTCCTGCTTGGCAACCTGACGGGCGAATAACCCGGACCGCAAACATCCCCCATAGAAAGAGCAAAACCTATGAACCTTGAAACCGTAGTTCCCCTGTTGGCCGACTTCGACAAGCCCGTCGTCATCGGCGTCATCGTGGCGCTGGCGATTTGGGCGCTGATTGAATACCTGCCCGCGCGCTTCCTCCCGATCAAGTCGGGCGACCGCCCCAAAGTGATCCTCGGCTTGGCGCTGGTCGCCGGGCTGGTCGTCGCCCCGGTCTTCGGCTTCTCCCCCGAGGAGACCCGCCTCGCCTTCACGACCATCCTGCTGGCCACCGGATTCGACGTGGCCGTTCGCGCGGTGGCGCCCGGGATCAAGAAGCCGAAAACAGCGGTGAGGGGGTAGGCATGGGAGCCGCGGCGGCCACAGGCAACCCACCCCGGCTCCTGCTGGATTTCGACCCGCAGCCGGTGGCGCTGGTGATCGCCTTCAAGAGCGCGCCGGCCTTCTCCGCCTTGCCTTCCTCGTGGCGGCGCTCGGCATCCGCTTTCACCTGTCCTTTGGTCTCAACACGTCGGTGGGCGCGTACCTTCCCAACGCGCTGATCCTTCTCCTTTGCAGCCTTCGCGACTCACCCCTCGATCCCAAACTTGTGAGCCGCTTCCATGACTGAGCTCCACGCCACAGCGACCGACATGGGCCTTTCGACCGCACCGGCGGTTGGCGGCGGCCTGCTCGTGCTCTCCATCCTCGTGAAGGCCTTCGCGCCGCAAATCCGCGACGTGCTCGCCGCCCTGGCCGCCCGCCTCAGCCGAAAGGACGCATCCCGGGCCGAGGTGCTGATGGACGAGGCCGAAGCGATCCTTGCGGCGGCGCGTCAAACCCGGGTCGAAACGGAGGAGTACCAGAACCGCCTGCGGGCCGAAATCCTCGAGGAGCTGACGCGCACGCGCGAAGAACTCGCCCGCACCCGGAGCGAATTGGAGGAAGAGCGCGCCGCCCACGCGGAAACGCGCGGGCGCCTGAGCCAGAGCACCGAGGAGCGCGCCGCCATCCAGCTCCGCCTCAACGCGGCGGAGCACCGCATTACGCAACTCGAGGCGCAGCTCAAGGAAACCCGCGAGGCCCTAAGCCGCACCAACGAAATCTTGAACCGGCAGGCGGAATACCGCCGTGACCCCGAGGCGGACGAGTAGCCTAAATTATTTGTCAGAAAATGCGTTGACCCTGATGGGGTTTTCGGCTACGTTTCTCCTACTTACGGAGGCCGCGTAGCCGATTTTTTGTATCCCCCCCCCAGCGCGGGAGATCGGACGGAAATGGCAGCCACAAGAGCGGGCGATTTTAGCAGACTGAAAAAGGGTCCCGAGATGGCCAAGGCACGAGGTTACAAGTCGGAAAAGGGGCAAGCGATCCTTGCCGAGTACAAGGCGGGCAAGCTCACCGCCGATGAAATCGCCGAGAAGCACGGCGTCCACCGGGTCACCGTTTTCAAATACGTGCGGCAAAGCCGGGAGGGCTACAAGCCCGCCCCAATCGGCAGGCCGAAGAAGTTTGGGGAGGACGTCGATCCGGCCGCCCTTCGCGTTTCCCTCACGCCCGAGGCGATGGCCTCGCTCGAGGAGGAGGCAGAGGCGGAAACCGCGAGTCGGCGGGCCGAAGACCCCAAAGCCTCACGGGTCAAAGCCAACGACATCGCCGAGCGTGTGCTCCTTGACTATGTGGCCGGCCGCCGCCGCCTTATCAGACGGGGGAAAAGCGCGTCAAAGTGACACGCATTCACGTGATACACCCCGCCTCGTTTTTGATACACTCTTGATACACCACTTTTTGCCCCTTCCTTCGCCCGGCCAATCCTGGTCGGGCGTTTCGCGTGATTCGGGATTTGATACACTTCCTGGATTTTAGACGCACTATGGGGCGAATATAAGGTGATTTAGTGTATCAAAAGAGCAAAAGAAAAGGCCCCGATTTGGGGCCTAAGTCTTTTGTTTTCAATGGAGCGGGAAACGAGGCTCGAACTCGCGACCCTCAGCTTGGGAAGCTGATGCTCTACCAACTGAGCTATTCCCGCTCGCTAAGTTCAAATATTCCCACGTCAGCCGCGTCTATCAAGGGAAATCGCCTGCGTTGGGAGGGCGCGGGTTGGGTGTCAGTTCGCCGGCTTGTCTTCGCTGTCCGCACTCGTCCGGGCGGCGTCGATTTTGGCGAGGGTTGCGGCGGGGTTGGCTTCGACTTTTTTCTCGCAGCCCGCGCAGCACAGTTTCACCAGTTGGTTCGCCAGGACGACATTGACCGCCCCGCCCATGGAATCGAGCGGCTGGCCGCTGACGACGCAGGTGTCGAGGGGATAGCCGGCGGTCTGTTTCTCGATGGCGGCTTCGTCGAGGATGGCGATGTACTTGGCAGGCTCGGCGCGGACTTTCTTGTCGCAGGGCGGGCAGCAGTACAGGAACAGCCGATTGCCGACCACGGACGGGGAGTTCTTGGCCGGGTCTTCGGAAAGCTCTTCCGAGGTGTCGATGATGCAATGGTCGAGGGGATAGCGCGGCATCTGCTGCTCTTCGATCTTCTTGTCCGCGGCGGCCAGGTATTTGGCCGGATCCTTTTCGAACATGCCGATGCATCCGGCGCAGCAGAAGCGCACTTCGCGGCCTTCGTGTAGCCGGATCACGGGATCGCCCATGGAGCCGAGCTTCTGACCCGAGACGACGCAGGTGTCGAGGGGCCAGGGATCGCCGATACGCTCGGCTTCGTCGGGGGTTTGGGTGGGCTGGCTGGTGGCTTTGGCGGTCTCATGCTCGCCGTGATGGGCGTGGCCGTGTGACGGTTGATCTTGCGCCTGCTGGCCGTAGGCTGCGCTCGTTGTGAGTGCCAAAACGATGAGTGTGGTGCTGAGAAACTTCATGTGCGTTCTCCAAAAGGTGTATAGATTTCCGCATGAGCGGGAGGGATCAAGGTTGAGGTGGCTTGAGGGGCGTCGCCCTCAGCGGTGGAAGAGGAAGCCTCCTCGCCGCCAGTTAGCGCGAAGGCGATGAGGCCTCCGGCAAGGATGGCGATGAAGAGGTAGGTGACGTAGTCCTGGAAGCTGCGACCGCTTCCCCCATGATCATGGTGATGGGCGTGCTCCCCTTTCTGCATCCGTCGGCGGAGCCAGATCATGACTCCCGCCAGAATGAGCGCGGCGAGGTTGAGGAAGAAGGTGTAGTCGATCGCGAATTGAGCGACGTCTTCTACCTTCTTGGCGCTTTCGGGTGTGAGGCCGGTGAAGTAGAAGCCATAGTGCAGAATCAATGCGGTAGAGACGATGCTGACGTACATGATCCCGGCAATGTAGAGGGCTACTCGCCAGCCGTAGTACTTCGCGTTCACCTTCACGAGCGGCGGTACCATCAGGTCGCTGTAGATGAATCCCATGATCCCGGCGAAGAGCACGCCGCTGCTGTTGAGCACCGTGGCGAGAGGGATGTTCCCCATGGAGCCGATAAACGTGGCGGCTGCGACAAACGGGGCGACAGCCGCATTCTGCAAGGCGATGAGGAAGTTGCCGGGGTTTTCCTGTGCTTGATCGGCCAGAAAGATCGTCTGGAAGAAAGACTCGGGAACGAACGCCGCCACGAAGCCCGCGACCGTGAAGCCGATCAGGATCTCCTGCCAGACCATTCCCCACTCCATGGTGAAGTTCATCCCGACGCGATTCCATCCCTCTTTGCTGCGGATGCGCTTCTTCCAGTCGAAGTTTTCTTCCTCCTCCCCTTCTTGCTCGGCCTTCTTGCGACCCGCTTCGAGCCACTTCTTCGGATAGGTCAGCCGGATCAGAGCGGAACTGATAGCGATGAGGATCAGGCCGCCCACGATCTCCGCTGCGAGAAACTGCCAACCAAGAAAGATGAAGATGAGGATGCCCAGTTCGATGACAAGGTTGGTCGATGCGAACATAAAGGCCACGGCGGCGACGAAGTGTGACCCCTTCTGGACGAGAGATCGGGCTGCGGCCAGCGCGGCAAAGGAGCAGGAACTGGAAAGCATACCGAAACCTGTGGCAAGCCCCACACTTTTGGGCGAGGCATCGCCCATAGCCTTCGTCAGGCGCATCTTCGGCACAAAGGCCTGGATCATGGCGCTGATGGCGTAGCCGAGAACGAAAGCCCACCCAGCTTTCCAGAAGAACCCGAAGGCCGTCTTGGCAGCTTCGCCATAGGTTGCGAAGAAGTCAGTCATGAAGTTTCCTTTCGGAGAGATTGCAGGCCGAGGCGCAGCTCCTCCATCGCGCTGTAGAGCGTTGGAACCACGAAGGTACTGACCAATACAACAAGCATGCCTCCGAAGACGGGAATCGCCAGCGGCGCCATGATTTCGCTGCCTTTACCGGTGGACGTGAAGATCGGCAGCAGCGCCAGGATGGTCGTCGCGCTGGTCATCAGGCAGGGACGAATGCGGCGGCGGCCGGCTTCGACAATGGCCGAGCGGAGCTGGGCCGCCGTGTTCGTGGGGTTCGCTGCGAGGCTTTCGCGGATGTAGGTGGCCATGATGACGCCATCGTCCGTGGCGATTCCGAACAGCGCCAGGAAACCCACCCACACGGCGACGTTCAGGTTCACCGGCCCCATGTGAAACACCTCGCGCAGGTTCGCTCCGAAGACCGCGACATCGAGAAACCAGGGCTGGCCCCATAGCCACAGCAGCAGGAACCCGCCGGACCAAGCCGTGAAGACGTTGCAGAACACCAGCAGCGTCACCGCGGTGGAGCGGAACTGAAGATACAACACCAGGAAAATCAGGAGCAGCGCCAGCGGCAACACGAGGGCCAGGGTCTTCGCAGCGCGCACCTGATTCTGATAATTGCCCGCGAATTCGTAGGAAACGCCCGGCGGCAACTCTGGGTCGAGGCGCTCGCGCAGCACCGCCCGGGCACTTTCCACAACGTCGGTCTCGGCAAAGCCTTGTCGCTTGTCGAACAGGACGTACCCGACCAGGAACGTATCCTCGCTCTTGATGGCCTGCGGGCCGCGGACGTATTCGATGCGGGCCAGCTGTTTCAGCGGAATCTGCACCGCCTGCCCGCCCATCACCTGGGCGGGAGCCGAAACCAGAATCTCGCCCAGATCGTCGATGGAATCGCGCAGCTCGCGCTGGTACCGCACCCGCACTGGATAGCGTTCGCGCCCTTCGACCGTGCGGATCAGGGGCCGACCGCCGATAGCCACTTCGATGACCTGCATCACATCCTCGATGTTGATGCCATATCGGGCGATGGCGTCGCGGTCGGGAATGATTTCCAGGTACGGCTTGCCGACGATACGCTCGGCGATGACGGCGGCGGGGCGAACCCCTTCCACGGCGCCGGACTTCAGGATTTCCTCGATGCGCAGACCGACCTGTTCGATCGTTTCCAGGTCCGGGCCGCGCACCTTGACGCCCATCGGGGCCCTCATGCCGGTCTGGAGCATCACCAGTCGCGTCGCGATGGGCGCAAGCTTCGGCGCCGCCGTCAGCCCCGGAAACTCGTCCACGGCCTCGGTGATGGCGTCCCAGATGTCATCGGGCGATCCAATCTCGGGCCGCCAGTTTCTGTATGGGCGCCCGTCCGGATCGGGAATCAATTCGCCCGCTTCGTCGCGCAGGTATTCCTCGGCTTCCTCATCGTACGCGAAGTTGATACGCCGCCCGTCTTCGTCCTGGATGAACTCGGGCTTGTACTGGATCACCGTCTCAAACATCGAAATCGGCGCCGGGTCCAGCGGGCTTTCCACGCGGCCCAGCTTGCCGACGACCGTTTCGACCTCTGGGATCGCCTGGATCGCCATGTCCGTCAGCCGCAGGTACTCCTGTGCTTCGCCGATGCTGCCGTGGGGCATGATAACCGGCATGTAGAGGAAACTGCCCTCGTCCAGGGTCGGCATGAATTCTCGCCCCAGGCCCGGAAACGCGGCGTCCAGGTCCTGCACGATGGCGGTTTCCTGCCAGCGCTCGGGCAACCAGCCGAGGACCGTGGGAAAGCCCAGCCACACGCAGAAGCCCAGTACCGTCAGCACCGCTGGAATCGCCAGGAAAGCGATCTTCCACCGCAGGCACAGCGCCAGAAGCCGCGGGTAGAACCATTGGAAGAGCCAGAAAAACCCGAGCAAGCCGATCACGGCGACGGCGACAAAGACCAGGTTCTGAGCCTGGGACCGGAGCGCCCCGAGGGGCTCCCAAGTGCGCGACAACAGCACGATCACGAAAGCCGCCGCGCCGATCACCAGGGCATGGTGGACAACGCGCCAGCTCCTGCGAAGCCACGCCGGCAGCTTGGGCGCCCGCCAGCGGAACAGCAGATGCGCCAGCGGCGGCAACACCGTCAGCGCGATCACGATACTGGCAAAGAGCGCGAAGGTCTTGGTGTAGGCCAAAGGCTTGAAGAGCTTGCCTTCCGCCCCGATCATCGTGAAGACCGGCAGAAAGCTGATAATCGTCGTCGCCACCGCCGTCAGCACCGCGCCGCCCACTTCGCTTGAAGCCCGGTACAACACCTTGAAACGTGACTCATCCGGGTCCGCCGCGTCCAGGTGCTGAAGCATATTTTCCGTCAGCACGATCCCCATGTCGACCACCGTGCCGATGGCGATGGCGATGCCGCCGAGCGCCACCACGTTCGCCTGCACCCCGAAGAGCTTCATCAGGATGAACGTGAACAGCACCGTCAGCGGCAGCATGGCGCTGATGAGGCCGCTGCTCCTCAGGTGGAAAACCATCAGCAACACGACGACGATGGTGATGATGATCTGATCTCGCAGGGCGCTGCTCAGCGTCCCCAACGTTTCCTCGATCAGGCCCGTGCGGTCGTAGAATGGAACGATCGTCACCTGGCTGATGGTGCCGTCTTCCAGGGTCTTGCGCGGCAGGCCTGGCGAAATCTTCGCGATCTGGGCTTTCACGTTGTCGATGACCTGCATCGGATTCGCGCCATAGCGCGCCACCACCACCCCGCCGACCGCCTCCGCTCCGCCTTTGTCCAGGGCCCCCCGCCTCAGCGCCGGACCCATTCCGATGGTGGCGATCTGGTCCAGAGTGATCGGTACACCGTCGCGGCTGGTAATCACCGCCGAGCGCAGATCATCCGCTTCTTCGACAAAGCCCCGCCCGCGGATCACGTACTCCACGCCGTTGTTTTCCAGGGTGCGGGCGCCCACATCGCGGTTGCTGCGCTGCACCGCACTGACCACCTGCGGCAAGGTCACGCCGTAGCTGCGCATCGCCTCGGGATCGATATCGATCTGGTACTCGCGTACAAAGCCGCCGATGCTGGCGACCTCCGCCACGCCTTCCGACCCTTGCAAGGCATAGCGCACGTACCAGTCCTGCACGCTGCGCAATTCCTGCGGGTCCCAGCCCCCAGCCGGTTCGCCCTCCGGCGTGCGGCCCTCCAGCGTGTACCAGAAAATCTGACCCATGCCCGTCGCGTCCGGCCCCAGCACCGGCGTCGCGTCGGGCGGCAGGGTGCCGCTCGGCAGACTGTTGAGTTTCTCCAGAATGCGCGACCGCGACCAATAGAACTCCACATCCTCGTCGAAAATCACGTAGATCGACGAGAACCCGAACATCGAATTCGAGCGCACGTCCTTGACCCCTGGCAGTCCCAGCAGCGCCGTGGTCAGCGGGTAAGTGACCTGATCCTCGACATCCTGGGGCGAACGGCCAGGCCATTCGGTAAAGACAATCTGCTGGTTTTCTCCCAGATCGGGAATCGCATCCACTGGGACGGGGTCGCGCGGCAGCGCATCCGGAACGATCGCGAAGGGCGACACGATCAGGCCCCACACCACCAGCGACGCCGCGATAAGGAAGACGACGAGTTTTTGCTCCATACAGAACTTGATGAGGCGATCAGTCATGCGCGGCCCACTCCTGCATGATCTGGCCGCACGTCAGCATCTCATCGCCAAAGTACGGGTTGAAAACGTCCTCCTCCGATTGCAACCAATCCGCCCCCTTCCAATCGAACGCCATCGGGCAGTTGGTCAGTTGCAGCGTCACATCCAGCGGATTGCCCTGCTCCTGGACCACCGGAATCAGGAGCAGCGAGAGCGTCTCGAAATGGGGCCGTTGCTTGTCCAGCGACTCTTCCTTGGCGCCGGCTTCGGCGGGGTCGCGGAGGGCGGCGATACCCTGATCCCGCGCCACTTGCGCAAAGGCCTGAAACGCCTCGCGGGCTCCCTCCGGGTCGTCGTTCGCCAAGGCCCTCTGCACCGTCAGGTAGGCCCGCAGAACGGCGGCCAGATCGTCTTCGTCCTCGAAAACGAGCGCTGCGGCGGGTGCGGTTTCTTCCTCGGCCATGGGCATCGCCTGGCCGTGATCGTGTCCCGCCATGACCATCCCTCCAGCCGGGTTCATCATGCTCGGCTTCGCGACGATCTGCAGCGCCGAGTCGATCTGGAAGGCTCCGTTCGTCACCACCCGCTGTCCCTCCGCCAGCCCTTCTTTCACGACGTAGCCATCCTGTGTGCGCGGCCCCAGGACGACTTCGACGCCCTGGTACGTCGGCCGTTCCGCATCCGGCACCTCGAGGTACACCACCGCCCGTTCGCCCGTGATGAGGGGCGCGCTCGCCGGAATCAGCAGCTCCGGCTCTTCGCCCAGCGTGCTCTCGACCCGCGCCGTCAGGTACATCCCGGGCCGCAGCCTGGCGCCTTCGTTTTCGACATCGAGCCGCACCCGTGTCGTGCGCGTCCGGGCGTCCGTCACCGGATCGATCCAGGCCACTTCGCCGTTAAACGTCTCGCCGGGAAAGGCTTTCGTCGTGAACGTCACCGGCTGCCCAACCCGCAGCCACGGCAGATCGCTCTCGTAGGCCGCCAGTTCCGCCCACAGCCTCTCCAGGCTCGCGATCGTCAGGAGGCGCTCGCCCTTGCCCACATACTGGCCTTCCTGGGCGTGGCGCTCGATCACCGTGCCTCCGATCGGGGCTGTGAGCGTCACCCGCTCCCGTGCCTCGCCGGACGCCGCGATGGCATCGATTTGCCCGGCCGAGAGCCCCGCCAGCCTCAACCGCTCCCGCGCCGCCTCCACGGCACTTTCGCTCGCTCGCCGCACCGTTTCCAGGGTCCCCCCCGGCAACCGGTCCACCGCCGCCTTCGCCTGCAAGAACTCCCGCTGCACCGCCAGCAACTCCGGGCTGTAAAGCAGCACCAACTCCTCGCCCTGCTGCACCACGTCGCCTTCGTAATCCGCCGCCAGCTCATCGATCCGCCCACCGGCGTCCGCGCTGATGTGGGCCAAGCGGTCTTCGCTCACCGCCAATTCACCCACCAGACGGATGGTCTTGCGCGGCACATAGCGGACCACCGGGGATGTCTGAATCGAGGCCAGCGCCCGCGCCTCGCGCGACATCGACAGCCGACGCGCCGGATCGCCTTCCGCCATCGAATCGGCCCCGCCCATGTCCTCGAAAACCGGCTGCATTTCCATCCCGCAAATCGGGCAATCCCCCTCCTCCTCCAGCGGCGGCACACAATTCATCGCGCACGCATAGCCCAGCAACTCCGGCTCAGGTATAGCGGCGTGGCCAGCGTGATCGCCCGCGGCCGGTGGAAGCTCGCCCTCGACCTCCACCGCTACCAGATCCATCCCGCAAATCGGACAATCGCCCGGTTCATCCTGCTGAATCTGAGGATGCATCGAGCAGGTATAGAAAACCCCGTCACCATCCAGGTCGGCCGGATGGGCCGTCGCGGGCCGGGAAGCTGGCCGCGACGCGGGCGAACTCGCCGCTCCGGCCCGAGCTTCCCCAGCAGGGGCGCTGCGCGAACCGGCCCCCAGGTTGTAGGCCACGAGAGCCGTCAGAAAGAATCCCGCCACCACGGCCAGTTGCACGGCCCCCGACGCGAGTTTCTTCAAAAGGGACAGAAGGGATTTCATCGTAGCTCCTCCTTCGCGAGGGAGCCGCCGACCGCTCGTTCGAGGTCGGCGAGGGTCAAGAGGGTGTCGAGACGGGTGCGAAGCAGATCGCGCCGCACGGCGATCAGGGTCCGCTGCGCGTTCAGTAAGTCGAGGAACGTGGCCTGGCCTGAGGTATATGCCGCCTCGTTCGTGGCGTAGGCTTCCTGCACGAGAGGCAGCAGGCTGCCCCTCAGCACGTCGCGTTGCCGAGCCAGCGTTTCCAGGCGCGGCAGCAGAGTGCGCACCTCTTCCTCGATCTCCGACTCCGCGGCGATGCGCCGCCATTCGGCCGCTTCCCGCTGGCGCAGAGCCTGATCCTTCGCCGCCCGGCGCCGCGCGTTCGGGATCGGGATGTTCAGCCCCAGCGAAACGCCCCAAGCGTCGTCGCCTTCGTCGGGCGGCGCCATCGCCCCCATCGGATTGTCGGGCCGGTCCCCCACGCCGATATAATTCAACCCCACTGTAAAGTCCGGATAGTCGTCCTTGAGCGCCAGTTCGTGACGCAGTTCCGCCTGCTCTTCAGCGAGGCGGAAGCGCTCGATTTCGGGCCGCAGGGCGACCGCTTCGGCGATCAGAACCTCCGCCTCCGCCACGGCCATCACGGCCGCCTCCGCCTCATCCAGCGCCGGCACCCCGCCCAAATCCTCGACAAAGAGCAGCCGGGCCAGTTCCTGCCTCAACGCAGCGATCCGCGCCGGATAGCCGGTCAGTTCGTTCTCGATGCGCGCCAGTTCGGTCTGCGACTGAAGCAACGCCCCCCGTCCCCGCTGACCCGCCCCATAGAGTGCCGCCGCCGCCTCGAGCGTCTGCTCGATGGCCCGCTTGTCTTCCTCCGCCAGCGCCAGCGCCGCCTGCTCGTGTGCCAGCCGGTACCACGCCCGCCGCACCTGAGCCCGCACATCCAGCATCCGCGCCCGGTAGCTTTCGAGCGCCTGCATCGCGTCGCTGCGCGCCACATCGCCCTGCAGCCGCAACTTGCCAAACCACGGGAACATCTGGCTGACGCCTGCAACGAACTGCTGCTCGCCCACCCGGGTCTGCACGCCGTCGACGAACTGGGTATAGGTCACTCTCGGGTCCATCAGCGACGACGCCTGCGGCACCTCCAGCGCCGCCGCCTCGAACGCCGCGAAGTCCGCCCGCAGGCTCGGATTGCTCAGCAGCGCCGTCTCGATGGCGGCCTCCAGCGTCAGCGTACCCGTCGTCGGAGACAGCCGCGCCGCCGCGGCGCCGCCGTCCCGCGGCACGGTCTTTTTTGCCACCGGGGGACGAAGTGCCGTCCGTTCTGGAATCGCGGGGGGCTGCTGGGCCGCACAGGCCACCAGCCCCGAAGTCAGCCCACACAGGGCCAGGAGTTGAAAAAACTTCATACGGAAATCCCGATCGTTCGAGCGAGGACCGACGCCGCCCTGCAAGGACGGGCGAGGCCGGTGACAAAGCCACCTTCGCTGGCCGGGACACAACGGTCCCAGCCCCGATCGGGATCAGATGAGGTAAACGGAATTCAAAGCGTGGGTCGCCCGCCCGGGGCAAGGGCTGCCGCGCGCCGGTTGACAACGGGGCTTCTCGGCCAGCTCCGCCCTTGGCAACACCACCGCAACCCCCGGCACCGGAGCCAGAGTCTGCGCCTCGAATGCGACGCAACCCGCCATGGTGGGCACCGCACCGGCCGGCAGATCGTCCGCCGCGCCGATTTCCACCGGACAGGGGCAGCCATCGTCTTTTTCGTTGGTCCCACCGGACCCGTGAGGCGAACCGGGCGTGTCATCCTGACGCTCGGGGGAACAGCATCCGTGACTCTCCATCGCCGGCGCTTCGCTGGCAACCTTCGCGCCGCCGCCATCCCCGTGCAGACACGCGATCCCACAGGGACAGTACGGGACACCGCCTGCCACCACAGCGCAGAGAAATATGAAACTGGCCAAGGAGGTCAGAAGACGCTGGGGGGAAAATGGCGGTCGGCGGTCCAACTTCATAGCCCCCATGCTACAGCAAAGGGCGGGCCGGTCAAGGCGAGCCACCGCGCCAAAGTGCCTGCGCGGCGCTTCCTGCCCTGCGACTCCAGCCTCCGAAGAACAGACCGCTGCTAATCCTCACCCGGCTTTTTCAGACCGGGGATGGGCCACTCGCGGGGGGGCCAGTTGTGGCGCCGCTCCTTCTTCGAACGCCGGTCGCCGCCGTAGCGCCGGTTCTGATAGACTACGTCGACCTGCTGGCGGCGGTCCGTACCCGATCGCCGGTCGGCGCCGGAGCGCCGTTCCGTGACACCGTCCCATGAGCCGTCGGGCAAGGTGCCGGGCGGCAACTTCTTGTCCGCCGGAGTCGCCATGGGTGCGGGCTGGGGCGTCGCGGAGGGAGCGGGTTCGTTCCTGGCGGCGGGTTCGGCGGGGGGCGGAGATTTAGGGGCGGGCTGGGGCGTGGCTTCCAGGACGGCGTCGGAGGGCCGGAGCACCGGTTGGGGGGTGGGGGCGCGCAACTCGCGGGGCGGAGAAGTGGGAGCGCCCGCCGCCGAGCCGGTCGAGGTGTCGCGATTGCCCGGACTGTCCAGGCGGCGCAACTTGGCCACGCTGTCGCGAATCGAGACCCGCTCCATGGTTTTCATCCGACTCGGGGTTTCCTCCATGGCCTCGGGCCGCGTTTGCGCCAAGTCGTTCTCCAGGACTCGGCGGTCCACCAGTTCGGTCTTGTCGTCGTGCTGCAGGAAGGCCTGCTGCTCGCCCGGATGATCCGCCGGCGGTTGCTGGGCCCGGCCGGTGCTGTGCGACGGTGTCTTGTCGAAGCCGGTGGAACTGCGGCCGCTACGCGATTGCTCGGCGCGGGACTTGGCCAGCCGCATGTATTCGCGGACGGTCGAGCGAGGCGCGGTCTTGTGGTTCTGGGCCTCGGCCGAATCCAGGGGCAGCAGCCCTCGCGGGCCTTCCTCCGCCGCCGAACCACCAAGCTGGCGCAGGAACGCCGCCGAACCCTGGCGCTTCAGATAGTGGTAGATGGCCTCGTACTGCTGGGCGCTGTCTCCCGGATCGGAGAGGGAAAGCTTGCCCAGCAAACGCCCCATGCCACCTGGCTTGAGGAGTTGGGCGTAGATTTCCTCGGCCGTCTCGGGGCCGAATTCGCGGAAGTAATTGTGGATGGCCTGGCGAAGCTGCTCGGCCCGCTTTAAAGATGACATTTTACTATCCACCCAAACTCTAGGCTCGATTGGCCGAGCCTTGCTGTCAATTCGGGATTTGATTCTCCAGTCCCGCAATGTGCGGCTTAGGGACCAGCGAGCGCAAGCCCCACGGTGCGTGAGAGCGAAGCGAGATCGCTGGCGCGGCGCAAACGAGAAACGGGTATCAATTGCGAAAGGTCGCTGCATGCCACGAAATTCGCCCGTCGCGTTTCCGGCGACGCCTCGATCAACGGCCGCAGATGATGATAGGTCTGCACCAGAAGTTCCCGGTTGGCCTCGGCGTGACCGAGGTGCTCAAGGCTCCCTTCGGCGGCGCCTCCAAATTCGAGGAGCATGATCTGGAACAGCGGCACCGCCTCCTGCGGCGAGGAGGCGCCCGGCGGCGCGTAGAGGCGCTTGCGGGCCTTGCTGTGGACGAGGGGCGTCTGATCGTCGTCGGCCTCCACGGCTAGCGCCGCCAGGGCCGACGGATCGAGTTTGTTCACGGGAAAGCCGGGCAGAACGCAGGGACCGGCCGGTCCCTGCTGGATTGCGACGATGTCGTCGCTGAGCAGCGTGGCGCGGCCGTCGGCCACGGCGGCAGCGGCCAGCGTGCTTTTTCCCGCCCCCCGCCCGCCGAGAAAGACGCGGGCTCCTTCCGGCGTCGCGAGGGCGCTGCCGTGCAGGACCAGGAAGCCCCTCTGCCACAAGGCGATGCCCATCGCGGCGCCCAGGAGAAAGGCGCGTACGACGCCCAAGGCGGTTTCGCCCGAAGCGCCATCGACCACGATTTCGCATCCCCCGCGGATCACGAAGCGCCCGGCGTGGACCGAGCCGAAAGTCACCTCGTGAACGTCGCCCCGGGGCGTGATGTGGCCCTCGGCGAGGGGAATGCCGGCGGGAGCGCAGCCGCTGACCAGGCGCAGATCCGGGGCCCCGCCGGACGCCTCCGTGCTCCGCACCGGCAGCTCGAATTCGGACGCGATTCGCAGACCGTAAGCGGAGTAATGGTAAAGGCCTGCGCTCATTTCCCGGGGTCCTCCGGCAGAGGTTCGAAGGGCTGGAAAGCCGCGGGGTCGCCCGGCGCGAAGTCGCCGCCGACAACGACCTGCCCGCGCCACTCCAGCCACGCGTGGGCTTCGAACCCGGCGGTGCCGTGGCGCGCGCCCAGATGCAATTCCGTCGCGATGCCCCGCCGCGCCAGAAGCCGATGGGCCACCAGAGCCCGCGGCAGGCAATCGGCCCGGGGCACGGCTCGGCCGGCCAGGGCGAGGGCTTTGCGCACGCGGCGAATGTGGCGGACAGTGTCTTCGGTAGCCGGTTCGGGCGTTGAGGGCACTGAGGTTAGCCATCGCCGCCGAATCACCCGGAACGGCAAGACCCAAAGCCCCATCCGCGCCAGCCACAGGAGTGAGAACGCTTCCAGGAAAAGGCCCACGTTACGGGCCGTTCGCTCTGTGTAGCACGCGCTACCTTGTTCGCTTGTGTTTCCTTTGGCCCACAATGCGACGAGCAGGATCAAACCCGCCAGGCTCAGCATCGCCCCCCGCCAGAACGACGCGGGGGCGTAGCGCAGGACGAAGCCGGACTCTCCCGGCGGCACGAGGACGCCGGCCAGGAAACCGTTCGCGGGCAGGACGGACAGCGGTTCGCCGGAATCGCCGCCGGTGGCGGTCCAGCCCTTCATCCAACTCACCGCGATGCAAACGAGCGTTTCCTGCCGGGCGGGTTCCTGCAGTCGCACGGCGACCGTGCGGGCGTCGTCCCAGGCGGCGGCCACCTCCGGCGGCGAGGCCTGGGGCGCGAGGGCGAGGGGCTGTTCGACAAAGGCGACGCGGTACGGGTCGGGCTGGGCGGCGGCGGTGGGGATGGCTTGCTCGGGGGTCGAGACCTCGACAGCGCGCTGCACCGCCCAGGCCAGCGGGCGGTCGTCGCGGTAACGCCAGAGGGGCCACTTGGGGTGGTCGATGAGGAGGTTAAGCTGGCCGGCGAGGGCTTCGCGGTCGATGGAGGCGCCGGGAATGACGCGGCCCGGGTCGAACAAATCCCACCGCCCGATCAGGTACTGCGCGTGCATCAGCCGCAGAATCGGCGACCCTGGATCGGTGAAGAAGGCCCCGTGGCTCGGGTAGAAAACCCCCGACCGCGCCGAGGCCAGGCGTCGCGCGATGCCGTAGCGTTCCAGGACCAAAGGGTCGTAGCCCTGGACGTCGTGGGTGTCGTGCCAGGCCGCGAGGTCCGGCATCAAGGAATGGCCGTATTCCGGCGCACGCGAGGCGTAACTGTAATTCAACGAGGGATCGATGGTCAGATAGCGATCCGTCCCGAGGGTAGCGAGGAGCTTGGCCGGGGGCTTGAAGCGACTCGTGTCCGTGAACTCGCGCTCAAGCCGGGGCAGCATCCACGCCGTCGGGATCAGGAGCAGCGCCAGCGCGGCGGGCGCGGCGAAGCGCGGCAGGCGGTGCCTGCGGGCGAGGAGTAGGAGTCTCTGCGCCCCCATAGCCGCCACCAGCGGCCCCGCCACGGCCCACAGCACGAGGGCCCGGCGCGGCGCGTGGAAGCTGCCATAGAGCGGCAGCACCTTGGCCCACAGCGGCACCAGCGGCCCCATCGCCAGCAGATACCCGAGCCCCCCGATGGCCAGCAGCGGCAACGCCACCGGCCGATGGCGCCGGCGCAGCAATCCCAATGGAATCAGGGCGAAAAGCCCCAGCCCAATGGCGTAGATGGAGTCCGTGTCCTCGATCGGATTGCCGGTGCCACCGACGAGGGCCTTCCACAGGAAGGGGCCGTTGAGCCCCTGGCCCTGGAGCTTGCCAATGTCGATGGCGCCGCGTTCCGTGGCGGCGAGGAATTCGAGGGACGGCACCAACTGAATCCCCGCCAGCAATCCGGCGAGAACGGCAGCGGCGAAGCCTTGGGCGAAGGCTTCCGCAACACCTCGCACGCCCCGCAACGAGGCCGCCCGCCCGATCCAGTAAATCGGCAACGCCATCGCCGTGTAGTATCCGATCTGGGGGGACCCGGCGAGCACCTGCATCGCGAACAGGACCGCGACGGCGAGGGTCGCGCGATTGGGGCGCAATCCACTGTGGGCAGCGACGGCGCGCTCGATGGCGAGGAACATCCACGGCATCCATGCCGCTGTGTAGAGATGGGGAGTCAGGGCGATTCGGCTGATAAGGAAGCTGCCAAAGGCGAAGGCGATCCCCGCGAAGAGGCTTGCGGCGGGGACGCATCGTTGTTGGCGCGCATAGGCATAAGCCCCCATGCCGGCGATCCAATAGTGCAGGATGCAAATAATCCCATTCCCGATGGGATTGGGTAGCAGGTAGAAAATGAGGTTCGGCGGATACCACGCCGCGACCTGCGGATTGGCTGCGAGGGGCATGCCGCTGAAGATGTTGGGCAGCCAAAGGGGAAGGGTGCCATGATGAAGTTGGCGCGCCACGGCGAGACGATACGGATAGAGCTGCGTTACCGTATCCATGAAATCCGGTAACTTCCCGGTGAGCAGCGGGAAAAACCAGACGATCGGCAGGATCGTCAAGACGAGCAGGGGCAGGCGGTCGCGGCGGGAAATCATGGCGACCGCTCTTTGTCACGAATGATCGCGGGCGCGCAATCGGCGAAAGAGGCGGGCGGCGTCCGGGTTGCGTTTCATCCACCAGCGGAGCAGCCGGCTCCCTTCGACGCGGTCGAGGAATTCCGGCAACGCGTTGGCCTCGCCGTGTTGAATCCAGTAGGCGTGCTGGGCGCGGGCCAGCGGATTGTCCGCCGGGGCGCCGTCGCGCAGGTCGGGCGCTTTCTTCGGATCGCGGGCCCAGCGCAAGAGCGGCTCATAGCACTTCGCGGGCGAGAAGTGCCCCACGAGCGTCTGGCGGCGCTGGGCCGCGGCCGCCCGATCGAGCCGCCCGCGAGCCAGGTCGCGCCGCATGGCGGCGGCCAGGGCTTTGGGTTTCTGGGGAGCGGCGGTCGTGATCAGGCCTTGGGCCGCCATATCCTGGGTCAGTTCGCTGAAATCCGCCGCGACAGCCCGCATCCCCGCCCACAACCAGCCAAACAGCCGATTGCGGCACCCGAATTCGCCCTCCAGCGTGGGCACGTCACAGGTGACGCCGAGGTCCGCTTCCAGACAGGCGTCCACGAATCGCTCGTGCGGCACCCAGCCCAGCAGATGATAGCGCTCGCGATGGGGCGAGGCGGCGACGCGCTCCTCAAAGCGATGATAGACGCTCTCGACGTGGCCGCTGATGGCGCCGCCGGTGGCCACGAAGTGCGCGTCCGGGTCGTCGGCGAGGACATGGTCGGTGGCTTCGAAGAGCGTTTTCTCGTCAAGCCACGTGTTGAACCCGCCGGTGGAAAGGATCACCCGCGCGCCGGGCGGCACGACGGGGCCGCGCAGGTAGGGCTGGCCGGGGGTGCTGTGGGTCCAAGGCTCGGAAAACGGCAGCGCGGGCCTCAGGACGTGGGCGAATTCGTAGCCGGTCGTGTGGCGATTCAACCTCCCGGCGGCGCCCAGCTCGCCAATGAGAGCCAAGCGCTGCGCCCGCGAGCAAACTCCGAACGCATCGGACCTCAGCAGCACCGGCAGCACGTTCCGCCACATCCCCAGCAGCGCGGCGTCGTTGTCGCCGGTATGGGCCTGCATCTGGCGCTCGGCCATGGGATGGCCGAAGTAGTCGACGAAGAGGGGCGTGTCTTTCGTCCAGAGCATCGCGGCGAGCCACTCCGCCAAATCCGTCAGCGCCACGACGCCGTCATAGGGACGGTCGTTGATTTCGCCGTACCATTGCTTGCCAAGGGCGGACTGGCCAATGGGCGCGAGGGCGATGGCCCGCTCGACCCCCGGCGGAGGCGGCACGGGCGGGGCGTCGGCGGCGTTGCCGAACGTGTGCTCGATGATGGTGACCTCGTGGCCGTCCTCCGCGAGCGCCTGCGCGATGGTTTGGAGGCGCAGGCCCGGGGCGTGGATTTTGGTCGCTCCGGGATGGGGCCGGGGGCCGACGCCGTAAACGAGAAGACGGGACATTAAAAAAGTAGCACGGGCGTCCCGCCCGTGATCGGCGGCGTTTTTTCGGCGAGAGAGGCGTGCTGGACATCGCGGCCTTCAAGAGCCGCCCTTGGCGAAAGCAACTGGCGAGGGCTCGGCGTGGTGGGACACGGGCGGGACGCCCGTGCTCCATTCGACGCTCTTCGGATCGGCACCGGACCCAAATGTAGCACAGGCACTCTTGCCTGTGTCCCCAAGGCCGGAAGCACCGGAAGCACAGACTGGAGAGTCTGTGCTACACAGAGGGGGCCGCCGTTCAGCCAGACGACCGACATCAAGCCAAGGCCTTGTGCGCGCGCAGGACGAGGGCCTTCGCGGCGGCCGCGTCGGGGGCTTCGGCGAAGATGCGCAGGATGGGCTCGGTGCCGCTGGGGCGCAGGTGAACCCAGCGCTCGCCGCTCAGGAGGAACTTGATGCCATCGGTGTCGTCGGCGTGGTCGGCGTCGGCGAATTCGGTGCGGGCGCGGGCGATGCTTTCTTCCACGCTGATGTTGCCGCGCTCGACCTTGTCTTTGACCAGGGCGTAATCCGGGATGGTGCCGTTCCATTCCGAGAGGGTTCCACCGCGCTCCTGCAAGCCAAGCAGAATCAGGGCGAGAGCGGTCGCCGCGTCGCGGCCTGGGTGCACCGAGGGGAGGATCACGCCGCCGTTGCCTTCGCCGCCGATTTTGGCGTGGACCTGACGCAGACCGGCTAGCACGTGGGCCTCGCCGATTTTGGTGCGGTGGACGTCGAAGCCTTCGCGGCGGCCGAGGGCGTCGATGGCCTGGCTGGTGGAGAGGTTGACGGCCACGGGGGTTTTCTCGCCCGACATTTTCAAGTAGGCGTCGATGCCGAGAACGAGCGAGCGTTCTTCGCCGATGGCGCGGCCTGTCTCGTCCACGAAGGCGATGCGGTCCGCGTCCGGGTCGATGGCGGCGCCAAAGTCCGCGCCGCTGGCCAACACGCGGGCCGACAGTTCGACCAGGTTGTGGGGCAGGGGTTCGGCTTCGCGGGGGAAGACCTGATTGGGGTCGTTCCAGAAAGGCTCGGCGGTGGCGCCATAGGCTTCCGCCACGCGGGGCGCCAGGACCGACGACGCGCCATTGCAGCAATCGATGACGACCTTCAGGGGCCGGGCGCCGGACTTCGGCGGCAGCACGTCCATCAGGGTCTTCAGATGAAAATCGAGGGCGTCTTCCTGAACCGTCCGCGTGCCGATCCGGTGGGGCGTGGCGGCGGGGTGCTCCATGGAGTGGTGCAGGCGCGTGTGATGATCGGGGGTCAGGAACTCGCCGCCCTCGTGAAAGAACTTCAGCCCGTTCCAGGGGATCGGGTTGTGGCTGGCGGTGATGGCGATGGCACCCCCCGCGGCGAAGCGGCGCACCATCATGCCGTGGGTCGGCGTGGGGGCGAGGCCGATGCTGATGACATCGACGCCGCGGGCGCGCAGGGCGGACTCGACGGCGGGCTGGGCCCAGGACCGCGAGGGGCGGCTATCCCCGCCGACGACAACGGTCTTCGTCTCAAGCAAATCCGCGAACGCGCAAACGTAGGGGATGATGATTTCTTCCGTAAAGCTCTCGCCGACGATGCCTCGCAGGCCAGCGACAGAGACGATGGGTTCCTTCATCACAGGCGGTGCCCTCTTCCGATCCGGGTGTGTGGTCTCGGGCGGCACGAAACGGCAGGGCGGGCGGACGGGACAACGAAAAATTGTAGCGATTTGAAAATTGTAGGGACTTGAGAATCTCCGCCCCTATTCCAGATGGCTCCAATCCTTGATCGCCGTGAAGACCTGCACCGCGACGGCGGGCGAGAAATGGCTGCTGTCGCCGTTCTCGGCCACCGCATAGGCTGACAAAACCCGCCCCGCCGCCACCGGCCCAGCCGAAACCGACCAAGTGGCGTCGCCAGCGGGATCCGTGATAGCAGTGGTGGAACCGAGGAAACCCTCGCCCGGGCCGTTGCCCGAGGAATGGGCGGCGGCGCTGGAGTAGAGGTAAATCGTGTGGGTGGTGCTGGCGGTCGAGACCAGGGTGCCGCTAAGGACCACGGCGGCGTCGTCCGCGGGATCGATGGCCGGGTGGTTTTGCTGGTTGTTCGGCCCCGTGTCCACATCCAGGGCATCGTTGGCGACAAGCGCCCCGGCGAAGCTGATGGGAAAGCGGCAGTTGGCGCTGAAGACATTCTGGCCGATTGCGACGCCCGCCGCGCCGGAGTCGATCAGGATGTGGTCTTCGGTGCTGTGGACGAAGGTGTTGAGAGAAACGCTGGTGCTGCCGGAGACGGCGAGGGCGCTGCCGCCATTGGGCAACGTGGCGGTGGTGGCTTCGTTCGAGCCGAAGACGTTGTTCGAGGCGATGGCGCCGGGGCTCGAGTCGATTTCGACGCCGGCGCCGCCGTTGGCCGCGATCGCGTTGCCGGTGATGGTGGAGGTGGTGGCGGTGCTATTGACGCGGACACCCGCCAGGCCATTGCCTCGGTCCAGGTTTCCGGTGATGTCGGTGCCGATGAAGTTTCCGGAGATGACCGTGGACGGGCCCTGATTGAGGAGACCGTGCTGGTTGTTGCCCGAGATGACGTTGCGGTCCGCCGCGGAGGCCGAACCGATGATCGTTCCGGAAGCGGAGGCGGCGACAAGTATCCCGTAGAATCCGTTGGCGAGAACGGTCGATCCGTCCGCGCCCAGGCCAATCAGGTTGCCGTGGATTTGCGAGCTGTTTCCGGTGACCTCGATACCGAGAAGGGAGAACCCGCCGACCACGTTGTCGCGGATGGTGACATTGTCGCCGCTCGAACGGATCCCGCGAGTGCCAGCCGTCGCGTCCACAAGACCCGTGATGTCTGTTCCGATGTAGTTGCCTTGAACCACGACGTTATCGGCGTCGTTCTCGATACCATGGCCTCCGTTGGCGCCGAACACGTTGCGGTCGGCGGGGGCGCCGGTGCCGATGGTGGCGGACGTCACGAAGGAAACCAGATCGATCCCATCCG
Organism: Sumerlaeia bacterium; assembly: GCA_040219255.1. Taxonomy (GTDB): domain Bacteria; phylum Sumerlaeota; class Sumerlaeia; order SLMS01; family JAHLLQ01; genus JAVJSW01. The sequence continues at coordinate 52,745 of JAVJSW010000049.1, forward strand.
AACCGTTCGCCAGCATGGTGGTCCCATCGGAGGCGAGCCCGAACCAGTTGCCATGGATTTGAGCACCGGACCCGGCTAACGCGACGCCATCGCCCGCGTTGCCCGAGATCAGGTTGTCCCGCAGGAGAACGTTCGTGCCGCCGATGTAGAGGCCGTAGGGGCTGTTTGGCCGGGCCAGGGTGCCCGTGGCATCCGTCCCGATGAAGTTGCCCTGGACCGTGGCGCTCGGGCTATCCACCCGGACGCCAGTCCCCGCGTTACCCGAGACCACATTGCGATCGGCCGCGGACGGGCCGCCGATGACCAGCCCGTTCGCCAGCGAATTCGAATCGATGCCCTCGGCTCCGTTGGCGATCACCGTCGATCCGTCCGCCCCCAGACCAATGATGTTGCCGACGACCTGAACGTTGTCACCGGCGCTGACGAGGCCGTTCTCCGCGTTGCCGGAAATGACGTTGCCGCGTAGTGTGACACTGGTTACCGCACCGGAGATGGAAACGCCAGAGACCGCGTTCCCCCGATCCAGGAGCCCGGTCGCATCCGTTCCGATGTAGTTCCCCTCGATCAGGATGTCCGACCCCCCTGACAGGAGAATCCCGTGACCTTGGCTGGAATTGGTCGAACTGGCGAAGACATTGCGTTCCGACGGATCGGCTCCGCCGATCGTGAAATTCGAACCGCCGAAAATCGCGAGCGCATTGAAATTGCCGTCCACGGTCGAGCCGTCGCTCTCCAGCCCAAAAATGTTCGATTGGATGATCGTGCCGGTGCCGCCGGAGATGGAGAGTCCGCGAACGCCCGCGTTACGGATGATGTTCCCTTTGCCGGGCGCACCGATGATGTTGTTGTCGCCGGTCATGCTGAGACCAGAACTGGACGAACCCAGGAGGTCCATACCGTAGAGTTCGGAATTGTCCGCCGAACTATTGAAGTCGAAAATGGGGGACCCGATGTCAAAGGTGTCTCCATCCACAAGAACGTGACTGGCGTTCACCGACCCATCGATTCTCAGTTGCTCGTTAATAACCTGAAGCGCCGATTCGAGAACGATCTGCGTCACGGAACCGTCGAACTCGATCATATCCGGACCCGCGTTGCTATTGGCCAAAGCGATGGCTTCCCTCAGTGTGCCAGCCCCCGCATCCGCGTCGCTCGTTACGGTAAAGAGTGCCGCCGGAGCGGCCGTCGCCCCCATGAGGATGAGCGCGACTCCGGCGCAAAAAGGCAAGCGATGGGGAAGATTGGGAGACAATATAGACATGGTCGATCACCGGGAAGAAGAGAATTCGTCTGCGACAAATCGCGGGCTCAGCGGCTCAGCGTGGAGGCGCTCTCACAGCACGGGAAATGTGGGGACAGAATCCAAGAGGAACGATTGCCAGATCATGGCAAGCGGTTTCTCACCGGCGGCCGGACCGTGGGGCAGGGATAGGTGATACGTAAAGACAGTCTATCCAACCGTGTAACGCCCCTAGAGTCGGGAGAGCATCCTATTGCGCCATGGAACCGCCGCGCGGAGTTGTCGGCGAAGTGCGCACGTAAATACCCGACCGATAGTAGGGGCGGTCGTAGCGGAAGGAGCGCGAATCCCAGTTCTTCCGGGCCTTGTCCTGCCACTCCATGCGCGAGGAGCGGTTGCCTTGGTTCGAGGGGATGCCGCTGCGGTACTTCTGCCGGCGTTCGTAGTCATCGTAGCTCGTCCAGGAGGTCGAGGTACGCTTTGGCGGGCTGGTCGAAATCAAGTAATAATCGATGAAGTCTTGGGGCGGCGCGGGAGGTATCTCCGCCAACTCACCGATCACTGCGTGGTCTTGATAAGCCTCGCTCACCTGCGCCGCCTTCTCGTTCCAGACCAGCCACCCGCCCACATACTCGTTCGACTTGGTGGACGCCTTGGCAAGCGCCTCCAGCGCCACCGCCTCGTTGTTGAGCATCTCGACCAGAATTCGGGCCGTTTCCGCCGCCGACTCCACCAGGTCGGCGTCGTCCAGGCGCAGCACATCGCCGCCGGTGTCTTCGCCACTGAGCGAGGCATCGTCCAGGCGGATTGGATTCTCGCGAGCCGGCGCCGCCTCGGCCGCGTCGGCGGTTATGCGAATGGGTTCCGTCTGGGGCGGCGATGCCTTGCCGGCGGGTTTCCGCACGGTCGCCGAGGGCCGCTGCGGGGCCTGGCGCTCGACCGTTCGCTGCGGGCCGGCCGCCGTGGGCGCGGGCCCTGGCGACGATCCCCGCGACGCGCAAGACGCCACCAGAATCAGAAGCGAGCAAACGAGCGGCAGCGAACGCAATCCCGGCATCACGGACATCTCCAGTCCATTTCTTTTGAGCTAAAGCTGCCTTTGTATAAGCCCGCGGCGGAGGGAAAACAAGCGTTATTGTCGCGGCACGCGATTCGGCCGCTGGCTAATCCTTGGTGCCGTCGTCACAAGGGGGGCGAAAAAGGAGGGAAAGAGCGCCTACTTCGTATCTGAACGAGTTCGGACGACAAAGGCTTCGACGGGAATTTCCAAGGTCTCGCCCGTTGTGAACTCGACGGTCAGCAAGTCGTGGTAAGAACCGGGCGAGACATGCGAGGAATCCAATGTAACATTTATCACCGCTCCAGACGTTGAGGGCAAGAAGTTGCCGAATGTGCCGAAGGGGAAGGAAGTTTTGCTGACGATGACAGCCTGGGAGGTGTCGACAGCTTCAACCCGCACGCTCCTTTTCTCAGACTTGTCGCCCTTTATGATGGTACCGAAGGAGAGTGTGTCGGGATCGATGTCAAACTTGTCTGCCGATTTAAATCCGATGGGGAGAACAGCTTCTTGCTCTCCCGTCAGGGGAATAGTGATGGCGGTTTGAGTCTTGGATTCCGGCATGAAATCCGGAGTGACGGTGACTTCATATTGGCGCGAGTCTCGGGCGAGTCCAACATCCATAAATTCAACCCTAAATCCCTCCTTCTGTCGCGCCGCAGCTTGAATCTGAAAGCGCTTATGGTCCACGTCCAATTCCCGGGGAAGCGTGAGGATTGTGGATTTGCTAGCCTCTCTAAACTCGCCGTCGGTCATGTGGAACCAAAGGAAGGGTGGGTGAAAAAGTTGGACCAAGCCGACTTGAACGCCGTAGTGCAATTCTAGCGAGTCGGCGAACCGCAGGAATGCACCGGTCCCGAACGACCCCCTCCGTCCTGTGGTATCGATCACAAGAGGAATTTCCAAAGATGTTCCAGGCTCGATAACGGCGGGAAGATTCTGGGTCGAAGTCGAACATTGGCAGGAAATTTGTATCGACACAAGTGTAACGGCCTGATCTGTCTCATTTACCACATGGACCACGTCGTCGATGATTTCGCCGGGAAAGACGTTGGAGTGTACGCTGTCGGACGAGTGAAGCCGCACTCCGTCGCCGAAGACTGGCCTGCTCGTAAGCAAAACTGCCGTCAAGACCGTAAGTAAAAATTTCAAATATGATAAGACCATCGGTTAGCCACGCCGCCTGAGGGCAAAAAGAAAGGTGAGTGCCAATGCAGCCGCGCCGATTCCCAGAGGTAATCCGAGGCGCAACCGCTGGGTGGGAACGGGCGCTTCGGTTGGGAGAAGATCGGCAGGCGTGGGCAAGGAGTCGGCGGAAAGTCCAGTGCGCGTCGCCGAGGCGATACCACCCGGTTCCGGACTTTCTTCATCGTTCCATTCTTGGGTTCGTCCGACGCTCAGCAAAGCGACATCATCAGCCGACAAGGGGTCCTGGGGGAGACCGGAAAAATGAACATCCCGGACGAAATCGCTGACACGCGCGAAAGGATCGGGCGAAATTTCAAAAGCGTGTTCGTCGGAAAAGGCGGCATTAAGTTCGATCGAAACAGGCCGATACGATTGCACGGATCGTACTCCGCCCTCCATGTCGAAACCGACAACATCGACCTGCGTCGGCAGCCAATAGCCATCGAGTTTTCTGTAGTCTTTGACATCAACCATCTCGACAACGACGCCTTGGTAGGTGGCAACGCTGCGGGATAAGAGAAAACCGTGGCGAACGCTTAGGTCCGTTGTAACGGTATAGGGTTCTTGTTGACGAGACAATCTCAAAATTGGATTTCCGTTTTCACCGACAGCATCGCTGATACTCGTATCGCCCACCAGGACATGAGCGGGTTTGGGGCGAGCTGTCAAATAGGCGAGTTCCTGGGAAAAATCGAATGGCGATGAGAACATCACCACCTTGTTGCGAGACCTGTCCCACTGGGTTTTCTCACCCCCGTCATAGATCTCCGTTTCGTCGTGAACGAAGTTATTCTTCACGTGTGAGAAAAAGGGATGGGTTTCGGAAATGATTTCCTCGAGCGCTCGATCCTGTTTCCTGTCGAGCCGAAAACGGTTTTCCCGGAGATCAAACGTCAGGATTTGTTCTCCCGAGAACCCGTTGAGGACACGATGCGCTTCCGACCAGGAGGTGAGATCGCTCAATGCACTCTCCCACATCGCGAGTGCGGGAACAGAGCGGTCTGGATTTGCCTGAGCTACCCGCTTGGCGTCCTCATAGGCCTTTTCCACATATTCTCTGCGATCCTCAACAATCGCGCCGATGTCACGATGGTCCTCTTTCAAGAATTGGTAAACAACGCGGCCGGAGCGAATTTCGTTCGAATTTTTCTGCAAGATCGACGAACATTCGGCCAAACTAATCGACGCGCACCAACCCATCGAAGAAGGGTGGATAAACCAGCAGGCGATCAGAAGTGCCGTCGGGAAGAATACTCTTCCGCGAGAAAATGCTGTCATGGGAAAGGCCATTGATTCCTGGAAGTCGGGTGGTGGTTTTAGAAGCAGCCGCAAACGCCGACCGGCCCTGTGACGCTTCTTGTTCCATGGGTGCCGCAGTTGGTGATGCAGATGTTGCCAGAGCAGATCGGTTCGATCGCAATCACACCGAGGTCGTCCCCTTCGAGTTGGCAGGATTCGCCACAGGGACAATTCTGCCCAGGCGTGGAGTTACATTCCCAATCGTAAGTCAGGGAGGAGTCTTGACGGCAAGTGGGAGGCACAAGTCCGCCGCAACCGCATTGCGCTTCCCCGGATGGGTTTCCACTCATTGTGCATTGGGCCTCAAGATCGCCCGCTGGGATCGAGAGCAGCCCGACCGTCAAGATCGCGGCAGCGATAGCGCTGCGGCTGGAAAGCCTCATGGTAGGTAGCATTAATTATCGACAACCTTTGCTGTGGAGTTCAGCTTGTTTGGATCGAGGGACGGGGGGGGCAACAAGAAAGACAAGCGACCTCCACTCGGCGCTTCCAGCCCCGAGTCATAGCCCGTCTGTTGAATCCGCCGGATCCACATAATGATTCGGAATCAGCACCCGCGGGTCGCGGCCTGTGCTCAGGTAATAGTCGATCAGGCGCTCGTAGCGGAAATTCGTCTGCTGATTCAGGAAATCGATTTCCCGGCGCGTCGGCGTGCGTTCTCCCTGGGCGGCGCGCTCCGCTTCAGCCCGCGACCGGTAGGGCGAGATTTGCGCGGGGTCCCTGGCGGGTTCGGCTTCGCGCTCCGCCGCCGCCTCGCGCTCGGCCCGCTCCCTCGCCGCCAGGAAGGCCTCCAGAAGGTCGCGGCTCGGCGGCGCCGGAGCCTTGCGCGGCGCGGCGTTCCCGCCCGACTCAGCCGCCTCTTCCAGCGATGCCGCCTCGCGGAACGCGTCCTGCCAATCGAGCCATAACTCCACGTAGGCGAACGTCTCCGCCTGCTCCTTCCCCGCCAACGCCTCCAGCCGAGCGGCCAGACGTTCCAGCTTTTCCGCCAGGACATCGCGCCGGGTAAGCGCCTCGCCGCCCTCGCCGGGCCCCTCCGCCCGAATGACCACCGGCCCGTCGCCCTCGGGCACCACGGGCGCGGCCTCGCTCTCCGTGGCAAACCGGACGATGTAGGACTCGGGCGCCTGGTCCTCGGCGGCGGGCGCGGCGCTCGAAGAAACGGCGGCGCAGAACAGACACAGTCCAAGCAGCGGGCGGATTTTCCATCGGTCGGTCATTTTCGGCATCGTCTCCTTGCCCCGGGAATCCATGCGTGGGAACGATACAACTTCCCCCGAACATTTGCCAAGCAAGGATTGGCCAACTTCTACACATCGCCTTCTCCTTTACTCGCAACGTCGATCTTTTTTTTTGCCCTGGATTTTCCTCTTGCGTCCCCTGATTGGAACACCGCAGCGTCGCCCCCGCATCAAACCTTTTGGAGTTCCACCCATGGGAAATCCCCATCTCCCGCTTGGCCGCCTCCCGCTTGGCCTCTGTCTGCTCGCCGGGCTGGCTCTCGCGCCCGGCCTGCGCGCAGCCGAGCCACCGGCCGACTACAAAGCCGCGCTGACGCTGCATCAGCAAAAAGACTACGCCGCCGCCCACGACGCCTTCGCCGCCTGGGCCAAAGCCAACCCGGCGAACCCGTGGCGCCCCAATGCCGAATTCCTCTCCATCAAATCGCTCTATGAAGCCGGCGACTACGACGCCTTTCTGGCCGCTGTCGAAGCGCTGAAGGCGAAAGCCCCCACCCACCCTTCGCTCGACGATCTGACCTACCTGTCGGGCCGGGCGCTGGAGGAGAGCGGCCGCTGGCGCGAGGCCAAGTTCCTCTACCGCGATTTCGCCAGGGCCTATCCCGAATCGCCCTACAACGCCGAAATCGCCAAGCGCGAACCCTACACGAAGTTCCATACCTTCCTTCGCGTTTATGAGATTGAGAAGGATTGGGAGCGAGCCCGGATCAATTTCCAGGTCTATGCCATCGACCGGTCGAACCCGCCCCACCTGCGCGAAGCGGCCCAGTTCTATGCCGTCAAAGCGCTGGAAAGCATGAAGGACTACAAAGCCTTCGAGCGAGAAGCCAAGGCCCTCTGCGCGGAAAACCCCGCCCATCCGTCCTGCGACGACCTCGCGCTGATGCTGGCCTACATCAAGACCAAGGACTTTGATTACGAGGGCGCGGTGCTGGCCTATCAGGACTTCCTGGCCCAGTACCCCGATTCGCCGCTCGCCGCCAAGGCCCGCGAGCACATCGCCGAATTCGGCATCCTCACCGGCCCCGGCCTGCCTCCAACGGACCTGACCGAAGCCGAGCGCCGCGAGCGGATTTCGCTCAACGTCTGGTGGCTCAACGATCTACGGGCCCAGGGCAAGGACCTGCCCTTCGCCGCCACGGCCCGGTCCTTCGCCAAGAAGCAACCCGGCCACGCCGACGCGCCCGAGCTGGCGCTGAAGGCCCTGCGCCGCGCCAAGGTGAAGCATAAGGACGACTTCGCCGACACCTTCGCCCTGGAACTCGCCGAATCCCCCCTCGCCAGCCGCGTCACTTGGCTCGGCGGCCGCACCGGTCAGACCGAAGCCCAAGCCAAAGAGACCTTCAACGCCGTCCGCGACCGCATGAAACGCACCGGCAACGCCCAGGAAGCGATGCTCGAATACAGCGACTTCCTGACTGCATACGGCAACAACTGGCGCGCCCCCATGGCCAAACTCGAAATGGCCAGCCTCTGCGTCGGCATGGGCGACCGCCACGGGTTCAACCTCCTCAAAGCCGAACTCGAAGGCCACCTCGAACCCGAGCAAGCGGACCGCCTGCGGGTTTATGAAAGCTGCTTCCTCTTGGAAAGCGGGCAGAAGGGCAAGGCGAAGCGGATTCTCGAGGAAGTTTCCGCGCGCAATCCTAGCACAGCAATTTACGAGCATTTTGTCAGAGAAGTGTTTGAGGATTGGGTTGCTACAAAGAATGTCGGCGCGATTCGCCGATTCGCGCCCCATATGGACAAACTCTACACATCTAGTGAACTCGAGTGGGGTTTCGCTTCTCGGTATCTCGGCGTCGCTGCATACCAGTCTGGTAAATACGCAGAGGCAGCCCGTCAGTTGCAGGTGGTTTGGAACGAGGCGACGCTGAAAGGTGAGGAGGCAGATCGTCAAAAACTCTTCACCGCGTGGTGGCTTGCTGGCGTTTACCGAATGATCGGCGACGACGAAATGGTGAATTATTGGGTACGAAGGGTCGAGCGCGAAGTGCCGCCTTCACGCGTTCGGACGGATATGTTCAAAATGTTTGCCTATGAGGTTTCGCTCGATGAAATTTAGTGTTGTATTTCGTTATCTTTGCTTGGGTGTTGCCATTGCTGGGGTGGCCTCAGTCTTCGCCGGAGAAGGTAATCCGAGTATTCCTACGAGTTGCTTGCCCCAGGAAAGCATTTGCTATGGGGATCCGAACGACCCGCAACCATGTCCGGCTAACTCGGGAAACCCAAATCCAGACGTATGTACGGGAACGTCAAATGGACTGACCGTCGACTGGCATTGGTACCAAATCTGTGTTGAACGTGAACTCTGTGTAGGTGACAAGATTGATGAATCCGTCATCCGTATCAACGGGTTGCAGCATCCAACAGTACTCCCGGTTCAGTACAGCCCGTCAGTGGTTACCGAGGCAGGAGTTATTGCTGTGAATGTCAGCTTTGCCTACCCTTGCTGTAGAAACTACGACTTCGGGTGTTGGGGTGACCCGGTCGGAGTGACCCGGACGGTGTTTATCAAGGTTCATGAATACGTCAGGAATGGTGATGTGGTTCCGCGTGGAGGTATGCGACGAATTGCGGCCGTCATGGGCATAGATTCGAGTAATAATTTGCATAATCACGACTATCGCCATGCGCCCGCACCAAGAAAAGATGTTACTGGCTTCGATTATGGTAAGACCGCATCTACTATTGCTAACGACCTATGCTTTGTAGACGTTACCGCGAACTATTATACCAATGCTTTTTGTCAATACACATTGACGGTAAGTAAGGGTGCTGTTGCTGGGAGTTACGCGATCGCGAGCGTTGGGGCGGAGTTGTCCTCGCCAAATGGAAGTAAAAACAAGGGGTACGGAGTAACTACGGAAAACGAAGCACTAAGCGTAACTTTTATTTTTGGGACACTTTTGGAAGTGTCTTGTAGTCCCGTAGGGAATACTCACACCGCGGATGGAAACTTCACATTGGCTATATCGGACGAAGAGCAGAAAAACCCGCACGAACCCAAGAAGACCCACGATATCACAGACCCAACCGACTTGACGGTCGAAGCACAGGCTAGGATTAATCTTAGCTTTTCCATGGCAGACGCCTATATATTGGGTTCAATTAGCGAGAGCGCACCAGACTCAGGCAAAGTTTTTGATTGGGGGAACTAAGTGATGGGGAGCCTGTCTAGAATAATTCCTAGTCCATGGATGGCAGCATTTCTTGCATTGGGATTGGTTTTTTGCTACAATTCCGCGGCTATTGCGTCCGATTCAACGGTTGTAGATTGGAAAATGGATGCCGCATGTGAGAACGACTTTTCTTCTTTCTTGGCAGATGAGGATGTTAGAAACGCCCTCAATGAACGGTATTCGCAAATAGAAGAATTACTTCTTGAGTTTGAAGGCGACAAATTGCCGATCAAGGTGTGGTTTCAGAAGTCGGTCTGTATGGATTTGGAAAAGCTCAACATCAACTTTTCAAGAGTTGATCGGGAACAATTTCCCAGTTTTTCGGCCTTCATTAGATGGAGCAATGATGCATTCGTCGGCGAAGCTACGGAGAGTATCAATACCGTCATGAGAGAAGGTATTACCCTGCAGAGCGCAGAAACTGACATCGAGGACTTCACGGTGTTTGCCGCAGCAGTCAGGGACTTGCTCCGTAACCATTGGTGCAAGGGTGAGAATTTGTACATTTGGAGAGAGAGGTTGTCTCCGCAAGTTTCAGCTGCTGCGGACGAATATGGGAATGTTGTGTCAGGCGGTTTGGCTCATGAAGAGTACGACGCACTTGTCGGCCAATTGGTAGAGTTTGACCTAGGGATTCAACTAAAGGCCCAGGTACAATCACTAGTGAAAGTATATTCTGATGATAGGCTAAATATATTTACAACGGGGCTGTACTACCGCCGTTCCTATGACGAAGATCCACTAGAAGTCTATAATTCGTACGTGAAAGGCTGTTTGGACTGTCGCATTTTTCATGCGGAAATCTCGAAGCACCTGAATGGGTTTTATCTTTACCCGGTTTTCGATGCATTCACATTTGGAAAAACTCGGAAAGTTCACAGAGTTTCTTCGGCGTCGCTGAATGACCCTGCGTCTGATAGTCTCATCCCCTTTGATGTCGATGAGTACTGCGATTAAGCAATTCTACTCGGCTGGCTCTTATGGAGGACAAATTGAACTGCCGCGAGGCATAGGATTTTCCCCATTGCCCCCGCCCGCCCCTTCCCCTTCCCTGTCAGGCGCAATCCCTGACGGAGCGTTTGCCTCGTGCGATTTCCCAGTGAGTTGTGGGCCTGCGGCGAGCAGGCTCGCATGGCGTCCAGCCTGGCCGAGTTGATGGCCGCCGAGCCGTTGATCCTGACGGATCGGCTGACGAATTCGATCTATTTCAATCCCCCGGCGGAAGCCCTCTTCGGCGCCACCGGCGAGGAGTTGGTGAACCGCGTGACGTTCTCGCTGCTGGGGATGGACGGCGGCGCGCAGCCGCCCCCGCCCGCCATGGTGGCGGCGCTGCTGGGCGAGGCGGGGCCGTGGAAGGCGCTGCTGCACCTGCCCGCCGAGGGGGGGGCGCGCACCGTCATCTGCGAAGCGTCGGCGGTCAAGGACCGCACCGGCGAGCTGATTTGCGGCGTGATCCGTCTGAGCCCAAAGGAGGTCGCGCGATGAAAATCGGCGTTCTGATTTCCGGCCGCGGATCGAACCTTGAGGCGCTCCTCAAGGCCAAAAAGCGCGGGCAGCTCGAGGCGGCGGAGTTCGTCCTGGTCGTCAGCAACAACCCGGACGCGCCGGGTCTGGAACGCGCCCGCGAGCGCGGCATCCCAACGCTGGTGCTGGATCATCGCAGCCACCGCACGCCCGATGACCGCCTGGATCGCGCAGGCCATGAAGCCGCCGTGGTCGATGCGCTGCGCGAGGCGGGCGCCGACGCCGTCGTCCTGGCCGGCTGGATGCGCATCGTGGGCGAGCGCCTGCTTGCCGCCTTTCCCGGCGCCATCATCAACATTCACCCCTCCCTTCTGCCCAGCTTCCCCGGCCTCCACGCCCAGCGCCAGGCCCTCGACCACGGCGTCAAGGTCACCGGCTGCACTGTGCATTTCGTGGACGACGGCATGGATACGGGCCCGATCATCGTGCAGCGCGCGGTGCCGATTCTGGAGACGGACGACGAGGCGAGCCTCTCGACCCGTCTCCTGCGCGAGGAGCACGGCGCCATCGTCGAGGCGGTGGACCTGTGGTCTCAGGGGCGGCTGGCCATCGAAGGCCGCCGCGTGCGCGTGCGATCATTAAGAACCGGCTGATTCGACGCGCCGGTACACGGCGAGGGTGCCCTCGACCATGCGGCCGGTGCTGAAGCGCTCGCGAACGGTCGCCGGTCCGGCTTGGGCAAAGGCTTCGCGGCGGGCGGGATCTTGCCAGAGAGCCGCCAACGCCTCGGCCAGCGGCCCCGGAGCCCGCGGCGGCACCAGGACGCCATTCTCCCCGTCGCGCACGATGTCTGGAATGCCGCCGGTGCGCGCCGCTACGCACGGCAGGCCCACCGCCATGGCGTCCAGCAGCGCCGTCCCTAGGCCTTCCAGCTTGCTCGGCAACACGAACAGGTCGAAGGCCGCGAGGTGCTCGGCCACGTCCTCGCGCCACCCTGTCAGCCGCACCCGCTCGCCGAGACCGAGGGCCGCGATGCGCGTCTCCATGTCGGGGCGCAGCTCGCCCTCACCGACAAAGACGACGCGCGCCCCCGGCAGGCGTTCGATCAGCGCGGGCACGGCTTCGATCAGGTTCAGCGGGTCCTTGTGATCGACATAGGCGCCGACGGTTCCGATCACCGGACCCGGCTCCTCGACGCCCCACGCGGCGCGCAGGCGCTCGCGGACGGCGGCTCGGGCGTCGCCCGCGAGCACAAAACGCCCGGGATCGACTCCGCTGGGCACGAGGGTGATGCGTTCTGGCGCGACGCCCCCGGCGCGCAGCTCGGCCGCGATGGCTTCGCTGATGGCGATGTAGTGCAGGTTTCCCGCCCCATATTTTCGCCGCGACGCCCAGTTGGTCTTGATCGGAAAATCCACCCGCCGCGTCACCACGACGTCCGATCGGCCGCGGGAAGCCTTCAGCGCCAGCGCATGCCCCGCGCCCGTGTGGGCGTGCAGGATATAGCCCTCATAATGCGCCAGACGATGCACCGCCCACTCGGCTCGCGGGTCCCAAAGCCGCCACGGCGGCACCTCCAGCACGTCGAATCCCTCGGCGCCTGCGCGCCGTGCCAGTTCACCGCCCCGGCGCGCGGCCAACAACTGGCGGATCGGTTCGCCAGTCTCGGCCCGCGCGCGCAAGCCCCGCATCAACGCCATGACCTGACCCTCGCCACCGCGAAAACCCTTCTCGGTGTCGATGTGCAGGATGCGCAGTTCGGGGCGGTTCAAAGCGGGAGGGGGCACAAGCGGAGTACTTAAGAGCGATGGCGCGGACAGAACGCCCGCGCCATCGAAGAATAGCCTCAGGTGCTTTCCGGGGGGAAAGGTTTAGTAGCGGGTTTCCGACGGCGGGGGCAGGACCGGCTGCGAAGGACGGGCGCCACCGCCTCCATCGGTCGGCGAAGGCCGGCGGGTTTCTTCCTCGCGGTCCCTTTCCGAACCGGGTTCGGCGGGGCGGTCCTGACCGCCACGGGTGCGGACGGGAGCCTCGCCGCCGCCGCCGCGATTGCCACCGCCACCGCCAATGGAGGCGCTGCCGCCGGTCGCCTGCGGCCGGAAGTTCGAATCGCGGCCCGCGCCGGCGGCCGGCTGGCGCACTTCGCGGGTCACGCCCAACTGCTCGAGTTCGCCCGCCACCCCGGCGCCTTCCGCGCCAGACATCAAGTCCGACGGATCGAAATCGAAGTCCCCAGCCTCGATGTCCTCCAGGCTGATGTCTTCATCCGCGGCGGGCGCATAGCTCTCCGTGTTCTCCGCATAGTTCGTCACCATGCGGCCCCGTCGGCCGTCTTCGTTGATCTGGCGGGGGATGGTGTCTTCCACGATGGTCGGGGTGATGAAGATTTGGAGTTGAGTTCTATTGGTCGTGGTGGAGCGCGAACCGAAAACCGGCCCCACAACGGGCAGGCTCGAAAGGAATGGCAAGCCGCCGTTTGTCTCCGCGTCCGAGTTCGTGATCAAACCACCGATCACGCGCGTCTGTCCCGAGGGAATCGTCAAGATCGTTTCCAGCGTTTGCGTATCGCTTCGGATCAGAGTGAATTCCTCGCCGTCAGCCAACCGAGTGACCGGCTGGGCATCGTCGTTGTCGATCTGCAAGTCCAGCTCGATCAGATAGCTGTTGGAAATCGAGGGGGTCACTTCGAAAGTCAAACCGTCGCGCACCGTCTGCTGGGTTTGTGTGCGGAAATTGTTCACGTTGTTTGTATCGGTGATCGTCGAAAGGAACGGTTCCTCCGAACCGACGCGAATTCGCGAGGCTTCCTGATTCTTCACCAGCAGGCGCGGCTGGAGAAGAGTCTTCGTGTTGGTGTCTTCAAAGGAGGCTTGATACTCGATGAAAGCTTCGTCGCCCAAGTAAGCGCCAGCAAGCTGGTTGCCGCTCAGCGCCAGGTAAGGAAAGGTCGACGCCAATTCCCGGAATCCCATGCCGTCATCGTCATCATCGATGGTTCCGACGGGATTTCGGGGACCAACCCGCGTGCCAGCCGCGTCCGGTGGATTGATAAACGGATCGCCCGAGATCGCAGCCTGCTGAAGCCCGATGTTGAAGCCACGATTGAACGTCGTCTGCAAGATCTCGGCTTGGATCAGCACCTGCTTCACCGGACGGTCGAAACCAGCCAGGATCTGCTCCACGCGCTCGTGGACCTCGGGCACGTCTTCCAGGATGAAGACACCCTGCTTGTCATTGATTTCAAACAGCAGGTCCGGCGTGCGGATGGTCTCGATGATCTCCTGCAACTGCTCCAGGTCCTCGCCGTCGATGCCGATGTTGTTCACATCGTAGATGACGATTTCCGGACCCACGTCCAGGATGTCGATCAGCAGCTCCATCTTCTTGATGTTGCTCAGCAGGTCCGTCACAATGATCTGGTGGGTTTTCGGGTCCACCTCGATGGTACCCGGGTCGCTCTTGTAGGTTTCGATTTTCTGGGCGATGTCCTCCACGTCGGCGTAGCGCAGGTAGAAGACGCGGGTAAAGAGCTGGACGTCGATTTCACGGATCAGGCGCTCGATGCGCTCGATCACGTCGGGCAGATCGCTGACGATGATTTTGTTCGTGCGGTTGTCGCTCGTGATGCTGCCGATGTCGCGGGTCAGGGCGGGTCGGATCGCCTGCTCCAACTCCGCCGCGTTCACATGATCGGGGCGGAAAATCTTCGTGATGACTTTGTTCGGCAGGATATTCTGGCGGTACCATTGCTCATCGGCGATGCCGAATGTGCCGTCGTCCTGCTTGAACCACACCAGATTGTTCGGCGTGGCAAGACTCGTCAGTGCTTCCTCCAGGGTGGCGTCCGGTTTGAAAATCGAGACCCGCTGGCCAACCGCGCGGCCAAAGGCCGAGATGCTGGTGTCGGCCTGATTCCCGAGGACCTGCAGCACGATTTCGATCTTGGCGTCGTTGAACACCGCCTTCACTTTGCGGTCGCCGGGGTTTTCGGCCATTTCCTGGGCCCGGGCGGTGCCCGGCAGGCCGAGGGCCGCCGCCACCAGCAACGCCCACAGCACCGGCCACAGGGCCGCGGCGGGGCGGGAGAGGATTGAACGAAGGGGGGTGATCAACGTGGTCATGAGTCTCGGGGGCTCCATGGCTCCGGGTTCGGGTCGCGTCGCGTGGTTGGTTTCAACCGGTTCGCACCTGAGGCAGGGTTTCAGGCTTTCGCCGATCATGAGGCGAGGTGTCACGCGGAAAGTTCCAGCGGCAAAGGGAGAGTGCTCAGGCGGGGTCTTCAAAACGGGGGCTCAATTCACGGGGAGGGGTTGGTCGAGGGTTTGGATGAGGGCGGTGATGTTTTCCAACTCTTCGATAGAATAGGCATGAACGATCAATTTTCGTTTTTCATCCAGCGCGGTGGCATCCACACTGTCGGGAGCCGAGATAGACAAAATGGCTCGAGCCAGGTCCGAAGGTTTCTCATGTTCAAGGCGGAAGACGCGGATCGGTCCTCCATGGACGCAGAATTGATGTCGTTGAAACCACATGTTCGTGGAAACATGATATCCACGCTCCTCGCAACCTAACCACCTCCAATCATGTGGAGCGCACAAGGTGTCGAGGGCTCCTTGCAAGGTTTCCGTGGTCAGAACCAAATTCACATGGACGTCGGCTTTTGCCAAGTGACCTATAGGACGAATGTCCGTTGCATAACGATTGGAAAGTATCTCGAGTACATCCCTCAACGGAACCTTTCGAAGGATCGTCAATTTCGATGCGATCTCCGGCGTCAACACACGTCCAGGGCCAGAACTCTCGTAGAGTGATTTCAATTCTTCCGGTGACGGTAGGTCGGCTGCCCCACTTCGCCGTCTGCTCTCAATCCACGTTCGATCGGAATAGAAGTATCCGCCATAGAAGTTCTTCTCCCAACTCCCATCGGTCTGGTCGGCGAGAAGAGACAGCACGCTTTCGAGCGCGGGGGTCGTGAGCTGGTCCTCGGACTCGAGCGAGAAACTAACCGGCAGCGTCAACTCGACCAGTCCCGAAGGGCAGACGCTGATCCCAGATGCTTTCGATAGAATCGCCAAAGCCTCACGAACCGGCACATCACGATACACCGTCCGCGAAGTCACGGCTTCCTCTCTGATTGGCGAAGAGATCGCCCGACCCGCAGGCGCCCCGGCTAAAGCCAATGGCGCCAACGAAAGACAAAGGTAAAGTAGAGCTGGTCGGAACATCGGTCACGCTCGCGAAGAGGAGGTATGCGGGAGTCCGGGAGGGCCAAACGCGGGCCAACTCCACCGCCCCCTACGACGGCGCCGCGGCCGCTTCCCCCACGTCCTCCTCCACCGCCAGATCCAACGCCTCCACCACCGGCTTCAGCCGCTGCAAAACCCGCCGCTCATCGTAGATCAGCAGGCGGTTGCCCTCCTCGTCCACGACGATGCGGCCGTGGGCGCGCGAGAGGTGCGGGGCGATGAGCGGAATCAGTTCGCTGGCGGGGCGGTGCTCGAGCTGGAGCACCATCGGCCGGGGGCGGTCGCCCAGCATTTCGCGGTCGTAAAACGCATGGTCGCAGAGGACGAAATCGCCTCCGTCCCGCCGGAACCACACCCATTCGTTTTTCGCCGCGATTTCCGAGAGGGCGTTCTCCAGCGTCGAACTCGTCGCCCGCAGGCTCACCCGCGCCGCCGTCACTTCACCCTCCGCCACGATCCGTTCGCGAAAACCATAGCCCAACGCCGTCAGCACCACCGTGGCGGGCGCGTCATGGAACGCCAGCGTGATCGGCCGGCTCGTGGCGATGTCCGCCGAACCCGCGCACGCGGGCGACACAAGGAGGCTGAGAAGAGCAAGCACCACATACCGCATGATTTCGAAAACCCCAGGTGGCCTGACTGCGGAGGGTGGCAGAAGTAGGCGTCGTCTTCAAGGGAAATGACTGACAAAACGCATTGGGAGTTACAAACACGAGTTGCGAAATCATTGCTTTAGGATTTTTTTGACCATTCGATAAATGGCGAAAGGGATTGTGATACTCGTCCAAACCTGGAATCCTCCGCGTTTAAGACGACTCCCTGGGTGAAGGCCACGAGAATGAAGGGCGCCACGCTCTTACTTTCAACCCTATTTTTGATTGTGGGACGGATGAGCCTTTTCGCCGCCACCCCGCTCTTCCACGATGCCACCACCTCCCTCGGCATCACCCACAGCCACCAGTCCGAATCCATCCCCGGCGACCCCACCGCCAACGTCCAGTGGATGACCGGCGGCGTCGCCGCCGAGGACTTCGACGGCGACGGCTGGATCGACCTGTACGTGCTCCAGGCGGCCGAGGCAGGCAAGAACCTCTACTATCGCAACCGGGGCGATGGCGCCTTTGTCGAGGAAGGCCGCGCCCGGGGCGTGGATGTCGCTGGCCGCTCCTTTGGCGTGGTGGCCGGCGATTACGACAGCGACGGCGACATCGACCTGTTCGTCAGTTTCTGGACCGCCCCCCACATGTTGCTCATCAACGATGGCCTCGGTCAGTTCCGGCGCCGCACCCTTTCCGGCCCGCAAGGCATCGAGCACTTCAACGTGATGAGCCCATCGTGGGGCGACATCGACAACGACGGCGACCTGGACCTGGCGCTGGGCCAATGGACCAGCCGCGAAACCGGCAACTTCTGGATCTACCGCAACCTTGGCGGGGGAGCCCTCGCCCCGCCCGCACCCCTGCGCGACTGGCAGACCACCCCCCAGTTCTACGTCTTCACCCCCCGCTTCGCCGACGTGAACAGCGATGGGTTCCAGGATCTCCTGCTGGCCTGCGATTTCGAAAACTCCCAGCTCTGGCTCAACGACGGCACTGGCGAGTTCACCTACGCGGGCAAGGCCGCTGGCGTCGGCATTGACCAGAACGGCATGGGCGCCGACGTGGCCGACCACGACAACGATGGCGACCTGGATTGGTTCGTAACCAGCATTTTCGTCCAGAACAGCCGGTTCGGAAACCGCCTTTACCGCAACCGGGGCAATGGCACCTTCCTCGATGTCACCGAACCGGCTGGCGCGGCGGATGGGTCATGGGGCTGGGGGGCCAGTTTCGGCGACCTCGACCTCGACGGCGACCTCGACCTCTTCCACGTCAACGGCTGGTCCACCGAACGATTCCTCGGCGACACCTGCCGCCTCTTCGTAAACCAGGGCAACGGGCGCTTCATCGAAGCCGCCGCCGCCGCCGGAGCCGCCGACCCGGGCCAGGGCCGGGGCATGGCCATGGCCGATTTCGACAACGATGGCGACCTGGATATCTATGTGGCGAACAGCTTCATCATGACGCGCGAGCGAGGCATTATGCATCCCGCCCCGCCCGCCCTGCTGCGCAACGACTCACTGACCAGCGGCACCTGGCTCAAGGTGCACCTCGAAGGCCGCGCCCCAGTCCATCGCCAGGGCGTCGGTTCGCGCGTGCGGGTTCGCACCGGGGCCAGGACTCAACTGCGGGAACTCCACGCCTCGTCGAACTTCCTGTCCTCCGGCCCGGGACGCATCGCCCACTTCGGGCTCAACGGCGAGATCGAAGCCGACGAGGTCCGCGCCGATTGGGTGGGCGGCGACACATCGATTTTCTACCGCGTGGCGGCCAATCAGGATCTTCTCATCGAGCAACCGGGCGCCGCACTTACCAGCCGCACCGTCCACGCTGGCACGCCCTTCGAAGCCACGTCCGGCAAGGCGGGCGATGGCCTCCTGCGAATGTGGACGGCGGCCGGCGAGAGCAAATCCGATCCCGCAACCTTCGTCTTTTCAGTCACCGGACCGGCCACCCTGACCCTCGAAACGCGCAGCCCCGACGGCGCCACGCTCCTGAGCCGCGAGACCCTGCGGCTCACCGTCCTGCCGCCGGGCGACGGCGTGAAGTGGGTGGTGCGCTAAGGCGAAAAGATATTGCTTGCGCTCGAAAGGGATCACGGGAATAGATTTTTCCTGATCAGCAAATTTACCAGATGAATTCATCAGGCCGCCTTTCTTCCAAGGGACGACCCTCATCCGAATTGCTCCCGGGGACATTGATTTCGCTCGAGAATGGCTCAATGATGAAACTCTCGGTTTTTCTTTTCTCGCTCCTAATCTGTTCCGTCAGCACGAGTGGTCAGTCGCAACAGACTGCGGATTCACAGGAATACGTTTTGTCTGTATTTGAAGCCCATTTGAGGGCGATGCTCGACTTGAGTTCTGTTCAGGGCTTCGGCACCTTTGAGACAATTCAGTATGGAAGGCCTACCGAGGTTGATCAAGGCGTTCTTGCCAGCCGGATGCGGGAGTACAAAGCGTCATTCTCTCAAGGCGTTCCTAGTTCGCAAGGCATGACGGATGAGCAGGCATACGCGCTGGCTCTTCATTCTTTTGAGAAACCGACAGAACGGATTCAAGCCCCCTTTACTTTAGCCAGGTATCACGATCAGTTCACAGTAACATTTCGAAACTTGATCGTTCAGACTTCGAGTTACGGGGATAATGGCAATGTCACAACTCATGCTCAGCCAAAGCTCCAAGCCTTTTCGAGTCGAGGAGATTTGACTGTTCGATTTTCTGAAGGGTGGGAGGCCACGCGAGGGAAGAACACTGCGGAAATCGAAGAGACTGCCAATATCCCTTACGTCATGTTTTGGGGATTGGGCTCATTTCTCGATTCGCGTTTCCATGACATCAATACTACTGGCTTCCTGATTCATATGTCAAGACAGAATCCCTCCATCATTTCGGAAAGCCAACAAGCAATTGAAATCAGAATCGAGAATCCCGCAACTAAAGTCCCTGACATCTTTGT
This sequence comes from Sumerlaeia bacterium, assembly GCA_040219255.1. Taxonomy (GTDB): domain Bacteria; phylum Sumerlaeota; class Sumerlaeia; order SLMS01; family JAHLLQ01; genus JAVJSW01. The sequence goes on from JAVJSW010000049.1 coordinate 72,219, forward strand.
TTTTGATAAGAACAAGGACTTTGCTTTACTGGAGAGGCGGACATATCGAATGGGTTCGTCTGGCGAACCTTACTTGCATTCACATGATGTATACAGTGAGTATGTTTCATCGAATGGCCGATGGTGGCCCCGCTTGACCGAGCGAATTCGTTATCGCGACCCACAGCCAAATACCGACTCCGAAATTGACAGGAAAGAGCGGATCGCTTTCGACGAGATCGCCGTTGATGGTATCGTCGAGAAGGAGAAGTACGATTTCCTGATCCCTGCCAATACTCATTTTCAGGCTGGCTATGGTTTGAAAAACCAGGCCATCCTTGCGAAGTTGCCATACTTGCAGGAGTTTCCCGTTCATTTGTCAAGTATCGAAGAGAGCTTTCTTGACGCACCCGTTCCAGGTGTCAACGTCCACGACGATTTCAACTTGTCCGAGTCCGAAGCTCAGGAAGACATTCCAAGTCGTCAGCAAACAGCGATTTCGAAAAACCTGAGTCCCCCAGACGGTGAATCAAGCGATGTTCGAGAAGCTGAGCCGCGTGCAAACACAGCCACCGGGCGGACCTCTCAGTTTCCCAGGAATCTAATATATTTTAGCCTGGCCTTGACTGGTATCCTTGCGGCTGTCGCTGGGCTGGTAGCCCTGACCCGGCTAATCGCTACGAAACGGTAATCGGCAAGAGAAAGTCAATCTGACCGCTCTTGATCGATTGCTGTGAATTCATGTCTGTCGAGTGGGCCCTGGGCGTCAAAGATAGGAAGTGTTTCGAAAGGTCGGGAGGCAACGGCCATGCGGATCGTGGATGAAGCTCCTAACTCGATATTTCGCCTGAGAAGTTAGAATTAGGCCGGTTTTCCGAAACCGTCGACATCTTCAGATGAAGGTGTTAACTACCTCAAAGCTCGTCTGGGCAATCGGCTAGATCACAAGCTTTCTCGCGTATCTAGGCAGCCTACGCCAGCGACGCCACCGCGTCTTCCAACTCCTCCGCCTCCACCTGCGCCGTGACCCATCGCTCCTCGGTCTTTTCCAGGTCGCTGCGGATCTGCTCCAACTCGGCGGTCAGCCCGGCCAGCTTGGGCGCGTCCGTCGCCACCGCCGGATCCGCCATTTCGGTTTCCAGGTCGCGGCGCCGCTGCTCCAGGCGGGTCTGATTCTCTTCCAACTCCTGAAGCTCTTTCGAGATTTTCTTGAGCTGCTTTTGCAGGTCGTTGCGCTCGTTCCGGCGGAGCCGTTTCTCCTCGGCGGACAGCTCCCGTTTGGGAGCTTCCATCTGCGCTGCGGAGCCGTTTGAGTTGGGTACGGAAAGCGCCGGTCCGGAGGAGACTTTCTGCGCTTTGCCTTCTTCCTGCAAAGCCTTCAGCGACAGGTACGTCTCGAAATCGCCGGGGTAATCGTGAAGCTGCCCGTCGCGCACCTCCACCACCCGCGTCGCCACGTTGTCCAGGAAGTACCGGTCGTGGCTCACGATGACTACCGCGCCGTCGTACTGGCGCAGCGCGTTCTCCAATGTCAGGCGGCTGCCGATGTCGAGGTGGTTGGTCGGTTCGTCGAGCAGCAGCAGGTTCGAAGACCCGCACAGCATCTTCGCCAGGCGCAGACGCGTTTTCTCGCCGCCGGAAAGCATCGCGATGGACTTCTGGACGTCGTCGCCGCGAAAGAGAAACGCGCCTAGAATGTCGCGCGACCGGTCGCTCACCGACAGGGGAGCGCTGCTCTGGAACTCGCCGAGTACCGTATTCGCCGGGTGCAGGTCCTCGTAGTCGTACTGGGCGAAGTATTCGAGCGAGACGTTGCTGCCGAGCGCCAACTTACCCGAATCGGGCTTCAGCTTGCCCGCCAGGAGCTTCATGAACGTGGACTTGCCCGCGCCGTTCACGCCCACCAGGGCGACTTTCTCGCCGCGATAGAGGGTGAAGTCCACATGGTCGAGAACGTGGTTCCGGCCAAACGCCTTGTCCACCTTCTCGACGGCCACCACTTCCTTGCCGCAGCGCGGGGCGCTCGGGAACTTGAACGCGATGGTGCCCTCCGCGTCCTCCGGCGGTTCGATCATCTCCAGCTTCTCGAGCTGCTTGACGCGGCTCTGCACCAGCGCCGCCTTGCTCGCCTGATAGCGGAAGCGGTCGATGAAGGCCTGCACGTGGGAAATCGCCTGCTGCTGATTCTCGTAGGCGCGGCGCTGCATTTCCCGCATTTCGTCGCGCTTCGCCAGCGACTCGCTATAATTGCCGCGATAAATCACGGCGCGGCCACGCTCCAGCGCGATGGTCTTGTTCACCAGCTTGTCCATAAAGGCGCGCTCGTGGCTCACCATCAGGATCGAACCCTCGTGCTGCAGCAGCCAGTCGCCGAGCCACTCGATCGTTTCGATGTCCAGGTGGTTCGTCGGTTCGTCCAGCAGCAGGATGTCCGGGTTGCGCAGCAACAGCTTGCCCAGGGCGATGCGCATCTGCCAGCCGCCGGAGAAATCCCGGCAGCGCTTCTGCAAATCCGCCGGTCCAAAGCCCAGCCCCGCGAGCACTTTGGCGATGTGCGAGTCCATACTGTGCACATCGCGGCGCATCGTTTCGTGCAGCAGATAATCGTAGCGCTCGGCGATCTTTTCGTATTCCGGACCGTGGTGATCGGTGATTTCCGTCATCCGATGTTCCAGCTCGCGCATCTCCGCCTCATAGGCCAGCGCTTCCTTGAACACCGTGCGGCACTCTTCTTCGACTGTGTTGGGCGTATCCAGGGTCAGTTCCTGGGGCAGGTAGCCGATTTCGTTGCCCTTGCCGGTGGAGACGTTGCCCGTCTCCGGCTTCAGGATCCCGGCGACGATTTTGATCAGGGTGGATTTCCCGGCCCCGTTGGGGCCGACGATGGCGCAGCGCTCGCCGTCCTCGACGCGAAAGCTGGCGTCTCGGAGGATGTGGCGGGCGGCAAAGTGGAGGTTGACGTTAATGACTTCGAACATAGCGGCGGGACACTAGGCAGAGGGGGGCTGTCCAGGCAACGGGCAAAGTGGAGTCTTTCTGTGGTTTTTCTCGGTCGCCGCGAAAGCGTTCTCAGCGCCTTTGAATACCGCCCCCACCAGGGCGGTAGGGGCTGCGGCTTTGCCAAGCCCGACTGAAGGATTGCGCCCCGCTTCGCCGCGTGCCAATTCCTTGTCCCATCCCGCCGAGGAAGGAGCCCGCCGCGCCGTGGCTGATTCCGCTAAAGTCTTCGCGATCGAACGACCGCACGTGAACCTCATCAAGCTCTACATTCTGCGGTCCTGCATCCTGCCGCCGTTGAGTTTCATCGGCTTGCCGCTGCTCTATTTCCGCTACCACACCATGCGCTATCGTTTCGACGACGAGGGCATCGGCATGAAGTGGGGCATCCTGTTCCGCCGCGAGGTCAACCTGACCTACGCCCGTATCCAGGACATCCACATCACCGCCGGGCCCGTGCAGCGCTGGCTCGGCCTCGCCGACATCCACATCCAGACCGCCTCCGGCAGCGCGGCGGCGGAAATGACCATCGAGGGCCTGCAGGAGTTCGAGGAAATCCGCGACTTCCTCTATGAGAAAATGCGCGGCGTGAAGGACGAGAAGAAAGCCCGCGCCGCCGGGGAGCTGCCCGGGGCGGCGGCAGGAGCGGCCGCGGCGCCGGGGATGTCTCCGGCCGAGAGTACCCAGCTCGTCACGGCACTCGCTGAAGTCCGCGACGAACTGCGCGGAGCCCGCGCGGCGCTCGAGCGCCTCGCCCCTGGCGGGGAGGGATAAGCCATGTACAGTCTCCTCAAAGCCCCCATCCTGAAAATCCTCAAGGTTCCGCCCGAGCCCGAGGACCCCTTTGGCAACAGCCGCAGCCTGAAAGTCTTTCGCGCCGCGGAAGGCTATTTCCACTACAAACTCATCACCTTCCTCATCGGACAGCTTTTCGCCTTCATCGGCCTCGTGGTCGGTGTCGTGATTTTCTTCATCGCGGTGTCCTCGGAAATCCAGGACCCGACTCTGCGCACGATCGTTCTCGTGATCGAGGTCGGCGCCGTCCTGTTCTTTTTCCTCCAGTTGCTCTTGAATCTGGCGTTGCTTCGGCTCGAATACGAACTGCGCTGGTATAAGATCACGGACCGCAGTTTGCGTATCCGCGAGGGCGTCTGGAGCGTGCGGGAAATGACCATGTCCTTCGCCAACATCCAAAACATCTCGATCAGCCAGGGGCCGCTCCAGCGGCTCTTCAAGATCGCCGACCTCAAGGTCCAAAGCGCCGGCGGCGGCGGCGTGGTGGAAGCCCAGCAGGCCCAGCAGTCGGGCGCCGTGAACATGCACCTCGGCTATTTCCGCGGCGTGGACAACGCCGAGGAAATCCGCGACCTGATGCGCGAGCGCCTGCGCCGCCTGCGCGACTCCGGCCTGGGCGATCATGACGAATCGGCCGACGAAGTCCCCGCGGATGTGACGCCCCCCACGCAGCCATCGCTCCAGATGCTCGACGGCACGGATTGGCAGGGACTCCTGGCGGACCTGCGCGGCGAGGCCAAAGCCTTCCGCGCCGCCGCCGAGCGCCTCTCCTCCGCACCGCGACAATCCAACGGCGGGACAACCGAAACCTCTTGAACGAAACCGTCTCTCTCTACTCCCACATCGCCACCACCCACGGCCTCACCGGCCTCTTCGCCAAGGTCACGCTGCTGGCGGTTCTCGGCGCCGTCGCCGGAGGCAATAGAAAACCTGGCCAACAACTCCTGACGCTCACCTTCGCGGCGATGTTTTTCGTCAGCTTTTTCAGCCTCACCGCGTGGCTGCCTCCGGGGACGCAGACGCCTCTCATCCCGAGCGCGCTGATGCTGACGCTGGCGCTGACCTTTGGCATCGCGGCCTTCAAGCCCGAGGGCGAGTGGGCCGTCAAGTCGCCGGTGGGTTGGAAGAACGCGCTGGCCTACTTGGCGCTGGCGTTCGCATTCTACTACCCGGTCTTCCGGCCCGAACGATGGATCGCCAACTTGTTCCTCTCCCCCACCGGCGCCCTCCCCCAACCCGCGCTGCTGGTGGCGGCCGTGGTCACCTGGCAGAGCGCCCCCAACGCCCCCCGGCTGGCCGGCTGGGCGGCCAGCGTCGGCGCCCTGATCCTCGGCGCGGTCGACGTCTTTCTCTTTGGCCTCATGTCCTCCACGGTCCTGATCGCCGCGGGCGGGCTGGCGATTTTCAGCCTGATCCGCGGCACGGTGAAAGCCGGCGGCATCCTGGAAGACGACATCCCGCCAAAAGACATCGCCCGCGCCCAAACCCGCAAAGCGGTCGTGAAGAAAAAGTCCAAGGAACTCGAAGAGAGGCGCTGGAACCTGAAGTAGCGGTACCGCTCCAAGACGTGTCGTAGGCGTTTTCCATCGTTCGGACGTGCTTGACAAAGTCCAAACCTCAACGCAACTTTTTGGAGGTGCTAAAGGAGCACGACCGAGGAATAAGTCAGGAGGTTGCATTCGGAAATGGGTTTGCTGCCGAGTCAAGAAGCGGAACTGCACGCGTCGGCCGTCATCGGGGCCGCCAACGAAGTCCACAATGTCCTGGGTCCGGGCTACAAGAAGCCGGTCTATCGGGAAGCCTTTCGCGATGAATTGGCGAGCCGGGGCGTCCCTTTTCTCCTCAATCCGGTTCTTTCCGTCTGCTACAAGGGGCGCGTCGTCGGCGAAGAAAAGCTCGATTTCCTCGTCGGCCACGACGTCCTGATCGACGTCTTCGACGACGAATACGAGCCGATGCAGGCCTTTAAGATGCGCTCGCGTCTGGTGGCGACCAAGATGTGCATGGGGATGCTGATCAACTTCAACGTGCCCGAGATGGTGTTCGGCATCCGCCGCATCTGGCCCAAGGCGGCTTGACGCCGGCGCGGCCCCTTTCCATGGGTGGGGCAGCCCCTGTGGACGCACCCGCCCGCGCGAAAGCCCGCCGATGACAACTTCTGAAAATTCAACGCCCCCCGCCTTCGATTGGCGGGGCCGCAATGTCGTCTGCTTTTCCACCGCCGACTGGGACACGCTCTTGCCCACGAACAAGCACCACCTGATGCGGCGGCTGGCGGCGCGCGGGGCGAGGGTGCTGTTCCTGGAAACGCTCGGGACCCGGGCGCCGAGACTTGCCTCCGGCGTGGATCTGGCCCGCATCGGCCGACGCCTGGGCCGCGCCGCCAAGGGCCCGCAGAAGCGCGAAAACCGCCTCTACAGCCTCTCGCCCCTCGTGCGGCCCCGCTGGGCCAATCCGGTGGACCGGGCGTTGAACCGCGCCGCCTTCCTGGCCCAGGCCGGGCCGTCGCTCCGCCGGATGCCCGATGCCATTGCCTGGATCTATTCGCCTTACGCGATCTATCTCCTGGACCAGGTCAAGCCCGCCAAGGTTGTCTATCACATGGTGGACGACTTGACGGCGGTGCCCGGCGCGGATCGCGACGCGATGGCCGAGGCCGAGCGGGCGCTGCTGCGACGGGCGGATTGTGTGTTCTGTACCGAGCGCTCGCTCCACGCGCGGGCTCTGCGCGAAAACCCGCGGGCGCTCTATATGCCCAACGTCGCGGATTTTGCCCATTTTTCCGAACCCCGCACCATGAGCCCGAACGATGAGCGCCTGCGCCGCCTCCGCGAGATGGACGGCCCAAAGCTCGTCTTCAGCGGCCACATCACGCCCCATAAGACCGACCTGGAGTTGTTGGAGGTTCTCGCCCGCGAGCGCCCCGCCTGGCACTTCGTCCTCATCGGCCCCGTCTGGGAAGGCGCCGAACGCCCCGCCGCGCTCCAGGCCCTGGAGGGCCTGCCCAACGTCCAGTTCTTCGGCCATGTGGACTACGCGGACCTGCCCGCCTACCTGCACGAGGCCGGCGTGCTGATGATTCCCTACTCCGACACGCCCGCCACCCGCGCCGTTTTTCCGCTCAAGTTCTTCGAATACCTCGCCACGGGCCGACCGGTCGTCGTTTCGCCCCTGCCGTCGCTCAGCGAATACGCCGCCCTCGTCCCCATGGCGCACGCCCCGACGGCGTGGCTGGAGACACTGGAGCGGGTGCTCTCCGAGCCTGGCGAGGGCGCGCCGCAACGCATCGCCCTCGCGTGCGAGAACACCTGGGACACCCGTCTGCTCCAAATGGAGCGGGCGCTCACCCAGATTTCTTAGGCGGCTTCGCTCAGTCCAACTCGTCCAGATCCAAATCCTCCAGCGGCCGTTTCGGCGGCCTCGCTGGCGGAGGCGGCGGAGGCGGCGGCGGCTGAGCCGAAGGGTTCGTTTCGCCCTTCGTCGTCCCCGGAGGCGCGCCCCCCGGTGTGTCGAAGATGCGGTACTTGATTTCCGTGGAAGGCCGTTGCTGAGGCCCCTGCGGCGCGGCCGGCGGCGGCGCGGGACCCGACCCGCCGGTCGGTTTCGGCGGCATCGCGGGCCGGGGCTGAGCACCCGGATCGTTGCGGGGCGCCTGCGGACGCGGAGGCAGGGGCACGTTCTCAGCGCCATGGGGCGGCGGCGGCGCGCCCAGCGACACTGCGAATTGCTGCACCGGCGTGTTGACCGGTGCGCGCGGGGGCTGGGCGGGACGTCCAGAAACCGGCGGAGCCCCCTCTCCCGGCGAGGTGTCGCCCCCGCCGTGGGAGGCCGCGTCCATCATCGCCTGCAGATTGCGTTGCGAACGTTGCGCCGGCGGACGCGGTGCCCGGTCCGTATCCCGCTCCTTGCGGCCCCGGGGGCGAGCCAGGGGAACCTTCAACCTCTCCGGATCGATGCTCAGCGGCGGCACGCCTTCGTTCGAATAGGTGATTTCCAGACCGCTCCCGAACTTGCTGGCGAGACTGATGCGTTGCGGAACCTCGAAATCGCCCTCGATCGTTTCCCACGGATCGTCCAGGTTGGTCCATTCCGACCCCGTGGTGACACCGATGCCGCGAAACTTCATCTGCAAATCGTCCGCGCTGTCCGCCGCGTTCAACGCGTCGTCGAGCGTGATCTGGCCCTGCTTCACCAGGCGGTACAGCGCCAGGTCGAAGCTCTGGATTCCATAGCTGTTCTCCGCCTGAAGGGCTTCCTTGAGTTCCGACATGTCTCCCTTGCGGATCATCGCGGAGATGTGAGGCGCGTTCACCAGCACCTCGACCGCCGCCACACGGCCGCCGTTGGTGCGGGGCACCAGGCGCTGGCAAATGATCGCCCTCAGGTTCAGCGACATCTGAAGGTAAATCTGCTCCTTCGCGCTTCCCGGATAGAACCCCGGAATGCGCTCCACCGCCAACAGCGCGTTCGTCGAGTGCAGCGTCGCCATCACCAGGTGGCCCGTCTCCGCCGCGTGCATGGCGAAACGCACCGACTCCTCGTCGCGCATTTCACCGATACAGATGACCTCCGGCGCCTGACGCAGACTGCTCCGCATCGCCTGATGAAAGGAATCGGTGTCGATGCCCACCTCCCGCTGCGTGATGATGCAGCGCCGGTGCTGGAATACGTACTCGACCGGATCCTCGATGGTGACGATGTGCCCGGGCAGGATGTGGTTGCGGTAGTCGATCAGCGACGCCATCGTCGTCGATTTGCCCGACCCCGTGGACCCAGTGACGATCACGATGCCCCGGTCGCCGAGGGAAATCTCGCGCAACACCGGCGGCAGCCCGAGCTGGCGCATCGTCGGCACGCTCATGGAAACCCGCCGCATCACGATGCCGATCGAACCGCGCTGCCAGTAAACGCTCACCCGGAAGCGTCCGATCTTCGGGTCCATGTACGACAGGTTCGCTTCGCGCTCGCGCTCGAAATCCTCCCATTGATCCACCGACATCAATTGCCGCGCGAAATCCTCCAGCGTGAACGGATCGATCCGCAGGCCCTTCGAGGTCTGCATCGGGTAGTAGCCGCCGTCGCAGGAAATGCAGGGAACCGCCCCAGCCACGAAGTAAATGTCGGACGCGCCCGCCTCGGTCGCTTCGCTCAGAAAGTCTTCCAGTTTTGCCGTCACAAATGCGATTTCCCAATGAGTCTTGGATTTCGATCACTACGGACTAATAGAAATAGGCACCCGAAGACCGCGTTGCAAGGACAGAAAGGGAGCCCATCCATCCAAAATCTCCGGCCACCCGCCTCACAGCACCCGCAGCTCTTTCGGCGACTTCGAAAGCACCCGGCAGCCCCCCTCTTCCACCACCACCAGATCCTCGATGCGCACGCCGCCGAATCCCGGGACGTAGATCCCCGGCTCGATCGTCATCACATTCCCCGGCACCAGCTTCACATCCTCATTCGTATCAGCGCTGAAGCGCGGAGACTCATGAATCTCCATCCCCACCGCATGGCCCAGCCCGTGGTTGAAATCCGGGAACCCGTGGCTCTTTACGATCTCGCGCGCCATGGCGTCCAATTCGCGGCAAATCGCCCCGGCGCGGCAGGCCTTGATCACGGCCTCGTTGGCGTCCAGACACGCCGCGTACATCTTCTCGTAGTCCCTGCTGGCCTTGCCGATCACCGGGTTGCGCGTCAGATCCGAGCAATACCCATCCACCACCGCCCCCAAGTCCACCGTCACCATATCGCCCTTCTTCATCTTGCGCTTGCCCGGCGAGTGATGCGGCCGCGAGGCGTTCGGCCCGCTCGCCACGATGTTGGTAAAGGACTCGCCCCGCACGCCCAAATCCTCGGCGGCGCGCCGAATGGCCAGGCTGACTTCCCACTCGCGCACGCCCGAGCGGATGTTTTGAAAAGCCACCTCCATCATCTGGTCCGCGACTTTGGCCGCTTTGCGGATGGCCTTGATTTCCCCCGCGTCCTTGACCTGGCGCAATTCCTCCACCTGCCCGCTGACCTTCGCCAGCTTCGTCTTGGCGCCGGTGGTGCGCTCCTTCAGCTTATCGAAAGCATCGACGGACAGCGAACCCTCAAAGCCCAACTTCCCGTATCCCAGGTCTTTGAACAGGTCCTTGAAGAATTCGTCCTTGCCGCCCTTCGGTTCGGCCACGATCCGGGCGCTCGAACCACTCTCGGCCAGCAAACCCTCCGCGATTTCCCAGTACCGCCCATCGGTCACCAGCCGCGCCGCCTCGCCATCCACGATCAGCAGGCCGTGGCTCCCCGCGAAGCCCGTCAGGTAATTGATATTGACGAGGTTCTGGATCAGCAGAGCGTCCACCTCGGCGGCGCGGATGCGCTCGCGCAGGCGCTCGAGCCGCTGCTCGACGACCGGCTTCCCGGCAGCGGTGGGGTCGGTCTTGGCGGTTTTCTTCGACGATTTCTTAGCCATCGGTTCCTTGCTCCCGGAAAAAGCTGGGGCCGCATTGAACAGGATTTTCCGCCGCCCGGCACAAGTTGAATCGCGGCGCGCGATTGACCGCTTGCCATCGCTCCGGCAGCCCCCGCACTCTGCCCCGTCCCTTCGCGCCCTAGGAAAGGCCCCCCCACCGCCATGACGAATCCCGCATCCGCCAGCGTGCCCCTCGACCGCCGCAAAGTCTGGTCCTGGGCCCTTTACGATTGGGCCAACAGCGCCTTCGCCACGACGGTGATGGTCGCTTTCTTTCCCGTTTTCTATAAGAGCTATCTGCGCGGCGGGGTCGAGGACGCCGTGTCCTCCAAGGAACTGCTCATCGCCATCTCGATCTCCGGCATCCTCATCGCCCTCAGCGCCCCCTTCCTGGGCGCCATCGCGGACCGCGGCGGGGCCAAGAAGCGCCTCCTCGCCGTCTTCGCTTCCCTGGGCGTCCTGACCACGGCGCTGCTCGGCTTCTCCTCGCCGGCCTTCGGGCTGGTGGCATTGGTGGTCTTTGTGCTGGCCAACATCGGATTCAGCGGCGCCAACATTTTCTACGACTCCCTCCTGCCAGCCGTCGCCCCCGACGAAAAAAGCGACTCCGTCTCCGCCTTCGGTTTCGCCCTCGGCTACCTCGGCGGGGGCGTGCTCTTCGCCGTCAACGTCGTCATGCTGTCCATGCACGAGAAGCTCGGCATCGAACAAGAAACCGCGACAAAACTCTCCTTCCTCAGCGTCGCCGCATGGTGGGCGTTGTTCTCGATTCCGCTCTTCAAGGGAGTTCCCGAGCCGGAAGTTTCCGGCGGGAAAGTGCCGATGCGCGACGCCGCGCGTGCGGGCTGGCTTCAGTTGAAGCAGACCCTCGCTCATATCATGCGGGTCAAGAACGTGTTCCTGTTCCTGATTGCTTATTTGCTTTATATCGATGGCGTGAATACGGTCATGAAGACCGCCACGACCATCGGAACCTCCATCGGCATTGGGGCGCCGGATATGATGAAGGCGATCCTGATGATCCAGTTCATCGGCTTTCCTGCCGCCATCGCCTTTGGCTATCTCGGCGAGAAGATCGGCACCCGCAAAGGCATCCTGATCGCCATCGGAGTGTACGGCCTCATTGTGATCGGGGCGTCTCAACTGCGCGAGAACTGGCACTTCTACGCCCTCGCCGCGGGGGTTGGCCTCGTGCAGGGCGGCGTCCAGTCGCTCTCTCGGTCCTACTTCTCGCGCATCATTCCGGCGGGCAAGGCGGGCGAGTTCTTCGGCTTCTACAATATGCTCGGCAAGTTCGCCACCGTCTTCGGCCCCATCCTGATCAGCCTCGGTCTGGTGATCGCGGGCAGAGCGGGGCTCGAAGGCCCCGACGCCACCCGCGCCGCTATGCCGTCACTGCTGATTCTGTTCGTGGCCGGCGGCGTCCTGCTGTGGAAAGTCCGCGATCCGGACGCCAAGCCCTCCCCCGCCGAGGACGGCGAGGCCGTTGCCTGAGGCGCGGCGCAAGGCAACGCGGGCGCGGCGCCGCTGGCCGCCGCTGGGGCTGGCGGTGGCGGGCGCTCTCGTGCTGGCCTACGCCCTGTGGATCGCCGCGACGGTGCTGGAGTGCTGGCCCATCTGGCCCGCCGAGGCCTCGCCCTACGACTGGGGCACCATGTGGCCGCCGGACCCGTCGCAGCCTTACTATTTCGCCAAGAACCCGAACCTGAGCTGGGGCTGGGAGCAGTTCCTCATGTTCCCGGCGGGGGTTCGCTGGGCCTCGGTGGTGGCCTTGGCCCTCGCGGCCGGGGGCTTGCTGGCGGCGGGGCGCAGGCCGGTGGCGTGGCTGAGGAGGCTGGAGGGCGCCTCGCGAGAGATTGGCGCCCACCGCTTGGGCCCGGCTCTGATGGCGACGATTTTCGTGGCTGTGGCGGTGCTTTTTCGCCAGAGGCGATTCTGGGGAGACTGGGCGCTGTTTTCGTTGAAGCCGCTCGTGGACCCCTTCTGGACCATCGACACGCCGCTGCCCTTCTGGCGGTCGCCCATGGCTTATGGGACGCAAGAAGCGCTCATCGCCACGCTGCACGGCGCGCTCGGGCTCCCCGCGTCCATGGCGCTGCGCGTGGGGCCGCTGGCGGCGGGGCTGGTGTGGGTCTTCGGGTTGTGGGAGGCCGCGCGCCAACTCTTCCCCGGGGCCCGCTGGCGGGGACTGCTGTTCTTCGCGGTGGTGCTCAGCTACGGCCTCACCGTGCTGGCGTTCGGCTACTTCGAGGCCTATCCCTTCTCGAACGCCATCCTGTTGTGGTATGTGGCGAGTTCGCTGCGGGCCCTGCGCGAGCGCCGCATGCCCTACGCCGCCGGGTTCTGGATGGGCGTGGCCTGTCTTTATCACCCTCAGAACCTGCTCTACGCACCGGGACTGGCGCTGCCGTGGGCGTTGGCGGCGGGCGGGGGCCTGGCATGGAACCGTGCCGCCGGCTGGCTGAGGCGCATCGCCGGGGGGCTGGGCGTTTGGGCGCTGATGCTGGTCCCGGTGGGACTGTTCCTGCTGGTGCAGGAAGCCCGCGGCATGGGGCTGGAGACCATCGCCATCGGCTTCGAAGGCACCGTCTTCGTGCCCGGCGAGGCAGCGGTCGCGGTGGAGCGTTGGCGGGCCCTGCTCCAGGTCTCGCTCCGGGTCCTGCCCCTCTTTCCGATCCTGGCGGTCTGCGCGGTTTTGCTCGCCGGGCGCTTGCCCTGGCGCAACGCGCGGTTCGTCTGGCTGGCCCTGCAGGTGCCCTTCGCCGCCTGGATTCTTCTGGTGATCGAAAACCGGCTGCCGCTCTGGTACGATTGGGACCTGATGTCTCCGCACTTGACGATGCTGGGGTTGTGGTGCGCGGCGGGGCTGGCGGGGTTGAGATACCGGGTGCGATGGGTGGTTTTGGCGGCTATCCTGGTGGTCGTTTTCCAGGTCTGGGTCCTAGGCTTCTGGCTGGGGCGAAACGCCGTCGCCGACCCGCAGCAGCGCGCCGCCATGGAATTTTATGGGCTTGCGTATTGAAAAGGGTCTGAATCATAGATGCGCCACAATTTTCCCTCGCTAAACTATTTTCCTTCCACTCATTGCTTGGATTTCGAACAGGACCGCTCAAAAGTATGACCACTTCATTCACTCGACTTGTGGCGTGTTGCGCGGCGCTGGCGCTGGCGGGCACGGCACTGGCCCAAGTTCCCGCTTCCCCCCGGCGCCAGAAGCCCGATCCCGCAGCCAAGCGCGCGACCTCCATTCCCCTCTGCGGAATGCACTTGGTGAAGCCGAAAATGCGCCCGCTCTTCGCCGACACCACGGCTTTCAAGGGCACCCCCATCGCCGAGGCCGAACCCAACAATATCCCCGCCAACGCCACACCCACCCCCCTGGGCCGCGGCGTCAGTCAGACCCTTACCGTCAGCGTCTCCGGCGTCATGACGGTGACTCCCAGTTCGAACACGCCGATCACCACCTCGGAAGAAAACGGCTCGATCCCGACCGCCACGAACACCGGGCTGTCCAGCAGCAACGAAGGCCAGGTGACCGTGACCTCCGACATCGGCGTGCTGCCCGCCACCGGCGATTTCGACCACTACCGGGTCAGCGCCGTCGCCGGCCAAACCATCACCGCGGAAACGACGACTCCGGCCTCGGGTCTCGATACCATCATCGACCTCTACGACAGTTCGGGCAACCTCCTGGCCTCGAACGACGACAGGGGGATCGGCGATACCGACTCGATCGTCACATGGCCGGTTACAGCCGACGGGGACTACTACATTTCCGTCACCGGCTATCCGACCCTTCAACTGGATCCATTCGATCCCAATTCCGGCGACGGCCCCCCGGATACCACCGGCACCTACAACCTCGTGATCGATCTGAGCACCTCCGATCTGGACCTGTTCGCCGTCGACGTCGCGGCCGGCGATTTGCTCAGCGTGCGCATCAACAATGGCTCGGCGGCCGGTCAGATTTCGGTCTTCGACTCCGCCGGCACACTGCGCGCCAGCACCACCGAGAACGTCGTCTCCTTCAGTCCCCCGCCGCTCACCGCCCCCGTGCTTCAGGGCGGCACCGTCACCTTCTCGCAGATCATCGAGACGGCGGGCACCTACTACGTCGGCTTCTCCGTCGGCGAAGGCGCCTACACCGCCGACATCCAGGTCGGCTATCCCGGCGCCATCGACGCCCCCCTCGGCACCGAGCAGATTCTCTTCCTCGACTTCGATGGCGCCACCATCAACGCCGCGGCGCTGTTTGGCTCCGGCAGTTCCAACGCGGTCATGTCGCCCCTCTCGTCCTTCCTCACCGGCTGGGGCCTCGCTCCCTCCGAGGAGAGCGACCTGATCGACGCCATCATCGCCGTGGTGGAAGAAAACCTCATCGACGACCTGCGCGACAGCGGACTCAATGGCGATTACGCCACCACTGGCATCCCCGGCGAATTCGCCCTCACTATCCTCAACAGCCGGGATGACCCGGACCCCTTCGGCCAGCCCAACGTCAGCCGCGTGATCGTCGGCGGCACCATCGCCGAAACCGGCGTCCCCACCGTCGGCATCGCCGAGTCCATCGACGTCGGCAACTTCTATCGCGCCGAAACCGCCATCGTCCTCCTGGACAACCTCTCGGATCCGGACACCGACAACCCCAACAGCGCCAACGCCTACGGCGTGCAAGCCCCCTACACCAAAATCCAAGCGGTGGCCCAGGTCGTCGGCAACATCGTCGCCCACGAAGCCGGCCACTACTTCGGCTGCTGGCACACCGATCAGTTCAACGTCCAGCCTGAACTCATGGACCAGGGCGGCAATCCGGTGAATACCTTCGGCCCCGGACCCGACCAGACCTTCGGCACCCCCGACGATGTGGACGTCGATTTCGGCATCGACGTCTTCAATGGGGATGAGGGCGTTTACTTCGGGAACGAAAATAACCTCAGCGCCATCATCTTCGGCCTCTCCACTGGTGCCGACGGCAACCCCGGTGTCATTCCCAGCACGGCCGACAGCTCCTTCTGGCAGCTTTACTAAGACCCGGCCGCTCCCCTTTGGGCGGCGTCCAGGCCACACCTCAGGGCTGACTTCTCGAAGGCTCCTCCTCGCGGGGAGCCTTTGTTTTGTCATCGCTTTCGTTCTTGAACGCCTTCCTCTCGAACACGTTCACCCCCCAGTTGATCAGGACGCCGAGAAACGCGAGCCCCACCGCGGTGATGTATTGTTCGAGCGCCGTGACCACGCCCACGCCGGTGACGAAGAAAATCGACGCGGCGGTCGTCAGGTTCTGGACCTTGCCCTCGTCGTGGAGTTGAATGATCGTTCCCGCCCCGATAAAGCTGACGCCGATGATGATGGCCTGCAGCACGCGAATCGGATCCACTTCGATCTTGTCGCCGAGGCTTTCCATGAACTTGAGCGATGCGATGCGGGCGGCGTACACGAACAGCGCCGCCCCCGCGGACACGAACATGTGCGTGCGCAGCCCCGCAGCCTTGTGGTGCCATTCGCGCTCCATGCCGACGATCCCGCCCAGAAGCGCCGCCAGGCCGATGTGAAGTAACGTGCCGAGTTCCGAATTCCAGTCCATCGTGCCGCCTGCTCCGTTCTCCAAATCATGGTGGAATTCCGTTAGGATACGTTCAGCAAGTCCCTCGCCAACGGGGACTTATCGCTTGAAGGCCGGCGCCCCTTGGCGGAATGCTTCCTCGCGGCGCGCGACCCGCGCCCCATCTTTGGAAAGGGCCCTGCCCCCCCACCCGATCATGTCTTCCTCCACCGCCGATTACACCGCTTTGCTCGAACGGGTCAAATTCGACGACAAGGGCCTGCTGTCCTGTATCTGCCAGGACGCCGCCACGGGCGAGGTGCTGATGTTCGCCTTCATGAACCGCGAATCCCTCGCCATCACGCTCGAGCGCGGGCAGGCCTGCTACTGGAGCCGCTCGCGCCAGAAACTCTGGCTCAAGGGCGAATCGAGCGGCCACACGCAGAAAATCGTCGAAATGCGGCTCGATTGCGATGGCGACTGCTTGCTCATCAAGGTCGAGCAGCAGGGCGCCGCCTGCCACACCGGCTATCGTTCGTGCTTCTACCGCCGCGTGGACGGCGGCTCGTGGGTCGAGGACGGCGAACGGGAACTCTCGCAGGACGAGATGGACAAGAAGTACGGGAAGAAATAGGGTAAGGGATCACCTGTTCGTCTTCGCGCCTCCAGGCGCGTGAGGCTCCGAAGACCGAGCGGCACCCGGCCTGTCCTCACAGCCCCCGGTGCGGTTCCGGCAGGGGCCGTTGGGCCTCGTAGATGTCGGCCGGCGGGTACCAGCCTTCCTCGTCCTGGATGCGGGCGATTTCCGCCAAAGCGAGGCGGAGCCACTCAGGGGGGTTCGGGACGGTGCAGCCGCGATGGTGCTCGAAAACGATAATCCGGATCGGCCCGGCGCCCTCGAACCCGTCGGCGATCCAGGATTGGCCGTAGCGGTCGTAGCTCAGACAAAGCGGATCGCGCAGCGATTGCGTGATGTGAAGGCATTCGTGGGTGAGGCGAATGCGGCGGGCGAGGACGAAGTGGCTGATTGCCAGAATGGCAAGGGCCACGCAAGAAATCAGGATGAGCAGCAATCCCCCCACAACCCATTCCAGCTCCGTTGAGGCGCTGCCCTCCCGAACGGCCTCGAAGCCAACGGCCAGGCCAAGGAGGGCCAGGGGCGGAACCACGCAGGTCCATCGATTGTAGTGCGCGGGCCAGTTCCAAATCTGAATGCGATTCGCCATCGCATCCGCCAGCCGGTCGGCGACAGGCGGTTGGACGAAGGGTTCGGTGCGGGTGGAGATTCCGATTTTCATGGGGTCGATCGAGAAGCCGCCGGACGCGGAGGCGGCCATTCCATCCAGGGCGAGGTGTGGCCCCGTAGCTTTGCAAGAGTCGGGCTCGTTTTGACAAGGGCGAATCAGCCATGGCACAAGTCTCTCCTTTTCAAAGGTTTTTGGCCGGGGCGAGGAGCGTGATGGAGGCTTTCGGCTTCGAAATCGGACCCGCTCCCTCGGCGCTGTGCCGAACGTTGGGCGAGGGCGGCGGCCCCGGCGGCGGCGTCGAGCGCGTCGTCGTGGGCGGTGCGGGGAAAGCGCGCCAGTTCCTCCCAGAACTCTTCCGGCAGGGTCTCGCCCAGCACCAGGCGGCCATTCGCCAGCAGCGGCTCCAGGGCGGCGATGCGGGCTTCTTTGCGGCGCGTGGGTTTGACGACTTCGATGACGAGATCGGCTCCAGGAAGGCCCTCGGCGCCGCGGCGCCGGCGCTCCTCTTCGATGGGCAGGGTCAGCAGTTCCTGGAACCCGGTGCCTTCCACGGCGAGGCGCTCGAAGGGCAGCTCCTCGTGCATGGCGAAGAGGGCGGCGACCTGCTCGCTCGGTTTGGCGCGTTTGACCCAGAGGTCGAGGAGGATGAGGAGGCCGCCCTCGGCCACCGCGACGCGGGCGAGGGCGGCGAAGTCGCCTGTGCCTTGGGCGCGGCTCTTCCCAAGGGCCGAGTCGAGGAAGCCGAAGACGCGCAGGGGTCCCTCGACGCGGCGGGGAGGCTGGGCCGGGGCGCCGTGGCTGGCGGGCGGCAGGAGGTCGACGGCGCCGCCGGTGGCGGGGCGGGCGCGCCAGTAGCGCTCGGGTTCGAAGAGGGCGTCTTCGGGGCCGAGGGGCTGGTTCTGTTTCTCCTGATAGAAGGCGCGGCGGCCGTTGGCGATCATCTGGGCCATGAGGTGCTCGATGTCTTCGTGCTCGGGCCAGAGGACGGCGGTTCCGGCCTCCATGGCGCGGCGGTGCTCGAGGAAGTATCCCCGGGCGGCGGCGCGGCGGCCGGGGGTGGCCGGGTCCGAGAGCAGGCGGCGCCATTCCTCCCACGCGGGCGAGGGCGGCGGGAAGGCCTGGACGGATGGCAGGACGAGGCCTTCGAAGTCCGGGCGCCCGATGAGCGCGGGCAGTAGTCCGGCGGGATGGAGGATCGTGCCGACGGCCAGCATATGGGTAGCTCCGTCGCCGAGGTGCTCGATGACCTCGGCGAACCAGTCGTGGGTCTTGGCGCGGCGCCGGGGCGAATCGGCGGCGGCGGTGGATTCGGCGTCGTCGAGGATGATTTTCGTGGGGCGCCAGCCGTCGTGGCTGATGCCGCGCATTTCGGCGCCACAGCCAAAGGCTTCGACGCGGACGCCGCCCACAACGAGGGCGCGTTCGGTGCTCTCGACGTTGGCACGGCCGCAGAGTTCGGGATAGAAGCGGGTGATGGCCCCCCGGCCCAGGAGTTCGGCGCGCAGGGCGGCGAGGCGCTGCTGGGCCTGGCGCTGGGTGGCGGAGACGAGGACGATGTAGCGCTCGCGGCGGTAGGCGAGGTCGTGGAGGACGAGGGCGAAGCTGGCGAGGGTGCTCTTGGCCGAACCGCGCGGAGCGGCCACGGCGAAGCGCAGCCCGGCGCGATCGGGAAAGGGGGGCTCGCCCATGCGCCGGTGCCAGGCGAAGAGCTGGCGGTGGAACGGCGCGAAGGGCAGGCGGGCGAAATCCGGCAGCGCCAGGCGGACGAAGAGCGGCAGGTCGGCGGCGGCGCGCTCGCGCAGGAGCGCCGGGTGCCGCCGCGGGTTAATCGTCTTCAGAAGCTGATGAAAGGTGGCCGGCGAGCAGGTCCGGACCCAGTTTTTCGAGGTGGGCGAGGAAGTCGTCATCATCGGGGGTGGTCTCCGTGAGGGTGTTGAGGCGATGGGCGAGGAGTTCGATTTCGAGGAGGGTCTTGGTCATGGCGAAGGCATTCTTGAGTTCCGCCAGACGGTCCGGCGCCGGCAGGCGCGCGTGGGAGTTTTCGGCCTCGGAGAGGGAGGCGTCGAAGAGGGCGAGCCAGCGCTTGAGGAGCCCGTGGGCGAGATCGAGGGTGGGGCGCCATTGGGGCTCTTGGGGTGGAGGGGTTGGCTTGGACATGGGTGAGGGGGGCCTTTCGGTGGCGAGTTGGAAAGGCATGGAAACACAGACGGTTTCGTTTGTCCCCTCATGTGGAGCTTCGGGAGAAAGAAAGACAAAATACACTTATCAGACAAGATTCACCTGTCAGACAAAACGCACCTATCAGACAAGACAGACCTGTCAGACAAGTGGGCGAAAAGATCCGGTGCGGAGGAAAGCCCCCACGGCTGGACGGGGAGGCGGGCGGTGAAGAGGCCCGATTGTCCAGGTTTCCGAAAAGAAGCCTGGACACTGGGAAAGACGGCGCGGCGTTGGAAGGCAATAACTGGACACCATGCCGGGAATTGTGAGCGGGAGGGAGTTGGCAAGAAGTCTGCTACTCAGAGACGTGACGCGCCTTTTTGGCGCTTGGAATCACAGAACCCCCGAATTATCAACACTTTGCGAAGAGGCACAGGAGAGGTGGAGAGATGATTGAGATCACTCCGAAAGCAGCGGATGAAGTGAAACGGCTTCTGAAGACGGAAGGCAAAGAGGACTGGGCGCTGCGGGTCGGCGTCGTGGGCGGTGGCTGTTCCGGGCTGAACTACACGCTGGCCTTCGACAAGGATCCGGGCAAGGCGGACACGGTTTTCGTGATCGATGGCATCCGGGTTCTGGTCGATCCAAAGGCCTACCTGTTTCTGAACGGCATGACCGTGGACTATTCCTCGGACCTTCTGAACGGCGGGTTCCGCTTCGTGAACCCGAACGCCAAGCGCACGTGCTCCTGCGGGACGTCGTTCGCGGTCTAACGCACCGAAGCCAAACGAGAAGACCGGAAGCCGCTTGCTGAGAGCGGCTGTTTGGTTTTTAAGCCGATGGGTGAAAGAGAGACAGGGGTGGAAGCCGAGGCGCGGGCCCTGGGATGAAGGCCCCGGCGCCTACACCGGCACGCCGTCGTCCGGGCCGGGCACACGGCCGCTGCGCTCCAGCGCCGTGACGTGCAGGTTGTTGCGGTGGATCGCTTCGTCGTACTCGGGGCGTTTGCCGAGCGCTTCGGGAAGATCGTGGACGCGGCAGCCCTTGATGCGGTCGAGGATTTCGCGCGAGTAATTGGTGACGCCGCGGGCGATTTCTTCCCCGCCGGGGCCCAGGACGGTGACGACATCGCCGCGGGTGAAGCGGCCCTCGACGGCGGTGATGCCGACGGGCAGGAGGCTGCGGCCGCCTTCGACGAGGGCGGCGCGGGCGCCATCGTCCACGACGATGCGGCCTTTGGGGCGGCGCTGGGCAATCCAGTGGGTGCGGGCGCGGCCACGGGCGCGCAGGGCGCGGCTGCCACTGGGCAGGAAATGGGTGCCCCGGAACTCGCCAGCGAAGATATCCCCTAGAATCGTGTCGCAACGCCCATTGGCCACGACAGCGTGCAGCCCAAAGCGGTTGGCGTGGCGGGCCGCTTCGACCTTGCTGGCCATGCCGCCGCGGCCGACACCGCTGATGGAGCCACCGGCGACGGCGAGCAATTCGGGCGTGATGCGGTCGACCTGCTCGATCAGTTGGGCCTGTGGGTCATTCTGCGGATTGGCGGTGTAGAGCCCGTCGAGGTCCGTCAGGATGACCAGCATCTCAGCGTTGGTCTTCGCGGCAATGATGGCGGAGAGCATGTCGTTGTCGCCAAAGGTCAGTTCCTCGGTGGCGACCGTGTCGTTCTCGTTGATGATGGGAACGACGCCCTGGGTGGCGAGGAGGGCTTCGAGGGTGTGGCCGGCGTTGAGGTAGCGACGGCGGTCTTCCAGGTCCTCGCGCGTGAGAAGGATTTGGGCGGTGGCGAGCCCGTGGGGGTGGAAAGCGGCTTCCCAGGTGGCCATGAGGCGGCTCTGGCCAACGGCGGCGAGGGCCTGGAGTTGGGGCAGATGGGTGGGCCGGGCGGCCATCCCCAGGGCCCCTAAACCGGCGGCGACGGCGCCCGAAGACACGAGCAGGACCTGGCTGCCTCGGGTGGTGACTTCGGCAATCTGCGCGGCGATGGACTGGAGCCGCGCGCGGTTGAGTCCGGGCCCGGGATGGCTCAGGACGTTGCTTCCGACCTTGACGACGACGCGCAGCGGAGGGCGGCCCTGATCGAAGGGGAAACGGGTGCGGACGGTGGTGGCAAAGGGGGGTGGGGACGCGCTCTCGGTCATAGGTGCAAAAAGGGCCGAGACGGCCGGAAAGGCAAGGGAAACAGAGAGGACGAGCGCTTGGCGGTTTTTTTTCGCCTGGGGTCTGGAGTGGCCAAAAACGAGCGGTAAGCTCTTGAATGATTCCTTAAATTTCCAGGTGATCCCGCCGGGATCGGTGTAGATTGCGTTTTTTGTACCGCTGGACTTGGTGATGTGAGTCTTTTCGACTTGCCGGTTCGTCCGTGAGTCCCTACATTTTCCTGTTCATTTTGAGAGAGTCGCCTCTCCAGAAGACCTGCTGCCAGGAAGGTTCCGATATGACATTGGGCAAACATCGAAACTCGGATTCCCACGCGCCAGGCGGGCCCGCATGGGCTGGGCTCTTGTTGACAGGTGCGCTGTTGATGGCGGCGGGAAGCGCCTGGGCGGCTCCACCGGCGAATTACTACGACACCGCCGACACCACTAACGGCACAACGCTGCGGTCGTCCCTGCACAATATCATCGATGGGCACACCGTCTATAGCTACACGGCGGCCTACGATATTATCGCCGACGCGAACGAAGATCCGAACAATTCGAACAACACCATTTTATTTTATACTGGCCGCTCGACACCGAAAACCAACCAGGGCGGCAACGACAGCGACCCAGCCACCGGCGGCTACAACCGCGAGCACATCTGGCCCCAGAGCGCCTTCAACGAAAACAGCCCGATGAAGTCCGACATGCACGCGCTGTTGCCCGCCGACGCGGACGCCAATGGCCGCCGCAGCAACTATCCCTTCCACACGGTGACGACCTCGACCTACGAGTTCTTCGGCAACAAGGTCGACACGGACAACTTCGCCGCGGGCAACATCTTCGAACCCCGCGACGCCGTGAAGGGCGATGTGGCCCGCGCGCTGTTCTACATGGACGTGCGGTACGAGGGCGACAGCGGCGAGCCGAACCTGGCGCTGAGCAGCAGCGGCTATCCCACCGGCACCGGCAGCGCCCTGATGGGGTACCTGGACGAACTGCTGGCCTGGCATGCGGCGGATCCCGTCGATCAGTTCGAAATCGACCGCCACGAGTACATCTACGGTTTCCAGAACAACCGCAACCCGTTCATCGATCATCCGGAATGGGTGGATTGCGTTTACAACAACAATTGCAGCAACGACACGACCCCGCCCGATCCGCCCATGGGGCTGGCGGCGAATGGGGGCGATGGGTCGGTGTCGCTGACGTGGAATGCCAACAGCGAGGGCGACCTCGACGGCTACAACGTCTATCGCTCGACGACGATGGGCGGGCCCTATTCGCAGATCAACGGCGCCTTGGTTCCAGCGCCTTCCTACGTGGACAACACGGTCACCAACGGCGTGACGTATTACTATGTGGTGACGGCGGTCGATACGGCGAACAACGAGTCGAACGACAGCACGCCCGCCTCGGCGACGCCGGAAACCGGGCCGGGCCTGATCGTGGCGGGGCCGATGGCGGAACCGGCGACGATTTCGTCGCTGCGGACGACGGCCTTCGACGCGCCCTGGAATTTCGATGTAACCATCATCGACGATCAGGCCAACCCCGGCGCCGACAGCGATCCGACGCTGATTTCGCAGATTGTCTTCACCCCCGGCACGGGCAACGACTTCGCGAATTGGACGAGCGTTCTGGCGGGGGCGCGGCTGACCGATGGCACCCACTCGGTTAATGGCACGGTCGGCGCGGCGGGGCTCACCTTCGCGCTGACGAACGGGCTCAACGAAATCGGCCACATCGCGGACAACGGTACGAAGACCTATCAGTTGAAGGTCTGGCTGAAGGAAAGCGCCACCGGCGTGGACAACGGCAACCTGGTGTTCGCCCTGGCGAGTTCGGGCATCGCGACGGAAGCGGCCGGTTCCTCGACCGTTGGCAGCAGCTCGGCGGACAGCGGCTCGACGAACAACGCGATCGAGGTGGTGGCGACGGAGCTGCGCTTCGCCAGTCAACCGCCGGACACGATCGTCGCCACGGATTTCGCCGCCTCGGTCCACGCCACCGACAAGTACGGTCGCCGCGATACGGACGCTTCGGGAAACGTAACGCTGTCGCTGGACACGGTGAACGCGGGGATTCTCTCGGCGGCAGGCGGTCTGACAAAGGCCCTCGCAGCGGGCCTGGCGAGCTGGAGCGACCTGGAAATCGACACCGGCGAAGCCGGCGTGGGACTGCTGGCGAACGCTACGGGCTTTGCGGAGAAGCGCAGCGAGAGCTTTGACGTGCTGCCCTCGGGCGGCGGCTCCGGCACCCCGGTTTTCGTGAACGAGATTCACTATGACAACGATGGCGGCGACACTGGCGAGTTCATCGAAGTCGCCGGCCCGGCGGGAACCGATCTGAGCGGCTGGACCATCGTGCTCTACAATGGCTCGAGCAGCCTGAGGAGCCCTTACTCGCCCACCATGAATCTGTCGGGTACGATCCCGGACTCGACCGGCAACGGTTTCGGCTTCCTGAGCTTCTTCCAGGCCGGCATCCAGAACGGCGACCCGGACGGGCTGGCGCTGGTGGACGACTCGAACACCCTCATCCAGTTCCTCAGCTACGATGGGTCCTTCGTCGCCGCCAGCGGCATCGCGGCGGGCCTGACCTCGGAAAACATCGGCGGCGAGCCCACCACTACGCCCATCGGCGAGAGCCTGCAACTGACCGGCACGGGCTCGGTGTACGAGGACTTCACCTGGGCCGCAAGCACCGCCACGAACACGGCGGGCGCGCTCAACGGCAGCCAAACGTTCCAGCCCGCGGGCGGAACACTGAACGCCAACGGCGTGCTGGAATTCGCCTCGGCCAGCCGCGCCGGGTCCGAGGACGGCGGCGCCATCGTGGTGTCGGTGCTGCGGCTGGCGGGCACGGCGGGGGCCATTGCGGTGCCGTTCTCGGTCGGCGGCGCCAGTACCGCCTCGGGCGCGGACTACACGATCGCCACGGCCAGCCCGCTCAACTTCGCCGACAGCGACGACGTCCAATCCATCACCATCAACCCGGTGGTCGATTCGGATCACCTGGAGGGGGACGAGACGATTGTCCTTCAGTTGGGCGCGCCCACTGGCGGAGCGGCGCTGGGCGCTCAGAGCGAAGTCGTGGTGACGCTGCTGGCCAGCGACCGCACCCTGATCCCCAGCGGCACGAACCCGCCGCCGCTGGAATTCGCCGAGGGTGTGCGGGCGACGGTGGACTTCAACGACGTGTCGGCCGCGGGCGCTGGCTTCGCCGCCAATCTCGTCAAGGACAACGCGGCCATCGTGGGTCTGTCGTCGAGCCTCGGCGTGTACTGGGATTTCACCGTCGAAACCGGATTCGCCTTCGGTGGCGAGGTGCTGGTGACGCTCGAATACCGCGACGGCGAGCTGAACGGCGTGGATGAGAACACGATGACGCTGGTGAAGGCCAACTCGCCGGCCGGACCCTGGCAGCCCGTACAGATCGTCGAACGCGACACCGTCAACAACACTATCTCCGCCATCGTCACCGGGTTTTCGACCTTTACGGCGACCAACGATACGGTGCTGTGGGTGGACCTGGTGGCTTTCGAGGCGGAGGATCTGGGTTCGGGCGGCGTGCGTGTGACCTGGGAAACGGCGGCGGAGGTCGATTCCCTCGGCTTCCACATCCACCGCGTGGCCCCCGATGGCGGGCTGGGCGGGCAAGTCACCTCTGGCCTCGTGCCGGCCACGGGCAGCCCCCTCGGCGGTGCGTTCTACGAAGTCCTGGACAGCGAAGCGTTGGCCACCGGAGAGAGCCGCGGGTACTTCCTGGTGGAGACGGAGACCTCTGGAAAGACAACCACTTACGGACCCATCACGGTATCCGCCGAAGCGCGCGAGAGCGCCGTGGAGGATTGGACGATCTTCTGATCGGAAGCCGGAGGCAACGGATTGACAGGAAAACCTCCCCCGCGCTCGACCGAGACGGGGGAGGTTATTTTTTGTCTGGGAACGAAGGGCATCAATAATTCCCCAACTTATGCGTTGTCAGAAAGCCGTTCCAAAGAAGGGAATTGCAACTCATTGCCTGCAAGATTAACCGGCACGGAACATGCCACTTTTCCTTCTTCTGTCATAAAATAAGAGGGAAAGTTCTCATAGGCACTTGACTTTGCCTCTTCCACATGATTTTCTAACGTATCTTGTCATTCCCGGTTTTGCCTTGGCTCATCACGCTCGAGCCCGCTTCTCCGGCCTTATCCTGGAGGTTCCCACCATGTCGCCGAAGCCCCTGTCGTTTGCCAGGAAGTTACTCCTCTGCGCTCTTCTCTGCGCCGCCGCCGTTCCCGCTTCGGCGGGTTACAACGTCTGGACGGACACGACGGTGGCGCCTGGGGTCGTCTGGAAGAACAAGGTTTACCCCAGCCTCTTTGGCGGCAAACAGACCGTCAACGTCCTGGAGGTGGACCTGACGCATCCGCAGGTGAAGGTCCAGCCGTTGAAGACCTCCTCGGGCTGCGCCACCACGTCGGCCATCAGCAATGGCTATGGGGCCATCGCGTCGGTGAACGGCGGGTTCTTCGGCGGCTGCTCGTCCGTTTCCATGATCAAGATCAACAACACGGTCCACGCGACGAATCCGGGCTACAAGCCGGCCCGCGCCACGGTGGGGATCAACCAGGGCGGCGACAGCGCTTCCATCGCCCGCATCTCGTCGACCGACTCCTGGTCGGCGGTGAACGACGCGCTGGGGGCGGGGCCGAATCTGGTGACGAACGGCAGCCTGGACGTGTCCTGGTCCGCGGAGGGGTTCGATGCCTCCTATACTTATCGCAACCCGCGCACCGCGGTAGGCCTGAAGAACAACGGCCAGACCATGGTCATGGTGACGGTCGACGGCCGCACGTCGGCGGGCGTGGGCATGACGCTCGACGAGTTGGCGACGTACATGACGTGGCTCGGTTGCCAAAGCGCCATGAACCTGGACGGCGGCGGCTCGACCACCATGTGGGCCTCGGGCAGCGGCGTCGTGAACACGCCGAGCGACGGCTACGAGCGCAGCGTGGTCAGCATCCTGGCGGTCTTCAGCCTGCCCGCCCCGCTGATCGTGGACAATACCTCTTCGGATTTCACGGCGTCGGCCAATTGGTGGGCCTCGTCTTCGAGCCCAGGCTACTACGGCAGCAACTACCACGTGCGCGCGACGGCGTCTTCGGGCGACGCGGCGACCTGGAAGGCCAACTTCACCGGCGGCACCTATAAAGTGTATGCGCGCTGGGCGGCGGGGAGCAACCGGGCCTCGGCGGCTCCCTACGTGATTTACCACGCCAATGGGTCCTCGACCGTTTACAAGAACCAGCAGATCGACGGCGGCACGTGGCAGTTGCTCGGCACGTACGATTTCAATGGCGGACTGGGGACTCGGGTGGCATTATCGTGCTGGACCTCCTCGGGTTCGTATGTGGTCGCGGACGCGATCATGTTCGAGAAGCAATAGCCCACCGAGGCATTCCGCAAAGTTCGGTCATGGCGCCCGCCCCCACCGGCCCGCCATCGCATCCATCCGGCCCGCGTTCTTGCCGCGCGGGCCGGACGTTATTTTGGTCCGGGCCCCTCCGCCCGCTCTCCCGATGGATCCCCCAATTCAGTCAACGGCTTTACCCGCCAACTGGAAAGATTCGCCGCCTTTGGGCTGGACACGGAGGGGGCGGGCGGCGCTTGTAAGCCACTAAACTCAGCCAGCTTGTGTTGGGTGCAACCGGTTGCGTGTCCTGTCAGCACCAGACCGGCCCCAACACCACGACGAAACCGCTGGCGATTACTCCGAGGGAGACTCGACGACCATGAATGTTTGCGTGATCGGAACGGGCTATGTGGGCCTGGTTACGGGGGCGGTATTCGCCGATTTGGGCAATGATGTGATCTGTGTGGATATGGACGAGCGCAAGGTCGCCCTGCTCCAGAACAACGTGATGCCCATCTACGAGCCCGGCCTGGAAGAAATCGTTCGCAAGAGCCAGGAAGACGGCCGGATCAGCTTTACCACCAACACCGCGGAAGCCGTTCGCAAATCCAAGGTGGTCTTCATCGCCGTGGGTACGCCGCCGGCCGCCGACGGTTCGACGAACCTGTCCTTTGTGGAGGGCGCCGCCCGCGACATCGCCCGCGCCATGGTCGACTACACGATCGTGGTCAACAAGTCCACGGTGCCCGTGGGCACCGGCGACTTTGTCCGCCGCACCATCTCCCAGGAACTCGAAAAGCAGGGCCGCAGCCTCGAGTTCGACGTCGTGTCGAACCCCGAATTCCTCCGCGAAGGCTCCGCCATCAAGGACTCCCTCGAACCCGACCGCATCGTGATCGGCGCGCCGACGCAGAATGTGGCGATGGCGCTCCTCGAGCTTTACGCCCCCCTCGAACGCCCCATGCTGATCACCGACGTGTACAGCGCCGAACTGATCAAGTACGCTTCGAACGCTTTCCTGGCCACCAAGATCAGCTTCATCAACATGGTCGCCAACGTGTGCGAGCAGGTCGGCGCCGACGTGACCTTGGTTTCCAAGGGCATGGGCTTCGACAAGCGCATCGGCCGCGAGTTCCTCAACGCCGGCCTCGGCTACGGCGGCTCCTGCTTCCCCAAGGACGTGGACTCGCTGAACCACAAGATCAAGGATCTGAAGGAAGACTCGGGGATCCTGGACGCCGTGACGCGGATCAACGCCGACCGCACACCGCGCTTCATCCGCCGCATCAAGGAAATCGCCGGCGGCGTGTCCGGCAAGCGCATCGCCCTCTGGGGCCTGGCTTTCAAGCCTGACACCGACGACATGCGGGAAGCCAAGAGCGTGGAAGTGATCCGCGCGTTGGTGAACGACGGCGCGGAAATCGTGGCCTACGATCCCATCGCCATCGAAAAGTCGAAGGAAGTGCAGCCCCCGCTGCCCAAGATCGAGTACGTGGACAATGCCTATGACGCCGCCAAGGGCGCCGACGCTCTGGTGATCATGACCGAGTGGAACGAATTCAAACTCGTCAACCTCGAGCGCCTGCACGACCTGATGAAGACGCCGTTGATTTTCGACGGCCGCAACATCTACCCGGTCGAGCGCATGGCCCGCATGGGCTTCGACTACGTCAGCATCGGCCGCGCCGCGACGCTGGAAAACAGCGAAGCCGCCAAGCAGCCGGCGGCAGTCTAAGAGGCGGTGGACAGCAAGTCATCCTGGATCGCAGAATGCTGAGAACACTTGTCGAGCGAGCCACTCGCAGCAGCGTATTCCGCAGGCGATTGCCTTCGGCGCTCGGGGGGGCTCGCTTTTTCGTTTCCGCCTCCGCTGGCCTCGGCTACCTGTTCCGCCCCGTTGAAAGGATCGATCCCGCACTCTGTGCTCTGGCCAGGGAATTCGTCCACACCGATTACGTCGTTTGGGACGTCGGCGCCAACGTAGGGCTGTTCTCCTTCGCGGCGGCTCACCTTGCCGGACCCAATGGCCGTGTTTGCTCAATCGAACCCGACCTCTGGCTCGTGCAACTGCTCAGGCGTTCGGCGTCTCAACAGCCCTCCACGTCCGCACCGGTGCAGGTCGTTCCATCCGCTGTAGCGGGGGCCTGTACCCTGAGGACGCTCAACATAGCAACCCGTTCACGAGCCACAAACTGTCTCTCGGGATACGGTTCAACGCAGATGGGAGGGGTCGCTGAGCAGCAAACCGTGGTGACCGTAACTCTCGACTGGCTTGCGGAATTCCTGCCCCCGCCGGATCTGGTCAAGATCGATGTGGAAGGGGCTGAACTCGAAGTTCTCCGAGGCGCGGTCAATCTGCTCAGCAGCAATCGACCCATCTTCCTGTGCGAGGTCTGCTCAGAGAATTTTGTCCCTCTGACGTCGCTCTTCCGAGAATGCGGCTACCGAGTCTTTGATGGCGAAGAACCCGCTGAGCAACGGCAAGAGCTTGACGTGGCCCGCTGGAGTACCATCGCGATTCCCAACTCATCAACGCCACCTGCGGACAGCGCCACCGAAGCGTAGGCATCGGAGTCGCCAGCCCCACCGCACTTCTGTGTGGCAAGTGTTCGGAGCTACGCCGGCTTGGCCGCCTGCTCGTCCAAGCCCTCTTCCACTTCCTCCATCTTTTCCGCAGCCGCGCCCGGCGTGATGCTGAGCTTCGCCGCGTACCAGAGGCCGATCACCGTGACCAGAATCCATTGCAGGAAGTGGATCACGAGGGTGAAGCCGAGGCCGAGAGCCTGCTCTTCGGGGGAGTCGCCGATGGCACCGACCATGATGAGGGCCAGCAGGCCGCCGACCTCGTAGAGCCCCCAGTAGCCCGGCGCCGCCGGAATGGCGATGGCGATGCAGGTGATGATCAGGAACGCCATGGATTGAACGAAGGTCAGTTCCAGTTCGGGAAAACCGAAGGCCATGATCCAGATGGTCGCGCCGGTGGCGATCCACACGCCGACGCTGTGGAAGATGAGAATCGCCAGCATCCTGGGGCTCTTGAGGGCGTCGAAGCCTTCGGCGAAATGGCGGAAGAGTTCGCCGATCTTTTCTTTGAACTTGTGGGGCAGGAGCGGAATCGCCATCACAATCCGCAGCACCAGGTTGCGCACCGGGTCGAAGAGCATGGCGATGACGCCCACGATCAGGACGATGACGAAGGGCACGAGCTTCATCGCCCCGCTCTGGATACCGGCGGGGCTGATGGTGCCAGAGCTGCCGAGGGTGAAGTCGCGCCCGCCGGGGATGAAAAGGGCGGCGGCCACACCCGCCAGCGCCAGCGCCCCCGCGGCCACGTAGCAGGGCGCCGGGGCTTTGTCGTTGCCCTTCGCGCCGAGGGTGCGCCCCAGCAGGAAGAGCCCGCCGGCCGCCAGAACCCCCAGCCCCAGCAGCAACCACCGCAGCGGCAGCGTCATGGTGGCGTCGTAGTCCTTGGAAAAGTCGGAGTCGAATTGCAGTAGCAAGGGTGCCAGCGCGAACAACCCGAGCAGCGTGAGCGAGTCGAGGACGCGTTCGACGAACACGGTGGACAATCCAGCGGGGAAGGGCACGCCGGCCGAGCGCCGCAGGGCCAGGGGGCGGGCGGCCTCGCCCGCGCGGCCGGGGACGACGCTGTTCAACCCAAAGCCGACCATCAAGGACTGATAGGCCGGGTAGAAGGGAACTTTTTGCTTGGGCGCGAGGAGCAATTGCCAACGCCACACACGCCAGACAAAGGTCAACCAGGTGACCACCACGAACGGGATCGCCCACCACCAATTGGCTGTCTTGAGCGTGTCCCAGAGCATGGCGAATTCGATCTGGCGAAAGGCCAGCCAGAGGAAAAAGCCGCTGAGGAGCAGCGCGATCGCCAGAGAGATGATTTTCTTTGCAGGCATGAGAAGGGCGTTTCGCTCCGAGCGAAGAGAATAATCCGCGGCTAATGGCGGGTTCCGTTCTGCTTGGCAATCTCCGCGCCGCAACGGGAATCCCGGCCGGGCCCGATGGGTTTACCCAATTTTCACCACGGAGACTCGGAGGCACGGAGCAATGAGAGAAAACCCCCAGATTGTTCTGACCGCCATGGGCGATGGCCTGGCGGGGGCGTGGAACCGATGGTGCGGGGATTTGCCCGGCGTCGAGGTTTGGCGCCGTTCGATCCTCGATTGCGCCTGCGACGCCGTCGTCAGCCCGGCGAACAGCTTTGGCTTTATGGACGGCGGGATCGACGGGATTTACCTCGATCACTTTGGCCGGGGGGTGCAGGATCGCCTGAGGGCCGCCATCCTGACGCGGCACGACGGTGAGCTTCTCGTCGGTCAGGCGGAGATTGTCCCCAGCGGCGACGAGGCGATTCCCTGGCTGATCGCCGCGCCGACGATGCGCGTGCCGATGGCGCTGCGCGAGAGCGTCGCGCCCTACCTGGCGGCGCGGGCGGTACTGCTGCTTTGGAAGAATGGCACCAACCCCGCCACGGGCCGCCTCGTGCGCGAAGACATCCGCACCATCGCCTTCCCCGGCCTCGGCACCGGGGTCGGCCGCATCGGCCCCCAGACCTGCGCGCGCCAGGTCCGCCAAGCGATCGAGGACGTCCTCCACCGACCCGCCCAGCTCCCGCGTTCCTGGGCCGAAGCCAGCGAACGCCACCAACTCCTCTATACCGACCGCCCCCGGAACCTGCAGCGGGATTGAGCGCGCCCGGGCCGAGCGAAAAAGTGAAAACGAACACGCACCACCCGCCCCGCCCCGGCGTCCTTGGAGGGTGACGGGGGTCACATACGCCCCCGCAGCCGACATCCCACAGAAGGCAAAGACAATGTCCGTTCTCGACGATGCCGAACTGGTCCAGCGCACCCGCCGGGGCGACCGCCGCGCGATGGAGAAGCTGATCGAGCTTCACTACGCGGGGGTTCTCGCCGAGGGGCGCAAGATCCTCAAGGACGAGGACGCGGCGGAAAACCTGGCACAGGAGGTTTTCCTCCGCGCCGCTCTGAATCTGGAGACCTTACGCGAGGACCAGAAATTCGGGGGCTGGGTGCGGACCATCGCCCGCAACCTGGCCCGCACCTGGAAACGCTCGGAAACCCGCACCTCGCGCCTCGCCCGCCAAATCTTGCTGGAGGACTCCGCCATGGAAAACATCGCCGACACCACCCCCTCGGCCCCGGAACGGCTGGAGGAAGTCGACCGGCTGAGTCAGCTTCGCCAAGCCCTCGAAGGCCTGGAGCCGGACGAACGCGACGTGATCCTGCGGCATTTCTTTCAGAACGAAAGCCAGCGCGACATCGGGCGCGAGCTGGGCGTCCACCACACCACGATCTCGAGGCGGATTCAGGGGGCCCTCGGCAAACTGAAAACCTTCCTCACGCCCGGAGAGCCCGCGTTCTCCGGCCCCCAGAAGGCCAAGGTCCTCTGCGCCGCCGCGCTGGCGCTGCCCGCCGCGAAGAAAAGCGCCGTCGCCGGCGAGATCGCCCGGGAAACCGCCACCCTGTCCCTGCCCCCCTGGATGTCGGCCATCCACCCCCATTTCGCGGCCACCGCCGCCGGAGTTATCGCTATGAACACCACCCAGAAAATCGTCGTCGCAGCCATCGCCGCCGCCCTCCTCGTCGGAGGCACCGTCGCCACAAAAGCCACCACCGGTTCCCCAGGCTCCGCCCTCTTCGCCTCCGCCGCCGCCCCGTCGGAAACCATAGACATCGCCATGGGCGGGGAAGTCACCGTGGACATCGCCTTTGGCGAGACCAAACGCCTCGCCCTCGATTCCATCGCCGGATTGCCGGCCTTCGCCCAGGAACACATCGCGGATTTCCAGACTATCGACCTGACGGCCCGGGAGAACGGCACCATCGAAGCTCGCCTGGTCAAAGCCGATGGCAGCGTCCTGGAACAGACGCTGTACACGTCGGCGCGCGACACCGCCCAGGCCACCAACGTCCACGTCTGGGAGGAAATGGGCCTGCTCCTGATCGTCAGCGCCGCCATCCGCCAAACGCCGACTGGTATGCAGGTGAATTACTTCAAGGTCAACCGGCCGGACCTGTTGCCCGCGGTGAAGAACCTGGAGCGGCTGGCGGAGGAGGGCCGCCTGTCGCCCTACGAAGCCCGCATGCGCACCGAGAAGCTGATGGCGGACAACGGCCTTTTCCCGCAGGACGCGGAGAACCGCGAGTTGGTTCGGCGGCTGGTGAGCGGGTTCTTCGATTGAGCCAATTGGGGTGAGAATCGGGAACGTCTCCCGGCAGCGATGCCGGGAGCGGGTCTTTGGAAAGGCGTGCGAATTAGCGTTCGCCGAGGCCGACGAGGGCGTAGATGCTGGGCGCCAGGGCGAGTTGGACTTCCTGCTGAACGGACGGGAGTTGATTTTCCAGGGCGCGGGGGTCGTCGGTCACCATGGCGGCCTCCGGTTCGGCGAAGACCATCCAGTCGCGCTCGACCTCGGTTCGCGGATCGCCCATGAAGAACTGGGTGAGGATGTTGCGCTCGGTCAGGTTCTGGGCCAGGTAGGGATCGCGCCGCATGCGGATGTAGACCTCGCGGGCGGCCTGCGTGTCGCCCGAGGAAACCAGGGCGTCGATCAGCTTGGAATAGGCGGTATAGGCCAGGGGGTGGCTGGGGTAATCGAAGGTGAACCGGCGAAGCTGCTCGACGGCGGAGGCGACGTAGCTCTTCACTTCTTCTTCACTGGCGCGGACGGCGGCGGCGAGATCGCCCATCGCGAGTGTGAGCAGGGCGTAGGGCCTGAGGGCGGCAGCGGGAGTTTCCTGGGCGATGCGCTCGAGCGGGCCCCGATGGCTGGGATCGAGGAGCGCGAGATTTTGAAGCGACAGAAAAACTTCCGGGTCCTCGATCCATTCGAGAGCTTTCTTGTCATCGCCGCTGGCGGGCGTCACGTCATACGAAAAGACACCGAGGTCCTGATAGGTGGCGGTGGCGCCATCGGCGTCTTCGAAGCAGTAGAGGGCGGTGGCCATGCGATAGGCGCCGGCGGTATCGGAGAGAGCGCCCGACAGGCTGTCGTGATCGTAGGCGAGGATCTGGACGCGGCTGACCCGCTGGTCGTACTCCAGGCTGGTGCCGACGCGTTGGTTGCGGCGGATCAGGGGGTCTTTCACTTCGAAGGGAGCGATGCCGAGGCTTTGGTCGGGAACGACGACGGCGCGAAAATCCGACCCCAAAGTCAAGGCGCCGGTGAACTCGGCGGGGCGGCCTTTCGCATCGCCTTCGACTTGCAACTCGATGAGGAGCGGTTCGCCCTGGGACGCCGAGGGCGTCAAGAGGCGGGCGCGGCGCAGGACACCGTTGCACCGGACGGCGTCGAGGTATTGGGGCGCGGAGGCGGGGTTGGCGTAGGCGGGCGGAACGGCGGACTGTGCCTGGGCGAGTGCCGGAGCCGCGGAAAGAAGGCCCGCCAGCGCCAGACCACAAGCGGTCCAGCGGTTGCTAAAGGTGGGATTTGGGGAGATGAAAATCCGCGAAAGTCGCCGCATCATAAGTTGGCCGTCAGTTTCCGTGAAAGAGTCGGGCGCGATGGCAAAAGGTTGCCGCGCCATG
Organism: Sumerlaeia bacterium; assembly: GCA_040219255.1. Lineage (GTDB taxonomy): Bacteria > Sumerlaeota > Sumerlaeia > SLMS01 > JAHLLQ01 > JAVJSW01. Next base: position 106,503 of record JAVJSW010000049.1, read on the forward strand.
CACCCTCACCGGACTCGAATCGCCCCGGCGGGGTTTGCTAGGGGCGATTGGGCTCGAGGATCAACTGCCCCGACAGATCCCGGCGCGCTTTGCGGGCCAGGTCCTCGAGCACTCCCAGTTGGGACGTGAACCAGTCCGTGTCCTGGCCGGACCAGCGCCACACTTCGTCGCCGCTTTGGACTTCGACGAGGGAGAGTTCCAGATCCGCTTCGCTCTTCCAGGTGTGGAGAGTTTTGTCATGGACCGTGCGCGATTCGCCGACTTGGCTGCTGAGGACGTAATCGACGTTGAGCGCGCGGCCGTAGTCGAGGGGGTCCTGCATTTGGAGGACGACGAGTCGTTCCTCCGGGGTCAGGCCCGGGTAGATTTGATTCAGGACGCGCTCCTTGGAAGCCATGAAGGCGGTCAGGTCGGTGCGGGAATAGACCTGGACGCCGGGGATGCGGCCGAATTCGCGGGCGAGGGCTTCGCCGGCCAGGACGCCGGCGTTGCCACTGTCGTAGCGGTCGCGGGCGGAAAGCCACCATCCGGCGGTGGACTTGCGGGTTTCGCCGTTTTCGACGCGGGCATCGAGCACCGCCATGGTAACCAGGCCATCGGTGGCTGGCATTTTGCGCGCGCAGCCGGACGTCAGGGCCACCGCCATCAGACAGAACGCGAGAAAAAGAAATCCACTGGGCCGCATCTCGGACGATATTCCTCATCGCTGGAAATGATGGGGCGGATCGGGTCCACCATCCGGGCCCATAGGGAACCAGGGGCCCCGCAAGCGTCAAGCGCGGTCGCGGCGCCAGGGGGATACAGAAAACCGCCCCGGAGGATTCCGGGGCGGGGGTCCATGCTCTCAAGCGGGCTCGCGCTGGGGAGGTGTGGTTCCCATCACCGTCTCACGACGGTTTACTGCATGACGACGGAGAAGGAGCTGTGTTGACCGTCTTCCGTGACAGTCTTGCTGGTCACGATGTTGCCCATGCCGCGGACAATATCGAGGCCCTTGAACATCGCTTCCATGTCGTCGGGCTGCATGCCGGCGCCCACGAACTGGGCAAGGAGGGGCGAGGCGATGTCGACGATGCGCTTGAGGTTGACCTGGCTGTACTGGTGGGCTTCGCCAGGGATGTTGCCGCTGGCGGAGGACCAGGCGGCGCCTTCGAAGAGCCCGCCGTCACCGGCCTTGGCCGCCTTCAGCGCCCCGCGCAGGCTTTCAACGTTCGGCCCGATGACGACGGTGCCGTCTTCAGTCATGGCGTGGAAGAGGCCGAGCGGCATGCCCATGGCGCCGGGAGCGATAATCGAGCGCACTTCAACGCCCTCGATGGTCTGCACCTGCGGCGTGACGGCGACACCGCCGCCCTGCTGCGCGAAGACTTGAGCGACGTTGCTCTCCAGCTTCGACATGACGGCCTTGGCCTGGTCCTTGTTCTTGGATTGGGCGACGATGGTCAGGTCGATCTGGGGCATGAAGCCCATCAGGGCAAAGTCGTTGAAGAAAATGCCGGTGTCGGGGCCAAAGGCGGAGAGCACCTCGTCGGCCTTCATGCCGAGCATGGCTTCGATCTGCTGGACGCCCTGCTTCACTTCCGGAGTGGTGGTGGGCGAATTGAGGGACTTTTTCACGGTTTCGCCGTCGAAGAGGTTCGTGACGGTGGCGAAGAGGGCGTCGTTGGCGGCGAACTCCGCCAGTTTGTCGAAGTTCGAGGTTTCCTGGGCGGCGTAGTTGTCGATGAGGGACTTCATCTGCGAGCCCTCCTCGACGCCGACGAAGGACTTGCCGTCGATGCGGGACTCGCCGAAGTTCATGACGGCGGCGATGTCGTCGGGGATCATGGACTTGGCTTCGGCCAGTTCGGGGCGCGCGGCCATGAGAGTTTCGATCAGCGCTTTGCTGGCGAACATGGAGAAATGACCATCCATGCCGACGTTTTCGAAGGCCTTTTTGATGCGTTCGTTTTCCGCCAGGGTGTTGCCGGTGGAGGTGATGGAGCTGGACAGGGCGCCCATGGAGGAGGAAGCGATGAGAATTTCGCCCATGCGGGTGGCGTGAACGCCGTCGCCGCTGAGGCTGTAGGTCTTGGTGCCGCTCACTTCGTTTTCGGCGACCATCTCCGCTTCGGCGACGCCTTGACCGGCCATGGCGGCTTTGGATTGCTTGAGGAGGTGCTGGAGCATCGCTTCAGCGTGCTCCTCGGAGTCGAAGTCGGCGACGATGACCATGGCTTGGTTGTCGGTCATGTAAAGGTCGACGCCCTGGAGGACTTCGCCGAGGAACTGATCGGGCTTGAGGCTGTACCCCAACTCGAGTTCGGCTTTGTCCATGTTGAGGAGGAAGTCCTGGAACTCGGGGGAATTCTTGACGGCGTTGAGGGCGAGGAGTTCGCCGAGGCGGGCGGCGACGGGGGACTTGCCGAAGCCTTGCCACATTTCGTTCGTGTCATTGATGCTGACGAAGGCCTCGACACCAGAGGGAACGCGGTCCGGAACGGCGACTTCCTGGGCCGCGGCGGTCAGGGGCAGAGTGAGAGCGAAAACCGTCGCGACGGCGAAACGCCGGGTGTGGCGCGAAAAGCGGGATCTGAGAGTCATGAAGGGATCCTTTAGCGGAAAGTTTGGGGAATACGGGGCAAAAACTTCGGTGGACCTGCCGGTCCGGTCCTCGTTAGGGAACACTACGCCCCGGGGAGGGACAATATTTATGAAAGAAGTGTTCCGAACGTGCGCGCACTGACGATTCTAGGCTCAACAGGCAGCATCGGGACCCAGGCGCTCGATGTCGTTCGGGCGTTTCCTTCACAGTTTCAGGTTCTCGCGCTGGCGGCGGGGAGCAATCTGGAACTGTTCCGGCGGCAAATCGCCGAGTTCCAGCCGGCCTTCGTGACTCTGGCGAATCGCCAGGGGGCCGAAATTCTGGCATCGGAATTGGCGGGAACAGGGACGAAATTGCTCAGTGGCCCGGACGCTCTCACGCGGCTGGCGGCGGAGGTCCCGGCCACCATGGTGCTGGCCGCCACGGTGGGATGGACGGGGGTGGAGCCGGTTCTGGCGGCCATCGCCGCGGGGCGCGACATCGCCCTGGCGAACAAGGAAGTGCTGGTGTGCGCGGGGGATCTGGTGATGGCCGCGGCAAAAGCCCACGGCGTGGCCATCTATCCGGTGGACAGCGAGCACAACGCCATCATGCAGTGCCTGGCGGCGAGCGGCCCAGGGGCGGCGCCTCTGAGGCGCTTGATCCTGACGTGCAGCGGCGGAGCGTACCGCAACGCCTCGGCGGAGGAAATCGCCCTCGCCGGTTGGGAGCGCACACTGGACCACCCGACCTGGGACATGGGGCGCAAGATCACCGTGGACAGCGCGACGCTGATGAACAAGGGCTTCGAGGTGATCGAGGCGCACCATCTTTTTGGTGTGCCAATGGAAAAAATCCAGGTGGTCATCCACCCGCAAAGCATCGTCCACAGTCTGGTGGAATTCGCCGACGGCAGCATGATGGCTCAGATGGGCCGCACGGACATGCGGCTGCCGATCCAGCACATTCTGACCTATCCGGACCGGCGGCCGACGACGCTTGAGCCGTTGGACTTGACGGAGGTGGGGTGCCTGGACTTCTTGAAACCCGACCTTGGGCGCTTTCCGTGCCTGGCCATGGCGTACGAAGCGGCTCAGCGGGGCGGGACTCTGCCCTGTGTCCTGAACGCCGCCAACGAGATCGCCGTTGCCGCGCACCTGGGCGGCCAGATTCCGTGCGGAGGGATTCCGGAGTTGATTCGCCAAGTCCTGGACGCCCACGAAATCCAGCCCGCCGCAAGCCTCGACACACTGCGGGAGGCCGACCGCTGGGGCCGCGAGGCAGCCCGGGCCGTTCTGGCCGGGATGAACGCGGCGCCTCGCGTCTGAAGGGCGGCTTTTCTTTTTGTGCGTGACGAATGGGATTTTCACTTTCTGCTTAGGTCGGGGGTCCCGCCCGGTCTACCATCTTTCGACCGCGCCCAACCGAACGCTTTTTTTTCCAGTCCACCTTATTCCACCCTCTCGCGTCCTGGTGCCCGAGCGCCGTTAGCGTTAGGAAAAAGCCCCCGAAAGGCCCCGACCACCTCGTGTTTCTCGACCTCTTAGCTCAGGCTGCCGCGGAAGCCCCCGCCGCCGAACCGTTTCTGTCCCGTGTGGGCAGCTTTCTTGTGGGACTGCTCGGCTTCGTGACAGCCTTTGGCCTTGCCGTTTTCATCCACGAACTGGGGCATTTCCTGGCCGCCAAGGCTTTCAAAGTCCCCGTCGAGCGCTTCGTCATCGGTTTCGACCGCGAGGCCATGCCGTTCATGCCCAAGTGCATTTGGGAACGGACTTATGGCGAGACGACCTATGGGCTGTCGCTGATGCCGCTGGGCGGGTACGTCAAGATGGCCGGCACGATCCACCCCGACATCGAACGCTATATCGACGGCGACGCCCCGAAAGAAGGCGAGCTGACGGAAACGGACGCGGCGGGTCTGGAAGTGCTGACCCACGCCACGCCCTCGAAGCAGCAGCCGGCCGAGGCGGACACCGATACGGACAAGCCGGCTTCGCTCTCAGAGCAGGCGCTCCAGGATCAGGCGGCGCTTTACAAGAAGCCGTTCTGGCAGAAAACGATCGTTTATGGCGCGGGCGTCACGATGAACATGCTCCTGGCTATGGTCATCGTGACGATCATGCTGGTGAAGGGCGAAAAAATCGACAAGCCGCTGCCGGCCGTCGTGGCCTGGCAGAGTCCCAACAGCGCCTTGGTACAGCAGGGTCTCGAGCCCGGCGACCGCATCGTCTCGATTCACGGCACCCCGGTTTCGACGGACCGGGAGGTCTACGAAGTCTTGGGGAAACTGGCCAACCCGACGGTGATCGAGGCCCCCGGGTCGGACGTCAACGAAGGGACCACGATCACGGTGACGATTGGCCTGGACCGCGGCGGCGAGCAGTTGACGAGAACGGTGGACTATCACACGGCGGAATTCTTCGGTGAGGACGCGTTGATTTCCCGCCCCGCCAGCGTCGAATACGTGGTGCTCTACGAACCGGCGAGCAAGGGCGGCGTGAAGGAAGGGGACTTGATCCTGGAGGTGGAAGGAACGCCGGTCCAGGACTGGTTCCACCTGGTGCACCTGATCAGCCAGTCGGCGAACGAAGATATGTCGTGGATCGTGCGGCGCAAGGATCAGGACGCACCGATTCAACTGACGGTGACGCCTCGCGAGGAAGAGATCGAACGCCCCGGCCTGGACCCCGTCGTGGTGGGCCGCGTGGGGATTCAGTATGGCGCGCTGGAAAAGGAAGTGGCGAAAGTCGGTCTGGGCGAGGCGATCCTGATCGCGCCGGGCCAGATCGTCCGCATGACGAAGGGCTATTTGTCGAACCTGGGGCGGCTGGGCAAGAACCTGGCCCAGGGCGACGTGCAGACCGTGCGGCGCGAGTTGGGCGGCCCGGTGGCTATCGGCCACATGGCGGGGCACCACGCCAACCTGGGGCTCGACCGTTTTCTGCAATTCATGGTGATGCTGAACATCGCGCTGGCGGTGATGAACCTGCTGCCGCTGCCGGTGCTCGATGGCGGGCACATTGTGCTGGCGGGCTACGAGGCAGTGGTGGGCAAGCCGGTGCCGCCGAAGATCCTGGTGCCGATTTTGAATGGGGCGGTGATTTTCCTGCTGGGTTTCGTGCTGCTGGTTTCCTTCAGCGATTTGCTGAAGATTTTCAGTTAGGCCTCAGCGCCGCACCTTCAGGTATCGCCGGGCGGCGGCTTCGTAGGCCAGCGGGCTGAGCCAGCGAATCGGCGCGATGGTGGAGAGCACGCCGGCGGTGTTTGTGAGGGAGGGATTGACGGCCTGGGCCTTGCGGAATTGCTCGCGGGCGAGGGACCAGTTGGACTCGAGCCCGGCGTAGAAGGCGGCCATCTGATGGCAGCGGGCATAGCGGGACTGGACGCGCCGTTCGCCAAGACGCTCGGCCAGTACGGGATGGCGTTCGAGGAGTTGTTCGAGCCCGCGGCGGGTTTCCTCGTATTGCTCGGCCCGGCGCGGAGCGGCGGCCATGGAGGTGTTGTTGCCATGCCGGCGCCAGCGGCCCAGCTCGCGGTCGCGCAGGCAAATGGCCGGGCCGACAAGGCCCAGTTCGATCCACTTGAGATAGTCGGTGTTCGGCCCCGGCCCCCAGAACGGGCCGCTTCGCCGCCAGGCTTCCTTGCGGAACATGACCGAGATGGCGGGGACGAAGCAGTAGTTGGCGAAGAGTTCGGAGGCGAAATCGCCCTCGACCGGGGGGTAATTGTCGAAGTGGGTGCCGAGGCGCCGCTCATCGTCGTCGATGGCTTCGGCGTTTCCATAGACCATGCTGGCTTCTGGATTGGCGTCGAGGGCCTCGACTTGCCATTCGGTGCGTTGGCGCGGGAGGAGATCGTCGGAGTCGACGATGCTGACATAGGGGGCGCGGGTCATTTCCGTGCCGCGATTGCGGGCGGCGACGACGCCGCGGTTTTCTTGACCAAAGGCGCGAATGCGGGGGTCGCGGCGGGCGTAGTCTTCTGCCACCGAGAGGGTGCCATCGCGCGATCCATCGTCGACGACGACGATCTCGAAGTCCTGGATCGTCTGATCGAGAATCGAGTCGAGCGTCGCGCCGATATAGCGCTCGTGATTGTAGGAGGCGATGACGAAGCTGACGCGGGGGACCGGGGGCAATTCATCGCTGGGGAGCGCCATGGTATAGAAGTCCGCGTGGGGGATGGCTTTCGTGAAGATCGGGCGCGAAAGCTGAGGCAACGAAAGGGAAGGGGGCGGGATGGCTCAACCGGAAAGCCGGGCTCCAGAGGCGGTCCTGTGGCCGAAGGCGCGCCAAATGGGGGCAGAGCGTCCGGCATTGGCGTTGACCTGAGGAGGCGCCCTAAGTACTCGTCACCATTCCGGGGAGGGCAAGGCGCCACTTACCCAACTTTCGCTAGATCGTCTCTTGTGTCCACTCAAGTTAGCCCCGGCCTGACCATAACTACCATCAGCTCTGACCCACGGGTGCGAGTGATTCAGGCGATTCGCGACCTGGTGGAGTACCGCGAGTTGTTCATGGCGTTCGTGATGCGCGATCTGCGGGTCCGCTATAAGCAGACGGCCCTGGGCGTGGTCTGGGTGGTGCTTCAGCCGCTGATTACGGGTGTGGTCTTCGCAGCGATTTTCGGTCTGATCCGGGGACAGTTCTCCGGGGCCGACGCGCTGCTGTTCTTCATGGCGGGCCTGGTTCCCTGGACCAGTTTTCAGAAGGGCGTGCAGACGGCGGCGATGAGCCTGGAGCAGAACGCGAATCTGGTGGCGAAGGTGTACTTTCCCCGCATGACGGTGCCGTCGGCCTATGTGATCGCGTCGATGGTGGATTTTCTGTTCGCGTTTATCACGCTGGTGGCGATCGCGGTGCTGGCGGGAGCCTTCGATTGGCGATTGGTGGCGCTGGCGCCGATGCTGATGCTGATTCAGATGGTGGCCGGTTTGGGGATGGGTCTGCTGACGGCGCCGCTCAACGCGCAATACCGGGACGTGAAGTACATCATCCCGTTCGTGTTGCAGTTGGGGATGTTCCTGACGGTTTGGATTCCGTTGGAGCAATGGCGGCAAGGTGAGGTGGGTTTCGGGGCCGAGATCGCTTGGATCGAGCCCTACATCTACCAGATTCTGTCCTTGAACCCGATGGCGGCGGTCGTCGAGACTTTCCGGGCTGTCCTGCAGGGGAGCGCTCTGAACTGGGTTCTGATCGGCAAGGGTGCCGGCGTCGCGGCCGTTCTCCTGATCGTGGGAGTTCGATTCTTCACCAGCCGCGAACGGCGGCTCGTCGATATTCTGTAGAGGTGTCTGTGTCCGGACCGGAGGTTCAAAGCCCCCCCGCCATCGTCAAGTCGGCGGATACAACGCCGGGCACGGCGGCGTCTTCTCGCTCGGCGATTCAGATGAATGGGATCGGCAAGCGTTATCGGCTGGGCGATTCGCGGCGGATGAACGACTCGCTGGGCGACGAAATGGCGGGCTGGTTCTCGCGCTGGCGCCGGCGGGGCCAAGACAAGGATGGCGACAGTCTGTTTTGGGCGCTGCGGGGCATCGATCTGGAAGTGATGCGCGGAGACACGGTGGGCATTATCGGGCGCAACGGCGCGGGAAAGTCCACCCTGCTCAAGATCCTCAGCCGCATCACGACCCCCACGACGGGAACGATGCGATACATGGGGCGTCTGGCCAGTCTGCTGGAAGTGGGCACCGGTTTCCACCGCGAACTGACGGGCCGAGAGAACATCTTCCTGAACGGTTCCATCCTGGGCATGCGCCGCCGTGAAATCGAACAACAGTTCGACGCCATCGTGGAATTCGCCGGTACGGAAAAGTTCCTCGACACCCCGGTCAAATTCTACTCCAGCGGCATGTACGTGCGCCTGGCCTTCGCCGTGGCGGCCCATCTGCGCACCGACATCCTGGTGGTGGACGAAGTGCTGGCTGTGGGGGACGCGCAGTTTCAGAAGAAATGCCTCGGCAAAATGCAGGACGTGGCGGGCGACGGGCGAACGGTGCTGTTTGTGAGCCACAACATGGCGACCGTTCAAAGGCTTTGCGCGTCGTGCATTTACCTGCGCGATGGTCAATTGGTCACATCCGGAGAGACGGTGCAGGTGATTCAGGAGTACCTGAAGAGCGGCATCAACCTGGGAGCGTGTGCGGATCGCGGTCCTGATCCTTCGTTCCCGATGCGGCTGCGGACGGCTGCGGTGGTGGACGAGGAGGGAGAGATTCTGCACCAGGTCGAGCGCTCGCAGAAGGCTTTCCTCTCCGTGCGTTACGACATCAACGAACCGGTGAAGGATGTCCACGTGGTCTGTCACATCACGGATATGCAAAACAACATTATCGTAAGCACGGGCGATTGCGACATGGGTCGGGACGTTTCCGCGGTCCGGTCTCCCGGAGCGTACGAAGGACGATTTCAAATTCCTTCCCACACGCTGAACGATGGGAGCTACTCTGTCACGGTTGCACTGGGGATCCCCTACCGGACGGTTTACGACCGGGAGGCCTCCTGCGCAGATTTTCAAGTCGTGGATTTGCGGCGCGAAGAAGGCCCGACGTACGCCCAGCGGCGTCCGGGCTTCTTGGCCATCGATATTCCGTGGGAAGTGGTAAGGGTCGAAGAATGAGAGACGGCGAAATGAATCCCGCACCCAAAGCGGAGCCCCGGATCGATCAACTCCCGGTCATAGACGTGACCAGCGAGTTCCCCAAGCCCAAGAAGGAGAAGCCGAAGAGCTTCTGGGGCCGCGTTTCGAAGAGCGTGCGCTACCACCTGTTCGGCCCGGCGCCGGCGGATTCGAACCCCTTCACGCCCTACATGGCGCGGCTGAATCTGTTGGATCGGACGGCGGACTTTCCGGTGATTTTTCCGAAGCACCGTTGGTGCTTCGTGCGCTTCTCCGACGAAGGGGATTTCCTGACGGCGATGATGAAGGACATTCGTCCGGCGGACGTTGTCTGGGATGTCGGTTCTTTCCTCGGCATGGTGACGGTCTTCGCCGGAAAGTTCGCGAGCGAGGGCCGCGTTATCGCCATCGAACCGGACCCGGCACTGGCGGCGCGGACGCGCAAGAATCTGGTGCTCAACGGCGTGAAGAACGCTGAGGTGATCGAGGTGGGACTGGGCGAGGAGGAAGGCACGGTTCGGCTGAACACGAGCGGCGAGTCGGGCGCCGCGCCGGCGATCATGGACAAGGGCCTGGAGACCTACATCGAAATCGCCATCAAGACCGTGGATCAATTGGTCGCCGAAGAGCCGGCCCGCTTCCCGAACATTCTGAAAATCGATGTCGAAGGGTTTGAAACGCATGTCCTGCGGGGAATGAAGGCGACGCTGGAGGACGAGCGTTTGCGGAGCATCTACCTGGAACTGCATCCCGTCTATCTGTTCAAGAAGGGGGAAGCGATCGAGGAACCGCTGGTCTTGCTGCGCGAGGCGGGATTCGAGATGACGTATTGCCTGGTCAAGCGCCAGGAGATGGTCTTCGCGTTTCAGCGAAAGTCGAAGAAGGCGGCGGCGTCCGGTTCCTGACGGATCGGCACCGCGCTCCCACCGCCTCGCCAGGGGCCAAAACGTCTTGCATCCCGCGCGTCAATCGACGGTTTATTCCCCCTCCCGCTCAAGAGGGCGGAAGAATCCTGGGAGCGAGCACGCCCTCCCAACCGTTTTGAAGAGGCCCATCGGACTCGTGAGCAAGAATGCAGTCATATTGGGAGGCGGCGCCATCGCCATCAATTTCCATCTGCCGCGGGTGAAAACGATGCTCGGGGCGGAGAGGGTTGTCGTGGTGGAGGTGAGCGCTCCGCGGAGGGAAGAACTCGCCCGCGAGTTCGGAAGCGACCGGTCGGTGGAGATCGTGGAGTCGCTTCCGGCGACCGGCCAGTTCGATTTCGCCGTGATCGCCACACCACCCAAGTTCCACTTTGAATACTTCGAGCAACTCAAGGGCCGGGCGCGGGACATCCTGATCGAGAAACCCATGACGTTGAACGCGGAGGAAGCTCGCCGCGTGGCAGAGATCTGTGCCGGCGGTGGTCCCCGGGTTTACGTGGCGTTGATCCGGAGGACGCTGGGCGGGTTCGCCCTGATCCGGGAGATGATCCGGGCCAATCAGTTCGGCGCGCTGAAGAAGGTCACTCTGACGGAGGGTGGCATTTTCGGTTGGATGGCCGTTTCCATGGGGTCCTTTTCGCGGACCCTGAACGGCGGCGGCGTCCTGATGGACACGGGGCCCCATACCATCGACCTGCTGTTTCAGGTGTTCGACACCGTCGAATTCCAAGCCAGTTGGATGGATGCGGACCTGAGCGAAGGCGGCGAAACGATCGAGGCCAATTGCACGCTGGACCTCTTGGCGGACGGCGCGGTGCCGGTGCGCCTGAGCCTGAGCCGCAATCGCAACTTCTCAAACCTGGCGGTCTTCGAATTCGAAGCGGCGGTCTGCAAAGTCGGCGTCCGCGACGACGAGGTCACGGTGGACATGGCCTCGGGGGTGCCGCTGAAGGCGATGCCGACCGACGAATTCGCCGAGATGGGCAAAGACTTCAAAGCTCTCTTCGACAGGTATTACGCTCGGTTCTTGCTCCGCCAGGACAACACCGGCGTGGCTCCGGAAGACTCGGAGAAGATCGCTCGGATCATCGACGCCGCTTACCAGAACGCCCAACCGATCAAGGGAGGATTCTGATGCGCGTCGCGATCTTTGGCGGAACGGGGTTCATGGGTTACGATTTCGTGCGTCTGCTTCTTGACGAAGGGACCCACGAACCGGTGGTGTACTGCACGAGCCCAAAAAACCTGACGAATTTGCGGCGCCATCCGGTCGCGGTCCGTTTCGTTCCTCCGCACCTGATGGCCAATGAAAACCTGGACGAAGACATCGACCTGATCGTCAACTTCGCCCATCCTTTCCAACAACGCGACCAGATGACGCCGAATCAGCAGACCGATCTGTTCGTCCGGTTCCTGGAAAAAGCGCGCGCCAGGAACCCGAAACTCCGGATGGTGCATATCAGCACCTTGTCGGTGTACGAGCCTTTCTCCGAGGACAAAGAATATGCCGAGACCGATCCGCTCGACCCTCCCGGATCGGATCTCTATGCGACGACGAAACTTTACGCCGAGAAGGCGATCCGCGGAATCGCGGGTGCGGAGGAGTGGCAGGTGGTCTTGCGGCCGACGATCGTTTACGGGTCATTTTGCCGCCCGTGGACCGATGGGTTGCTGAAGGCTTTCGCCGAGGGCGACGTGGGCTATTGCGATCTGGGCGGCATGATTCAGCCGATCACGGGCCGCGACATCTCGCGCTTCATCCGTCGTGTGATGGACGATTTCAAGCCCGGCGTCTACAACATGGCGGGCCAGGAGAAGGTCTCCTGGAAGGAATTCTTCACGCTGTTCCAGGAAGTGGTCGGCGAGGGCCGGTTGGTGCAGGTCGAACCGCCTCCGCCGGGCGCGGTGCCGGTGCAGCTCGACGGGCTGGCGTTCTATCGCTTCCACGCCAAGGAATTGCAGAGAGTCATCGTGGCGAATCGGTCTTTTAACGCCATCGCGACGCGTATGGCGAAACCGGTGCCTCGGACGCTGGTGATGAAGGTGCGCCGTTCGCTGGGCCTGGACAAGCCTCCGGCTCCAAGACGCGCGGGCGCGGCGGCCGCCGGAACGGACGTGCAATTGCAGTTCACGAAGCCCTTCTTCGGGGAAGACCGGCTGGTGTCGCGGGCGCATTTCGAGGATACCTTTCCCGATTTCGCGACCACGCCGCTCGGCCAAATGAAAGAGACTTTACGCGAGTATTACGAATATCGGTTCACCGATAAGATTTATACGTAAAGGCTCGAATGGAGATTCACGGTGGAAAAGACAGAAATCTACGACAGCCTGAACAAGACCTACTTCTCGGAGGATTGCGACGAGCGCCGGACGCTGGACGCCCTGCCACCGCTGCTTCGCAACGCCAAGCGATTTGTGGACATCGGCGCGAGTCTTGGCCAATATACCCGGTATTGCAACAAGCACTTGAATGGCGCGAAGATGTGGGCGATCGAAGCCGATCCGGTCCGCTATGAAGAATTGGCGCGCAATTGTGCACAATGGCAGGGCGAAAGCTCGAACACCATCGATGTCATTCATGGCGCGGTCTCGGATCAAGTCGGGGAGATCGTCTTCTATACGAGCAACAGCACCGTCAGCGGCGGTCTCTTTCAGCATGCAGTCAAGAGTGGGGATGTGGAATGGCAGGAGGTGCGAGTTCCTGCCTGCACGCTCGATTCCCTCTTTTCAAATGAGCCTCCGGATTTTATCAAGATCGATGTCGAAGGCGTGGAACTGCGTGTCCTCAAAGGCAGCGTGGAAATTTTGAAGAAGAAGAAGACGTTTCTCCTGGTCGAGGTTCATAGTTGGGCCGATCCCCAAGGACAAAAGAATCCCCGGGAAGTGTTGGACTTCATGAAGTCTCATGGTTACTATGCCCTGCCCTTCCACGGCAAGTACCTCTTTATGCCGATGTCCGCGGAGTACCTGAGGCGGCGCTGGCGCTCGCTGTTCAACAAAGCCAAGCAGCGCCTCTTGCCCCGCCGGAAAGCCAGTTGAGGACGGCATGGTGACCCCCGCGCAAGAAACCGTTCCAACCCCACGGTTCGACTCCGTCTACAACCCCTTGGAGCGGGGCATACTGCGACTGATGACGCGGAGAAAGCGAAAGCGGACGTTTTTTGATCTCTATGAACGGCTGAAGTCGTCACGCGGTGATGTGACCCCTTTTCGTAACCGTCATGAAGGCGAGCGCTGCTTCATTATGGGCGGCGGGCCCTCGCTCAAGAAAATCGACCCCACGTTTCTCAAATCCGAGATAACGTTTGGGGTCAATGGCGTCTTCCTGATTTTCGATTGGCTCGGATTTCAACCGGATTATTATGCCGTGGAAGATCGATTGGTGTTCGAGGATCGATGGAATGACATTCGAAAATTCGTCACGAAGCCAGAGTGCTTCTTCTCCATTCAATTTGCGTGCCCCCAGTTCGACCGCCCCAATCACCACTATCTTCGGTCGATTTACGATTTTGACCCTGCCGCCGGTTTCCCGCGCTTTAGCGAAGACGTCAGCAAGGTTGTCTGGATCGGTGGCACAGTGACCTACGTCTGCATGCAGCTTGCCTTCTACATGGGATTCCAGGAAGTTTATCTGATTGGGATGGATCACAATTATGCCAGGCCCGATCACGTTCAGGCGGAGGGCAATGTGTGGACGAGTCATGGCGAGGACCCAAACCATTTCCATCCGGATTATTTCGGCAAGGGATACCGGTGGCACGATCCCAAGGTGGACCGGATGGAGACGGCTTATCGCAAAGCGAAAGACGTTTTCGAAGCGCACGGCCGCAAGATCTACAACGCGACCGCCGGCGGTCAGCTCGAGGTTTTCGAGAGAGTGAACTACAATGACCTCTTCTGAGACAACGCCCTCGACTCCATCGGTGAGCGTCGTGGTCTGCACGCGCAACTCGAAGCATCGCGTGGAGGAAACGCTTCGAAGCTTACGGACTCAGTCCATGGCTCGCGAGCGGTACGAGGTTCTCGTCGTCGACAACGCCTCCGACGACGGCACCGATGAGATTTTGCAGGCTTTGTGCGCCGAGCTTGAACTGACCTACATCGAAGAACCGGAGCTTGGACTCTCCGCCGCCCGCAACCGCGGGATTCTCGATTCGGCCGGTGAACTGATTTACTTTATCGACGATGACGCCGTCGCGCCGCCGTTCTTGCTCGATGTGCTCTGGGCGGATTTCGTTCGCGAAAACGCCGACGCCGTTGGCGGGGCGGTGCATGGTCTGTGGGAAGAAACTCCGCCCGCCTGGTTGAACTCGAACCTGTGGCGCGGACTCAGCCTTTTGTCTTACGGGAACGAAGCCCGGCCGCTCGTCTATCCGGAGATTTTGATCGGAACCAACGTGGGTTTCCGGCGAAATGTGTTTGAGCGCTATGGCTACTTCGATCCCGATCTGGGCCGGAAAGGCGACAATTTGATGGGCAACGAGGAACGGGCGCTGGAAAAGCGTATTCTCGAAGACGGCGGGTTGGTTTTCTACAATCCTTCGGCTTTCGTGTTCCACAAGGTTCCCATCGCGCGCATGACGCATGGCTATATGTTCGAACGCATTCGCCAGGCGAGCCTGAGCGTTGGCCGGATGCGGGATTCGGACCTTACCCGCCGGCGAATCGTCGAACCTCTCTGGAAGGCAAGCTTGCGTGTCGTCTACGATTCGGCCAACCGGCGTGTGGTCCCCATCTGCCGGGGTCTGTATCGCGCGTGGATCACCGGATTCGAAACCTTCCGGGTCGAAATGGTGATGCTCCAGGCGGCCCTCAGGGCGAGAAAGGAACTCCAAAAGGCGAACCATCATGACTGACAAAGACGCTATCCACCTCCTGACCCCTGCGCTGGTCGAACAGAACCCATTCCTCGCCATTCGCGTACTGGGTCAAAGTTCCCGGCTGGCCAAGCCTCTTGGCTGGCACTATCTGTTCGATCTCGTGTGGATCCTGCGCGAACTCGAAAGCCTGAAGCCCGGTTCCACCGTCCTCGAAGTTGGCGCCGGAATGGGGCTACTCCAGTTCCTGCTAGCCGACAGCGGCTACAAAGTCATTTCCGCCGACATGGGGCTCCGCCGCCCCTTCGCCGCCACAGAGCACCTTTACCGCTTTGGCGAGATGGGGACCTCGGGCGAAATCGATCACGATTATTTGAAGCACCACGAACGCGCGACAAAGCCCGGCGTGGGTCTGCCCACCCTCAATGGAATTCTCGACGCATCGCCGCGCAAGGCCCTGCGCGCGGTTCGCAAGTTGCTCAAACAGGACCCGGTTCGAAAGCAAAAACCCGCCACCAAGGAAGACCGCCCCGAGATCACGCTGTACCGATGCGACGCCAGCAACATGGCCGAACTCAAAGACAACTCCGTCGACGCGGCGGTCTCGGTCTCGGCCCTCGAGCACAATCCCGCGGAGAAGGTGCGCGAGATCAATCGCGAGTGCCTTCGTATCGTCAAACCCGGGGGCCCGATCCTGCACACCGTCTCCGCCGTCAAAGAAGGCTCCGCGTTTCACGAAGAGAGTTTCAGCTACCTTCTCGACGAGGCTGGCCTGACAGAGGCTTATGACCTGCAATCCCCCGAATCCAATTTCGCGGATTTCGACGCCGTCTTCGCGGCGATCCAGGAGGGACGATTCCTGAAGGATTGTTTGGGACACGGCTACTATGGCAGCGGCCGAAATGGCATGCCCTGGGGCATTTGGAATCCGGCCTATCAGCCCGTGGGGGTCAAAAAGGTTGTCACTGAGTAAAGGTTTCTACCCCGCCATCCGGTTCTTGCGCTCGGCCGGTCCGGAGGAGTTGCGCCGGTGGCGCGCCGAGGCGCCGCGGGACAAGGTCTTCCTGTGGGACGCGCTGTTTCTCGACCGGCCCGCGATGCGCTGTCTGGCCTCTCTGGCCGGAGAGGTCCACGCCGAGGACGCGATCCAGGCGGATGTCGAAGCGGTCATCGGCCGGGCGGCCAAGCCTTTCACGCCCAGGAAGCCAGCCGCCGGCTCGGAGGCCGATGCGTCGGCGGGCGGGGAATTGAGCGGCAAGCTGCCGAGTCCCGGCGGGCCCATTCTCTTCTGCCCGAACAACGACACCCACGCCAAAATGTTCGCTCCGGTCTGGGGCCATCTGGAGAACGCCCGCTTCCTGGTTTTTTCCAAGCGCAAGAACGAACGCCCTGGCGAAACCCTCGCCTCCCTCGGCGTGCCCTTTGTGGATGGTTCGGTGCGGTCGGTGCGCGAGATTCGGCCGAGTTGCCTGGTCTTTGGCAACGACTGGAACCGCAAGGTCACCCAGCTCATCTGCGAGGCGCGCCGGCTCGGCATCCCGACGGTGACGCTCCAGGAAGGTTGCCTGGACCTGGGGACGGCCATGGGGCGCCTCGAATGGTCCGATGTGCCGCTGATCCAGGGCCCCATCATGGCCAGCTACTTCCACCAGCAGGCCTACCTGCAAACGGGCAACCCGCGGCTGGACGGGCTCGCGCCCGAGCCCCTGCCCCGCCGCCCAAAGGTCATGATCAACTCGAACTTCACCTATGGCGTGTTCGAGGACCGGCGCGACGAATGGGTCCACACGGCGGCCCGCGCCTGCCAGGACCTGGGCGTCGACTTCTTCGTCTGCCAGCACCCGCGTGACGCCGGCCAATACCCGGACTATGAAGTGCGCCGCAGCGACGCCACGAAAATCCACGACTTCCTGCGCGAAAGTTCGGTGCTCCTGTCGCGCTTCAGCACGGTCATCTACGAGGCCATGTGCCTCGGCCGCCAGGTCGTCTACCACAACCCCCATGGCGAGACGATGCGCCTGTTCAACGAAGACGAAACCGGCGCGCTCTTCAAATCCCGCACCGGCGGCGAAGTCAAAGCCGCCATCGAACAGGCGGTCGAGCCTCTGACCCCCGAGCGCGAGGCGGCTTTCGATCAGTTCCTGACGCTCCATTGCGGCACGCGCGACGGCCGAGCCGCCCGCCGCGTAGCCGGAGCCCTCTGCTACCTGGCGCGCCACGGCTCTGGCTGGAACGCCCCCATGCCCTCGCTGGCGCGGCGGCTGCGGTCGCTGATGCCGGGGTAAGCCAGACGCTTCCCAATCCACCACCCAACTAGCCCTTGCACCAACCCCACAACGGCAAAACACTGCCCGTTCCCCGCCAGCCGCGCGAATCGCGGTGGGGCGGGCGAAGGACTTGTCTGTGGAGACTCGAATCGTGACGCGCCAATACGCCGCCCTCATTCCGATCAAGGACCACTCGGAGCGCGTGCCGGGGAAAAACTTCCGCTCCCTCGCCGGGCGTCCCCTGTGGCAGCATATCGTCGCGACCCTCCAGGACATGGACGAGGTCGGGGCGATCTACATCGACACCGATTCGGATCGCTTCACACCCGATGTTCTCGCCCCCTTTCCCAAGGTCCGCGTCATCACCCGGCCCCAGGAGTTGCGCGGCGATTTCGTGGCGACGAACGCGCTCTTCGCCTACGACCTGACCCGGATCCCGGCCGAGATCACCCATTTCCTCCAGACCCACACGACCAATCCGCTGCTGTCTCCGGCCACGATCCGGCGGGCGATCGCGGCGTTCGAGGGGGCCGCCGCCGAGGGCGCCCGCGATTCGCTCTTCACCGTCACTCCCTGCTACAATCGCTTCTACCGGCGCGATGGCAGCGCCATCAACCACGACCCGAAGGTCTTGATCCGGACGCAGGACCTCGAGCCGCTGCTGGAGGAAAACTCCAACCTCTATCTGTTCTCGCGCGAGTCCTTCGCCGCCACCGGCGCCCGAATCGGAGCGCGGCCGATGCTCTTTGAGATGGATGGCATGGAAGCCACCGACATCGACGACGAGCTGGGGTGGGATCTGGCCGATTTCCTGATGGCGCGCCAAACCCGCCGCGAAGCGAAGGACCCCGCCTGACGCGATGCGAGGCCTGCCCCGACCCGACCAGCCCAAAGCTTCGGTGATTATCCGAACGTACAACGAGGCCCGCCACCTGCCCGAGGTGCTCAAGCGCCTTGCGGGCCAGGACCGCCAGGACTTCGAGGTCATCGTCGTCGACTCCGGTTCGACCGACAAGACCGTCGCCATCGCCGAGCTGGCCGGCGCCCGCCTCGTCCACATCGAAAAGTCACAGTTCACCTTCGGCCGGTCGCTCAACATGGGCTGCGAAGCGGCCCGCGGCGACGTGCTGATCTTCATCAGCGGCCATTGCTATCCGATGAATCGCCGGTTCGTCGACGAGATCCTGAAGCCCTACGAAGCGGACGAGAAAATCGCTCTCGTCTACGGCATGCAGCGCGGAGGCAAGACCACCAAGTTCAGCGAGCACTGCCATTTCATCAAGACCTTCCCCCGCGAACCCATGATCCCCCAAGAAGGCTTTTTCTGCAACAACGCCAACTGCTCGATCCGACGCTCGCTCTGGGAGCAGCGCCCCTTCAACGAAGCCCTCACCGGACTCGAAGACCTGGAGTGGGCCAAATGGGCCACCGAGCAGGGCTGGCAGGCGGCCTACTCGGCCAAGGCCGGCGTCTATCACCTGCACGATGAAACTTGGAAGCAGGTTTTCCGCCGCTACGAGCGCGAAGCCATCGCCCTGAAAAATATCCTGCCGGACGTGTCGTTCTCCCTTTTCGAGTTCGTGCGGCTGTTCTTTCATTCCCTTTTTCTCGATTGCCGATATGCGCGCAGGCGCCGCCAATTGACCCGCCGGTGGAAGGAAATCGCCGCGTTCCGCCTCCTGCAATACTGGGGGACGTACTGCGGCGTCCATTACCACAAGAAGCTGACGAAGAAGATCAAAGAGCGCTTCTTCTATCCCAACAAATAGGCCGCCGCCGGATGATGTCTTCCCTCAGAGACGCCCTCGACATTTCGATCCTCGTCACGCCCGGCGCCGCCACCTATCCGGGCGAATGCCCCACCGTGCGCGAGATCCATCTCTGGCCCAACGCGGACCTGCCGGTCACGTGCCAGCACTGGTCCCTGACCGCCCACGCGGGAACCCACATCGACGCCCCGCGCCACTTCGACCCGCAGGGCCGACGCATCGAGGCCCTGGCCCCCGCCGCGTACGAATTCACCGCCGCCGTACTCGACGCTCAACACTATGGCGCTCATGTGGACGCGGCGTTTCTGGAGCACCGCAAGGCGCTCTTCGATGGCTGCGACGCCGTCCTGCTCAAGACCCACGGGGGCGAGAAATGGGCCGCCCCGGACTTCGATCCGAGGCATCAGGCTATCGACCCTTCCGCGGCGCGATGGCTGGTGGATCGGGGCGGGGTTCGGCTGGTGGGCATCGACTACTTTTCCGTCGAGATTTTTGGTTTGCAGCCCCCTTTGACCCACATCACGCTCCAGAGCGCCGGGCTGTTCATTCTGGAAGGAATCAGCCTCGCCGCGGCCCCCGAGGGACGCTATCGCCTCCAGTGTCTGCCGGTCCTGTGGAAGGACGCGGAAGCCGCACCCTGCCGCGCTTTGCTGTTCCCCTGCCAGGTT
The DNA here is from genome assembly GCA_040219255.1 of Sumerlaeia bacterium. Classification (GTDB taxonomy): domain Bacteria; phylum Sumerlaeota; class Sumerlaeia; order SLMS01; family JAHLLQ01; genus JAVJSW01. The sequence goes on from JAVJSW010000049.1 coordinate 126,134, forward strand.
CCCCCCACCCCCTCATGAGGTCATCGATGACGAAGCCTTACGTTCTGATTACCAGTCCGATCGCGATCGCGCACCCCGAACCCTACGTCAGCGCTCTGCGCGCCAACGGCTTCGACGTGGTGCTCGACATGCCCCCAGGCCAGTGCATGGACGCCAGCCAACTCGCCAAACACAGCCCCAACATCCTGGCGTTGATTTGCGGCGACGACGAAATGTCGAAGGACGTCATCGACGCGAACCCGAACCTGAAAACGATCTGTAAGTGGGGCGTCGGCATCGACTCGATCGATTGGGCCTATTGCGAGACCAAGGGCATTTCCGTCCGCAATGTGCGCGGCATTCACAGCCAGTCCATGGCCGAGGCCGCCTGCGCCTATACACTCGCCCTCTACAAGAAGCTGGTCATCACCGACCGCATGGTGCGCGAAGGCCGTTGGGAGAAGGTCTGCTCCTACACCTTCGAGGGCTCGACCATCGGCATCGTCGGCCTGGGCAACATCGGCTGGCGCGTGGCGCGCATGATGAGCGGCTGGCCGGTGAACCTGCTGGGCTTCGATCCGGACCCCGGCGCCATGCCCGATTTCCCCGGCCGGCGCGTCGAGCGCGACGAACTGTTCAGCCAATCCAACGCCATCGTCATCGCCGCGCCGCCAGTCTCCGAACGCGTTCGCGTCCACCGGGCCGGGGCCGAACCGGAACTCGACCAAGTCATGCACCTGCTCAAGCCCGGCACGCTGTACGTCAATGTCTCGCGCGGGGCCCTGACCCCGGCCAAGCCGTTGGAGCAATGCCTGGAGGACGGCCGCATCGCCGCCGCCGCCATGGACGTTTACGAGGTCGAGCCCCTGCCGGCGAACTCGCGCCTGCGCACCGAATTCGCCGACCGCGTGATTTTTGGCGCCCACACCGCCTACAACTGCCCCGGCATCTCCGAGAAAGTCACCCGGCTGACCTTCGAGAACCTGTTCAAGGAACTGCAATGCCCACTGCCCTCGTAACCGGCGCCGCCGGCGGCATCGGCCAGGCCGTCTGCCGCGTTCTGACGCAGAAGGGCTACCGGGTCATCGGGCTCGACCGGCACGCGGCGGACTGCGCGGCGGAGGGTTTCGTCGTCTGCGATTTGCGCGACGTGGCGCGGGGGTCGGAGAGCGCCCGCCTCCAAATCGAAGCGATCCGTGAATTCTGCGGCGGGCGGCTGGACCTGCTGGTCAACAACGCCGCCATTCAGATTGTCAAACCAGCCGATCAACTGACCGCAGAGGACTGGGACCGGACGCTCGCCGTGAACGTCACAGCGCCGTTTCTGCTGGCTCAGGCCTTCCTGCCGGAAATCGAAGCGGCCCAAGGCGCCATCGTCAACGTCGGCAGCATCCACGCCAACCTGACCAAGCCCCACTTCGTTGCCTACGCCACCAGCAAAGGAGCTCTGGCGACGATGACCAAGGCCCTGGCGGTGGAACTCGGCCCCCGCGGCATTCGCGTGAACGCCATCCTGCCCGCCGCCACGGAAACGCCCATGCTGGTGGCCGGGTTCGCCGATCATCCCGAGCAATTCCGCGAGCTGTCCCGGATGCACCCCGTCGGCCGCATCGCCCAGCCCGAGGAACTCGGCGAGTTGATCGCCTTCCTCGGATCCCCCAACTGCGGATTCCTGACCGGCAGCACCATAGCCATCGACGGAGCCATCGGCGCCCGCCTCCACGATCCGGTATGAGCGCCCTCCCCCCGGACCGCCGCCCCCTCGTCAGCATCGTCGTGCTGAACTGGAACGGCCTGGGTCGCCTCAAGCGCTGCCTGCCCAGCCTCCTTGCCATCGAATATCCCAACCTGGAATTCGTCGTCGTCGATAACGGGTCCACGGACGGCAGCCTGGAATATCTTCGCGAGACCAGCGATGGCACCGGCCATTCCTTCCACCTCGAAGCTCTCGCCGAAAACCTCGGCTACTCCAAAGGCAAGAACCACGGCGCGAGCCTCTGCCGGGGCAAATATATCTGGCTGCTGGACAACGACATCGAAGCCGACCCGGGCGCCGTCACCCGCCTCGTCGATCACATGGAAGCCCACGAGGCCGTCTGGGCCAGCATGCCGCTCCTCTACGATGGCACCGAGCGCGACCGTGTCTTCAACAGCGGCGGAAAATTCACGCCCTACGGCATCAGCTTTCGCGGCAACGCCAACCTGCGAAGTCGCACGCTGGACCCGGCGACCGAGGCCGTACCGATTTCCTATCCGGCGGGCGGCGTGCTTTTTGTGAGGCGCGACTGGTGGGAGCGCTCCGGCGCCTTCGATCCTATGGCGCGGTTGTACCTCGACGACTACGATTTCGGCGCCCGGACCTGGGTGGCGGGGGGCGAGGTGCACCTGGTCCTGACCGCCCGCACCTATCACCACGAGGACGCACCGAACGATTACATGGAGCGCGGCGATTGGAAATGGCGCGAGGAATTCCGCGGCGGCGCGATGTTCTTGATAAAGAATTTTCAAATGCGCAACGTGCTTGTCATGCTGCCGCTGTTGCTGGCGCGGCATGGCGTGCAGATTCTGAAAGTGGCCTGGTTCCGCAGGCGCCCGCTCTTCGTCTTCACGGTGTGGCTGCCGTCGCTGGCCAGCCTCCTCGCCCCCGAAACGCGGCGCCATCTCGCGAACGAGCGGCGGCGCGTTCAAGCACTGCGCACCCGCCCCGACCGCGATTTTCTCTTCAAGGTGTGAAACCGAGGACCCTTACCGCCGGCAGCGGCAACGCGGACAAACCGCATAACGATCGTAGCAACTGTCGATCACCAGTGGAATCCAGAACAGAATCCAGCACATCACCAGCAGAATCACCAGGATGATGACCCCCGTCGTGTTGAACGCCCGCTTCAACTGCACCGGCCCAGTGTAGCCGCAAACCGGGCAGGCCGCGGAGGCGACCAGGCCGGTGGAGTGATAACTCAAGTACGGGTCGTGCTCGCCATCGGCAGAGGCCGGAACCGGCAAGGCGAAAGCCGCCGGGAACACTTCGATAGCCGGTTTCCAGTCCGCCATGCCCTCGCACCAGACCAGCACCGAATCCGCCAATCGGCCGTGGCGCAATGCTTCCTCCAGCTCGGACTCGCTGTAGGTCAGGGTTTCTCCACTGTCGAGAGCGACGCGAAACTGCTTCATGGCCTGGGCGGGCGTCCGATAGGAAGATCGAAGGGTCGATCAAACCCTGGGCATAGCCCGGGAATGGGGCAAGCGGGATGGCCGCCCCGGGGCTTTCTTGAGTCAAAAAAAATACCCCGCGGCTTTGCGGAAAGCGGCGGGGAATGGAAATTGGCCGGTGTGGCGAAGGCGCGGCGGGCTTAGCCGCGACTGGCGCGGAGCGGGCGCTTGGCGGGGATGCCTTCGCGGCGCGGGTAGCGGTCCGGAGTCAGGCCCGTCTTGGGAATCCAGAGGGCGCTGCTGGGCTTGGCGCCGGGGCCGGGGGTATAGGTGCGAACTTCCGGTTCACCGGCGCCGAGCTTATCGAGGGCGAAACGGGCGTCGTCGATTTCCTCGCTCACCTTCGGACCGCTCGGGCCCTTGAAGGTCAGCATCCAGCCATCGAGAACGAGATAGGGCAGGCAGAGTTCGAGGGCGATGGGCAAGGGGGCGAGGGCGCGGCAGGTCACCAGGTCGAAGCGTTCGCGCCAGCGCAGTTCGCGGGCATGGATTTCCGCGCGGCCGTCCAGGATCGTGCAGTTCTTGAGTTCGAGCGTATCGATGACTTCCTGGAGGAACTCCAGCTTCTTCTTGTTCGACTCCATCAGGAAGACGTCGCACTCGGGCCAGTAGATGGCATAGACGATGCCGGGGAGGCCAGCGCCGGTGCCCACATCGAGCAGTTCTTCGGGGCACTCTTCGAGGAAGCCTTCGGGGGCCGTTTCAAGAGGGGCGAGGGCGTCGCCGACGACGTGGGTGACGAGTTCTTCGTAGTCGCGGAAACCGGTCAGATTGTTGTCCCGGCCCCGATTTTTCAGCATGTCGAGATAGGTCTCGTACTTTTCCAGAGCGGTGGCGCGGTGGCCGTTGAGGTTCTGGAGATAGGGCTCGATGTGTTCTGCGAGAAGGGACTGAAGTTCGTTCATAGGACGTACACCGGTGGCTGGCGGAACAGGAATCGCCATTGGGCGAGGAGTCCGGCCAGCAGGATTTTGAGATTGAAGGTGGATTGGCCCGCGCGGCGTTCCTCAAAAAGAATGGGAACCTCCGCGAAGGTCGCGTTTTGGGCTTTCGCTGCGACGAGGATTTCCTGAACCAGAGCGGGTCCGCGGGAATTGACCCGGCTCCAGTCGATGCCCTCCAGCACCGGGCGCCGGAAAATCCGGTAGCCCGACGTGCAATCCCGGATGGGCAGGCGCAGCAGGATTCGAATGTAGAGATTGGCCGCCAGCGTGATCAGCTTGCGGATGCCGCGGCGCCCGGTTTCTCCCCCACCTGTCACCAGGCGGGACCCGATCACCACATCGGCGCTTTCCGTGGCTTTGAGCATGCGGGGCAGGAAGCGGGGATGGTGTGACCAATCCGCGTCCATTTCCACAATCAGGTCGGCCCCCAGGTCGAGGGCCTTTTGAAAACCCGCCACACCGGCGGTGCCGCGGCCGCGGTCCGCCGTGCGGTGGAGCAAATGCACCCGGGGCTCGGCGGCGCACTTTTCCGCCACCAGTTTCCAGGTACCATCCGGCGAGTTGTCGTCGATCACGAGCACCTCAAGACACGGAGAGATGGCGAGAAGAGCCTCCACCAGCGGGAGAATGTTCCGGGCTTCGTTGTAAGTCGGCAGCGTCGCCAGAATTCTCATCGCAGAGACTGCTTCGTTTCCAGGCGCCGGGATGGAACGGGAAAGGCGGGATCAGGAAAGTCCGAGGGACGTAAAGGAGCCTTCGAATCGCGAAGAAGAAAAACGGTTTTCTTCTTCAATCCCCTGCCCAACGAGGCGGTGACCATACGATTCAAAACCTCGCGGTTTTCGGTCTATCCTGGCCCGGTCTCAACTGCTCAACCAAGCGCGGCCATATGGGTGAAAGCATTGACTTGATTGGGTTTCCCCGGCAAGCGAAAAATCCGAAAAAGAGGGCGCAAGCCGTTTTTTCATCTTTGACAGAGAGAACCCCACCAACGACCCAAAACACTGAAAATCCATACGTTACATACCGATTTCAGAGCGAATTTGCACCTTAAATTTTCCTGTGAAGCGAACGAAAACCGATCCCCGCCCACGCAACGGTTATCCCCCGCCTTTTGAAACGGCCCGAATACACAGCGGTCCAATTCCGATAACGGCGGCGAAAAACAAAATGTTTCTTGGAGGAAAAAGCGGAAGAAAATGGTCGGGGTGGCGAGACTCGAACTCGCGACCTCCCGCTCCCGAAGCGGACGCGCTAGCCAACTGCGCCACACCCCGACACAAGGGACGGCAGTGAACGCAACCCGCCCCGGCCCCGTCAACGGAAAAGCGAGGAAAATCCGCCACCCCCACGCCTTTCCTTGCTTCGCGCCGCGCCTCTGGTCTCAAATCCAGACTCCCGACTTCTCTGGTTCTGGATTTTTCGCGGTCATGACCACCCAAGACCCCGCACCTCCCTTCTCCACCGATATGGAAGAAAACCTCGCCGATACCCGTCCCATCGGCGCCGGGTTTCGCGCGCCCTTCTCTCCCACCTTGATTCCCGGGGTGGAACTCTCGCGCCACCTCGGCTCCGGCGCCAGCGCCTCCGTCTACCTCGGCCGCGACGGCGAGACGGGCCAGCAGGTCGCCGTCAAGATTCTGTCCGAATACTACTGCGCCTATCCGGAAGCCCTCAAGCGGTGGGAGCGCGAAGCGGCCGCCGTCGAAAAACTCCGCCACCCCAACATCGTCCGCGGCCTGCGCCACGGCACCACCGGCGGCCGGCCCTGGATGCTGATGGAGTTCTTGCAGGGCGAAACCCTCGCCAATCGGCTCCGCCGCAAAGGCATCATTCAGGAGGAGGAAGTCTTCCGCATCGCCGAGGCGGTCCTTCAGGCTCTGAAGGAAGCCCACAAATTCAGCATCATCCACCGCGACATCAAACCCAGCAACATCCTGATCGCCCAGGACGAAGTACTGAAGCTGATGGATTTCGGCCTGGCCAAGGTGGAGGACGACCGCGACCTGACGCAGCTCGGGGCGGTCCTGGGCACGCCGATCTACATCTCGCCCGAGCAGGCCCGCGGCGACCTGGACGTCGACATCCGCAGCGATTTCTACTCCCTCGGCGTCATGCTCTACCACCTGGCGACAGCGGAAACGCCCTTCAGCGAGTTCAACACGTCGCTTCTGCTGACCAAGAAAATCACCGACGATGTGCCGGACGTGCGTTACGCGAAGCCGGACGCGAGCGCCGGACTGGCGTTGATGGTTCACCGGCTTTGCGCCCGCGAACGCACCAATCGCCCCGACAATCCGGACAAGGCCCTCGAACTGCTCGATCTTGTTCGGCGCGGCGAAATCACCACCGTCAATTTCGCCAAAGCCATCCCGGAAAGCGGTCGCGCCGCCCTGCGTCCCGTGAAGCCCAACGACACCGACATGCGCGACAGCCACCCGGTGTTCCGCACCCTACTGGACGACGGCACGCTGCACGAACCGCCCAAGCTTCTGAAAGAAGGCACCGTCCTCTTTTACGAAGACGACACGAGCCGCGAGGCCTACGTCTTTCTCCACGGCAAACTGGAAGTCCTCAAGGCCGGCCGCCGCATCGCCGTGATCGAGGAGTCGGGCAGTTGGATCGGCGAAATGTCCTCACTCCTGGAAGCCCCCCGCACCGCCACGGTGCGCGCGCTCGAGGACAGTTTGCTGCTCGAAGTGGAGGAGGAGGAATTCAAAACGTTCCTCTATAAGCACACGGAAATGTGCTACGGTCTGGCGAAGTCGCTGGCGGAACGGCTGGAGAAAACCAACCAGCAACTCCGCGATTCGCAGCGGCGGCTGGCGGTGATTCGCAAGCACTTCAAAATGGTGGCGAAGGAGATCGAGGAGTAGGCGTGGTGGGGGATCTTTTTTTCGCCACGGATGGACGCGGATAGACGCGGATGGGGTGGTTGGTGAGGGAGTGTAGGTGGTTGAAAGCGAAGGGGAATTTTATTTTTGTTTTGGAAACTACAGATAGTTCGTCCAATAAATACAATTTGCGGAATTCTTATATTCTCAAGAGTATGTAATTAAAATACTTTCCTCCCCCGCCACAAACCCCATCCGCGTTCATCCGCGTCCATCTGTGGCTAAATTAAAAATCCTTCTCACCACCCCTACCCCTTCACCACCTGCATCACCATCGCCTTCGGCCCATCATCCAGGCCTTGCTCGGCCATTTCGATGGCGCGCAGGACGCCCCGGGCTTTGTTGAGGGTTTCCTGGTATTCGTTCTCGGGAACGGAGTCCGCCACGATGCCGGCACCTGCCTGGACGTAGGCTTTGTCGCCCAGCAGCAGCGCGGTGCGGATGACGATGGCCGAGTCCATGGCGCCGTTGAATCCGAAGTAGCAGACGGCCCCGGCGTAAGGGCCGCGGCGCACGGGTTCGAGTTCGTCGATGATTTCCATGGCGCGGATTTTCGGCGCGCCGCTCACCGTGCCCGCCGGAAAGCTGGCCTCGAGGAGATCGAAGGCGTCCCTGCCCTCTTGCAGTTCGCCGACGACGTTGCTGACAATGTGCATGACGTGGCTGTAGCGTTCGATAATCTGGAAGGCATCGACCCGCACCGTGCTGAAGCGGCAGACGCGGCCGAGGTCGTTGCGGCCCAGATCGACCAGCATGATGTGTTCGGCGATTTCTTTCTCGTCCGCCAGAAGATCCTTCTCCAGCGCGAGATCTTCCTCGGGCGTCGCGCCGCGGGGGCGGGTGCCGGCGATGGGGCGCAGGTTGGCCCGGCCTTGCTCGTCGCAACGCACCAGAATTTCCGGCGAGCTGCCCGCGATCTGCAGATCGCCGCAGGACAGATAGAACATGTAGGGCGATGGATTGACCGCCCGCAGCGCCCGGTACACGTCGAAGGGATTGCAACTGATGCGGGTGCAAAGGCGCTGGCTGAGGACGACCTGGAAGATGTCGCCGGCGGCGATGTATTCCTTGGCGCTGCGGACGGCGTCTTCGAAGCCTTGCTTGGTGAAAGAGGAGACCGGATCGGCGCTCTTGCCGGTGCCGTTGCCCGCCGCCGGGCGGCGGCGGGGCATGGGGCGATAGGGGGCGGTGACGCGTTCGTGCAGTTTCCCCAGCCGATAGAGCGCGTCGGCGTAGGCCTGCTCGGCCTCGGCCGGCGCTTCGCACTTGGCGTTCACGATCAGGATCATGCGGCGCTTGGCGTGATCGAAGGCCACCAACTGATCGGCCACCATGAAGAGGTACTCGGGCGTGCCCAGTTCGTCCGGGTTTTCGTCGGGAACGCGCTCGATGTCGCGCACCGCGTCGTAGGCCATGAAACCCACGGCGCCACCGGTGAAGGGCGGCAGGTCCGGGTCGGGCACAAAGCGGTAATGGCCCATGATTTCGCGCAGCGTCGCCAGGGGCCGGCCCTGACGGGAAATGGGACGCTCGTCGCGCTCGAAGAGGATTTCCTGGCGATCGCCCTGGGACTTGTAAATCAAGTACGGATCGGCCCCCAGGAAGGAATAGCGCCCCACCTGATCGCCGTTTTCCACGCTTTCCAGGAGGAAGGAAAAGGGGCTGTCGGCGAGCTTGCGGTAAACGGAAACGGGCGTTTCCAAATCCGCGAGGATTTCCTGATAAATCGGGATCAGGTTGCCTTGCTGGGCGCGCTCTTTGAACTGGTCGAGGGTGGGGCGAATCAGGGCGGTCATGGCTTCCGAACCGGTCGAGTATGGGATCGTTGGGGCCGGGAGTGTGACAACGGCGCGGCGGGAATGCTAGCGGGAAGTGGAACGACGGCCGGATCGAGGGAACTTGGAGCGGAGGGGGCCGCGTGGAGTTTCTGCGGGAGGAGCGCGGGAGGGGCCTTGAAAGCTCGATCCCTGAGTAGGCAAGCTTTATTTTTGTAGTCAGATTTTTAAATTCAAGAATCTGGCTTTAAGCCCTTGACAAGAATGCTTTTCTGGACTTCAGGTGCTTTCGAATCTACTTATTAGAGTCGATTTAATAATCGTCTCCAGGAGTTATCCCGATGAGTCCAACCCATCAGAGCGCCCTCGCCACCGCGGGCCTCCTCGCTCTCGCCTTCACAGGGGCGTCCGCCACGGCGGCCACCCCTGTGGAGCGCTTCACCAATCAGGACACGTACTACATCTACTACGGCGCCTGGGACTCCACCCGCATCGACACGGTCGAGTCGAACGGCTACAAAATCGTCGTCTGCGAACCCCGCAATCTCGTCCGCAGCCAAGTCGAAGACATCCAGGACGGCGCCGACGACATCTCCGGCAACAGCGACGACATCCGCGTCCTGGGCTACATCTCCCTGGGCGAGGACAACCGCCCGTCGATCTACACCACCGACGGCAGCGGCAACACTGTGTTCGCCCCGGTCAGTGGCGGCACCGGCCCCCGCATGGATCCGCGCCTGAACCCCACGACCGGCGCGGCGCCTTCGCCGATGCCGAGCATCGAGAGCACGATCAACGGCGACGGCTCCGCTTCCCTCGGCCTCCCCTCGCCCGGCGGCACGGGCTACGCCAGCTTCTACCTGGATCAGGCACCCTTCGACGGCTACCCCGACGCCAACGGCGAATTCGCCGGCGCCTTCGTCAACGCCGGCGATCCGGCCTGGTACACCACCGTCAAGAACATGGTCCAGTCGGTCGATGGCAACTGCGGCCTGGATGAAATCATGACGACCACGGTGGGCAAGGGCCTCGGCTGCGACGGCATCTTCATGGACACGATCGACACCTGCGCGCCGAACAACTTCAGCCCGCTGACCCAGTTCGAATGGACCGGCCCGGGCTATCGCCAGCTCATCAAGACCATCCGCGAAGCCTACACCGACAAAATCCTGCTGCAAAACCGCGGCACCTTCTTCTTCCGCACCGACGTCGAGCACTACAACTTCACCGTCCGCCCCTATGTGGACATGGTGTTTTTCGAGAGCTACTACGGCGACTCGAACGACTTCGACACGCAGAGCCCCTACCTGAACGACAACAAGTGGAACGTCGGCAAGAAGATGAACGCCGAAGCGGACCGCGACGACGGCTTCACGGTCCTCTCGCTCGGGTACCTCGAACCCCGCGCCGTGCGTGACACCATCACCATCGATGGCACCGTGACGGATTGGGACGCGGAGTCCCGCCTGCAAGTCAACGGCACCACCCCCGGCACCGACCCGATCCAGGCCGTCTATGCCAGCAACGACGCCAACTACCTGTATCTGCGCATCTCGACACTGGCGGGCACGAATCTGAATTCGTCGAACTTCAACATCTACTTCGACACGGACGACGAAGCCGACTACGGCGACATCTCGACCTTCGACAACACCGGCGTGGCTTGCGGCACGGCGGTGCAGAGCGGCTACGTGCCCACCGGCGCGACGGAAAACGCCGACATCTGGTGCCCCGCCTCCGGTTCGGTGGTGACCATCACGGACTCGCGCATTCGCTCCGAACTGCTCTATCAATGGGGCGGACTCTACAGCCAGGACACCGGCGTCTTCAACGTGAACGGCTCCATCGGCTCGGCCACGGTGGCCGCCAACGGCACCCAATCGGAGTGGGAAATCCGCATTCCCCGCAGCATCACGCACCCCAGCAACCACGGCCGCTATCCGAACGAGAGCGTCTTCGGCGCCGACGGCTCCCACGTCCTGATGACCATGTCGTTCCACGACGGCAGCACCACCACCTGGTTCCCCCACGAGTTCCATCGCGGCTTCGAGAAGAACGTCGGTTACCGCTTCGAGCAGGCAAGCCCCGGCTCGGTTTACGACGGCGACTTCGAAGAGTCCCAGGAAATCCAGGGGTGGCTGCTCTACGAGACGGATAAGTTCCTCTCCTTCGCCCCCAACACCCGCACCACCACCTGGAACAGCCAGAATGCCGACACCTCGGCTCCAGTCTGGGGCACCACCGCCAATGGCTTCATCGCCCGCGGCGGCTCGCCCACCAACAGCGCCCGCACCGGCATCCAGGAAGTCGTCGCTGGCGACGGCGAAGTGACGGTCCGCTGGGATCTCGCCGATGACCAGACCCGCCCGGTTCGCTACAAAATCTACTACGCCCCCGACGCCACCGCCGGTTCCGACATGACGGTTTCGCCATGGGTCAATACAGGCCTGGTTTCCGGAACCGCTCCGGCCAACTACAAGTACGGTTCCTGGACCGCCAACAACACGAACGTCTATTCCAATGAATACACCGTCACCGGCCTGGACAACGGCGTCACCTACCGCTTCTGCGTCCGGGCCGTGGACAGCGCTTCCACCCCCCACGAAACGACCAACACGAACACCCTGACGGCCACTCCGCAGGTCAACGGCGGCTCGGCCTGGGCGACGATCACCGTCGATGGCAGCTTCAGCGATTGGCCCGCAGCCGCCAAAATCTGGGAAGACCCCAGCGGCGACAACGGTACCGCCACCTCCGACGTCAAAGCCATCTGGGTCGCCAACGATGCGGATAACATCTATATGCGCGTCGAAACCCACAACAGCCACGACTTCCCGAACCAGTACAACAACATCTACTTCGACACCGATCTGAACGGCAGCGACACGGCCTTCAACCCCCACGGCATCGGCGCCATCTTCAGCGAACTGCTGCTCCAGGGCGGCTCGCTCTATTCGCAGAAGAACGGCAACTTCAACGATGGCTCGCTGGGTACCGTCGGCATATCACCCTTCGCCGTGAACGCCACCAGCTGGGAATGGTCCATCCCGCGCAACCTGCAGCACCCCTCCGGCCTCGGCGGCGGCGACGTCTTCTCCTCCACCGGGTTCAAGGTCCTCGTGACCAGCGGCAGCTCGTCCTCCGATGAATTGGCCGGCGCGGCCACCTACACCTTCGCCACCCCGTCCACCTACGCCACCATCACCGCCGACGGCACCCTCGGCGCCGGCGAATGGCCCGCCTCCGCCAAGGTTTACAGCGATCCCGCCAGCGACACCCTCGGCGCCGCCACCGACTTCGCCGCCATCTGGATGGCGAACGACACCTCGAACCTCTACGTCCGCGTCGATACCCACAACAGCCACAACATGCCTGGCGCGTTCAACAACTTCTACTTCGACACGGACCTCGGCAATACGCCCGGCTTCAACCCGCACGGCCTCTCGAAGATCAGCTCGAAGCTGCTCCTCAACGGCGTCAGCCTCTTCAGCGAAGGCAACGGCGGCTACAACGACGGCTATATTTCCGGCACGACCTACGGCCCTACGGCGGGCACCAGCGCCACCTCCTGGGAGTTCGCCATTCCGCTCAACATCGTCCACCCATCTGGCTCCGGCGCCCGTGCCAACCAGAACGTCTTCCCCGCTCTCGGCAGCACCATCCAGGCGCTCTTCACCAGTGACAATTCCGGCGCGGCCGAGTTCGCTCCCGACGCCGGCGCCCTCAGCTACATCCTCGCCGACCTGCCGATCACGCCTCAGGGCACCTCGGCCACCATCACCGTCGATGGCAACGGCAGCGATTGGCCCACCGGCGCCCAGGTCTGGACCGACGCCAGCGGCGACAACAGCGGCGCCGCCAGCGATGTCGCGGCGGTCTGGCTCGCCGACGACGCCGATTACATCTACCTACGCGTCGATACCCACAACAGCCACGACTTCGTCTCGGCCTCGAACAACATCTACTTCGATGCAAACCTTAGCGCCGCCAGCGGCTTCAACCCCCACAGCCTGCTCTTCGGTTCCGAGATGCTGATGGTCAACACGGGCCTTTACAGCCAGAAGAACGGCGGCTGGAACGAGGGCGGCGTCACATCGAGCAGCGGCAAGACGGTTTCCGTCTCTCCCGGCAGCGGCAGCGCCACCACCTGGGAATGGCGCATCCCCCGCGACCTCGTCCACCCCAGCGCCGGCGGAAACGTCTTCGCCCAGACCGACAAGTCCTTCTTCCTGCTCGTCACCAGCGACAATAGCGGTGCGGCGGAACTCGCCCCCGACAACCCGTCCAGCGAGTGGATCTGGTACGTCCCAGTGAACTGAGCCAAACCTTGGAGGCCTGAGCGCACCCGCTTTCGCCTCCCCAAACTATCCCGTCCGCGAGCGGGATAACAGGGGGTCGCCCCCGGCGTCTGACACAGGCGCCGGGGGCACTTTTCGTATCCGGCTCTATCCAATGGATCGCTTCCAGCTCTTTCCGGCCAGCCAGCACGGCTCCTCGGACCTCGGAATCCGTGGGCCTGCCGGGTCCGGTCCTAAGTCCCTTTAGGCTGATACGTCTGTTTTGTCTGTTAAGTTCGATAAGTGAATCTTGTCTATCTTGTTCCCGAAGCTCCACATGAGGGGACAAACCGATCGGCCTGTGAGACCCTTCCGCCAATCCAGCTCACCGCTCCTGAGCACACCCCGGAGGATCCCATGGCACACCCCATCTCCCATCCCGTCAAGCACCCCGTCGAATCGGCAAGGCACCGCATCCGCCAGCGCCCCCGGCACCGCATCCGCTCCTCGATCGGGCCCATGAATCCGGCGAGGGGGAACGCCCCCGCACCGCCCTTCGCGGCGTCACTTCGCCATGCCGGCCTTGATGTACTCGACCAACTGATCGAGCACCGTACCCCAGCCCTGCTCGAAGCCCATGTCCGCGTGGGTTTTGCGGCCCGCCGGATCGCGGTGCATCGCGATGGCGGTGTACCGCGTGCCCGTGCCCTCCGGTGTGAGCGACAAGATCGCTGTGAAAGGCAGATCGACATCCGCCGCTGGCCGATAGCCGGGCCGCAAGGCGCTCGTCCACACCAGCTGGCGATTCGGCACGACCTCCAGGAAACACCCGCCCTCGTCGGGGAATTCCTGGCCCTCGGGCGAACGCATCACGGTGCGGAAAATCCCGCCGGGCCGCGGGTCCAGCTCGCACTCGGCCACCGACCACGGCTTGGGGCAAAACCAGTGCTTCAGGTGCTCCGGCGTGGTCCAGGCTTCATAGACCAGCTCCGGCGGCACATCGACGAAGCGGTCGAGCTTGAGGTCCAACTCGGGGTTGAACGGGGGAAAAATTTCCGAAGTCATGTTCTCTTCTCTTTCAGTTCCAGAAGGTACGCATCGAGTTGGTCGAGCCGCCGCTCCCACAAAGCCCGTTGCCCAGCCAGCCAGTCCTCGGCGGGACGGGCCCCGCCGGGCACAAGCTCGACCGTGCGGACGCGGCCCCGCTTCTTCGAACGCACCAGCCCGCACTTCTCCAGCACCGCGAGGTGCTGGACGAACGACGGCAGCGCCATATCGAAGGGCGCGGCCAGTTCGCTGACCGTTGCTGGGCTGCGGCCGAGCCGTTCCAGCACTTGCCGCCGCGTCGGATCCGCCAGGGCCCGAAAGACTTCATCCACGGATGGGGTTTCTGCGAGCACGTTCAACCTCTCGATTCCGAATGGAAATGGAGCTGAATCATGATTGTTAGGTCAATGCCTAAGTATTGGAACCGCCGCATGAAAAAAACTCCCCTGTTGCCAGGGGAGCCGCGAGCGGGAGCGCGCTGGACCGGGGAAGGAGCCTCAGCGCACCGAAATCACGATCGTGTCCAGATAGACGTCGTCGGCGTTGCCGCTGGCGTCACAGACGAAGCGGAATTGAATGCCGGGGCCGAAGGTGATGTCGGCAGGGCTCAAGAAGAGCGTCTCCTGATAGACTTGGCCGTTCTGGAAATCCTGCCCTTGGGCCCAGGTTTTCACCGTCGTCCAGCCCGACCCGTCGTTGACTTCGAGATAGAAGTCCTCACTCGGATTGTCCATCGAGACGGCCTTGAAAGCGAACTCGAACTTCATTTCCGAGTAGCCGCTGAAGTCGAACCCGTAGATGTCGATCGAGGAATCGAGGCCGCTGTTGTCCTGGATGTTGGCGGCGTTGTTGCCCTGGGGCGCATGCGTCCCGCCGGTGTAAAGCGAGGCGTCGGCGCCACCATCGTTCCATCCGACAAAGCCGCTCTCGAAATCGACGCTGCTGAGCACGGTCCAAGGGTCCGGCGTCGGCGTCGGGGTCGGTGTGGGAGTAGGCGTCGGAGTGGGTGTTGGTGTCGGGGTTGGCGTGGGTGTCGGGGTTGGCGTGGGGGTTGGGGTTGGGTTGGAGCCATCGACCACCGGCACCACCGGGGCGATCACGTTGATGCCGCCATAGTTGGCGTTCCACACGTCGGTCCCTGTGGCGGCATGCCGGCTGGCGAAGCGCACCGAGTACTCCGGCGTGTAGTAAAGATCGATGTCGTCGTCCGGAATCCAGACGCCGAAGCCGATCTGGGCGCCGGGGCTGTACCACGTCGGGATCGGCACGGTATAGCTGACCGTGTTGGACGAACCAGGCGTCCAACTGCGCGGGTCGGCGCCGGTCCAGTAGTACACCAGTTCGCCGCCGCCCGCCTCGAAGACTTTGATGTAAACGGGCCGGTTGCTGTAAATCGGCGCGTAACCCGTGTTGGCGACAGTGAAGGAAACGGTGACGTCGGTGCCGGGGACGACTTCGGCGGGCACGTCGGCGCTGGTCAGTTCAAAGCGGTAGCCGAGCTTCGCGCGGATCGTGTCGCCGCAATTCGCCTGCTCGTCCCAGTACTGGAAAATCGTTTTCCAGCCATTGTTCGCATCGGCCCACCAGTCGGTGTTGATGAAGCTCCACTGCTGGTTGGCCATTTCGCCCTGCACGGCGGCGCACTGAGTGATGACGTCGGAGCAGGTCTCGCCGCCCATGGGCGCGGTGGTGGCCTGGGACGCGATGTAGGCCTTCCATTGCGATTCGCTCAGGCAGCCGGAAACCCACGGATAGCAGGTGTAGCCTTCCAGGCCGGCGTCGCCGCTCATGAAACAATCGTTGTACACGCCGACGCGCGCCACGCGGTTCGCCGCGCCGCCCGCTGCCGCGTACTCCTCCAGATAATACGCCGTGCGAACCATCACGTAGGCGTTCGAAGGAATCACGTCGAACATCTTGTCGAGGAGCGCCTTGCGGTCCGCCGTCGAAGTGTAGGGCGTGAAGTACCACTCGCCATAGGCGCCGAAGCTGCCGGCCTGATAGGCCACGATGACCTCGTCGTAATCGGTGTAGATCGGCGCCATCGCGTCCAGATGCGCCAGCATCGTGGAAAGACCCGGTTCGTTCGGCGAACTGAAGCTGCCGTCCTCGTGGTAAACGATGCGGACGAGCGCTTTGAGACCGTTGGTTTTGCAGCGCTCGAGCCAGGTGCGGATTTCCTGCTCTTTGGCGCCGCCCGGCGAAAGATTCGACGACGGCGTGAGACGGATCAGCCCCCAGGCAATGGTCGAACCCCCGGCGCGCAGCGTGTCGAGGGTGCCGAGGCTGGCCGAATCCACGGTCATCAGCTTCATGGTGCCACGTTCGGGATTCAAAACGTTTCCCGGGTTTTCATTGAACGAGACGGTGGCGGCGCCGAGGGGCAGCGCCAGGGCGGCCGTCAGCACCGCGGTGGGGGCAAGTTTCGTGAGTGAGAGCATAAGCGGGTCCTTAGTCGGGTTTGGCGAAGACATGCGATGACGTTTATCAAAAGCGTTTTATTATCTGACCGTCAAGAGCTGTCACTGGAGAATCATTCTCTCAGAGACTTGAGAAATAGGCTCGCAATCCGGGACTTCCCCCAGCCCATGCGGGCTGCAACCATTTGTGTCTATGATTTTTAATCTCTCTTTAAAATCTGGTTGACGAAGAGCGGGGCAGCACCCTACCTTCCCCCCAAGCTTGCCAGTTTCAGACAGGCCGCAAGCCAGCGGACCACCAGCTTCCCCAAGCGAAAATCCGCCGATTTTCTTCCCAGGAGCCTTCCTCGCATGAAGCTCAAACTCTATTCTCTCTTACTCCTCTTCGCCGCTCTGGTCTCCGTCTCCAGCGCCCAGACCTACGTCTCCGTCACCGTCGACGGCGACGCCTCCGAGTGGGCCGGCGTCCCCCTCTACGAATCCGACCCCACCACCGACAGCACCAGCACCGCCGACATCTCCGCCGTCTATCTGGCGAACGACGACAATTACCTTTACGCTCTCGTGGAAATGACCACCGACACGGTCGCTCTTGGCGCCGACGGCGGCTTCTACACCTTCATCGACGGCAATGGAAACGCGTCGGAGGGCTTCGGCCCCAACGGCGGCAGCGAGTTCTCCGAGTTCGCCAGCCAGGAAAGCTTCTTCTTCTTCCAGAGTTCCGGCGTCTTCAACACCGGCGGCTCGCCCACCGGCGTGGACTTTCTGATCGCTCCGGCGGCGGCGACCCCCGCCCAGTTCTACGAAATGCGCTTCTCGCGCGCGTCCGACGGTTTCACCGGCAGCCCGGCGACCACCGCCTTCATGGTTTCCCCCCGCGACGGCGCGTTCGCCGCCACCGATCTGGCGCCGAACGACGCGCCGACGACCTACACCTTCGCGATTTCCTCCTCCGTCTCCGATTGGCGGATGATCGATTGACCGCTTCTTCCGGTCGAAAGGCGTTGATTGTTTGAGCCATTGCAGGGGCCGAAGAAGGGCCAGCCGGAACCGGCTGGCCCTTCTTCGCGAGAACGCTCCCGCCATCCCTTCCATACCGCCGAATTCTTTCCTGGAGACACCCTATCCCTCATGAAACGCCCCTGCCTTCCATCCCTCGCCTCGTCCGCGTTCGCGCTGACCGCGGCCGCCTCCGCGCTGGCGCAGGCCCCCATCGGCCGCCTCGCCGATTTCGAATCCAGCGACAGTTACCACATTTACTACGGCTCCTGGGACGCCACGCGCATCGCCGACGCCCGCGATAACTTCCGCCTCGTGGTGCTCGAACCGTCCTCGAACATCACCGCCGCCGACGTGGCCAATATCCAGCGCGGCCCCGACCTGACCGCCGGCACGGCGGACGATGTCCTCGTCCTGGGGTACATTTCCCTGGGCGAAGACAACCGGCCGGAAATCTTCGATGGCATGAACGACATCCTGACCATCCCCGGCGGCGAAGGCCCTCGGGTCGATCCGCGCGATTTCCCCGCCACGGAAACCCTGGCCAGCACCGTCAGCGCCGGCATCCCGACGCTCGGCGACCCATCCCCCGGCGGCACCGGCTATGCGCGGTTCTATGTGGACGACGATCCGGTGGACGGCATTCCGGACCGGAACTCGGAATTCGGCGGGGCCTATGTCAACGCGGGCGATCCCCAGTGGTACGCCACCGTCAAGTCCATGACGGCCCTGAGCGGCAGCAACGCCGGGCTCGACGAAATCATGGGGACTTCGGTGGGCAAAGCCCTCGGCTGCGACGGCATCTTCATCGATACCCTGGAGACGCCCGCGCCCAACAGCTTCGGCGGCACCATGTACGAGTGGACCGCCCCCGGCGCCCAATACCTGCTCAAGGAAATCCGCACCGATTTCCCCGATAAGGTTCTGCTGCTCAATCGCGGACTGTTCTTTTTCTCGCCCAATTTCGAGCACTACCAGTTCTCGCTGGCGCCCTATGTTCAGGCGGTCATGTTCGAAAGCTATTACACCACCAACAGCGACGCGAGTGTCACCAACCCGACCTTCAACGACAACAAGTACAACTTCGCGCCGAAGATCAACGCGGAGGCCAACCGCGAGAATGGCTTCACGGTGATCGCGCTGGGCTATGACGAGCCTTCGACCATCACCCAACCCACGAAGGACCAGGACTTTATCGAGTCCACGGAACTTCAGGGGTGGCCGCTCTACCGCACGAACCGCAGCCTGGACGATGCCATGCGCTTCACGTCGCAGGCCTGGAACACGGCGAACCCGGACAGCGACCCGCCGGTGTGGGACACGACGGCGCCGCTGTTCGTCGGCGAGTTGGACCCGGCCCCCACGCCCCGCGAAGGCGTGCAGGAATTGGTCGCGGGCGACGCGGAAATCACCGTCCGTTGGGATGTCGCCCGCGATCAGTCCCAGCCCGTCCTCTACAACCTTTACTACGCCGAGGACTCGGTCGTGACGGCCATCGGCGATGCGGGCTGGACCCAGGTGATGCGCGTGGCCGGCGAAGCCCCCGCGAACTACGTGGAGGAGGGCTCGGGCGCGGGGCGCTATGCCAACGAATACACCCTGACCGGCCTGGTCAACGGGGTGACGTACCAGGTGGCGGTGCGCGCGGAAGACAGCGCCCCCACCCCGCACGAGGAAACGAACACCGTGGTCTTGACCGCGATGCCCTTCTCGCCCGCGGACCTGTACCGCACCATCACCATCGATGGCGACATGAGCGACTGGCTCGGCGTTCCGGCCTATGTCAACGATCCCAACAACGACGGCGGCACGCCGGAAGGCACCGCGCTCTACCTGGCGAACGACGACGATTACCTCTATGTGCGCGTCACCATCGAAGCCGGAGCGGCCATCCAGGCCCCCGGCGGCTACAACGTCTTCGTGGACACGGATGGCGATTCGGGCACCGGCTTCACGGCCTTTGGCAGCCCGAACTTCGGATCGGAATTGTTGCTACAGAACGGCGGGTTCTACCAGCAGCGGGGCGGAGGGTTCAACGAGGGCGGTATCAGCAACGCCGATTTCGCCATCGCTCCGGCCCCGGCGACCCAGGCCACGGACTACGAGTTCCGCATCAGCCGCTCGGCCACCTACGACAGCGACAGCGCGAACGTCTTTCCCGCCATGGCGAGCCTGCGCCTCGTGATGGACCTGTTCGACGGTGGCTTCGCCAGCGTCGATACGCTGCCGAACTTGCCATCGGTCAATGCGCCCCTGTACAATTTTGCCACGGCCACTTCGGACCTCGGCCATTCGGAATGGATGACGCTGGATCGATGATTTCCTACAAGGACCTTCGCAGGCCCATGATCGACGGATTGCTTCCTTTTCTGACTGCCACTTGGATCGTGTTCGCCGCCCCGGCGGATACACCCGAACTCGCCTGGCACCCCATCGCCGCCGATCCGGCCGCCGCCCCCGCGGACAATCCGTTGAAGGGCTTCATGCCTTACATCGGCGAGTACGACCTGCCCCACAGCCTGGAATACAGCTACGTAGGTCTCGCCGAGGCCATGATCGCCCCGGGCAACTACGCCTTCGAGACCGCCATCGATCCACTGCTGGAGGACGCGGCGTCGCGCGGGCACCAGATGGTGTTGCGGGTCTTCATCGACTATCCGGACGAGACCCTGTCGCTGCCGCAATTCTTCATCGACGAAGGCATCACCCTGACGCCCTACAGCGACCACGGCGGCGGCATGAGCCCGGACTACGACTTTCCGGCCCTTGTCGAAGCCCTCGAGGATTTCATCGCGGCCCTCGGCGCCCGCTACGATGGCGATCCCCGGCTTGGCTACTTCCAGGTCGGCCTGCTGGGCCACTGGGGCGAGTGGCACACCTATCCGAACTACAGTCTGTTTCCTTCCCTGGCGACGCAAAACCGCATCCTCGCCGCCTTCGACGCGGCGTTCGACGAAACCCATATCCTCGTTTCGCAGGACAGCATGGGCCAGGACCCGGTGGCAAACCTCGCCGCCACGGCCGTGGGCTTTCACGACGACGCGTTCACCGAAGGCACCCTCGGTCCCGACGACTGGATGTTCGTGCCAAGGCTCAACGCCTTTGGGTTCGATGAACGCTGGAAAACCATCCCCATGGGCGGCGAAGTCCTTCCCGATTTGCAGGACGACATCCTGGCCGATCCGCCGACCGCTCCCCAGGATTACCTCGCCTGCGTCGGCGCGACCCACGCGACCTGGCTGCTGAACCAATACCCCTTCGACCTCTCCCCCGGCGACGCCGCCCGCCGCGAGCGCGCCATCGCGCTGTCGCGGGCGCTGGGCTATGAACTGACCGTGACGGAGGCCGCCGCTCAGTTGACGACCGGCGCCCTGACCATCGGCGTCCGGATCGAAAACACAGGCGTCGCGCCCTTCCCTTACGATTGGACGGTGACGGTGCGGTTGCTGGACAGCGGGGGCGAAGTTCTGGAAACCATCGAAACGCCTTGGCGCCTGACGGAGGTCATCCCAGGCGAACCGCCTCGCGAGTGGATCGTGGAGGCACCTATCGAGCCGCAGCTCGCCGCCTGCCTGACCGAAGCGCGTCTCTGGATCGAAAACCCCCTGAGCGGTGGTTTGCCTGTGCGCTTTGCCAATGAAGGCCAAAACGGATTCGGACTCTCGATCGCCCAATTCCCCCATTCTTGCCCGGCCCGTTGAACGGTTCGCCATCGATCGAAAAGGACGTTCTCATGACTCCACAACGATTTCTCAAGGCGGGCGCGGCCGCCGCGTTCCTGGGCCTCGCGGCCTCGCCGGCCAACGCGATCGAGAGGACCTTTCCACCTTCGGACGAAGTCTTCATCAACCCGGAGCGCGGGTTCTACTTTCCGGTCCAATTCCGCAACGTGCCGTCGCTCGGCGCCATCCCGGCCCAGGGCATTTCCCTGATTTATGCGGACATCTACCTGCCCGAATACCGGGATGGCCCCATCGCCCAGGATCGCCTGGACAACATCGTGGCCTCGTTCGACCGAACCCGCCAGGCGGGATTGAAGGCCATCGTCCGCATCACCTACAACCACGCCATCGGCGACGATGACGCGCCGCTCTCGGTGGTGGAGACGCACCTGGAGCAACTCGCCCCCATCTTCGAAGCCCACGCCGACGTGATCTACGGGTTCCAGGCCGGAATCATCGGCTCCTGGGGCGAATGGCACAGCTCCTCGAATGGCCTGACCAGCGAACCGAACCGCCGCGCCGTGATCGAGCTGCTCCTGCAACACACGCCCCCCGGCAAGTTCATTGCCCTGCGGACGCCGCCTTTCAAATGGGACTACACCGGCGGAACGGCGCTGCTGCCTCAACAGGCTTTCACCGGCGTCCCCATCGCCCGGCTGGCGCATCACAACGATTGCTTCCTGGCCAGTTCGACCGATGTGGGAACCTATCCCGGCGACAGCGTCGAACTCTGGAAATCCCGCCTCGGCTTTGACACGCAGTTCGTCCCCATCGGCGGGGAAACCTGCCGCGTCAGC
Source organism: Sumerlaeia bacterium (assembly GCA_040219255.1). Lineage (GTDB taxonomy): Bacteria > Sumerlaeota > Sumerlaeia > SLMS01 > JAHLLQ01 > JAVJSW01. Next base: position 148,198 of record JAVJSW010000049.1, read on the forward strand.
GAATTCGGCACCTGCGGCTTCGGCATTCCGGAAATGGAGCGCCTCCACTGGAGCTACCTCAACATCGCCTACAACCAGGACGTCCTCGACGACATGGCGCCTTGCCGCCTGGAATTCGAGCGGCGCCTCGGCTATCGCTTCCGCCTGGTGAGCGCCTCCCTGCCCGATCAGTTGGTGACGGGGCGGGAGGCGACCGTGCGGCTCGTCTTCGCCAACGATGGCTTCGCGCCGATCTACAACCCAAGGCCCGTGGTGCTGCGGCTCCTGCGTTCGGACGACGTCGTGATGGAGATTCCCCTGACAACGGCCGACCCGCGGCGCTGGCTGCCGGGCGAGGGTTTGACCTACACCGTGCAGGAGACCTTCACCGTGCCACCGGAAATCATCCCCGGCGATGTGGACTTGGCGATCAGGATGCCCGATCCGTCGGGGGCGCTGGAGGGCGATGCGCGCTATGCGATCCGCTTGGCCAACCCGGACCTGTGGGACGCGGCGGGTGGCCAGAATGTGTTTCTGCGCGGCGTTCCGCTGCAAGCGGTGCAGCCCGGCTCGACGTGGGCGGTGCGGTAAAAAAAACGGCGATGGGGGAGCGGCCAGCTCCCCCATCTCTTTCCCTGCAATCACTCGTTCCCTCAGACCACGCTGGCGCGGGCTTCCTCGAACCAGGCCACGGTCTTCGCGAGGCCATCGCGGAAGCTCACTTCCGGCTCGAACCCGAGAAGCGCCTGGGCCCGGCCGATACCCGCGTGGGAATGGCGCACATCGCCCGGCTTGGCGGGTTCGAAGAGGGGATCGAACTCCGTCTTCATCACGTCGTTCAGAGCCTCCACCAAATCGATCAGCGAGTACGACGCGCCGCATCCGAGGTTGATGACTTCGCCCGGGGCGGTTTCCGACTCCATCGCCAGCAGGTTCCCCTTCACGATGTTATCGACGTGGATGAAGTCGCGCGATTGCAGGCCATCGCCGAAAATGATGGGCCGCTCGCCGTTGAGCATCCGCGTGATGAACTTGGGAATCACGGCGGCGTATTCGCTCTTCGGGTCCTGGCGCGCGCCGAAGACGTTGAAGTACCGCAGCGCCACCGTTTCGACGCCGTGGAGGCTGTGGTACACGCGCAGGTATTGCTCGCAGGCCAGTTTATGCACCGCGTAGGGCGAGAGCGGCCGGGGCAGCAAATCCTCGGTCTTGACCGGTTCCTCGCCATCGCCGTAGGCGGCGGAGGAGGCGGCGAAGACGAAGCGCTTCACGCCGTGGCGGCGGGCGCCTTCCAGGAGCCGCAACGTGGCCGTGATGTTCGTGTCGTGGGTCGGCAGGGGCTCGGCGACACTGCGGGGCACGGAGGCGACGGCGGCCTCGTGATAGACGCAGCGCGTGCCGGGAAGGATTTCGTCGAGAAGATCTTCATCGGCGACGGAGCCGCGGACGAATTCGATGCGGCCGTCGAGGTGCGCGATGTTCTCGCGCTTGCCGGTCGAGAGGTTATCGACGACGACGACTTCGTGACCGCGTTCGACGAGCGCGGTGGCGATGTGGCTTCCGATAAATCCGGCGCCGCCGGTAACGATGATTCGATCAGTCATGGAACCTGTTGTCTTTCTGGTGTTCGTTGGTCAGGGAATCACACTCGCGCCCGGGTTCGCGCTAGTTTTGCAGCAACCGCTGGCATTCGGCCAAGGAAAACTCGGGGCCGTTGCCTCCGATAATGCCTCGGGCGATCTCCAGAAGGCGGGTGCGAAAGAAGTTACGGTTTTCCGTCAAGGACAAACGTTCCTGCGGCGGGACGATGATTTCGCCGGCCACTTCGATGATGCCGACGCCTTCGCTCTTGATGAACCGCAGCGAATCGGGCGTGCGGAAATCGGGATGGCGCAGGAACACGTGGGCGGTTGCGCTGTGGCCGTCGGCGCGCAGGAGCAAGTTGCACGTCGCCTGGCCGGGGTCCGTCGCCTTCCACCGGCGAATCAGTTCGCCGCCGGTGACGATCACATTTTCCTGAGCCCCGCGCAGCCGCGCCACCGGACACGGCCAATGGAGCCATTCGACGGTGCATCCGTGGTGATGCTGCAAGGCGGCTTCACGCGCCGTCTCGACGGGCAAGGAGAGTTTGCGGAACAACTGAAGGTGCTGGTGCGCCAGAACCGATGCCCCCGCCCAGGCCACGTCGCTGTTCGACGCGGCCAGCCAGCGCGGCGCCCGGGCAAGAAACCCCGCCATTTCCCGCAGGCTACGCTCGTCCATGCGCATCGGCTCGGCGTCACGCACGTTCATCACGAAATGGCCCTTGTGCAGGGGAAAGGGCGTTGCATGGGCAAAGTACCGCACGCCGGCGCTTTCGAACTCGAAGGCGCGCAGGAGGGGTTTCCATGGCGACGCCACATTCTCCCAGCAGAGCGGGTTTTCCGGCTGGTCTTCCATGCGGTCCGCCGGGCGGTAGCCGAGCCGCGAGTAGTTCACCTGGAGCCGGAAGGTGACGCCGTATTCATCGTCGCGTTCTTGCAGGTACAGGTTCGGCCGGGTCAGGTGGGCGAAGTATCCCTGGCGCTGGGACCACGCCTCCAGGGCGTCGAGGGCGCCGCTCAGTTCGCCGGTTTGGCTCGTCAGGGCGTCGAGGCGTTTCTGCACCTCGTCCTGATCAAGCATCGCATCGGGCAATGCGAGGGCTTCTTGATCGGTGGGGGGCAAACTCATCGGGCTTCCACCTCCTCGATCCACAGGATGCCGGGGCGCGCGGCGGGGCCGCTGCCGGTCGGTTGATAGACGCGCAGTTCGCGCAGGGTCCGGGGTTCGAAGCTGACCTCGCTGCGTTCTTCGGGCTGGCCGGGGCGCACCTCCGCCAACAACTCCCATGGGGCGGTGGGGCTGGTGCGGCCTTCGATGCGGACGAACTGCGACGTCTGGTGCACGTTCGAGTCCATGGCCCAGTGAATCGCGACGCGGCTGAGAGTGCGCGGCTCCTTGAGGAGGAAGGTGGCCCAGTGAGGCTGGAGGCCTTCTTCGCTGGCCCAGGCCGCCTCGGACCAATCCTTGTTCGACGTGTCCGTGACCCCATCGTTCAGCGGCCGGGGCGTGTAACCCCAGAAGTTCGAGTCGGTGGCGACTTCCACCGAACTTTCCCGCAGCAGGCTGCTTTCCTGGGACAAACGCACGACGCGGAAGGAGGCCTTGGAGAGCGGCTGGCCCTGATCACCGATCAGCGAAACAGTGACGGGAGCAGTGATTTCGCCAGAGGTGCCCTGAGGTTGGAAGACGATGGCCAACTCTTGCGTTTCTCCGTCCGGCAGCAGCAAGTCCGCCGCCGGTTCGACCGTGGCGGAGAGGCCCGCCGGCAAACCCTCGACCCGGATGCGGGCGGCGAGGTCTTCGACCAGATTGTTATGAACCGAGAGCGTGGCCCGGCCCCGGTCGCGGAAGACCGTTTCCGCCGGAATATCGCCCAATTCGACGGGCGGCACGATGGGAAGCAGGGCTTCGTAGAGCAGGCGCTCTTCGAGCGAAGCGCCCCGGCCCGTTTCCGTGACCACGACGCGGATTTCCCCGCCCAGGGGCGCGTCCCCGGAAACGAGCAGAGTGGCGGTGTGATCGTCGAGCGGCAGCCGGGTCAGTTCGCCGCCCCAGCCCGCGCGTACCAGCAGGGCGCCGTCGCGTTCGGGCAATTGAATCCGCAGCGGATAACCCGGCGAGGCCACGGCGGGGACCATCGGTTCAAAGCGGTCGCCCTCGATTTCCTGCCAGAGCAGGCTTTCGAGCGTGCGCAGGAAGGCGGCCTGGCGGGTCCATTCGATGTCGCGGTAGAGATCTTCGAGGCTGGGCGCGAGAGTCTTTTCCCAGGCCGCCAGGGTGGCCAACGCGCGCCCTGGATCGGTGAGACTGGAACCGGCGAAGGCTTCGGCTTCGTCGGCCATCTTACCGGGGATCATGCCGTGGCGGCGCCATTTATCGGCCAGCTCGGCCATCGCACGGCGGGCGCCCCGGGTTTCCGTTTCCAGGCTCTCGCGGTCGCGTCGGAAAACCAGGATCGCCCGCACATCCAGCGGCGCCACATCGGCTTCAAAAGAACGGCCGTCCTCGGAAAGGGAGAGCCGTTTGCCTTGGATCAAGTCCCAGGCGACCACGTCCGGCGAGTCGCCAAACAGCGCGGGATCGAGCGTGACGCGGCCCCGGCGGCCCACGTCGGACGGGTTGTAGAGCGTGAAGCCCACACGCCGCGTGTTGAGCGGCGTTCCACGATAGGCTCCGCCGCCCCAGCGTTCGGCCAGCAGATCGGGCCGGTCGAGGCTCGCCAGCGTGATCGGCTCCCAACCCATCGAGGTCAGCAAACCTTGCGGCGCCATGAACTTCAGCGACAGCCACCGGTCTTCATTATAGAGGCGGGCGTTTTCCCAGTACGGGTCGCTGGCGGCGTCGTGGCTGAAGAACCCGGGCCACATGCCGTAGTGCAGGCACCGGGCGAAATACTGCTCCACCTTCTTGCCGCGGAAACGGTCGAAGGGTACGTTTTGCAGGAAGCAGTAAGGCTTCTGATAACTGAGCGTGCGGATGAAATCCATCATGTCGATGGAGGGCGGCGTGAGATGTTCGCCCCCGCCCCAGTTCGTCTCGATCCCGAGGACGTCGAGGAGCGGGCCGCTCCAGCCGAACTTGTAGAGCGCCGTGTTCGCCATCAGCAGATGCCCGTTCTGGTGAACGCGGCGGGCGGCTTCCTCGGCAAAGGCGAAGTTGTGCCACATGTTGATCTGGCCGACGGCGCCCGTGGCGGGATGGAAGGTCAGCGGGTAGGGGCTCAGGGCGTTATTCGCGGCGCGGTAGTCGAGCTGCACCGCTTCCCAGCCTTCGAAGCTGTCGAGGTAGAACCCGGTGACCGCTTCCGCGTCGGCGGCGGTGGCTTCGAAGCCGGCGTTTTCGAGCAGGTTCCCGGCCGACGGATCGCCGGCGGGGCGCGCGTCCACGTGGTCAATGAGGACCTCGCCACCTTGGGCGATCAACTCGAGCCTCGGATTGGTCGCGCCGGGGTCTACCGCCACGGTCTGGCGCTGCCACACATGGGGGGCGTCCGGCGCCAGGGTCTTGGTATCGCCGCTGGCGCCCCGCACCATCAGGCGCGTGTTTTCTCCGGCGAGATAGCGAACGGTGACTTCGAGTTCCGAAGCGCCGGGCCGCCCCGCTGGGATCGTCTGAAAAGCGGAAGAACCGTCGGCCAGGCGAAGCGCCCGGCCTTGGGCCTGGATCACGTTGCGCTCGGCGACGCCACCGCCTTTCCAGGCGAGCGGCTCGGCCGACTGCTGCCTGGCAAGAAGGTCGCTGTAGGGCTGCCAGGACAGATCGAACCCGTTGACCGGGTTGCGGTCCGTGCGTGGAATGCGCGGGTTCGAATTCATCGGAATGCGCGCGCCATCCGCCCAGGGAAAGATGGCGAAGGTGGTCGAGAATTGACCGTCCGGGCCGTAGGAGCCGCTGGAGCGGACCGCCGACCCCTGAGCCGTGTCGAGGGAGTCGATGTAGGGGAACAGCTCCGCGGTGTCGCGCGCCATACCGGCGGGCATCTGCACCCACTGCACCGTCGGTTCGCAGTAAACCAGCGACCAGATGTCGTTCTGGTTATTATAGGCCACCGAGACGTTGGGGTGGTATTCGTGGTACTTGAAGCGGAAGTCTTCCGGGCGTTGGACGTGGTTGACTTGCGTGAAAGGCATCCATTGGCCTTGGGACTTGGACCGGTTGGCAAAGGCCTCCGGCGCCAGATCGTAGTAGGCCCGGGTCATACCCCGGAATCCGAATTCGCCTGGGAAAGGAAAAACCCAGTATTCGAGGGGGACCTGGTGGGGGCTGCTGGTCAGGTGGGCGCTGAGGGCGACGTCGATCTCGATGGCCAGTTCGCCCTGCGGTCCGTCCCAGAGGACGCGGTGCAAACGCGGCTGGTCCGGCGGCAGGCCCACCCCCACGCCGCCCCAGGGCCCCGTCAGGCCGCCCCACATATAGCGGGAAATCGCGCCGGTGGCTCCGGCGGCGATGGAGAACGTGTCCTGGATTTCGGCGTTGGCCAGGGCTTGCTGCGAGCCGTTCAAGTGGCCCTGCCACTCCAACTCCCCGTCCTCCGCGCCATCGATGGGCACGGAGAAGCGAACGGTGACAATGCGTTCGTCCCCGAAAGTTTCGGGGTCGGCGTTCTCGATGGCGCCGAAAACCCGCAGGTATCCCTCGCCATCGGCCCATCGGACCCAACCACGAAGCCCGCGCTCCTCGGAATGCCACTTGGCCGCGTCGCCGAGCGAATTGCTGATGAGCGCATCGCCGGACAGAGGCCAGCTCACTTGCCCGATGGCGGTCAATTGCGAGCGAACTTCCTCCTCGGCGAGCAAACTGCCCACGGTGTTTTCCGGCGCGGCTGTTGTGGAGGAGGGCTTGCCGGCGGCATCCGCCGAGCCCCTCCATTCCGTCACCGTGAGGGCCAGTGGCCGAGCCGACAAGGTCTGGCCATCCCTGGAGAGTTGGACTCCGTTTTCCCGTGTGACTTGCAAACCGTCTGGAGTAGCGGCCGCCAGAGTGCCGGCGAACGCGCAAACACCTGCGGCCGCCAGAGCCCGGCCCTTTTTCGAAAAGCATCTCATGGCAATCTCACATCCTTGTAGTGGTCGTCTGGCTGCGCGGCGAGTCGTCCGGTCCCCGGTTGCGCGCCCGCGGGGGTGGGACTGGGCGAACCCTGGAAAGCCGCGGTGGTTCTCAGGGGATCGGCAGGGCGATGGGGCCGTGCTGGGGAGCCCAATCGGCGGGCGCCCAATCCGTGTCGGTCGTTCCCACCCAGACGCGCAATGTCGAGCCTGAGCGCAGATTCAGCAACTCGAAGGGGACGGCATGGGAGATCGAATCGGCGGCGGTTTCGGGCTGGGTGTCGCTGAGAATCGGACTCCATTGCCAGGCGCTCGCGGCGCCGCTGTGCCGATAGAGTTGCTGGCCCTCGATCATCATGTCGGCCCCGTGCTGCATCGCGGTCTCGTAACCCGTCGTGGTGTCGCCATCGGTGTCGAAATAGACGTGGAGTCCTTCGAGCCGAGGCGTTGCGGCGAAGCGCGTCGTGACAATCAGGTTCGAGGCGTCGGCGAAGAGCGAGACACCGGTGATGTCGTCCGCCATGCTGGCCGTGTCGCCCCGGGCGTCGGTGGCTTCTTCCTGGCTCAGCTTGTTCATCCTGCGTGTATCGGCGGGGGCTTTGACGGTCTGGCGCGTGGTGGTGCTTTGGCCGGAAACGGCCAGCGGCGCCGCGTCCGGCACGGCGTCAGAGAAGGTGCCGCCAAGGTCCATCGCCTGGGCCCAGACGCGGGCCGACTCCAGCGAACCACCGACGTCCTCGTCCGTAACCGTATAGGTGATGACATTGCCTGTCCAATCGGAGGCGTTTTCGTGCAGGAATTCCCAATTCCACTCGCGCGGGTTGCTGCCGGCGAAGCGGTACAGACGCGTGCCTTCGACCATGTACTCGGCGCCCGCGTGGGCGGAGGATTGGTAGCCCGTCCCGGAATCGCCATCCCCATCGACGTAGAATTGGTAGGTCGAGAAGGAAGTCAGTTCGATCGGGCGGGTGTACTCCACGGAGAAACGGAGGGCGTCGGAGGCGCGTTCGAGAGTGGCGCCCAGGAGATCGAAGTCCGCGTTGGCGGCGTCACCGCGCCGGTCGGCGATGTGGCGGGCGCCCTTGCTGTCCCAGGTCCGATCGGTCGTTGGACTGGAGCTTGCGGCGGGGGCCGCGGCGGGAGGGAGGTCTTCCCCGCGCAGGAAGGCGAGAAGCGCGTCCGCCGTCATAGGCCCGGTATGGCGGGCCAACTCGGTGGGGCTGCCGCCGCCGGAGAACAGGATCAGCGTCGGAACGCGATGCACGCCCATACGCGAGCAGAACGGATGCACCTGGCGGTCGTCCGCGTTGACGAAGAAAAGCTCTCGCTTCTCGAGTTCCTCGCGCACTTCCACCCGGTCGGTCATCAGGCTCTCGAGTTCCCGGCAGACGGTGACGGTGCCGACACGGAAGTAAACGAGGGCGTTCGCGGGGGGGACGAAGGACTGGGAGCCGACGCGCTTCCAGTCGAGTTCGCCTCCGGTTGTCCGGCCCGCCGCGGGAGCGGAGCCGAGCAGCGCGAGGGCCAGGAGCAGCAGGAGTTCCCAGGCGGCGGCGCGCTTTCGCCAGCGCGGCGGGTCAGTCGGATTGGCAGTCATGATAGGCCTCGATTCGCAGGCCGTCGCCGCAGCGGACCCGCCAGTAAGGGGCGCCCATGTCGTCGAGGACACGGCAAACGCCTTCAGTGTGCTCTTCTTCGCAGAGGACGAAGCAGGTGCCGCCTCCACCGGAGCCGTTGATCTTTCCGCCGAGCGCACCGTGCTCGCAGGCGTTCGCCAGGATGGAGTCGATGCGCTCTGTCGAAACACCCAGGGATTTGGAGAGTTGTGTGTGATGTAAACTGAGCAATTTTCCAAGCCTTTCCAGGTCGTGCCGGTCCATCGCGGGACCGCCTTGGTCAAAGAGTTCGCGCGCCGCTTCGGTCAGGCGCCGGTTCACGAGATTGCCTTCGATCAGCCGGCGAAGGGCGCCGTCCTCCGCCTGAGACTCGTCCGCCGAACCGTTCCCGCTCGTGAGCTTGCGATGCTCCCACTCGGCGAACGGATCGTGCTTGGTGGTGCAAACGAAGCCAGCCCTCTCCAGAGGGCGGCGCACACGGCCCAACACGCCGTTCGTATCCTTGGGCTGGCCGCTGCCGATCAGCAGGATCACGCCCCCGAAACCCGGCAGCGTCTGCACCGGATAAGGCGGAAGCGTCTTGAGGTAGACCACCCCGCCGAAGGCCGAGGAGAACTGATCCATCATGCCGCCGGGCGAGCCAAATTCCAGCACTTCGCTCTGGTGTGCCAGCATCGCCACCGCGTGCGGATCGTTGGCCCGGGGCGAACCGGCGGCGGCATAGAGAAACGCGGACCAGGCGATCTGAAGCGCCGAGGAGCTTGAGGCGCCCCCGTTGATCGGGATCGTGCTCTTGACTTCCACGTCGTATCCGGCCGGCCAGGAAATCCCTTGGCGCAGAATGCAATTCGAAGCGGCGGGCAGATAATCGCGGTCGTGCCGGTAGGCGAACGGCTTGTTCGGGTCGTAGGAGAATTCCTCGCCCACGTCGGGCAGCGAGATGCGCCACTTAGGACCGTTGCGGCGTGAGCCGCGCAACTCGACTCGCAGGTCGATGGCGCTGGCGATGACCGGCAATCCGAGGTAATCTTGATGTTCGCCGAAAAGACAGATGCGTCCGGGAGCGCTGGAAACCAAGCTCGCCGGGGGCGACACGACGCCCTCTTGATCCACTAGGAAGCCAGACATGGGGCGATCTCCGAGATTTCAATAGGCCGGCCTTCGCGCAGAGAACGCTCCGCGGCCAAGGCGATGAGCAGCGCGTCGCGCCCCACTTCGGCGCTGGCTGTGGGGACGGTTCGCCGGGCGCAGGCATCCAGAAATTCCCGCCGCTGCGTCTGGCAGCCGATGTGGCCGATGCCCTCGTTGTCCGCCAGCATGTCCATCCGCTCGAAAGTGAGCGGCTGCCCCAGACCGCCCACCCCCAGGCGCGCGTCCTGATAGGCGATCATCTGGCGGCCGCTCAGGGAAATGGCGCCCACTTCCAGCCCTTCCGGCATCACATTGTGGGGGCGCAGGTACATGCACAAAATCAGGGACGCGCGGCCACCATTCTCGTAGTCGATCGTCACCAGCGCGTGATCCACCGTGTCGATGGACGCGACGGCCAATGGCGGGTCGGGGCAGTAGTCGCAATCGATGATCGAGCCGTCTTTCCAGACGTGCTGGCCACCGGTGGCCCAGACGCGCGTGGGGCGGCTGCCGATCATCCAGTTGAACAGGTCGAAGTGATGGCAGTCCTTCTCGACCATCGTGCCGCCGGTGGCGGCCTGGCTGTAGAACCAGGGTTTCTGCGGGAAGCACTGGCGCAGTTCCTTGCACCACATCAGGCGCACCGGATGAGCCGGGTCGGCGGACAGCTCGGCCATGCGGCGATAGAGGTTCGAGTAGCGGTAGACGAGACCGATCTGAAGCACGGCGCCGCACCGTTCGGCCTTCGCGATAATCGCGTCGCAATCGCCGATGGTGTTCGAGATCGGTTTTTCGAGAAGAAGATCGGCGCCCGCGTCGAGACACGCCTCGGCCACCTCGCGATGAGCATCGTCGGGCACCGCGATCACCACCGCGTCCGGCTTTTCATCCGCCAGCATGCGGCGGAAATCGGTGTAGTGGCGCGGTGCCTCGTGGCGCCATTCGATGGGGCGGATCGCCAACGCCGCCGCATCCCGGTCCGCCGTGGCCACCACGCGGCAATCGTCGAGCCTGTCGAACCCACGGGCGTGGGCCGCGCCCATATCGCCCAAACCAATAACTGCTATTCGAAGCATGATCGAAACCCTTCGCGGAAATGTCGGTTGCTGAAGCGTGGCGGAATCGCGAGTGCCTTACGGCGCGATCCCCGGGATTCCGGAGGACGAACCGCCATAACGCACCACGTCGCCATTGGACACGGTCCCGTTGGTGGCGTCGTACACGCCGTTCTCCGCGATGATTCCATCGTTGTCGGCCGGATCGCCCACCAGATCGAAGTCCAGATCGGGCCCCATGCTGCGGAGCGACCAGGCCTCCGCGTCCCAACGCAGAAAACCCACCGGCGGATCGCTGGCGTAGTGGAAATATCGGTACGACGGGCCCCACGGCTCGGTGAAGTTCTTCTGCGGGTTGGCCGAGAGTTGGGGCTCGCCAGCCTGGAACGGATCGGCCGGAACGGACGTGATGTAGGCGATCGGCGTCGTCAGGAAGAAAACCGCCGTCTCGCCGTAGGGACCGCTCGTCGCCGGGTTGGTCCCGTAGAAGGGCGGGTAGTGGTTGTAGTCGACGACGTAAGCCTCGAAGGCGGTGGCCAGGGTACGCAGATCGGACTGGGCGCGGGAGACCTTGGAGCGCGTTTGCGCTTCCAGGAAGTTCGGCACGGCGATGGCCGCGAGGATGGCGATGATGGCGACGACGATGAGCAGTTCGATCAGCGTGAAGGCCGAGCGGCGGGAGTGAGTCATGGCGGGTGTCCTCCGACAATTTTTCGCTCTCATTCTTTAAAGAGCTTGAATTTCTATGACGGTGCCCTCGACCCGCCCTCCTGTCAATGACTATCTCATCCCGATTTCACGAGCGAATCACTTTTTTGCAGAAGCCTTAAAAATAAAAAATCACTCCACCGACTGGACTTGCGGCGGAGCGCTTCGTTTTTGTTCAAGCGGCTGCGTTTTTTTAGAGCACCTGCTCGAGGTTCACGTGCGAGGTCATGAAGATGTGGTGCAGCACGATGGCGGCGGCGCCGAGGGTGCTTTCGTTCTCGCGTTGCTGGCTGATGATGAGCCTGGTGCGGGGGCGGACCGCCGGGAGCACCAGCCGTTCGAGGTTTTTCTCCACCATCGGCATGAACAGCGCGTTCGAGCGGCACACGCGGCCTGTCAGGATCACCGCCTCCGGGTTGAACAGGGAAATCACCGTCGCGATGCCGTAAGCCAGATGCAGTGCGAAGCGCTCGATCACCTCCGTCGCCTCTCGATCGCCCTGGGATGCCATTTCGGCGATCTCCGAGGCGTCGCGGAAGTTCAGGCCCGCCAGCCGGCCGAGGCGGGCGATGCCGGCACCGGACGCCACGTTCTCCAGCCCGCGCTCGATCCCCGTGTACCAGGGCACGCCGGCGTCGCCGAGGGGGATGTGACCCAGTTCGCCGGAGAATCCCATGGCGCCGCGGAACAGTTTCTTGTCGATGACGATGCCCATGCCCAGGCCGAAGCCGATGTTGATGACGGCGAAGGTGTTGAGGTCGCGGCCGGTGCCGAACCACATCGAGCCGAGGGCGCTCATGCGGGCGTCGTTGTCGAGGAAGACGGGAACGCCGAAGCGTTCTTCCAGGCTGTGGCGGATCTGGCGTTCGTCCGTGCCGCCACCCGCGTGCGTCGCGGCGGCGCCGTTCGATGCGGGCCCGGCGGGGCGTTCCGGTTCGCCGACGAGACCGGGCAGAGCCACGCCGATGCCGGCCAGCGGCGGAAGCATGGAAGCCTGGGAGACGTAGAGGTTTTCGCCGAGGCGCACCAGCCGCTTGGCCAGTTCCTCCGCGGATTCGGACTCCGGCGTGTCTTCTTCGATGCGGGCGAGGATCGTGCCCCCCAGGCTGACCGCCACACCGGTGGTTAGGCGCTTGCCGGCGTCGATGCCGACGACGCAGGCGGCCTGGGGATTGAGCGTGACGAGTTTGGAATGGCGGCCCAGCCGGCTGGTCTTGCTTTTCTCTTCGAAGACGAGGTGTTCATCGAGGCTCTCCTGCACGAAGGAGGAGACGCTGGGCAGGTTGAAGCCGGAGATATCGACGATATCGCGGCGGGAGATCGGCCCCGACTGGCGGATGATGTTCAGAACCTGGTGCTTGCGAAGACGGCGCTTCTCCAGGCTGCGGGCGGCGGGGCTGGAGGAGTCGGGCAGAACGACCAGATCGGGGCGGGTCTTCAAGGGGGAAGTCAAGGAGGGCGAAACCTCGTGTGAATGGTTGCGCAATCGTCAACTCTTCAGACCGGTCGTCGCAATACCAGAGACGAAGGCCTTTTGAGCGCAGATGTACAGGACCAGGATTGGCAAAATCGAGACCATGGCTGCGGCCATCATTTTCGGCCAGTCGCTGCTGAATTGGCCTTGCAGGAAAGAGAGCCCAGCCGTCAACGGCATTTTTTCTAAAGTGTCTATATAAATGAGCGGATTGAGCAGATCGTTCCAGCTCGCCATGAAGGTGAAGACCCCCAGCGTGGCGAGCGCGGGCCGCGACAGAGGCAGGTAGATCCGCCACAGGATCGTGAAAGGATTGCAGCCGTCCACCAGCGCCGCCTCGTAGAGATCTTTTGGTATGGAGATATAAAATTGCCGCAGAAAAAAGACGCCGAAGGCCCCGCCAAAAAACGTCGGCAGCCAAAGCGGATAGTGAGTGTCCTTCCAGCCGAGCCACTGGAACAGGATGAACACCGGGATGATCGTGAGTTGATAGGGCACCATCAGCGTCACCAGCGTCGCGCCGAAAATCACGGGCCGCCCCGGAAAGTTCAACCGCGCCATGGCGAATGCCGACATCGAGCAGGACAGCAGCATTCCCAAAACCGCCAACCCCGTGATCTTGAAGCTGTTGAGCGTGAAGCGCAGCACGGGCAGGTAGTCCTTCGTGAAAAGGTCCGTGTAGTTGCTCCAGTTCCATGCTTCCGGAATCAGCGTGGGCGGATAGGCGAAGGCCGACGAGAAGGTCTTGAGGGACGTCGACACCATCCAGAGGAACGGAAACACCATCGCCAGGGCGATGACTGTGAGCACAAAGTACCAGCCCGCGGCGGTGGCAATTTTCGAACCGCGGGGCCAGTTGTCGACCCAGCGGGGGGCCTGCGGAGATTTAGTCATGATGCACCCAAACTCTCTGAGCCCAGATCTGAATCAGGGTCACGGCGAAAATGATGACAAAGAGGGCGGTTCCGATAGTGGTCGCATAGCCCATCTGGAGGTATTCGAAGCCATTGCGGTAGAGATAGTACACAAGCGTCAACGTCGAGTCCGCCGGCCGGCCGTCGCGGGCCATGATATAGACCTGGTCGAAAACTTGAAATCCGGAAATCAATGTGATCACGATGACGAAAAAGGTGATGGGAGAAATCGTCGGCAGGGTCACGTGGAGGAACCGCTGAAAGCGGCCCGCGCCATCTAGGGTGGCCGCTTCGTTGAGAGACACGGGGACTTCCTGCAAGGCCGCCAGGAAAATCACCATGTTGTAACCGAGGCCCTTCCAGACGCTCATAATGATAATCGCCAGCATCGCCGTTCGAGGATCGTTCAGCCATTTGACGGGCTCGGGAGGCGTCAGTCCCACGAATTTGAAAGTCTGGGAAATCAGATAATTCAGAACCCCGATGTTCGGATCGTAGAACCACGTCCAAACCAGCGACACCGCCACGAAGGAAGTGACCACCGGCAGGAAATAGAGCGTGCGGAACACCTTGATGCCGGGCAGTTTCTGATTCACCAGGATCGCCAGCAGCAGCGACAGGACGACCCCCAGCGGCACGGACAGTGCCACGAAGTAGGCCGTGTTGGCGGAGGCCTTCCAGAACAGGCCGTCGGTCAGCAGACGCGTCCAATTGCCCAGCCCCTTGAACTCGGGCGCGGTGACGCCGTTCCACTCGCACAGGCTCAGAACCCAAGTGAAAACCACCGGTCCGGCGACAAAAAACAGGAGGCCGAAGATGTAAGGCCCGGCCAGGATCAGACCCCACGTTCTCTCGAGCCGCTCCAACGGGCCTCTCCGGCGGGGTCGCTTCTTGGTGAGGGGCGGGTTCTGGCGAACCGTTTCGACCGCCACATCGGCGGCTTGGTGCTCGGGCCCGTCGTCGCGGACGGGCGCTTCGGACTTCAGCAGAGCCGCGCTCATGGCGCCGTCGCCTCGGCCAGAATCGCCTCCACCTCGGCGGCGGCGTCGCGGCAAGCCTCGGTCGCCTCCTTGCGCCCCAGCCACACCAACTCCAACTGCGACCGGATCGCCGCTTCCCATCGCGGAAAGCCCGGCGTGAACGGCAGCGGCTGGGCGTATTCGAACTGCGCCAGGAACGCCTCCTTCACCGCCGGCCGGTCCGCCAGGTACTCGGGCGACTCGGCGACGCTCTTCAGCGCCGGGATCGACGCGCGCAATTCAGCCAGCTTCTTCTGGTAGGCTTCCGACCCCATGAACCGGATGAAGCGCCAAGCCGCTTCCTTGTCCGGCGAGGTGCTCGACATCACGTGGCACAACCCGTTCACCGGCGCGGCTTCACGTTTGCCGGCGGGCAGGGGAACCACGCTCCACTCAAAGGCGTCGATCTCGTCGTAATTGTTCACCATCCACGACCCATCGGTCGTCATCGCGACCCGGCCGGTCAGGAACATCTGCGACCCAAAGGCCGCGGCCTGCGAAGCGTCCGGCGACACCTCGTGCTCGGTCACGAGCGAGGTGTAGAACTCGAGAGCCTCGCGGGCGGCCGCCGTGTCGAGCAGGCACTCCGTGCGATCTTCCGAAAGAATCCGCCCGCCGTTCTGCCATACGAAGGACCCCCAGTGAACCTCCATCGATTCGAAGGAGGCCAGAAAGCCGAACTGATCGGTGCGCCCATCGCCGTCGTGATCCCGCGTCAACGCCTTCGCCGCCTCCAGCAGATCGGGCCAGGTCCACTCGCTCGTGGGATGCGCGATGCCCGCCTCGTCGAACAGGTTCTTGTTGAAATACAGGGCCACCGTGTTGCAATCGCGGGGCATGCCGTAGCGTCGGCCATCCACGGTGAAGACCTCGATGGGAGCCTGATAGTAGGCGCCGAGGTCGATGGACGGATCGTTGGCGAAACGCTCGGTCAAGTCCTCGATCTGACCCAGAGCCAGGTAATCGTGGAACTGCGTGCCGCCCAGGAGGAAGACATCGGGGGCGCTCCTGGCCGCCATCTGAGCCTGGATTTTCCGGTTGTATTCGGCCCAGGAGGCGTACTCCACCTTGATCTCGATATCGGGGTTCTGGGCTTCGAAGAGCGAAATCAGCTCCTTCTCCGCCGCGATCTCCGAAGGCAACCCCCAGCGGCCGTAGCGCACCAGCGTCTTCTCCGGAGCGCCGCTTCCGCCGCCGCAGGCCGACAGCAGGGCCAGACCCGCCAGCGCGGTCGCGAAGCAAACCCCCAGGCCCGGCGCCCCGTTCTTTCTCAGTGAGTTTCGAAGTCGAAAAAGCCGCATGGCGAAAAACCCTTTCCCAGAGGTCGGCGACCGCCGCGCACGGCGCGATGGAGCCGCGAGGAGAAGTCGATGTTGCAACAAGAGGTAGGGGAGGCCGCACGAGTTTGTCAATTCGATTTTTAAAACTTCTACAACAATGGTTGCGCCTTTCTTTTCAGGCATCCGCGCTTCCAGTCCCGTCTCTTCGCGAACGCTCCGGCCGGCGGAATCCGAGCTGGGCGGCACTGACCGGCAGGCCCATCTCCGGCGACACCTCCCACCGCACGCGGTCCAGCGCCACCGGCAAGACCGCCTTGGCCAGCGAAAGGGCCGCCATGGTACCGACCGACGGCGCAACGATCAGATCGAAGATTTCCACGCCCGGACCCTCGCCCGGCATCAGCGATGCCACGCCGCAAGGCAGACCGGTGGCCAACGGGCCGCCATCGAGAACGGCGATGCGGTGCCTTGCCACGTCCCACGACGGAGCGAAGAGCTTCGCCAGAAGCGGGTGCTCGAGCGAACCCGGCCGGTCCATCCCCAGGCCCCGCCAGGCGAATCCAGCGGGAGCCTGCGGCGGCAGGCAAAAAAGGTTCAGCCGGGGCCAGTCACCCCATTCGAACCCGCGCACCCGCCACCGGTGCGCTTCTCCGCAGGACGGGGGAACGGTTCCCCAGACCATGGCACCAGCCAGGCCGGGGACGGAGCGAAAACCCATCTTGCCATAGAACGCCTCCTGATGCGAATCGGGTTCCACATTGAGTTGCAGGCAACGCACGCCGCGGCCTCCGCAATCGGCCAGCAGGGCCCCGAAAAGTGCCCTGGCGATGCCGCGCCGGCGATGACTCGCTCGCGTGAACACATGGCCCAGCAATCCGGCGCCTCCGCCCTCCCAGGTGCACACGTTGGCAACCGGCTTGCCATCGTCGAGCGCCAGATAGAAGCGCCACGCGAGCCCGTCGCGCACACCGGGGGCCTCCTCTCCGCCTTGGCGGCGGAAGTCCTCGAGATGGGCCATCCAAGGCTGACCCTTGTGCCCCAGAAGATCGGCGAGTTCGAAGGAGGACAGGGAGCGATGCACCGCCAGGGCGAGACCGTCGTACTCGCCCAAAGGACTGAAATCATCCGCATTGTTGGCCGGTTTCATCTCGAAATCCTTTCCGCGTGGGGGCTCTTTTTTCTGGGGAGGATGTGAAAATCTATTGACAGGGAATGTCAAACTGGATTTTTAAAACGCATTCAATAAATGACCTCAAGAATTGCGGGCCAGTCCCTTCCACCCTATCAGGAGTTCGCAGCGTATGGTTTTCTCTTCCCCTTTCCGGAGACTTCCGGCTCCTCCGGCAGTCCGTCGCGGAGCCCTCAAGGGGGTCACTTTCCGGGCCTTCACACTGATCGAGCTTCTGATCGTCGTCGCGATCATCGCCATTTTGGCGGCCATCGCGGTTCCCAATTTCCTGGAAGCCCAGACTCGTGCGAAGACCTCGCGCGTGAAGTCCGACATGCGCTCCCTCGCCACCGCCCTTGAGTCCTACCGTGTGGACTCGAATCAGTACCCTTACGGCGATGGCACGGGCGACGGGTTCACGGCGGTCGCGGGGACACGGCGCCTGACGACACCGATCGCTTACATGACGACGATTCCGATCGATGTGTTCTCGCCCGATCCGAACACGGCGCCGTCCGCCGGTGCCTTTATCCATCCCTACTCGCCCGCTTTCTTCTACGTTTCCTCGCGCCCCGGCGGCTTCCCTGGAATCGCGGCCAGCGCGGGCACTTGGGGCTGGCTCGTCGTCGACTATCGTGTCAACGCCCTCGCCGTCGCCCCCAACACGGTGCTGGGAGCCGCTCTCGCCAACGAGTCGGAGAACGTTTTCTGGGAGCTTCGCAGCCTCGGTCCCGACCGCGAAGGCAACTCCAGCTTCCCCTACGATCCCACGAACGGAACGATCAGTTCCGGCGACGTCACCCTCTTCGGTCCCGGCAACTCGGGCAAGAACGGCTTCTGACGCCGCCGTCTTTCCCGGCCGGCGCCACCCTCGAATCGAACGACCCCCGCTTCACTTCCCACAGGAGATTTTCCCCATCATGCCACACAATTTCAGAAACCACCTCCTGGGCTTCGCCGCCCTCAGCGCCCTTCCGCTTCTCGCTTCCGGAGCCGGCGCGCAGACACTCATCGAGAACTTTGAATTCGCCACCGACAACGCCGCCACCTCCGCCGCTCTGACCGTTGGCGTGGACCCTTCCGTGACCCTGAATCCCGTCAGCGGTTCCGGCGCCGACGCCAACGAGGGCACTTTCTCCCTGGGCCTGGACCTCAATCTGGGCGGCGCCGCCTTCGAATCCGGGTTCGTGCGCCGCGTCCTCGCCGCGCCGGTCGCACTGTCCAAACCCTACACCACCAGCGGCGTCGACAGCGACAACATCGCCGACCTGCGCGTCACCATCGACGTCAAGGGTGCCCCCGCCTTCGCCAGTTCCCTGAACACCAACCTGTGGATTCGCCTCAACGAAGCCGATGGCGACATCTGGCGCTACATCAACTTCAGCGACCCCGCCCTCAACGCCGCCACCTACACCGACGACCTGCGCCTGTTCGGCTTGGTTGATCGCGATGGGGCCTCCACCGGCGACGGCAACTTCACGGAAATCGTCAGCGTCGATCTGCTGATCCAAAACCCCGACGCCGTCGCCAAAGTGGGCACCATCTTCCTCGACGATCTGAAGGTGGAAGAACCCTCCGACGGCCCCACCTCCACCGGCCTGACCTATGTGGTGCCCCTGATCGATCCCGGCAACGCCCCCGACGTGACGGATTCCACCTTCGACGCGATCTTCGACAACGGCGGCGCCCATCAGGTCATCACCGGCGAGGACTGGAAAGACTGGGCTTCCCGCGCTTCCGACGAAGGCACTCCGATCACCGACAACCCCACCTCGGGCACGGAAATCGCCGCCACGTCCAAGGCCTATCTGCTCAGCGACGGCGACACCCTGTACTTCGGCATGCTCGTTTACGATCCCGACACCTCGGCCATGACCGCCGACACGGGCGACGACACCTATACGAAGTTCAATGTGGAAGACATCGAGGTCGCCTTCTCCGCCCTCTCCGGCGCCGCAGGCGTCAGCGACGCGGTCAAGCTGACCGCCGACGCTTTCGGAAACTTCGACGACATGATGCCCGACAGCCCCGCCGGCACGGCGATCAACACGTCGGCCCTGACGAACAGCAACAGCTACATCATCGACGCTAACACCTGGGCCGTGGAATGGAGCGTCGGCATCAATGAGTTGGTCAACCTCAGCGCGGCCAATCTCACGAACACCCTGCCCAGCGCACCGGGCACCTGGTACGGCCATATCGGCTATCAGTCGCCCTTCCCCACGGCCAACCCGCGCGTTCCGCTCTATGCCGCCGGCCACGCCAACGGCTTCGCGAACTTCTCGGTCGAGTTCCTGCTTCCCGGCCCGGCTTCCGCCCACCTCGCCGTGTGGTCGCTCTACGAGTAAAACCACCGGCCCTCTGACAGGCATCCTCCACACAAAGAAACCCAGCGTTGAGCGACAAGACTCGGACGCTGGGTTTCTTCTTGAGATCCCGGGCTTGCGGCTTACCCCGGGAACGCCCGCGAAGGAATCCGGAACACGTTCCCCATGCTGACCGTTCCGTTCGTCGGATCGTAGCGATTCCCCAGGTTGTACCGCGACATCGATATCGTGACGCCATTTTCATCCACCACGTGCAGCGTCTGGCTCGGGCCCACGCTGAACAGCAGCCACCGCGCCGGCGTCAGCGCCGGATCCGTTACCGCCGTGTCCGGGCCGATACCCTCCATCCTGCCGTTGCCCACCGCGTCGGCCGGCACCAGCACCGCCATCGCCGTCGTCCTCGTGCCGTCGAGATAGCCGAAACCGGCCCGCTCGTAGTAATACGGCCCCTCTGTAAACGTCAGCCCGGAGCCCGAATCGAGCGGATGCTTGAAGGCGTCTTGCGGCACATCGGTCATGTACGCGATCGGCGTCGTCAGCCCGCCGGGCCGCTCCACCGCGTTCAGCCGCGGATAGCCTTCGGGCACCATGAACAGCGCCCCGCCCACCGACTCCGAATACGGATAGGTGTTGTTGTCCACCGCGTAGGCCTCGACCGCCGTGGCGATGGTGCGCATGTCCGACGCCACGCGCGAGACCTTACTGCGCGTCTGCGCCTCCAGGAAATTCGGCACGGCGATCGCCGCCAGGATCGCGATGATCGCCACCACGATCAAGAGTTCGATGAGTGTGAATGCTTGTGTTCTGTTCTTCATGATATTCAATCCAGCCTCCAATACAGCGGGTGATTTCGAACGGTCTTGTGGACCTTCCAATTCCGATTTCACGCATCCTATTTCCCGCCCCCTCACCGGTCAAGGTTCATCGGGCCGCACGGAAAGCTTTGTCCTGTAGGGGACAAAAGCGCAAACTGGCCAATCTATTCATCCTTGATGGGAGAACCTCCGGTCATGCCGACGGGGCCTTGCTCTTCATTCGAGCTTTACCTACCCCTCCTCGAAACTAACCCCTCCGTGCCTTCGTGTCTCCGTGGTGAAACCTCTTCAAGGCGGCGCCTAAACCCCTGCCAGCGC
The DNA here is from genome assembly GCA_040219255.1 of Sumerlaeia bacterium. GTDB lineage: Bacteria > Sumerlaeota > Sumerlaeia > SLMS01 > JAHLLQ01 > JAVJSW01. The sequence continues at coordinate 168,631 of JAVJSW010000049.1, forward strand.
CGCCTCCGGCTCCCGCGTCAACACCTCGCCCAGCAGCGTATGCGAGTGCCCCTCGGTGATCCGCACGTCCACCAGTTGGCCGACGAGCCGCTCCTCGCCGCTGAACACCACCGTCTTGTCCGTGCGCGTGCGGCCTTTCAGGTCGTTGCCGCGGCGGCTCGGGCCCTCGACCAGAACCTGGTGCACGCGGCCCACTTCGGCGGCGTTCAGCTCGGCGCTGATGCGCTCCTGCAGCGCGATCAGCCGCTCCAGCCGGTCCTTCTTCACCAACATCGGCAGTTGATCCTCCAGCGTGGCGGCGGGCGTTCCCTGGCGCGGGCTGTACATGAACATGAACGCCGTGTCGTAGCGCATGTCCTCCACCAGCCGCAGCGTGTCCTGGAACTCCTCCTCCGTCTCGCCGGGAAAGCCGACGATGATGTCGGTCGTCAGGCCACAGACCGGATTCTGCTCGCGGAATTGATCCACCAGCATGCGGTAGCGTTCGATGTTGTAGGCGCGCTTCATGTTGCGCAGCACGGTGTTGTTGCCGGCCTGAACGGGCAGGTGCAGGCTTTCCATCACCTTCTCGCACTCGGCGATGGCCGAGAGGTGGCGGCGCTGGGCGCTCTTGGGGTTCGACGTGGTGTAGCGGATGCGCCAGAGCCCCTCGATCTCGTTCAGCGCGTGCAGCAAATCGGCGAAGTCGTGGCGGTCGTCGTCGCGATAGGAATTCACGTTCTGGCCCAGGAGACAAATCTCTTTGTACCCGCGAGAGACGAGGTCCTCGCATTCCGCGACGATTTCCGCCATCGGCCGGCTCCACTCCACCCCGCGCGTGTAGGGCACGATGCAGAAGGTGCATTTGTTGTTACAGCCGAACATGATGTTCACGAACGCCTTCAGGCCGCTCTTGCGCGCCGGCAACGTCGGCAGCGACAACGGTTTATCCAGGTCCTCGATGCTGACAAAGCGGTCGCCCGTGCGGCGCACTTCGTCCACCAGTTGATCGACCTTCACATAATCCCGCGTCCCCATGATCAGGTCCACGTGGGGGAATTTTTCCAGCAGTTCCTGGCCCTTGTCCTGCGCCGCGCAGCCGCTGATCGCGATCACCATGTCGGGGTTTTTCGCCTTCGCCGGCTTCAACGACATCACCCGCCCATAGGCCCGCTGCTCGGCCCCGTCGCGCACCGTGCAGGTGTTGAAGACGATCACGTCAGCGTCGTGCTCGTTCTCTTCGGGGGCCTGCTCCTCGAGCCCCCGATTGCGCAGCAGCGCCGCCATGATTTCGCTGTCATGCTCGTTCATCTGACAGCCATAGGTGATGATGCGGTACTTGCCGGCCATGATGCGTGCGGTGCTCCGGGTGCGAAGGGCGTCGTGAATTCTCGGCGGCAAGCGAAATCTCTCGCCAGCGCGTGGAGCAATGTCCCGGCCCGCCGCGGGTTTGTCAAGGCGCGCCGGGGTCGGGAGTCCAACGCCCGGCGGCGAAAAACCGAAAGGGCAAAGGATCGCGGGCGGAGAGACCCGATGTGCGATAAGTGTATTTTGTCTATCTTGTCCCGTAAGCTCCACATGAGGGGACAAACGGCCCGGCCTGTGAAACACTCTCCCCGGATCGTCACCTCACCGGGAGCCCCCACGCCATGACCACCCTATCGCACACCGAGCCGGCCACCTTACCGGCCACCCGTTTATCGCTATTCCGTCCGCTGGATGATGTGGAAGCCGAACTGGGTTTCCACGATGTCGGCGGCGACTTCGCCGGGTTCGAGGGCGAACGCCGCGTTTTCGAACGGCGGCACCATCTGACCTTGACCGAACGTGCCGAGGTCGCCGCCTTGCGGGGCGCTGGGGCCGTCGGATTCGGTGCGGGCGAATTCCTCGAAACGCGACGGGTCCGCCTTCACCTGGGCCAGGAGGCCCAGCGCCTTCGCCCGGGCTTCTTCCTTGGTGCGGCTGCCGACTTTGTCGGAAGCCGACGCGGCGCCTTCGTAGGCGATCAGGATGTGGCGCGCGCCGATGGTGGCCGGCCACTCGGCCTGTTCGTCCGCCGCGGCCGCTTCCTGCGTCAGCTCCGGCATCGACGTCATCAGCGGCGCGACCTTGAATCGCGGAAGCTGGAACGCCCAGCCATCGGCCATGCGGTCAATGCGCGCCGCTTCCTCGATCACTTCCTCCACGGACTTGAGCGTGTCGCTGTTCGGCACGTCCACGTTCCGCAGGGTTTCCTCGTATCGGGCCTCGATGATGCCGTAGTACGTCGCCGGGCTGCCTTCGGTGCGGCTCAGCGTCAGACTCAGCATCAGACCGTCGTAGGTGGTCGCCGTGATGAGGGTCTGGCTCGTCAGATCGCTCGGCGGTTTGGACATGACCTCCTCGAAGCTCAGACCCTGGAACGCGCGGCCGAGGGCCGTGAAGTTCGATTGGGGCTTGGCTTCGCGGCCGGCCGGCACGGCCTTGATGCTCCAGTCGCCGCGGGAGCCATCGGTGCGGACGAGTTCGGCCGACAGCTTCGACGGGTCGCCGTAGAGCGGCCCGATGCTGAGGTCGCTCAGCCGGTTCGGATCGATGTCCGTCAGGTCCTTCTCCATCCAGTCGTCCACCCGCGGCTGGGGCTTGGACATCTGGGTCTTGGCGAAATAGGTCTGGTCGCTGCCCACGGGCCGCATGTAGACGCCGACGGTGTTGTCGTCAAGAGCCCGGCCGCTGTTGCCCAGGATGACGGACAGAAGCGGATCGCCGCTCTCTCCGAGCGTGACCAGCCGGCTGTCGGCGCCCGGTTCGGCGGGATCGCCCAGGCCCAGCTTTTCGTGCAGCGCGCGATTGGAGGTCTTCGCCTCCACATCGCGCATGGTTCCGAAGCCCCGCAGCAGATCGACCACTTTGTCCTCAGCGGCGAAGTAGCCTTCGCCGCCCTCAAGGCGCCAGACGCCCTCGACCCTGGCGAGTTCGAGCGTTTCCGCCGGACCCTTGACTTCGATGCGTTCGATGGTTTCGAGCTTCTGGCCAAAGTCCTCCGGCAGGAGGCCGGCGGTGGCCGTGGCGGAACCCCGGTCCCCAGTGGCGGCGGGGCTCGCCGGTTCGTCCTCTTGAAGGATCCACCAGGCGCCCAGCACCGCCAGCGCCGTGATCACGGTCACGATTGCGAGTGTTTTGAATTCTTTCACGATCCAGTTACCTCCGTCGGCGGCGCGACACGCGGATGCCGCCCACCACCAGGGCCGCGAGGGCCACCAGCAGCGGAACCGCTCCCAGGTTGATGAGCTTGAGGCGCGTGCCCAGTTCGTCGATGTCGGCGCGCAATTGGCGCCGCACCTCGCGAAGCTCGACGCGCGTTTCCGCCCGCTTCTCTTGCAGTTTCTCGATTTCCTGGCGTTGCTCCGGCGTCATCACGAGGGCGTTGGCGTCCTCGCGGCCGGCTTGCAGTTCGGTAATGCGCTGCTCGGTTTCTTCCAGAGCGGCGCGCAACTCTTCCTGGCGCTCGCGGAACCGCTCCTGCGCCTGCTCTTCCAGGTCGTTGACGACTTCGAAGGGACGCTGGAAGGAGCCGCGGCCGCGGACGCTGATAAGCGCTTCGCTACCGAACAGATTCTCCACCGCGTTCAGAGCGAAGTCGCCGTTGCTGGCCTGCGGCTGATAGATGCGCTGGCCGAAGAACGGAATGACCTGCACCCAGTAGCGGTCGAAAATCATGTCCACGTCGGACACCAGGATCACGTTGATCGGGGACTGGGCCTCGGCGATGTGCTCCTCGTCGGCGGGGGCTTCCTCGCCATCGGCGGCGGGGGCGCCATTGGGGAACGCGGAGGGCACCTGACCGGTCAGGCGCACGGCCATCGGGAAGGTCTGACCGGAGGGTTCGAATTCCTTCAGCAGTTCCGAGGGATTCTGCACGAAGCGGATTTCGCTCACCGGCTTGAGCATCGACTCGGTCGAAGATTCGACCAGTGTGGTGACTTCCGCCTTGGCGTCCTCGGCGATCTGGAAGGCGCCAGGCTGGAAGTAGATGAGGCCCTGGTTGATGTTGTTGGTCACCACATCGTCCTGGTTGAGGTATTCCTCGCCCAGGAGGCGGAGCAGGTTCGGCGCGTTGACTTGCTCGATGCCGCGCTGGGTCTGCACCGGAACCTGAAGGGCCGCTTCGCGATCCAGCAGGACCTGGCCGTCGGCCAGGGTCACGCCCCAGTTTTCCTCTAGGACGCCGAGCGACGAAGACTTGTCTGCGGTGAAGGCGGCGAACTGGTTCTGTGGGTCCGGGGGGGGTTGATAGACGTCGGCGAAGCTGTCGACGAAGGCCAGCAGGCGGCCGCCGCGCAGCACGAACTGGTCGATGGCGTAGAGCGTCGCTTCGCTCAGGTTCATCGGCTGAATCACGATCAGGACGTCGACATCGTCGGGGATGCGGCGGGTGCCGGTGGAGACTTCGCGAACGTCGTAGAGTTGGCTGAGCATGTCGTAGATGACCCAGGGCTGGGACCCGCGGCCCTGCATGCGGGCCATCATGTCCTGTTCGCCCATGACGGGCAGGTTGGTCATCAGACCGACGACCTTTTCCTCGAAGTCGGAGAGTTCGTACACCGAGCGGGTCAGATCGTATTCGAGGAGGTTTTCACGGCGGGGATCGAAGAAGGCGATGACTTCCTTTTCGTCGATCGTGTTGGTCAACACGGCGCCGAAGAAGAAGGGGTCGCCACCTTGTTGCAGGGGAGCGGCCTGCAACCCGGCCAGGGAGGCCTGATCTTCCTCTTCCGAGAAAGGTTCCGGGTTGATCACCGTCAGGGTCATTTTGTCCCCGGCGATGTCGCTGTATTCGCGCAGGAGTTCCTGGACATAGTTCCCGTAGCTCTTGAGGCTCGGGTAGCCGCTGGCCATTTGCTCGGAGAAGTAGAAGGTGACCTCGATCGGTTCCTCCAGATTGCGGAGAATCTCGCGGGTGCCCTCAGAGAGCGTGTAGAGCTTCTCCTCGGTCAGGTCCACGCGCGCTCCGCGAAAGAGCCCCCGGCTGATAATGTTCACCGCGACCAAGAGGACCACGGCGAGCAGGAGGCCTGTGAGGGAGAATAGTTTTCTTCCCATGATTGAAGCAGTCCTTATTTGACAGAATCGCCAGGGCTCAGCGGCCCTTCTTCATGCCAACGACAACCGCGTTGGCGAACAGGAACGTTGCGATGAGCGTGGCGAAGAACACCAGGTCGCGCACCTCGATCCGTCCCTGGGTGATCGCGTTGAAGCGATTCAGGAAGCTGAAGTAGCTGATCGTATCCACCACCGGCTGGGGCAGCCAGCTGCTGAACGCGTCCATTACCATTGGAAAGTTCGCCACCAGGAACAGGAAGCAGACGACCACGCTGAGCACGAAGGCGATGACTTGGTTCTTGGTCACCGCGGAAATGCAGGAGCCGATGGACAGGTAAGCCCCGGCCATCAGGAAACTGCCCAGATAGCTGGCGAGGATCACGCCGTTGTCGGGCTCGCCCAGGTAATTGACGGTGATCCACATCGGAAACGTCAGGGCCAGCGCGATGCCGGTGAAGGCCCAGGCGGCGAGGAACTTGCCGATGACAGCCTCGCCCATGGAGATGGGCAGCGTCAGCAGCAGTTCGATGGTGCCTTGCTTGCGTTCCTCGGCCCACAGGCGCATCGAAATGGCCGGGATCAGGAAGAGGTAAAGCCAGGGATGGAAGTTGAAGAAGGGAACGAGGTCGGCCTGGTTGCGGGCGTAGAAGTTCCCCAGATAGAACGTGAACGCACCCGTCAGCAGCAGGAACACGACGATGAAAATGTAAGCCACCGGCGTGACGAAATAGCCGGTCAGCTCGCGTTTGAAGATCGAAAGGGAGGGTTTCATTCCTTCTCCTCCTTGCCGCTGCCGGCCTTGTCGCTGTTGGCCTTGTCACCGTTGGCCTTGTCACTGTTGGCCTTGTCGGTGCCGGAATTCTTCGCGGCGGCCTTCTTGGGGGCCTCGCCCCGGCCGAGGGTCAGGTCGCGGAAGACTTCGTCGAGGCGGCCGGTCTCGGCGCGCATGTCGTGCAGCGCCCAGTCCTTGCCCCGGGCCAGCTTGGTTACATCGGCCAGGATCGGTTTGCCGTGGCGGGGCGTGGCCAGAAGGGTCACGTGGCCGTTGTGCGCGGGCTCTTCCGTGACGGTCTGGACGTCCTTCAGGCTTTGCAGGTCTTTGGTCACTTCGGCCACCTTGGCCTTGTCCACGGTCACGGTGACCGCGTTATGGCGGGCCGACTTCTTCTGGAGGGCTTCGGGTGTGCCGTCGAAGATGGTCTTGCCGCGGGCGATGATGATGGCGCGGCTGCAGACGGCCTCGACTTCTTCGAGGATGTGGGTCGAGAGGATGATGACTTTGCCCTCGGCCATACGGCGGATCAGCTCGCGGACCTCGTGCTTCTGGTTCGGGTCGAGACCGTCGGTGGGTTCGTCGAGGATGAGCACGGGCGGATCGTGGAGGATCGCCTGGGCGAGGCCGACGCGGCGTTTGAAGCCCTTCGAGAGGGTTTCGATGGGCTGGTGGTACACGTCTTCCAGGGCGGCGGCCTGAACGGCGCGGTCGATGGCCGTGCGCTGTTTCTGGCCGCTGAGGCCGCGAATTTCCGAGACGAATTTCAGAAAGCTCGCCGGGGTCATGTCCGGATAGGCGGGGGCGCCTTCGGGCAGATAACCGATTTTAGTGCGCACTTCCCGCGATTTGTTGAGGATGTCATATCCGCAAACGCTCGCCGTCCCGTGGGTCGGCGTAAGGAAGCAGGTCAGCATTTTCATCGTGGTGGATTTGCCGGCGCCGTTCGGACCGAGGAAGCCGAGGACTTCCCCGCTTCCGACCTCGAACGAGACGCCATCCACCGCGGTGATGGGACCGAAGCGCTTCACCAGGCCGTCGAGCACGACCGCCGCGTCTCTGCCCCTGGCGGGTTTGGCCCGTCTGGGTTTGGCCCCGTTGGGTTTGGAACTTTCCGACTTACTGTCAGACATCATGAAGCCAAGACTCCTTGCGGGAATCGGAGGATGAGTGAAGATTCACGAGGCAACGGACTCAGCCTCATAAGGATGAGGTTTGTTTTCCGGTCCAAGAATTCCTGAGCCGGGCGTTGCGCCACGTTGTCATCGCTCCCTCGAAAGAGTGGGAATGGGCGGAGGGAAACAATTTTCGAACCAAGAGCGAATTTTCCGAAAATGCCCGGACGACCGGCCTTCTCCCTCGATTCCCGCCCAGCCTCTCCGCCCGCACCCCGGGCGTAAAGGCCCATCCGCCCCGCCGGCCGTTTCCATCTGACACATCGGGGGTGCTGGCGATTTCTGGCTCGCCGCCTTGCCGAAAGGGGTTGAGTCCGAATTCTTGCTGGTTCAATGGTTGCGTTAGATCCGCACTACGCTCGGAGGAGTTCCATACCATGGCGCATCAGAAACCGCTTCGCCGGCTTGGCCTCACCGCCGCCTTGGCCTTTGGCCTGGCGACATCGTCTTTCGCATTCGACTGGACGCAGGTCCTCTCGGAAGAAAACGAGCAGGAGCTGCCTTCCTCGGCCGCGCGGCTTTACGAGGAAGCGCTCGAGTTGGCCGATCACATCGACTATCCGAACGCGGTGCGCACGCTGGTGGAAGCTGGCGAAGCCGCGCCCGAGCACATTGAGCTGCAATTCGTGATCGTCCGCTGGGCCCGCTACATGGGCGAGGTCTCCTACGGCGACACGTCGCTGCGCTACTTCGACTATGCGGAAGAGGCGCTGCGCCGGTTGCTGTCAAATTCGGCCATCGGGCCCGAGGAACGGAGCCGCGCCCTGACGGAAGCGACGCGCGTGCGCGGGTCGAAAGACAGCCTGCGCGAGCGCGATCAGGAACGGATGGAAAGCGGTGGCCTGCTGGTCGACAACATCCGCTCCTTCCGGATCGAAACCGCCTCCGGTCCCTACGCGGACAATCTGCGCGAGCGCGAACGAGGCGACGTCGAAAGCCGCGAACGCGAAGAAGAAGAAAAGGAACCCAAGGCCAATCCTTTCGCCAAAGCTCCCGGTGAAGACATCCAGCTTTCCGCCGCTCCCCAGGCCATTCGAGGCGCCGCGGGCGGTTTGAACCCGCAGTTCGGCGGAGCCGATCCCTTCGGCGGCGGCGCCGATCCCTTCGCCGCTGGCGGTGGCGGGGCCGATCCCTTCGGCGGCGGTGCCGATCCGTTCGCCGCTGGCGGCGGCGGGGCCGATCCCTTCGGCGGAGGCGGCGGTGCCGATCCGTTTGGCGGCGGTGGGGGCGCGGATCCCTTCGGCGGCGGCGGGGGTGCCGATCCTTTTGGCGGAGGCGGAAAGTAGGACTGCCGCTCGAGACCTGGGCGCCAGTCGCCTTCCTCAGAGAGCACGCCTTTCCAGACTTCCACTGAACCGGAACCCATGAAACTCGTCGTGGCCATCATCAAACCCTTCAAGCTCGCCGACGTGAAAGATGCGTTGCAGGAGGCGAACTTCCCAGCGCTCACCGTGAGCGAGGCGAAGGGCTACGGCCGGCAAAAAGGCCACACGGAACTGTACCGCGGCACCGAATACCAAGTGGATTTCCTGCCCAAGATTCGCATCGAACTCGTCGTCGAGGACGAAGACGTGGAAGAATTGGTGCTGCTGATCGCCGAAACAGCGCGGACCGGCTCGATCGGCGACGGAAAGATTTTCATCCTGCCGGTGGAAGACGCGATCCGCGTCCGGACCGGCGAACGGGGCGACGCCGCCCTCTAATCGTTCTCTCAGCAAGGTTGACGACCCCCAATCATGACGACTCTTTCCACGGACAACCGGATCGAAGCGCTCTTTCGCCGCACCAGGGAGGAAAACCGCGCGGCTCTGATCCTGTATCTGACGTCGGGTTTTCCGAACGAGGAAACGACCCGCAGGCTCCTGCCGGTGCTGGCGGAAGCGGGCTGCGACCTGATCGAGCTGGGCGTTCCCTTTAGCGATCCGATCGCCGACGGGCCGACGATCCAGAAGGCGTCGAGCGTCGCGCTCGACAACGGCATGACGCTCTCGAAGACGCTGGAGATCGCCCGGGAATTCCGCGCCGCCCACGAGACGCCGCTGATTCTCTTCGGGGCGCTCAATCCGTTTCTCAAGCGGGGTCTGGAGGCGAGCGCCAGGGCCGCCAGGGAAGCCGGTGCGGATGGGTTTCTGGCCGCCGATCTGCCCGCCGAAGAAGCCGACGAGTTCGCCGAAATCTGCGAGCGCGAGAACCTGAAACTGGTCCTCCTCGCCGCCCCCACCAGCCCCGACGGGCGCCTGCGCGCCATCGCCGCGAAGTCCACCGGGTTTCTCTACTGTATCTCCAGCCGGGGCATCACCGGCGCCCGCGATACAATGGGTCCCAACGTGACCGAGTACCTGGGCCGCGTGCGCGCCCAGATCGAAGCCACCGGCAAGCCCCTGCCGCTGGCGGTCGGCTTTGGCATTTCCAAGCCCGAGCACGCCGCCCTGATGGCGCCGCACTGCGAAGCGGTCGTCGTCGGCAGCGCTCTGATCAACCTGATTCAGGAATGCGCCAACCGAGGCGAAGACCCGGCCGAGCCCGTGCGGGCCTTCGTCCGCGCCATGGCCGACGCCACGAGGCGCTGACGCTCGGTAGGCCTGGGTCCGATTCCCCCATCATGAAAAACGGAAGAAGCCGCCCGGCATGGTCGCGGGCGGCTTCTTTCGTTGGTGCGATCGGAGAGTGTCGGAGGGCTTACGGAGCCGAGGTGTTGGGCTCGACCGGCGCCGGGGCGGCGGAGGTCGTGTAGGGTTCGCGCACGACCATGCTGAAGGGAACGGTCAGTTCCTGGGCGGCGCCGGCGGCGTTGCCCTTGACGACGAGAGTGCCGCGATAGGCGCCGATTTCATCGGGAGCGGTGACGCTGGCGCGCAGGCGCGGCGTGGGGGTGTCTTCCCCAACGAGTTCCAGGCCGAAGCCGATCTTTTCCGCGTCCACCACTTCCTGGCTGGTGCCAAAGGTGGTATTGGTGAGTTCGTAGCCGGTGAGTTCGAAGGTCTTGCCGGGGCGGACCTTCATGGTCAGGGCCTGGGTCTTGGAGTCGCCGGGGGAAACGACGCCAAACCAGAGGGTGTTTTGAATGATTTCCACATCGCCGCTGATCTGGCCGGTGATGAGGGCGGAGAACATGGGGTAGTCGGCGTAATCGGTGCGGAGCGTCAGGTTTCCCGCGAGCCGCTTGGCCGTGGAATTCTCCGGCACCGTCAGGGTCACAGGCGTCCGGGTGCCGGTGCGGCCCCCTTCTTCGGTGTACTCTTCCGGCTCGCCGACGGATGTCTCGACGGGGATGTTGTCGGGGCTGATGCTGACGTTGAGGATCTTGACCTCCACATCGGGTTCGAAGTCGTAGAGGTAGATCGTCTGGGTGGCGCCTTCGTTGGCATCCACATCGCCGAAGTTCACGGTGCGGTCGGACAGTTCGACCTTGCGAACCACATCGCCCGCCAGATTGAGGGCGACGGTGGGCTGCCGCTCATAATCGGTCATCAGCGTGATGGTCTTGCGCTGGGCGCCGCTGCGGCCGCGGGAGTTGAAGGTGGCGCGGACCGCGTCGCCTTCGCCGGGCTGGAAGGTGCGGCCGATCAGTTCGTCCTTATTGCCAGCGGTGCAGCCGCAGGACGTGCGCAGATCGGTGATCTTGATGGGTTTGTCACTGGTGTTGACGAAGGGGAATTCAACCTTGGCTTCCGCGCCTTCGTCAATGGTGCCGAAGTTCACCGTTTGGGTGGTGAAGGCCAGACCGGGCGAGGACTCCGCGGCGGGACGGGCTTCCGGGGCTTCCTTCATGTCGACGGTGCCGGGCAGGGGCTCGGCCTGTTGACCATAAGCCATGGTCAGTGGAAGCGCCAGAAAGCCGGAGAGAAGAAGATGGCTGGCGCGGAATTTCAGAGGCATCATGGATGCGATTCTCCTCGTGATTGCGATACGTTTCGGGACGGTCCCGAAGATGAGACGAGATTATCCCGTGGGAGGTTTGTCGTCGGACAGAACCGCGTTCAAGCCCCCACTGGCGAACCCGGCCAAATCGAGCGTGATCCAGCGGAATCCGAGTCGCCGGTATTCCCGCACGAGGCGGTCACGGTGCGCAAGGAGGATTGGAAACGCCTCCGGTTCGACCTCGATGCGGGCCACTTCGCCATGATGGCGGCAGCGCAGGTTCCCCGTGACGCCGAGACCCCGCAGGTACTTCTCCGCCAGGGCGACCTGCGTCAATTTGTCCTCCGTGATGCGCTCGCCGTAGGGCACCCGGCTCGACAGACAAGGCGCCGCCGGTTTGTCGTGGTTCGGCAAGCCCCAGCGCTTGGCGATGGCGCGCACTTCGGCTTTGGTGATGCCGCAATCGCGCAGCGGCGACAGCACGCCCCGCTCCGCCACGGCCTTCAGTCCCGGGCGGTAATCGCCGCCGTCGTCGGCGTTCGTGCCGTCGCACACGGCGCCAAAACCCTCGGCCCGGGCCACCGCTGTCAGTCGGTCGTACAGCTCGGACTTACAGTAATAGCAACGGTTGGCCGGGTTGCTGGCGTAGTTGGGGATGGCGAGTTCGCTGTACTCTATGACGCGCAGGGCGAAGCCGTGCTCCGCGGCGAGGCCCTCGCACAGCGCCACATCGTCGGTGGTGTTCGATTCGCTCTTGGCCACGACGCCCAGCGCCCCCGCCTCGAGCGCTCGGTGGGCCGCCGCCATGACGACGGTGCTGTCGACTCCGCCGCTGAACGCCACCAGCACCCGCGGCCCCAGGGCCCGCAGCCGGGCAAGGAGGGCGTCGATTTTCTCGTCGAGGGTCAAATCCGGGGTGGTGATGGCCAGGGCAGACAAAGGGGAACTCCGCGCAGGGGGTAGGGGCATCGCCTGCAAAGGGCGCGCCGCCGAGAACTTTTTAGAGGTTGGGGGCGGGTTCTGGCAATGGGGAGTGCTTGGAGGCTTCACAAATCTTTGGGAGAGCGGGGCGGGCGGGGGGAGACGGAGAGCGCGGAGGGAATGTCGTGACGCAACGGCCTCATCCCGCCGTTGCGTCCGCCGCGCCGCTGTGGCATCGGTGCGCGGCTGATTTGGCCCCGGGGGGCTGGTGGAGGTTCGTTTGCCGATGCGCATGAGGGTGATTGTGACGGGGTCTGGGACCTCGACGGGGGTGCCTCCCATCGGGTGCGAGGCGCCGGTGTGCCTGTCCGGCGACCCGCGCAACAAGCGCCTGCGGTCGGGGCTGTACTTTCAGGAACTCGGCGGCCAGAGCAGCCCCCACGCCCCCGGCGAGCACCCGCTGGCCTTTATCGTGGATTGCAGCCCGGATTATCGCCAGCAGGCCCTGACCCACAAAATCAACCGCATCGATGGGGTTTTGCTGACGCATTCGCATTTCGACCACGTGGCGGGTCTGGATGATTTGCGGATTTATAATTTCCGGCAAAAACACGCCCTGCCGCTCTATGGCCCGGCGTGGACGCTGGACGATGTGCGGCGGCGCTGCGATTATTTCTTCAACCCGCCGCAGGAAGGCGGCGGCGTGGCCAGTTTCGACCTGCGCCCCGTGGACCCGGCGGTGCCTTTTGTCTTTCTCGACCGCCTCGCTGTCGAGCCGGTGCCGGTGAAGCACGGCATCGCGGACGTGTTCGGTTACCGGTTCGGCGATTTCGCCCACATCACGGACGCGAGCGAAATCCCGGCGTCGTCTCTGGAGAGACTGCGAGGCTGCCGCGTGCTGATCCTGAACGCGCTGCGCAGCCGTCCCCACTCGACGCACCTGAGCCTCGACGAGGCGGTCGAGGTGGCGCGGGATCTCGCCCCCGAGCAGACCTACTTCGTCCACATGAACCACGAACTCGATCATGAGGAAACGAACGCCAAGCTGCCGCGCGGAATGGCGCTGGCGTACGATGGCCTGGCCTTCGAGATCGAGGCGCGCGAGGCCACCGCCGAATAATGGCCCGCAAACCGACCTACTATGAGGTGCTGCAAGTCGCCCCCGACGCCGACCGCGAGGTGATCCTGGCGGCGTACCGGACGCTGCAGAAGAAGCACCATCCGGATAGTGGCGGTTCGGAGGAGATGGCGCGGCTGCTGAACGAGGCGAAGGGCATCTTGCTGGATCCGGCGCGGCGGCGGGCCTATGACGAGTATCTGACCAGCCGCAACCGCCCGCGCCCGGCGGCGGCTTCCGGGCAAGACTGGGAGGAAGGCTCGGGCCGCCTGCCCCGGGTCATCCACAACCACGAGGCGGAGGAGGAAGACGGGGCGGAGCCGATCGTGTGGATTCTGGTGGGGCTGGTGGGGGGGCTGATCGGAGTGGCATTGCTGGCGTACGCGACAACAGTAAATTAATGGTACCTGTCAAAAATTAACTTCCGGGGCCCAAAATTGGCCCGCTCCAATGCAACAATTTGCTTGATTGTGGCTGCCTGGGGGAAGCAGGCTCGGCATTGTGTCTACGACATGGAGTTCAAGTTTATTTTCTGCAAGGAGTGCCTCATGAAGCATTCTCATCTTTTGGCCATGCTGGCTGGGTTCGCGGCCGTTCCCGTTCTGGCCCCGGCTGCCACCGCCTTCGTCGACGGCGTGACCACCACGACCATTGAAGCGGCTTACGCCTCTCTGAACCGCGCCGACGGCGAAGCGGACGTGATCGACATCGTGGGCGACGCGACCTCCGCGGGTCTCTACATTGACAGCAACGGCGCCACGAGCGACTCGCTGACGATCGAAGGCAACGGCAACCGGATCACCTTCACCGGTGAACTGGCGAACTTTTCAGCTGGTACCGGCTCTCTGATCGACGTCGACGTCGCGGCGGGGCAGGAAGTCCGTTTCCAGAACTTCACCATGGTGATCGACTGGGCATCGAGCGGCACGATCGGCCGGACAAACGGCATCCTTGTGGACGAAGCCGACGGCGTCGGCCCGAACGGCGCCATCGTGGAATTGAACAACGTTCAGCTCCGTATGGTGGACAGCGCCAACAACCTGATTCCGCTGGGTGACAACCCGGTCGGTTCCTACGGCATCGCGTTTGGCGGCGGGTGGTTCTCGACGCCGGCCAGCACAGCGCAATTCAACTTGGTGGACTGCGTGATTCAGACCAAGCACGTGGAAACCGGTGGTTTCGCCAGCGGCTGGGAGTTCTACCTGGACGACATGGCTGCCCTGGTCGACAATTGCTCCTTCTACACTTACGGCCCGGACGATGGTTCCGGCGGTGGCGATTCGCTGTTCTTCAGCGCCGCTAACGGCGCCGATATCACCGTGCAGAATACCTATCTGACGGCGGAATCGCAGGGCATCAACAACAGCAGCAGCAGCGGAATCGGCACTGCGTCGACCACGCTGTTGCTGGACACGATCGTTGTCGAAAACTGCGGCGACTTCGGCGTCGAACTTGACGAGGGCGTCGTCACCATCGTGAACTCGAGCTTCCTGAACAACGGCCAGGAAGGCCTCAAAGTCGTCGACGGCACCACGGTCGTCACCGGCATCACCGACTCGGTCTTCTGCAACAACGCGTTCTACGGCATCGAGTTCAACGAAATCGACCTGAGCGTCGATCCGATCATCTCGGGCTGCCTGTTCGTGAACAACGGCAGCGATTCGGGCCACCAGGGCCAGTTCCGCATCGGCGACACGAACGCCACGACGGCGACGCTGACGATCGTGAACAGCACGTTCCACGACGCGGCCACGACCTACGCGATCCGCATCAACTCGGCGCTGACCAATGCCGACATCGACGGCTGCATCTTCACCGGCGACGCCGCCGAGCAGGCCGTGGAAGTGACCGGCTCCGGTTCCTCCGCCACCATCGACGACAGCGCGGTCGTCCTGATGGCGCAGGGCGATGGCACCTTCACCAACATCACCACGGTCGATCCGTCCTACACGAACACGAACTGCCCGCCGGACGCGGACAGCTTCGACATCAACGACCCGGCCTACTTCACCGCCGGCCCCGGCGGCGCGCAGCTGACCGGCTTCGGCGATCCGAACCCGGCCAAGGTCGGTTCGTGGCGCATGCTCGACTAAGCGTAGTGGGCGCAACCTCCTCCTGGATGTGCTAAGTTGAGAGAAGAACTGGGCTCCTTCCTTCACCGGAGGGGGCCCTTTTTCTTATGGCGGCGCCCGCCTCCAGGCGGGCACCATGGCGGCGAATTTTGCCCATGGAAGAGAATGCCGCGACATGTCCGAACTGAGAGTGGAAACCCTGCCTGTGGGGCCGATGCAGGCCAATTGCTATCTCCTGCGCGACGCGGCGCGAAAGGCCTGCGTCGTGGTCGATCCGGGGGGCGACGCGGACGACATCGTGGAGGCCATCGGAGATGACCGCGTCGAAGCGATCTGGCTGACGCACGCCCATTGCGATCACATCGGCGGTCTGGAGGCGGTGCGGCTTAAGACTGGCGCGCCGGTGTGGCTGCACGCGGCGGAGGCCGATTGGCTTTCCGACGACACCAAGAACCTGGGCGCTTTCATTGGCCTGGAAATCGAGCCGAGCCGCGCCGATCATCATTGGGGCGACGGCGAGGAGTTGGAAGGGCTGGGGCGGACGTGGCGGATTCTGCACACGCCGGGCCATTCGCCCGGCTGCGTGGTGATTCATTGCGCGGCGGAAGCGGCGGCCATGGTGGGCGACCTGATCATGCGGGGCAGCATGGGGCGGGTCGATTTTCCCGGCAGCGACCCCGCCGCGATGGACGAGAGCCTGAAGCGCGCGGCCCGCGAGCTGCCGCCGGAGACGCGGCTTTTTTCCGGCCATGGCCCCGGCACCACGATGGCGGCGGAATTGGCCTCGAATCCTTTTCTGTTGCAGTTGATGCGCGGTTAGGGAACTTCGATAATTCAGAAGCAAAGTAGAGGATTCGCCCGATGCCTCTCCAAGCCGGTCAGTACGATGAGCGCCGCGGTGTCCTGAAGGTCCTGCTGGACGAGCACGGCGAGTTGGAGCGGCTGGGCTGGAGCGAGGGCTATTGGCGCAACCCGCTGGTCTTGTGCGTCACGGGGGTCCGGGGGGCGCGTTTTCGGGGCGAGGACGCGCTGGCTTACCTGCCGTGGTTCTTTGTCACCGTGCTGGAAATCGCCGCGATCCACGCGGCGATTCATTCCTTCGTGCCACCGGGGGTGATGGTGTGGTTGGGGCTGCCGCTGATGGTGGCGGTGATGCTGCTGGGCGGCTTTTGCGGCGCGGTGTGCCAGACGCTCCACGCCCGTCAGGTGATGCGGCGCTGGAATCTATCCGAACTGCTGCTGACAAACCTGACGGCGCCTGAAATTGCCTATGGCTTTTCGGCCCGGCCCTTGGCGATTCAGAAGCGGGCCATTTGGGTGAACAGCGCCGTGGCGCTTGTGCTGTGGACGGTGTTCCTTGCCGCCGCGCTCAGCACAGTGCTCGGTGTGGGCGAGGCCGTCATGCTGCTGATCGTTTACACGGTCTGGCAGTTCCTCATCCGCGTGATTGTGGCCTATGGAGCTGTGGGGGCCGGCAGCGCCCTGGCGCTGCGCGAGATTCTGCTGCGCGGCGGCGAAGGCGCGGGCTGGCGCGCAGCGGGAACCTGGACCCTGATGGCCTTTTTGATTCTGTTCGCCTTCGAACTGCTGGTGTTCGTCTATCCGATGACAGTCGGCCAGGCCTCCGCGTCCAATGGCTTTGCCATTCTCAGCGCGATCGCTAGCGTTGTCGTGGGCGGACCGATCCTGATGATTTCCGTCGGCGTGGGTTTCTACCATTGGGAGGAAGCCATCCAGAAGGAAATCCTGGCGCGGCGCGGGGAATGGCGCCACACGGCTGACCGGCGCGCGCCCGCTTCCTCCCGCGAGGCCGCGCTGACCATGGCCCGCGATGTCCTCGAAGGGTTGCGCCTGAGCCTCTGCAAACGGGTGGTCCGAGGGTGAAGACAATGGCGACCTCCACCTCCCAATCCTCCCCGGCTCCCATCCGCCGCCGGCACGGCCCCGCCTTCTGGCTGCGCGCCTGCGCGTTTCTGCGGCTGCCGGGCACGGAAAAGCTGCTGCGCAACCCGGTGGTTCTGCATATCACGGGTCGGCGGCGGGGCTTCCTGGCGGAGGATGTGGTGGCGCTGACGCCGTGGGTGCTGCTGAGCATTGTCGAGGTCGTTTACATTCTGGCCAACTGGGGATTCCAGAGCCCGATGGCGTTACTGCCGCTGGCGTTGGCGGAGGGCTTCCTGGCCCCGCCGTTGGCCGGATTCGCGGCGGGTTTCGCCCAGGTGTTCCATGCGCGGAACGTGCGCGGCATCGTACCGCTGGAGCAATTGGCGGTCACAAAAATCCGGGGCGAGGAATTGACCGACGGCCTCGCCGCGCGGCCGGTGCAGCTTCAGACGCTGGCGCTCCTGGCGAATACCCAGATCATCCTGTTGCTGTTCCTGGTGAATGTCCTCTCGGGCGGCGGTTTCTGGGTGATGTGGCCGACGCTGCTGTGGGTGGTGGGATTCCTGGTGCTGCGGTGGCTGTTCGCCCAGGGCAGCTTGCACGTCGGCTCGGCGCTGGCGTTGCGGGTGTGCCTGCTGGAAGGCGAGGAGGCGGTATGGATGGCGCAGGCGGTCAAGGTGCTGCTGCGGCACTATGCAATGTATCTGACCTTCGTGGCGGGGGCCGGGCTGAGCCTTCTATTTGCGGGGCGCTTCGGCCTGCCGCCGGTGCTGGTGGTGATGTTCTGGGTGCTGGCGCTGTTCCGGCTGATCGCCGAGAGCGCGGACGAAGCGGGCCGCATCCGCCGGGGCATCGCCGCCGACCGCGATTATTGGTGGCTGGCCCGGGGCGCGGACCGCACGGACTGGGATTTCCGGCCCAGCCTCTACCGCCACCAGAAGCGCGCGCGCATCGTGGTGCGGGATCGGTGAGGGCCTAGAGGATATACCGGCTCAAGTCCTGGTCCTCGACGATGTCGTGGAGCGTTTGCCGCACAAAGGCGCGGTTGATGGTGATGCGGCCGACGCCCATGTCGGGGGCTTCGAAGCTGACGTCCTCGAGCATTTTCTCCAGGATGGTGTGGAGCCGCCGGGCGCCGATGTTCTCCGTGGTCGAGTTCACCTTGGCCGCCGATTCGGCCAGTTCCTCGATGCCGTCGGGCTGCCATTCCAGTTCCACGCCTTCGGTGGCGAGAAGGGCCGCGTACTGCTTGGTCAGAGCGTTGTCGGGTTCGGTCAGGATGCGGCGGAAGTCTTCGGCGGAGAGGGCCTCCAGTTCGACACGGAGGGGAAAACGGCCCTGAAGTTCGGGGATCAGGTCGCTCGGCTTACTGACGTGGAAGGCGCCGGCGGCGATGAAGAGCACGTGATCGGTGGTGATCATGCCGTGCTTGGTCTGAACGGTCGAGCCCTCGACGATGGGCAGGATGTCGCGCTGCACGCCCTCGCGCGAGACGTCGGCGCCGATGCGCTCGCCGCCGCGCCCGCCGGCGATCTTGTCGAACTCGTCGATGAAAATGATGCCGTCGTTCTGGGCGCGATCCAGGGCCTCGGCCTTGATCTTGTCCATGTCGAGGAGGCCCTCGGTCTCTTCTTCAAAGAGAATGCGGCGGGCTTCGCCGACGCGCATGCGGACCGATTTGGTTTTCTTGGGCGTCATTTTGTTGAGCTGATCGAAGAGCCCCGAAAGGTCCATCATCATCCCGCCGCCCATGCTGGGGTCCATGCCGCCGCCCATGCCGGCCATGGGATTGGGCGGGCGCTCGGTGACCTTCACGTCCACCTCGCGGTCGTCGAGTTTGCCATCGGCCATTTGGCCTTTCAGGACTTCGCGTTTGCGCCACCATTCGTGGGCCGGGTGGGACGACTCATCGGGCCAGGAATAGTTCATCTCGGGTTTGCCAGCCACCATGCGCTTGCTGGCAGTCACCCCGGCGGGCGGCGGCGTCAGGAGATCGAGCAACCGGTCCGCCACGAAATCCTCGACGGCCTCGCGCACGTCGGCGGTCTTTTCTTCGCGGACGAGCTTGATGCTGACCTCGACGAGGTCGCGCACCATGCTTTCCACATCGCGCCCTACATAGCCGACTTCCGTGTACTTGGTCGCCTCGACCTTGACAAAAGGAGCCCGGGCCAGCCGGGCCAGGCGCCGCGCGATCTCGGTTTTGCCGACGCCGGTGGGGCCCATCATCAGGATGTTCTTGGGCGAGACCTCGTTGCGCAGGTCATCGTTGAGCTGGCGCCGGCGGGCGCGATTGCGCAGAGCGATCGCCACAACCCGTTTGGCGCGCTTTTGCCCAACAATAAACTTGTCCAATTCCGCCACAATCTGGCGGGGCGTAAGGTCGTTTGCGGTGAATCCTGACACAGTGCGGCTCCTGGGGGAACGGTGAGGGGAGAAGGATAGCGACCTTCGCACCAAGGCAAGAATGGGACACGGAATTCACAGAGATCGGAGTTTCGCGAAGGGGAAACTTTCTGTGTTCATCCGTGCAATCTGTGGCAAGAATCAAAACCGCCAGTCGCTCTCCTCTGGCACGTCCGCGCCCTGCGGCACGAAGAGGCCGAGTTGGGTGTTGCGGGATTGGAAGGGGCTGCCGGGCAATTCGACGTAGTGGCGCGCGACGGCGTCGGCGATCACCGGTACGCGGCCGGTCTGGCGCAGGTCGAGGAGCAGAAGAGGGATCTCGCGCCGGCGCAGCATGGCGGCGACTTCCTGCATTTTCAGCATGCCCTCGCCTTCCTCGCCGGTGCCCTTGGTGACGTAGAACTGCTCGTTCATCCACTTGATCTGCCAAAGGTAGTTCTCCGCCAGCTCGCCCGCCACCTTGCGATCCGTGGCCCAGGCGTAGAACGGCGGCGCCAGGATCGGATCGCCGGGCTGGGTGGTTTGATCGATCAGGCGCATCATCTGGCGCACGCCCGGTTCAGGCAGTTCGGACTGAAGGCCCTCCGTCGTCAGCCACAGGTTCGTGGCGAAGTTGTGGGGGATCTGGCCTTTGAGAGCCGTCTGCGTATTCTGGAACACGAGCCACCCCGTGAAAATCCCGAACGCGACCGCCAACACCAGGAACAGCGGCCGCAGAAAGCCGAGCGTCGCGCCGAAGCGGATGCTCTTCATGTCGGCCAGCAGATCGGGCCAGAAGGCGGGCGCGGGCTCGGCGGGTTCCGCTTTCTCGCGCCGGATCAGGCGCGCCAGCGTCCGCCGCCCCCGCACCAGCCCGTCCGCCGCGAAGAGCGCCACGGCGGGCTCGCCCAGCACGAAGATGTAGTTCGCGGTGCCGCCCTTGGCCGTGAAGCCGATGGAGAGCCACATGCCCAGCGCGCTCCAGGCGGCGAATTCCCAGCGCCGGTAGCCGTCCGCGTTCGGGTCGTCGCCGAACTCCCGCAGGCGCTCGCGGGTGCCGAGGGCGAGGCTGAGCGCTGCGAGAAGCAGGAAGGGGGCTTCGAGGACGAGGACTTCGAAGCCTTGGCTGCGCCATTTCCCCCAGACGTATTCCGGCAGCGAACTGCCCGACGCCGCCAGGATTTCCGGGTTGGGAAAGCTGCCGACCTGATTCAGCACCACGTTGTCCAGGTACGGAAAGCCCGCCCACGCGTACGCCAACGCCGCCCCCAGCCCCCACACGCCGAGCGCCGCCGTGATGTACGGCACCGCCAGCCGGGGCCGCCGGCAGAGCAGGAACAGCGCGTTCACCAGGAAATACGGAACGCCCGTCATATTGCAGTGCATCGCCAGGGCGCTCGCCACCCCGGCCCACACCACCCACCGCGTCCTCAACGTCAGCAGGCCGCAGAAGGCCGCCATCAGGAACACGATCTCGATGTTTTCGCTCTGCAAGCACAACCCCCACCAGAACCCGATCGGCAGGAACAGGTACACGCCCGCCGCCATGATCGCACGCGCCATGCAGCCAAAGACCTGACGCGCCGCCACATAGATCAACGCCGCCTGGGCCAGCCGCACCAGCAGGCAATACAACCGCGCGCCGATCAACTGGCTGTCCGCGACCAGCACCCCCACCTTCTGGGCCAGCGCCGCGAGCGCCAGATGCAGCGGGGGCTGAGGCGCCAGAATATCCCGGTACGGCACCAGCCCGTCGTTCATCCGCGCCCCTACATACAGGTAATTCCCATCGCCGAAATCCCAATACGTCAAATCCCACAGGGGAATGTTAACCAGGGCGTAGAGCAGAAACAGGGCGCCGAGGAGGGCGAGTTGGAGGGGGAGGGCGTGGGGGTTGAGGCCTCTTCGGATCATATCGTGGGGCATGGGCTCAAATCCCTCGTTCTGAGGGAAGCCTTTCTGGAGAAACGGGAGCCCCGTAGAGGCTCAGAATCTTGGCCAACTCGGTGTTTCGGACATGAAGTGCCAGGTCCAGCGGTGTTCGTCCAAAGCTTGATCGTTGTTCCAGCATGAGCTTGCTCCGTGAACAGAGCAGATGAACGACGTCCGACGCACTTCCCATCACCGCGTGGTGCAGAGCGTTCCGGTCCGCGTTGTCTCCACAGAGGAGATCCGCTCCCTGATCGAGGAGATACTCGATGGTCAGAGGTTGCCGTTTTCTTGCGGCGCGCATCAGTGCGGTTTCTCCCGAATCGATGGGCGAATCGATCGCCATTCCTGCCGCCAGCGCGGCCCTGACCGCACCAATGTCGCCTTCACCAGCGGCTTCGACGAACTCCTTGATATCCGCAGCTTCTCGTTCGTACTTCGGCATGTCTCTTGCCCCGCCAACCGCCTCTCCGTGTCTCCGCTTCTCCGTGGTGATTCCTAAACCACCCCCGCCACGTCATCCACAATATCCTCGATCCCCCGCTGAGGCGCATAGCCAATCAACTCAGCGATCCGCGTCATGTCTGGTTTGCGGCGCTGCATGTCTTCGAAGTCCTCGTCGTAGGCTTCCTCGAAGGGAATCGTCTGGATTTCGGAGCGCGAGTCGGTGCGTGCGACGATCAGCCGCGCCAGGTCCATGATGGTGATTTCTTCCATGCCGCCGACGTTGAAGACGCGGCCCATGGCGCCGGGGGTTTCGAGGAGACCCGCCAGCGCCCCGACCGCGTCGGCCACGTGGCAGAAGGTGCGGCTTTGCGAGCCATCGCCGTACACCGTCAGCGGTTCGCCGGCTTTGGCCTGGGCCACAAAGCGCGGGATCACCATGCCGTAGCGCCCCGTCTGGCGCGGGCCGACGGTGTTGAACAGCCGAGCCACCACGACCGGCAGTTTCTTCTCGCGCGCGTAGGCCAGCGCCAGGAATTCATCGATCAGCTTCGAACACGCATAGGCCCACCGGGGCCGGCGCGACGCGCCCAGGACCACGTCGTCTTCCTCGGCGAAGGGCAGCTTGGGCGACTTGCCGTAGACCTCGCTGGTGCTCGCGATCAGGACCCGCTTGCCTTTGCGGGCGCAGGCCTGGAGCACGTTCTCCGTCCCGGCGATGTTGGTTTCGATGGTGTGGACGGGACGTTCCACGATCAGCCGCACGCCGACCGCCGCGGCCAGGTGATAGACGGCGTCGGCGCGATCCACCGCCTCCGCCAGATCGCGGGGCTCGCGGACGGTGCCGAAGGTGAAGCGGAAGCGTTCGTTGCCTCGCAGGTGATCGATGTTCGTGATCGAACCGGTGGAAAGATCGTCCAGCACTTCGACCCGGCACCCGGCCTCGATCAGCAAATCCGCTAGGTGCGACCCGATGAAACCGGCGCCTCCGGTGATGAGAACGTTGTGCGGGGTGATCGGTGGGGATGGCATGGTGGCTCCGGGGCGAGGGAGGATGAAGGGCTGAAAGCCTTGGGGAGCGGAAGGGTTTGGGGCAAGGGGAAGGGTTGGGTCCGCCGAGTCGCGACAGGACCCGGCGGCGCCCTCGGCCTCGTCGAAGGGGTGTAGGAAACCGTGACGAAGCCTTCGGGGGCTCGATCGAATTCGCCGGGTCGAGCCTACAGCGTGACCCAAACGAGTGCCGCCAGGAGCGCGATCAACGTCAGCCAAATGCCAAGGGCCGTGCGGGTCATTCGCACGGCGGAGTCTTTCTCCCAATAGGAACGCGGCCCGATGCCCTTGATCGCGAAGGTGCCTACCGCGGCCAGATTGACGGCGATCACGTTCACCGCCGTCAGCAGCGCGGCGTGGGCCGCTCCGGAAAAGTCGCCCGCGCCGAAGAGCAGGCCCGTCGTCACGAGCGGCGGCATCAGTGCGACGGCGACCATGACGCCGACAAGCGCCGCGGGGACTCCGGTGGTGACCGCGATGGCGCCGGCCACTCCAGAGGCGAGGGCGAGGGCGATGTCCGTGTAACCGACCTCGGTGCGACTCAAGATTTCCGCCGTGGAAACGTCCAGACCCGGCACCAAGCCGAGGAGCATGGCCAAGGTCAGCGCCAAGAACAATCCGATGGCGTTGGTGCGAAGGGCTCCGCGGATCAGCGACCACTTTCCCAGGGTGGTTCCCAGAGCCAGGGCCATGTTCGGGCCCAGGAGGGGGGCGATCACCATGGCTCCGATGACAACGGCGGTGTTATTTCGGCTCAATCCCAGGGCGGCCACGATGGCGGAGAGAAGCACGGTGATCATAAAGGTCCCGGTGGGGGCCGCGTCGCCCCGCAGTCTTTCCTCCAGTTCCTCGATGGCCACGCGGCTGCGCGTCCGGCTTTCCTGCTCCTGCTCCTCGTCGTTCGGCTCTTCCCGCCCGGTTTCTTCCGGTGCGCCGGTGGCGTCCTCCGCCGCCGGCTCGTCGTCCACCTCGGTCATTTCGGTGGGCCGGGGATAGGTCGCCATCGCCTCCGCCAGGACCAATCGAAAATGCTCCTCGCCCGCGAACAGCTCCATCAGGCCATGAACCACCGGGTCCACTTCGAAGGCGTCGAGCACCAGAATCGTCATCAGGCCCCAGCCCGGTTCGTCCACGCCGCACCAGAGAACCGGCAGTTTCTTACCTTCCAGAAACTCGTCCATTTCTTCTTTGCGCGAAATGGGAAGGTGGATCTGCAGTTGGCGAAGAGGCATGGCGGAGGCGTTCCGAGGGGGGAATTCGTGCAAGCCCGGCGAGGCTGTCATCGGCCGAGAAGAGCCGCCAAGAAGGACGGGGAGGTCAAAGACTATTCGCCCGTCCGGGGTGGCCTCGGCCGCGGCCAGAGAGTGTCACCCACAGGGCCATGCGCTGCGCAGCCGGAGCAGTGGACGGCACAGCGAATCCTGTGGCGCGCCTCTGGCTTACGGTCGGTTTCGGCGGAATGCCGATCGTTACTT
Source organism: Sumerlaeia bacterium (assembly GCA_040219255.1). Lineage (GTDB taxonomy): Bacteria > Sumerlaeota > Sumerlaeia > SLMS01 > JAHLLQ01 > JAVJSW01. The sequence goes on from JAVJSW010000049.1 coordinate 192,777, forward strand.
CAAGAGGGACGCAGCATGCTTCAGGATCAGGAAAAACGGGGAGTCTTGGCCATCGCGTTGATGGCGGCCTTTGCCGATGGCGCAAAGGATGAAGCCGAGCGTGAATCGGTGCGTTCGGTGGCCGAGTCGTTGGATGCCGCCGGGGGCGAGGGAGTCTCCGGCGTGCTGAGCGATGTGATGCTGCGGCGGATCGATGTGGAGGACGCCGCGAATTTGCTGCAAAACCCCGAGTCGCGGCAGCTCGCCTTTGAGGTGGCCGTGCAGGTCTGCGATGCGGACGGTTTGCGCAACGAGGCGGAGAACAGCTTCTTGGATCGCCTGAAGGTGGCGCTGTCGATCAGCGCGGCGGAAGCCGGCGAAGCCACCGCCGCACCCGATGCGCTGGCAACGGCGGCTCCGGATCAAGGCCTGCTTCCTCCCGCCTTGGCGGCGGTTCCTCAGGAGGCGGAGACGGCAAAGCTGGAAGCTATGATCCTGAACTATGCGATTCTGTGTGGTGCGCTGGAACTGCTTCCCCAATCGATCGCCGGAATGGCGGTCATTCCGATGCAGATCAAAATGGTGCATCGAATTGGCGCAGCGCACGGCATGACCCTGGGCACGGAGCAGATCAAGGACTTCCTGGGTACGTTGGGGGTGGGGTTGACCTCGCAATACCTGGAGACCTTTGGGCGGAAGATGTTGGGAGGATTTCTGAAGCGCCAGGTGGGAAGTCTTGGCGGGAAGCTCGGAAAGGGTGCGACCAGCGTGGCGATGAGCTTCACGACCACTTATGCCCTGGGCCATGTGGCGTTGCAGTATTATGCGGGCGGCCGGCGGATGAATACGGAGACACTTCGCTCAGCGTTCCAGTCGGCGCTCGGCGAAGCGCGGTCGCTCCAGACCCAATACATGCCCGCAATCCAGCAGCAGGCGGCGGGTTTGGACATGGCGAGCGTCATGAACATGGTGCGGGGCCATCGGACTCCTTAGCGCGGGCTGACTGCTTCGTTGCCCGCGATTCTCTAACTGGCGCTGGCTTCCGAGGCTGCGCGGCAGCAAGTCGAGTTCTTACCCTCATGGTTGACGCGCGGCGCGCGGCGTCATGAGATGGCGCATCGAATTCGCCATGAGGGGTCTGGAACGATGACCTTCGAAGTGCAGGTGCCAACGTGAGCCAGAAAACGCCAGAGCAAACCACGGCGGAAGACTTGACCACCCAGGACCCGGGCCAATTCACCCCGGCGTTGCTCACCGACCTGCGCGGGCTGATCGCGGAAACCCGCGAACGGGTTGCCGCCGCGGTCAACGCGGGGATGACACTGCTGTATTGGCGCATAGGCGAACGGATTCAGCGGGAAATCCTGAAGGGAGAGCGCGCGGAGTACGGGAAGGAGATTGTCGCAGCAGTGGCGCGACAATTGACGGAGGAGTTCGGGAGCAGCTTTTCCGCCAAGCATCTGCGGCGAATGGTCCAGTTCGCCGAGGTCTTCCCCGACCCAGAGATTGTCGCACCACTGGCGCGACAATTGTCCTGGTCTCATTTCACGATACTTATCCCCATCGACGAGCCCATCAAGCGGGACTTCTACGCGGAAATGTGCCGGGTGGAACGCTGGAGCCGCCGCACACTCCGCGCCAAAATCGACTCCATGCTTTTCGAACGCACCGCCATCTCGCGCAAGCCGGATCAGGTCGCTAAGGCGGAGCTGGAAGCCCTGCGCCTGGAAGACCGCCTGTCGCCCAGCATGGTCTTCAAAGACCCTTACGTTCTCGACTTCCTCGGGCTTCAGGACCGCTATCTGGAGAAGGATCTGGAAGACGCGATCCTTCGCGAGATCGAGCGTTTCCTCCTGGAGCTTGGCGAGGGATTCGCCTTTGTCGCCCGCCAGAAACGCCTCGTGATCGACGGCGAGGATTTCACCCTCGACCTGCTATTTTATCATCGCCGACTGCGCCGGCTCATCGCCATCGAACTCAAGCTCGGCCGCTTCAAAGCGGGATACAAGAGCCAGATGGAGCTTTATCTGCGGTGGCTGGAGAAACACGAAACCCAGCCCGGCGAAGAATCGCCCCTGGGCATCATCCTCTGCGCCGAGACGGGCCACGAGCAGCTCGAACTCCTACAGCTCGATCAGGCCGGAATCCACGTCGCCCAGTACCTGACCGGGCTGCCTCCCAAGGAAGTACTGCTACGGCGCCTTCGAATCGCCATCGAAGAGTCGCGCGAACGGTTCGGCGCGGGCGGGGGTGGGGAGGCCGAGTAGGCGGCGCGAAGGCACCGATTCATGATCGTCTTCAAGTTTCTGCTGATCTGCGCGATGGCCGCCTGGGCCGCATGGGAGGTCGATGGCTGGGTTGCGCGATTGCTGCTTTGCTGGTCGGCGTTCGCGTTTTTCTGGCTGGCGCTGGCCTATGCGGCGCGGCGGCCCGGGTGGCTTTTCAAAGATCCGGCCTCGGGGCGGTTGCGATGGCCGAGTTGGTTGTTGCTCGGGCCGTACCACACGCTCAACTTCGTGCTGATGGAGACGGTCGTGCGGTTTTCGCGCGAGAACCCCTGCGACGAGATCGTGCCGGGGCTTTGGCTGGGGCGGCGGCTGGTGGCGCGGGACCGGGCGATGGCTTGCGAGCGCGATTGGGCGGCGGTGCTGGATTGCACGGCGGAATTCCGCGAGCCGGATTTTCTCCACCCTGGCGACGGCTTACGCTACTTGAACCTGCGTATTCTGGACACCGGCGCCCCCACCGCCGGGGACATCGAGGCGGCGGTGCGGTTTCTCTGCGAGCGCCAGCAGAGCGGTCCGCTCTATGTCCACTGCGCCGCCGGCCACGGCCGCAGCGCCACGCTGGTGGCGGCGTACCTGATGCGGCGTGGGCTGGCGGCGACGATGGAGGACGCCGAAGCCCTGATCCGCGAGAAACGCCCCGGGGCGCGGCTGCACGGGAATCAGCGGCGGGCCTTGCGGGCGTGGGCGGGCGGTGGCTGAGGCTCTCAGCTCAAACGCCGCCGCCTAAGCACCGCCGCCGCCCCACCGCCCAAGACTCCCAGCGCGGCCAACGCCGCGATCCAGATGGGGAAGCGCCTTGGCCTGCCGGGCTCCGGCGAAGGACCCGCAGTTCGCGCGGTGCGCGGTGATACCTGCCTGTTTGCCGGAGGCTCCGCGGCTTGTTCGACGGCCCCAGCCGCCGCGTCCTCAGGCGCCGGGCGCGGGGCAAGCTCACCCGCCAGCGCAGCGATTTTCTCCAGATCTTCCCGCCGGGGCGAATCGAGGCGGTGTTGCGACACCGTGCCATCCGGAGCGGACCGGTGGTGCGTGATGACCGTTCCCGGCAGAGGCTCCGGTGCCTGCGCCCAATGCGCGGCGAAGTCTGGGTTCACGATAACCCGCTCGAAACGATGGATGATCGTTTGGTTCTCCCCCTCGTCATAGTGGGTGACCGTGCTTCGCTGCGGAACCAGGAGAACCGGCTCCCCCTCCGACGGGAAAAATTCGGCGTTCTGGATCGTCTTGAACAGTTTGCCCTGGCGGTAGAACTCGATCCGGCCAAAAGGTCCGTCCTTTCCATCGAGCGGATAAACCCGGCAGGACGCGACGGGCTCGAGCGAGCCCAAGTCATGGACCACGATATCGTGATAGGTTTCCCCGCCCGGCGCGGTCTCGAAGGCGGGAGGAGAGCCCCCCAAATTCTCGCCCGATTCCTGAGCCATCTTCTGAAGCCAAGGCATAATGCCATAACCGGTCAATTCGTAGAAGCTTGTGCTTTCAAATTGTGAGTCTTCATAATAATCGAGTTGGTTTGCACCCCCGCCCAAATGGAAGATCGCGTCTTGCCCGGAGGAGAGGAAGAAGTAGCTCAATTGTGCATCGTGCTGAGACACATCTGCCAAGGAGACGGTTTGGCTTGGGTCTACTTCCAAGATGGATGCTAGGGACTCAGGATAAGAGAGGACAGTTGCCCACTCCATCGTATGCAGCGCCATGTTTTTCTCGGTGTAAGACTCGCCGGAGGGATTGGACACCTCCACGCGAGAGATAGCGAAGACGGCGGGGGCGCGGCCGATGCCCTGACCAAAGGAGAGAGCGGCGGGGGCCAGCAGTGCCAAGCACACCAGCGCTCCATGGCATGCTGTGGAGTTGCCCAAGCATCTCTTCATCGCAAGTCTGGTCCTGAGCGGCGGTTAGTCGAAGACTAAGAAGTTCTGCGGCCTTCCCTCAAGGCCAATCGAACGACACCACGCGCACGTTCTCGATGTACAGCTCGGCGTCGCGCACGGTGGACGTGCCGAAGTAGAAGATTTCATCGAGCGCCACAACGAGTTGCTCGCCGCCGTCGAAGCCCTCGCCCTCGGGGACCGCGAGGTAAACCGAGTAGGTTTTCGCTCCGGCGCTCGAGGGGCCAATGTCGCCAATCAGGGAGGCGTTGATGACGGTGGTGTGCGAGAGGCGGAAGCCGGTCTCGTTCACGCGGGGGCGGATGGTGGGAACCATCGACGACGCGGGCATGTCGGTGCCGAGGGTGAAGTCGGCGCGGTAAAGTCGCCCCGGCTCGATGGCGACGCGGTCGGCGAGGGCGGGTTCCCACCAGCGGAAGACGACCTGGGGCGGTGAGCCGAGTTCGCCGCCGTCGCCCTTGGCCGAAAGCACCAGGACGCCATCGCGCCAGGCCGCACCGGGGCCGAAGTAGGGGCCGAACGCGGTGAAGGAACTCCAGCCCTGGGTGCCGTCCTCAAAAGTCCATTCGCGCTCGAGCCGCTCGGGGCCAAAGGCGCCCTGGCGGGCGATATCGACTTCCCAGCGGTCGAGACCGAGCGTCGCCCGGGGCGCGTCCACGCCGCCGCCGTTGACGACATCGAAGGCGAAGTTGAAGAGCGGCAGCGCCCCGCCCGCCGGGATCACAACGGTGTAGTCGCGGGCGTGGGTCAATGTCGGCGAGAAGGCGCCAGCGCCGCTGCTGTCGACGGCGAAGTCGGTGCCGAACTGCACGCCTTCGCGCAGGGTGCGCAGGCGGAAGCGGGGAACGAGGGCGCTGTCCATCTGGTCGCTCATGACGCGGGCGCGCAGGATGTAAGCTTCCACGTCGGCGAAGTCCTCGGGCACAATGGGGTCGGCGAGAGGCCGAGGGCCCGAGTCCCAGAAGCCGAAAGCGCTCAGGTTGCTCGTGGTGCGCAGAGCCAGCACGCCGCGATCCGACGCCAGCTCGACGCCCTCCAGATCGCCAAGCGGGCCCTCTTCCGGAACCCATCCATGGCCGGATTCGAGAAAGTCGTAGGCTAGGTCCGGCAGCGGGCTCTCGCCGTCCGTGGCCGCCGCGGGGGCGGGGCCGGCGGCGATGCGGGTGTGGCTGGAGGTGCTGGTGAGAACGTATTCAGACAGTTCGCGAATGGCGGCAGGGATGCCGGAGGCGAAGGCGTCGACGGCGCCCGAAGCGAGGTCCACCCGCGCGATGTGGCTGGCTCCATTCTGAGCCAGAAAAACTGCGCCTTCATCCGTGGAAAGGACAACGTCGGAGGTCTGGTTCAGGTCGAACTCAGGAAAAGGGGCGGTATCGTAGGTCAGCGGGTTCACGTCTTGGCTGGCGGGGTCGTAGGTGACGAGTTGGGCGGGGAAGGTTTCGTGGAGGAGATAGGTCTCGCCCGGTCCGGCGGTGGCGTAGGCGGTCTTGCGGGCGAACTGGGGAACGAGGGCCAGGTCGCGCAGCACCATGTAGGTCTCGAAACCGGGCGGTACGGGCGGCGTGACTTGCAGATAGCGCACCTCGCCCGAGGCCAACTGGCGCGAGGGAAGGGGGATAATCGATTCGAAGATTGCGTAATAGTCGCGGAAGTCGCGCGAACTCTCCATGCGTTCCAGATCGAACGTCAGGGTGGCATCCGGATCGATTCCGCTGATAATGGCCTGGACTGGCAGCCTGAAGGCGCGATCGTTCAGATCGATGGTGGCCCGCAACAGGACGTGGCTCGCCCGCAGGTCTTCCTCGATTTCGACGGTCGCTTCGGCAAGCGAGAGGGGCGATTCCGGCTGCCTGATCAGGGTCTGGGTCGTCATGGAAATGGGAGCATGAGCGAAATTCTCGTAGTTCCCTTCCCGATCCGCCAGCAAGAGCGGGTTCTCATTCGTCTGATTGGCGACCACCAGGTACTTCCCGTCCGTCGCGACGTCGACGGAGCGGGGATAACCCAGCATCGGAATGGCCGGGCTGACAGTCGGAGTCGTGCCGGGATCGTCGGCCGGGATTGTGATGAACCGGAATTCTTCGCCTTGGACGGTCGCCACGAGCACGATTTCGCCCGTCTCGGTCACATCAATGAAGGGGGCGATGTTCGACCGTTGGACGTACTGCCCGGCGCTCGTGAAATGATTCGGGAGAATCCGATCCAGCGCCGGCACGACTTCCTCCCGGTCGCCGCTGATCGGATCGACCCGCATGACGCGGGGGCGGTCGTAGCCGCCATCGAGCACATACAGTTGGCCATCGGGGGCGATGTCGAGGTCGAGCAGGTCCGCGAATGCCGGCCCCTCGCCGCGCTGAACCAGCAGGCGGGGCTCGGGGAAATCGGCGAGGGCTTCGATGGAAGCCGCGCCGAGATCTGGCGTGGTCGTGAACCAGAGCCCGGGGGCGCGCTCGCGGATGTCGAGGGCTCCGGTGGGGTCGGCCAAGCTGGATTTGGGCGTGGAAGGACCTCCCCATCGGCGGTAGACGAGTTCACTGGTTGCAGGACCGCTCTCGGGAATCTGGGCGATCCTCAGTCCATCGCCCGTGATGGTGGAAATTGGTAGCGAACCTGTGTCGGCCCAATGGCTGGCGGAATAAGGCAGGTGCTGAACTAGCTCTAAGAATCGCAAGCTGCCATCTTCGTTCAAGACTTCTTCGGCCACGGTTCCATCCGGCGAAAAATAGACCGCCGAGGCATCGATTTCTTCGTTGTAGGGGATTTCTCCCGCTCGTGTTACCAGAAGGGTCTCTTCTGGCGTCACAACCGCCATGACCTGCTCCTGAGCGAAGTCGAAGTCCGTCAAAGAGAGAACGCCGGCCTCGCCGAGGATCGCCAGTTCTTCGTCCCTATGGTAGGGTATACCACTTCTCGCTATCCGCCAGTCACGGAGCAACCCCACGCTCCCCCCGAACACATGCAACTGGCGCGCGAAGCGGAAGCTGTCGGGCAAGCCGTTCAGGCCGGTGAAATCGTTCAGGTCGGTGGCGAGGCGTTCGAACATCCAGGCGCCGTCTTGCCTTTGACCTTTGAAGAGGACGAAAGAGTGTCGCCAATTCTCAGTAGCCTCGTCCCCCAGAACGTAAGCCGTCCCACCATCGCGCGACACGCCGACGAGCAAGAAAGTAACGGATTCCGGGCTTTCGGCCACTTTCTCAACGTTGCCGAAATCCATGTTGTAGTGCACGATGGAGCGCCGGCCGGGCGGAATGAAAAGGGCTTCCGAGGGATTGATGAAGGCGAAGCTCTCGCACTCGATGGGGATGGTGGCACTGACGATGCGGGGTTCGCGGCCGGGGCTGTCTTCCTCGACGGCGTAAATGGCCGAGGTGCGCGGATCGGCGATGTAGAGGATGGCGCCCGCCGAAGCGGGCGGCGGCGCCAAGGCCAACAGACCTCCAGCGAAGAACAGGCTCGTCAGGAAACGGTGGGGCTGGGCGGTCATGCGGAGAGTGCTCCCGGTCAGGAGGTGGAATTTGGATTCAAAGAAAGAATTCGAGAGAATCGTTGAGCCTGGAGTGAACGGTTGGCAAGAGAAAGTTTGATTTTGAATTTAGGGGACGAAGGAAGGGCCACCGTTCCCGTGCGATTGGGGGCCTTGCAATCGCCTTCTGCAATCACATCCTGTATTGACGAGGCCCGTCGTTGCTGTCAGTCTCGCGGGACTTTATCACGCACCTTTTTGGACCGCGAAAGGCCGGGCGGCAAGAGCTTATGGGCGCGGAGCTTCTGACCCAAATCTATCTCTCCACCATTTACGTGGTGGCGCTCGTGGCGTTTTTATACCTGCACCTGATTTTGCGGCGCACGTATTTTCTGCTGTGGGCGGGTGCGTGGTCCTGCGTCCTGCTGCGTTCGCTGTTGCGCATCCATGTGATCGAGAACAGCATGGACGGCGCCACCGAGGCGGAGGTTTTCATTTTCGAAGCCATCGGGAACCTGGTGCTGTACCTGGGGTTGTTGTCCTCGGCGGCGGGCGTGTATCTGTTTTTCCGGCGAAAAGTGCCCGAGCACATCATCTACGTGGTCGGTCTCGGGGGTGTGGTGCTGGGCGCGATGCCGCTGGCGCTGGTGGATGGGCGCCTGTTCCTCAAGGCCTTGCTGGCCGGGGTGCTGGTCGGCGGGGCCACCATCGCCAACGGCCTGCTGTTTTTCCTGATCCATAAGGGGCCGAAGTCGATCAGCGTGACGCTGACAGGCGCGCTGCTGATTCTGGGCGGGACCTATCGGATCCTGCTGCCGTTTCTCTCTCCGGTTTACTATTTGCCCGAGGTATCGGGTTACGGCGATTCGCTCTTGCTGCCGATCTTCGAGGTCTTCATCACGCTGCTGGTACTCTGCCTTTCCGTGGTGATCGCGCTCGAGCAAGTGCGCGGCGATCTGATCGACAGCGAACGGCGATTCCGGCACTTTTTCGAAGGCGCCAGCGATCCGATTTTCTTGGTCGATCCGGAAGACGGACGCATCCACAATGTGAACCCGCGATGCAGCGACTTGCTCGGCTACGAGCAGAGCCAGCTCCTGACGATGAGGATTCAGGACTTGGCGGCGCCGGAGCAGGGAACCTCCCCCGCCGGGCTGCTGAGCAAACTGCGCTACAAAGGCACCGGGCCCGACGTGGTGCAGACGCACCACCGCCATCGCGACGGCCGGCTCATTCCCATTAGCCTGACCCGCGCGCCCATTCGCGTGGATGGACGCGACATGCTGATCGTCCACACCCGCGACATCAGCGACCTGCGCGCCCAGGAGCGGGCCCTGGCCAGCCGCATCAGCCAGCTCCAGGCCGTCCAGCGCATCGCCACGGTGCTGACGCGAACCCTCTCGGTGCAGGACATCGGTCCGGTGCTGTTCGAGAGTTTGCAGCGCCTTCTCGACCTGGATTTCTTCGCCGTGGACCGCCTGGCGGGGACGCCCGAGAACCCCATCCCCCTGCCCATTTCCGCCATGAAGGTGGTCAACGGCGTCATGACGCGCATGCCCACCACGGGCGAGACGGGTCTGCGCCACGCGGGGGGCGGGTTGACCCTGGAAGAGTTGCAGCCGCTGATCGAGGACCGCCACGCGCGGCTCGTGCGCCGCACGCAGGAAGAGGCCGATATCGCCTCCGATTATCCCGGCGCCTGCCGCACGCTCATTGTGCTTCCTATGATCGCGGGCGACGAAGTCATCGGCCTGCTCTCCCTCGGGTCGAGCCAGCCCCACGCGTTCGACGGCGGCCAGATCGATCTGCTGCAACACACCGCCTCCATCGCCGCCATCGCGCTGCGCAACGCCATGCTCTATGAAACGCAGCAGGCGCAGACGCTTCGCCAGAAAACCATCGCCGATCTGGGCCCGCGGCTGATCACCGAGCACGATTCGGTGCAGGTGGCGGCCGTGGTGGCCGAAGCGCTGCGCGAGTTCCTGGATTTGCAGGGGGTCGAGATTTGGCTGTGCAGCGAAGATCCCCACGTCAGCCACCTGACGCTCCAGTACCCGGTGCGCGAGGCTAACCCGATCGCGTTGGCGGGCGGGGCCGAAGCCCAAACCATCGACATGAACGCCATCCGCGCGTGCTTCGCGGCGGGGCGCGAATTCGTCATCAACAATTGCTCGAAATCGCCGCTCATTCCCCGCTCCTGGCGCGAGGAACTGGGTCTGCTGTCATGCCTCGCGGCGCCAATCCTGGTGGGCCAGCGCGCCATCGGCGTCATCCGCCTCGATTGCACCACCCGTTACAACCGGTTCCAGGACGAAGACGTGGAATTCGTCCGCCTCGTCACCCAGATCGCGGCGGCGGCGCTGGAAAGCTCGCGCCTCTTCCAACGCGTCCAGGCCAGCGAGCAGCGCTTCAGCCAACTGATCCAGGCCAGCAGCATCGGCATCGCCATCCTGCGCGACGACCGGCTGGAATTCGCCAACGCCACCTTCCAGGACATGCTCGATCTGGCGGACCTGCCGATCACGGCCCTGTCCATTTTCGAGATGGTGCCCGAGGAAAACGAGGCCGCCTGGCAACGCATGCTCGAGCTGGCCGCCAAGGGCCGCGAGGGCCACATCGAGGGATGGATGCAGCGCCCCGACGGCAACCGCATCTGGGCCGAGGTCAGCGCCGGCCTGATCAATTACGGTGGCGTCCGGGCGATCCAGCTCCTGGTGGAAGACGTGACCGAAAAGCGCGCCGCCGAAGCTCAGCGCGCCAGCGATCTGCGCGTGCGCTCGATCGGCACGCTGACCGCCGGCATCGGCCAGGATTTCCAGGAATTGTTCAGCGCCATGCTGGGCCACATCGGCTACCTGAAGATGCAGATCGGCAGCCCCTTCGGCAGTTCCGGCATGGACACCGAGCCGCTCGAAAGCAGCATCCTGGCCGTCGAAGGCGCCATCATGCGGGCGCTCGATTTCACGCGCCAGCTCATGTCCTTCGCCGAGACCAGCGAAGGCGGCGTCGCCATCCTCGACATCAACGGCGTCGTGATGTCGGCTTCCAAGCTCTACGAGAACCTGCCGAGCGAACGCCCCCGCATGAAGTTTGCCCTCGCCCCCGATACGCCGCGCCTGCGCGGCAGCGAAGACCAACTGCGCCAGGCCCTGCTGAACCTGATGGTGGCGCTGGGCGAGCGCGCTGGCGAGAACAACACGCTGCTGGTCGAGAGCGGCGGCGAAATCCTCGACGAAGAACGCGCCATGGCGCTCGGCGAACTCAATCCCGGGCTCTACGCCTGCATTTCCTTCAGCGAACGGCGCGGCGTCATCGATGAAAGCCTCGCCGAACTGCTCCTCTCCTCCACCGGGTCGAGCCTGGGCCGCGGCAGCCTCGGCATGAGCGTCATGCTCTCCACCATCCGCAACCACCAAGGCGCCATCGAAGTCCGCGGCGGCACCGCCACCCGCATCGTGCTGCTCCTGCCGGCCGACCAATCGATGCCCCTCAGCAGCGGCCAACGCCTCCTCAGCGGCGAAGGCTCCTCCATCGCGGCGGCTGGCGGCTAAGGCGTCTTGTCCGCGGCGATCTCCGCGAACACCTCCTCGAAAATCGGCCCCAGGTACTTCTCCGCACCATAGCGCGTCAGATGGTTGTCGTCGCGGTAGTGTGAGCGTTCGGAGTAGATCTCCAGCCGGCCCTCGGAATTGTCGAAGAATGCCAGGGTTGGATCGATGACGGTCAGGTTGGGGTGATCGCCCAGGTTTTTCAGGACACTCTCGAAACAGGCCTGCCGCTTCTCGTGCTCGGCTCGTGTGGTGGTGTAGCGTTCCATACTGTTGAAGAGCGGGTAGCGGAACGTGTAGGAAAAATGCCGCGCGGTGTGATAGTTGTCCGTCTCGGGAACCTGCTTCAGGAGCCAGACGCGCACTCCAGCATCCTCCAGAGTCACGATCATCCCTCGCAGGTGTTCCTCCAGAACGGCCTCCGCGTGGCTTTCCGTAATGCGATCCAGGCTCATCTTTGGGTCATCGGTGACAAGGGTGCCCTTGGGCGACTTGCCCAGTTCGACGCGCAGTTGGCTCTGTCCGGAACAGGAGACGGACCATCGTTTCACCAGGATGACGTCCGATACACCTCGTTCGAAGATTCCCGTTAAGGTCGCGGCGTTCGTCTCAAGCGCCCAGGCACGCTCCTTTGGCGTGGAATCGACTCGCCAGAGGCCGGGAATAGGCGTTGAGCCTCCTTCAAGATAGGCCTCCCCCCGCAAGCCCGCTTCGGCTGCTTTGCGGTCAACCATGTCGGAAATGGCGAGCGCGTGGCTGTCGCCCCAAAACACGAAGTCCGGCGGGGCGTTGGCCGTGGAGGCCTCGGCGCCGATGGGGACGGGCTCGCCGTCCTCGCCCATGCTGAACTCGCGGCCTCTCCAGTCGATGTCCTCACGATAGATGGCAAACCGGTCGTCGAGTCCCGGTCTTTTCGAATACCCCAACACCCCCACTGCCGCCACCAGCAACCCCGCCGTGACGGCGCCTCCGAAGGCGAAAGCGCTCTTCCGGGTCTTCAGCACCGTCTTGCGGCGGAACGGGTTTTCGATGAACTTCCACGATAGCACCGACATCCCGAACGACAGCGCCAGGATCGCCGCCAGCGCCACCCCGTCACGCTCGATCAGGACGTAGTTTCCGAACACCAGCAGCGGCCAGTGCCACAGATAGAGCGAGTACGAAATCAGACCCACAAAGACCATAGGCCTCCACGCCAGAAGCCGCCCCGACCAGGTCAGCCCCTGCGTATTCGCCCCCATCACCAGAACGGCCCCCAGGACCGGCACGACGGCGTAGGCGCCGGGGAAGGGCAGGGACTCATCGAACACCAGCATCGACAGTACAATCAGCCCCAGGCCTGCCGCCGAGAGCAATTCCCGCACGTCGCCGCGCCATCGCAGGTCCCGCTGCTTGACACTCAAGAGCGCCCCCGCCAGCAGCTCCCACGCGCGGAACGGCAGCCACAAGAAAGCCAGTTTCTGGTGCGAATCGGTCATCAGGATGGACAGGAGCAGACTCGCCGCCAGCAGTCCCCCGAACACCGGCAGCAGCCATCGCCGCCCCGCCCGGAAGCAACCCAAGGTCAGCAGCGGAAAGAGCAGATAGAACTGCTCCTCCACCGCCAGCGACCACGTGTGCAGCAGCAACTTCATCTCCGCTTCCTGAGCGAAATAGCCATCATCGGCGGCGAAATAAAAGTTCGCCCCCATCACCGACTGCGCGATGGCCGACTCGGCCAGCAGGCGCAGGTCCTCCGAGTCCAGAAGCCAAAGCCCCGCACCCAGCACACACAACACCATCGCCGCCAGGGCAGGCAAAATCCGCCGGATGCGCCGCACCCAGAAATTCGCTAGAGAAAAATCGCCGCGTTCCAGGTCCCGCAAAATGATCGACGTGATCAGGAATCCCGAAATCACAAAGAACACATCCACACCCACGTACCCGCCCCGAAACCCCAGGTCCGCGTGAAACAGCACCACACCCAGCACGGCCACGGCCCGCAGACCGTCGATATCGGGGCGATAGGCGATGTTCGACATGGACAGGGCGCGACTCTCTAGGGTGGGCAACGGATCGTTTCTCGCTTGTAAGCCCCCACGCCCCGTTCAGTGCAACCGCGAACCGCCCCCGCGCCCACGGAAATCGCCCCGCGCGCCATTCCCCCTTGCGCCCCGGCGCCCCGCGTCCGCTATGACAGGTCGCAACAATTCGGACTACGTGAGGATACGATCGGCTCATGGCCATTCTTGTCACAGAAAACACCCGCCTGATGATCCAGGGCATTACCGGCCGCGAAGGCCAGTTCCACGGCCGGCAAATGCTCGACTACGGCACCAAGGTCGTCGCCGGCGTCACCCCCGGCAAAGGCGGCCAGACCGCCCTCGGCACCGTCCCCGTCTTCAACACCGTCCAGGCCGCCGTCGACGAAACCGGCGCCAACACCACCATCATCTACGTCCCCCCGGCCTTCGCCGCCGACGCCGCCCTCGAAGCCATCGAAGCCAACCTCGACCTCGTCATCATCATCACCGAAGGCATCCCCACGCTCCAGATGATGACCGTCTATCATGAAGCCAAGCGCCGCGGCGTCGTCGTCATCGGCCCCAACTGCCCCGGCGTCATCAGCCCCGGCATCGCCAAAATCGGCATCATGCCCGGCCACATCCACAAACCCGGCCGCGTCGGCCTCATCAGCCGCTCCGGCACCCTGACCTACGAAGTCGTCGACGCCCTCACCAAAGCCGGCGTCGGCCAGAGCACCTGCGTCGGCATTGGCGGCGACCCCATCATCGGCTCCACCTTCGTGGATATCCTCGCCCACTTTGAAAAAGACCCCGACACCGACGCCGTCGTCGTCATCGGCGAAATCGGCGGCACCGACGAACAAGACGCCGCCCGCTTTGCCAAAGAGCACATGACCAAGCCCTGCGTCGGCTTCATCGCCGGCCGCACCGCCCCCCCCGGCAAACGCATGGGCCACGCCGGCGCCATCATCAGCGGCGGCGAAGGCACCGCCCAGGAAAAACTCCAGGTCATGCGCGACAACGGCGTCGCCACCTGCGACCTCCCCAGCGAAGTCCCCGCCCGCATCCAGGAAGTCCTCGCAGCGCGGGTGTAAGGCTCCGCCGCCCGTTCGTAGTCCCGCCGCCCGGCGGAAGAAAGTCACTCCATCGCAAGCCGCCGCATTCTCCTTCAAGGCAGAGTGCGGCGGCTTTCTTTTCGTTCTTTCATCTTTACCTCTTGAGCAGATAGGCCGCATCGTTCGTCCACCAGTTCAAGCCAAGAGGACGATCCGATGTCCGACGAGAAGTTGCTCAGTAAGACGCTCACTTTCGGTGTGGGCTTCCCCTACGCTTTCAATGTCAGGAAGGGCACCATTGAACCCCTTCAGGATGATGTGCGGAAAGCGGTCTATGAACACATGCGGCGCGCATCCTGTGCGGTTGCCCAAGCCTGCAACATCGAAACCGCCAAACGGTACGTTCAGGTAACCCTCGGGATCGACAAGTCCCAGGAGGAAATTAAACCATCCAACCCCGCCCTGCGCAAGCGCGTTGCCGATTGTGACTGGATTGCCGGGGGAACTCTTTCCCAGTCCTATAAGCTGACGGACCCACACTTCGCGGGTGACCATGGTAAGGAGCTTATCACAGTCGGTTCGCGCCAACTCCCAACCCATCGCACCGACGGCTCCCATCCAATCCCTTTTCGCCATGATGGCACACGCCTTTTCCTGCATGAGAAGGCCTACTGGCTTTGCGTTCAATTGCTTGAAGTCAAGTACGCAAAAACCAACAATCTGCCCAATTGGCTGGCCTTTCCCATCATCGCCAAGAAACGGGACAAGACACTCAATGGTCAACTCCAGCGGCTGACCACCGGGGAATGGATGCTACGCAATTCGCGCCTCGCCCGGAACATGCGCCGCAAAGGCCCCCGGTGGAATGGCCAGGTCGTCCTGCAGTACAAACCCGAACCGTACAAGACCCTCAATCCCGGCGTCGTGATGGGGATCGACCTGGGGGTCAATGCGCCGGCCGCCATCCATATTCGCCCCCAGGGCTCGGAAGCCGGTGAGCATTGGGCCATGATCGTCGGCAACGGTCGCCAACTTCTTGCCTCGCGCAATGTCATCCGGTCGGAAATCCGAACTATCGTCCGCGGCCTCCGCGCCAAAGACAGCGGCCTCATCGGGGGCGCCCGCGCTCAGGCCCAGGAACGACTCCGTGACCTTCGCAAAAAGGAAAAAGCCATCATCAAGACCGGCTCTCAGCGAATCGCCAAACAAATCGCCGAGGCCGCCCGCCGCAATGGCGCTGGGACGTGGCAACTGGAAGACCTGAAGCTCAAGGGTGGGCTCAAGGAAGACAGTTGGCTGGCCCGCAATTGGGCGCCGGGGACCCTGATCGACGCCATTCGATGGAACGCGCAGAAACTTGGCGTGAGCCTCGTGCTCGTCAATCCGGCTTACACGTCCCAGCGCTGCGCCAAGTGTGGCCACATTTCCCGGGCGAATCGCCCCAAGGCCAGCAAAGGGCAGGAGCACTTTCAATGTGTCGCCTGTGGCCGCAAAGAAAACGCCGACAAGAACGCCGCCAGAAATCTGTCCATCACCGGCATTCAGGACTTGATCGCTGCCACGGTTCCGCCTAAAGAAGAGTCCAATGGCTCTGAATAGAGCAGTTCGCCTGGGTGAATTGGAATCTCGCGATTCCTCTTCGGCTGGACGTGTGGCCTTCTCGCAGGCCAATCGGACCGGACCACTCCGGAGAGTGAATCCGGATCCGGAAGTCGCTTCTCGCAAGCGATGGCTGTCCCGATATCGGGACATGATACCTCGATTTCTTCCGCCAACCCCAAGCCAACAGGCTAAACCGGGGAGGACGGCGAAAACTGAAATCGTTGAGCTTAGGCGAAATTCTGAGCCCTGTGCATGGCGTCGGAAGGAGGGTCAAGGCGAGGTCGGCGATGCCGCTAATCTTCGCCCCTGAGTTTGTTGACTTTGAGACATGGGCGGTCGCAACTCGCGCTTAGGCAGGGATCAGAGGGGAAAGCTCCAGCACCGCCGGACCGCCCCCGTCGCCCGTCGCAACTCGCGCTTAGGCAGGGATCAGAGGGAGTACACGCTGCTCGATCCGCCGCTGAACATCAAGTCGCAACTCGCGCTTAGGCAGGGATCAGAGGTGTAAGCAACTACTCAGAGACGCAGAGGAGAAAGAGTCGCAACTCGCGCTTAGGCAGGGATCAGAGGAACGTTTTGCCACACGGTTCGCAGTTCGGCATCCGTCGCAACTCGCGCTTAGGCAGGGATCAGAGGTTTTCTTCGACCCTTGGCATCATGAGCGAGAAATGTCGCAACTCGCGCTTAGGCAGGGATCAGAGGAACGGCTGGGTCAAATAACGTCAAGCGGTACGCGTCGCAACTCGCGCTTAGGCAGGGATCAGAGGCTCTTCTCCCGGAAGGAAATCACCGAATTGCGAGGTCGCAACTCGCGCTTAGGCAGGGATCAGAGGAACGTCGACCCGGATGGGCACGAGAAGCACGTCCGTCGCAACTCGCGCTTAGGCAGGGATCAGAGGGAGATGCCAACGGGCGAGACCACCCCAAGACGATAGAGTCGCAACTCGCGCTTAGGCAGGGATCAGAGGACCATCACGGCGGTGGCGGCATAATGGCTGAGCGTCGCAACTCGCGCTTAGGCAGGGATCAGAGGGGTGTCCAGGTAGGTGTTGTGCAGCCCGGCCCCCGTCGCAACTCGCGCTTAGGCAGGGATCAGAGGACGGCTCGCCGGTTCGTACGCGCAACCAGCGCCAGGTCGCAACTTGCGCCCAGGCAGGCATCAGCCCCCCCCACACCGTTAAAACCCACAAGTTTAACCGCCCTTTGTCACGCGACAGGCCCGGCCGTTTCTCGTAGCTTGCTCTCCAGTTCGCTGCGAAGGAGAGGGCCCCATGCTCAGGAACCCGTTCACCCGATCCAGGTGCCGCCGTGGGGCGGCGTGCGCGCGGGCGCCAACACCCGCTTGCGTCCGCCGCACGGTTCTCGCTAAAGCCTTGTGTCATCGGCGGCGCCCGTTCGCGGGCGAGCAGGCCCTGTGCGCCGCGCGGTGAACTCAACACGTGTACCCTAAGATCAAGGATCGTCCCATGACCAGTCAGACAGATGTTTTTCAAGCCCGGACCACGCTCGACGCGGGCGGCAGCACTTACCGGATGTATTCCCTGAAGGCGCTCGAGCGGGCGGGCGTCGGCGATGTGGCGTCGCTGCCGTTTTCGCTCAAGGTGCTGTTGGAAAACCAACTACGTTACCTCGACCTCGGCAAAGCCGGCGAGAGCGACGTGCGCGCGGTGGCGAGCTGGGACCCGAAGGCCACGCCGGACCGCGAGATCGGTTTCTCCGTGGCGCGCGTGCTGCTCCAGGACTTCACCGGCGTTCCCGCCGTGGTGGACCTGGCGGCGATGCGCGACGCGCTGGCCAGCATGGGCGGCGATCCGAACAAAATCAACCCGGTCCAACCCGCCGACCTGGTCATCGACCACAGCGTCCAGGTGGACGAATACGGCAAGGAAGCGGCCTTCC
Source organism: Sumerlaeia bacterium (assembly GCA_040219255.1). Taxonomy (GTDB): domain Bacteria; phylum Sumerlaeota; class Sumerlaeia; order SLMS01; family JAHLLQ01; genus JAVJSW01. The sequence goes on from JAVJSW010000049.1 coordinate 210,503, forward strand.
TGATCAATGTCGAGCGCGAGTACGAGCGCAACGAGGAGCGTTATCAGTTCCTGCGCTGGGGCCAGAAGGCGTTCGAAAACTTCCGCGTCGTGCCTCCGGGCACGGGCATCTGCCATCAGGTGAACCTGGAATACCTGGCCAAGTCGGTCATGGTCGGCGAAGCCGATGGCGAGAAAGTCGCCTATCCGGACACCCTGGTCGGCACCGACAGCCACACGCCCATGGTGAACGCGCTGGGCGTCGTGGGCTGGGGCGTGGGCGGCATCGAAGCCGAGGCGGCCATGCTGGGCCAGCCGATTTCGATGCTGATCCCGGAAGTCGTTGGCTTTGAAATGACGGGCAAACTGCCCGCCGGCACCACGGCCACAGACCTCGTGCTGACAGTGGTGAACATCCTGCGCAAGAAGGGCGTCGTGGGCAAATTCGTCGAATTCTACGGCGATGGCCTCAGCCAGCTTTCCGTGGCCGACCGCGCCACGATTTCCAACATGGCCCCGGAATACGGCGCCACCATCGGCTTCTTTCCCGTGGACGACAAGACGCTGGAATACATGCGCTTCACCGGCCGGCCCGACGAAACGGTGGAACTGGTTGAGAAATACACCAAGGCCCAGGGCCTCTTCCGCGTGGACAGCACGCCCTCGCCCCGGTTCTCGGACACGGTGAAGCTGGACCTCTCGACGGTCGAGCCCAGCCTGGCCGGGCCCAAGCGCCCGCAGGACAAAATCACCCTGTCGAAAGCCAAGCAGGCCTGGGCCGAGACGCACAAGACCCTGGAACCCGCCGACGCCGAATCGCCCAAGAAGGTCCCCGTTTCCTATGACGGCGCGAACTTCGATCTGCAAAGCGGCGACGTCGTCATCGCGGCCATCACGAGCTGCACGAACACCTCGAACCCGACCGTCATGATCGCCGCCGGCCTCGTGGCGAAGAAAGCGCACGAGAAGGGCCTGACGCGCAAACCGTGGGTCAAGTCCTCCCTCGCCCCCGGCTCCATGGTCGTCACGAATTACCTGGCCGACGCCGACCTGACCCGGTACCTGGACGCGCTCGGCTTCAACCTGGTGGGTTATGGCTGCACGACGTGCATCGGTAACTCGGGCCCCCTGCCGGATCCGATCAGCAAAGCCATCAACGAGAATAAGCTCGTGGCGACGTCGGTGCTCTCGGGCAACCGCAACTTCGAAGGCCGCATCAGCCCCGACGTGCGGGCGAACTATCTGGCGAGCCCGCCGCTGGTGGTGGCGTACTCGATCGCGGGAACGATGAATTTCGACATCACGACGGAACCGCTCGGCAAAGACAAGGACGGCAACGATGTCTTCCTCAAAGACATCTGGCCCACCGCCGAAGAAGTGGCCGCCACGGTGAAGAAGAGCGTCCGCAGCGAAATGTTCCGCAAGGAATACAGCAACGTCTTTCACGGCGACGACAAATGGCGCGCCCTGCCCACGCCGACCGGCGGGACCTTTGACTGGAAGGACGCGAGCACCTACATCCGCCTGCCCACCTTCTTCACCGACATGGGCCCCGAACCCGCGCCGGTCGAGGACATCGCGGGCGCGCGGTGCCTGGCCAAACTGGGCGATTCGGTGACCACCGACCACATTTCGCCCGCCGGTTCCATCGCCAAGAATAGCCCCGCGGCGCGGTACCTGATGGAGCACGGCGTCGAGCCGAAGGACTTCAACAGCTATGGATCGCGCCGTGGCAACCACGAGGTCATGGTTCGCGGCACCTTCGCCAACATCCGCCTGCGCAACCTGCTGGTTCCCGGCAGCGAAGGCGGCGTGACCAAGTACATCCCCAACGGCGAAACGATGTCGATCTACGACGCCGCGATGAAGTACGCCGAGGAAAACACGCCGCTGGTGGTGCTGGCCGGTAAGGAATACGGTTCCGGCTCCTCGCGCGACTGGGCGGCGAAGGGCACGCGCCTGCTGGGCATCCGCGCCGTGATCGCCGAGAGCTACGAACGCATCCACCGCAGCAACCTGATCGGCATGGGCGTCATGCCGCTGCAATTCAAAGCCGGCGAAAACATCGAAAGCCTGGGCCTCACCGGCGAGGAGACCTTCGACCTGACGAACATCGCCGGCACCCTGAAGCCCGGCCAGGAAGTCAAAGTCGTCGCCAAGGGCGAGGGGGGCTCGAAAGAGTTCACCGCCATCGCCCGCCTGGACACGCCGAACGAGGTGGAATACTACCGCCACGGCGGGATCCTGCAATACGTGCTGCGGCAGTTGGCGGCGAGCTGAGAACCGCCGTGCGGCGTGCTGCGTTCCGCGTGCTTCGTAGAGGGCGCGGGGCGGAGTTGCGAGTGAGACGGACATGATGGGCGCTGCCTTTCCCGGGGTGGATTAGAGAGGGAGGCTAAGGGAAAGGCGGCGCGCTGTCGCGTGAGTTAGGGCGGTTAAACTTGTGGGTTTTAACGGTGTGGGGGGGGGCGCAAGAGCAAGACAATGGTGGGGACGTCAGGATTCACCTTAGGCCAGCATTCTCTTCGATTCAGCTCGGATTGACAGGCGCACTCCGTAGCGATACGATGTCATTTGTGGTCGATTGCAATCTAGTCAATTGAACCACATATGATTTGATTGTGCCTAGGAGATTGATCCACATCGAGAAAGATTGTCCTCTATGAAAACTTCTCAACCAATTCAGAAGACCGAGTCCTTTGTCGCGATTGCCCATTCAATCTACGTATCTAGGGGAGGAGCTTGGCCAAGCAAATCCGAATTACCTATGGGACTTGGAAATGGCTTGTTCATCGCTGATAAGGAGTATCTGATGGGAATGGTTGACGTCGGTTGGCGCAGGCATGCTGATAGAGAAGTGAATAGACTCAAGCAATCTAACTTTGTCATTCTCAAGACAGGAAACTCGCACAGCCCCTTCGATTTTGATAAGAGCATCGAACTTCTAGCACATTGCGACCGTTTTTTTTGCGCTCTAGCTATGTGTGGAGTCGGATTCGGCGTTCAATCATTAAATTCTGGAGTTGAAATTATTGGAGAGTATTCAGGAGAGTCACCAGAGATCAGGAGCATGAGCTACATCCCAACATTCTACGGTCCTTGGAAAGGTTCTGAGTCTTCGTGGGAAGCAATTTCCCCTATTGATATATCAGAAAATGTCATCTTTAGAGCCCAAGCAATCACTTCCGGACTTGAGCGAATTGCCATGGCAGAGGGCGATTATGAGAGGCTTAATAAGGCATACTACATGTGGGGCATTGGGATGAAGACGTGGGACTGCCAAGAAAGATTAATACAGTTCGTACGCACAATTGAATGTCTCTTCCCAGAGAAAGATTATGGAAAGAATAAATTTTGCGAGAATGGAAGAAAGAGCTTTTTCGTGTCGGCAGAAGCAGGTGGTGAAAAAAAATCTATCCTATGGCGTTTGTATGAGATCAGGAATAAGCTGCAACACAATGCAAGCCTTTGTAGCGTCATTGAAGATTTCGGACCAAATGACGAGTCTAAGCATCGTGTCATGGAACATTCCCTCCAGGCGGAGCTACTGGCATCTAATGCTCTTAGAAGGGTTCTTTCCAGCCCCAGCATAATACGTCATTATATAAATAATGATGCGGTCGAAAGTCTATTCGCAGAGTTGCCGAATTCTAAGTATGCTTGTTTAGGCCAAGACTTTGATGTCTTGCACGAAATTGACAGCCGCCGCTCCACTCAGACCGAAGTCTAGGGGGTTTGCCGCTTAGTGAAGCCAAATATGTAGGTATCGAAGCCTTCACCACGGCCTCGGCGCATCCATCGCGAAAAACGGCAGGAACTCGCCGCTGGCTTCGCTGATGAGGATGTCGCGGTTGGCTTCGATTTCCGATTGCCAGGCGTGGGAGAGGTCGCGGGGGAAGCCTCGGACGATTTTCTCGCTGTAGCGCCGCGCCTGCTGCCAGACGGGGTGCGAGTGCGGTGCGGTGTCGAGGAGCCATGAGACCAAAGCCAATGCCCAATCGGGGGATTTGCTTAAATCATGGCACACCCGGGCGAGTTCGTAAACGCTTAAAAGAAAGCGGTTGTAATCTTCTTCTTCCTCGACGGCGGATTGCATCAGGGCGCGGGCGTAGATGAGGGCGCGTTTGTTCTCGGCGCGCAGCAGGAGGGCGATGTCGAGGAACTTCATGAAGGCGAAGTTGCGGACGGCGACGGGCAGGTGGGGGTCGTCGGTGGCGATGTTGATGGCGCGGTCGATTTGATTGAGGGCGTCGCCGGCGCGGCCGCAAACGGCGTTCATCTGGGCGAGGTTGGCGCGGCAGATGAGGAGCGGCCGCTTGTCGTCGAGTTCCTCGGCGAGGCGCACGGCGCGGTGCATTTTGGGCAGGGCGGGGTCGAGATCGGGCGGGTTCTTGCCGCTGAACAAGGTGGCAGCCTCGCGCATCAGGGCGCTGATTCGCTGGCGCTTGAGCTTGTCGTCGTAATCCATCGGCCTGGCTTTCCGGCGCGGGCGGGGGAGGAAATCGCCTGCCAAAACGGCTCCCGCACTGGTGAGCATGGCGGAAATCGCCGCCACGATCAATGGGAAACACTTTGGCGTTAGTTGCCCTTTGATAAAAGTCGAGACACCAACCGCCCCCCGAACCCTCGCCTCCCCCCCGCCTCCGGCACCTCCCCAAACACATCCCACCCGTTCGCCTCCAGCGCATCCAACCGGCCGTGATAATATCCGGTGGTGGCTTTGAGGAGGTTGCGCGGCGGGCCGGGGGCAAGGAGCGCGGCGCCGGCTTCGCCTTGGGTCAGGAGTTTGCGGGCGCGTTCGGCCTCGAAGGCCACGAGGTCGCGCAGGGCGGGGGTGGGTTGGCGGGTGGTGAAGATGGATTCTTCGACCCCGAAGTTGGCCAGATCGTCGAGGGGCAACGCGATGACGCCGCGTTCGAGATCGGCGGGCACGCTGGTGAGGAGTTGGGCGAGGCGGACACCATTGCCCCCGGCCAAGGCAGGCCCCCGGGCGGCGGCCGGATCGGCGCCGAGGACCTGGGCGAGGAGCAGGGCGAGGGTGCCGCCGGTTTGCTGGAGCTGGCCTTCGAGCTGGCGCCAGTCGCGCACCGACCGGCGGAAGACCTCCGCGCCGAGGCCGTCCATCAGCATGGTCAGGCGCAGGCGCGGGATGGCGTGGCGGGCGGCGATGGCGGCGGCGGTACGAAAGGGCTCGGGCGTGGCGGCGGGGTCCGCGAAGGCCTCGGCGAGGCGGGCGTGGGCGGTGGCCTGGATGTCGGCGAAGGCGCCGCCGCTGGCGCGGTGGGCGGTGTGGAACTGATGGCGGATTTCGTGGGCGAAGGCAAGCAGGCCGCGGACGTCCTGGCGCTGCGGTTTCGGCAGACGGCCCAGGGCAGAGGCGATGGGCGGTGGCGGGTCGGGGGATGAGAGGGGCATGGGTTGGGTGACGGGCCGCGTTCGGCTGGCTGTGAGTCTGGTCAGAGCATGCGGCGTGCCGTGTTCGGTGCGCAACGTGATTGGGCTGGGCCTCGCGGCGGGAGAGCGAGAACTGTTACCGATGTCTCCGGTGTCGAGCGTCAGGCCTATGCCTGGTCGAACGAAATGCCGTTCAGGCCGCGCCCCCTGCCAGTAATGCCACCGCGCCTGGAATCAGGTTCCGCAGCGCCATGGCGAACCCCCATCCGGTCAGGAGCCCGCAGGCCAGGATCATGGCGTACTCGTAGCCGTAGAGCCGGGCGAGGGTCCAGCGGCTGGCGCCGAGAGCGACCATGGTGCGGCGCTCCGCCGCCCGCAGCCGCAGCGACAGCAGGCCGATCAGCACGAGGAACAGCAGGCCGCTGAGGGTGACGAAGGCGACGTTGGCGTCGAAGAGGCGCTTGGCGCGCAGAATGAGCGCCATGGTTTCCTCGACGACTCGCAGGGGAACGACGATCTGGGCGCTTTGGCCTTTGCCGAGATAGCGGCCGCGCAGGAGGGCCTCGGCCTTTTCGCTCTTCGGCACGGCGATCAGCGCCGTGATAGGCAGCGCCTCGGGCTCGGCGTGAAAGTGGAACGTCCCGCGGTTCTCGTCGGTGATGACCGTATAGGGCACCACGGCGGCGTTGGCGGTCACGTTGCCGGTGGCGTCGCGGTCGAGGACGAGGGCTTCGTTCCGCGCCACGTCCTCATGACCGTGGCCGATGCCATCGATGATCCATGCGGTCTTGGTATCGACGAAGACGGCTTCGTCGTCTGCTGTGCGAGCGGGCGCCAGAACGCCCCGGACGTTGAGCTGCAGCGGCTTGGCCCCCGCCAGATCGAACAGGTTGGCGGTGTCCGTGACCAGCGTGTCGCCCGGCTCGAGGCCGAGCGTCTGCGCCGCCACCGCGCCGAGCACGCAGTCGCCGATGACCAGCAGCGGCGCACCGGCGGCGAGTTCGAGGCCGCGGAAGCCAAAGTAGTCGGGGCTTGTGCCCACCACGGGGAAATCGCCGGCCGTGTAGCGCACGTGGAGAGGAATGGCCAGGGCGTAGCCGCTGTCGCGGACGCGATGAGCTTCCGCCAGCGAGATTTCCTCCGCCGCTTGGCCCTTGAAATAGAGCGTGTGTAAGACGAGATCGAGTTCGCTGCCTTTGGGCCCGATCACCAGCGGCGTGGCGCGGGCGCGGGCGAGCCATTGGCTCTCGAATTCGATCAGCAGTCCGTTCAGCGCCACCGGCATCGCCACCATGAGCGCGATCGCCACCATCAGAATCATGCTGCGGGGCCAATGGTAGGTAAGCGAACGGAGCGCGAGGCGGAAAACGGTCATGGTCCGAGGCGGGCGCGGAGGGCGGCCAGCGTTGAAGCCCTAACGGCTCCCGCGGCGGGTCTCAAGGCGCTTCCACTCGACGCGCACCGTTTCCTTTTCTCCCGCTTCCGTTTCGAGGAGCACGGTGCCTTCCGCACCACCCCGGCGAATGCGCGAGGCGTCGACGATGAACCGAACGGTCTGCACCGCATCGCCCCAGAGTTCGCCACTCTCGGGCTCGACCCTCAGCCAGCGGTCGCGGCTCTCGGCCCGCCACCGCATGACACCGCCCCCGGCGTTGCGGATCGCGAGAGAACCTTCCGTCTCGGCATTGTCTTCGCCATAGAGGAGCAGGCTCCGCGCCGGTTCGATGGCGAGCGCCGGCCGGCCGCCAGCGACAACCTGGACGTCGTCGAGGCGGAACCCGGCTCCGTCCTTTCGGTCTTCGCCCGGGTTGGCGAAATGGACGAATCGAACGCGGAATTCCCCGTCCAGGCTCAGGCCCCGCCTACGCCGGGCCAAGGCCGTCAGATCGATTTCGCCGCGCCGCCAATCGCCATCCTCGGGAAAGGCCCCGGCAAACCACCAGCGCTGGCCATCGGAGCTGACGAAGACGCCATCGGCGGGGGCGAGGGACGCGCCGAAATCCGCCCCGGCCTTAGCGCTCTGCACCGTTTCGCCAGGCAGGGTTTGGCTGCGAAAGGACAGCACGAGCGGATCGCGGGACCTGTGAGCCGAGGCATCCAGCCGGAGTTCGAGGATGCTGCTCCAGGGCCCTTCGGCCTTGCCCGTGCCCCGGCCGATGAGAGCTTCGCCCTTGAACGAGCCGACAAGCCCCGGGGACCCAGGAGCCGCCAGCGCCAGCCAACCCGGGCCGAAGCCCTCGCCGGAGAAATCGTCACCAAAGGGCACTGGCTGGCTCGGCAGGCGATCCGCCACGGCGAGCACCACTCGGACACCGGCCACCTCGCCATCGGGTGAAACGACCCACAGATCGCCAGAGTAGGAGCCCTCCGGCAAACCGGAGGCGTCGGCGGTCAGGGCGAGTTGGGCCTCGGCACCATGGGGGCCGAGAGGCGGCTGCTCTCCGGGGCGGCCCTGCGCGAGCCGCATCCAGCCCCGGCCCCTATCGTCCAATTCCACATACCAGCCCCGCGCGGCCTGGTCCCCCACGTTTCGGACCGCGAATTCGATGGGCGCCGCGGCTTCGCCGGGGGTCGCCACCAATAGGGCCTCCGTCCGTGCCGGGATCAATTTCGCCCGTCCCGATTCCGCCAGGACCCGAACGTCGTCGATGCCGATGCCGCCGCGCTGGCGCTTGTCGTCGTGGGCGCCGGAGGTGGACACGTTGAAGCGCAGGAAGAGCGGGGCCTGGGCATCGAGGGCTCCTGGAGCGTAGCTTTCGATTTCACGCAGCCGTTCGCTCAGGTCGACCCGGTACGGCGCCCATTTATTGGTCAGCATGCAGCCGCGCAAGGGCTGGATCTCGAACCACTGGCGGCGGTCCGTGCTGACCGCGATGCCGTCGAATGGCAAGCCGGTGCCATCGCCGGGATAGGCGAAGGGGCCGGCGTGGGGGAAGCAGGACACCAGTTTGCCAAGCGGGCTTTCCTCTTCCGAAAAGCCGATCGCCGCGTACTCGAGAGTGAGTTCCCGCCCGCGCAACGCACCTCGCTCCAGCCGCAGTTCGAGGGCCGGATTGGCGAGGGATTCGTCCCCCGGTTCGGCGTTGTCGAGGACCACGAAGTACGCGCCTCCGTCCGGGTTCGTCTTCGTCTTGGCGACGCGTTCGATGCGCGCGCGGGCGCCGGGCTCCGCGCCTCCCGCTCGTGTCCAGGAAGGTCCCGGAAAGACCCCGTCCTCGAAGCTGTCCTCGAAGACTGGGCCGATGGAGGATTCGCGTTCGCGGATGGGCGCGCGGATGGGGGTGGCCAGGGCCGCGCGGGCTTGGGCGGGGCGGGGGGCGGGGGCGCTTTCCCCGAGAACGCGGAGCCGGAATTCCCGGCCGCCGCTCTCGATCCGGAGGAGGCCGCTGGCGGTGGCGCTTTCCGCGATCAGCCGCACCCGGCCGGGCCGCTCGCCATCCGGTGGCACAAAGACCGGCAGGAACCCTTCGCCCTCGCGAAGGAGGCGCGGCGGGTCGGCGGTTCCTTCACCCAGGGCCGCCAATTCGACTTCCGTGAAGGTGCCCGGGGCTCCAAGACGAACGGAGGCCTGAAGGGGTTTGTAGGCGGGCGCGTCGCCAGCGGCGGGACTTGCCGTACCGGCGAAGCTGGCGGCGCTCGCCGCCCCGGCCCGGGAGTTGGTCCGCGGAGCCACCTGATTCCGCAAGAACAGATCGCGGGCATCCGGCGCCGTGGCGCGGGCCGGCTCTGGCTCGGCGAGGCGGGCGAGCGGTTGCTGGCCCTGGACGGAGCGCAGGCGCAGGCCTTGGAACAGGTTGCCCGCCGCCATGGGTCCGATCAGGCCCGCGCTGTAATCGCGATAGGTCTTGGTGCCCAACTGGTGAAAACCTTCTCCGGCGAAGGACGCGGTGCAATCCACGAAGGCGTTCCCCAATGCCAGCGGCCCCAGGTTCGGCACCACTCCGGGTCCCCAATCCATCTGGAATGCGCGCGCCCGGCCGGTGAAGGACAGATAGACGTCGCGCGTCTCGGGGCGCCGGAAATCGAGGGAGGGAACATCGACCCGTATGGTCTGCTCGCAGCCGTAGAGCGGCACGTCGACCCGCGCCACCGGCTCCGAGCCGAGGCTATCGAGATGCACGTTGAGTGTTCCGCCATCGTGCGAGAACCGGGTATCGGCGCGCAGTTCAACGCTTCCTCGCCCACTCAACGGCACGGCCCGAAAGACGGCGAAGCCAAGGTGGGCGGCCTCGACAAGCTGGTCGTGCTCCGCCCCAGCCACCTGGACGCCATCGGTGGCGTCTGGCGCGCCAAGGGGTTGTCCATTGACCGCCAGGCCGCTGAGGTTGAACAGCGCGGGCCGGAACCAGCGAAGCCGGTCCTCTCCGCAGAGTTCGCGCTCCGGCGGCAGCTTGAGAGCCAACAGGAATCCATCGCCCAACACGTCCTCGGCCGCTTCGCCGCGCATCACGTTCCAGTAATTCGGCGCGTCCATGTCTGCCGCGATGGTGCGGGCCGAGGCGGTACCCCAACTGCGGTTGCCTTCGGCGATGTTGCCAAAGCAATTCCCATCGAGCCGGATGGCGGTGCTGGCGCTCTTGCGCGGGTTCAGGCGCGCGCGCACGTTCTCTGGAATGCCGCGCAGCCGGTTGCGGTATTGGACCTGATCGCCGTAGGCCTCCAGGAGCAGAAACGCGCTCGTCTGGTCTGGCGCCACGCGCCAGGGCTCGGCCACCGTGATCGTGTTGGCCTCCGGGTCCATGCGCTCCACCGCGCGGTACTGGCCCAGGCCGCGTCCGTGGGTGATGACCAGAGTGAGGCCGCGGGCGTTTTCCGGGAGGATCCCAAAGCGCTCGAGTCCCCGCCGCACCGTATTCATCGGCCGGGCGCGGGGGTCGCGCAGCCAGAGGTCCTCACCGAGCACCAGCCCGTCGCCGCGCGGAACGATGGTCCGGCCGCCATCGCGCACGGAAGCCACCTGGCCAAAGGTGCTGTCGAGAACGTGGTAGAGAATGATCTCGCCTTTGTTGCCGGGGAAGTACGTATCCCAGGCGTCGTTGTCCGCGATGTAGGCGTGCCATGGCAGCACGTCCGGGTGCTTGGCGGAACTCAGCATCCGCTTGGCGGTCATGGCTTGCGGGGTGAAGTCCTCGAAGGCCACAGAGGTCCGGACTGTCGCCTCCTCCATCACGAACCGGGAAGGCGTCACGGAAATGGGGGCTTCGGCCCCCCAATTGCGGTCGTCGTGCTTACCGCCGTGGAACAGGTTCTCGCCGTGCAGCCAATGATCGCTGCCGATCAGGACGAGTTGGCCTTCCAGTTCCAGGTTTTCGATTTCGACCCGGTGGGCGTTCAGGCGAATGTGGAAATCCTGGCCGTCGCGGGCGCGCTCGGCGAAGCTCCGGTCCGGGTAGCCGGTGAAGCCGCTGCGGCGGGCTTTCACATCGCGGATCACGACGTCCGTCGCGAAATGATCAGCCGAGGCGATGGGGCCGGTCACCACGCCACGCGATGGGGCGAAGATGTTCGCGTTCCCTCCCACCGCCAGGGTCACGTTCTCCACGGCGATGCCGCTGGCCTTGGCGGGGACGGAAATAAAGGCCTCGCCGCGTTTCTTCGTCACTTGAAAAGTCAGCACCGTCTGCGCGCCAGGAGCTGCACCCATCAGCCGCGTGTTCGAATCCAGCATGATCGGTTCGCTGATGGTGAAGCGCGAGCCCGCGAACAGCAACGTGCCGCCGCCGGCTGCGCTCAAGGCCCGCGTCGCCGCGTCGAGCACGGGCGGACAGGGCGGCGTCGTGCAATCGTCCACGGCACAGACGCCGCCATCACAGGTCCAGACGCCGAGAACCCGGGGAGTATCGCCCACGCGCGCCAGACCCGGAATTTCCGAGGCGCGCTCGCGGTACTTGGCCGCCTCGCGGGCGTTGTCCGTCAACACGGCGACGGCGCGGGTGTAGGCGGGCGCTTGCGGCGCGAGGATTTCCAGGGCGTCCTCCAGCCGCCCCCGCCCCGCTTCGCCGCCCACGCCGGTATCCACCGCCACGGTGTAGCGCCCCCCCGCTTCGGCCTGCGGCGGCACGCGAAACCAGACGGCGTAAGGATTGGCGCGCAGGACCTCGCAGCGCAGGGGCTCGGCGCCCGGCCGCTCCAGCGTCACCGCCGCCAAGTCCCGCGCGGCCGGTGCGCCCGCGTCCTCCGAGTCCCGGTGGCCGCGCGTCAGGTTGACGCCAAAGGCACGCTTCATCGCACCCGGCTCGGCCATGTCGCCCAGAGGCCCGATCCAGCGCACTTCGGGCTGATTGACGGCGACCGGCTCGCTCTCGCCCGCGTCCGTTTCCACCCAAAGCCAGAAGGGATCGAAGGGGGTTCCGGGGAGGTCCTCAGGAACTCCAGCGACGATCAGGTCGTCTGCGGTTTCCCAGATGGCGGCAGCGGTGCCCCGCTCCGGATCGGCCGCGGGTGCCACCCAGACGCGGGTGTCCGTCCCGGCCAAGTCGCCCCCGTGCGCCGTGAAGTCCACGCCGCTCAGCGTCATGGCCTCGCCGCGCGCCACGGTGCGGTGGAACTCGGCGAGGGCGGGCTCCTGGGCGGGCAGGGTGCCCGGGCGCAACATGAACAGAATCAGGCAAACAAGGGACAAGACGGCAAGACGCATGAGAATCGGCGGGGGCTCCGGGACTTCGAATTGGGCTGAGTGACAAACGAGAGCCATGCCGGGTTCGCCCGAGGGGATCGAGGCGGAATTGTTTCGCGGCGAAAAAAAGGGCTTGCCAGCCGCGCCCATCTGTCCTAGTCAAATTAGGACAGTTAGAACAGTGGAGGCATAACGCCATGTTCTTCGAGGTAGACCTGCAGGGCGGCAAACCCGTCTATCAGCAGATGATCGATCAAGCCAAGTACGCCATCGCCAGCGGGCGGCTGCGGGCGGGCGACCGCTTGCCCAGCGTGCGCGAGGCGGCGGTCGCGTTGCGCGTGAACCGCAACACCGTCTCGCGCGTGTACAGCGAACTGGAACGCGAGGGCCTCGTCTACTCCCGGCCCGGCCAAGGCAGTTTCGTATCGGAACGCGCCACCGGCTCGGACCTGAGCGCGGCGTTTCGCCGCGAGCAACTCGCCGCGCGAGCCGACGACCTTTTAGCACAGGCTAAGTTGTTTCACTTCAACCGCGACGAAACCATGGAACTCATCTCCGCGCGCGCCGAAATCGTCTTCGGCTCCGCTCCCCACCGCTAAGGAGACTTTCGAAAATGAAAACGGACTACGCGATTCAGACAGACAGTTTAGGACGCCGCTTTGGCCGCCAATGGGCGGTGCGCCATCTCGGCCTGGAAGTCCCCCGCGGCAGCGTGTACGGCTTCCTGGGCCTGAACGGCGCCGGCAAATCGACCACCATGCGGATGCTGATGGGGCTCCTCGAGCCGCACGAGGGCGAGGCCAGCGTACTCGGCCTCGACCCCTCGCGCGAGCCCCTGCCGGTGCGCCGCCGCGTCGGCTACGTGGCCGACCGCGCCTATATGTACGAGTGGATGACGATCCGCGAGATCATCGCCTTCGTGGCCCACTACCGGCGCGAGCACTGGGACCGCGCCATGGCCGACCACTTGGCCAAGGTGTTCAAACTGCCCCTCGACCAGAAGATCAAGACCCTCTCGAAAGGTCAGGCGGCCAAGGTCTCGCTGCTGCTGGCGATGGGGTTCGATCCGGAGATGCTGATCCTGGACGAACCGACCGGCGGCCTGGACCCGGTGGTGCGGCGCGAGTTCGTCGAAAATCTGCTGGCCGAGTACATGGAAAGCGGCCGCACGGTTTTCATCAGCTCGCACCTGGTCAATGAAATCGCCGGGCTGGTGGACCGCGTCGGGATTATCAAGGACGGCGAACTGATCCGCCAGGCGCCGGTGGATGACTTGCGCAATGAAATCAAGCGCGCCCGCCTGGTTTTCCCGGAATTCGTGCCGGTGAAACTCGACGGCGTCGAAGGCGTCTTGAGCATCCGAGCCCGTGATCGCGAGGCGGCCGTGCTGCTCGAGCGCTTCAACCCGGAAACGACGCCCAAGGCGCTGGAAAGCTGCGGCGCGGAATCGGTGCGCATCGAGGACCTGAGCCTGGAAGACATCTTTGTGGCGCTCGCGGAAGAGCGGCCGGATGCGGTGGCCTCCGCCCCCGGCACCAACCAGGAGGACGCGGCATGATGACCGAAACGACCGCCCGCCCATCCGGGGCGGAAGAGAGCTTCTGGAAGAAGAAAATCCCTCTGGGCCAAACGGCCAGCCGCGCTTCGCTGGCGCTGATCGGCCGGGGAGTCTATGGCCGCGACCTCTGGCAGTTGGGCAAGGGCTTCGGCGCCCTGCTGCTGCTGACGCTCGGGTTCGTGTTTCTGTCAAAACTCGATCAGGCAATGGATCTGGACGTGCTGCCCCATGTGGACGGGGAGGACTGTGGCCGGCTCATCGTGTCCTTCGCCTTCGTCACGGCGTTCGTTTTGGGACTCATCTCGACCGCCGAGGAAGAAGATTCGGAAACGCGCTTTTTCGCCGACCGACTGCCGATCGGCCGCTGGCGCCTCGCGGGCGAGAAAATCGGCGCCCTCATCACCCTTGTCGTGGCGTGGCCCTTCGTGGCGCTGGTGCTGATGTTCGTGATGCTGGCGCTGATCGAAATCTTCACCTTCGGGGTTCTCGATGCGTTCCACATCGGCGCGGATACGAGCCGCTTCTTCCTCTTCTCGCTGTTCGCGCTCGATGGCGGCGAGTTGCTGCGCCTCGTGCCGGTTGTGATCGCCGTGGCGATGACGGGCATGCTGGCGGGGGCCTGGGTGACGAACGGCGTGGTCCAGGCGGCGCTGGCCGGCACGGGGCTGCTGCTGGTCTTCAAGTTCGTGGCCGCCCACCTGGACGGGCCGAACAGCGTCTCCCAGAATCTGCTCGGCTCCTACTTCATGGCGGCCCCGTCCGCCACCCCCGGCGCGGCCATCGTAGCCGTGGTCTGGGCGCCCATCGCGGCGGTGCTGACGGGCTGGCGCTTCGCCATCCGCCACGAAGCCGAGGAAGGCTGGCGCCTGCCCCGGTTCCAGTTCTGGACCGATACCTTCGCGCCGCCGCTCGATGTGCCCTACCCGCACCGCATGCCGCATCGCCACGCGACGCGCTGGCCGCTGATCGCGGGGGTCGTCGTGGCGTTTCTCTCCATCCCCTTTCGCCAGGCAAACAATCCCCTCAGCACGCTCGGAACCGATGTCTTCGACATTGGGTTCTGGATCGGCAACGGCATTTTCTTCGCCGTTCTGGGGGCTTTCCTCGGCACCGCGTGCGTCAAGCCCCGGGAGCGCGATGGGGCCCGCTTCTTCGGCGCCGCCCTACCCGTCCCGCTCGGCCGCCAGTTCCTCAGCCGCTGCGCCGCCTCAGGGCGTATGGCGCTGATCCTGGCGGCGGTCCACGCCATCGTCACGGCCTACGCCACGCACGAGATGGCGGGCCGCGAACTGAGAGCATCGGCCACCGGGGGCCTCGACGGCGGAGTGCTCTATTTCGCCTTCGCTATGATGGCGTTCGTGATGCTGCTCAACGGCGCCCTGTTTGGCATTCTGGCGCGACTCTTCCTGCGGGCCTACCTGATCGCCGTCATTCCCGCCGCCCTCTGCGCCCTGTTCTGGGGCTTCTATGGGAGCGCGCGGACACTGGGAAGCCTCGGCGGCTCCAGTAGCACCCATCTCCCCACACTCGCCCAGGGCTGGTGGCCGGCGCTCGTGCTGATCGGGCTGCCCATGCTCGCCATCTGGATCGCGGTGGAAAAATCCCCGCTCCTGGAGGCCGGCGAAGGCCGCCGCGCCCTGGCCATGCTGGCCGTGCTGCCGGTGTTGACCATCTGGGGGCTGTTCCTCATCGGCACCTCGCCCATCGATCTACTGATAATCCTCTTCTAAGTTCGCGAACCGCGAAAGGAGCTTTCGATCATGAATCGAGCAAAACGCGTTTGGAGAAAATGGCCCGTCTGGGTCGGCCTCTGCGCCTCGCCCGTGGTGGCGCTGGGTGCGGTGCTGTGGATCGGGCGCCTGCCGGAAACGGATTATGACGACCGGGTGCAGGAATGGGTGACCGCGGAAATCCGCCAGGAAGCCGGCCAGCCCCTGGCCGAGGAGTTCAAGCGAATCGAGGAAGCGGCCTGGCAAAGCGGCGCCCCCAACCACAAGCCTGGCCCGCTGAACATCCACATGATCCAATCCTACACCGACGCTCCCGCCGTGTGGTCGGCGCCCGTGGCCCGCGACGAACTGATCGCCTTCATGGAAAAGCACGGCCATCACCTGGACGAATGGGCGGCGCTCGCCGAAACCGGGTCCTACTACACCACAGAACCGGGCCAGTACTTTTACGTCCCCGATTTCCTGATGCTGCAATCGTGGTGCAAGCTGCACCGCGCCGCCGCCAACGCCTATGCCGGGGCGGGCGACTGGGACCGAGCCATCGCCCATGCCCGCGGCGCCGCCACCATCGCCGATCCGGCAAAGCACTCCACCTTTATCGGGCAACTCATCGCCATCGCGGCGCGCGGCATCGGCTACGCGACCTTCGAGGACCTGCTGCGCCTCGCCCCCGACGCCGAGACTTGCCGCCGCATCGCCGCGCAAGTGGAAAGCCTGCGCGCCAGCGACCCCCGCATCACGAACAAGACGGCTATTCTGGAAGCCCTTGCCTATCGAGGACGGTACGAGAACCGCACGTCGGTTCCCGGGCACCCGGAGAAACAGCGCTCTTGGCTGGCCATGATGCTCGAACGGCGTGCCATGGCCAACTACATGACCAGCTATGGGATTCAAAATCTGGACCCGGAAGCAGCCGAACAGGACGGCCCGCTCAGTGGCCTGAACCAGAGCTGGCTCCACCAGGCCGCCCGCCGCCATCCCGGTAGCCAGGCTCGATGGACCCACGCCCGCGTGGTCTATGAACGGCTCAACGACCTCAGCCGCGAACACCCCGAACTGGTCGAATACCTGACCAGCGTCCCGGACGACGTGGCCCAGGACGCCCCCTTCGCCGAGCGCTTCTTCCTGGAAAACTACTACGGCGGCGCCAACTACCGCGAGGCCGTGACGCGGGCCCGGGTGGCGGCGACGCGCGGGGCGCTGGTTCAGGCCGCTGCCCTCGCCCGCGCCCAGGCCATCGAGGCAGGCGCCGCTCCCCGCGATTTCTCCGCCCTCGCCATGGATCCGGACGTTGGACCCGCCGTGCCAATCAGCGACAGCACCAGCCTGCCCGCGCAAACCATCGAAACCGTTTCTTCCGGCGCCATCGGCGACTTCCATCTTGGGCCGGTGCGGCTGACAGGCGACAACGTGGGGACGTTCCTGGCGCCCGTCCTGGCCCAAAACCAAGTCACCCAGGGAACGTGGAACTTGGCCATTCCTGGGGATTGGGCCGAAGCGACCGCTATCACCTCGATCGCCACCGGTATCAACGCCCCGGCCCTGCCGATGCAGGCCATGGCCTGGCAGCAGACCGCCGTCCATTTCCCTCCCACGAGAGACGCCTCCGTCCGCTATGCCACGGAGACCAAGCTGTCATGGAGCAATCGAGAGTATGAACACGTCCTGACGCCGGAAATCGCCCGCGAAACATTCGACGAGTATCGGTCCGAAGTAAAACGGCTTCATCGCGAGAACGTCCAGACCCCCAGCTACCGCGTCAACATCGGCCGGCCCGACATCGACACCACCGGCGACTACCCCGCCTTCCTGCGCCTTCGCGCCGATTTCGTCCTGCCGCCCGCCCCGCAAGCCGTCTGGTCCGACGGCCCGGACGGCGAGAACGACGGCGCCGCCATCGCCTACGACCCCACGAACGGCACCATAAGCCGCGGCGACATCGTAACCTGGCTGCCGTTGGCCAAGCGCGGCAGCGCCGCACCGCAAGACGCGGAGTGAGATTCCACGCGGCGCCAACCACGCCAGACGCCGCGTGGTCTACCCTCTGGCGCGAAGCTGCTCCTTGAGAAGCGTTCCCGCCTGCGCCAGCAGCGCCTCGGCGGTCTTTGTAGGCAGAGCGCAGGTCATGGCCGCCGCCGAGGCGAAGGTCACCAGCTCGCTTTCCGGAGTGCCCGGCCGGGGAGCGAGGCGCTGGCGCAAGCGCACGAGCGCTTCGTTCGCCGCTTTCGAATCCCGGACCCGGCCGGCGATGGCGAATTCGTGCTGACCCAGCCGCCCCACCAGGAAACCCGCCGGGGCCGCCATCATGACTTCCAAAGACGCATGATCGAGAAGGCGGCTGGTGCCATCCCGGCGCCTATCGAAGGCAGGCCTAGTGGGGCATTCCACCAGGATCGCGATGGCCACCACGGACTCGTTGCGGTCGTTGGCTTCAAGCACCATCGCTTCCAACTCCGCCAGCAACCCCTGCCGATTCAGAAACCCCGTGGGATCGTCGTACGGAGACCCGCCGCCGGGGCCTTCCGGCGGAGAAGAGTGGACGTTGGCACGTTGGGCGGCTTGGGGGTCATAGGGCGGCATGGGAGGGCGGGTCTCGAAAAAAACAAAGCGGCATCAGACAACTTGGCCGCGGTCTCTACAAGGAAAGTTGCAACCCATCAACGGCAAATATTCCCCACCGCCCGAAAAAAGATTGTACCGTCCCTAGATCAGGCGCCCCCCTCCGCACACTACGGCGCCCGCAGGAACCATCCCGTCGCGATCACGGGAATCGGCACGCTCGGGTCCAGGGGCAGGGCGTAGAGCGCCAGCGGGTCGGCCGTATCGTTTGGATTTTTCACCTGGAGCACAGCCCGCAGGTCGTCCGCCGTCACCGCGAAGGCCCGAATGCGGCGCTGATTCGTAAAGGTGCGCGCGGCGATCTGGAGCGGATTGGGATTCGCCAGGCTGGTCCGGTAAAGCCTCTGGGTGCCGCTGACGGAGGGAACGGTTGCGGCGAACAGCAGTTCGGGTTGGGTGATCGAACCGAGGAATTCGAGGCCGTCCGTCAGACCGCCACTGTCCAGGTCGGCGATTGCCACAGCGCTGCCTCCCGCGGTGGGCAGGGCCACCAGGGCGTCGCTGAATTCAATGAGCACCTGGGTCCCGCTGGGCGAGAAGTGGAACGAGCGCGGATTGACGCCGCCGCCGAGGACGACCGCCGTACCCCCCGCGATGGGGACGCTGACCGCTTCCACGGGGGCGCTGGCGTTGAGTCCGCGCCGGGCATAGATCACGCGCCCGCCGTCGGGCGAGATGGCGAAGGGCGGGTCGAAGGCGATACGCGAGCCCTCGAGCGTGGCCGCGATTCCGCCCTCCAGAGGGGCGCTCCGCAGCGACCCCGGCGAGGAAATGCCCGTCAGGGGATCGCGCACTTGCGTCTCGAAGACCACGCGGGCGCTGCCGGGGCCGATGCGGAACCGGTTGACTGACTGATTGTTCGAGGCGGCGGGACCGAGGCGGACCGGTTCGTCCGAACCGTCCACCGGCGCGGAGTAGAGCGCCGTGTTGCTCTCCGTCAGGGTCCGGGCCTTGTACACGGCCCGCTGCGAATCGGGGGAAACGGCGAAGTCGGACACGCCCGGAAAGAGATTCGTCCGGCCATCCACCGTGGCGACTTCCCCGCCACCGACCGGCACGCTGTAGACGCGGGTCCCGCTGTCGCTGAAGACGGCCCGCTGACCGTTCGGCGTGACAGTGAACGCGGCGGCAAAGGCGTCGCCGCTGATCTCCGTGGGCGCGCTCGATCCGTCCGCGGGAACGCGGTAGAGGTTCCGCCCGCCAACGGTCGATTGCGCGCGAAAGAGCACCTGCTCCGAATCGGCGGTGAAGCGGAAATCGTCAGCCGTGTCGCCGAATCCCGGATCCACTCGCACCGGCGTCGTGCTGGCGTCCACCGGCACCGTCAGCAGCGCCACATCGCCAGTCAGCAAGTCCCGCCGCAGATAGGCGGCGCGCCGGCCATCGGGCGAAAGCCGGAACGAAGAGACCAGCGAAGTGGTCGTGTTGACGTTCTCGCTCAGCAAAACGGGGTTTTCGCCGCCGGAGACCGCTACGGCGTAGAGGCGAAAGATCTGAGGGTTGTCCGGGTTGGACAGAAAGAGAACCGTTCCGCTGTCCGGACCGAGAACCGGCGAAGCGGTGCTGCTGCCCGGCTCGCTCAGCAGGATGGCTTGCGGCTGGGCGCGAAGCGACAGAGGAGCGGTGAGCAGAGCGATGGCAAGGAGGATCGAGAGGCGCACGATGGACGAAGGGGGTCCTTTCCCGGAAACTCGGAGGAGTTGGGACAAAGAGAACCGCATGACCGTCCGGGTGCGCAAGAAGAGGTCCGGCTTCCTTAGCCCCCCATCGTCATCTGCGGCTCGTCACTTGTGGGTCCGTAGCTCTGCGGAACGGGCACGTCGAGCAGCCTCAGGTACAGGCCGAGCTGGGCGCGGTGATGATAGCAGTGGTTGAGAACGAAGCTGCGCATGACCACCACCCGCGGCATGGTGAAGATCACCGAACCATCGGTGCCCTTCATCGTCCACATCGCCATCATTTCGTCGTCCGTGGCGTTGGCGAGGGCGGACTTCAGCTCCGCCGAGTGCTTGTCGTAAGTGTCCAGCAGGTCCTCCATATCCTTGGCGATCCAGGGTTTATAGATCGCCATGTCCATCACGAACTCCGGCTCCTTGATCGTGGTGATGCCCCAGGTGAGGGACTCCACGATATGGGAAGCGAGCTGGATCAGGGTCATGCACTTGTCGTGCGGTTTGTAATCGAAGCGATGGGCGGGAACGCGTTCCAGGTGCTTGCGGGTGGCGGCGGATTCGTGATCCATTTCCGCGATCAGGGAGTGAGCGATGGCCATAAGCCATGGGCTCCTTTCAAAGCAGGCGAGTGCCGATTGGAATAGGTATAAATAATCCAAGGGGACAATCTCTCCGCCCAGAGAAAGAGTGCAAGCTGATTGTCATTTGAGGGAGGGGGGTTAAAAACAAATCGGGAGGGAAGGTGAATTTCCGGGGAAATCCAGACCCGCCCTCACGTCAGCGAAGAATCGGATGTCTCTGAGAAGCGAGGGGACCCGTAAGAGGGACCCGAAACTCTCAAGCCTAGTCTTAATGCACGTGTTGAGTTTCTTGAGTTGACCGAAACGAAAGGATACCGAACTTTGGGGAGCACGGTGGCCGGATCGGATCGGAGCCGTCAAAAAACCGAACTGTGATCAGTCGGTCTTAAACCAGCTCGACGTTGCGAGCGGCCAGTCCCTTTTGGCCCTGGAAGGCCTCGAACTGCACTTGATTGCCAACGGCGGGTTGATCCGCCGGCTGCCAATTGGAAATGTGGAAGAAGACGTCAGTGCCTTCAGGAGTCTGGATGAAACCAAATCCCCGCTCTGAAATCCACGTCCGGATGGTACCACTTTGAATGCTCACTTCTGTCCTTTCGGGCGCTCTACGCCCACGTGCCTCTTTGATCTTGTTTTGTTGGCACGATGGGGCTATCAATCCCCAGCTTCGTTTCCCCCGTCAATTGGATTCCGACCTGGAATCTTACAAAAAGTTAACCGCCCCTCCCCTCGCGCCTTTCCTTGCCCCCTCCATCGCTGCCCTTTTCATTGGTCCCCGCGCCTCTCATACGCCCATCGACTCCGCCCCGAAGGACCCACAGATTCATGGCGAAACGACCCCTCCTCCGCTGCTGCCAAAGCGCCGCCCTGGCCGCAGCCATCGGCTTGATGGCCTGCTCGCGGGAATCCGAGACCGCCACCCCGGTGGCCCCCGGCGGCACCGCCCAGACCTCCACCGCCAAAACCACCACCTCCCCCGCCCAGCCATCGCCGGAGGGGGCCTCCCAGCCCGTCGTTTATGTCACAAACTATCCGCTGCTCTACTTCTCCCAGCGGATCGCCCCCGGCGAGTTCGAACTGCGTTTCCCCGCCCCCGCCGACGAAGACCCCGCCTACTGGCAACCGCCCGCCGAGACCGTCGCCGCCATGCAGAACGCGACCCTGCTCCTCTTCAACGGCGCCACCTACGAAAAATTCGCCGGCACTGTCACCCTGCCCGACTCCAAAATCGTCCGCACCGCCGCTCCCTTCTCCGATCGATTCCTCGAACTCGAGCACGCCACCACCCACAGCCACGGCCCCGGCGGCGAACACAGCCACACCGGGACGGACTTCAATACCTGGCTCGATCCCCGCCTCGCCACCCGTCAGGCCCGCCAGATCGCCGAATCCTTCGCCGAACTCGTTCCCGCCAAAGCCGACGAATTCCTCGCCAACTGGAACGCGCTGGACCAAGACCTGGCCGAGTTGGACCGCACCTTCAAGGGCATGACGATGCCTTATCGGGGCGAGCGCACACTGATGGCCTCCCATCCCGTTTACGCCTACTGGGGCGAGCGCTACGGCATCGGCATCGAAGCCATGCTGTGGGAACCCGGCGAAATGCCGGACCCGGAGCAGTGGGCCGCCTTCGAAGCCATCCTGGCGGAGCGCCCCGCCCAATACATGCTCTGGGAAGACGAACCGCTCGACGAAATCAAAGCGAAACTCCGCGAACTCGGCGTCACTCCGATCGTTTTCCTCACGGCGAACAATGTTCGCGATGAAGGCGATTATCTGGAGATCATGCGGGCGAACGCGGCGCGCCTCGAACAGGCGTTCCCCCAGCCCGAAGTGAAGTGAATCAAAGGGCCCGCGAGACGAAATTCCAGCCAGCCCCGACGGGCCCGACTGGCGCTTGGAGCGGTTTTGTGGCACAAAAAGCAGTTGTGTTACAAATTCCACTTGTAATCAGCGGATACTTGTCATAGTCAGAGCAATCCCGTTCCAGAAATGGCTCTCACGGCACGCCTTTCTGAGCCCCTGAAACCTGTCGCATTGGGAGTTCGTCCGTCACCATGAAGCGCTCACTTATAGCCACCACGCTGGGATGGCTCTGCCTCGCCTCCACGCTTTCCGCCGATGTCACCTTCACCTATCCGGGAAGCGGCACCGAAGTGGCCCCCGACAAAATCTGCATCGCCGGATCCTTCAACGAATGGAACGAAACCGCCTGGGCCATGCAACCCGACGATCGAGGCGGCTGGTCCTACACCGCCGACATCGCGGACGGCGAGTACGAGTACAAGTTCGTGCTCTATCGCCCCGGCCACGAGGTGGAGTGGACCTACGACCCCACCAATAACGCCTACACGCCAAGCGGGATCGGCGGCTACAACTCGTATCTGAAAGTCCTCAACGGCGATGTCGCCCTCTTCGGCGAAGACGAAGTGGAAGTCTTCACCTGGGACGACAAGGTCCATGCCTTCGCCGAACTGGTCGGCGATTTCAACGACTGGAACGTGGGCGGCCTGCCCCTTCGTCAAGAACCCGACGGCGCATGGCGCATCCGATTGAACGTCGAACCCCCGATTTCCTACAAGTTCTACGTGGATCAAGTGTGGGAGCACGACCCCAGTTCGCCCAAAGTCTCGGACGGCTACGGCGGCTTCAATAGCCTGCGCGTGCCGGCGGCCGATGGCGACCCGGGAATCACCGCTTCGAGCACCGACGACGACGTGATCGCTGCGGCGAAGTCCGGCAAGATCACTCAAGAGATGCTGCGCGATCACGCCGAGAACATCTCGCGCGAAGGCCACTACGAACGCTCGATCCGCATTCTCGGCGATGGCTCCGCCCAGGCCGACCCGGCCAATCGGGCGCGCGCCTGCCTGCAGGCCGCCGAAACGCACCGGCGCTTCGGCAATCTGGCGCTGGCGGGTCAAGCCTGGGAGTACGCGCTGCGCAACGGCGCCACGGGCGGCGAGCGCCGCCACGCCCTTTGCGAATTGGGCAAGTATCGCCTCTACACGGAAAAGAACCCGCGAGGAGCCCGCAACATCTACCTCGAGGTCCTGCAAATGGCCGCCGACAGCCGCGAGCGCGCCTCGGCCCACTACGATCTCGGCCGCACCTACGCCCTCGAGCAGAACTGGTCCGGTGCCCTCACCGAGTTTCAGCGCTCCCTCGATGAAGCCCCTTCTCCCCAGGGCTCCGACTTGAAATGGATGCAATTCTGCATGGACCTGCGCATGGCCCATGGCGAAGCCCTCTACAACGTCGGTCAGTACGGCCGGGCCCGGAAGTCGTTCCAGGACGCGATCGCCTCCAACCCTTGGGAAGACAACCAATACAGCCAGGCGGCGCAGGATTGGATTTCCCGCTGCGATACGGCGCTGCGCCAGTCCAAGGGCGGCTGAGCCACCACCCGCTTCCCCGCCCCCCTTCTCGAACCTACAGGAGCTTCAGCGCCCCCGTCACTTCCTCCAGGCGCTCGGGCCGGTCCGGCCCGATGGCGCAACAGGTGGCCGTGGGCAAGCCCTTGAACTCCGTCTTCCCGCTATCGACGATCAGGTGCGATTCGAGGCCGTGCTCCAGCGCCCGCGCGTGAATCGCCTGCAAGGCTTCCTCGCTCTCCACACGCACACAAACCTTCGTGAAGGCCCCGTCGATCCAGGCCCGCTGCTCGTCCGTCAGCGGCGCCGAGGACCGGACCCGATGCGCCAGAAACGCCATCGCCGCATGCGCTCCCTGGGCGATCATCTTGCCCTTTCGCATGTTCAGATCGGTGCGCATCACGATGATTTGTTTCATGGCTGTCACATTCGGCGATCGCATTGGGACTCCGCCCGGAGCGTGCGGAAGGGTTTTCGCATAGCGGAGGATTCTCCCGGGGGACAAGCGCTCCTTGCTCCCCGATTCCCGTGGCGATAGAACTTCGGCTCTGCCGCGCGAATATCACCGACGAAGGACACCCCCTGCCCATGACCACCGACCCCCGCGACGTCCAGCTTGCCGAAATGCTGGTGGCCTACTCGGTCGCCGCCAAACCTGGCGAACTCGTCTTCATCCAGTGCATCGGCGCCGACACGCTGGCCCTCGGCCACGCCTGCCAGAAAGCCGCCGCCGCCGCCGGGGCCGCTCCCTTCCTGCATTTTCAGGACCCCGCCGCCCATCGCGAATACCTGATGACCTGCGACGATGAAGGCCTGCGCCGCCTCGCCCGCTTCGAAACCGTGCAGATGAAGGACGCCGACTGCTACATCGGCATCCGCGGCGCCGGCAATATCTTCGAAACCAGCGATGTGCCCCAGGATCGCATGAAGGCCTACATGGACATCGTTTACAAGCCCGTCCACCTGCAACACCGGGTCAAGGGCACGCGCTGGTGCGTGCTGCGCTATCCGAACCCGGGCATGGCCCAACTGGCCCAGAAATCGACGGCCGCCTTCGCCGGCTTCTATTACGATGTGTGCCTGGTGGATTATGCGCGGATGGCCAAGGCCGTGCAGCCCCTCAAGGACCTCATGCTCCGCACCGACCGCCTCGAAATCACGGGACCCGGCGAAACGAACCTGACCATGAGCATCAAGGACATCGGCGTGGTGCCGTGCTGTGGAAACCACAACATCCCCGACGGCGAGTGCTTCAGCGCCCCCGTCCGCGACAGCGTCAACGGCGTCATCCAGTTCAACACCCCGACGGTGTATCAGGGCATGCCCTTCGACAACGTCCGCCTGGAATTCCGCGAGGGCAAAGTGGTGGACGCCCGAGCCGCCAACCCCAAGCAGACCAAAGCCCTGAACGAAATCCTGGACCGCGACGAGGGCGCCCGCTACCTGGGCGAAGTGAGCGTCGGTTTCAACCCGGCGGTGCGCGAAGCGATGCGCGATATCCTGTTCGACGAGAAAATCGGCGGCAGTCTCCACATGGCCCTCGGCGAGTGCTACGACGAAGCCCCCAACGGCAACCAGTCGGGCATTCACTGGGACCTGGTTCTGATCCAGCGCGAGGAGTACGGTGGCGGCGAAATCCGTTTCGACGGCCGCCTGATCCGCAAGGACGGCGTGTTCGTCGTCGACGAGTTGAAAGGCCTGAACCCGGAGGCGTTCGGGAAGTGACGGGTCCGGCCGCGCACGATCGCGGTCAGGCACAGCCCTCGCTTTTCTTCTGGCAGACGAGAGACGTTCCCGTCATACTCGGCAGCGCCTGGCATCCGCGGCCTTCGCCAAAGGGCGGATTCCGGAGAGGCGTATCCAATCCCAAGATGTCTTCGGAAAGGAATCCCAACACAATGAACCACAATCAGAAAGCCGCCATCATCGTTGTCATCGCCATTATGGCGTTGATGTTCCTGTTCCCGCCCTTCTCGAGGCGGGCCAATATCGAGGAGTTCGTCGTCGAACCGAGCCGCGACGGCGCCATGCAGGTCGTTCGCGAAAAGACCGATTTCCAGGGCCGCGTGCCCATGGGTTATGGTTTCATTCTCTTCCCGCCGACCCATGGGGAAGCGGTGCGCGTGAACTTCGGCCGGTTGTTCTTGCAGTATTTCGTGCTGGCCGGCGTTTCCCTGCCGGTGATTTTTCTGCTGCGCCGCCGCGTGCCTCGCCGTGTTTTCGCCGAACCGCACGAAAAGGTGAATGCGCCGCAGGAAACGCACAATCCTCCTGGCGGCCGCACCACTCTTAACGCTAGCTAAAGCACTCGCCTTCGCTCCGGGAGCCACCGTCGACCCCCTATGCCGCCCGCCGCAGTGCCCTTCGAACGTCTGTTTGAACTCCGTCCCGGCCTGACCGCCGCCAATGCCTGCGGGTTTCATCGCCTCGAACCGGGCGAGACGGTGGCGAGCCACGCGCACGCGGCCGCCGAAGTGCTGCTCTGTCTGACGGGCGGCGCCCGGATCGATGCGGGCGGCGAGTCGGCGGACCTGTCCAGCGGCCAAGTGCTCGTCATCGAAACGGGCACTCCCCACGCGATCACGCAAGTCCACCAGCCCACAATCCTGATGTGGGTTCGCGAGGGTGGGCAGGGCCCGGTGCCGGAAACCGCCCCAGGCCGGGCGATGGCCTCGCCGGGGCGACAGGGCCATTCGCTGGCGCTGGATTCGGCGAAGACGTTCGTTCCGGCGCTGTTGTCGCGGCGGCCGGGGGATCTGATGGTTCGCCTGCCGGGCGCGCGCGCGCTGAACGATCTGCAAGCCCGCGAAGTCCGCAAGTGCTGCGTTCAGAACCGCCAAGCCCTCGCCGTTCTGTGCCTCCACGCCGAACCCGCGCACATCGAAGCCAAAGCCTTCGACAAGGAACTGCGTGCCAATACGCGCCACCTGCGGCCCCATGTGGTCAGTCTTTGCCTCGATCCGGTGGACGACCTTTTCCCCGAAGTCTTCCAGGCCGTTCGCGAGTACTGGCTACCTTGGGCCCGAGTTGACAATTTTCAACTGGCTTTCCAATTCGCCTTCCGATCGTGGAGCGAGGCCGAATGGGCCGACTTGAGCGCCTGGCTCGATCCGCTGGCTCCGGCCCATTGGGGCGTGGTTCTCGAATGGAATCAGGACCTCCACCTCGCCGATCAGGCTTTGGGGCGGGCGCGGCTCCTGGCTCTTCTGCCTTGGCTCAAGGCCGTCGTTTGCCTGCCCGAGGAAGCGCAAGCCCTGGGGGATTTTCTGAACCCGTTGGGTTGGCAGGGATGGATCGTTGTCGACTAGCCTCCACCCCCAATCCGTTTCTTTCTGATGCCCGCCGAGGTGGACGCCGCCATGGCCCCCGCCGCGCGACCCTTCATTTCGGAAAGGGGCGCCGCCCGGGCCGTTGCCTTGGCCGCCACGCTTTGGCTCTTGGCCTACTGGGGCTGGGCCCACGCGACAGGACGGGCCTGGATTTTCGAAGACGACGCCATCCGCATCAACTTCGTGCAGGTGATGGGCAACGGTCAATGGCCCCACGAATGGGGTTATGGATGGTTGCCACTGCCAACGTTATGGGGCGGGCTTTGGGCCTCGTTCCTGGGCGAACCGGTCGCGGGGGCGGTCAGCGCCGGTTGCCTCGCCGCGATGGTGGCGGCGCTGTGGCTGACGTGGGCGCTGGCTCGGCGGCTGGCTCCGCGGCAGCCTTTGGCGGCGGCGCTGGTGGTGGCGGCCTACGCCGCCAGCCCCATCGTGGCGCGGCTGGCCGCGTCGGCCCTCAGCGAGCCCCTCTTTCTCGCCCTCGCCCTGGGGGCCGGTTGGCTGCTGGGCGAGGCGGCGGCGGGCCGGCGCTGGGCGCTGGCCGGCGGACTGGCGCTGCTCGTGGGAACGCAGGCGGTGCGCTACGAAGCCTGGGCGGCGTCGCTGCTGACCGGCGGAGCCATGATCGCCCTCTTCCAGGCCCGCGCCCGCGGAGGGGCGATGCTGGCCGCGATGGCGGGGATGGCGGCGCTGGCGGCCTTTCCCGCGCTCTGGAGCCTCGGCTCCTGGATTCAGCGCGGCGATCCTTTCGCCTACATCAACGACTTCCGGGCCGTTCACTACGGCTATCACGCGGACCTGACCGTCGCGCGACGTCTCGCGCGCCTCGGCCCCGGATTCCAGGCCACCGCCGCGGGCTGGGGAGTGCTCGTGCTGACGGGGGCCGCCTGGGCCTTCGCCGAGCGCCGGGAGCGGGATGAATTTTCGCCCATTCCCTTGGCCGTTCTTGGCTTAGCCACCCTGGCCTTTCTTCTCCTGAGCGCCATCCGGGGCGAGTTCGCCCACGTCGCCCTCGACCGCTTCGTCGCCATCCCGATGCTGCTGCTGCTGCCGCTGGCGGCGCGGCCGGCCGGTTGGGTGCTCGATCACCTCCAAGGCTGGCGGCGCTTCGCATTCGCCGCGCTGGGGATTCTCGCCGCCGCCGGCGGATTCTTGGCGTTCGACAAGGGCTACGCCCTGACGCGGCTCGAGTTGCGCGAAAACCTCATGGACCTCCTGGCACCCGCCGATGTCGTCTGGTTCGTCTTGCCGGAGGGCCAGGAAGACGTCTTGCCGAACAGCCTCTCCGCCATCGGGCCGCCGAGCGTGGCTATGACCACCCGGCGCTTACCCGCCGAGGCCAGCGCGCGCCAACTGCTGGCCCTGATGAACGAAGGCCCCGGCTGGATCGTCCTCGATCCGCGTTTCGAGGCGGCGCCCGAACTGATCCGCCAGGCCCGGACCGGCTGGCGGGTGCTTGGACCCGTCGATGAACTGTTGCTTTTCTTGAGGCGCCCGGACGATTCTTCTTCTGGACCGTAACCGGTTGGTCTGCTCCTTGCACCTCGTCCCCTGTGCGACGGTGCGCGAGCAGCGCTCCACCACCGCGCCGCCCCCAGGAGTTGTGAACATCGAATGCTGACCCGCTTTGGTTTTCCCATTGGCAAATTGTTTGGTATCCAGGTCCGTGTCGATCTGACGTGGATTCTGCTCTTCGGCCTGATCGTGTCGGTCCTGACCACCGACATCTTCGGCGACTTCGGCCTGGACCGGGGCGCTGCCATCATGCTGTCGGTGGCGACCGCGCTCTTGTTCTTCGCGAGCCTGCTGGCCCACGAATTCGGCCACGCGCTCACCGCCCGCGCCTTTGGTATCAAAACGCGCCAGATCGTGTTATTCCTCTTCGGCGGCGTCGCCCAGATCGAATCGGACCCGCGCAAAGCCCTCCACGAATTCCTCATCGCCGTCGCCGGACCCGCCGTCTCCGTGGCTCTGGCCGTGGTCTTCGGCGCGTTGTGGTGGCTCACTTCCGAGACCATCGCCCCCCCACTCTCCCAGGCCCTCTACTATCTCGGCTCGATCAACCTGATCCTGGCGATTTTCAACTTCATTCCCGGCTTTCCGATGGACGGCGGCCGGGTGCTCCGCGCGGCGATCTGGGGCGTCACAGGCAATTACCTGACCGCCACCCGCATCGCCTCCTGGTTCGGCCAGGGCTTCGGCTTCTTCCTTATGGGCCTGGGCGCCATCGGCATGCTGCTCGGCTGGTTCGATCTCGGCAGCGCCGTGCTCTACGGCTTCATGGGCTGGTTCCTGGCGGGCCTGGCGCGCCAGTCCTACCGCCAGGCGCAGATCACCGACGCCCTGCACCCCTACCTCGTGCGAGACCTCATGCGCCCCATCAACGTCGTGGTGCCCTCGACCCTCGATCTCGAAGACATCGTCGAACTCTACTTCCGCCGCGTCCGCACCGACACCTTCCCGGTGGTAGAAGGCGAACGGCTGCTCGGCTACATCTCCAACACCGACGCCGAACGCCACGAGCAGCGCCAGTGGCCCTGGATCCAGGCCAAGGAAATCGCCCGCCCCTATCGCCGCGAAGACGGCGTGGACCCCGACATGGACGCCTTCGCCGCGCTCCAGAAAATCGCCGCCGGCCCCACCCCCCGAGCCTCCATCCCGGTCTTCAAAGGCACCCGCCTGCTGGGCCACATCTTCGCCCAGGACCTCGCCGCCCTGATCGCCCGAGGGCGCGCGGGGCAGGGGGGATAGCGCTAGCCCGCTCCCAAAACTACTTTTAAAAGATTTAGCTTGTCATGCGCTTGTTTTTCGCCAATCATTACAAATTGGCGGGACTGCGGTCATGGAATTTAGAAATCGAGAAAAAGTAAGACTCCACCGCCCAGGGGCATCGGCAGTCTAGCGAGAGGGCGCCCCGGCAAGTTCGGGGCACTGGAAGAAGAGAGAACCGACGCGATGCCGGCCCTTTCGCGCTTCCGGATCGCGTCGGTTTTTCTTGTTCGGCGGCACGGAGAATGTTCAGGATGAAGAATCACCTATGATTTCCTAAGAGCCCGCAATCCAGCGGCAAAGCCAATCTGTCCGTTCGCGGTGCCCTCTGCCGCGGAGCGAGAGGCAGACCCTGGCGTCACGCGTACCGATGGCCGATCGAATCGGAATGCCATCGCAACCAGAACGATTTCCCGTACTCCGGCGCGGGAGCGTTCCCACTTCTCCTAATGGAAAGGCAAATCATCGTGCTTTATACGATCGCCATCATTCTTATCATCCTCTGGCTCCTCGGCCTCGTTTCCTCCGTCACCATGAACGGATTGATCCACATCCTGCTGGTGATCGCCATCGTGGTGATTCTTCTTCGCGTCATCAACGGACGCAGGGCGATTTAGCCCAACTTCGACAGCAATCACCATTTTCCGAGGTTTGGACCGGACGCTTCGGTTTGATTCTCCCTGTTTGCAGGGTTTTTCAGTTTCAAAACCCCTTGTAGTGGCGACCACCCCCTTGCGGATGGGTGGGGTTGTGTGCGAGAGAATCGGGCGAT
>JAVJSW010000050.1:0-5647 GCA_040219255.1 Sumerlaeia bacterium
GTGGCGGTGATGAGGCGGAAGTCGCAGCGGATGGTGGCTTTGCCGCCGACGCGGGTGACGTGTTTTTCCTGGAGGGCGCGCAGCAGTTTGGGCTGAATTTCGAGGGGCAGTTCGCCGATTTCGTCGAGGAAGAGGGTGCCGCCGTCGGCCTGTTCGATTTTGCCGGCGCGGGCGTTGAGGGCGCCAGTGAAGGCACCCTTTTCGTGGCCGAAGAGTTCGCTCTCGACCAGGTTGGCGGGCAGCGCGGCGCAGTTCAGTTCGATGAACGGCCCATCGGCGCGGGGGCTTTGTTGGTGGATGGCCTGGGCGACGAGTTCTTTGCCGGAGCCGCTTTCGCCACAGACGAGAACGCTGAGGTCGCGGGCGGCGACTTTGCGCACCAGGTTGAGGACGGCCTCCATGGCGTCGCTGTTATGGACGATGTTGGGAAAGACGCGTTCCGTGGAGGAGGCGGCGAGGCGGCGCTGGAGCGCGATGCGGGCGGTGCGTTCGTTGCGCAGGTTCTGTAGTTTGCGCACCGTCAGGAGCAGGGCCGTGGGCGAGATCGGTTTGCTGAGGAAATCGTCGGCGCCGGAGTCGAGGGCCTTTTTGGCCAGCTCCTCGGTGTCTTCGGAGGAGATGACCACGACGGCCATGTCCTGGAAATTGCGGCGGATGGCCTGGACGCAATCGAGGCCGTCTTCGTCCTTGAGGTGGACGTCGACGACGGCGACGTCGGGCACGGTGGAGGCGAGGATGGCGCGGGCCTCGGCAAGGGTGCGGGCTTCGAGGGCGTCGTGGCCTTCCTTGCCAAGGATGCGGCTGAGCACCTTGAGCGTGCCCGGATCATCATCCAGGAGCAGGACGCGCAACGGCAGGGCGCGTGGTTCGGCGGCGGCTTCGGCAACAGACATGGTAGCCAATTGACCATTCAAACTCGGCTTGGTTTCAACGCCTATCTGAGGCCAAACGCGTGGTAAACTCCCTTTTTCGGCGGGGGCCGATTTCTCGGGGCGGGGTGCGGCCCCGCAAAACAATCGGGGACGGGGGCGCAATGCGCGCCCCCGCGTTTCAGATCGCCGCGTGCTCCATCACGGGCATGGTGCGGCCGACGGCTCCGGCCACGGGGCGGACCGCCCGCATGACCTCCATCAGGGCCTCGGGCTTGAGGGACTGGGGCCCGTCCGAGAGGGCTTTGCTCGGGTCCGGGTGCATTTCGATCATCAGACCGTCGGCGCCCGCCGCCACGGCGGCCAGGCTCATCGGCAACACCATGTCGGTGCGGCCGGTGCCGTGGCTGGGGTCGACGAAGACGGGCAGGTGGGTTTCCTTCTTGAGCACCGGCACGGCGTTCAGATCGAGGGTGTTGCGGTAGGCGTTTTCGAAGGTGCGGATGCCGCGTTCGCACAGCATCACGTTATAGTTGCCGGTATCGAGGATGTACTCGGCGGCCTGCAGGTACTCCTTCAGCGTGGTGCTCATGCCGCGTTTGAAGAGGACCGGTTTGCCCGTCTCGCCAACGGCCTGGAGCAGCGGGAAGTTCTGCACGTTGCGGGCGCCGATCTGGATCACGTCGGCCACCTCGGCCACATCCGCCACGTCGGTGATGTTGGTGCATTCGGTCACGATGCGCAGGCCCGTCTGGGCCCGCGCCTCGGCCAGCAGCTCCAGCCCGGACTTGCCCAGGCCCTGGAAGCTGTAGGGATTCGTGCGCGGTTTATAGGCCCCGCCGCGCAGGAACTGGGCGCCGCTGGCCTTCACCACCTCGGCGCTTTCCAGGATTTGCTCGCGCGTTTCCACGCTGCACGGCCCCGCCATCACGATCAATTCCCGCCCGCCGACGGTGATGCCCGACGCGTCGAAGACGCTATTGTCGTGCTTCAGGTCGCGGCTGACCAACTTGTAGGGTTTCAAAATGGGCATCACCGCCTCCACGCAGTCCATGGCCGTCATGGTTTCCAGGGGTTCCTTGTTCTCGCTGCCCACGGCGCCGACGACCGTGCGCTCGACACCGACGATCGCGTGCGGGCGATAGCCCAGTTCCACGATACGCGCTTCCACGCGCTTCACATCTTCCGCGGTCGATCCCGCCTTCAAAACGATAATCATGTCCTTCGTGCCTACTTTCTGGGGGTGAGTGGTCGGTTCAATTCGATGGGTTCAGGGTGGAACGAAAAAAGCCCCGGCGTCTCGCAGAGGACGCCGGGGCCGGAAGTTTTCAGAGCTTTGCATCGCCGCAGCGATCAGCACATCTTACCGGACGCGTCCTCCTGGGGAGCCGCTAAACCAAAAATAAAAACCGGTAAAGGTGCGATAAGTCGTCATCGGGCGAAACGATTGCCCTTCCGCAATCTGGACCGATTCAGAGCCACGGCGGGGCGGGGTTTGTCAAGGGGGGAGTTTGGGAAATCGGAGCGGGTGGGAAGGCAAGGGTGCGGGTTGGTGGGGAAAGTGGTCGGTCAGGAAATGGAGCCACTGCTCGTGCGGGACGCCGGTCACGGCGGCGGCTTCGTCAAAGAGGACGAGGGCTTACTGCCACCGCCGCTCGACGCCGTAGGAATAGCCGATGTCGTAGGGGACGGAGGCCACCTGGCGGTCGTCTCCGGCGGCCTGGAGGAGCTGATCGTAGAGCTGGCGCGCCGCCGCGCCGTCGTCTTCGGTAAAGAGGCGGTATTTCGCCAGATCGTGGATAATTTGCGACACATCGGACGAACCTTGGCCCGGATCGTAGGCGGTGCGGGCGGTGGCATCGTTGGCGTTGAAGTTTGAAACTCCTTCATCGCGTACGCCATCTTCTGGACGATCCAACAGCATTTGCATACTGGGAGCAGTTCCCCAGCTAATGGATGAGACTCAGCGCTTCTTCCGCCTCTTCCGTTGACACAACTCCTTGAAGAACAAGTTGATCTATCTTGGTGATCACTGCCAGCGAATACTCATCGTCATACGCCTTGAAGTCTTGCCCTCCGTAGGTTTTAACAGCGAGAAGTGGCGCAACACCAACTGTGGCTCTAACCACTGATTTATCTTCACAATCGAGAAGAATCAGGGCGGCTTCTTGAATGATCGCCAACTCAGACGACGGGACCGAGAATAAGCCCGAAGTATCGATTACAAAGGCAGAATTGTATGCAGGCAACAGATGCTGCTGCAGCACATCAAGATATTCCGCGTCCAAATGCAGAGGGCTTCCGTTTGATATATCTTGTAGGTATTGCCAGTACGATGAAAACCCATTGGACCTGACAAGCAATGCTGGAACGTTCTTGAGCGCACTATCTTCGGCGTACTTCGTCATCAGGAAAAGCCTTGCCTCTCCATGAAGAGGATTTACTCTCAAGACCAGCGAAGTGAACGCATTTAATTCGTGAGCACTCGGTTCATAGCTACCGAATTTGGCAAGTGCGTCTTCTATGGACTGCAAGCCACCGTTAAAAGGGCTCTGATAAAGATTGTTCAAGACCGCGAGCGAAACATCGCCTTGAATACTTGGTCTCCTGTTGGCCTCCTGCATCGCATCCATAGCCATTGGCTGCTTGTGCAATCGGAACTCTGAGATCGTTCGCGCGGCAAAATAGGAAGAGTGAGTGGAATAGCCATCCGTTTCCAAGACAACTAGAATAGCTTCCGCTAAAACGTCTGGACATGTCTCTGCGGCAGGTCTCAATGCCAAAGGCCGATTGTTGTCGAAGGAATGTCTGACGTCTGGTATGAGTTGGTCGAGTTCACAACCCAAGGCTTTTCCAAAGGCCAAAGAGCAGGCTAACAGAACAGCGGCGAAAGCAAGGGATTTGTAGGTTTTTGAAATCATCAGAAATCCTCAAACTCGATTAGTTGAGTAGAATGCCACTCTGGCAATGACAAATTGAGGGGGGTCGTGCCCTCAACACAAGGGTCAAAAGGAAAGCCGCCAATCGAGTGGCCGTCGATCCTCATATCCACCTTGGGATACTTCTTCGTCGATCCCGAATACTTGTATGAGTACGTGAGGCCGCAGTCCGCCGAACCTTCGTCGGGGCAGCCTCGGGCCTTCAACCATACTTTGAATTTGTAGTCCACGTCGGGGCTTCCAATTTGACAAGAATTGTCCGCCTTGCCATTCATTGTCACGACGATCTGATTCTCGCCATTGCGTCCGAATATAATATTGTATGAGTCATCACAGTCAAGTTGCTGGGCGCAGCGCGCGTATTGATTCCACGGGTTTGAACCTATCTTCCTGTAGCAGAGTGGAATGCCATCGCCAAGGGACGAAGCACACTCTGAACGTGTCAGCCAATCTATTTCACTGTCTGGAATGTCCTCGTATCGGACACTTGAGCTTCTGTAGACTACCTCGTCCGTGTAGTACACATTTGTCGTGGGATCATTTGGTCCAGCAGGGTTGCATCTAACAACCGATGCCTTGAGAGGTTCACCAAGCTCTATATCGGCCGCCTGAATGCGGACGGCAACTTTCGTCTCCGCCTTCTTGCCGCCATCGAAGAAGCGATTTACGAAAGGCGCAAGCCGCACGTAATCGCATGTGATGATGGCGTCCGCCTCGAGCTTGAACATCCTCATTGGGGCCCATGTAGTTAGGAGCCTTTGCTCAGTGATCACCGATGAATCCTGAACAAAACAATCTGAGTCCGTTGGCTTGATATCCGTAGCCTTTCCCATGATTGAATACGTAGCGCATTCATCGGGGCGGGCGATCAAGGCTGTCAATGTATTGTCTAATTGAGCGGTCTCTCCCAGAGTACTAATGAAATCGTATTTGGTGTCATTTGCGTGAGACATGCTGGGATTTCGGGAACAGACATCTAAGTCACCTGCGCCTGAGATCGAGAAGCGGCGGAACATCCTTCCATTGGTGTTTTGATCTTTCTTCCATCGTTCGCAATTGTCCAACCTCTGAGACAGTGCAATCGAGTTCGGCTTCCCGTACTCTTGTCCGTCCTTCTCGATTGACGCTACCAGAGTCCCATTTTGCCTCACCAGACCGCAGCACTCTGTTTCAGCTTCGGAATCTCCTGCATCAGGTGCCCCATCAGGCCCCGGAGGCGTAAGCTCCGGTGTCGGGGTCGGATCGCCGTGGGGCGGCAGCTCCGTCGGCCCTGTGGGGGTTGGGGTGGGCGACGGGCCAGGACCAGGGGTCGGCGTGGCGCCCGGAACTGGGTAGGTCGTCTCACACTCGATCACATTGCCCGCTTCGTCGTAGCAAAGGGAGGGCGTCGGTGACGGCTGCGGCGTCGGAGTCGGATCGTCCTCTGGCGTCGGCTCCGGTTCTGGGCTCGGAGAAGGCTCGGGCTCCGGTGTGGGCGTCGGATCCTCTTCCGGAGTCGGTTCCGGTTCCGGCTCGGGGTCCGGGATGGGCGTGGGGTCTTCTTCGGGTTCCGTCTCCTCGCCCGGGGTCTTTTCCCCGTCGGGACACGGCACTTTGTTCCCGACCTTGTCATAGCACGGGTCCGGTTCCGGCTCCGGGTCGGGCTCGGTGTCCGCGGGGGGCTCCGGGTCCGGGGCCGGGGGCGGGTTGCCCGCGTCCAGCGTCGCCAGCGCGCCCAGCGCCAGCGCCGCCGTCGCCGCCAGCAAAATCCTCCGCACGTCTCGCGTCGTCGTCGTCCGTTTCGCGCTCATGGCTGCTTATTCCCCGCCCAACTGATCTTGGCAACGGGCAATCCAGCCG
>JAVJSW010000051.1:0-4852 GCA_040219255.1 Sumerlaeia bacterium
GGCGGTGATCGCGCATAAGGTGCACGATCCGGTGCTGGGCGAACCCTACCGGCGCCTGGCGCGGCACTATGGTTTTGTGATCAGCGCGAATCGCCCGCGCACGCCGCGCCACAAGGGGAAGGTGGAGTCGGGCGTGCATTATGTGAAGCGGAGCCTGCTGGCCGGGCGGACGTTTACGGACCTCGCGGCGATGAACGAGGCGGGGCTGCGCTGGGTGCGCGAGCAGGCGGGCGTGCGCGTCCACGGGACCACGAAGGAGCAGCCGCTGGCGCGCTTTCAGGAGGAACAGGAAGCGCTCATCGCCTTGCCGGCCGAGGAGTTCGAGTGGCTCTCGGCGGCCCAGTGCCGCGTCGCTGCGGACTGTCACGTGACGGTCGATGGCGCCTACTACTCCGTCCCCCATAAACATGTGGGCGAGCAGGTGGACGTGTATATCGGGCAGCGCATCGTGGAGGTTTACGCAGGAACAACATTGCTGGTGACCCACGAAAAAGCCGAGCGGCGCGGCGAGCGCCAGACACGGCTGGAGCACTATCCGGAAGGCAAGCGGGCCTGGCTGGAGAACCCGCCGGAGCGCTGCCGCGAGCGGGCGGAGGCAGTCGGCGAGGCCTGCCATAAAGTTGTGACGGAGCTTTTATCCGACCACGTGCAGGACCGCCTAGGCGGCGTTCACGCGCTGCTGCGGCTCGGCGAGAAGCATGGCCGGGAGCGGCTGGAGCGGGCCTGCCGCCGGGCGCTGCATTACGGCGACGGAACGTACCGGCGGGTGAAAGCGATCCTGGCGTCGGGGCTCGACAGCGCGCCGTTGGATCAGCTGGAAGTATACCCCGTCCCGTCGAAAGAGGCGTTCCGCTTCGCCCGCCCAACGGCCCAGTTCTTCGACGGAGGCCGCCCATGAAACCGCATCCGCTGATGCCAAAACTCAAGGAACTGCGTCTGGGCGGCATGGCCGAGACGCTGGAAGATCGCGCTCGCCAGGCCCAGGAAAAGGACCTCTCGGCGACCGAGTTCCTGGCGCTCCTGCTCGACGACGAAATCGACCGGCGGGAACGGGGCCGCATGGCGCGGAGCCTTCGAGAAGGCCGCATCGACGAGACGAAAACGCTGGCGCGGTTCGACTTCTCCGCCGCGCCGAGGGCGCCGAAAAGCCTGCTCGGCGAACTGGCCCTTTGCCGTTGGATCGAACGGGGAGAGAACCTGCTGCTGGCCGGCCCGACGGGCACCGGCAAGACCCACCTGGCCATGGCGCTGGCCTTCGAAGCGGTGCGCCGCGGCAAGAAAGTGCTCTGCCAGGGCGCCGGCGCGTTGGCCGGCAAGATCAACGCCTCGCGCGCCGACGGCACCTATCATCGGCTCTTCGGCAAGCTTACGGCGTGCGACCTTCTCGTCCTCGACGACTTCGGCCTGACGCCGCTGACGCCGCAGGGCGCCGAGGATCTTTACAACCTGATCTGCGAGCGCTACGAACGGCGGTCGATCCTGCTCACCAGCAACCGCGCCCCCGAAGAATGGGCGGGCGTGTTCGGCAACCCGCTGATGGCCAGCGCGGCCTTGGACCGCCTGACGCACCACAGCCACCTGCTGATCTTGGAGGGCGAGAGCTACCGCCAACGCGAGCGCAAAACGAAGAAAACATGACGTGCGTGGTGGGGGGGGGCCTCGCCTCCGCTCCGCCCCCCACCACCACGCCCGCCGAAAGGAGGACCGCAGAGAAAAACCCCAGCCCCCCCGCCGCCGACTCGCCCCCGAGGCGGGTCACACTTTTGAGCATAGGGGGGTCACACTTTTGAACATGGGAGGGTCAAATGATGTGATCGTTGACAGCGTCTTCAAGGGGGGCATAGGATGGTCTTCAAGCCTGTCTTCCTCGGGTGATCACCAGAGGGTCTTCAAGTGTGCCCTCATCGGGTCTCCGGGGGGCCTGGGTTCATCCCATTCGTCTTGTAGGCATAGTGGTCCGCTGGATCACCAGTCGTCGCCCAACTCCGCAGCCCGGACCTTGTTCGCAAAGTCCTCCGACGGCGTAGGGCCCTGACGGTGCTCGTAGCTCTCCCTCTTGATCCTCTCCCACTCCACTCGGGGGAGGTTGAAGATCATGCGCCGCGGGGATGGGTCGTTCCTTCGATCCAAGGTCCTATTCACTTCCTCCTTCAGGAACCTGGCCTGTGGAAGATCAACCTCTTCCATCTGGGGCTCAGCAATGGGCAGGTTCTGCTTCCGGATGGGGGCAACGGGGTGGACCCCCGAGATGTCCTGCTTGGACTCCGGCTTCGCCAGATAGCGGAGGAACCAATGCAAGCTGGCTTCGCTTTGGATGGCCTGCACGTCTGTTGCGGTGCTCTCCCGGCGTTTGTAGCCCGCCGCCGCAGGCCACTCATCCTCAATTTTCTGGTGCACGTCCTTCAGCAGCTTCGGGTCAGACACCCAGAGCCAGACGTGGAAGTGAATCGTGCAGCCGTCGGGGCCACGCTCCATGCCGCGGTAGCCCGCAATCTCAGCCCCTCTCTTCCTGCACCACCGTTCAACTCTCTTGATGTACTTGCTGAACACGCTGAGGGCGGCTTTCTCGTCAATCACCTTCAAGGACGGAAACATCAGGGCCATTCCCAAGCTACGGTCGATGCAGCGCTCAGGAACCAGTCTCCGGAACTGGACGGCCAGTCGGCTAGCTACTGCGTCTGAAAGGCCCCGAATCATGCCGCGAGGCCGAATCTTCCCGGTGTGAGGATCCCGAAGACGTTCGAGCCAGAGTTGCCGCCTCTCTTCATCCCACTCCTCGGAGAGCACGAGCGCGACCAGAGGGGCACCTGGGTACTCAACCAGGTAAGGCTTCAGTCGGTACGCTTCGATGGGAGAGCCATTGGGTCGCCAGAGGGCCGGATCCGGGAGGTAGGCGTCCGCAGCGGCGGCATCGAAGGCGGAGAGGCAGTCTCTCCACGCAGGCTTGGGGTTTGGCTTCGTAGATACGGGGTCTGACATGGTGAGGGTGCCTCCTCTTCATGTTGGCCTGACCAGGGTGTGCGAACGATGCCGCCCTGGTCTTCCGTATCTATAGGGCATGAGCGCGGCCCCCTCCCGGACAAGAGGCGGTTCCCTTGAGGACGGCTCTCTTCAATCAAGCCCCTCCCACATCGTGCTGAGATCTGTCGAGTAGTCTATGATGGCCCCGGAAGTTGAAATCCGAGGCCATGATGACCGAGTCGAACCAGCCCATCACCATCGACCCGAACGTCTGGTACCCGCGCCATTGGGTGCTGGAGGTCTTCGGGCGCCGTTGGCTGGCGCGGCTGACGGCGGCGGGGTTGCGGGCCCATGGGGGCTGCTACAGCGGCCAGGCTCTGGTTGCCGCTGAGGCCGACGCCCTGGCAGTAGAGCGGCGTCAGCGTGCCTCGGGGATCCAACCCGAGGAGAAACCAGATGAAAGGATCGAAGAAGTCGAGGAAGTGGAAGCAGATGTCCGCCCTCGCCGAACTGACCATGTACCAGTCACGAGCAGATGCGAATCTCTTCGAGGCCAGGCTGCGCGGCTCAGGGGGTTACCTGCGGCGTCGCGTCAGGGCCGAAAGCCTCGATGAGGCGATCACCGCGGCCAGAAGGGCCTACGGTCTCGAACGCGAGGCTGAAGGTCGCCAGATCTCCCTGGCCGACGCCTTCATGATGACCATCGATGCTTCGCGGCGGGTGGCGACGCGCCAGCAATGGCTCGACGACGCCGCGAAGTTCGTCGACTGGTTGGCGACGAACCACCCCCTGTGTCTGACCTGGGCTCAGGTGACGAGGACGATGGTGAGGTCGTACATCACGTCGCTGGGGAAGAAGGCCCCGAACACGATCCGAATCCCAACGCAGCCGCTGCGCCAGACATCCCGCTTCATGGCACGCGAGTACGAACTCAAGGACATTGCGGCGGGGCTCGGCAGCGATGGGACACCGGTGCGCGAGACGTCGGATGTGCTTCTGGAAGATGTCGGCGAGTTCGTCGACTGGATCCGGGACAACCGCCCGTGGATGGAAGTCGGACCCGCCCTTCAGGGGCTGGCCGGGCTCCAACTTCAGGAAGCCTTGCGGCTGACCTGGGACAAGGTGGATCTCGACCGGGGCATCATCGAGATCTCAGGCGTCATCAAGAACGACTACCGCGAACGCACCATCCCGGTTTGCGGACGTGTCCTCGATGCCCTCCGGCGGGCTCACGAACACCGCTGCCTGCGCGAGCAGAAGCGCGGGGTCGTCGATGTCGCCGGGCACGTTGTGGTCGATTCGGATGGACGCGGGTACAAGGACCACAAGGCGTACTCGCGGCGCGTCCGCGACTGCCGTCGTGCTTGGAACTCGGACGTGACTTGGCCGCCGAAGGACCTGCGCAACTGCCTGGTCACGTTCTGCGAGGACTGTGGTCTCCAGACCGCGCTGTTCGAGCAGTACGTGGGGCACGCCGCAAAGACCGTGAGCGACATGTCCTACAAGCCCCGGCGGTTGGCGACGTTCACGAAGGCCGAGAGGACCCGTCAGGAACACGCGCTGGACGTGTACCGTCGGCTCGTCATTGAGCCCATCGAAGCGGGTCTCCGAGGCCAGCGTCCGCGCATGGTGTTGCAACTTTCTTGCAACTCCACGGCAAACACCGACCAGGAGGCCCAAGGACCTCTCGAAGCAGATCGTTGCAGTAACGTGAGTTAGAACTGGTCGGGGTGGTGAGACTCGAACTCACGACCCCCTGCTCCCAAAGCAGGGTTTTCGCGAATTTTTAGACCTTTGACACCTCGAGATTTACGAGGCCGTACGAAAGCCAAAGTAGCAACTCTTCCAAGCGCACCTGCGATGCAGGCAGGGGCTCTGGATTTTGCGGTTA
>JAVJSW010000052.1:0-2055 GCA_040219255.1 Sumerlaeia bacterium
GACCCCCTGCTCCCAAAGCAGGGTTTTCGCGAATTTTTAGACCTTTGACACCTCGAGATTTACGAGGCCGT
Organism: Sumerlaeia bacterium; assembly: GCA_040219255.1. Taxonomy (GTDB): domain Bacteria; phylum Sumerlaeota; class Sumerlaeia; order SLMS01; family JAHLLQ01; genus JAVJSW01. The sequence continues at coordinate 72 of JAVJSW010000052.1, forward strand.
ACGAAAGCCAAAGTAGCAACTCTTCCAAGCGCACCTGCGATGCAGGCAGGGGCTCTGGATTTTGCGGTTATTTCGACGTCGAAGTATCCACTTGGCGTCCCTCCTTAGCTGGTCTGGAATTCCCATGGATTGAGGGCTATTTTCAGGGGGTCCTTAATTGTACGCCACCTGATTATCTTCCCTAGTATCAGTCGTATGTGCACAGACCGATAGGCGCAATCAATTCTCGTCGTGCGGCCACCCAATTGACCTCGGAAATGGTCGATTTCACGAGCTTTCGCCGTCTTTTCTGCGGCTCTCAAGAGCACCTGCGATTCAAGCAGGTGCGCTTGCGGGATTCGCTATTATGACGCCTCTTTGTCACGCCTCTAACTTTACTTGCTCCGCCCTTGCCGACCCTCCACCCTTCCTTTGACGAGCCCACCCAATCCTTCCTCAGAACCCGCCCCAAAGCCATGGCCGCTCATTTTCTCGTTCTTTTTCATCTCTTCGCCGAGCGCTTCCTGATGCCGCGATACAACGCGCGTCTGCGGTTCCTGGAGGTTCAACTCGAGATTCTTCGCGCGCGTATCGACGCGGAGCGCATTGTTCCGACTCCGGCAGAGCGCGATCAGCTTCTGGCCGTGGGGGCCGGGTTCGACCACCAAGTGACGGACATTTTGTTCGTCGTCTTGCCGAGGACCTACCGGCGCTGGCTCTTGGATCGCTCGAAGGGCAAGAAGCAGAAGGCTGCGGGGAGGCCGCCGATTGCTCAGGAGATACGCGATCTGGTGGCTCGCCTGGCACGCGAGAACGCGGCATGGGGCTACCGGCGTATTGTTGGGGAACTGAAGAAGCTGGGCATTGTTCTGGCGCCAGCGACGGTCAGCCGGATGTTGAAGGAATTTCGCCCAACGCCGCGCCCCAGCAAAGGCGGCGGGACGCAGCCCATCCCTTGGCAGCAGTTCATCGCAGCAAACATGGAAAGTCTGATTGCCTGTGATTTCTTCACAAAGCCGATCCTGACGTGGAGGGGCCGGGTGGAGGCTCATGTGCTGGCGTTTATACACTTGGGGTCGCGGCGCGTGTTTCTCAGCCCGCCGACTTTTCATCCGACTCACGATTGGGTGATGCAGCAGAATCGCAACGCGGCGATGTGGCTGCAGGATGAAGGCGTGGAGCCGCGGTTTCTGATTCGTGATCGCGACTGCAAGTTTCCCAAAGAGGCGATGAAGGAGTTCTGGAAATCGGAAGGGGCCGAAGTCATCCAAATTCCGGCTAAGTCGCCCAAAGCCAATGCTTTCGCCGAGGCGTTTATCGGTTCGCTGAAGCGCGAATGTTTGAACCATTTCGTCTGCCTGAGCGAGTGGCAACTTCATCACATCGTCCAGACTTGGGTAGAGCATTACAATACGGAGCGGCCGCACCGGGGCGTGGGCATGGCGAACGAAGTTCTTGAGCCGGGAGTCCGGGTGCAGACAATTGGCGAAATCCAATGCCGCCAGAAGCTGGGAGGCTTGATCCGCGAGTATCATCGGGAGGCGGCGTAGGACGAATCTTTTCGGGGTGATTGGGGGTTTCGGGCAAGCGCGGTATAAGCATTCCAGCAATTGGCCTCCTGAGGGAGCCGTGGTGGTACTTGTCCTTCTGGCGTGGAGGCAAGGCGCGCCTGAACAATTCTTCGCCAATCTTTTACTTTCGATTCTTCTCGACTTGATTTGACTCGTCGATCATTGTGCAAATCTGGTAAGATATGGGGTGGACCTACATTTTGAGACCCGCCAGCTGAGGCTGCTGAAGCTGAGGAGAAAACCGGGGAGATTACTTTGAGAAGGTCCTGCATCGCCCCGCCCTTCGGTGGCAAAGCGCTTGCGCCAAGAGATAAACGACTGATAACTCAGGCCTTGCTCGCGGCAGAAGGCGGCGGCCGAGAGTCCGCTGACCTCCTGCCGGGCGACAGCCGCCTGCCAGTGCGTTCGCTTCGCGCCGGTTGTGAAGCCGGGGG
>JAVJSW010000053.1:0-43441 GCA_040219255.1 Sumerlaeia bacterium
ACGGCATGACCAGGTGTCCTCCTGGCGAGCCATCCTGAAGATGCTGTCACCCCTGTCTCCGGAAAGTGTTACCGATGTTGCCGGATCGATCTGTTACCGATGTCTCCGGTTCGTACAGAGGGGGACCTCACTCCTCCTGCCCCTTACAGGCCCCACTTGCGAATCCCACCTTCGCCGGGGTCGCTGCTGAACCATCGCTCGGTCACCACTTTGGTTTCCGTGTAGAACTGGATCGCGTCGGGTCCGTGGGCGTGGAGGCTGCCGAAGAAGCTGTCTTTCCAGCCGCAGAAGCTGAAGTTCGCCATGGGTACGGGGATCGGGACGTTGATGCCGACCATGCCGACGGTGCATTCGCGCATGTAGCGCCGGGCCGCTCCGCCCGAATTCGTGAAGATCGCCGTGCCGTTGCCAAAGGCGTTGCCGTTTACGATTTCAAGCGCCTCGTCGAGCGACTTCGCCCGCAGCACCACCAGCACCGGGCCGAAGATTTCGTCGCGGTAGATCGACATTTCGGTCGTTACGCGGTCGAAAAGGCTCGGGGCGATAAAGTGTCCGCCTGCTGTGTTGTCGCCCTGGGGGCCGCGCTGACGTCCATCGACGACGAGGGTGGCGCCTTCGTCCACGCCTTTGCCCAGATAACCCCGGACGCGATCGCGGGCATCGGCGGTGATCAGGGGGCCCATCTCGCTCTCGGCCCGGCATCCGGCGCCGAGCCGCAGGTTCGCCGCCTCCTTGGCGAGACCCTCGACGAGCGGATCGCCAATGTCTCCCACGGCGACGACGGCGCTGATGGCCATGCAGCGCTGACCCGCGGAGCCATAGGCGGCGGCCGTCAAGGCCTGAACGGTTTTCTCGAGGTCCGCGTCCGGTAACACCACAGCGTGATTCTTCGCCCCGCCCAGCGCCTGGACGCGCTTGCCATGGGCCGACGCCTTGGCGTGGACGGCCTTGGCCACCGGGGTTGAACCGACGAAGGAAACGGCCTTCACATCCGGCAGGGTGCAGAGCGCCTCGCCCAGTTCCTTCCCGCCGGTCACCATGTTCAGCACGCCGGGGGGCAGGCCGATTTCGTCCAGCATCCGGGCGATCATCATGATGGTCAGCGGGTCTTTTTCACTCGGTTTCAAAACGAACGTGTTCCCCAGCGCGATCGCCAGCGGCAGCATCCACATCGGCACCATCATCGGAAAATTGAAGGGCGTGATGCCCGCCACCACGCCCAGCGGCATGCGATGGGACACGCAATCGATGCCCGAGGAAATATCAAGCAGCGACTCGCCCTTCATGTGGGCAAAGGTCCCGGCGGCGAACTCCACCATGTCGATGGCGCGGCGGACTTCGCCGGCGGCGTCGGGCACGGTCTTGCCGTGTTCGCGCGAGAGGCTGGCGGCCAGCTCGTCCTGGGCGGCGACCATGCGCTGGCGCAATTCGAAGAGGATGTGGCAGCGCTTCTGCACCGGAGTGTCGCGCCAGGCGGGAAAGGCTTTGGCCGCGGCGGCCACGGCGCGCTCGGCGTCCGAGCGTCCGCCCAAAGGGCAGCGAGCGATGACTTCGCCGGTGGCGGAATCGGTGACGTCCTCATAGGCCTGGGCGTCGGATTCGACCCATTGGCCGCCGATGTAGGCTTTCAGGGGGGCGAGATCGGTTCCGGACTGGGGGGCTTCGCTGACGGTCATTGGGTGGGGCTCCTTGAAGGGTGATGACGAGGGGGCCAGAAGGATTGGTTTTCTGGAAATCAACTGGGAACTGTGCCTAGACTGGTGGGCTCGCGCAATTCCTTTTCGAGCAGTTCTGGCTTGAGCCGTTCCAATTCCTTCGCCGAAAACCTGTTTGCTTCACGCTCGATCTTATTGTCGAAAGCCACCGCCATGTCTGACATGATGCCCCCTCCCATTCCTGTACAGGCACCTCCACCAATGGCTCCGGCAGGTTTCGCGCCGTTCCACGGACGCCCCCGCTATCGCCCCGAAGGCTCCTCCGGGCGTGGGTTCGCCAAGGGCATGATGCTCATCATCGGAGCCATGATTCTCGCTGGCCTGGCGGCGCGATGGTTCACCGGCGTCGCGGCGGAGAACAGTTCGAGCCCAATGATCGCCGTCTGGCGCGTCATGGCCCCGCTCCTCGGACCGATCCTGGGCTACGTCCTGCTCTTGCGCATGCAGCCGAAAATGATCGTCTGCCGCGTGTGGCTGCTGTTGCTGGTTTCGACGCTGCTGTGTGTGTCTTACGGTGTCGCCTACGAGACCTTCGGCAAGGGGGCCTTGATCCCGCGATTGGCCTCCGAAGGCCTGACGGTCGCCACTGGCCTTGGCCTCGCCTGGTGGCTTCTGCGCACCGGCCTGCTGGTCGCCGTGGGATTCCTGGTGGTGGGCTCCGATGCGTTCCGGGTCACCTATGGGCGGGGGCCCGACCTGCGCTGGGCGCGGGTTCGCGAAGCCTACTTCCACCCCTATGGATTGCAGCCGGTGATGGCGGCCCTCCAGGCGGCAGACGCCCCCACCATCGCGCGCTTTCGCATGCCGCCGCCGGTCTCGCGAGCTGATGGCAACAACGCCTATGTCGTGATCCAGATTTCGACGGACCCGCGGGACGAAGCCGGTTCTCCCGCTTACCTCTTCCTGAAAGACGTCAGCGCCGGAGGCGGCCCGGCCATGGCGCGCTCGGTGCATCTCTCGCCCGGTTCGGCCAAAATCAAGCACGCGCGCCTCCACCCCGGCGAGCGCGAACGCCTCCTGGCGCTTCTGCCAGACATGATCGACGCCACGGAATTGGCCCGGAAAGCGGAAATCCGCCGCGACGACCGCACGCCGCTCGGCCTCCTGCCCGGCACGCCGCCCCGCGTCGAAAACCCGCAGACGGGCTCGCTGATCGAACTGCTGCCGCCTGGCGAGCGCCGCAACTTCGTTCTGCGGGGCAACGCTGGAATCATAACCTTTCTCGCCTGCTTCGTCGTCGGTTTCCTGCTCCTGTTCGTGGCCGAGCCATTGGCGCAGAAAATCGCGCCGGAAAACAAACTGGTCGAGGCGGGCCTCGGCGCGGTGGCGGGCTTGGGAATGCTGGGCGGCATGCTGTTCTGGCTCGTGCAGAGCCTGCTCGCGGGCAAGCTCGCCGCCCGCCAGCTGCGCCGCCGACCGGGGCGCCTCTTCGAACCCGATGAAGGCTGCCTCCACCTCAAGATCGAAGAGTCCCACACCTACAATCGGATGAAAGCCTTCGAAGACGATCAGGGGATGCTGTGCCTGCGCCCTGGCTGGTTCTTGCTGGAAACCGGCTCGACACGCATTCGCCTCGCCGCCGCGGATGTCCGGATGGAGGTTCAGCACACGGCCCAGACGGCATCGTTGCGCATCTTCAGCACCGTCGGCGGACACGAATGGGGCATCGTCGCGCGCGAGACCCGGGGCCGCTTTGGCGGGTTCCTCTCCAGCCACAAAGGTCGCGCGGAAGGGCTCTGGCGTCATATTTACGAGGAACTGACGCGACCTCACTGAACCGATTCACTATCCAAAGGAACACCGAATCCATGTCCACCCCTTGGCCCTTCCCCTCCCCCACCGCCGACGGCTGTCAATCCCCCCACGGCTCCTATCTCCGCCCTGTGCCAGAAGGCGAACGCATGGCGCTCGGCGACGTCGTTGCCAGCGCAAAGAAGAAAGGCGCGATCAAGGGCGTCCTGACGTTCCTGCTGGCCGTGGTGCTACCACTGGTGCTGATCAGCTGGATAATCGGCGGGGCCGGCACAATGGGCAAGGTCCTGCTGTCGTGCGGCGGGTTGCTCGTCGTGGCGATCGGGGCGTTCTTCACCGTCGTGTTCGCGGTACAGAAAAACGTCAACGAGTTGGGTAAGGCTTGCAAAGCCGAATACGCCAAGCGCTCCGACCCGCTCTTTACCATCCCCGACCGCGTCACGCCGGATCCCTCCGACAGCCGCGTTCTCGTCCGCGTGCAGGCCGCCGATGGAGCGCCGGCCAGCGCCGAATGCGGCTACGCCCACTTCCGGCCGGGGGTTCTGGAGATGGAATTGGAGGGCAGCAGGGCCAGCATCCAGGCCATCGACGCCATGGTGGAATTCGCTGCCGAATCGCCATCGCTCCCGATCCTCAGCGTTGATTTCGGCGACGTCCAATGGCGGGTGCGGATGAAGCTGCTGGGCCTGCCCGACCGCCCCCGCGTCCAGGAAGCGGTTACGCAAATGCTCAGCCTGTTCATGGGCGGCGGCGCCCTCGACCTTGAAGACGAAGAGGACGAGGACCTGGGCGAGGAGAATACCTGAGGCGGAAGGACTGACGAGGCCTACATTCCAGAGATCACATCGGCGACATCCACAACAAAGTCATCGTTCACGTCATCGGCGCCGGTCACCGGACGCGTTCCCAGAATTGGCTGTGTGGCTTCTTCAGGGGTAGGAGTCGCGGACGGTGTTGGGGTTGGCGTGGCAGTAGGTGTCTGTGTGGGTGTCGGCGTCTGAGTCACCGTTGGAGTAGGAGTGGCTGTCGGCGTTGCGGTTGGGGTCGCTGTCGGAGTAGGAGTCAACGTCGGTGATGGCGTGGGCGTCGGCGTCAAGGTCGGCGTCAGAGTGGGAGTCGGGGTTGGAGTCGGCGTAGGTGTGGGAGTGGGTGTCGGCGTCGCCTGGACCTCGAAAGCGCCACGGTCCACGGTGCCGTTCTTGATGCGCGGAAAGCCAGTCCCGCGCTGGTCGTTGAAGGGCGCCGCTTCGTCGGGACCCTCAAGGAAGAACTGGGTCACGAGGGCCGAATCGCCCGAATCGACCGGCGGACCGGTGTCGTTGATGAGGACTGTTTCCAGGAGCCCGCCATTGTCCGCCCGGGCTGTGCTGTCCATCCCGACGTCGATGCTGTTGGGAAAGGTGCTGACGATGTCATTGTTCTCGCCCTCGACCAGGCCGCTCGTCCCTGCATCGTGAACGATGTTATGGCCGAGGGAGACCAGCGGTCCAGAAACGTCGTTTGTCATGTCGTCATCGAGAACATCGTTTCCGAAGACGATCGTGTTGCCGATACGCACGGTGGCGGAAGGGTCCATGACAAAGATGCCTCCGCCTCCATGTTGCGAGGAATTGCCCACAATCGTGCTGTTGATCACGGTCACATCGCCACCGGCGGCGATGCCGATACCGCCGCCATAGGCGGTCAAGTCGCCCTTGCCATTGCCCTGGAGGGTCGAATTGGCAAGCACCAGTTCAGCGCCCTCGCCAACCCAGATCGCCCCGCCGTATGCCGGCGGCGGTTCTTGGGCGCCGGAGTTGTACCCATTGTCGTTGCTGTGAAAGAGGCAACTCTGGACGTGGGCGCGGGTGCCGGGACGCAGCCCGAGCGCACCGCCCAGTTCTCCATCGGCTCCGCTCAGATTGTTCTGAAACAGGCGCAATTCGCTCTGCGTGCTCTGGTGTTCAATGATGCCGCCGTATCGAGGCCGGGAACCTTCGGGCTGCAATTCCCACCCCTTGATGACGGTGGGCTCGCCTCTGGCCAAGCGGCTAACGATAAGGCGAGGGCCCACGACGGTGTTGAGGCTGCCGCCGGGCGCGGCGACCTGGAGTGGGTTGCGCATCACGAAGGGATCGACCTCGCCGAGTGTGATACGCCGGGCCAGGGGCAATTCGACAGTCTGGACGGAGTCTTCGGGCGAGTTCTCGAAAATCGACCGCAGGTTGTACGATTCGTTGATGAGCGGATCGATCAGGTCGTCTTCGCGGCTCTCCAGTATCACGGTGCGGCTCTGCAATTCAAAGGCCCCGACGTCGATGCCATCGATGTTGCGATGAAAGCCGCGAGCATCCGCCGCGCCGATCCGCTGAAAAAGCTCCACATAGGCATCCACGAGTTCATCCGCGCCTATGCCGAGTTGTGGCACCAGCGCCGCGTTGATGGCCGGGCTGCCTTCGAGCAGCGCGCACGTCCTTACCAGTCCGCCGTTGTCGGCCAAAGCTCCCAATATGGCATTCAGCGGCGAGGACGTTGTCCCAACCTGATCGCTGTTCTCTCCGTCGATGAACGTTTCGAGATTGTCCTGCACACCGATCACGTTGCCACCAAGGCTGGCGAAATCGCCGTCGCCGGTGAAGTCGAAATTCTTCGCGATGTCGGGGTGGCTCCCCCCGATGTTGCCGGCGATGATGGAGTTTCCGATGCTGAGAGTCTCCGCGTAAGAGACCACGGCGGCTCCATTGGGATTTGTTGTCGTGTTGCCGGTGATGGTACAGTGCAGCAACCGCACGTTCGCCGCGGCGGAAGAAACGGCCCCGTTATCGGCCGACGTATTGCCAAAAAAGGTGCTGTTCAGGACCAGGCAGTCCTGCGGTGTCGCCGTAAACGCGACGCTGAGCCCCGGGCCGCCGTTGTTGGAAAAGAGACAACTGTCAAAGCGAAGCATGCCGCTGAAGGAGGACTCGACTCGGACTCCCGTGCTGCCGTTGCCGGTGACCTCGACCCAGGTCATGCTCACGTCGCCGCTTCCGTCGCTTTCACCCGAAATCGAAAGGCCAAGGTTCGCACTCGGTCCCAGCGTGATGCCTTCCAACTCGATAACTTCGCCCGGCCCCGGCGTAATGTAGAAAATGCGGCTGCCACCGCTTTGGAGCGTGGTCGTGAAAATAGTCTGACCCACCCCGTTGCCAAGGATCTCCAACGTCTTGTTCACACGGAGGAAACGGTCGAGAACGATGGCTTGGCCATTGAGGTTCGCATCGAACAGAATCGTATCGCCCGGTTCGGCGGCTTCGACCGCCTCGCGAAAGGAAACCTCCGGCAGGTCGCCGTGGTTCATCTCGTCCTGAATCGTGGTGACGACGATTTCCTTGGCAGCGGCCAAGCCCGGAGCAATCAGTCCAGCCAGCACAAGGATCGATGCCAAGGCCAGTCTTGTGGGGCGCGGGTGTTGGGACAAACAATCAAGAGACATCGTATCGGCTCTTCCTAGAATTCCAGAAACCAAGGGCGCGACGGATCAAGCGCACTGGGACGGACCCTGATTTGGTCAGGTGACTCTATGGATGAAGCCGTCTCGCGATGAGTATGGCAACCACCAAAACCCTTCGGGTTGCAGTTGCATGAGTCCCAGGGGCTCTGACTGCTGCCCACGGCGAGACCCCCTCCGGTTTCGCTTGCCGTGCCCCCGCCAAACGGTACGTTTCTTGAACGCTCTCAGGCGGGACCTTCGTCCCCGGAGCTTACCATTCACCGAACGGAGCGGGCATGGGTACGGAATCGAACGGGACGGCTGAGATCGACGCGGCGTCTGACAACGGCGCGGCATCTCAGCCACCCCAAAGCAACCTGGACCGAGGGATGAACAAGATCTGGAAAGCCTTCACTTCATTGAAGATGGGTCTCTTCCTGCTCTCCGTCATCGCCGCCGTTTGCGTCTATGGGACGATGCACTACGCCGCCAGTTCGGACTGGGGCGATAATGCGATTCCACTAGCCAAAGCCCGCGTATTCAACGCCTGGTGGTTCTTCTGGTTGTTGGGTATCTTCTTTCTCCAGTTCGTCATCTCGACTTGGCCAGTGACCAAAATGAGTGCACGCATCTGGTGGAAACGCGACTTCCAGCGCGACCCGCGCTTCTATCGCCTGCCTCGCGGCCGCGCGAGCCTCAAGGTTCCCAGCGGCCTGGAGCACATCCGCGCCGTCCTGCGCCAAGATTTCACCCGCACCCACGAGGACGGGAACGCTTTCTTCGCTCACAAGGGCCTCCTGCAACGCATCGGGCCCACCGTCATTCACACCGGCATCGTGGTGATTTTGATCGCCGGCCTCGTTCGCATCGTGATGGAACGCAACGGCCTCATTCTCAGTGAAGGCCGCTTCTTCGCCCAGGAAGGCCAAACGCTTAGCAACATTTACGCGCCCCGCTTCATGGACCAAGCCGTCAGCGCGACAAATTTGCGCGAACTGTCCGTGCCTTTCGACATCAAAGTGCTCGACTTCGATGAGGTCCTCCACCCCAACAGCAACCAGCCCGAGTATTTCTCCACGCTCCTGCAAGTCCGCGACAAAGCCACCGGAAACGTCCGAGTGGCCAAGCTGGACATGAACCACAGCCTGCGCATCGGCAACCTGGAGTACCACCAGGCCGGCTACTTCAAGATCGACGATCCGGGCTTCTATCGCGTCAATTTCGACGTGCGCGACGCCGTCACCGGCGAGCGCATCGCCGTCACCGACGCGGGCCCCGGTACACGTGTCCAGGTTGGCGACGAGGACCTGTTCCTCGAAGTGGATGGCGAGAATCCGGGCGATTCCTGGCGCCTTTACAGCAGCGCCACTCCCCTGCAACCGTTCGCCGAAGGCCGGCTCATCGCCACGCCGCGCGACGCCACGGTCACCTATCACGTCCACAAATTCTATCCCGACTTCCGCGTCCGCGAAGCCGCCACCAATGAGAACGACAGCGGACTCGAACCCTTCTCCGCATCCAACGTTCCCAAGAATCCCGCGGTCCTCATCTCCTGGAACGCGGACGGCATTCCCGGCGAGGCCTGGGTTTTCCTCGACAAGCAACTGGCCGCCGCCATGCCCGAGCATGACGAGACTATCCAGTTCGTTCTCGAAGACATCCAGATCCCCGCCGACGCCGATTTCGAAACCCTCGACTGGAACGAACCGGGCGCGGCCCGCTTTGTCCTCTCAGTCACGAATCGCTCGACCGGCGAAACCATCGAGCGCGACATCCTGGACATCGAGGAAGACGGCGAGGCGGACTACACCATCGTCCCGCAAACCCAGGTCGATACCGGCGATGCCCCCTACATCGTGGCCGCCGTCGAACGAGTTCCGCTTTACGGCACAAACCTCAGCGTCGTCCGCGAACCGGTCGTTCCCTTCTACATCCTCGGCGTGGCCATCATCGCCATCGGCGCCACCATGACCTTCATGACGCGCTACCGGGCGCTCCACGGACTTTGGGAGGAGGAGACGCGGACGCTTCATGTGGCCTACGTGCCGCGCTTCGGCAAGGAACCGGACCCGGCCGATTTCCAGCGCCTCATCCGGAAACTGGAGGACGCCTCCAATCCCCCGCCAGAGACTCGCGCCAGTTCAACGGGCGACGCCGAAACAGAATCCGCCGAAACGGAACGGGAAACCGCCGGAGTGGCTTGAACTTATGAAAACTCAATCTTCGATGACCCTCACTTTTGGTGCCGACATGAAGACATCGATCCTTCTCACCACCCTCATCTCCGCCGTCCTGCTCTTCGCAGCGCCGGCAGCATCGCGAGCCGCCACGGGAGGCGCCCTCAGTGACGACGATTCGAGCCGCCTGTCCACCATTCCCCACTCGCCCGAATTCGAAGAAGCCCTGCGCGAAGCCGGAGCCCATCGCCTCGCCGTGCGCCACGAAGGATGGAACGAAACCTTGCCATCCTGGGCCCGCCTCAAAATCTACGAACTGACCGGCCGGACCGAAATCAAAGGCCAGGACCCGATTTTCACCGTCCTGTCCATCATCTACGAACCCTCGCGATGGTCGCGGGCAAAATTCCTCCCCATCGAGCATCCCCGAATCGCCGAAATCATGGGCCTGGAAGGCAAATGGGTCAGTCCCCTGGACATCGTCGAAAACCCCAAGTTCATGGACCTGCAGGCCGAATATGACGCGGCCAAACTCGACGCGGAAGAATACGCCGACCTCATCGATCTGCTCCGCGCCGTCATGCAGGCCAAGAAACTCGGCGTGGAGCGCGATGGCGTCTTCGAATCCGTCTCCACCCGCCAAGGCAAACCGGCCCTCGACCCCTCCACGATCAGTCGCGCCGCCCGCTACGACAACGACCTGGCCGGCCTACAGGCACGAGAGAAACTCCTCGGCGCCAAGGTCAAGGAATCGAAGCCGTTCCGCAAAGCCACCGAAATGCTCTTTCACCGGGTCGGGCTGATCCTCGACCTCCCCGAGCAATTCACCATCATTCCCGATCCCGGCGCCACCGATGGCTCCTGGATCGCCGCCCCCCGAGAGCTGGGGTCTCGCTTCCGCGACCAGGCCAGCGCCAGCCCCGCCGCGGCCACGATCGAGAACGTCGCCCTCAAGAGCGGATTCGCCGGCCCCACACCCCTCGAACTCGCCGCCGCCGACCTCGACGAAGCCTTCGCCCTCGCTTTCCTCGACGACGATCCCTCCGGCCTCGACAACGCCATCGACGAGTTCCTCACTTTCGCCGCGAAATCCCGCGCCTACCCTTCCGATACCTATCGCAATCTCCTGAACTTCTACGTTTTCAGCCATCCCTACAAGATCGCGGCCCTGCTCTACGGCATCGCGGCCGCCCTCTTCGGCCTCTTCGCTTTCTTCAAAGCCGCCCCCTGGCGCATCGCCGGCACCACGGTGCTCATCGTCGGCTTCCTCGTCCAGACCGCCGCCATGGGCCTACGCTTCTACCTGAGCGGCCACGTCCCCGTTTCTAACATGTTCGAGTCCATCACCTTCACCGCCTGGGCCGCCCTCGGCGTCGGACTCGTCATCGAACTCGTCAAGCGCCAAGGCATTTTCGGCCTCGCCACCGCTTGCGCGGGCATGCTGGCGCTCATCGGCGCCAACATGATGCCGCTCCACGACACCCGGCTCCATCCCCTGCGCGCCGTGCTCAACAGCATCTGGCTGAACATCCACGTCACCATGATGCTGATCAGCTACGGCGTCTTCATGATCTCGGCCGTCTTCGCGGCGATCTACCTCATCAAGAAACTCGCCGGGCGCGAAGCCCTCTTCGGCGGCAAACCGCTCATGACGCTCGACCAGACCGAGGAATTCGCCTACCGGCTGGTCCAACTCGGCTGGCCGCTGCTGACCGTCGGCATCATGCTCGGAGCCGTCTGGGCCGACACCGCCTGGGGCCGCTACTGGGGCTGGGACCCAAAGGAAACCTGGGCGCTCATCACCTGGATCGTGTACACCATCTACCTGCACAGCCGCATGGTCATGGGCTGGAAGGGCTGGGTCAGCGCCCTGGCCTGCCTGATCGGGTTCCTGATGGTGATGGTCACGTGGCTCGGGGTCAGCTACCTGCCCTGGTTCGCCGGGGGTTTGCACACCTACGCTTCGCCGACGGTGTAGGCGCCGTTCGTAGTCCCGCCTTCAGGCGGAAGAGTTTGATGCAAGACCTGTCTTCCCAGGCCTACAACCGAACAAATCCGCCTCGCCACTCAAAGTACCGATGGTATCCTCAAACGAACCTACACATGGTCCGTCGATGACCGCCTTCTGGGCGTACACTTATCGTCCAGCGGACCGAAAATGTCTGCGGTCAGGAAAAGAAAGGCGGACGAAACGGCGTTTCCGGGCAACGCAGCGAAAGTCATCAAGAGCGGGAAAAGCGCAATAGCTGCCCCGAATAGCCAGCCGATGAAGAAGGCTACGCCGGGGGATGAGAGAGGTTTGCGGGATGGCAGAATTGAAGCGCGGTGGGCTCCAGCATTTGGACAAGGACTCCTGTTGGCAAGTGGTACAGCAAAGCCGTAGACTGCTTTAATGGCACAGCTTATGAGGGTACCTACGAGGGATAGAACCTCCAGACGGAAGTCGCTATTTGCTGGTGGCAATAGCAACAATCGTCAATAACGCAATCCAAGCAGCGATCCCATGCCAAAAACTGGCACACGCAAATCCACACCAGAATAGGGATCGTTTGTCTCTTCTCTTGTCGACAAAGATCGCAATTCCAACAAGCCCGAGACACAAAGCCAAGAATATCATCGGCCACAAATAGGAGGAGGCATCTACCATTGTTTCCTCCCGGAGAAGCTCAATGAGGCCTGCCGTCAAGAAAACGGTGATATTGTATACGAATTGGAGTGCACTTGAGTCAGAAATACGAAAAGAGGCACTCGGTTTGCAAAACAAAAAGAGTAGTGACGGAAGCACTGATCCCGCCAACCAACCGTACCCAAAGGCTTTCCAAGGATAGGTGGAGGGTTCGGTAGCTTCAGGCATGCAGACGAACCCTCAGACAGTTGAGTCGCTCTTCCGCCTAAAGGCGGGACTACGAACAGATTAAATCGTCCGCCCCACCGCCTCCGCGATAGGACGCAGAATCTTCAGCAGTCCCGGCACCTGATCGAGCGCGATCGTCTGGGCGCCGTCGGAGAGGGCTTTCGCCGGTTCCGGGTGGCTTTCGATGATGAGGCCGTCGCAGCCGATGGCGACCGCCGCTTTGCTGATCGGTTCGACCCATTTGCGGGCGCCGCCGGCGTGGCTCGGGTCCACGACGACCGGCAGGTGCGTCTGATCTTTGGCGACGGATACCGCCACGGCGTCGAACAGGTTGCGCGTCGTCTGATCGTAGGAGCGGATGCCGCGCTCGCACAGCATGACGCGGCGGTTGCCCTGGCTCATGACGTACTCGGCGGCCATGAACCACTCTTTGTAGGTCGAGGAGAGGCCGCGCTTGAGCAACACCGGCTTGTCCGCCAGACCCACTTCTTTCAGCAGCGTGAAGTTCTGCATATTGCGGGCGCCGATCTGCATAATGTCCACGTAGCGGCAGACGAGTTCGACGTCGCGCGGGTCCATGACTTCGGTCACGAGCGCCAAACCGGTTTCGTCGCGCGCTTCCGCCATCAGCTTCAGGCCGTCCTCGCCCATGCCCTGGAAATCGTAGGGCGACGTGCGGGGTTTGAAGGCGCCGCCGCGCAGCACCTGCACGCCGCATTGCTTCAGCGCCTTGGCGACTTCCATCATGATGCCGCCGGGCTCGACGCTGCACGGGCCGCTCATGGTGACGATGTGTTTGCCGCCGATGGGGATGCCCGGCGCCAGGTCAAACACGCTCGGCTCCGGATGCAGTTCCTTGCCCGCCAACTGATAAGGCTTCTGAATCGGCGTCACGGTCTCGACGCCGTTCATCGCTTCAAAGGGGATGCTGCGCACGGCGGCTTCATTGCCCACCGCGCCGATGACGGTCTGGGTTTCACCCTTGGACAGGTGAACCTTCAGGCCGGCGTCTTCGATGGCTTTGGTCACGGTGCCGATCTGCGCGTCGTCGGCGCCGCGTTTCATCACAATAATCATGGTTCGTCGTTCGTCCTCGTCCGGATCCGGGAGATTGGGTGGCGGGATCGTGGCGAGGTCGAACCGGCGGGATCAAGGGGAGAGGGGCTCTGTCGCGGTGGTTTTGTCGTCTTCGCCCGTCAGCAGGTCTTCCACGATTTCCTCCGCCGCGTCCGGTTCGGCCAAGGTTTGCACCACGGCCGAGGGCCGTTCCGTGTTCATCGGCGTCAAAATCGCCGCCACGCACCCGGTGCTGTTACAGGCCAGGGTCCCGGCGATCATGGCCAGAAAACCCAGCCGTGCGAGGTCGGCCCGGCGTTCGGGGGCCATGATCATCAGCCCGCCGATCTGAATTCCGATGGAACCGATGTTGGCAAAGCCCGCGAGGGCGTAGGTGAGGATGATGGCGGTACGGGACGAAACGGCTTCACCGGGTACCTTCTGCGCGTCGGCGAATTGAGCAAAGGCCACGAACTCGTTCGTGATCGTCTTCAGGCCCATGTACTGCCCCGCGGTGGGCGCTTCGTCCCACGGAATCCCCATCAGCCAAGCCAGTGGCGCCAGAATATCCCCCAGGATCCCCTGGATCGTCACCGATTTGTCGAGTTCGAAGCCTCCCTCCGTGAAGACGGAGGGCACGCCCACAATGGCCTGCAGGATCAGATTCACCAAAGCCAGCAGCGCCAGGAACGCGATAATCATCCCGCCAACGTTCAGCGCCAGTTTCACGCCCTCCGCCGCGCCGCCCGCCGCCGCGTCCATCGTGTTCTCGTAGGCCTTGGGCATCTCCACGTTCAGATTGCCGTAGGTCTCGGGCGTACCGGTTTCAGGCACGATCAGCTTGCCGAAGAGCAGCGCCGCCGGGGCGGACATGACGCTCGCCGCCAGCAGGTGCCCCGCGATGTTTGGCACTGAGTCCTGCAGAAAGAAGATGTAAGCCGCCATCACACTGCCGGCCACCGTGGCGAACCCGCCGGTCATCACCGTCATCAACTCGCTGTCGGTCATCTTGCCGATGAACGGCCGCACCATCAGGGGCGCCTCGGTCTGGCCAACGAAAATATTGGCCGAAGCCGACAGCGTCTCCGCTCCGCTGGTCTTCATCGTGCGCGCCATAACCCAGGCGATCCCCTTCACCACGCGCTGCAGAATGCCCACCTGATAGAGGATGGCTGTGAGAGCGCTGAAGAAAATAATCGTCGGCAGCACAAAAAACGCGAAGTACCCCAGACCCGTCATCGGGTTGGTCAACTGATCGCCGAACACGAAGGCGGCGCCATCCTTCGTACAGTTCGCGACGGCGACGAAGACGTCGTTGAAGACCTGGAAAACCCACCTTCCCGGTTCGTTCGTCAGAATCAGGAGCGCGAAGCCGAATTGCAGCCCAAGGCCCCACGCGATCAGGGGCCAGCGCTTCAGCGCCGCCCGCCGGTCTTTGCTGATCGCCAGACAAAGCGCGACCATCACAAGGATGCCCACGAAGGGAATTAATCGATGAAACACAGGCGGGACGAGCCTCCGGGCGGGTTGAATTCTTGAGGATCAACCCCCGAGCCTTTCGCGCCAAGCCGCCTAGGGCAAGGAAGAAATTCTATGGAGCGCTTCGCCACCAAACCCACTGGAATTCGTTCCCCACGCGATCGACGCATAGGTCTCCGCCTGCCGTACGGCTCGATGGCCGCCCCGGGCTTTCCCATTGCCCGCCGCGAGCCAATCCCTACCTTGGGCTTCCCATTCACTCCGCGGGAGGTTTCCTCGCAATTTTGGCTCGTACCATCCTAGAAAACCGCATCGCCCTCATCCTGGGCATCGACAGCGCCCCCGGGCGAGCGTGCGCCCAACAATTGTCGCGGCTCGGCTGCCGCGTCCTCCTCGCCAGCCGCGCCAGCGAAAAAGTCCAAACGCTCACCGATCAGCTCCAGCGCAAGGGAGGCAACCCCAGCGAAGTCCACCTGTCGCGTGACACCGCACAATGGCAGCCCCTTTTCAGAAGCGCCCGCGACAACCAGGGCCACATCCATGTCGTCGTCAACGCGCTGGCTCTCTGTTATGACGAAGACGGCCTCGGCGAAACCGCCGCGCGCGCCCTGGAGGAAGCGAAAGCCGCCGACATCATGGCGGCCGAACTTCTCGACGGTCACGGCCCTCTCAAGATGATCTCCCTTTGCCCGGAGGGCGCCATCGAAAGCTATCCGACCATTGAAGGGGTCTGGCACGGCATCGTGGAACTGGGCCCCTATCAACGCCTCGACTCCCAAAGCGCCAAGGACCTCGACGCCACCGGAATCGAGCACCTCAAAGCCGGCGGGATCGGCGACGCCGTAACCATGCTGCTCCACCTGCCCCCGACCACTTGCCCGGCGCGCCTCCGCCTCGAGGCCGTCGCTTCGAGCGAGAAGAAGGGCAAGGGATGAGACCCTGGACGCGGAGCCCATGGAGGATGAATACCCACCCGGAAATTCGGACATGCCCCCTCCATCGCTCCACAATCAGGTCCGTCAGTAGCCCCAACGCGTGAAGTCCTTTCGCCCCGATCCACGAGAATCGCTCGTCACCCCTCCCTCCCAGAAGGGTGAGCGGCGCTTCGTCCGCCTCGACGACTTTCGCGGACTGCTCCGCTCCGAAGCCGTCATCATGGTCGTCCTCGCCGCCGTCGTGGGCATCGCTTCCGCATACGCGGCGGTCGGTTTCAAGTACCTCATCGAAATCGTCAACCGGGTCTTCTTTCAGTCGGCCCACCCCGACGCCGAGTACCTCGCCACCTTCCCCTGGTGGTGGCTGGTGCTGGCGCCCGCCATCGGCGGCTTGATCTGCGCCCAGATCACCAGGCGCTTCTCGCGCGAGACTGCCGGTTCCGGCGTCACGGAAATCATCGAAGCCGTCGCCCTCAAAGGCGGCCGCATTCCCAGAGCCGTCGCCCCGGTCAAGGCCCTCGCCTCCGCCGTCACCCTCGGCAGCGGCGGCTCGGCCGGTCGCGAAGGTCCCATCGTCCAGATCAGCGGCGCCATAGGCTCCTACCTCGGCGATGTCTTCCGCCTGTCCGCCCGCCAGCGGAAAACCCTGATCGGCTGCGGCGTGGCGGGTGGCATTTCCGCCACCTTCAACACACCTTTCGCGGGAGCCTTCGTCGCCGTCGAAGTCATCCTCGGCGACTTCGGCACCGTCCGCATGAGCCCCATCGTCATCGCCTCGGTCCTGGCGGCAGTTGTGGGGCATCATTACGTCGGCGATTTCCCCCACATCATGGTGCCGGCTTTCGAGGTGAACTCGAACCTCTATACCATCTGGCCGTACATCTTCATCGGCATCGCCTGCGGCCTCGCCTCCCTGCTCTTCATCCACTGCATGCGGGGCGGTTGGTGGCTGTCTAACAAGGTGGCCACCCACATCCCCCACGCCCCCTACATCATGCCGGGCATCGGCGGCCTGATCACGGGACTCATCGCCCTGGCCTTCCCCCAGGTCCTCGGCGTCGGTTACGAGGTCGTGAACCTGATCCTCGACCGCGACATGAGCGACTGGCTCCTGCTCGGGATTTTCTTCGCCAAAATCCTCGCCACTTCCGCCACCGTCAGCACCGGGGGCTCCGGCGGCACATTCACTCCATCACTATTTCTAGGCGCGGTCCTTGGCAAACTCCTCGGCGACATCGCCCACCATCTCTATCCGGGCATGTTCAGCCAACCCTACGGCTACGCCCTCGTCGGCATGGGAGCCATGCTGGCGGCCACCTATCGCGCGCCCATCACCGCCATCCTCATCGTCTTCGAACTCACCCGCGTCGACTCCATCATCCTGCCCATCATGGCAGCCGTCATCCCCAGCGCCCTCATCAGCCAGATGCTCCACCCCGACTCGATTTACAGCGCCAAGCTGACCATGAAGGGCCTGAGCATCAAACCGAAGAGCGTCAATCTTCTCAAGGGCATCCAAGTCGAAGAAGTGATGCGCAAGCGGGTCGATGTGGTCGATCCCGGCATGTCGCTCATCGACCTGATTCAGCGCTTCGTCGCCTCGCCCTTCACGACCCTCATGGTGGCCGACCGCCATGGCAAATTCCTCGGCATGGTGCACGCCAACCACCTCGAATCGGCCACCATGGAGAAAGAATCGCTGATGAATCTGATCGCCGCCATCGACATCACCGAAACGGCCAAGCAGGTCATCCATCCGCACGACGAACTGACCGTCGCCATGAAGCTCTTCAGCGACCCCTCGCTCGACATTCTGCCAGTTCTCGACAAGGAAGGCAAACTGGTTGGCGATCTGCTCCGATCCGATGTCCTCGACGCCTACGAACGCGAACTCGCCCAGCGCGACGCCCTCGCCACCACCGTCGACGCCATCAGTGTCGCCGAACGCCGCGGCCGCGTCCAACTCAGCGAAGGCTATGTCCTCGTCGAGTACGAGGTTCCCCCAGCCCTCGACGGAAAAACCCTCGTCGAACTCCAAATGGGCCGGCGCTTTCAACTCCATGTCGTCCTTCTCAAACGCGGCAACCGCTCCTTCGTCCCCCACGGCGACACCGTCGTGCAAACCGACGACGTCATGGTCCTCTCCGGCCGCGAAGAGGGGTTGGAAGAAAAATTGCGCCAGATTGTCTGACCCGCCCAAACCCCTTCCCGCCGACGCGACAAAGGACTCTTCCATGACCGCTCTCCCCAACCACGCCAACTGGGACCTCACCCCCTACTTCCCCAGCTTCGACGGCCCGGAATTTCGCGCCCATCGCGAGCACTTGATCGCCAGCCTCAAGCAGCTCGGCGACGACGCCCGCGCCCTTGGCTCCCTCACCGTGGAGAACGCCGACGCCTGGGCCGACCTCTACCTGCGCGACGAAACCATCGGCGCCAACTACTCCCACATCGCCAGCTACATCGGCTGCCTCTGCTCCGACGACGCCCGCAACGAGGCCTACAAGGCCGAGCAAGGCCGCCTGGCCCAGATCGGCGCCATCGCCAAAAAGGCCATGGTGCCCTTCGAAGCCGCCCTGCGCGATTGCTCCGACGAGGCCTTCCAAGCCCTCGCCTCGAATCCCAAAGTCGCCGACAGCCGCTACGCCCTCCAGCGCGACCGCACCCGCGCCCGATACAGCATGGGGCCCGAGCTGGAAACCCTCGCGGCGGACCTTTCCGTCGATGGCTTCGGCGCCTGGGGGCGCCTCTACAACAACATCGCAGGGACCCTCGAGTTCGAAATGCGCTGGCCCGACAGCCGCGTCGAGATGGTCCCGATGGCGCAGAAGCGCTCCCTGATGGAGGACTCCGACCCCGCAGTCCGCAAGGCCGCCCTCGTCGGCAGCAACCTCGCCTGGGAAAAAGTCGAAACCCCCGTCGCCGCTTGTCTCAATGGCATCGCCGGGACGCGCCTGACTTTGAATCGCTATCGCGGCGTCGAGCACTTCCTCGATGTCGCCGCGTTCCAGAGCGCCGTGGACAAGGAAACCATCGAGACCATGTTCGCCACCATCGCGGACAACCGCCCGATGATTCACGACTACCTGCGCAAGAAAGCCAAACTCATCGGCAAGGACAAGCTCGGCTTCCAGGACCTCAGTTGCCCCCTGCCGGCCAGCGGGGACACGCGCTATTCCTGGCCCCAGGGCACCGCCATGGTGCTCCAGGCTTTCGACTCTTTCTACCCGGCGCTCGGCCAGTTCACCCGCCAGATGCTGGACAAACGCCGCGTCGAGAGCGAAAAACGCCCCGGCAAACGCCCCGGCGCCTTCTGCACCGGATCCCTGAAAATCCGCGAAAGCCGCGTCTTCATGACCTACGGCGGCAGCCTCGGCGACATCTCCACCCTCGCCCACGAACTCGGCCACGCCTTCCACAGCTACGTCATGCGCGACCTGCGCGTGCTCCAACGCTCCTACCCTATGACCCTCGCCGAAACCGCCTCGACCTTCGCCGAGAGCATCCTCAACAACGCCATCATCGCCGACGAGAGTACCCCGCAACCCCTGCGGCTTCAACTCCTCAACGCCGTCCTCGACGACGCCGCCACGTTCCTTCTCGACATCCACATGCGCTACACCTTCGAGAAGGCCCTCTACACCGAACGCGCCGAAGGCGAAGTCTCCGTCAGCCGCCTCAAAGCCATGATGATCGAAGCCCAACGCGAAGTCTTTGGCGACATCCTCGCCGAAGACGAAATGGACCCGATGTTCTGGGCGTCGAAACTCCACTTCTACATCACCGGCGTCACCTTCTACAACTTCCCCTACACCTTCGGCTACCTCTTCAGCCGCGGCCTCTTCGCCCTCGCCAAGAAAGAAGGCCCCTCCTTCCTCCCGCGCTACGAAGAACTCCTCCGCTTGACCGGCAACGACACCGCGGAAAACGTGGCCCTGCGCAGCATCGGCGCCGACCTGAAAGGCCGCGAGTTCTGGCAAGGCGCCATCGACACCATCCGCGAAGACCTGGCGCGATTCGAGGAACTGGCAGGGAATTAGTTTTACCACGGAGACACGGAGACACGGAGATTCTTTTTGAAGATGCCTTAATCGACAATGAAGATATTTTTTTATTAATGAAGCTCTCATTTATTTCAGTTCCACCTCTCCGTGCCTCAACGTCTCCGTGGTGAATTAAATATCCCATGCTCCTCCACCTCTTCGACCTCATCGGCACCTTCGCCTTCGGCCTCGCCGGAGCCTTTCGCGGCGTGCGCCTGGGTCTGGACCTTCTCGGCGTGCTGCTGCTCGCCGCAGTGACGGGTACCGGCGGGGGGATCGTGCGGGATTTGGTGATTGGCGAGAGGCCCTACGCCTTCCTCTCCTACGAACCCCTCTCCATCTGCCTCGCCGCGGGGATGATGGCGTTTCTGGCGTACCGCTGGTTCGCCAAGGGTTGGCCGGTGATTTTCTGGGCCGACGCGGTCGGCCTCGGGGTTTTCGCGGCGACCGGAGCGGCCAAGGCCATCGAGGCCGACTTCACCGTCTTTGGCGTGATTTTCTGCGGCACCGTCACCGCCGTCGGCGGAGGCGTCATCCGCGACGTCCTCACCAACGAAGTGCCCGCCATCATGCGCACCGGCTTCTACGCCACCTCCGCCATCATCGCCTCCGGGACCATGGCGGCGACGCGCGAGCCCCTCATCGCCGCCGCCGTCGGGACCACCGTTCGCTGGCTCTCCAACCGCTATAACGTGCAACTGCCCAAACGCCAGCAGCCGGACTTACCGGAGTAGGCCCATGCTCGCCGCCTTCACCCTCCTCCTCACCGCCGCCGCCTGCGCCCATCTGTTCCTCCAGGGCTTCAACCGCGTCGTCATCTCGATCCCCGACGGACCCCACAAGAAACCCGCCTGGGCCGCCTGGTTCGCGGTCAGCACCCTTCTGCCCCTCTCGCTTCTGATGGTCTTCTTCGACGCCGAGCCAGTCCAGCAAGCCCTCCACCTTTCGCCCGGCAGCGCCCCCGCCTGGGCGCTCTTCCTGCCCCTCCTGGCGCTCTGGAGCTTCGGCGCCTGGAGGCTCGCCGCCTGGCTCCGGTGGCGCCTCCGCCGCACCGAGCCCTCCCCCGCCATCGTCCGCCAGACCGCCCGCGTCGCCAATCTGCCCCGTCCCGAAAGCTGGCTCCATCGCCCGCTCCAGCGTTGGGAAACCACCTTCGACCTGGAAGTCGTCGAGCGCGAACTACTCGTCCCAGGCCTCGATCCGGTCTTCGATGGGTTCGTCCTGGCCCATGTGGCGGATCTGCATTACGAATCCGCCGATGGCCGGACCGAGTGGTTCGCCGAAGTCACTCGTCTGGTGAACGCCATGCGCGCCGACGTCGTCGTCTTCACCGGCGACTTTGTGAACCGGGGCTCCCTGATCGACGAGTCGGTCCGCCTTCACGCGACCATGCGGGGGCGCTTGGCGACGCTGGCGGTGATGGGAAACCACGATTACTGGACCAACCCGAGGACTGTCCGAGAGGCCTGCCGACGGGCTCGTATCCGCACCCTGCACCACCGCCGCACGACCATCGAACGCGGCCCCAGCCGCCTCACCTTCACCGGCACCGACATGCCCTGGGGCGGACATTCGAGCCACCTGCCGGCACTCCTCCACCGCGAGCCCGGCGAGACGCTGATCCTCCTCAGCCACAGCCCCGACAACGCCCCAGTCGCCGCCCGCGCCGGCGCCAGCCTCGTCCTCTCTGGCCACAACCACGGCGGCCAGTACCGCCTGCCCCTCATCGGCCCTCTGGTGGTACCGAGCCGCACCGGGCTCCGTTTCGACGGAGGCGTCTACCAACTGAACCGCGGCGCCTGCGTCCTGCACGTCAGCCGGGGCGTCGGCGCCAGCGGCCGGGGGCGCATCCTTTGTCCCCCGGAAATCGTCCGCCTCGTACTGCGCTCGCCCCAATCCCCGGCCAGCTCGGAAAAAGACGGCAAACCGGCTTGCGCTGACGAACGGTCTGGTTCAGTGCTAACCGCCTCACCCCAAGGATTCGCCCCCATTTCGTGACGCCACCCTCTTCCCCCTCCGACAAGACCCGCGAGCGCATCCAGGCCCGTCGCTCCAAGCGCAAAGGCAAGAAGGGCGGCTCGGACGCGCCCCCCACCGCCGCCACCACGGAACTCGGCAAGAAAAAGGACGACCACCGGCCCGAACCCTTCACCCGCGTCCTGCGGGGTTGGGCCGACGCCCTCTTCTTCGCCTTCGTCCTGGCGATGTTCATCCGGACATACGTCTTTGAATTGTTCATGATCCCCACAGGCTCGATGACTTCCAGCCTGATCGGCGACGACGCCGGCATGGTGCGCGAACTCGACTGGGACGGCGATGGCGACGAAGACATCGTCGTCGATCAAAATGCCGTGGTGAATCAGTTCGGCAGCCGCGACCAATTCGTCGCTCCCCTGCACATATTTCTCCGCGACGAGCAAGGCCGCCTCGACGACCTGATCCTCCTGGTCGCGGGGGATCGAAGTGCCATCACGGAAGCCTACGAAGCCACCGATCCGCCCTACAAGAGCCGCGGCCGCCGAGACATGATCCTGGTCAACAAATTCGCCTACTGGTTCACCCCCCCCGACCGCGGCGATATCGTCGTCTTCAAGACCCCGGACCGGGCCGACCGAGGCGCCGCCTTCGCTTTCGACCCGGAAAAACCCGTCTACATCAAACGCGCCGTCGGCCTGCCGGGAGAGGAAATCACCCTCCAGCCGGTCAGCGATTACATCGCCCACTCCCCTTCGGACCCGGGGCGCGTTACCCCCCCGGAATTCGGCGGCCGCGAGCAGATCATGGTCAGCCAGCCCGTCCTCGTCGACGGCCAGCCCCTCACCGCCCCCCCCTTCGACCGCCTCACCCATTTCCCCCGCCCACCGCTCAACACCGTCCCAAACCCCGGCCAGGACCCCATGGTCTTCGACGTGGCCGAAGACGAAGTCTACCTCTTTGGTGACAATCAGCTTTCCTCCAGCGACAGCCGCTACTGGGGCGGAGTGCCCCTGAACCACATCCGCGGCAAGGCCATCTTCCGCTACAAACCCCTTCGGGTCATCGGCTTCCTGAACGACAAGGATTGATCGGCCAGCACTTCTTCGTCAGCCCAGCACGAAAAAGCCCCAGCCGAAGAGGCTGGGGCGAACGCTTTCAGGCTTGGCCACTTTTCGTTTTCAGATCAGCCTTTGGATCAAGAAGCCTCGGCCGCTTCATTCGCCTTGGCCTTTTCTTCTGAAGCTTTCGCAACGTCCTCAAGAGCCTGCTTGATCGCTTCCTTCAGTTCCTCGTGGGTCAATTGACCCAGGTGCGCCGAGAGCTTGTGGCCCTGCGCATCGAAGAGAAAGGTCGCCGGAAGGTTCCCCCTCCACGCCGCGTCGAACCACGGGATCAACTCGTTCGGGTCCATCGTGACGTCGTTCACCACAAGGTTGGCGTAAGGAATTCCCTTCTTCGCCAGAAATGGCTCCACCACGGATTCGGCGGTGTCCGCGAAGTCGAGAGACACCCCCAGGAACCGCACACCCTCGTCCTTGAATTCTTTCGAGGTCTCGGCGAAGTGCGGCAGTTCTTCCACACAGGGCCCACACCACGTCGCCCAGAAGTTCACCACCAGCACCTTGGCGCCATGGTCGAACATCAGGGCCTGCAATTCTTCCGACTCCACCACCGGAGCCTTCCCTGGCTCGGGCATCGGCGGAGCTTCGACGCCTTCCGGCGCAACGGGATGATCGGGCCGTTCCGCGAACCTCGCATGCTCTTCGCTCGGATGCGATTCGGCGTTTTGACCGAGGAGTATGCCTCCGGCGATCAGCATGGGGATCAGCAAAACAGTCAGTCTCAAGAACATACAGGCCTTTCCTGGCGGGAATTCTGGGCGGACGAGGGGAACATGGGCGATGCCGCCCACCTCTTTAGGTCATCGGCTGCACGCCCTTGGCGTACTTGATCGAGCAACCGAACGCGCGCGTCTCCGCCACCATCGGCTTCTCGCCTTTGAGCACCGCCTCGACCGCATCCTGCGCGAAGGTGTCGCGCTCTTTGGTCTTCGGGTTCACACTGCGGCCGCTGTCGAAAGCGCCATGATACAGGATTTCCATGTCGGGGCTCAGCAGGAACACTTCCGGAGTCCGCGTGGCTCCGAAACGCGAGGCGATGTCGCCCTCACGATTCACCAGCACCTCGAAGTTCTTGTCCGCCGCATGCTCCTGGATCTTCTCCACCGGCTTGTCGATCCCGGCGTCGATGGCGATCACCTTGACACCCTTCTCGCCATAAGCGGCCGCGAAGTCGTTCACCCGATCCTGGCACTCGACGACGTACGGGCAGTCCTGATTCCAGAACACCAGCAGCGTAGCCTTCTCGCCAGCCAGCGCGCTCAGCTTCTTCGTCTCGCCATCCTTCGCGGAGGGCAGCGCGAAATCGTCAACCTGATGACCGACCTTGTAAGCCTTGCCGGCTTCCGGCTTGGCCGCTTTACCTTCGGCCGCGGCCTGGATCACCTGCATCGCATCGCCACCGGCACCGCAAGCGGCCTTGCACGCTTCCGAGCACGACTTGGCTTCCACCATCTCCGCACCCATGGTGCAGACGGCCTTCTCACCACCCTCGGCGGCCGCGTCCACGCTCTTTGCGCACGGCTTGGAGCACGACGAGGCGGAGACGTTCTCCACCGTGTTGCTGGCGCTGCACGCCTTGGCTTCCGCCATCTCCGCACCCTTTGTGCAGACGGCCTTCTCACCGCCCTCGGCGGCCGCGTCCACGGTGGTGGACTTGCTGCACGCTTTGGCGCAGGAGGACTTGGCGCTGTCGTAAGAGGCGGACTCGGTGGACTTCGCGCAGTCCGATCCGGCCATGGCCACGCTGGCCATCATTGCGATCGCGGCCACAAAAGTTGTCAGGACTGAGTGCTTCATGGGTATGGGCTCCTGTGTGAACGAAGCGTTCAAAAAGTTTGGACATTGAGACACATCACGGCGCCTCTCGGTTCCATCGGCAATACGGATAAGCAAGTCCCGGCCCCATAGAAAGGGAATTTCTCACAACTTGCGCAGTTTGCCCGAAGCGCCCCGCAAATCCGGATCAGAGCGGTCTTTCGTTGCGATCATCGACCCGGCGAGGGAAACTCGCTCGTCGATTTCCTACATCGCGGTGGGACAAACCGTCGCGCCCCCTGAGCCTTCTTTTCCCAATCCAACCCCGGAGCCGCCACCCGTGCCCCCACTCCCCGCCGAGCCCCTCCCACTCCTCGCCCAAGCCGCCGCCCCCGACATCGCCGGCCTCGTCACCCTCGCCATCAACATCGCCTTCTTCCTCGTCATCGTCGGCCTGGGCGTCTTCATCGCGATTCGCCTCAAGCGCGGGATCGAAGAGCAACGCGAAAAG
Source organism: Sumerlaeia bacterium (assembly GCA_040219255.1). Taxonomy (GTDB): domain Bacteria; phylum Sumerlaeota; class Sumerlaeia; order SLMS01; family JAHLLQ01; genus JAVJSW01. The sequence goes on from JAVJSW010000053.1 coordinate 24,827, forward strand.
GAGGCGATCGAGGAACGGGCCTTCGAGAAAACGCTCCTTCAGGAATTCAGCAACTCGCGCCCATCGCCCTACGCCCAGCCCACCCTGGAGCAAGACCTCGCCGGCGTCCCGCTCGCGCAAGCCCCTCCAATGGAGCAACCGGAGGCGCCCCGCCCCGCCCCCATGACCGCCGTTTCCATCGGTCAGCCCCCCCCTCCCTCGCCCGCCACCGCCTCCACTCCGCTGCCTCCACCCCCCAGCGGCGTCCTCCGTCCCATCGACGCCCCGCCCGCCAACCTCGACGAACTCGTCGAGCGCCTCCGAAACCTCGGCGTCATCACCAGCCCCGAAGGCCGCGTCGCCATGCCCATCCCCCCCGACGCCCCCATCTTTCGCCTCAAGGCCGGAGGTCTGTGCCTCCTGCTGCCACGCCTCGAAAGCGAAGCCTTCCTCGCCCACCAGGCCAAACGCTTCGACCTGGTCTTCGTTCTCACCGCCAACGGCACCGTCCTCACCCTGGCCCGCATGCAGCGGGAACTCGAACGCCTCGTGCAACTTCCCACGAAATAGCGATGAGCCGCGGTTGCGCCCGGCGGGGGCGGTGCGGCTTCATCTCGAAAACAGAAATGATTCCAACGACTGAGTTCCTCTCCCCATGATTCCGCGCCTTCTTTCGACTCTCCTCCTGACCCTTTTCCTCGCGGTTGCCGCCACCGCACCTTCGGCACCGACTTCAACCGCCGACGAACCCGCTTCGCGGACCCTCACCGTCATGACTTACAACATCCGCGTCGGCCTCGGCCTGGGCGGGTCATGGAGCGGCCACGATCCCAAAGAAAATCTGCTCTCCATCGCGGAGCTGATCCTCGATTCCGGCGCCGATATTGTCCTGCTGCAGGAAGTCGACACCGGCGCCCGCCGTACCAACGAAGTGGACGAACCCGCCCTCCTGGCCGAAGGCACCGGCTTCCACGCCGCCTTCTCCCCCGCCCTCCAGCGCGACGGCGGGCACTACGGCATCGCGATCCTGAGCCGCTGGCCCCTCGAAGTCCAAACCGTCCAACTCTTCAAACCCGACTACAGCGGCAAGCCCGACCTGCCGGACTGGTACGCCGAGCAGCGCGTCGCCCAGGTCGCCACCGTCCAGGCACCCGGCGGCCCCTTGACCGTCATCAACACGCACCTGGGCGTCACCAAGGACCAACGCCTCCCGCAGTTGACGCAAATTGCCACACTGGTCGATCGGGCTCCCCACCCGGTCATCCTCGGCGGCGACCTCAACGCCGAACCGGACGCGGAGGAATTGCTCCCGCTTCGCAACCGCTTGGCCGACGCCTACCACGACATGGGCCAGGGGCGGGCCGGTCTGCCCGCCGACCTTCCCATCGCCGAACGCCTGACCTTCCCGGCGGACGACCCAAACCGCTGCATCGACTATCTCTTTTATGCCCAATCCGCGTTCCAGCCCATCAAGACCGAGGTGATCGCCGAGAAAAGCCTCTCCGACCACCGCCCCGTCCTGGCCGTATTCGAACGCACATCCCCACCCACCGCGCCTTGACGCCCCGGCCGCCCGGTCCCTACTGTTGCAACCCCCGGGAAGACCGCCACGCACGGCCTATAACTCCCAGGGAGATGCGAGGAGGAAACGCGGCGATGATCCTGACTCTCAATGGTGAACAGCGCGACGATCTGGCCGCCGCCACGGTGGCGGACTTGCTCGAAGAACTCGGCCTCGGCACCCGTCCCGTGGCCGTTATGGTGAACGGCGAAGTCGTCCGCCGGGCCGAACAGGCCGGCCATCGCCTAAGTGACGGCGACTCTGTCGAGGTCATCAGCCTCATCGGTGGCGGCTAACCCCCGCGCCTCCCTTACCCCGCAACGCCAAATCCAAAGAAATCAGGTCCCCTTCATGTCCACTCAAGCCCCGGAAACGCCCTCCCTCTTCCCCCACAGCTCCGCCGATTTCGGCGACGCCCCACTGCTTGTCGGCAAACACACCTTCCACAGCCGCCTGATTGTCGGCACCGGCAAGTACCCCGATTTCCCCACCATGCGCCAGGCCCACATTGCCTCCGGCGCCGATTGCGTGACCGTCGCCCTGCGCCGTGTGGATCTGAAGAATCCCGAGAACAACATCCTCAACCACATCGACCTGGGGCGCATGACGCTTCTGCCGAACACGGCCGGGTGCTATACCGTTGAAGAAGCCGTTCAGGTCGGCGTCATGGTGCAGGAAATGGAGCTTGGCGACCTCATCAAGGTGGAAGTCATCGGCGACCAGAAGACGTTGATGCCCGACCCCATCGGAACCGTCGAAGCCACCCGCAAGCTCACCGCGATGGGTTTCACCTGCATGTCCTATTGCAGCGACGACATCGTGCTTTGCAAGCGCCTCGAGGAAGCGGGCGCGGCCGCCGTGATGCCTCTTGGTTCGCCAATCGGCAGCGGCCGCGGCGTCCTGAACCCCACCAACATCCGCCTGATCAAAGACGCCGCCTCGGTGCCGATCATTGTCGACGCTGGTGTTGGCTGCGCCAGCGATTGCGCCTCGGCGATGGAACTGGGCGTGGATGGCCTCCTCGTCAACACCGCCATCGCAAGCGCCAAGGACCCGGTGAAGATGGCCCATGCCATCCGCATGGCCACCGTGGCGGGCCGCCTGTCCTTCCAGGCCGGCCGCATGGACAAGCGCCTCTACGCCAGCGCTTCCACCCCACTCAAGGATTTCTGACCCGCCAGGGTTTTCCACAACTTCCCTTGCGGCCTTGGCGGCTCGCCTCTTGCATTCGACCGGCAATTGCCAATCGATTGATTTCCCTGGAGGACCGCCCTCGTGAACAAAACCTCATCGCTCGCCGTCACTGTCGGCATCTTCGTGATCATCGGCCTCGTCCTGGCCATCGGCATCGCGCTGGGCATCGGGGGCGGCATCGGCTCCAAAGACACCTACACCGTCACGGGCTTGTTCAATAACGTGGGCGGCGTCGAACCCGGCACGCAGGTATCCCTCCAAGGCCTCAATGTCGGCGAAGTCCAGGAAACCGGCTTCGCCGCCGATGAGGGCAAAGTCCGCCTCCAATTCTCCATCCTGGAAAACTACTCCCTGCCCCAGGACAGCACCGCCTCCATCCAGTTTTCGTCCCTCCTCGGCCAACCCAACGTCGTCATCCAGTACGGCGCTTCGGACGCGATGCTGGCCAAGGATGGCTCCGCCCGCATCAAAACCCGTGACGTGCCCACCATCGGCGAAGCCTTCGACAAGGTGGCCGAACTCGGCTCGGAAGTGCGCGATTTGGCCAAATCCTTCAACGAAGGCCAATCGTCTGTCCTGACGAAGATCGAAAAGGTCATCGACGACAATGAAGCCAACATCCGCGAAGCGACCGAATCGCTGGCGGAAGTGGGCCCCCAACTCAAAGAGCTTTCCAACCGCCTCAACGAACTCACAACCCAGGTTTCCAACGGCCAGGGAACACTCGGCAAGCTCTTCCAGGACGACAGCCTCTACAACGACTTGAAGACGCTCTCCGAAGATATGAGCGCCATCAGCGAAAAGATGCGCAACGGCGAGGGCACCCTCGGCCGCCTCCTAAACGATGACTCCCTCGTGACGCAGGCGCAGACGAGCCTGGACGAAGTGGCCGCCGCGGGCCGCGAGGTGCAGGAACTGCTCGGCTCGCGCCGTGAAGACCTCGACAAACTGGTGGATACCCTGGCGAACGCCGGACCGCAACTCGAGCAAGCCCTCTCCGACATCAGCGCGGTGAGCGAAGACATGCGCTCCATCTCGAGAAAAATCAACGAGGGCGAAGGAACGTTGGGCAAACTGGTCAACGACCCCGATCTCTACAAAGACGCCCAGAAGGCGGCCCAGCAGGTCGGCGAAACCCTCGAGCAAAGCGAAGAGCAGGGCGTCATCCGCTCGTTCCTGGGAATCGTTTTCGGGGCCGCGATTTGACAACCGCTGACCCAAACCGCGAAAGCCGGCAATTTTTTCTTTTCCCCCTTCGCCTTCCGCTTGCATCTTTTGCCAACGCTCGTCTCTATAAGGAAATGGAGACGCCAGTTGCGATCGAGGAATGGCTTGCGCCTTTCCCCGCCCGTGGATTTTCTCCGCATGGCGCGTCCCTTCGACGCCCCTGCACACGTAACGGAAGGCTTTGACGATGGCGCTGTCCGCCAACGAACTCGCCAAATTGCAGGCCGATCTGCGCTCCGGGCGCAATCCCCTGGCCTATATCCCCATCTGCAATGAACTGCGCCGCTGCAAACGCAATGCGGAAGCGCTGGAAATTTGCCAGCAGGGCCTCTCCCGCGATCCCTCTTCGCTTGCCGGACGCATCATCCTGGCGCGCTTGCTGGGCGATCTCGGCCGCTACCAGCAGGCCCTCTCCGAAGTCAAAAAAGTCGAAGCCTCCGCGCCTGACTCCAAAGGGCTTCTGATCGAAAAGGCCCGATGCCAGGTCAAGCTCAACCTCCTGGCGGAAGCGGAAGAAACGCTGACCAATCTGGAGTTCCACAACCCCGTCGACCCGGAAGTGCAAAAGATCCGCACCCAGTTCCGCAACGTTCGCCTCGCCAGCTCGCAAACGGCCGGCCCGAAAGCAGCGCGAACTCTGACTGTCACACTTTCCATGGATGAAGTGACAAGCTTGATCAAACGGCAATTGACTCCCTTGGGCAAGCTCAAGACGGTTGCTCTGCTTGACCTCGATTCGGGACGATCCGCCATCGAAGGTGACGCCGTTTTCGCCGACGCTGGCGAAAGCCTCTATCAGGAAGCGGCGATGGCCTGCGATGAACTCGATCAGGGCCTTCTCCGCCACGTGATCGTCGAAATCAAGGGAGCGCTGATGATCGTGGCCCGAAGAGATCGTAAACTCGTTGTGGTTTGCAGCGATCCAACGGTCAATTTCGGCAAGTTGCAGCACCGCCTTCAACTCTGCCTGGATCAGCACGTGCCCGCTACCGAGCCCGCCACGGAAGTGGGCTGAAGACTTTAGAACCCGGTCCAACGGAAAGGACTTCTCCAACAGATGCTCCCCCTGTCGCGCTCCCTCGTGTTGGTTCTCCTATTCCTCCTCGGAATTGTCGCCACGGCCATGGCCTTCGCCGGAACCGTCCCCATTTTCGAAAACGTGGGCAACGTCGTTCCCCTGGTTCTCGCCGCGGAAATCGTCCTCTATTTCTTTCTGACCCTTTTCACCAACCCCCGAATCCCCCTCGTCTCGACCATCGTTCTCTCCGTCGGCATGGCCCTCTTCCGCGCCATCGCCTGCGTCCTCGGCTCGGCCGCCGCCTCCGCCTTCTCCGAAGGTCAATTGCAGCCCATCGAGGGTTGGATGGTGGCCTGGATCGGCAATCCGATCGGCGTTCTCATTCAGTTCATCCTGCTCGCTCTCGCCGCCCCCCATTTCCTGGAAATGGTCTTCCCCGACATGATCGGCCGCGAGACGCGCCAGAAACTCCTCGGCTCTTCGTCCCGCCCGGTGGAATCGAACCGGTCGGCCCAGAATCCGATGTCCGACTCCAACCCCTCCGGCGGCTTCATCCAGGTCTTCAGCTATGACGAACTGACCGCCGTCATTCGCAAGAGCCACGGCCTCGAAGGCTTCATCATCTACAACAACGAGGGCCTCATCGTCTGGCGCGACCTGCCGATCCGCCTCGAATCCGACCGTCTCGTGGCCAAACTGATGGCCCTGCACGATCAACTCGCGGACGTCGTGGAAGCCTCTTCGCTCTCGCGCGTCCGCAAAGTCATGGTGGAATCGCGCGAGCACCTCGTGTTCATCACACCTCTCAACCAAAACTTCGGCATGATCATGGTCTACAACCAAAGCACGACCCCCTCGGAAAGCTTTACCCGGCTGGCCGTGATCGCCAAGACGACCCGGGAATTCCTCCAGTGGAAATACCCCGGCCTGCCGGTGACCGCGTCGATGACGCAAAGCCAAATGGCGATCGAGATGGTGAAGGTCTAATTTTTTCTAGCGCCCGTGCCTCAAGACCGGCGCAATGATTTCCAATCCCCCTCCTTCGAAACTGGAGCGGGCCCCGGAGTGGACGCGATATGGAACGCACCCTTGCGGAACTGAACAAAACCCCTGGCGTCATCGGCTCCTTTGTCGTTGCCGCCGACGGCATCATCGTCGCCTCCGATTTCGCGACGGAAATCAACGACGAGATGATGGGAGCCCTGACCAGCTCGATCATCAACTCGACCGAGAAGGCGACGAAAAAAATGGAGCAGGGCGAACTCGTCTCCTTTATCATTGAAACCGACCGCAACAAACTGTTCTTCAACTCCACGCGATCGGGATTTCTGGTCTGCGTAAGCCGGCAGGACGCGAATCTCGGACTCATCCGCGTGGAGATGCGCTCCGCTTCCGAACGCCTCAACAACGTCGGCATCGGAGTTCAATAACTCCACTGGCCCCCGGGCCAGACCACTTTCTCCCCCCTTGCGGCAAGGGAATTGAAACTCAACGGGCAAAGGACGACCTCCTGAGAGACGGCCATGGCAACACTCAACTACGCCTTTAAAGAGATCTCCTGCAAAATTGTGTATTACGGCTGCGGCCTCTGTGGGAAAACGACCAACCTCCAGCACGTCCACAAAACCGTGCCGGGAAAATTCCGCGGCGAACTCGTCTCCCTGGCGACCGAGCAGGATCGAACCCTCTTCTTTGACTTCCTTCCCCTCGACCTCGGCGAAGTGAAGGGCTTCAAAACCAAATTCCAGCTCTACACCGTTCCCGGCCAGGTCTACTACAACGCCACCCGCAAGCTCGTTCTGCGCGGCGTCGACGGCCTCGTCTTCGTCGTCGACAGTCAGCGCGACCGCTTGCAGGAAAACATCGAATCCTTTGAAAACCTGAAGCAGAACCTCGCCGAATACAACTACCACCTGCAAATCGAAAAGGACGACGACGAGGGCATTCCCTGGGTCTTGCAGCTCAACAAGCGCGACATGCCCCAGATCAGCACCCGCGAAGAAATCGTCGAAGCCCTCGATTGCCCCTACACCCCCGTCATGGACGCCGTCGCGGTCACCGGCATCGGCGTGAAGGAAACCCTCAAGGGCATCAGCTCCCTCGTCATCCAAAAGCTCAACACCCGCTCAGGCCTCATCGGCGGCGGCAAGACCGACGCCAGCAAACCCGGCGCTCCCGTACCGACCGCCCCGGGCGCCGACGCGGACGATGACGATTACGGCTCCATCGACGAAAACGAACTCGAAGAAATGGAAAGCTCGGGCGGCCACACTCCGGCTCCCCCGGCCCCTCCCGCTCCGGCCGCTCCCAAAGCCACGGCTGCACCGGCGGCCGCACCCCAAGCGGCTCACCCGCCGTCTTCCAGCGCCGGCGCCCCACCCAACTTGAACGTCACGCAATTCTGCGACGCCCGTTGGCGCGGCATGAAAACCGGCTCGGGCATGCTCTCCTTTTCCAACATTCAGGGCACAAGCGACTACCAGCTCACCGGCCAGCTCGCCTTCATCGGAGCCTTCAAACGAACGCTCAGCCTGAAGATGGCCTACCGGGGCGTGGAACTCAAAGGTCACAACGGCCAGGATGCCCGCTTTCACAAGTTTGAAACGATCGGAGGGGAAAGTCCGATCTTGACCCTCATGGTATCCGATGTGGCATCGTTGAAGGAACTGTTCGGAACCTATAACGGTTTCGGCGGAGAAATCGCCGTCTCGCCCCAGGGCAAGCCGGCCTTGAACTAAATATGGACTTGTCCGGTCCGAGAGAGATGGGCTGCGGTCTGACTCGGACGTACCGGATTTCCAGTTTCCAGCAGCGGAAATGGTCGCGCCGGATCAGAAAGGACCACTAAGTCAATGGCCAAGACTCCTCTTATCCTGACCAAGACGGAGATCACCCAGATTCATCGGACGCTTTTGCAAATGCTCAAGCAGTCCGAAGCCAAGTGCGCCATCCTCGTGGATGCGGATGGCAAATGCCTGGCGAAAAAGGGGTTCACTCAAAACATCGATACCGATGCCTTGGCGGCGCTGATTGCCGGGTCTTTCGCCTCCACTCGCGCCATGGCCTCCCTCGTCGGCGAATCGGATTTCTCCGTCCTCTTCCACCAGGGAGACAAAGATCACATCCACAACATCCTGGTGGACAACGACACCATCCTGACGATTATTTTCGACGACCGCACCACCATCGGTATGGTTCGTCTCTATTCGAAGGAATCGGCCAAGGTCATTCAACAGACCATCGGCGCCGCCCGCGAGAAGCGTATGCCTTCCAACCGGAAGATCGATATCGAGCGGGACGTCGAAGATCGCCTCGACGATCTCTTCAAGGACTGATCGATCGCACTCCAACCGCTCCCCCACCGCCCTCACTCGACGCACCCCTTCCCCATGTTGGGTCGCGCCCTTCCCCAACGAATTGTGACGATACGGTCTGAAAAGAAGGGGCGAGTTTCACGCCATGCAAGGTAATCTTCACGAAGTTCCCCTGCCAGAAGTTCTCCAGTTCATCTCGATGGGCAAGCCCTCGGGCATGCTTCATCTACGCCGTGACAACAACGAGATCACGCTCTACGTCAAGGGAGGGCGAATCATCAACTCGTCCTCCATCGAGCGCAAACGCCGCCTCGGTGACCTCCTCGTTCAGCGCGGCCTGCTCAAACGCAGCGAACTCTCCCAACTTCTCCAACTGCAAAAAACCGTCGAATCGGACAAACGCCTCGGCCACATCCTGGTCGAGCGCGACGTCATCCCCGAAGAGACCATCCGCGAAGTTCTCCGCATGCAGCTCGAAGAGGAAATCTGGGCCCTCTTCGCTTGGAAAGAAGGCGAATTCCGATTCGAAACCGTCGATGAAGCCCGCCTCGGCGATGCCATCGTACACATCGACATCGAGCCCCTCATCCTCGAAGGCACCCGCCGCAACGACGAATGGGAAGCCATTCTCGATGTCATCCCCAACGACAGCCTCGTCCTCACCGTTGCCAGTCTCGACGAAGAATTCGACCGCGACAGCCTGAACCTCAAACCTCAGGAATGGAAAGTCCTCTCGGAAATCAACGGCCGATTCACCATCAAAGCCATAGTCAATCGCTCCGGCATGGGCCGCTTCGAAGTCCATCGCATCCTCAGCCAATTCATCAAGTCCGGCCTCGTCGTCATCCGAGCCGACACACCCCTGCAAAACAAGAGCAGCGCCACCACCGCCAAATCGGCGGACCGCGCCGACGCGGGCAAGAAGGGCGGCATCCTCTCCCTGATCGGCGGCACCAAAACCAAAGACAAGGGCGCCAAGGAAACCCTTTCCTTCATCTCCCCCATCGGGGTCATGGGCTACTTCGTCAACGTCTTGGCGCAACGCGTCACCGCCCTCAAGGAATACGCCCCCTCGGAAGGCGACGACTCCCTCTACGAAGCGATCTGGAGCGACATTGGCCAGACCTACACCAAGGCCGATCTGCTCTCCGTCTCGGCCAATTCGGTCAACACCCGCGACATCGAAACCTTCTTCAGCGGTTTCGAATTCAAAGAAGCCGTGGACGATTGCTACGAGGATACCATCGAGGCGCTCACAACGCTGCTCCAGACGGCCTTCCGCGTCTTCGCGACTCGAGTCGGCGAGCGCCCCGCTTCCCGCATCGTCCGGGAATTGCTCGATGAACTCGGCGACCAAACCATCGTCAAGTACCGCGGGCCCTTCCCGCTCGTCGAACGGGTTCAGAATGTCTTGCGTTTGGCAGCCTGATTTCCGAAATTTGAACTTCGATATCATAATGCGCCCTTTGTCGGCGCCTGGGAGAACCGCACATGCCTGGTGAACGGGTCCTTGTCGTTGACCGTTCTTCGACGGTTCAAGAAGCAACCAAAGCCATCCTGGAGGAACACGGGTATCGCGTCACCATCGCGAGCAATGGCCTCGCCACCGTCACCCATCCGGAAATCGAGCGCTTCGACCTCATCATGTGCGACAGCACACTCGATGGCATCGATGGCCTGGAAACAACCCGCCAGATCAAGACGGACAAGGAGATCTACAAGATCCCCGTCCTCCTCATGATCCCCGAAGACTCCATCGACCTGCTCGAAAGCGTCCCCCTCAAGGGCGCCACCGGCTGGATGGCCAAGCCCTTCACGCCTACCCGCCTCCTCACCAAAGTCGAGGAAATCATCGACGAGCAGCGCCTTCGCGTCCGCTCGCGCAAATACCTCGATGACGCCGCCGACCGCCAGATGCAGCAACTGGCGGAAACCAAGATCCAGGCAGCGGTGGAAAAGAAAATCCAGATCATCGTCGAACGTGCGATCCAATCCATCGTCTCGATCATCGACCAGAAAGCCCGCCGCGAAGTTGACGCCCGCGTCACCGCCCTGACCGCCGAGAAGGAGCAAGAGCTCGTCCGGATCACCGTTCAGGAAGTCGCCAAGTCCATGATCGAAAAGCAGGCCGAGCGCAAAGTCACCGAAGCCATGCAGACGATCCTGGTCGAGCAGACCGAGAAAACCGTCCGCCGCGCCGCCGACAGTATGCTTCCCTCCATGGTGAAGGACCGCATCAAAGGCTCTCTGGAAGACATCCTGCCCCGCGAAGTGGAAGCCCGCGTGGACAAAGCCGCGCAGCTGAAAGCCGAAGAAATCGGCGAAGGCATCGTCCAGATCGTTCAGCAGCAGGCCATCAAGCACGTGCCCCTGGTCGCCAAGGAAAAACTGCCCGAACTGGCCGAACGGCAACTCGTCACCCTCACCGAAACCAAGATGCCCCGCGTCATCGCCGAATCGGCTCGCGCGGCCGTCGCCAAGGAAATGGCCCAAACCGTCAAGCCCATCATCGACGAGGAAATCGGCCGCCTCAAGCGCGCCCGCCGCACAAACCTCATCATCGTCATTCTCGTCCTCCTTGTCACTCTGGTCGTCGGCATTCTGGCCCCCATCGTCGTCGACCAAACCGGAATTCTCAGCTCCCGCTCCCCCGCCCCGGTGACTCAACCGACGGCTCCGGCCGCTCAGTAAACGCGACAACTCCCGCTCGATCCCCAGCTCTCACCCGGGCCGGCCCCCAGCCGGCCCGGGTGTTCGTTTTTGGAGCGAACACCCCGACCCGGCGTCCGCCCGCCGTACCCTATGGTACGCTTCCCGTCCCCCGATTTTTCCGCCTTTCGCTTTGCCTCTCTGAATTCATTGGATTTGGCGAGCCGCCGCGAAACGGCACCGATTTCCCATAGAGGATTGCCGTAATCACCGAGGCCCCACACCCAAACCGCCTCGCCACTCATTCAGGAGAATGCCACTATGAATCGGACCACCTCCCTCCTCACCGCCCTCGGCGCCGCCGCCCTGCTGACCCTCTCCACCGCGACCACCCTGGAAGCCGCTCCCCGCGGCGAACGGGGCCGGATCTCTCCCAAGATTCACCAAAACGACGGCCCCTCCGCCGACGCTCCCAATCGCCCGGACCGTCCCCGCGGCCCCGAAGGCCCTCGTGGCCCTGAACGTCCCCATGGTCCGGAAGGCCCCGAGGGCCCCCGCCATCCTCACGCCCGCCTCCTTCTCCCCTTCTGGGAAAATCCTGAAATCGTCGAAGCCATCGAACTGACCGACAGCCAGATCGCCCTCCTGGAAGACAGCCTGGAAGTCACCAGCGACACCCTCGCCGTCCTCAAGGAAGAAGCCAAGGACCTCAAAGGGGACCTGCGCGAAGTCCTCGAACAAGACGCGCCCGAACTCGACGCCGTCTACGCCGCCGTGGACGCCAAAGCCGTCGTCCGCGTCGGAATCGAGAAGGCCGTTCTCGGCCACGTCGTGGTCGTCAAGAACGTCCTTTCCGCCGAGCAGGAAGAAGCCCTCAAGCAATTCCTGCGTGACCGCGAGCGCCCCGACCGCCCTGGCCGCGAAGGCCGCGATGCCATCAACGACATTCGGGAAGAACTCCGCGGCTACCTCGAAGACGGCGTCTTGACCGAGGAAGAGTGGGCCGCCATCGATGAAATCCTCGCCCCGCTGCCCGAGGGAATGCAGGACCGCATCCGCGAAGGCATCGAGCGCCGTCTCAACCGCCGCGATGGCTCCACGCCGCCGCCCCCTCGGGCCGATGGCGACGGAAATATCCCGCCCCTGCCGCCCCTCGCCTTCTAACGCCACCCCTCCAGAACTTCCCCAGGGACCCTGAAATGGGGGCCCCAGGTGAAGGCGTTAAACACACCGGGCGGGCGATGAGTCTTTCGACTCTTCGCCCGCCCGATCGTATTCTGGGGCTCCGGGGTCGCCACGGCCCTACTGGCCCCGTCGGCCTCCCCCGCCGCCGGCGGGCTGCCCGCCACCCCGCCGGCCGCCCCGCTGCTCCTGATCTTGATCCGGCAGACGCACTTCCGGAATCTCGATGTCCGGAATCTCATAGGGCATTTCCGGCTCTTCCAGTTCGTAATCTCCCAGATTGTCGAACTCGAAATCCTCTCCCCCGCTGTAGGTGAACTCGTAGCGGAAACCCTCCGCCAGCGGCTCCTCTCCGAACTGCACGTTCAGCGACACACCGTCCTGACCGACGCCCTCGAAGGCCGGAATGGCCGCCACGCGATACCTCCCCCCCGGCACGATCAAGCCGCCGGACGCCCGCAAACCAAGCGTTTCCAAAGGTTCGAGAGTGACCTCGCGAGAAATCGGGCCGCTGAACAAGAAGCGCATCCGCTCCCCCGTCGCGTTCACCAAACCGACCCGCGCGGCGTCGGCATCGATCCGTCCGATGACACGGGGCGGATCGAGGCGCAGCGCATCCGTGACCGCGATCCGGTCGACTTCCCGGTCGATCAGGGTCTCTTGCTCGCGCACCTCGGGCATGACCCATCGGCCCTTGAATTCCACATAACCCTGGGCCAACCGGTCCGTCGCCAGAAGGCGATCGCGCTCCTGCGGCGTCACCCACTGCTCGTCGTACTGGACCAGGCCCTGATCCCGCTGTGCGTACTCAAAGGCCAAGTCTGCGGGAATCCAGCTTCCCTTGTACTCCGCCAGCTCTTTCTCGACCGGGTCGACCCACTCGCCGCCGTAGGACACGAGTCCCTTGGCCCGCTGGGCGCGGGCGAAGGTTTCCGGATCCGCGACCAGATCGAAGGTCAGCTTTTCGTTGCGAAAGGCGTAAAGCTCGGCCACCTGCGGCAGCGGACGGTAGTAACCGTCTTTTTCGACTGTGATAAAGATCGTGTCGCCGACGAACTCGCGCCCGGCGAAGGGCGTCATCGCCGTGTCCGAAGTCGAGGCCGCCAGACCGGCGGTCAGGACCTCCAGGTCGTCCTTGCGGGCTTCGGCGACAGGAGGCCAGTCATACCAGCCGGTGATACCGTTCTCGGACCACAGGACTCGCGCACCGGGCGGATTGGACTCCACCCGCAGGCGCGCGCAGGACCCCAGCAGCAGACCGGCGGCGAGCAAGCCCGCCATCCGGCCAGCGCTATTTCGAATACGCCTCTTCGCCCTGGGCGATGGCGGCTTCGTAGTTTTCGTCCTCACTGAGGATGCGGCTGCAATTGTCGCAAGTGGCAATTTCTTCCCCTTTGTGTACCACGACGAGCATGTTCGGCAGGATGGAGAAATGACATCCGCCGCAGCTTCCGCCCCGCACCACCACGACCGGGTCGCGGGGGTGGCGCTTGCGGATGCGCTCGTAGACTTCCAGGGCCTCGGCGGGCACCTTGGTGGCCGACTTATCGCGGGCTTTGTTCAAGGCAACAAGACGATTTTTCTTCTCCTGAACTTGTCCCCGGATGCGCTCACGCTCTTGCGAGGCGTGACGTTTCTCTTCTTCCAGGGCCGCCTGCGTTTCCTTCACCTTTGCTTCGATGGACTGCTGGCGTTCCAGAATTCCCGTCGCCCGTTCCTCCAGCGTCGTCATCTTCGCCGTCAAATTTTCGATCTGCTTGCTGATCGCATGCAGCTCTTTGCTGGTTTTCACCATCATCTGCCGAGCCTGCGAACGCTTCAGCTCTTCGGTGCATGCGCGCAATTCTTGCTCAATGCTCTTGCGGTCCTCTTGCTGCTTAGCCAGGGCCGCCTGGGCGTCGTCGTAATTCTTGGCGCGGCGCTGGACAACCGCTTTCACCTCGTCCCACACGCGGGGATAGCGATTGAGTTGATCCTGAACCTCTAAAATCTCCTGGTCGATCATTTGCAGATCGAGGAGGTAAACAACATCGGGGTGCATCGGCTCGTCTAACCTTTCCGTCTGGGCTCCGGGATCGCGTTGGGGATGAGAGAACTGCGCCCGCCACCAAGGGCGTTTTCACCTCGCGCGACTCAGTCGTCCCGGACACGCACGTCATTGGCTTTGCGAAATAGCCTGGCAGGAGAGCGAGCGCGCCGCTCTGTCATTCTGCGCGCGTTTGAAATGATACAGCCGAGGCCCCGGCCGCCTTCAAGGCTTTTATGCCACGCCCTGCGCCGATAGGTCTGACTTGAACCAAGTTAACGCTTCAAAGCTCGATCACCAGCGACCAATCGCCCTGGGAACGGAACAATGCCACACGGAAAAACTCGCCTCGTGGACTGGCCACGTGCGTCTCCCCCTCCCCCATCGCCTCATAGTGGGGCCAGCGTTCCGGCTCGATCAGCAACGACAGACACACCCGGATTTCGTCCGCCGCCACATCCGCTTCCCCATTGCCCACCGGCGCCAGACGCCCCCGTTCCCCCGCCTCCACAGTGCGAATCAAGGGCGGCGCTCCCGGCCTCAGATGCAGCTTCGAGCCCCCCGCCGCCCGGCCCCGTTCGATATAATCCCACAGCCGCGTATGCAGCGGGGCGGTATGCGGTGGGCCAACATGCGGCGGGGCGGTCTCCAGCGGGGCGCGGCGCTCCTGGTTTTCGCTCATCGTCATCGGCCTGGATCAATCCGCCGCGGTGATGCGGTCCAACTCTTCCACCGAAGTGTGACCGAGGACCACCTTGCGGAAGCCGTCCATGCGCAGCGACCGCATGCCGCCGCGCACCGCGATGCGTTTCAGCCGGCTCGACGGCTCGCCGCGCATGATGAGCTGACGAATCTGCGGCGTGACGACGAAGATTTCGTGGATCGCGGTGCGGCCCTTGTAGCCCGAACTGGAGCATCGGTCGCAGCCTTGCGGCACACAGATATCCACACCGTTGGCGAGTTCTTCTTCCGTCGCACCGACGCCCTCCATACCGCTCGGGTCGAAGTGCTCCTGCCGTTTGCAATGGGCGCACAACCGGCGAATCAGGCGCTGGGCGATCACAGCCTGCACCGAAGACGCCACCAGGAACGGCTTCACGCCCATGTCGGTCATTCGTGTCGCGGCGCTCGGCGCGTCGTTCGTATGCAGCGTTGAGAACACCAGGTGGCCGGTCAGAGCGGCGCGCACCGCGATCTCGGCGGTTTCCATATCGCGGATTTCACCCACCAGAATCACGTCCGGCGACTGGCGCAGCATCGAGCGCAAGCCGGTCCGAAAGTTCAATCCCAGTTCCTCGTTCACCTGCACCTGGATCACCCCGTCGAGCATGTACTCGACCGGGTTTTCGATGGTGATGATTTTCGTCTCCGGGGTGTTGAGTTGCGAGAGGGCGGAGTAAAGCGTTGTCGTCTTGCCCGAACCGGTCGGTCCGGTCATCAGAATGACGCCGGTAGGCTGGCGGATCAATTCGCGGAACAGACGGATATTGTCCGGCAGGAAGCCCACGTCTTCCAGACCCAGCATCACGCTTGACTGATCGAGAAGTCGCATGACGATCGATTCGCCATAGATCGTCGGCAGCAGGTTGACGCGGACGTCCAGGCGGCGGTCGGTCATGTTGAGCTTGATACGGCCGTCCTGCGGGATGCGCTTCTCGGCCAGGTCCATGCCCGAAAGCACCTTGAGGCGCGAGATAATGGCGTTCTGCCACTTCTTCGGCGGGCTCGGAATCTCGTGGCACACGCCGTCGATGCGGAACCGGATCACGCACTGATGCCGCGTCGGTTCGATGTGGATATCCGAAGCGCGGTCGTGCACCGCCTGCTTGAAGATCAGGTCGACGAACTTCACCACGGGCGGAAGATTCGCGTCTTCCTCGATATCCACTTCGTTGTACGATTCCTTCAGACGGGCTTCCGACTCGTGCATTTCGTCGGTGACGGCCTGATAGAACTCGGCCATCTCGTTGCCTTCGTAGAAGCGCTTGATGGCCCGGTCGATTTCGATTTCTTTGGCCACCATGCCGTAAACCTTGCGGCGGACGATTCGCTCCAGGTCGTCGATCACCTGCACGTTCATCGGATCCGCCAGAGCCACATGCAGGCTGTCCGCGTCGTAGGCCACGGGGAACACGCGGAACTTGACGGCCGTCTCCTTATCCATCTGGGCCAGCAGGTCTTCCGTTACATTGACCTGGGAAATGTCGACCTTCTCCATGCCGAGGTTGTCGGCGATGGCGTCGAGAATGTCTTCCTCGCGAATCTGACCGCTCTTCACCAGTTCCTTGGTGATGGCGGTGGCTTCTTCGCCGCCGCGTCGGATCGCTTCTTCGATCATGTCGGAATTGACGAGACCCGCTTCTTCCAGCATGCCGGCGATCGAGGGGCGGGGCAGGCGCGATCCGCGCTCGCGTTCGATGCGCTGGAAATACTCACGCTGCTCCCTCGAAGGAACCTTCCTCTTAACGGCCGGCGCCGCCGACTCGCCCTGAGGCGTGTTCGGCACGGTCGCCAGGGGATCGGTCCAGGTTTCTTCCGACGTCTTCTTCTTCGGACTGACCGGAGCAGCCGCTTCCTGCTCGACATTTTCCTTCGACTTCTTGCTGAAAAGACCCATGCGGTTATCGATCCTTGGGGCGGTTTGGCACTCCGGCGTCTGCGTGGCAATGGGGCGCCGCCGCATCGTTCGCCGGGTTGCCAACCCATGACTTGGCCACTGCATCGTGCGCAGTCCCGGCGCGCAAGGCAACCGGAAACCGGAAGCTCACTAAAGAGGTTTTATGTCCGCCAGCCCCGGGCGGCAACGGACTTTCCACCGCCCGGACTCCTGGCGGGCCGCTACAAAGGCAAGCCGAGCGAGAGGAATGCCTGGCGGAGCGCCTGCCCCGCCGACAGATCCAACAGCAGCGCCAGCCCGGCCGTCGTCAACAGCAGGAGCAGCAACCGGGACAGCAACCGGCGATTTTCCCGATGCTCCGACGCACCTCCGTCGCTGAGGTCAAGGAGCCAGTAGGCATGCAGACCTCCCCACAGCGCTGTGAGCAGAGCTCCGGCAAAATCCGCCCAAGTGGCGAAGAAAAATAGGCGGCCCAAGACGATGAAAACCGGCAACATCAACAAACTCAACCAAAGCCAGTACATCGGCCCCTCCTGGACTCGGAGATTTTCCTCACAACGGCGAAGAAATGCCCGCGAAGGCAAGACCCTACCGCTTGGCGGCGCGAATATTCTGAGATTTCACCAGGAGAGGACCGCGGAACCGCTCGTCTCGGGAAGGCGCGGCATATTGGAGCGGCGGATTTTTCCGGGAATTTCCTGGGCGGAGAAAATTCAGGCTATTAAACGGTTGACAAGTACGGTTGCCCGATGAACAACGAGGAAACGCTTTACAAGTCGCTTCTGTAACCACGAACGCAACTTCAAAGCACCATTCTTCACTTCGCACCAGGAGACGCCCGATGTATCCCACCCGCTCTCTCCGCACGCACTTTACCTCGGTAAGCTGCAAATCGCTTTTGACAGCCCTCTTGACCACCCGGCGAGGCCCAACGCTCGTCGGCGGCACTCTTGCCACCGCCGCCTTCGTCACGCTCTCCGCGTCGGCCTTCGCCATTCCGTCCTGGATCGGCGTCTATGGAAGCCACCAGCGTCACGACGGAGGGAACCCGGGGACCTTCACCATCCTGATGAATCAGGATTACAGCGGGCTCCACGGCTCGGTGGGCTATCGCGTCAACGGCGGCACCTGGCAGGAAACGGACATGACCCGCACGGGCAACGTGGACGGCAATTCCCGCTGGCAGTGGGCGCCTTCCTCGGCGTTCCCCGGCGGCTCCACGGTGGAGTACTACTTCCATGGCTGGGACGATTTTGGCGGCAACATCTGGGACAGCGCGGGCGGTTCGAACTACAGCTTCACGGCGAGCGGCTCGACGCCGACGCCGACGCCGACTCCCGAACCAGGCAACATTTCCGTCTCGCCCGTCCCTGCCATCGCCGGCCAGAACGCGACCATCACCTACCCGGCGTCCGGTCGCGTTCTGGCCGGTTCCTCCAGCGTCAGTGTCCACTATGGCACCAACGGATGGAGCGGCACCCAGACAGTTCCCATGAACGCCCAGGGCGGCGATGTGTGGAGCCTGACGGTTACGGTGCCAAGCAACGCCACGGTCCTGGATTTCGTGTTCACGAACGGCTCGAGTTGGGACAACAACGGCGGCCAGGACTGGCATGTGGCCGTTGAACCGGGCGCGACCCCGACCCCCACTCCGACGCCGACGCCAACCCCGACGGCCACACCGACTCCTACTCCCACGCCGACTCCCGGACCGGGCGACGAGTGGGGGTCGGGGTCGCGCCCGGTTCAACGGCCACATGCCAGTCCTGGCCGCCGTTGTTGTCCCAACTCGAGCCGTTCGTGAACACGAAATCCAGGACCGTGGCGTTGCTTGGCACCGTAACCGTC
>JAVJSW010000054.1:0-63987 GCA_040219255.1 Sumerlaeia bacterium
GGGCTTCCTTCAGACCCCGCCTCGCGGCGACGCCCTTGCCTCCGGCTACTTGTTCCGGTCGTTACGGCCAAGAGAGGACTCTCACCTCCAAGAAGTCGCGCCATGCGTGGCGCACAAAACTCCCCCGCCAGCGCAGAGGCCGACGGGGGAAATTGGCTGTCACTGACATTTTCCGCCTGCAGGCGGGACTACGAACAAAGTTGCAAAAGGGCCGTCAGACCTTCGCGCCTGCCGCCCGCAGCGCTTCCTTCTTCATTTCCTCGCGCTTGGCGTCGTCGAACCAGGCGTCCTGGATGTCCTTCGAGAGAACGTCGATGGGATCGTAGTAGAGGAAGAAGCGGTCCTTTTT
This sequence comes from Sumerlaeia bacterium, assembly GCA_040219255.1. GTDB lineage: Bacteria > Sumerlaeota > Sumerlaeia > SLMS01 > JAHLLQ01 > JAVJSW01. The sequence goes on from JAVJSW010000054.1 coordinate 350, forward strand.
CACGCTCGGGGCGGTATAGACGCTGATGCCGGTGACCGGGTCGTAGTGTTCGTAGCTGTGGATCTGGCGTTTGCCGCCGCCGCCGGGGGCGTCCACGACGAAGTTCGGCGTGTTGAATCCCGCCGTCGAACCGCGGACCCACTTCTCGACGTCGATGCCGTTTTGCAGCGTCGTGCGCAAGTCCTCCACGCCCTGCACCAAATCGTGCATATAGACGTAGTAGGGCTGGACGTTGATCCAGGACAGGCGCCGCGTCAGCAGCAGCATCGCTTCGTTGGAGTTGTTCACGCCGCGCTGGAAGACCGCCTGGTTGCGGACCTTGATGCCGTCTTCCATCAGGCGGTTCATGGCGCGCTGGCTGATTTCCGTGATTTCGTTCGGGTGGCTGAAGTGCGTGTGGACGCAGACTTCCTTGTGAAGTTTGCGGCCCTTCTCGACACAGCGGCGGACAGCGCCGTACCAGTCATCGTCGGTCAGGAGCTTCTGCGGCATGATGGCCGGGCCCTTGGTGGCCAGACGGACGCGGCGCACGTGCGGGATGTCGAGCAGCGTGTTGACGATCATTTCGAGGCGCTGGGCGCGCAGCATGTACACGTCGCCGCCGGAGAGGACGATGTCCTCGAGGCCGGGGGTGGCGCGGATGTAATCGAAGATGACCTGATAGCGCTTATCGTCCTGTGGCAGTTTGACCTTCTCGACGTTTTCTGTGTCAAAACCGACCGCATAGGACCGCGTGCAGTAGCGGCAGTACACGGGGCAGATGTCGAGCGCCAGGAAGAGGGCCTTGTCGTTATAGCGGTGCGTCAGGCCCGGCACCGGGCTGTCCACCTGCTCGCCGAGGGAGTCGAGGTGCAGCTCCGGGTGGTCGCGCATCAGGCGGCTCTTGAGCGGCAGGAACTGCCGGCGCAGCGGATCGTCGTAGGGCTCATCCCAATCGATGAGGGAGATAACGTAGGGGCTGATGCGAACCGCCATGGGGGCGGTGGCAAAGCCTTCCTTCACGTCGTTGTAGAACTCCGCGCTGACGATGTCGGCAAGGGTATCGAGGAGCTTCTGGACGCTCGTGATCGAGTTCTTCAACTGCCACTTGTAGTCGTTGAACATCTCCTCGGGCACGTTGGCGTAGGCCGGAATGCGTTGCCAGAACTCGCCTCCCCGCAGGTCGCGGTGGCGAAGGTCCGGGACTTTGGGTTCGAATCCCTGTTTGAGTTCAAGCTCCTTGGCATCGGGCAGCTTGATTTTGCGCGTTTCGGCCATTGGATCGTGCAGCGTCATAGGCGTGGTGAAGCTCCTTCCCCGTTCTATAATTCGGATCGGCCCATCTTCTTGTGAAAGCGGGCTTTATGCAACCAGTTGCAAGGATCATGCAAGGGCAACTTGGTCCTGTCAATGCCAGCCTCGGGGGGGTCCCGCAACTCCGATTTTCGTGGCCCTGGAGGCCCGATTCTCGCATACCCCTCTCAAGCCTTACTCAATCCCCTTTCGCAGGAAAGACCCCGTCTATGCCCCCGTTCAGCAGGAACCGCTCTCGTCACAAGCTTTACCGGCCGCGCCGCGCCGTGCTCTCGCTGCTGACGGCGTCGCTCCTGACCGGCGGAGCCTTCGCCGTCACCTCGCCCACTCTCCAGCTCTCGGACCTCAACGGCTCCGATGGGTTTCAGGTCACCGGCGAAACGGAAAACGGCTTCCTTGGAACCAGCGTCCACGGCCTCGGCGACATCAACGGCGATGGCATCGGCGATCTGGCCGTCGGCGCCGTGCAGAGCAGCGGGGACTTCCAGTACGATGGCGACGCACTGGTCATTTTCGGCCGCTCCACCCCCTTTCCATCAGAGATCAAGCGCGCCGACCTCGACGGATCGAACGGCTTTGTCCTCAAGGGCTTCGCGGGCAACAGCCGCTTCGGATACTCCCTGTCCGGTATCGGCGACTTCAACGGCGATGGCATCGACGACTTCGCCGTGGGCGACGACTACGCCTACGGCACCACCGGCGGAGCGGCCATCGTCTTCGGCCGCGCCGAGGGATTCCCCTCGCAGGTCGACGTCGAATCGCTGACCTCCGCTCAGGGCATCACCATCGACGCCCCGCCCCTCAGCACCGGTCTCGGTGTCGCCGTCTCCGGAGCCGGCGACGTCAATGGCGACGGCCTTGACGACCTCCTCCTGGGCGCCTTCCTCGCCACCCCCAGTACGCGACCCTTCGCCGGCGAAGCTTGGGTGGTCTTCGGAACACGCGGCAGCGTCCCGTCTCCCCTGGACCTGACGACCCTGGACGGGGGCGATGGCTTTCAGGTGCGAGGCATCGCGCCCTACGATTACACCGGTCTTCGCGTGTCCGGCGCGGGCGACGTGAATGGCGACGGCTTCGACGATTTCCTGATCGGCGGCGACGGCGGCGACCCCAGCGGCCGCACCCAGGCCGGCGTCGCGTTCTTCCTCCTGGGACGTGAGAACTTCCCGCCGGTGGTGGATTTGCTTCCCCTCGATCCCGCCACCGAAGGCGTCCGCATCAACGGCCAGGCGGAGGCCGACCGCCTCGCCAGCGTCGGCGGCGTGGGCGACTTCAAAGGCGATGGCCTCAGCGACTTCGTCCTCGGCGCCTACCGAGCCGACTCGCGCAACCCCGACGCCGGAAAGGCCTACCTCTTCTTCGGTCAAACCCTGCCTCTACTCAGCAACAACGGCCCCACCTCGACCGGCCTCGAGTTGACCAGCCTCAACGGGACCAATGGCTTCTCGCTGAGTGGCGAAAACGCTTACGACACGGCCGGCCTGAGCGTCGCCGGCGCGGGCGACACCAACGGCGACGGCCTCCTGGACCTCCTCGTCGGAGCCGCCGGATACAACGGCCAAAGCCTCAACGACGGCGCCGCCTACCTGATCTTCGGCTCCACCGCCAGCGTCGGCGCCGAACTCAACCTCGGCGACACCCAGGGGCTCCAGGCCATCCGTTACGTCGGCTCCAACAGCGAGTACGCCGGTTCCTTCGTGGCAAGCGTGGGCGATGTGAACGGCGACGGCTACGACGACATCGGCATCGGCGCCCTGAACAACAGCGAACTGGCGGTCGGCGGTGGCGCGGCCTATGTCGTCTTCGGCCGCGGCGGCGCCCCCAGCCCCGCCCTCACCATGGAAGTCGTGCCCCCGGACGACACCCACCTGAACCCCATCGGCGACATCGGCGATGGCGCCCAGGCCAGCCCGTCCTCGCGCCTGTGGGTGGATTTCAATCTTTCCGACAAGGGAGCCCCAAGCCCCATCGGCCGCCTGGTCACCGTCGAAACCTATCGCGGCAAGGAACTCATCTCCAACTTGGGCACGGGGCCCGAGCAGGTCGCCCCCGTCATGTGGCGCGTCCGCGTGGACTCGGCCGATTTCGACGCCGCCCGCATCCAAGTCCGATACCTGGACTCGGAAATTCAGTTCCTCAACGAATCGCTGACCCGTCTCTATGGCGCGCCATCCCCCTCCGGCCCCTGGACTCTCCTTCAAAACCAGACCCGCGACGCCGCCAAGAACATCATGACCGGCCGCGCTGCTGGCGTCGGCACCGACCTCGGCTATTTCGCCCTCAGCGGCCCCTTCCAGGAGCCAACTCCCACCCCCACGCCGAGCCCAACCCCCACCCTGACCCCCACTCCCACTCCTACACCGACCAATACCCCGACGCCCACACCTACGCCGACCCCAACCCCAACGCCCACAGAGACGCCCACCCCCACACCGACGGCGACCGCCACCCCGACGGCGACACCGACCGTCACAGTCACTCCGACGCCTAGCCCCACGGCGACCCCTACCCCGACACCGACGGCGACGCCGGTGCCACAACTCGTGCTCGATCTTCTCCTGGCGCAGCCAGGGGCGCCCGACGACGCCTTGGAAGGCGACTACAACGGCGATGGCCAAGTGGACGTCGCCGACTTCCTGTTCGTCTGGTAGAGAGCGCCCTCGGCTCAGCCCGCGAACGGCTCGACCGAATCGCCCAGCAAACACCCAACGACCCGCGCCGCCGCCTGGCCATCGCCGTAGGGGCTGCGGGCGCGGGCCATGGCTTCGCGGATGGCGCGATGATCGAGCAACTCGCCCAGTTCCCGCACGAGACGCGCGCGATCCGAACCGACGAGCCGCGCCCCCCCGGCGGCCACGGCCTCGGGCCGTTCGGTGCGCTCGCGCGTGACCAGCACCGGAACGCCGAGCGCCGGGGCTTCTTCCTGCACCCCGCCGCTGTCGGTGACGATCACGTCGGCCAGCGTCATGGCGCTTACGAAGGGCAGGTAATCCATCGGCGGCGCCAGCAAGATGCGAGGGTGGCCGCCGAGCAATTCGCCCACCGGACCCCGCACGTTCGGATTCAAATGCACCGGGTAAAGCAGTATCAGGTCCGGCCGGGCGTCGGCGACTTCGCGCAAGCCCCGGCAGACGTTCTCGAGGGGCGCGCCGAAGTTCTCGCGCCGATGGCCGGTGACCAGGACCAGCCGACCGCCTGCCGTCTTGTGCGTGCGGGCGCGATCGAGCGCCTCTCCCCGCGGCGGGTCGAGGCGCACCGTCTCGGCCGCGAACCGCAGAGCGTCGATGCCCGTGTTCCCCGTGACCAACACCCGCGCCAGCGGATCGCCCGGGGCGGGAAGGCCCTCGGCGGCGATGGCCTCGGCGGCGCTGGCGGTGGGCGGAAAGAGCCAGCGGGCGAATTGATCGATGGCGCGCCGGTTGAATTCTTCCGGAAAGGGATGGGCCAGATCGCCGGTGCGCAGGCCCGCCTCGACATGAGCCACCGGAATCCGCGCGTAAAACGCCGCCAGCGCCCCCGCGAAAGCCGTCGTCGTGTCGCCCTGCACCAGAACCGCGCCGGGAGCCTCGGCGGCCAGGACCTCACCCAGCGCCGTCAAGGCCCGAGCCGTCAGTGACCCGAGCGACTGATTCGGCTGCATCAGGTCCAGATCGTGGTCCGGCGGGCAGCCGAACAGCTCGAACAGCGGCCGGATCATCTCGCGGTGCTGACCCGTGGAAACGAGGACGATGGGCACGCCCCGGCGGCGGGCTTCGCGCACCACTGGCAGGGTCTTGATGGCTTCCGGGCGGGTGCCGACGATGGCGAGAAGCTTCATGGGCGGGCCAGGCTGTTGGGGTTTTCGCCGGCGCGCAGGCTGATGGCGGCGCCTTCTTCGCCCAATTCGAGGCACTCGAACAGATTCCGCACGCATTGACCGAGGCGGTCGTGGCCGGCGTTCGCTTCCTCGATCCGATCGACGATGCGCCGGCCAATGGCGGCGGCCCTTACGCAGAGAGCCTCGGCCTCGGAGGGAGGCGGATTCTCTCCCGCCAAGTAGACGGGCGCCAGCAGCGCCGCCAGTTCACCGCAGGCGCTCATCAGCGGCGCGTTGTCCTCGGCGTGGGGAGGAATCTGCTCGATGATGCGCTGGGCCACGCGGCCCGCGTGCGGCAGATTCAAGGGAATGTCGAAAGATCGGCCCATACGCTAGTCTCCTGTGCAGGGAAAACGAAGAGGGGGCGGACCGTCTCCAGCCCGCCCCCCTTCTATGCCTGTGTCTCAGCACCGCGCCCTGGCGCGCAACCCCACTTAGCGCGCGACGACACTGTTCGCGTCGTCGCGGGCGGCGATGGTTTCGTACGGCGCCCGGTTCTGTTTGTCCTGCAAGATCATGTAGATCTTGAGTTGCTTGAGCGCTTCCTCGAGCATCACGTCCACGAAGGTGTCTTCCTTCTCTTCCGGCTTCTTCAGTTCGTAGAACGCCTTGGAGGGAGCTTCCTTCGATTCTTCCTTCAGTTCGTTCAGCATGGGGGCCGATTGCGGATCGTCGATCTCGGTGCTCTCCGGTGCCTCAACGCCCTCCTCGTCCTCGCCTTCCGGCCGGTCGATGCGCACATCGCCCAGCAGCCCGTGCGTCAGCAGCTCGCGCTCGTGGCCTTCCGGCAGCGGCACGCCGATGTCCGGAGTCACGCCGATTTGATGGATCGTGCGGCCCGAAGGCGTGTAGTACTTCGCCGAGGTCAGGCGCACGGCGCTGGTGCGTGGATTGCCGTTCTCATCGTCCTCCAGGGAATAGCCCAGGTTGATGATCTGCTGCACCGAACCCTTGCCGAAGGTGTTCTTGCCCGAGGGTCCGATGACCACGCCGAGGCGGTGGTCCTGGATCGCTCCCGCCACGATTTCGCTGGCGCTGGCGCTGCCTTCGTTCACCAGAACGAAAAGCGGCACCCGGGTCAGGGGATCGTTCATCGCGCGGTATTCGCGGTTCTGGCTGCGCATCCGGCCCTTGGTGGACACGATCAGCGCGCCCTTCTCCGTGAACAGATCGGACACGTCGATGGCTTCGCGCAGAAGTCCGCCGGTGTTGAACCGCAGGTCGAGCACGAGGCCCTCCATGCCCTGGCTCTTCATGTCCAGGATGGCTTTGCGCAAATCGCGCGAAGTGTTCTCGCTGAAACGCGCGATGCGCGCGTATCCCACCCCGTCCTGGAGCATCGTGTGGAACACGCTGTCGATGGCCACGCTGGCCCGCGTCACGGTAAAGTCCAAGGGCTCCGTCTCGCCGTCGCGGTACACCTTGAAGCTCACGCTCGTGCCCGAAGGCCCCGTCAGCTTGCGCACCGCGTCCGTCAGTTCCATGTCCTCCGTCGTTTCGCCTTCGATTTCGATAATGCGGTCATAGGGCTGGAGACCCAGCTTCGCCGCCGGCGATCCCGGAATTGGGGCGATCACCGTCAACACGCCCTGCTGCTTGGTGATGTGAATGCCGATGCCGCTGAATTCGCCGCTCGTGTCCTTGTCGAGCGCGTCCAGCATATCCGGCGACATGTACTGGCTGTGCTCGTCGAGGGCGTCGAACATACCCGCCAGACCGGCCTCGAGGACCTTGCCGGCTTCCACGTCATCGACGTACTTGGTCGAGATCTCGCTATAGATTTCCGCCGCCAGATCGACAAAGCGGTAGAACTCCTCCTCCTCCGCGCTGTCCGCCTGGATGCGCTGATCGCGCAACCCAACCAGCGTCAGCGACAAGGTCAACAACCCCACCGCCGCGAGAAAAAACAATCGGTCGGACTTCGGCGCCCGTTTCCAAAGCATCATTGGCAAAAACTCTCCCTGCAAGCATACCGTCCTGGCCCATCGAGCCATCTGACTCGCCGCCCCTTCCGCGAAACGCCGAAAAGCGCGCAGCCTTCCACACGACCACGGAACGCGGTTGAGGGATAGTTAGGAGCCGATTGCTGGACTGTCAAGGCCACAAGCACCCGAAACAAAGGGGTTTTTCCCACCCTCGTGAGAAGTTGCCCGGATGGACTGCTCCAAGCGGCTACGGCTGCTCGAAGGGATCGTGGACGCGCCACATCTCTATTTTTTCCAGATAGATCGCCAGCGACCCCTCGTCGCCCGCTCCCTCTGCATGGATCAGGTCGAGGGCGGGGCGGAAGTGCTTTCCGCCGCACGTCTGCCAGTCGTGAACAAACAGGTCGTAGGTCACCACCTTGTCGAAACGCGGCAGGGTCTCGCCGTCGCCAAGCGAGGTCACCGTGGTCATCACGGAAACTTGATTGTCCGTCGAGGTTGCCCGCAGGCGGAACGTAGGCAACTGGAGCGCCTGCTGGGCGTTAGCTGCATCGCTTCGGACGAAGAAGCGAAAGATCACCAACTCGCCCGGGTCGTACAGCCGATCGCTGCGCGGACCCTGCCAGAATCCAAACTGCACCGGCGGTCCGGGCGTTTCGCGGGTCGTGCGTGCCCGGATGGCGAGACCCCGGCTGGTGCTGGCGAACTGCTGGGGTGCCATCGCTTCGATCGGGCTGATGGCCTGCCAACCGGACGAACTGTCGGCACTGAAGGTGTACTCCGCCAGCAAATCCGAATCGCGACGGTCTGGGAAGGGCAGCGCCTCCCAACGGAATTCATCGAGCGCCACCGTAGCCGGGCGGGCATCATCGGGCGAGAAGCGGAACACATCCATGGCGTGGACGCGGGCTTCCTGGGCCTCGAAATCCGCCAGATGGAACACATGCTGATAGAGCCGATCGGTCATCCCCGGCGAGGCCTCGCCCGAGCCGGCGCTCTCGACCACCAACATGTCGCTGCGTTGGAAGGTCGGCAGGAAGCTGCGGAATCGCACGCCGGGCGCCCGCGCCGGATCGGCCACGTCGGACCGAACGCGCCAACTGACGCGGCCCACGGCTCCTTCGTTCTCCCTAAGGCCATCGGCCCAAGCGGACGGCGCCAGTTCAAGGGCTGGGCTCTCCCACGTGCCATAGGTCGCGTCGCCTTTGTAGACCCCAAAATTCAAAGCACCGTCGCGGTGCGAATTCTCCGTCGCCGTCAGGCCCGCGGCCGAACTGGCGGACCAGCCCGATGTTTCCGTGTCGAAAGTGCGCCGCAGCGGACCGGGCGCGGCCCCACGCGAAAAGACCACCCCCGGCACCACGCCATCGCGCACGATCGTGCCGGGCGAAGTGACCCTCAAGTCGAAGTTGTACGTGGTCGATGCATCGAGGAATTCCTGGCTCAGCGTAACCGGCACCCTGATCGAATTGCCGGGCTGCAAGCGCCCGGTGAGGCTGCCCGGCTGGGCTACGGCGTAGGAAACGAGGGCGTTGAGGAGGTTCGCGGCGAAGAGACTGTCCTGGTTTCCATCAAGAGTGTACAGGTCGATGCCCGCCACGATACTGCGCCCTTCATTCGAAGCGAAGACGGTTCCCCGGCCATCGGTTGGCCTCGCGATCGTTCCTCCCAGGGCGATCCCATTGCCCGTGACGCTGGCCTCCAGGACCTCCGAACTGCGTCTGGTCAAATGAGTCAGCCCGTTGGGCGCGCCAAAGACACTGTATAGGTCGCTCCAGGGAAAAATCGAAGTGCTGTCCTTGACCCGGATGCCCTCGCGGAAACCGAGTGCGGGCCAAGAGCCTTCGACATTCGGCGACACGACCAGGACTCGGTGACCCTGCTGGATCAGGCGGCTTGCAAGTTCCAGATCGTCCTTACTGCCCGATGTCATGACAACCAGAGACGACGGTTGCGTATCGGCAGCCTCCTGGAGCTGAGCACGCGAGGTGATATATCGCCAGCGAAGTCCGATTTCCTCAGCGGATTGCGCGAAGTTCTCACGAGGTCCCGAGCCGTAAATCAGCAACTTCGACTTCGGCAAAGCCTTCTCGCCCGCCACCACATTGGGGGACCCCTTACCCGCCACTTCGATCCGCCAATCGGCCGGACCCACGCCCACATTCGTGATGGTGATCGCGTCGGGGATGGTGACGCTTTGCGCGGAGTCCAGCGACCGGCGCAAGGCGTTGCGGTTCGCCGTGACCTTCAGCTCGTTGAATCCGATCTGCAGGCGTTAGGTTTCATCAAGACCCGGCAGAGTCGCCTCCTGGCCCTCGGTGTTCCGGGCGCGGAAGCGATAGCCATAAATGGTACTCACCGGCGCGGGAGGCAGGGAAGCGCACCAAGTGTCCGAATTGCCCTCGCGGAGGAGCGGCACGGACGCGAAGGCCTCGCCGTCGTTGTGGCGGTATTCCAGAATCGCGCTCGCGGGATCGAGGGGTGCCTGGCCATCGGGAGCTTGAATCGAGACGCACATGGGCCACGGGCCGTCCACATTGGTCAGGCCCGGCGGTTCGTGGCTCAACCGCAGGGCGCGGATCATATCGCCGCGGATGTCCACGCGGATCGGCAGGGAGTTCGCGCAGTCGATCGAGAGCGCATCGAACAGAAGGCCCGGCTCATCCACCCGCGCCAGCAGGTCGATGTCGAAAAAGGCCCCTGGCTCGATGATGCGGGGGGTCTGGACCGATTGCCCTTGGGCGTATTGGACCACGTAGTCCTCCGTAGCCTGGGTCAACCACCCCACGTCGTCGAATTCGACGAGCGCGTTGTCGAAGCCCACCAGCCCGGCAAAGCCGGAAGGCGGGGCACCCGAATGGAAAAACTCCTCGAGAACGCCCCCGTTCAGATCGAAGGCGAAGTGATTGCCATCGGCTCGGAGCCGGAAGTCATTCCATTCACCGGTCGTGATCGAAATCCCGCGGGTCGAAACGTACTTGATTCCCCCATCGCGGACAACGATAAGGCGGGCTTGGTTCCGGCCAATCATGACCAGGACCCCACTGCCCCGAGCCGATTCATCAAAGGGATCGAACCAGAAATCGTCCGTCGCCCGCACCACGACGCCGAATGGCCCCGCGCCGTCGGCCGTGCGAAAGCGCAGCGTGTGCTCGGCCGCGGTGTAGCGGCGATGGGTGTAGAGCGCCGTGACCGATCCCTGGATCGGCCGGTCCGGTTCGAAGGCCCAGACATTGTCGCGGGCTTTCCAGAACTCGGGCGTCCGAACCAGCCACCCCGGCTGCGGCGCGAACAGGAACGGATCGCGGAAATCGCGGCTGGTCAGGTACATGTCGGCGATGTGCAGCGGCGTCGCCCCTTCATTGCGCAGCGTCACCCGCAAGGGGTGCTCGAACGGCACGCCCACGCGGCCGAAATCCACCACGCGGTCGCCGCTGTCGCCATGGCTATCGCTGACCAGAACCGGCGCATAGGCCCGTTCGATGCGCAGCGTGACGGGGACAACCATTTCCGGGTTCCCAGGGGAAAGCTCTGTAACCCGCACCCGGGCCACAAACTCCTCCATATCCTCCTCGCCAAGCCGCAGCGCCGCCGCCTGCTCGTTCAGGCAAAGCTGAGCGGTCACCGTTTGCCCCGGTCCCACGACCCCGTTGTCGGGCACCAGCGACAGCCAAGGCGTCTCGGTCGACAGCGCGAAGCCCGTATCGGTATCTCTCGGGTTGAAGAACGAGAGCGACGAGCATTCGGCCGGAGGCAGGATCGCCTCCTGCATTTCGAAGTCGAAGCGTAGCGGACTGGGGATCAGCGGACCCGGCCGGAAATTCACGATCGTGGCGAGCTGCTCCGCCGTCAGCCCCGTCAGCGAACGCCCGCCGAGGAACCGCAGCGTATTCAGATAATCGATGGTTTGGTCGCGGGACGCGGTTTCCTCCGTGGTGATGACAATGAATTGGAGGAAGGAGACGGTCTCGCCGGGGGGGATGGTGACATTGTAGGTATAATCCAGTTGGCCGTAATAATCATTCCAGGTAACCGAGCTGGGAAGTGGCGGGGCGCCATCACCGAAGACCCAGCCCAAACGCGGGAGCGGTGCGTTACCAGAAGGTTTCTCGGCCAGGACCCATGCGTCGCTACTGGTGGCTCGACTTTCTGCACGACTCGTGAAAAGCGGCCCCCAGTTGTAGTCGATCAGAAGATTGGAAATCGAGTGGCTGTGGGTCCTTTCTTCTTCTGTCAGATTTGTGATCGAGTCCAGGACCCGGAGGTACGGAATTGGGCCCGCCGACCCGTAGAGGCTGCGCTGACGAATGAAGGTTTCGTTGCCGGCGTAGGTTTCAAAAGCTTCCAAATCGAAATGGGAGTCGTCGAAGGGAGGGAGTTCGTGAACTATCCGGGTACCACGGTTAAAGCCGTACAGACCTTGTGACAGTACGTTGCCAGGACCGTTCCTGACCTGGCCTGTAGAATCCAGTTTCAGCCCTGGGATGATCGCATCCGGCAAGGCCGTATCGGCCAACGGCCTGCTTGCAGGCGTGCGGAAGGCGAATACCGGTTCCCCATCGAACAACAGCGTGGTTGAATTTCCGTCGGTATCCGTTGCGATGGCGGAAAACTCGAGTAGAGTATCGAGTGGGGAGTCCGCTGGAAGATAGACATTGATATAATTGAAAGCAGTGGAGTTCCCTGAAGATACGGTATTTCCGGAAGCGGGGTTCTGTATTCTCCAATCCAGATTCGAACGTTCACTGCACAGGACGTCGATCCTGCCCCGGACATTGTCGTAGGGAACGTAAGAAAAATCCACCACAACCGGCTCCTCGCAATCGACCGTCACCGAGGCCCGCACATGGTAGGGCTCTACCACGGAATGAAGCCGATAGTGGACGAAGATGAAGGTCCGCTCGCCTTCGATGAGGAAGAGCGTGTCCTCGTCCTCCAGCTCCGCATCACGGGTCACGGTGAAGGTCCGGCGGAAAACGCCGGCCTCCGCTTCTTCGTCCCGCGGGATCCGCAAGTCCCGGGGCACGAAGCGCTCGGCATCGCTGAGCAGTCGCACCGTCACGGTGGTCGCTTCCAGCAACTCGCGGTCATTGACAGTTACCGTCAACTCTTCGCTGCAATTCAGCGAGGTGGGGCTGATGCTGACGGAATTCACCGTGGTCTGAGCGAAGACCGCCCCCCTCATCAGCAAAACCAGAGAAACAAATAGAAAAACCCGCGCAAACGCCGTCATGAGCACAACTCCCGTGAGGTGGAAAAGCGGATTGAGCCAATCCAAAATCCACGAATAAACTAACTCACGAAAGCTCCTCCCGATCGCCCTGATCGTCAACTCATTCTCGTGGGCGGCGCCTCCGGCTTCACCGATTCCCCGGCGCCCCCCCCCGCCCGATTCCGCCCGCTGGCGGCGGAGGCAGCACGGCCGGTTTGGCGGGGGGCCAGGAGCCCGGGGCGGGGGCGGAGGGGGCGCCGCCGCCGTAGGCCGGGGTGCCGTAGGGCGTGCGGGGATTCTGCTCCCCGGGGCCTTTCGCCATATTGCCCCAGCGATCATCCGTCCGAGGGAAAATCATGGCTTTGAGCAGTTCGAAGAACACCAGCGACTCTTTCTGCTGAGTGCCGGTGACGTCGAAATAGAAGTCCTTCCAATAGAACCAATCGGGCAGGTAGCTGGAGTTGTCGAATTCGCCTTCGCCGATCCAGCGAAACAGATGGATGACATCCGCGTTCTGGAGCTTGAGCCCCACCGAATAGCTGTCGATCGCGTCGCCCGCGCCCCAGCCGGCCATGGGGCGCGCATCCTTGTAGGTGTACATGATTTCGTTGATGTCGTGGAATGGGACGACCCACTTATGGGGGATCAGCCAGAGGTCCTGATGGCGCACCGTGACGGTTCTGCTGTGAGGATCGGCCACCATGGATTTCCAGGCCAGTCCCCCCGTCATCATGGCAAAGGGCAACGAGGTACGGGCGCACAGGCAATGATTCTCCTTCCAGACTTTAGGTCCGACGGAGAACAAGGATAAGGCGAGGGCCATGGTCCACTTCCTTTTCTGGGGCTCATGCTTTCCTATCGTCCAAGGGGTGCAGGTATTCAACCAAAAGGCTCGCGCCCGGCAGTTCGACCCTCCGCTTTGGGTTGGCGAAGCCGGGGGCCGTGCGGTACAAGACGGGACTTCCCGCTGGCCGGGCGCGGTTTCCGCGAACCGGCGGCCCATTCTGCCGCGCACTGTCTTCCGCGCACCGTTTGCTCCTCCATGTCCCCTTCACCGGCCGCCGCCGTTTTCATCACCGCTTCCATGGAGGACGTGCGCGTCACCGAGGACTGGCGCGCGAACCGGCTCCTCGAGGTCATCTTCCACGGCCTGCCGGAGAGCCGCGACAGCCATCGCATCGTTCACACTGGGGCCTTCCTGCCCGATGTTTTCTGCCCCGGAACGGCCAATCGCTGGATCGTCTCTCAAGCCGTCCAGGAAGCCCTCGCGCCGTTCCTGGACCCGGGCGCGTTCCAGCCCGCGGCCTTCGCCAAGCTCTTCGATCACCCCCTGCCCGAGCCCGACGGCTACGATGGCTATGACGACCCCTACGGCTTGGTGGATGCCATGCCGGACGTGCCGCGCTTTCACGAGGAAATCGGAGCTTTCTGGCGCCTCGCGCTGCCCCGGGCGGACGATCTGGTGCCCGCCTTCGACGCCCTGCCGATGGCCGACAAGGCCCGCATCTACTACGACAGCGCGAGCTACCGGCGCTTCCTCGCGGAAAACCTGGACGCCACGCTCCTGGCCGATCACCCGGCCATCGAGGCCTACGGCAATCTCCTCGTGCGCGGCGATGTCTATGAAGCCCTGCTGCCCTTCCTCAACCCCCGCTTCTTCTCCATCCACGAGGCCGGACCGGTGCGGCGCTGAGAGCGCCCCGCGGCTCAGCGTTACGAGCGGGGCTCCAGCTCCCGCTTCAGGTACTCGCTGCCGTATTCACACATGCGCCGGAAATTGTCACCGATCAGGGATTCGGGCGCCAGCCGGCCCAGCAACCCGCCCACCCGGCCGTACTCGATCGTGTCGATCACCTCGGTGGCGGCGCCCTCGTCCAGCGGGCGGAAATCGTGGCGGTGCACGAATTGGGTCAGGGGGCCCTTGATCTGCTCATCCACGAAGCAGCGCATCGGCTCCCAAGTGGTGATCTCGGCGTCCCATTTGATTTCAAAGGGCGCCCCGGCGGGATGCAGACCGAAGCGAATCCGCGCCCCCAACCGCAGGGGCGAGTCGGCCGTCACCACCCGCAGCCGGTAATTCGCTGGTGTCATCGCCACCAACGTCCGTAGATCGGTGTAGAAGGGCCAGACCTTCTCGACGGGCGCGCGGACGATGGTGCGATGGGTGTAAACAGGCATGAAGACGAAAAGGCGTGAGGTAGGAATTTCCGGCGCGCCAAGCAATGCGAGGCCGGGCGGTTGTGCTGCACGATTCGGAGCCTCCCGGGCAACGCCGTTTCTGACCCGAAGGCGAAAAGAGCGCTAAAGCCCCTCCGCGCGGCGCTGAACGCCAAACCACGCAGGCCGTGACGCGAACCGCTTGCCGTCCGATTTTTCCCCGCACAAAAGAAAAATGCTCCGGGCGCAACTTGGGTGTTGAAAAATCGGGGGTTCCGTTGGACAGTTTCAACCGGCGACAGCTTCCGGGTGCGGCCCCGGAATTGGCGACGACAACTGGCGCGGTCCACCTCCCTTCCTCCCCCTTCCCTCCTGTTCCCGGTCCCTCCTTTCCCGCAAACGCGGTCTGTGTTTTTTTTTCTTGCCAGTGTGTTTCCCGGCGCGGTTCCCATGGGGACTGAGTCGGCCCAGGAACCCTTTTCCCGAGGGCTCTGTCCAATCCGCCGCACTCGATTTCGGCATGACTGGGGACAGAGACCGTTGCTTACCACACTCGCCCGCCGATCGCTCTTCTCTCTCGCCCTGGGACTCTTCCTGGCGGCGGCCGATTTCGCGGCCGCTCTCACTCCCGAGGAATTCGCCCCGCCGCCGGAACGGACTTCCGCATCGGAGTCCCCGCCGGACCTCGATCCTTGGCGCGCCGCCGCCACCCAGGCCCTCCGGTGGTCCCGCGCCCTCCGCCAGGACGCCGCCTCCACGGCCACCCTCGCCGCCATCACCGCCGCTTTCGACAACGAATCCTCCCCCGCGCTCGTCCTCGCCGCCGCCATCGCATCGCGGGAAACGGCCACCACACCCACATTGGGCTGGGAAATCCAGCGCCCCCGCGTCACCCGCGCCAGCGCCAGTCTCGAGGACCTCCTCCTCACCCATCGCTCCGGCGACTATGCCCCCGCCCTGCGCGCCCACGCCGTGTTCTGGGGCACCGGCCTCGACAGCAGAAGGGCCCAGAACCTCGCCCTGTTGCCTGCCCGCTTGCTCGAAACGCTCGAGCAAAACGACTCCCTCCACGACTCCGAACCACTCACCCTTCTTCGTGCAGGCCTCTCCGAAGATCCAGATCGCTTCCTGCCCCCGCTGCTTCAGCGCTTCGCCGAACTCGACCGCTCAGGTCTGGGAACGGAACCGCTCGGCCGAACCCTCGCCACCGAAATCCTGTCCACTCTCAACAGCCGCCGCGACGCACCAGCCCTCGCCCGCCTCGCGCCCTCGGCCCAGGACGCCGCCTGCGACCTCGCCGGGCTCTTCGCCGCCCAGGGCCAGGCCTCCCCCGCCGAAATCCTCGCCCCCAGCGCCTGGGACTTCATGGCCCAGGCCGATCCCTTCCCTGTGCGAGCCGTTCGCCGCGTCGTCTTCGAAGCGCACACTTCGCCCCAGGACCGTCATCGCGCCGTCGTCCTCTGGCTCCTTCGCGACCCTTCCTCCCTAGCCCAACCCACCGGCAGCAACGCGGTCGCCCACGCCGCCGCCGATTGCCATTGGCGCAACAATCTGGTGGGCCTGCTGATTTCCGGCCGCGACGATATCCATCCCACCACCCGCACTCTCGAACTTCTCGCCGGCCAGGCGGACAACGCCCGCGCCGTGCCCCTCGAACGCTATTCCGACCTGCGCGACGTCCTCGTCCAATCCGCTCGTGAACGCCTTCGCGCCTCCTACGCCTCGCGCGATCAGTGCGGCCTTGTCGAATTCCTCCTCTCCGCCGGCGACAGCAGCCTGCGCGAAGATCTGTCCACCTACGCCCGTGGCGCCGACGCGGAAGCCGAATACCCCCAATGGGTGCGCGACGCCCTCAAGGCCGACCCGCCACTCGCCCCCGCCTACGCCGCCTTCGATCTCGGTGTGCGCCTGTCCGACCGCCAGTTGGTCCACCGCAGCGCCACCCTCCTGAGCGAACGCGACCCCGCCTTCGACCTCGCCAACTATCCCGAAGCCGCCGCCTTTCTGACCGACCTGCCGACCTCGCGTGCCATCGATTGACGCCGACATCCTGATCGCCGGCGCCGGATGCGCGGGCCTCAGCCTCGCCTGTGCCCTGGTCCGCAGCGCCTCGCACCGCCGCCGCATGATCGTCGTGGACCCGCGCACCGATTTCCCGCGCGATCGCACCTGGTGCTTCTGGGACATCGAAAACCTGCCCGCCCTGAATCTCGCAACCTACCGCTGGCCCCAATGGCGCGTCACCACCCCCCATGGCGAAACCACCCGCGGCGGCACCTACCGCTATTGCTTTCTCCCTTCGGATCGCTTCTACGATCAGGCCCTCGCCCTCCTCAAGAAGCACCCGGAAGTCCACCTCGCCCTCGGCCGCTCCGTTACCGAACTCCTCGACGAAAGCGATCACGCGGCGGCCGTGCTGGACAACGGCGAGATCATCCGCGCCCGCGCCGCCTTCGACAGCCGCCCCCGCCTGCCCGCCGCCCCGCCCGGGCCCGCCGATACGGACTGGCGCCAGCACTTCGCCGGCCTCACGATCTCCACCCGCGAAGCGGTCTTCGACCCACGCACCGCCCTTCTGATGGATTTCCGCACGCGCCAGGACCACGGCCTGCACTTCATCTACCTGCTGCCCTTCTCCGTCACCGAAGCCCTCGTCGAATCGACCGTTTTTTCTTCCGAAATCCTGCCCGATGAATTCTACGAGGACGCCGTCCGCACCTATTTGGCCGAGCATGTCGGCGTGCACGATTTCGCTGTCTCCCATCGCGAGCGCGGTGTGCTGCCGATGACGACGCTTCCATTCGATCCGGACCCATCCCCCCGGGTGCGGCGCATCGGCATCGCCGGCGGCGCGGCCAAACCATCGAGCGGCTACGCCTTTCTGGCGATCCAGCGCCAAGCCGCCGCCTGGGCCAAAGCCCTCGCCGAATGGGACGAAGCCGCGCCCCCGCCCGCCAGCCCCCCGGCCCGCCCCTTGCCGACCCGCTGGCAAGACCGCGTCTTTCTGGCCGAGATGGCCCGCGCGCCAGAGGCTGCCCCGGAACTCTTCCGGCGCCTCTTCGAGCGCGCCCCCGCCGACGCCCTTTGCCGGTTCCTCTCGGAAGCCCCCCACCCCCTCGATCACCTCCGCGTCATGCGGTCCGTACCCTTGGCGCGCTTTCTGTTACAGGGCGGAAAACAAGCAGGGGCCATGGCTCGTCCGCGGCCGGAATCGCCCGTCCCGGAACGGTAGGAATTCCCACCCCACAACCAGCCAACCTCCACGCTCCATTGTTGAGGATATTGACGTTGAAGCCTTTCCTGATGCACCGCCCGGAGACCTCAACCCACTCTCTGGCGACCGCCCGGACCTTGTCCCCCCGGGAAATGTTGGCTCGGCGCGCCGCCGAAATTGATCGCGCACTGGACAAAGCGCTCCCATCCGAAACCGCCGAACCCCGCCGCCTGCATCAGGCCATGCGCTACGCCGCCCTCTCGCCCGGCAAGCGCCTCCGCCCCGCCCTCGTCCTTGCCACCGCCGAAGCCCTCGGCGGAGATACATCCCGCGCCATGCCCTGTGCCGTCGCCGTCGAACTGGTTCACGCCTTCAGCCTGATCCAGGATGACTTGCCCTGCATGGATGACGACGATCTGCGACGCGGCCGCCCGGCCACCCACATCGCCTTCGGCGAAGCCACCGCCCTCCTTGCGGCGGACGGACTCTACACGCTGGCCTTCGAAGTCATCGCCACGGCCCCCGGCCTCGCCGGCCAAGTCCCCGTCATGATCGCCACCCTGACCCGCGGGGTCGGCACGGCGGGCGTTCTCGGCGGCCAGGCGCTCGACATGCAAGGCGAACACTCCCCGCCGAACCTGGACCTCGTCCGCGAGATCCACCAGCGCAAGACCGCCGCCCTGGTGCGCGCGTGCTGCCGGCTTGGCGCCCTCGCCGCCAGCGCCAGCGAATCCGACCGCGAAGCCCTCGACGCCTACGCCCTCAACCTCGGTCTCGCCTTTCAAATCGCTGATGACCTGCTGGACGAAACCGCCTCGGCCGAGGAAGCGGGCAAACGCACCCACAAGGACCGCGCCCGCCACAAGCAAACCTATCCCGCCGCCATCGGGGTCGACGCCTCGCGCGCGGCCTGCCGCCAAGCTATCGCCGACGCCATCGCCGCCATCCGCGATCTCGACCGCCACGGCGAACTGCGCGGCCTGGCCGAGATGATCTGTGGCCACACCGACGCCTAAAATGGAACAAAGGCCTTCCCGGGTCGGGAAAGCCTTCGTTCACAATTGCTACTTTGGGTTAGTGGGGGATAGGTAAGGCTTGAAAAAGGCCCGTTGCCGAAATGTGGCGTCCCGAAATGTTTGAACAGAAGTTGGTGGAATTCGTCTTTTTTGTTACCTGACGGCGCCACTGAATCGGCTCGTCCCCACCCGGTCAAGGCCTTCCGGAGGCATGACGAATAACTAACGGTCCAAGATTTTCCCGTGATTGCAACAAGTTGCCTGAACTGAGCGATTAAAGTTCGTCAGCAAACCTTTTACTCAATCTTCGGAACATCCAGATGCCCAAACCCAGCGTTCCCGCCGTCACCAGCACCGTGACACCGAGGCCGAGAAGCAGCGTGGTGTCGCTCACCTCCGGCGCCCCCCGGAACAGGCGCCCGTACAAAATCCGCCGGTACGCCAGCGTGATCGGCGTCATCGGATTGCACAGGAAAATGTAGTACACGAACTCGAGCCCGCGGGCCTGCAATTCCTCGCGCGCGTGATTCGCCGGATAAATCGCCGGCGTCAGGTAAAACCACGCCGTCAGAACGATCTCGGCCAGCGACGATACATCCCGATAGTACACGTTCAGCGACGACACGATCAGCGCCACCCCCAGCAACAGCGCCGTCTGCAGCGCCACCAGCAGCGGCAGGAACGCGATCTCCCACCCCGGCAGCACCATCACCCCTAGCTTCTCGCCCCCGATCGACCCAAACAGCGCATAGCCCCCGATGAACACGCTGAGCACCACCATCGCCAGAATGAAGTGCACCAGATGCCCGATCACCGTCGAGGCCGGGAAAACCTCCGTCGGCAACCACACCTTCTTGATCACGTTCGAGTTCGCCAGAATCGCGTACAACGCCTCGGACACCACCCCCGTCACGAACATCCACGGCAGCAACGCTGTCAGCAAATGCAGCGAATAGGGCAGCATCGGGTGGCTGCTGGGAATCCGCGCGATCGTCGCGAACACCGCCCAGATCACCAGCAACAGCAGCAACGGCCGCCCAAACGACCACAGAAACCCCAGCGCCGACGACTTGTAACGGATCTTCAAATCCCGCTTCACCAGCGTCAGCACCAACTCGCGGCTGTGCCACAGCCGCACCAGGAGCGACCGATCCCCCTTCGTCTCGGGAATCGGGAGGGCGGAGGTGTGGTCGGTATCGGGGAGAGAGGTCATGGACGGAACGGCTTAACCACAGAGGGCACAGAGGTTTGAGGTTTCACAGGGGGTTTTGGCCGCGGATGAATGCGGATGAATAGGATTCTTGCAGTGCGTAGCTGAAAGCGCCAAAAAGTCGTATCGTGGTCGTAAGTACATCTCAGCCAAGAATTGGCCGTTTCCTATCAACAAGATCCCATTCATCTGCATCCATCCGCGGCTGATTCTTAGAACCTCTGTGTAGCCTCTGTTCTCTGAGTCCTCTGTGGTTATCCCACATCCCGTACGCAACGCGCCACGCATTCAATATGGTACGTCTGCGGGAACATGTCCACCGGACAGAGCCGTTCGATGCGATAGCCTTCTTCGATGAGCTGCTCGAAATCGCGGGCCATGGTCGTCGGATTGCAGGACACATACACCAGCACCGGCGCGTGCAGCCGCGCCAGTTGCGCCAGGGCTTTCTTCGCCATGCCGGCCCGCGGCGGATCGACCACCACCCGGTCCAGCGGCCCCGGCACGCTGCCCAGCAGTTTTGGCAACGTCATCGCCATGTCGCCCGCCATAAACGTGCAGTTTGACAAGCCATTGCGCCGCGCGTTTTCCCGCGCGTCCCAGATCGCTTCCTTGATAAGTTCAATGCCATAGATGTGATCGCACTGATCCGCGCAGAACTGCCCGATCGTCCCCGTGCCGCAGTACGCGTCCAGCAACCGCTCGCGCCCCGTCAGAGCCAGATACTTCTTCGCCACCGTGTACAACTCGACCGCGCCGCGGGTGTTGGTCTGGAAGAAGGAGGCCAGGGAAATCTGGAACTTCAGGTCTCCCAGCCGCTCCTCAAGCAAGTCCTCGCCCCACGACCCCATCACCTCTTCCGCCCGCGCCACGTCGCTCTTGCCCGAGTTCAGCCCCCACACAAAACCCTTCACCGCCGGGCAGGCGTCCGTCAGCGCCGTGCGGAACGCATCGAAATCCACGCCCTTCGGCTCGGCCGTCAGCAGCGCCACCAGCACCCGCTGCTCGTGATCGCTCCATCGCAGCACCAACTGGCGCAGATTGCCCTCGTGGCGCGACGGGTTCCAGGCGGTCAATCCCTGCCGCTCGCCCTCGGCCCGCGCGGCGTCCAGCAGCGGATTCAGCACATCGGGCATCAACCAACAGCGCTCGATATTGAGGACCGACCGCCAATTGCCCGGCGTATGGAAGCCCAGCTTCAACGGCCCCTGACCGAATTCGCGGCCAAAGGTGAACTCCATCTTGTTGCGATAGTGGAACGTGCTTGGGCTCGGCACCAGCGGATCGGCGATCACCGTCTCCGGGTCCAGCCCCTTCACGCCGCGCAGCGCATCGCGCACGATCTGCTCTTTCCAGCGGCGCTGCTCCTCGATCGGCAGATGCTGCCAACTGCACCCGCCGCAGGTTCCGAAATGCGAGCAGGGCGGCTCGGCTCGTCCCGGAGCGGGGGTCAACACTTCCTCCAGCTCGGCCTCCGCAAAGGACGACTTCGCCTTCGTCACCCGCGCCCGCACCCGGTCGCCCGGCGCCGTGTAGGGCACGAAGACCACGAAATTATCCACCCGTCCCACACCCCGGCCACCATAGGCGAGGCCGTGGATATCCACGTCGATCAGTTCCTGCTTCTGCAGGCGGCGTTTTTTCTTCGGGGACTGGGGGGGCGAGGCGTCGGGGGAAATGGGCGGGGGCTCCGGGGTGGGGGTGGCGGGATTTTACCACAGAGGGCACAGAGGACAGCGGTTAGACAGAGGGTGTGGCAGGGGAAGTGAACGCGGCATCGGGAAGGCCGTCAAGGGGCGAGGGCGGCGAGCCACGCAGCAAGAACAGACTTTTGCGGCGTCTTTCGGCAGGAGTAGCATTCCCCCACCACCTCGCCATCGGACTCGAACCAGTACTCGCCCCACCCATGAATGGCATCGGGAAAGGGTGTTTCGCAGTAACTGATCTCGTCCGAATCGAAGATGTGAACAAACTCCTTCGAGCCTGGCGGAGGCTGCAATTCGCCAGCCAGCAGGTCGGCCAACTGCCCCAAAGCCCGATGCCCTCCTGGCGACCACTTCGCCCAGAGAAGCACGATGCGGCACCCTTGATGCGTCTTCAGTTCCTCGGCACGAGAAAGCCAAATCCAATCCGGCTCCGGAAAGAACCGCACATCTTCGTAACCGATCACACTAGCCTCAAACCAGCCATCACGGCTATCCACGCACAGAACATCTCCGTGCCTCTCTGTCTCTGTGGTGAATTACTTCTTCTTTTTCTTCTTATCCATCGCCTGCTTCAGCAGATCCCCGAAGGCCCCGCCCGCGGCGGCCGATTCCTGCTCCGCCTGCTTCATGTAGGCTTTGATGTTTTCCTGCTCCATCTGGCGGATCGCCTGGCGGCGCGAGAGACTGATCCGGCCGCGGTCCGCATCCACCGAGAGCACCTTCACCGGGATTTCGTCATCCACGCGCACCACTCGCTCCGGCGAATCGACCCGCTCTTCGTCGAGTTCGCTCACGTGAACGAGACCGTCGAGGTTTTCCGCCACCTGGACAAACGCCCCGAAGGGCGCCAGCCGCGTGACCTTGGCGGTGAAGACCGAACCGACCGGGTGGGCCTCCATGAAGGCGTCCAGCGGCGACTGCTGCAACTGCTTCAGACCCAGGCTGATGCGGCGGCGGTCGCGGTCCAGTTCCAGCACCCGGACCTCGATCTCTTGCCCTTCATCCAGGTACTCGCTCGGATGGTTCGGGCGCTTGCCCCAGGCCAGATCTCCGATGTGCAGCAGCCCTTCGGTGTACCCGTCGAACTTCACGAACGCGCCAAAGTCGGTGATGCGGCTCACGATGCCCTTCTGGCGCGACCCGGCCGGGTAGCGCGCTTCCACATCGGTCCAGGGGTCGCGGCTCAGGTGCTTGAGCGACAGCGACAGGCGCCGGTTCTGCTGGTCGATTTCCAGCACTTGGCAGGTCACCTGATCGCCCTCGCGGAACTTCTCTTTCGTCGAAACCTGCTCCGTCTCCCAGGAAAAATCCCGCGCGTGCAGCAGCCCCGTCAGCCCTTCCTCAAGATTCACGAACGCACCGTAGTCCTCGACCCGAGCCACCGTGCCGGACACGTTCGCCCCCACCGGGTAGTTCTCTTCCACATGGAGCCACGGATCGACGTTGAGGCGTTTGCGCGACAGCGTCACCTTGCCCGTGTCCGCGTTCACGTCCAGGATTTTCGCTTCGATTTCCTGACCCGGCTGGATCTGGTCAGCGGGCGACACACCCCGCTCGTAAGACCACTCGCTGCGCGGTAGAAGCGCCTCGACCGGCCCGATATTCACGAAGACACCGAAATCCAGAACGTCGCGCACCGTGCCCTTGACTTTCTGGCCCGGCTTCAACTCCGTCAGGAATCCAGCCCGCTGGCTCTCGCGCCGTTCCTGCAGAAGCTGGCGCCGCGACACCAGCGCCCGGCCCCGCGATTCGTCGTACTCCAGAACGTACGCTTCGATTTCCTGACCCACCAGGCTGTCCAGATTCTCCACCCGCATCGTGTCCACCTGGCTGGCGGGCATAAAGCAATCCATGCCGCAATCGACGATCACGCCGCCCTTCACCACCCGGGTAATGCGGCCGCGCACCGGCAGCCGGCGCTCGGCCGCTTCCGAGAGCGCGCCCTTCGCTTCCTCAATGCGGGCCTTGCGATGACTCAGGATCGCGTTCCCCTCATCATCGTAACCCAGCAGCATCACCCGCACCTGGTCGCCCGCCTTCACCGTCGGCACGCCCTTGGGCCCGGCGAATTCGTTCATCGACAGCGTGCTTTCCGCCTTGCCGCCGAAATCCACCAGCACCGCGTCGTCGAGCAGGCCGACCACCACCGCGTCGAAGAGTTCGCCACTCGATTGCTTGCCACCGCCCGAAGGCAGGTGCGCGTTCAGCAGCGCCTCGAAATCTTCGTCGTCATCGTCCGCGGGAGCGGCGCCCGGCCGCGCCTTGGCGGTCATCGCCTTCTCCTTGGGATCATCGATGTAATCGGGGGCGTTGCGCAGATCGTCAGCCATGGAAGTGGGGTCTCTGTGGTTGGAGGTTGGAGGAATCAGAAAAGCCTGACCGAACGCCCCATCGGAATGGAGCGTAAAGGGCCGCCACGGTGCCCCTTCGCCGCGCGCTCGTCAAGCGGGTCCTTTGTGTGGGTGAGAAAGTTCGACGCACCACGCCACGCACGGAAAAGGCCCCGCCGGAACTCCCGCGGGGCCTCTTCGTTTCCGAACTCGATTCTCAATGACCAATCAATCAATCGTGCTGGTCAATCAACGCATCTGAACGCAATGAATGCTTGCCGCGTGGATCAGTAGGCCGACGGCTTCGAGGCTGGCTTGGAAGCCGCCACCTCGTCCTTCGCGCTCGGCAGCAACACCCCATCGATGACGTGAATGACGCCGTTGGCCGCTTCGATGTCCGTCTGCACGATCTTAGCGCCATTGACCATCGCCACGCCGTCCTTCACCACGATCTTCAGGTCGCCGCCTTCGAGCGTCGTGGCCGACCCCGCCTTCAGCGCCTGATCGGAGTAGATCCGGCCCGGCACCACGTGGTACTTCAGAATGCCCGCCAGTTGATCCTTGGCGCCCGGCTCGAGCAAACCTTCCACCGTGCCATCCGGCAGCGCCGCGAAGGCCGCGTCCGTCGGTGCGAAAATCGTAAAGGGACCCTCGCCGCGAAGCGCTTCGGCAAGACCCGCGGCGCCGACCGCCGCGCCAAGCGTGTTGAAATCCTCATGCGCCATCGCCAAGTCCACCAGGTCCTTCGACTCCGGCAGAATCACCGCGTCGATCACATGGATGATACCGTTGCTGGCTTTGATGTCGGTGGCCACGACGTTCGCGCCATCCACTTTCACTCCCGCATCGGTCACTTCGATGTCGACGCGCTGACCGTTCAGCGTCTCCGCGTGGTCCAATTCGACCACGTTCTTCGCCTTCACCTTGCCGGAAACGACGTGATAGGTGAGAATGGAAACCAGCAACTCCTTATTCTCCGGCTTGAGAAGCGTCTCTACCGTGCCTTCCGGCAGCGCCGCGAAGGCCTCGTCCGTCGGAGCGAACACCGTGAAAGGGCCCTCGCCCTTCAACGCATCCACCAGCCCGGCGGCCTGCACCGCCGCCACCAGCGTGTTGAAGCCATCGGCGGCGACCGCCGTTTCTACGATATCGGCTTTTGGCTTCTCCGCGTCTTTTGTCCCGTGATGGTCGGCGAAGGCCCCCGAGGGGGCCGCCATCGGAAGGGTCAAGGCCAGCGCCGTCGCGCAAAGCCCCGGAAACCATTTCGTGAGGTTCGTTTGCAATCCGTTCATCGGTTACCTGCCAATCGTCTTGAAGAATGTGAGTGCGAGACCCGCTGCCCGATTCTGCGCGGGAATCGAGCGGGAGCCTCGGATGGACGAGATGACCAGACTTCTAGGTACAATCCCCGGGGAAAACCTAGTCAATCCGTCCAGGACACATTCAACTGCAACGACGGTGCCAATGACGAAAAGATTCGTCAGAACAGGGCGTAGAGGAACGGACTGACGGCCGGGTTCGAGGCCGTGAAAATCACCAGCCCCATGAGAATAAGCAGGAAAATCAGTGGCGCCATGGCCCACGCCCGCCGCGCCACCACATAGTGCACGACCCACCCCAGAATGCGCAGGTGCCATGCGACAAAATAACCCACGCGGCGCCAACTGGGCAACCCTGTCGCGCGATCCAAAGACCCTCTCTCATTCATCGACGGCAAAAGCTCCTACTCTCGCAAAAATCTAGACAAAACGCGGGCATTTCGTCCAGTTATCAGACCCCCTCCGGCGGCTCCGGCGGCGGGCCCTTCTTGCCCCCTCGAATCCAAGCCTGCCGCTCCTGCATGTACTGCCGCTTCAGCTCCAGCGCGCTCACGCCGCCGATGCCTCCACCGCCCCCTCCGGGGCCACCCTCGTTGTCCGGTTCCTCGTCCGTCACCAGACCGCCCTCCACCTGCGCGGTCTTCAGCGCCAGCCGCAGCCGGTGCTTCACATCCGCGCTGTCGGTCGATTTCACGAATTCCACCAGTTTGGATTTCACCTCGGGCCGCGCCGGACCGATGGCTTTCAGCAGCTTCGGAGCCGCACCCCGCATCGCCGCGCTCTTGTGCTCGAACAGCAGCAGCGCCTTCTCCACCACCTCGTCGCGCTTATAGCCTGGCTGTTTCGGGTCCGTGTACTCCTGCAAGGTCCCGATCGCCGCGTTGACCACCATTTGGTCCTTGTCGCCCAGATTCTCGAACACCGCGTCGATCGATTCGAGCGGCGTATGCACCCCGGCCCGGCGCAGCGCGTCGATCTTGGCCAGCCGCCGCTTGCTCGCCCCCTTCAGCAGATAGGACGCGCTCAAAGCCTTGTTCAGTTTGCGCACTTCGGCCATCGGCAATTCGCCGTCGGGGGCTTGCTCCGCTTCCGCCGCCGCGCCCGCGCCCTTCTCCTTCGCCTTCTCCGGCTTCAGGTGCTTGGCCAGCGTCTTTTGCGTTTCCGGCCCGGGCGAGCGCATCCGCCCGCTGGCGATCTGGCTCTGGATACGCCCCAGCAGATCCTCCGCCTGCGAACCGCCCACCGCCGCCGCCGCCTCGATCAGAGGCGCCACCACCACGTCCCGCGTCAGCGGCTTCCGCGTCTGGCTCGTCGCGTCCCAGTAAGTCTCCTGCTTGTACGCGTTTCCCTGATCCTCGTGCATCAAAGCCGTCAGGATCATCTTATCGATCAGCCCCAGCGCCTTCTCCGACTCCAGATTTTCCAGCACCTCCGCCACCGCCAGGAACGCCCCGCTGTATCGCGCCGACTTCTTCTCCAGCGCCTCCAGCGTGTAATCCACGTCTTCCTTGCCCAGGCGCACCAGAGACTTCGCCATCGGTGCCCGCGTCCCCAGAATATTGGCCTGCCGCTCGCCTCCTTTGTGCATCTCCGTGCTCTGGTCCTGGATCCACAACGCCTCCACCAGCGCGTCGATCGCCCAGCGCCGCTGCTTCGCGTCCAGAGCGTCCGCCTTCGCCGAAACCACCTCCGTCACCGCCGCCGCCACCAGCGGCTGCACGTTCTCCGGCGTCAGCGAAATGACCTCCTGGATCACCTGAACGCGCTGCTTCTCCTCCGTCCGCGGACTGCGCACGATGCGCCCCAGCCCCGCCAGGATCCGCGTCGCGTCCGCCAGAGTCTTTGGATCGAGCACGTTCTCCGTCATCCGGAAGTTGTTGATGTCCAGCCGCTTCTTGCCGACCTTGCCGATGATCGCCCGTAATTCCTCCAGCAGCGTGTCCGCCGCCTCCGCGCTCGCCAGATTGCCCAGCGCCGTCGCCGCCTCGCTGCGCAATTCCTTGTTGCGCGAAAGCGCCATGAAAAAGTCGGAGTACTCGTCGCACCGCAGCGCACCCATGAACTCCACGATCGCGGAAGCGTGCGGCCCCGCGAGTTGATCCTGGGCCCATTGGCGATACAGCCGCGTGAAAAACGCATTCTGGCCGATTTCCATGAAGACCATCGCCGTGGCCTTCTTCGCCGTGTAGCCCATCTCGGCGTAGGAGCGTCCCTCGATCCCCGCCGCTTTCGCCGTCGATGCCGTTTCCTTCGGGATGAAATCCGTCAGGATCAGTGTCGCGTCCGTCAGCAGGTCCGGTTCCTGGAGCCAGATCGGCACCCGCAGCACGGTGCGGAACAGATCGCCCACGGTACGCAGATCCGCTTCCTCCGGCTCGCCCATCTTGTTCTTCCCCGGCATCGCTTGCAGAACGGTCACCTGGGCGTCCTTCAACTGCTGAGTCCACTGGTTTTCCAGGTTCTCGATGTTGGCGCCCATCATCTTGCTGTGGCGGTCGTCCTTGGCGATCTTCATCTGATCCGCCAGCTCCGCCGTCAGCCCATAAGTCTCCGGGTCCTTGCGCACCAGCCGCAGCAGGTAATCCGCCTCCTTGGGCTGGTTCAGGAGCGTGCCGAGCACATTGCCGGTATAGAGCGCCCGCTGCCGCACCTCCTCCACGTCGCCCGCCTCCGCGGCGGGCCGGCAAAGCTCACGCACATGCTCCACCGCCGTGTGCCAGTCCTTGGCCCGCACCGCGTTGCGCAGCTCGCGCGCCAGCCGCTCCTCGTACACCGACCGCAGTTTCGGCTCCCATTCCTCCGTCATCGTGATCAGGCGCCCCACCGCCTTCTGCACCAGCGGCCCGATTTCGCTGCCGAGCGCATCGGCGCCCTGCACGAACTCGTGCACCGGATCCGCGATCAGGTCGCGATAGACCGTGCCGACGGTTTTGGCGATGGCGATTCCGGCTTCCCGGCCATCGCTCTTGTGGGCCTTGGCATAGGCCTTCGCCGCGGTCAACGCGGCGGGCACGTTTCCATGGCGGAGGGATTGATCCAGCGGTTCGAGCAAATCGGACATGTTTGGCCTAAGTCATGAATATGTAGAGATTTGGAGTTTGTTCGCATTGGGAGACGCGGAGGCCATTATCCCCAAACGTTGCAGCCATGCAACGCGAAAGAAAAAAATAACCCGCTTGGACTCCGCTGCGGGAAGTCTAAAGACCGCGCCGCCGCACCGCGCTTTAATAAATAAACGAATTTTCCAAGAAGGACGTCAACCGCTCAGGTGAAATCCCGGTACATCATGCTCGCGATCACCTCGCGCGAGCCCTGGTACTTACCCACGTACGACTCGATCTCGCCCTGCACCGTGTGATAGTAAATCTGGCAGATCGACGTCCCCGCATAAACCCGGATCGGATGGATGCAGTGCATCTCAAGCGTCCAGTTCCCGGCGAAGCCGACGTCGCCAAAGCCCGCCGTGACGTGAATGAACAACCCCAGCCGCCCAATGGACGACCGCCCCTCGAGCATCGGCACCAGCCCCTCGGTCCGGGTCCACTCCATCGTCTTCGCCAGATACAGGCGCCCCGGCTGCATTTCGAAGCCCTCGTCGGGAATCGTAATCTTGCGGGTCGTCGGCGCCTTCTTCATGTCCAGCACCTCGTCGTCGTACACCACCAGTTCATCGGCGAGCCGCAGATTGTACGAGTTCGGGTTCACGAAACGTTCCTCGAACGGCTCGATGAAAATCTGTGTGCCGAGCAACCGGCGAATCTCAGCCCCGGTCAGAATCATGGCCGCGCCTCGTTTTCTTGAACAGAATGCCGCGCCCCAACGGCGCCAGCAGCAAGCAACCGCCACAGGCCCGGGGGAACAAGGCCAAAGGCGGAGAGTGGTGGTAGATCGATTTTGTGGCCGCAGATGAATGCGGATGAATACGGATCTCTTGCATGTGAGTTTTCTTCCCGAAGAATAAGCCTTTGGCAACGGCATGAGATTGAGTTTCCAGCACCCGCCGCTGACGGCGGAACTCACTCATCCTATTTATCTGTATTCATCTGCGGTCAATTAAAAGCCCTCCCACGCCCCCACATCCTCCACCCGCCCAAAAGCCTCCAGCAGCCCATGGTCGTGGGTGACCATGACGAGCGTTGCCCCCGCTTCCTCCGCCTGGGCGCAGAGCAGTTCGAGAATCCGCCGTTTGCCCGCCGGGTCCAGGTTCCCCGTCGGCTCGTCGCACAGCAGCAGCCGCGGCCGCGCCAGAAGCGCGCGGCAAATCGCCACCCGCTGCTTCTCCCCATGGGAGAGTTTGAGCACGTTGCGGCGCAGCTTCCCCCCCAGCCCCATGCCCTCCGCCAGTTCGGCCGCCCTGGCCTTGGCCGCCGCATCGCGCCGAACCCCGGCCCCCATGGCGCAGGGCAACAGGATGTTCTCGCGCACAGTCAAATATTCCACCAGTTCGAAACTCTGAAACACGAAACCGACCTGCCTCGCGCGAAACGCTCGCCGCCCCGCCTCGGTCAGCGCCCCCACATCCGTCCCCCCGACCATCACACGGCCGCGTTCGGGCGCCGCGATGCCGCTCATCAAGTGCAGCAGCGTCGTCTTGCCCGACCCGCTCGGCCCGACGAAGGCCACGCGCTCGCCCGCCGCGATGCGCAGCGCCGGCACCCGCAGCCGAAAGTCCGACCCGCGATACGCGAACTCGACGCCCTCCAGCGCGATCTCGGCCCCGCCCCGTTCCGTCACTGCGCCGCCTCCACGCTCAAGGTCCGCAGCCGCGACAGCTTCCACGCACCGTCGCTCACGGTGACCCGCAGGAGCGCCTCGGATATCGTTCCCCGCGGGTGTTTGTGGCCCCAGTGCGAGACCGTCCCCTCCGTCAGCCAACTGGCGCGGTAGGAAAACTCCGGCGCGTCGCCTCGTCCGCGCGCCTCGACCACCGCGCCGTAGAGCAATCGCACGCCCTCGATCCGCACCACGGCGCCGCTCTCCTGCTGGCCCAGCAGCGACTCGCGCATGCTCAGGTAAATCTGCGCCAGCAGCTCCCCCTCGATGCTCTTCGCGAGGGCGTCGTAAATCTCTTCTTCCGTGCGGAATTCGAAGGCGGCGTAGATGTTCTGGATCAGTCGCTCCACAATCGCGCGGGCTGCTTCGGATTCGGCAGCGACGGTGCCCTTGAAGAGGCGTTGCTCGGCGGCCGTGGCGGCGACCGGCTCGATCGCTGGCGGGTCCTTCACGACACCGGGATTGTCCCAGGCCATCACTGGATTGCCGGGCAGCAGCAGCCGCAGCGCAGGCTCCGTGTCGTAGGCCATCAGGATGCCCTGCACGCTCTCGACGCCAAACGCGTCGAATCGATCGAAAGTGAGGGCCGCCTCGGCGGGGGCGCGAACTCCCGCTTCATACGTGCTGATGATCCCCACCAGGGTGCGATCCGCCGGGATGGGTTCGGGCAGCGCGGCCCAGACATCGGCCCTGTCGAAATAGGTCACATAGATGTCGCTGGGCGCTTTCTCGAAGCCCTCGATCTCGACCGGGTTGGCGTCGAGAAAAGCCGCCGCGATGGCATCCGCGGCGGCGTAGCGCTCAGCCCGATCGAGGCTCTCTGTCGCCGCCCGGTCGACCGCTACGACGCGCTCCAGAATCGCCAGCGGCACCATCATCTCGTGGCGCACACGATGGCCGTCCAGATCCTCTTCCAGGTACAGAAACGAAACCACACCGCCCGTGCGCGCGGCTTGCTGGAGCACCGCATCCATCTCAAGTCCGCCGCCGGACTGAGGTTTGGGAGCGTCCTGAGCCCGCACCGAAACCGCCCAAAGGCACCAGCCGAGCAAGAAAGGTAACACGGCCGTCCCGGCCGTGACCCGCCACGCTTTCCCGCCAAGAGACGATCGGACGGGGCGGATCGGGACGGGGCACAGGCCACCCGAAAGTTTTCTGGTTTTCGACAAAAGCGTCATCCCAACCCTCGCCTCGCACAGGTGATGACACAACTCAAGCAACGGGATTTGCGAGAGGCAACGGCCTTTCTCTCAACCCCCCGCGGCGGGGGCGGCGCCTCCGCCGCTGGCGAGTTCGTCCACCTTGGGCTTCTCGACCTCGTCCTGCGTCGTCGTCTCCGGGATGTCCTCCTCGGCGTGCAGGTGTGCCGGCCGCAGACGGCGCTTCACCGCCGCGTGGGCGATGACGTGAGCGCTGATCGGCGCGGTGATGAACTGGAATGCCACCGCCACGCAGGCCTTCACCAGAGTGCTCGGATCCTCACTCAGTATCCCCGCCGCCAGCACGATCGAGCAGAATCCAAAGGTCAGCGACTTCGACGCGCACTGTAGCCGCAGGTACACGTCCTCGTACCGCACCACGCCCACGTTCCCTACGGTGAAGAACAGCAACCCGATCACCAGCAGGAAGAATCCGATCCATTCAATCATCATCGAAGATGTCTCCGTTCTCGACGAACCGGGCCGCCGCCACGGTGGAGAGGAATCCCACGATGGAGAACAGCAGGATCACGTCCATGAAGAGCGTTGTGCCGACGACGAGTCCGTAGAACGCCGTGAGGCTCAGCACGCCGAGCACGAAACTCTCGAAAATCACCAACCGGTCCAGCGCCGTGCGCCCCTGGAAGAAGCGCAGCATGAGGCCCGCCAGACACAGCACGAAGACCAGGAAAAAGATCAACTGGACGATCGGCGCGAGGAAGGATGGAACGGGTGTCGCCATGGTGGAAAACTCCTGTGAGAGGCTCAGGCCTGACCTTTGAGGATGTCGATGGGACGCCGCAGGGCGGCCGCCGCGTCACTCTTGTCCGGATACATCGCATGCACCAGCAAAACGCCCCGGTCTTCGTCGACGCCGCAGGTCAGCGTGCCCGGCGTCAGGGTGATGCGGTGGCTCAAGAGGGCGATCTCGCCGGGCGTCAGGTCGCTCACGGGAATCCGCACTAGCCGGATGTAGTGATAATTCTTTGGTGTCAGCACGTCCCAAGCCAGCCGCAGGTTTGAAAGCGTCAGGTCCCAAATAAAATCCCACAGGAACCAAAGCAGATTCTTCGTGTTCTTGAGCAGGCGCAAGTCATGCGGGAAAACCGACCAGAACAGCACCAGAGCCCCGCCGACCAGCAGACCCGTGTAAAGCAAGGCCACCGACATGCCCGAGCCCGGCTCGATCAGGCTCGGCGAAATCAGGAACAACAGCCCGCAGGCGATTACGAACAAGACGCTCTTCATCTGATTACTCCTCCGCCTCCAGAAGAGCCGCCGCGGTCATCCGCCCGGCGCTCGCTTCCTCGAAAGCGAGCACACCCCGCTCGCCCAGCACCGCCTCGATGTAGACCCGCTGATCGAAAATCTGCTTCGAGGCTTCCGTGGAAACGATCATGATCTGCCGGCTGAACACCGCCACCAGCACCGTCATCAGCACCAACCCCCACGTCGCCACGATTACGCCGTGGTTCTTGTGCTTCAACGGCTCCGGACCCGCGATGCGCTCTCCCCAGAACGCGTACTTCCAGATCTTGATCATGCAGTACGTCGTGCACAGCGACGTCACCAGCGAGATCGCCACATAGAAGACGAACCCCTGATTCAGACCCTCCACCACCAGCGCGTACTTGCCATAGAAACCCGACAGCGGTGGAATGCCCCCAAGGGAAAAAGCCGCGAACAGGAACGCGATAGCCAGCCACGGGTAAGCCTCGACCAAGCCTGTCACGCGCTTCAGATTGTCCGACCCCTCGTTCACCCGCACCGCACCGCCGATCATGAACAAGGCCGACTTCACGAGAATCTGGTGGAAAATGTAAAAAATCCCCGCCGCGATTCCCAATTCCGTGAACAACGCCAGGCCGAACACCATATAGCCGATCTGGCTGATGATGTGGAACGACAGGATCGAGCGAAACGTCCACTGGCACAGGGCCCCCAGCACCCCGATAATCATCGTGCTGCCCGCGATCGCCAGCAGCACCGGCTGGAACCAGTCATCGATCTCGATGCGGAACATCAACGTGAACGTCCGGTAAAGACAGTACACGCCCACCTTCGTCAGAACCCCCGCGAAATACGGCAGCACGCCTCCCGGAATACGTGGATAGGTATCCGGCAGCCAGAAGAAAATCGGAAACAATGCCGCTTTGAAACCGAAGACCAGCAAAAAAACCGACCCCAGCGCCACCACCACGCCGGTGTTCTCGTAGCTCTGGATTTTGATCGCCAGATCCGCCATGTTCAGCGTTCCGAAAACCCCATAGGTGAATCCCGCGCCGATCAGAAACAACGTCCCCGCCACCACGTTCAGAACCAGGTACTTGAAGCCCTCGCGCAATTGAGCCGTTCCGCCACCGTGCGTGACCAGAACGTAGCTGCTGATCAGCATCAGTTCGAAACTGACGAACAGGTTAAACAAATCGCCCGTGATGAACGCCCAATTCACCCCCGCCGTCATCAACAGGAACAGCGGGTGAAAGAGCGCCCGTTCCCGATCGGCCTTTGCCGCCCCGGTCACGATGTACCAGAAAACCGCCACCTGGGTCAGGGCCGACGCCACCATCAGCAGGCAACTCATCAGATCGCCAACCAGCACAATGCCGTAGGTCAGGGGCCACTCCCCCACCCGCAGCACGAGCAGCCCGTCCGCCCGCACCGAGAAGAGCAGGTGAATCGTCACCAGGAGCAACCCGTGCGCCGCCGCGCCGGCGAAGACGCGCTGCCAAAGCAAACTGTTGCGAAACGCCAGACACAAACCCGCCGCGATGAACGGAATCAGGATCGGCAGAATGAGAACGT
This sequence comes from Sumerlaeia bacterium, assembly GCA_040219255.1. Classification (GTDB taxonomy): domain Bacteria; phylum Sumerlaeota; class Sumerlaeia; order SLMS01; family JAHLLQ01; genus JAVJSW01. Next base: position 34,365 of record JAVJSW010000054.1, read on the forward strand.
TATCCACGAGGTTCCTCCCCACCGTCTGAACGCGCCTCGCCTTCGGCGTCGCGGGCCGCCGGAGGACATGCCTCCGCCCGCTTCAATTCCCGGGCCCCTTCACGCCCCAGATCCTCCTCGCTGTCGTCCGGGCATTCTTCCTCTGGCAGCACCACCATCGGCGAACTTTCCTCCATCGTCACCCGCGGAGGCGTCTTGACCATCGCCTCCAACTCGCCCACTTCCAGCGTCGCGTTCTCCTCGTATCCCCGCGCAGCCAGCACAATGGCAAAACTCGTCACGCCGAAGCTGATCACGATGGCCGTAAGAATCAGGGCCTGAGGCAGCGGATCGACATAGTATTCCGGCGGGGCGAATTCCTTGTGTTCGCCTTTCGAATCCCCGTCGTCGAAGGCTTCCTCGATGGCCCCTGCGGCTTCTTGCTGCCGCACCGTCTCCACCAGAATCGGAGGGTGCGTTTGCACCTCCCATCCGCTGATGGTCACTAGTGCCAGAAACGAGGCGTTCCCCAGCATCGAAAGGCCAAGGACCACTTCGAAGACACTGCGCCTCATAATCAAATAAAGCGCCACGCTGGCGAGAAAGCCGGCTAGCAGGGAAATCAGTAAATCCATCGTTCGGTCCCTTTACTCCTTGCCGCGCCCAAAGCTCTTCAAAATCACCAGCACCGTCCCCACCACGATCAGGTAGATGCCCAGATCGAACAGGGCGGCGGAGGCGAACTCGGTTTCGCCGATCAGCGGCAGATCCACATAGACATAGCCGCTTCGGAAAAACCCGTGGCCCAAAAACATCGGCGCCATCGGCGTTCCCACCGCGAACAGAATCCCCAGCGGAAGAAGAGGAAACGCGTTCCTCGGACGCAAGCGCTCCGTATCGCCGCGAGGCACCACCAGGTAGAACGGAATCATCGCCGCCGCCGTCAACAGGCCCGCGATGAACCCGCCGCCGGGCTTGTTGTGACCCGAAAAGAACAGCACCACCGCCAGCCCCAGAAGGAAGAACGCCACCGTCGGCGCCATCGTCCGCATGATAAATGGCGAGCGCTCGCGCAAACGGAAACCCTTGAGGAACGGATCGTCCGCCGCCGCCAGTCCCGGCACCGGCTTGTGCGGCGAGAGTTTGGGCAGCACCTTCCCCTTGCGCACCGCGCGCGGCACCCGGTCGCGCCCGATCGTCAGCAGAGCCAGCACTCCCAGCCCCGCGATCGCCAGCACCGCTGCCTCGCCCATCGTATCCAGACCGCGGAAATCCACCAGGATCACGTTCACCACGTTCGTCCCGCCGCCGCCATGATTGCCGAACAGTTCTTTGGTTTCCGGGTACTTCGAGTTCAGTAGGTAGAACTCCCGGTGCGTCGGATTGCCCGCCAGCACCGGATCGTTCTTCGCCGTGCTGGTCGCGCCCGCGTAAGTCAACGCCGCCACCAGCAAGCCTCCCCCCACGGCCACCGCCGCTGTCGTCGCGATTCCCAACGGCCGCCTCGGTTCATCGAACGCGTTCGGCAGCCGCTTGAGCAGCAGCAGGAACATCACCAGAATCGCCAACTCCACCAGCACCTGCGTCAGCGCCAGGTCCGGCGCTTTGTACAGCACGAACACCAGCGCCACCGACAACCCGGCCACGCTGGCCCCCAGCAGACGTGGCAGGAACGAACGCGCCTTGATCACCAGCCCCGCCCCGAACACAATCAGCAGAATCGCCCCATAGGCGAATGCCGGCACCTCCGCCAAAGCCCCCCAGTCCGGCCGCTCCAGACTCCGCCAGATCAGCAACGGCGCGCCCGCCAACGCCACAACCACCATCAGCGTGATGGTCGCATTGCGCTGCAGCGACGGCCGCTGCACCACCCGCGCCGTGAACGCCGAAATCGCCGGCAACGCTTCATCATAGATCAATTCATAGCCCCGCGTGAACGGCGTCGGCGACTTCAATCCCTGATACGCCTTGTCGATCGCCCCGCTCGCCACGAACACCAGCGGCCCGCCCACGAACAGAACGAACAGGCTCAGCCACGTCTTGATGTCCACATCGTTCAATTGATAGAACGCGATCGTGTAGCCCGTCTTCGTCGAGTAATACGCCTCGTTCACCATGGCCCCGATGGGCCCCGACAACAGCGGCACGAACAACCCGCCCGCAACCGACAGGCCGATCAGAATCGCCGGCGCCAGAAGAATCCCAAAGGAGCCCTCGTGCGGGTGGATCGATTTGTCCCGGGGCTCGCCAAAAAAGGGCGACACGATCATCCGCAGGCAATACGCCACGGTAAACAGACTCACCACCGCCGCCAGAATCAAGAATCCCGGAACCCCGAAAATCTCGAAATGCTCCGCGTGCGCGTAGTATGCCCCCTTCTCCCAAAGCTTCTTATGCACAAAGCCCAGCGTCAGCGGCCCCCCCGCCATACTGTAGCACCCCGCGATCGTCAGCGCCGCCGTCCATGGCATCGTCCTCCGCAAACCGCCCATGCGCGTCCAATCGCGCGTGTGCAACCCGTGATCCAGGATGCCCACCATCATGAACAGCCCGCCCTTGAACAGCGCGTGACTCGCGATCAGCAGCAAATCCATCGGCAGCGGATGCTCGCTGCCCACGGCGTGATAACCGAAACCGTAATAGCTCGTCAGCAGGCCCAACTGGCTCACCGTCGAGTACGCCAGCAATTGCTTCAAATCCTTCGCGACAACCGCCATGAAGCCCCCCACCAGCATCGTCGCCAGCCCCACCGGCGCCACGATCCAAAGCCAAAGCTCCCAGCCCTCGAACACCGGATACATACGGCCCAGGAGATAGATGCCCGCCTTCACCATCGTTGCCGCGTGCAGATAAGCCGAAACCGGCGTCGGAGCCTCCATCGCCCCCGGCAACCAGAAGTGGAACGGGAACTGCGCGCTCTTCGTGAACGCGCCCAAAAGCATCAGTATCAGCACCGCCTTCGCCGCCGGATGCGCCAGGATGACATCCTTGTTCGCCCAAAAACCGTCCCACTCCAGCGCCGCCGCCCCTAAACCCAAGTCCCTGCCGATCCACACCAGCGCCCCGATCCCCGTCAGCAGACACAGCCCCCCCGTCACCGTCACCAGCAACGCCCGCACCGCCCCCTTGATCGCCTCTTTCTTGAAGCTCCAGTGGCCAATCAACAGGAACGACGTCAACGACGTCATCTCCCAGAACAGCAGCATCAGCACGATATTGCGGCTGATCACCACCCCCAGCATCGCCCCCATGAACAGCAGCATGTTGCCATAGAACCGCCAGGGCGCGTCCTCCGGGTCCATGTAGTGACCCGCGTAGAAGAACACCAGGAACCCAATCCCCAGCACCAGCCACGCGAAAAACAACGCCGGCCCATCCAGCCAAAGGCTGAAGTTCAACCCCAACTCCGGCATCCACTCCGCGAACACCGACACCGGCGAACCCGACTCCGCCCCGATCACAGTCAGCACCGCCAGCATCGCCAACGACCCGCCCGTGGCGAACAAAGCGATCAACCGGGGCAACGGCGAAGGCGTCCGCCGATCCATCACCAGGAACGACGCCGCCGCGAGAAACGGTAAAAGGAGTGTGAGAAGCAACAACACCGGAGAATCAGCCTCGACCGGTCGGATTTCAGGGGGCGCCAAGCAGCAATTCCCATGCACAAAGCCACCCCAAGGAGCGTCCCCACCCCCGGCGCGTCAAGACATAGCGGGACGATATGGCAGACTTCGGCCGGCGGATCAAGTCACCGCCGCGACCCCAGGACCCCGAAGTTCCTCCGAACTTCCGGCGCGAAAGCCACTCCGTCGCACCGCCTGCGGTCGAAGAGTCTTTTTTCCATAAACCACAAATGATGACCAGATTTCTGATGGTCTTTCAAGCCGTCTGGAGTTCCTGAACGAAAATGCGCCCTGGTCTTGCAGTCACCCCGAACACGGCAAGGCTTCCCCGATCTCCATACTAACTTCTTTGAATACAGCAATCTCTGTGTTCTCCGTGACTCTGTTGTTATTTCTGAAGACTCAGGGCGCCGACACAGATCCCATACCTCCCCGCTAAAATCCTCAGCCTCCTCCGCGCCCCTGCCGTGAATTAAAACAAAAGTCCCCCGCCCGCAAACCGCCAGCGGAGGACCCACCCGTCCTCGATTTGCCCCACTCCCCTTACGCGATCACCACCGGGTTCGTCTTCGCCGCGTGCAGCGCCTGATCCAGGTCCTCCAGCAGATCGTCCGGGTGCTCCAGACCCACCGACAGACGCACCAGCTCGGGCTTGATGCCGCCCGCCAGTTGCTGCGCCTCGTTCAGTTGGCTGTGCGTCGTCGTCGCCGGGTGGATGGCCAGGCTCTTCGCGTCGCCCACGTTCGCCAGGTGACTGAACAGGTCGAGCTTCTCGATGAATGTCCGCCCCGCGGGCACGCCGCCCTTGATGCCAAACGTCACCATGCCGCCGTAGCAGCCCTCGCGGTAGTACTTCTTGGCGTTGTCGTGGCCGTGGTGGTCTTCGAAACCGGGCCACCACACCCACTCGACCAGCGGGTGCTGCTTCAGGTGCTTCGCCACGATGGCCGCGTTGGCACAGTGCTTCTCCATCCGCATCGGCAGCGTCTCGATGCCCTGCAGGAACATCCAGGCGTTATCCGGCGAGATGCACGCCCCCAGGTTCCGCAGCGGCACCAGCCGCATGCGCAGAATGAACGCCAGCGGCGCCAGCGGCGCCGGCAAATCCAGCGCGTAACGCAGCCCATGGTAGGACGGATCGGGTTCCGTCATCAGCGGGAACTTCCCGCTCGACCAATCGAAATTGCCCGCGTCGATGGCCACGCCGCCGATGCCCGTGCCATGGCCGCCCAGCCACTTCGTCAACGAATTGCAGACCACATTGGCCCCGTGCTCGATCGGGCGGCACAGGTACGCCGTCGGGAACGTGTTGTCCACGATCAACGGCAGCCCATGGGCCTTGGCGATGTCCGCGATGGCCGCGAAATCCGGCACGAACAGCGCCGGATTGCCGCACGACTCCAGGTAAATCAGCTTCGTCTTCGGCGTGATCGCCTTCGCGATGTTCTCCGGATCCCGCGGATCGACAAAGTGCGTCTTGATCCCCAGGTGCGGATGGATCGCGTCGTACATCGTGTACGTGCCGCCGTACAGATCGTTCGCCGACACGATCTCGTCGCCCGCCTGACAGATGTTGATGATGGCATAGTGGATCGCCGCCGTGCCCGACGCCAAGCCGAGCGCCGCCGCGCCGCCTTCGATCGCCGCGCAACGCTGCTCCAGCACGTCCGTCGTCGGGTTCATCAGCCGCGTGTAGATATTGCCCAGCTCTTTCAGGGCGAACAGATTCGCCGCGTGCTCCGTATCGCGGAACACATAGGACGACGTCCGGTACACCGGCACGCCCCGCGAATTCGTCGTCGAATCCGGGGTGTGGCCCGCGTGAAGGGCCAAAGTTTCGAGGCGGTAATTCTTCGCCGCCTTACCATTGCTGCTCATAGGGTACAGACTCCCTCGGGGGAAAGGTCGGCGCCACCGCGCGATGGCCGCCGCTCAGATCGATAGGTCGGAATACGCCCTCCCTCGAACGAACCGGGCCATAGGAAAAGCGGCCTCATCTCCTCGAGCGGCGAGCGGGCCAAAATCCTTTCGTCATAAGAGCCGCGCTGTCAAGCCGCGCCGAACGAACCCCTCGCTCCTCCCCTTTATCAGCGAGGAGCGAAATAAAGATACGCCAGGTTATCGAAACCGAAGGCCAGCGCGATGATGATGAACAGGGCCGTCGCGACACGCACCGATCGTCTGCCCAGGAAGAACCCGATCCCCGCGACGATCAATCCCAAGATCAACGGCTGCATGATCGCCCGGCCGACCCATTCCAGAGGAGCTCCCGTCAGGAAGATCGAAGCCAAAGCCAAGAACACAATGACCGCGTAAACGGCCCAGGCGGACCAGTGCAGCGTAAACTTTTGTTTCGCGGGTTTCTCCTGGGAAGTACTCGCCGCAGCTTGGGCGCCTTCCGGTTCGCGGGCCGGTTCAGGAGCTTGCTCTCGATTGATTTCCATAGAGGACGTTCCGCCTTCTCATATTCCCCATTATTGGAGTCGGTATAAAGAAAAACTCGGCTCGAATGCCGTCAATTGAAAACGGAGGCTCAATGCTTGCAGCGACCCGGCCGTACCACCCCCCCCACCCGAAAGGCCCTCCGCATGCTCTTCACCGCCTGGCAAGACCTCGCTCGCACCGCCATCGTCGGCACCCTCGCCTACCTCGCCCTCGTCTTTCTCCTGCGCATCAGCGGCAAGCGCACCCTCTCCAAAATGAACGCCTTCGACCTCGTCGTCACCGTCGCCCTCGGCTCCACCCTCGCCGCCACCATGCTCAATAAGAGCATCACTCTCGCCGAAGGCGCCACCGGCTTCTTCGTCCTCGTCGCCGTCCAGTACATCCTCACCTGGCTCAGCGTCCGCTCGCGCTTCGTCCGCCGCCTCGTCAAGAGCGAACCCACCCTCCTCGCCTTCCGCGGCCAGATGCTCGAGCGAGCCATGAAAGAGCAACGCGTCACGCAAGACGAACTCGCCTCCGCCCTGCGCCACTCCGGCGCCGCCGGCCTCGAAGACATCGAAGCCGTCGTCCTCGAAACTAACGCCGATCTCACCATCGTCAAGAAATCCGGCCAGGGCCCCGCCGCCCAAAGCGTCCTCAACGTCCGCGGCTATCCCGACCCCACCGGCGCCCACCCCCAAAGCCCCCGGCACGACCCGTAGAAGCACCAGCACGGGTCTCCCCCCCAAGAACAAAGGGCGCCGTCCATCACGGCGCCCTTTCGCGCATGTCGCATAAGTCTGTCTTGTGAATCGTGTCTCACAAGTCTGATAAGTGAATCTTGTCTATCTTGTTCCCGAAGCTCCACATGAGGGGACAAACCAAAACTCTTGTGCAACCCTTTCGCCATTCCAGCCCAACACGCCGGTCACCCCGGCCCGGAGTTTACCATGGCGAACCATCCCACGCACACTCAGACGCTCGCTCCCCCGCGAGCCACCCCCCTTTGCCCCTTTGATCCTTCGCGTCTTTGCGTTAAGAACCCCGGATCAGTGCCCGTGCCCGTGGTCGTCGGCGGCCGCTTCGGCCACCATCACGTCACGCTCCGGCGGTGTCTCGTAGCCCTCCAGATGCTTCGCGATCATCGCCAGCGCCGGCTCCGAATAGCTCCGCACCGGCTTGAAGATCAGGTTCGGGAACAGACCCAGGATCAGAGCCGCCGCCGACAACGCCACCAGCATCCCCATCTCGCGGAAGTTCACGTCCGCCATCTTCTGATTCTTGGGATTCGTCAGCTTGCCGAAGAACGTCTTCTGATACATCAGCAGCAGATAGACCGCGCCCCAGATCACGCCCGTCGCCGCGATCAGCGCGATCAGCCACGTATAATGCCGCATCCCGAACAGCGCGTACAGCGAACCGGGCTCGTTGCTGAACGACAGGATCGGCGTGTTCTGCATCGAACCCATCAGGATCGGGAACTCGCCCACGAAACCGTTCAGACCCGGCAGGCCCACGCTGCTCAGCACCATCACCATGGCCAGCGCCGCCATCACCGGCACCCGCGCCGCCAGACCGCCGAACTCGCTCAAGAGACGCGTATGCCGCCGCTCGTAAATCATACCCACCACGAGGAACAACCCGCCGGTGGAAATACCGTGGTTCACCATCTGGATGATCGCGCCGTCCATGCCCGGACCGTTGAAGGAGAAAATCCCCAGCGTGATGAAACCCATGTGGCTCACCGAGGAGTAGGCCACCAGGCGCTTCATGTCCTTCTGCACCATGGCCGCCATGGCGCCGTACACGATGGCGATGGCGCTCAGCCACGTCAGCGACGGCGCGAACGCCACCGCCACATCGGGGAACAGCGGGATGTTGAACCGCAGGATACCGTACACGCCGGTCTTCAGCAGCACCGCCGCCAGGATCACCGACCCCGCCGTCGGGGCCTCGGTGTGCGCGTCGGGCAACCAGGTATGGAACGGGAACAGCGGAATCTTGATCAGGAACGCGATCAGAATCCCCAGGAACGGCCACACGGCGCCGCGGAAAATCTCCGCCGTCTGCGCCTGCTGCAGGAGCAGCTCGTAACTGAAGGTCTGGATCGGGGCATTGAAGTACACCCAGATGAACGCCAGCAGCATCATCAGCGAACCCACCAGCGTATAGACCACGAACTTCATCGTGGCGTACACCCGGTTGCCCGAGCCCCAGATACCGATCATGAAGTACAACGGAATCAGCATCAGCTCGAACCCGACGTAGAACACGAACATGTCCAGCGCGCTGAAGGTCAGCATGATACCCGTCTGCAAAATCAGCAGGAACAGGTAGAATTCTTTCTCGCGGTGCTTGATCGCCGAGAACGAACACAGCACCCCGAACACGCCGATAAACGCCGCCAGCAGGATCAGGATCATCGACAGCGAATCGACCCCCACCGTATAGCGGACGCCCTCGAAAATCGGCCAAGCCACCGAAGCCCGCAGTTGGAAGGCGGTCTCCACCGCTTCGCCCTGAATGATCACCGTCTGGGGATCGATACCGCCCCAGTTGAAAAACAGCGCCGCCGCCAACGCCGCGACCAGGTCCAGCAGGACAATGCCCAGTGCCCAGATCTTCATCTGCTTGGCCGGAGCGAACGCCGCCGCCACCAGACCGAGCACCAGGGGGATGAAAATGACGAGTGTCAGCAACATAGGGTCTTTTTCTCCGTCGTCGCGAACCGCGGCAGGAAAGGAATTCTCAAATTACTCGGCGAGGGCCAGGCCCTCGGGGGACTCGGCGGCGGGCTGCGCCGGCGCGGGCTGGATCGCCCGCGACTGCGAACGCTCCGCCGGAATGACCGAAGGCACCCGGTCGTCGAACAGCCCCAGGCCCACGATCAGCCACGCCAGGAAAATGACCAGCCCGAACACCATCACGATGCCATAACGCTGCACCTGGCCGTCCTGGACGCTGCGCACCGAATGGCCCGCGTCCCGGGCGAAACGACCCGTGTTGACCACCGCCCCATCGATAATCTTCGCGTCGAAATCCGCCACCATCCTGGCCTTCCACATCGCGCCGTCCCGGAAGAACTTATTGTAGAACCCATCGATCCCCCACGCGTTGTAGGACAACTTCCAGAAGGGCTTGAGAAGGCCTTTGGCGAGGTTCTTCGGCAACCGGCTGCCGTACAGAGCCCAAGACAGCAGAAGGCCGAGCGCCGCGATAATCAACGAAATCAGAGCCAGGGTCGCTTCCAACTGAACGTTCTCTTCCGTGTCCTCCGCACCCGCCAGCACCAGTGGGCCGATCACTCCGTGGCCATGGCCTTCCGCGTGGGCGGCGCCGTGCTCGGCACCATGAGCGCCATGCGCGCCGCTGATAAACCCTTCGGCCGAAACGTATTCCGCGCCCCGGTCCACCACGGGAGCCAGGAAGTGGTGGAACGCCGCCGTCTTCGAACCCAGGGCATCGTAGAGGCCAACGGCCTTAACCAGCCCTGGAGGCATATTCAGGAAACCGACCACGATGCTCATGCCAGCCAGAACCAGCACGGGAATCGTCATCTTGGGGGAAACTTCGTGGACGTGCTTCTTGGCTTCCGGCGTCAGCCGTTCCTTGCCCCGGAAGGTCAGGAAATAGGTCCGGCCCATATAGAACGCGGTCAGGAAGGCGGTCGTCGTCCCAAGCAGCCAAAGGAGCAACATCATGCCCTCGCCGTTGGCCCGCGAGTACGTCATCCACAGGATTTCATCCTTCGAGAAGAACCCGGCGAACGGGAAGATACCGGCAATGGCCAGCGTCGCGATAAAATACGCCGCATGGGTCTGCGGCATGTACTTGCGCAACCCACCCATCTTGAACATGTCTTCTTCGTGGTGCAGGGCGTGGATCACGCTGCCGGCGCAGAGGAACAGGCACCCCTTGAAGAACGCGTGCGTGAATACGTGGAACACGCCCGCGGCCATGCTGCCCACGCCCAGCGCCAGGAACATGAAACCGAGTTGCGAAACCGTCGAGTAAGCCAGCGCCTTCTTGATCCCGCGCTGCGTACAGCCCGCCACCGCGGCCACAAAGGCCGTCAGCGCGCCCACCACGGCGATAGTGTTCATCGTGATCGGCGCCATGAAGAACAGCGTGTTCAGCCGGGCGATCATATAGATACCGGCTGTCACCATGGTGGCCGCGTGGATCAGTGCCGAAACCGGCGTCGGGCCCGCCATGGCGTCCGGCAGCCAAGTGAACAGCGGAATCTGGGCGCTCTTGCCCGTCGCGCCGAGCAGCAGCGCCAGCGTCGCGCCGGTCACCGCCATGCCTCCGAAGAGGAAGCCGGCCGGAATGGCCTGTCCGTCGGGGCGGGTGCCGCTCGTGATCGCGTTGGCGATCTCGGCGAAATCCATTGTGCCCAGGCCCCAGAAAATCAGCCCCATGCCCACGATCAGCCCCGCATCACCGATGCGGTTCATCACGAACGCCTTACGGCCAGCATCGGCGCAGGACAGGGTTTCCGAGAAGGGTTTCTTGAAATAGTAACCGATCAGCAGGTACGAGGACAGACCCACGCCTTCCCAGCCGATGAACATCACCGCCAGGTTCGCGCCCAGGACCAGCATGTACATCGACGCCGCGAAGAGAGCCAGGTACGCGAAGAAGCGCACGTAGCCCGGATCCAGCTCCAGTTTGCCGTGGTGGTGCTCCTTCATGTAATCGATGGCGTAGAGGAACACCAGCGAGCCGATGAAGGAGATGAAGGTCACGAAAACGGCGGTCAACTGATCCGCGCGGAACGCCATGTCGATGGAGAAGTTGTCGCCCAGCGTCATCCAGTTCCAGACCTTCAGGTCCATGCCGGGCCAATTCGCCCCGCCCGCCAGCGCCGGGATCAAGATGCCCGCCACCGCCAGAAGGAACGTCGAAGCCATGGCGAGCGTCGTCACCCAGCCGGCGAATTCCTTGGGGAATTTCTTGGGCAGGATGAACTGCATCACGACGCCGTTGAAGAAGGCGGCGCCGAACATGATGAGGGGAATCGCGAAGAGAACAAAATCCATGGGTCTTTAGCCGTTGGCCTCCGGGGCATCTGGGGAAGCGCCCGTTTCGGGGCGCTCCACGGTCAGGCTGATGACATTCGTCCAGGGCACGAACGTGTGACGCCGCGCCTGATTGGGGTCGTCCGCCAGCGGTTCGCTGTCCGGATCGATAATCAATCCCGCCGCCGACACATCCATCACGCGCATGGCGTTGATGTCTTTTCCGGACTCAAGCCAGGAATCGCGGGTGCGGGCGCGGGACACGAGAAAGTAGGGCACTTCGCGAAACTCGATTTCCGCCCGGGCAATGCCCTCCCCACCGCGAAGCTGAGTCAGCTCCGACAGCTTGCGCTGCGCATCGGGGGTGCAAAGGACCTTGGCGATCATCGGTTTCTCCGGGGGCTCCCGTCAGGCGAAGGCCAGAATGAGTTGGGGGAATATGCCGAAGAGGAAGATGGCGCCGACGCTCAGCCCCAGCACCACCGGCACCGCGTAGGTGCGCGCCAGCGTGCCCGAGCCCGCGATCACCGCGCCGCTCTCTTCGTCCTGCATGTACATCGCCACGATCACGCGCAGGTAATAGTACGCCGACACCGCGCTCATCAGAACCGCGATCACCGTCAGCATCATCAAACCGGCCTGCACCGCTTCCTTGAAAATATAGAACTTACCGACAAAGCCGATGGTGGGCGGGATGCCCGTCAGGCTGACCATGGTGATGGCCATGACCGCCGCCAGCAGGGGTTTGCGCTTCGACAGGCCGCGATAGTTGGCGATGTCGCCCTCGCCTTCCTTGCCCAGGTAAGCCGCGACGCCGAAGGCCGCGATGTTCATGATCGTGTAGGACAGCAGGTAAATCAGGATCGCCTTGACGATGTCGTCTTCGGCAGAGGACCCGCCCGCCAGCACCGTGATGCCGATAGCGATGTAGCCGCCGTGGGCGATGGAGGAGTAGGCCAGCATGCGCTTGATGTTCGTCTGGATCAGCGCCCCGAAGTTACCCCAGACCATCGAGAGCAGCGCCACGAGGCTGAGGAGGAAAACGCTGGCTTCGGCGAACGGCGGCCAGACGCTCATGGAGAGCATGAGCTGAACCAGGAACGCGAAAGCCGCGACCTTCGACCCGGTGGCGATGAACATGCCGGTGATGGCCGGAGCACCCTCGTAAACGTCCGGCGCCCACATATGGAACGGCGCCAGCGAAAGTTTGAAGCACAGGCCCACCAGCAGCAGCGCGAAGCCGATATAGACCCAGCGCGGATTGACCGGCTGAGTGGACTTCTCGTAGGCGCCCGCGGGAGTCGTAGTGCCTTCCACGGGCTCGATGGCTTCGAGGGTCACGAGGCGCTCGCCGGCGGCCAGGACCTCGTTGATGCTCATGTCGTAGTTGGCCTTCTCCACGTCCAGCGTGGCGGTCTTGCTATAGACCTTCTGGCTGAAGAGCTGAGTCGTGCCAGTGGCGCCGAAGAGGAACCCGATGCCGAGCACCAGGAACGCCGAGGCGAAAGCGCCGAGGAGGAAGTACTTGAGGGCCGCCTCGCCGCCCTTCGGGCTGCGTCGGTCGATGCCCGACAGCACGTAGAGGCCGAGGGACTGAATCTCGATGCAGATAAAGGCGAGGACGAGTTCGTTGCTCATCGCCAGCATCACCATGCCCAGGGTGGCGAAGAGAACGAGAGAGAAGAATTCGCCGGCGCCGACCTTGGCGCGCTTCAGGAAATCGGGCGCGAGGACGGTGTAGGCGATGGAGGCGAAAAGGATGATGATGGCGCCGATGCCACCGATCAGGTTCGTGCGAAGCGCCCCCGCGAAAAAGACCTCGAAGCCTTCGGTCCAGTCGGCCACGGAGATGGGGCCGAAGAGGGAGATGACGGTGGCGAGGAGGAAGCCGAGGGTTGTGTTGGCGATGATCTTGTCCCGGCGGGCCGGGGTCATGCCCTTGACGAGAAGGTCAAGCAGGGCGTCCAGGCCGAGCACAACGAGCCCGCCGACGGCGAGCAGGATGAACGGCAGGTTCTGGACGAAGTCGATCTGGGGAACGACGGGTGCTAGTGTGGCTTCGATCATCGGGATCGGGCTTTCCTCTGAGAGTGACCGCGCCGGGCCGGGGTTGTCTTCTCAGAGAGAAGCCGCCGGGCGGGGAGAGGTGGCGAAATCGCGCGCAAGTGAGCGCATGGCCCCGGTGTCGTCAAGCCCTCTCCCGGCCGCGGAACCTGTCCGCCGCGCGAGGAGGGCGCGCCATCGGCCGCCAGCGCTCGAAATCTTCGGACCGTCAGCCCTTCAGCAAGTCCAGCTCATCGACGCGGATGTGCTGGCGCGAACGGAAGATGGCGATGAAGATCGCCAGGCCCACGGCGGCTTCCGCCGCCGCGACGGTCATAATGAAAACCACCAGCGCGCCCGCCTGCAAGAGCCCGTAGTGGGTGGCGAAGGCCACCATGCCCAGGTTCGCCGCGTTGAGCATCAGCTCAACATTCATGAAGAGCGAGATGGCGTTGCGCTTGATGATCATCCCGACCACGCCGATGCTGAAGATCGTGACCGAGAGGACCAGGGTGTAAATCAAGAAGGGGGACATAGGAGCTTACGCGGCCTCCGCGGGATCGGGCACGTACTCTTCGCCCGTCTCCGGGTCGTAGCGGCGGCCCATGACAACCGCTCCGATGACAGCCACCAACAGCAGGATCGACGTCATCAGGAACGGCAGCGAGTATTTCGTGATCATCAGGGTGAGGAGGTCGATGATGGGCGGCTTCGCGCCGGGGGCCACATCGGCCGCTTCGGCCAGCGGAACCGGCGTCATGAACGCCACCATGCCCGTGCCCAGCAGCAGGAACAGAACGCCCACCAGCGCGGCGCCGGTGTAGTGCAGGCTGCGCATGTACCAGGGAGCGACTTCGCGTTCGCGCACGTTGAGGATCATGACGACGAAGAGGAAGACGACCATGATGGCGCCGGCGTAGATGATGATCTGCAGCGCGGCGATCAGTTCCTGGCCCATGAAGACGAAATGGGCCGCCAGGGACACCATGACCAGGACGAGGGCCATGGCGGATTTCACCGTGTCCTTGGAGGCCACGACCATGACGGCTCCGGTCACGGTGAGGATGAAGAGGATTGCAAAGACGATTAGTTCAGCGCCCACGGGTCGGCTTTCGCCTCCTTGTCGGATTCCGGCGTCACATGGGACACGTAAGGATCGTACTCGTGGTAATCGCCGAAGCCCTTTTCCGGGGCGTCGACCATATCGGCCTTGGTGGCGATGAAGTCCGTGCGGCGGTCGGCGGCGAGTTCGTAGGTCGGCCCCATGACGATCGCGTTTTCCGGACAGGCTTCCTCGCAGAAGCCGCAGAAGATGCAGCGCAGCAGGTGGATCTGGTAGATTTCGGCGTAACGCTCGCCCGGAGAGACACGGCTCTTCGGATCGTTTTCCTTGGCTTCCAGATAAATCGCCTCGCTCGGGCAGACGGCGGCGCAGAGGGCGCAGCCGACGCAGCGTTCGAGTCCGTCGGAGTAGCGCTGCAAACGATGGCGGCCGCGAAAGAAGGGAGGCTGTTCGCGGCGTACTTCCGGGTATTCGACGGTGTCGCTGAGCTTACGCCCCGTACCGTACGACACGATGTGCCGTGTGGCGTTCGCGAAACCTTTGAGCAATTCAACCAACATAATGAGTATCCATCCTTCCCGAAATACGCGGCCTTTGGGCCGAATCGGCCGAAAGCGGCCTGGAATTCAAACCCATGCAAGGCTTGTGCAGGGCGCGCACTTCACGTCCTCCCGATTAGGCTGCCGAGGCCGCGCGCCGGCGGCGCGTCGGTCTGGATTTAGTGTACTTGATGTTCTGATAATCCGCGCGCAGGGTGGCGTTGCGTTTCTTGGTGGCGACGATTTCGAGGACCACGAGGCCCGCGAAGGTGACGGCGCCGATGACGATCTTCCAATCGTTGATGACGTCTTCGAAGCGGGGGCCGGCGATCCAGCCGATGACCGCGATGCCGATGGCCGTCACGACCAGGTTCGCGAGGCCGATGGGCAGCATGATCTTCCAGCCGAGGTTCATGACTTGATCGTAGCGGAAGCGGGGATAGACCGCACGCGCCATGATGAAGACGAAGAGGAAGAAGCCGATCTTGAGGGCCAGACCGAGAGGCGCCATGAAGGACGCCAACACCACCGCCATGGTCAGCGGAATGGTCAGGCCGGCCTCGACGTTGATCCAGGTGAGGACGCTTTCGAGGATGCCGACGGCGACGAATTCGGGGATGAGCAGATAACCGCCGAGGAACAGCGTCGCGCAAACGGCGCTGACCGTGATCATATTCGCATATTCGCCCAGGAAGAAGAGAGCGAACTTCATCGAGCTGTATTCCGTGTGGAACCCACCCGTCAGCTCCGCTTCTCCTTCCGCGAGGTCGAAGGGCAGGCGGTTGGTCTCGGCGAACATCGCGATCACGAAGAGGAGGAACGCGACGGGTTGGGCGAAGACGTTCCAGCGCAGGAACGTCAGCCACCAAGTGCCCATGAACGGACCGTCCTGGGCGGCGATGATGTCGTAGAGGTTCAGGCTTCCGACGATGAGCAGCACACCCACGATGGAAAGCGACAAACTGATTTCGTAAGAGATCATCTGGGCCGAGGCGCGAATACCACCGAGGAGCGACCACTTGTTCTCGGAGGCCCAACCGGCCAGCGTGATGCCGTAGACGCCGACGCTGGTGATGGCGAAGACGTAGAGGACGCCGATATTCGGGTTGGTGATCGCCAGGGGCATGTTGGCGGTGCTGGACCAATAGTTCTGCATGCCGACGAAGGTCATGAGGTCAAGGAGAGCCTGGCCCTCGATGACCGGTCCCCAGGGGATGATGCACATCGCCAGAAAGGCCGGAATGACCACCAACGGCGGACCCATGAGGTAGAGCATACGGTCGGCGCCGGCGGGGATAAAATCTTCTTTGAGGAAGAGCTTGCCGCCATCGACGATGCCCTGGAGGAGGCCGAAGGGACCGACGCGATTGGGGCCCGGGCGATCCTGGACCCAGCCGATAATCTTGCGTTCGGCCCAGATAATGAGAGGAATGATTCCGAGGACATGACCGAGCACGAGGCCGATCTTGATGAGGGCCCCCACGATAATCAGGGCGTTCTCCGGCCCTCCGAGAAAGCGGCCGAGAAATTCGAAAACAGGACTCAGGTCAATGAGCGTCATTACGGTGCAGTCCCTGTGGAGGGGCGGGGGATTGTGGCGACTTTGTGAAAAACGTCACAAAGTCCACCAAAGAAAAAGGCCAGACAGACTCCGGCCTTTCCCTGAAAACCGGAGGCGGAGAATCCTCAACCGCCTCCCGGCGTGTCAACGCCAGTGTTTTGCCGATCAGCGCTCCGTCGGGTCGGACCCGATGGCGGCCTTCTCGTCTTCGTCGGTGATGGCTTTGCCCTGGTCCGGAACGGCCTCCGCCAAGCCCTCGATCTTGACGCGCACGGGACCCGGGAAGGCGGCGGCGTCGAAGGGGCCGGCGGTGCCAGCGGAGAGGTAAACGGTTCCCGGAGCGGGGCCATCGTTGATTTTCACGCCGACTTTGGCGCGCTTGTCCTCAATCGAAACAATGGCGAAATGATCGACTGCGACGCCGAGTCTGGCGGCGTCGGTGCGGTTGACTTCGAGCCAGGGCTTCGGGGCCAGGATGTCGGCGATGGCGGCGCGGTTGGCGATGTAGCCCTTGCCGGAGACGTGGGGACCCCAGACGAGAATGGGGCCGTCGCCAGCGGGAACGGCTGGGGCCTGATAGTCCATGGGCTGATCGGCGTCGGCGCCGTCGAGTCGGCGAAGCTGAAGGCCATCGTCGCGGAAGTTGCCGGGATTGAAGCGTTTGGCGCGCGTGCGGGCGCCGCCGCGGGTTCCCACGGTGTGGTAGGAGGCGTCGTTGCTGGAGCCTTCGATTTCGAGGTGGCGGAGGGTGATGGAACTGTCGGGCGCGATCACGGCGCGGACGGCGGCCCAGGCTTCCTCGGCGTCCATGTGGCCAAAGGTCTCGGCGCCGAGGAGGCGGCCGAGGGTGGTGAGGATCTGGCGGGCCGGGCGGGCGTCGCCCTGCGGTTCCTCGGCTTGCTTGAGGAGGGCGAGGTTGCCCTGAATGTCGGCGTAAACGCCGTCGTTCTCGATCTGTGCGGTCTGGGCCAGATAGACGTCGGCGCGGTCGTTGATGTCGCTGCGGAAGAGGTCGATGGTCACGAAAGCGTCGAGCTTGTCGATGGCGGCGGCCAATCCCTTTTGATCGCGGAGATTCAGGAGCGCATCGGTGCCGACGGTGAGGAGGCCCTTGACCTTGCCCTCGGCGATCGCGGCCAGGACGCCGGTGGCGGCGAGGCCCTCGGCGTCGGGCTCGACCCCGGCGGCGTGGAGGCCGACCGCATTGCGGCCGCCGACAACGGGGAGGTAACCCCAGTCGCGGGCGAGGGCGCGGCGCAGGCCGACAGCGGCGGGGACTTCGAGGGGGGCGTAGGCTCCGGCGTAGTCTTCCAGGCCATGGACCAGAAGTCCGTTGGCGGTGTTCTTGAGCAAATCCACCAGGGAGTCGACGGAGGCGTCGCCCACCGGAGCGAGCAAGCCACCCAGTCCGTCGGCGGAACCGCCCTCGGCGATGGCTCCCGCCAAGGCCCGCAGCGCGTCGCCGGTCTTGCCGAGTTCGCAGTGGAACGCCATCGTGGCGTGGGCCCCGATGTAGGCGTCGTGGTGATGGCCGATCATGACGGTCGGGATGTCGAAGCGGCGGGCCAGTTCCTGGAGCTGAAGCGCCAGCACGGGCGATTGCGCGACCGGATTGCCGTTCACGACGACGAGGGCGCCGGGGTGGGCCTGCAAGTCGCCGTCGGCGGCGGCGAGGGCGCGGCTGACGGCGTTGGCGGCGGCGGTGTTGGCAAAGGAGGAACGCCAATCGACGTTGGGGGTGCCGATGACTTCCTTGGCGAGATTGCGCGCCAGGAAGCCTTCCTCGAGGGTGGCCATGGGGCTGACGAGGACGGCGACGCTTTGGGCTCCGTGCTTGGCGATGACGTCCTTGAGAGCCTCCGCGGCGGTCTTGGTGGCTTCCTCGTAGGTCGTCGGCGAGAGGGAGCCGCCGCGTTTGACCATGTGTTCGTCGGCGCGGCCTTCGTGTTGGCTGTAATCGCTGCCGAAGCGGCCTTCGTTACAGATGAACTCGACGGTGTCTTCGTTGATCGTGAAGTGGTCGTGGCGGTGCCGGCTCGGCGGCGTGGTGCGGTAGAGGCGGCCGTTGCGGGTCCAGTAGGTCACTTTGCAGCCGGACGAACACATCGAGCAGGTGCTCTGGGTCTGGCGCAGTTCCCACGGGCGGGCCTTGAAACGGTAGGGCTTGCTGGTGAGACAGCCGACCGGGCAGAGGTCGATGACGTTGCCCGAGAAGATGTTGCTGACGGGGCCCTGGCCAAAGGTGCCGATGTAGGTGCCATTGCCGCGGTCGAAGGCGCCCATGACGTGCTCGCCGCCGACTTCGTCGCAGAAGCGCACACAACGGGTGCACATGATGCAGCGGTTGCGCTCGATGTCGATCAGGGGGTCGGCCTGGGGCTTGATGAACTTGCGCTTCTTGTCGGCCATGCGGGTCGTGTCGAGGCCGTACTCCATCGAATACCGCTGGAGCTGGCACTCGCCGCCGCGGTCGCAAATCGGACAATCGAGCGGGTGATTGACCAGCAGGAACTCCATCATGCCTTCCTGGCAGGACTTGGCGAGTTCGCTGTCGGTCTTGACCACCATGTCGGGCATGATGTGGGTCTGGCAGGAGATGACGGGCTTGGGAACCTTTTCGACCTCGACAAGGCACAGGCGGCAGTTGCCGGCGACGGAGAGAGCCGGGTGCCAGCAGTAGTGGGGCACGTAGGTGCCTTCGCGCTCGCAGACTTCGAGGATGGATTCACCGCGCCGGCCGAAGACTTCTTTGCCGTTGAGCGTGAACTTCACCGCGTCGGGAGCTTGCGGGTCCACCTTGTCGTACACGACATTGTGATCCGACGGATAGCCGACCGTGGCGCCGATTCCGGGCGCGGGCTGCTTCGGGGGAGCTTTTGTTTCACCGGACATAAGTGCGTCTTTCGCCTGCCTCTCAAACTTCGTGGCCTAGGTTGAAAACCTCCGGCCCCTGTGCGCGCAAGGGTTTCCTTGTGCCCCATTTGAGCCAATGGGGCGGGGTCAGCCTGCGGGCTGGGTTTGTATTGCAAGGATGATGCGCTTGAGCGTTGAAGTACCGCTAAAGTTTCACCACGGAGACGCGGAGGCACGGAGTTTGGGAAGCGAGAGTGGGTAGGCGAGAGCGAAAGGAGTAGAATCGCTGGATAGCGAGTAAGGACGAGAACCTACTGCTCCGAATCGATCCCGTCGCGCTTGTCCAGGTAACGGCCGGCAATGACGCCGGCGATGAGGCCGAAGGCTGGGCCGAGGCCAATCAGGACTCCCCTGGGTCCGGCATCGAGGGCGACATCGAGGACGACGCCCAACGCTGTGCCGAAGCAAAGGCCGAGTCCGATGCAGAGCGGGAGCCAGCTTTTGCGTTTGGTCTGGGCGTTGGTGTGTTGGTCTGACATGGTGGGTCCTTTTTCGGTGGGGGTCGAGGGTTTGGGTGGATGGGTGGAAAGAGCCCGGGAGTGGGCCTAGACCTGAGCGGCAGCGCGACGGTCCATGCGGTAGCCCACCAGCGCCCCGGCGAGCACCCCCAGCAGCAATCCCATGGGCAGGTTTCCGAAGACCAGTCCGGCGAGCATGCCAAAGGTGAGGCCCAATGCAACGCAGTCGTCGATCTTGCGCGATGCGCAGTCGCAGTTGCGGATCTTGTTCCAAAGGGACTTCATGGGGCGGCCTCCTCTAGGGGCGGTTCGGGGTAGGTTGTTCGGGTGACTTGCGGACTCTACCGGCCTGGCGGCGGTTTATTCAAACCAGCGCGGAAAAAATGGTCAGGCGTCCTGGGCCGAGGCGAAAAGGCGGTCGGCAATGGCGCCGATGGCGGTGGCCCCGGCGATGCACAGCACAAGCGACGCGATCATGTGCCCAGAGCCGATGCCCGCCACGACGCCGACGACACCGCCCCAGAAAACGCCGCCGGAGAGGCCGGGATTGGCGTCTTCGAAGCGGCGGATGGCGTTGCTGATGTCTTTCATGGCTGGGTGCCTCACGGTGATGTTCGGAGGCTGTACGGGGGACGGGGCGGGGGTATTCAAAGGAAAAGCAACATGGGCGTCCCCCCCATGGCCGAGCAGCCCCGGCCCACGCCCAAGACGCATCGCCAAGAGTGAAGCTTCCGACCACGGGTTGGAGTGGGCGCTTCGGAAACGGGGTCTCTTCCGCAGAGGGTAAAGAGCTGTGCCAACTCGCCTTACCCACTGGGACGGGGCGTGCGCGGGGCGGGCTTGGCGTAGAGCGCAAAAAGTTTGGATAGCCAAACCTTTGGTTGACGGACACACGCCTCGTTTGGGTGAGTTGCCGCGCCTCGACGCGATTGGGGCTTTCTACACCTCCGAACGAATCCCGGCCCCATGACCTCGAAACCCGCCCGACGCCTCTCAAACGACTTCTTGGCCCGTGCCGCTTTGGCTTGCTGTCTGGCAGGTTCCCTTTGGCTTGCCGGCTGCGAGAAGGCGGAGAGCGCTTCGGCTTCGTCCACGGCTCCCTCCGCCGAGGCCCAGGCCTCGCAAGCGGCCGAAAGCGCAGGGCTGCTGGTGACCCTCGGCGGCGACGTCACGGAAATCGTTTTCGCTCTCGGCGAAGGCCCCCGCGTGGCCGGTTCGGACCGCGGCAGTCTTTATCCGCCCCAGGTGCACGCCCTGCCGCGCCTGGATTACCACCGCCAGATGTCGGCCGAAGGCATTCTTTCCCTGGAACCCGAGATGGTGCTCCTGACCGCTGAGGCCGGACCGCCCACCGCCATCGAGCAACTGCGCTCGGCGGGCGTTAAAGTCGTCACCGTTCCGGCGGAAGCCTCTGTGGAAGGCGCCGAAGCGAAAATCCGCGCTGTGGCCGAAGCGCTGGACGCGACAGAAAAGGGCGACGCGCTGATCGCCGCGATGCGGGCCGACCTCGCCGCCGCGCGCGACCGCGTGGCCCAGACCGAAGAGCGCCCAGCGGTGCTCTTCGTTTACGCCCGCGCGGGCCAGGGCGCGGCCATGGTGGCGGGCGAGAACAGCCCCGCGGAAACGATGATCGAACTTTCCGGCGGCCGCAACGCCGCCTCCGGCTTCGAAGGCTTCAAACCCCTGACGCCCGAGGCCATGCTGGAATTCAACCCCGATGTGGTCCTGATGCTCGACAAGGGCTTCGAAGCCATCGGCGGCGAAGAAGGCCTGATGGGACTGCCGGGGATGGCGGAAACCACGGCAGCCCGCAAAGGGCGTTTCGTGACACTGCCCGACAACCTGCTATTGAGCTTCGGCCCGCGCCTCGCCGAAGCCGTCGCCCGCCTCAGCGACGCCCTCCATCCCGCCGCCGGAGCCACCACCGGGGGATGAGCGTCACCACGCTGCCAAGACCCGCCGAGGCCACGGCCGGAACCGCCGCGCCCGAGCGCCTCTGCGCTTGGGCCGCCCGCGAACGCCGCAAGCGCGCCGCCGTCCTCGGTGGCTTGACGCTGCTGCTCGCCGCCCTGGCGATGATTTCCGTGGCGACGGGCGCGGTGTCCGTTTCGCCAGCGGAACTGGGCGCGATCTTTCTTGGCAAACTGGGCCTCACCACCTCCGTCGAAGCGTCCCGCGTTCAGGAAGCGGTCATCTGGTCCATTCGTCTGCCGCGCGTGGTGCTGGGCATCCTGGCGGGGGCGACGCTGGCCATCGGCGGCGCCGCGATCCAGGGCCTCTTCCGCAATCCGTTGGCCGAGCCAGGGCTGATCGGCACATCCAGCGGCGCCGCCATGGCGGCCGTCATCGCCATTGTCGCCGTGACGCACTTGCCTTTCACGCTGCCCGCCGCAGCCATGTCCTGGATCGTCTCGCTGGCGGCCTTCGCGGGGGCGCTGGCGGCGACGTTTCTGGTTTATCGGCTGTCGCTCGTGGGCGGGCGGACCATGGTCGCGACGATGCTGCTGACCGGCATTGCGGTCAACGCACTGGCGTTTTCCGTGGTGGGTTTGATGATGTTTCTGGCGGATGACGCCCAGTTGCGCACCATCGCGTTCTGGAACCTGGGCAGCCTGACCCCCGCCAATTGGTCGTCGTTGGCCGTGGTGGCTCCTCTCATGGTGATCGCATGCGTGGCGCTGCCGATGATGGGCCGGGCCATGGACGCGCTGGCGCTTGGCGAGGCGGAAGCCCATCACCTCGGCGTCGCCGTCCAGCGCGTCCGCTTCCTCACCGTCCTGCTCGTCGCCCTCTCCGTCGGAGCCGCCGTCTCCGTCACTGGCGTCATCAGCTTCGTTGGCCTCGTCGTGCCCCATTTGCTGCGGCTCGCCGTGGGGCCGAACCACCGGTTGCTTCTCCCAGCCAGCGCTCTCCTGGGCGCGGCGCTGCTGGTCGGCGCCGATTTGCTGGCGCGTACGATCGCCGCCCCGGCCGAGCTGCCCCTCGGCGTTGTCACGGCGCTTCTGGGCGCACCCTATTTCCTTTGGCTTCTGATCCGTGAACGGGAAAGGGGAACCCTGCTATGAGCCTTTCCGCCTGCGGCGTGTCCTTCGCCGTCCGAAGCGCCCAGCTCCTCCACGACGTCACCCTGAAAGTCGAGCCGGGCCAGCTTCTCGCCGTCCTCGGTCCCAACGGCGCGGGCAAGAGCACGCTGCTGCGGCTGCTCTCGGGCGAGGCCTCGCCCACCGGCGGCGCGGTGCGCCTCGGCGAAGCGGACCTGCATGCCTGGGAGCCCCAGGACCGCGCCCGGCGCCTGGGCGTCCTGCCTCAATCCAGCGCCCTGAACTTTCCCTATCCGGTCTTCGAGGTCGTCCTGATGGGGCGCTTGCCCCACGCGCGCCACAGCGACCCGGTCCGCGACCAGCGCGTCGCTTGGGAATGCCTGGAACGGGTCGATGCCACCCATCTGGCCGAGCGCCGCTACTCGACGCTCTCCGGTGGCGAACGCCAACGCATCCATCTCGCCCGCGTCCTGGCGCAGCTCGATGGCGGAGCCGGCGCGGCGGACGAACCCCGCTTTCTGCTCCTCGACGAACCGACCTCGGCCCTCGATCTGGCGCACCAGCACCTCGTCCTGCGCCTCGCCAAGGAGCTGACCGGCGAGGACTTCGGAGTCCTGGCGGTGCTGCACGACATCAACCTGGCGGCGCTCTACGCCGACCGCATCGCGGTGCTCTGCAAAGGGCGCCTGATGCGGTGCGGGACGCCTGAGGAAGTCCTGACAAAGCACTGCATCCAAAGCGTTTATGGCGTCGACAGCACGATCATCTGTCACCCCACCACCGGATGCCCCTTCCTGATCCCGCACCCGAACGTGGCGCCAGAGATCGAATTGGCAAATCCGAAGTTGGCCGCGGATCACAGCGAATAAGTGGAAGGCGGCCCGCCAGTCCCACCTCGACACTGACGCCCAGGCGCGGGCATCAGGCACTGGGCAACGGCGAGGCCAGCAAGACTGGCCACCCTCTGTTGGTCCTTCCGTGTTCGTGGCTCATTGTAAATCCAAGAAACCAAGGACGCCCACAGGGGGCTTCTGTTTTTTTGGGGTCGAGGTGAAGGATCAGGAAGCGGGCCGAACGCCCACCGGAGGCCCTGTTCCCGCTCCCCCCGTTCCTGTGGAAATGTCCTCACCGTGTTGCGGGTTGTCTTGGGTTCTCTCGCCGCGTTTCGACGGGAGAGGCCTCACAAGCAGCTTCTCGCCGAGGTAGCTGAGAGCCGCGGCAATCACGAGGATCGGTCCGGCGGCGACGGCGGCGAAATAGGCGATGGCGTAGAAAAGCCCCAGGCTGGCGGCCAGGAACCAGTCGCCCTCGGCCAGGGGCACCGTGCCGGAGAGAACGGCGGTGTGGGCGCGCCAGCCCGCCAGTTCCCCGATCAGCCACAGCAGCGCGAACAGCCCGGCGAGCTTGAGGAACAGCCGGTGCGGCAAGTAGCTCCGGGTGGACTCGGGGATGAAGAGGGCTTTCCAGCGGGGGCGGGTCATGGGCGGGTTTCCCTTTGCGATTCGAGAATGCGGGCCCAGAGGGGCCCTTCGACCAGGGCGTAGAGCACCACCGCGTCGCCCACCTGGTTGGCGGCGGCGAAGCGCTGGCGGCCGTCCTCTGTGACGGGAAAGGCCGCGAACTCGAGGGACGCCACGAGGCGGCCGAGATAGGCGTCGTCATCGAAGGACGCGGCGCCCAGCAGGGCGAGACCACTGGCTCCGGCGCTGGCGCCGATGACGGGCACCACGGGCCCCGAGTCGACGTCCATCGGCCCCTGCCAACTGGCGGGCCATTCGCGGGCGAGGCCAAAGCCCAGGATGTGGAAGCCCAGCTGCTCGCGGGCGAGGGCGTACTGCTCCATGGCGAACTGGGCGTCGATCAGGCGCAAGCAGTGGGCGGTCATGAAAATGCTCGACCCTTCCGGCCCGTCGATGGCCGAGCCCTCCCAGGTGAAGCTGGAAACCAGCATGGCGGAGTCGCGGTGGATCAGGTTCTCGCGCGCCGAAGCGAGCCAATCGTCGAAGAAAGCGCGGTGATCGGTGCCGTCCAGCGCGTCGCTCAGGGCCATCGCCGCCAGTGCCACGGCGTTGCAGAACATCCAGCACTCGTTGGGGTAGCTTTCGCCACAGTGCACCGGCCCGGCCTCCATCTGCCGGCGCAGATGGGCGATGCGTTCGGCGAAACCGTCGGCATAGGCCGGTTCTTCCCGCACCAGGCGGCGGGCGCCGATCATCAGGGCGATCTCGCCATCCACGAAGACGCTGCGCTGCGACTCCTCCACAAACGGCGAAGCGCGCGCGTAATCCATCAGGAAGTGCAGATGGCCCTCCTGCGCTTCGATGGCTTCGGTCTCGGCGATCACGCGATCCATCACGGCCAGGTAACGATCAGCTTGACCGGGATCGCGCAGGCTGAGGTTGGCGAGCGAGAGCACGAAAAACGTGCGGGCCATAAAGTCCCACTCCGCGTTCGTGCGGCGCATGCGGGCGATTTCTTCGGCCCGGGCGGCGGGGTCTTCCCACAGCGAAAGCTGGTGTTCCGCCAGCCGCTGGGCCAGGGCCGGGACGGCATTGGGCGGCGCCAGGTACTCGGCCCTGGCGGGGCGGAAGAGCAGGCTGAGAACCGGCAGCCAGAGGGCCGCTCCGATGGCGAGCGCACCCCCGGCGATCAGAAGGCGCTGGCCGAAGCGTTTGAGCGTTGGGGGCATGGGAGGTCCTCCCGCAGGGGCGTTTGTTGGAGTCTTACGCGCGAGCGGAGAAATGGTTACAGGATCCGATGCCTTGAGAATTCACCACCGAGCCACCAAGGGCACTGGGAATTTTGGGATTATTGGAGTTGGGGCAGGGAAATCTTGAGGAGCGAACGCTTGTGCGGGTGACTCCCGGCGCCACCTTTGGCCCAGAGACTGTGACCTGACGAGGTGAAAGTGTGACCCATGTCCTGGCCCGAATGTGTTACCTATGTCTCCGGTTCGTACAGCGGGAGCCCCTCGCCATGACCCTCTTCACCGCCACCCCTCAAGACCACAGGGCCGGATTGCCGGCCCCAAACCTGGGCATCTCAGCCCTCGGTGCCGCCGGAGGACTCGGGCGGGGCACCCTCGCCCGCGCCGCCATCCTTTTTCTTGCGCCGACCGCGCCGCCCCTTGCGGGCGTCGGAGGGTTTGTCTTTCTTCCCGGCCCCGTCGCCAGGGGCCGCTTTGGCGCCGGGTGCCGGTTTGGCGTCCGCCTTCGGCGTGGCGTCGCTCGACGCCTGATCGCCGCGTTTGGCTTTGATGCGTTCGCGGCGCCGTTTGCGGCCTTCCTTGCGGCGGGCTTTGTCGGCCGGGGTGGATTTCTCCTGGCCGCCTTTGTCCATCGATGGCGCGGCTTCCGCCTGCGCTTTGGGCGTGTCGTCGGTGGATCCGCCGGCTTTTTCGCCGCCCCGTTTGCCGCGGCGGCCACGACGGCTGCGGTCCGATTTCGGGGGTTTTTCCTTCGCGGCGGGCGCGGGTCTGGCTTCGGGCGGAGCCGGAGCCGGAGCCTCCGCGGCGAGAGCTTGCGCGGGCCGGTCCTCCTCTTGCCAGGCGGGGACGGGCGGGGCGGTCTCTTTTGTCGAAAAAGCCCGCGCCATCTTCTTCATCTGATCGGGCACCTGCACATCGGTGGCCATGTCGGCGGTGATGGTGGTGATCGATCCCGATTCGAGCGACACCACGTACCGCCCCAGCAGTACGTTGCGGTCGATCACCACGCCTTTGACGCCGTCGACGGTCACCGTGGCACCTTTGCTCAGAAGCCCTTTGGACATCTCGCGGTATTGATCGACTTCGTAGGAGAGGCAGCAGAGCAGCCGGCCGCATTGGCCCGAGAGTTTGCCCGGCGGCAGGAAAATGTCCTGCTCCTTGGCCATGCGGATGCTGATGGGTCGGAAATCGGGGAGCCATTGCGAGCAGCAGGTGCGCAGGCCGCAAACGCCGTAGCCATCGACGTTGCGGGCTTCGTCGCGGACGCCGATCTGCCAGAGTTCGACGCGGGTCCTCAGCTCGCCGGTCAGTTCGCGCACCAGTTGGCGGAAATCGACGCGCTGATCGCTGGTGAACTGAAAAATGACGCGCCCGTCCGCCGGATTGATGCGCGCCGTGCTGACCTTCATCGGCAACTTCAGGTCGACCGCCTTGCGCTTGCAGAGTTCGAGGGCTTTGCGCTCGGCCGCTTTGCGGACGAAGAAGGCTTCCTTTTCCTCGTCCGTGGCGGCGCGCAGAAGGCGCTTGAAAGGTTCGCGGCGGCGGGTGATCTGCTCTTCGCAGACGTACTCGTAGCCCGCCACGAAGCCGATGTCCTGGGAATCCTCGCGCTCGGCCAGCACGAAGGCATCACGGCCGATGTCGTCGAGGCCGTTGGCGTCGTAACGCTTGGGGAAATCTTGTTCGGAGAACTGAACGCAGATCAGCTTCGGCATGGGGTGGGCCCAGGAGCAACTTCGGAGAAATCAAAGGTCAAGCCAGAGGCGGGAAAAAAAATCCCCACCAGCCTGAATCGCGCACCTTGCGGCAAGGGGGCGCCCGATGCAAGCCTTCGTCGCTTGCCCCGGGGCCGATTGTCCGATTTTCTTGGACCGCCTCATTTTCCGGACAAAGGACCAGACGCATCCCATGACCGATCCCGATCAGGAAGCCGCGAACAACCGATTGGCCATGAAAATGCTCCGCCGCGACATCAGCCGCGTGCTGTTCAACTGGGACCCGCTGTGCATGCGGGGGCTCAAGAACGGCGAACTGGAATACGCCCCCTACGTCGGCCCCATCGCCATCATGGTCAAGAAAGGCGCCCAGGCCCCGGAAATCGCCCGCCACCTCGACGACTTGCTCCGCGACGAATGGAAATTGCCCCGCAACAACCAGGCGTGCATGGAAGCGGCGGAGAAAATCTTCAACGCCGGCGCGATCTTCCGGGGGGAGTAGGGCGCGGCCGGGAGGCCATTCCGCGTGAACGGGGAACTACGAACGGTGGACTGGCAGCACCGCCCGGTTGTGGGCGATGGCGCGCTCGTAGAGTTCCACCATGCACGCCGCCGGGCCCGAGTCGAGGACCCAGTCGCAGCGGGCGATGACGCCTTCGCGGGCGTTGTTGGGGCAGGCGCTGAAGCCGCATTTCTCCATGAACTCGAGGTCGCCCAGGTTGTCGCCGATGCCGGCCATGCGCTCGGGCGCGATGCCGGTGACGTCGGCGAGCCAGTCGAGACCCGAACCCTTATGGAGCCCGCGGGGCAGCAGGTTCAGCACGGCCGGGGTCAGTTCGGCGGCGAAGTGTTCCTCCCACCGGGCGAGAAAATCGCGGGCGGCTTCGGCCACGTCGCGGCTCCTGTGGGGGTCTTTCGCCAGGAGGGTCAATTGGCTGAACTTGCCGGCTTCGAAATGCACGATGGAGTCCGCGCCGGCCATGAATTCCTCCTCGGCGTCGGCCATCAGATCGCGGAAGAGGCCGCGGCGGCGCTCGTCGTAGTCGGGGTGCAGGGCGGAGCGGCGCTCCTCCGGAATCCACATCACCAGCCCGCATTCCGCCAGGGAAGGCAGCCGCACGTCGAAAGTCTGGACCAGGGCCAGCACGTAGGCCAGGGGCCGCCCGGTGTTGAAGACAAGGCGCGGGATCGCAGGGTCGCCTTCGGCGGCCTGGAGCTGCCACTGGCGCAGGCGCCGCGCCATATCCAGGTCCACCAGACTGCGCCCGCCGCCGGTCAGACAGCCGTCGATGTCGGCGACGATAAGTTCAATGGGTTGGCCGGTCAATACGGACACCTCCAGGAGAGATCGCTCCGAACCCGGAACGCAAGAGCGCGGCCTAATGCAAGCAATCGCGGAAAAGGGGGTAGAGTCACGGGATTCGGAGCCGCCGGTGGGAATGATCGCAAGGGCAAGGAAAGCCTGGCGGCCTTTCCTTTCGCTCTTGCTTTTCACGACGCGAGGGGTTCTCGTTTCTCAAAGAAAAAAATCGGGCGCCGGATTGTCTGGCCCTTAAGGAGTCGAGTCTTGCGAACATTTTCGATCGTCGTGCCGGCTTGCCGCGCTTTCTTCGGAACCCTGCTGCTACCGATGGTCTGTGTGCTGTCCGTCGGCACCGGTTGGGCGTCCGAGGATTTCGACGCAATGCTGCCTGTGATCCGGGCAAGGGACGCGCAGCTCGACAACGCGGTTCTCCGCTACACCACGCGAGGGATCGTGCGACCGGAAGGGGACTGGAAAACCGGAGCCCCTGCGTCCGATCCCATCCCGGTGGCGTTTCACGAGCGGATGATCGTCCGGGGCGACGACACGACGTTCATTCGCGAACTGGAGCCATCCCTTTTTCCCGACCCGGAGAAGATGGCCGAAACCCCCTTGTATGTGCTGCCTTATCAGAAGTGGAGCAACACGGAAGGAAAGATGCGGGAAATCATCAACCCGTTTCCGCTCGCTTCGGGAAAAACCGACCAGATGCTGCTGCGGATCGATCCCCGCAGGCCGCAGAATGCGCCGGACGTTCAGCGATGGGAAACCGAACTGGCCCTTGGTATTGGATTCGCCAAACGAATCACGGCCATCGATTCCATCACAAGCTCCGGTGATGGCTGGATCGTTAAGGGTGTGTGTGAACTGTGGAAAGGCATCGAGACAGCCTTTCGAGCCGAGCTGGATGAGGACTTCCTGGTCCGCGACGCACTTCTGACAACACGAGCGGAGCCTCTGGTGACTTTCATCGAGGTCTCCACCGCCGGAACGGTGACGAAGGGACAAATGGTCTTCGCGGAGTCAGGGACATTTGTCCACGAGACGGTGACCTTGAACGAGGAAGGCGAGGAAATCGGCGATAGAAAAGCCCTAACCCAACTTCGACAGCAATCACCATTTTCCGAGGTTTGGACCGGACGCTTCGGTTTGATTCTCCCTGTTTGCAGGGTTTTTCAGTTTCAAAACCCCTTGTAGTGGCGACCACCCCCTTGCGGATGGGTGGGGTTGTGT
>JAVJSW010000055.1:0-21217 GCA_040219255.1 Sumerlaeia bacterium
GGCAGCTTCGAAGCGGCCGCCCTCGGCCTCGGCGAAGGCGTCTCCGTCACCTGGAGCACCATCGCCGAAACCGACAACGCCGGCTTCAACGTCTACCGCGCCGCCTCTGACGGCTCGGTCGGCGAGAAGCTCAACTCGGCCCTCATCCCCAGCGAGTCCGTCTTCGGCGGCGGCGCCGAATACAGCTTCCTCGACGCGGTCGTCCTGACCAAGTCGGGCGAAGAGCGCGCGTACTACCTTGAGGACGTTGACCTGAGCGGCAAGACGACCCTTCACGGCCCCGCCACTGCCACCCTCGGCCAGGGCGCTGCCAGCGTCAGCAACTGGGCCATCTTCGAATAACCCGGGACTCCACCTCCCTCACTTCTAAGAGACTGATACGAAAGGACTTCCAATCAACATGGATAACAAATCCCTGAAATCGGTGGAGCTCGAGACGGGCGCGGACGCCCCCGCCTACGAGACCCCCCGGATCGAAACCCGCGAAGCCGCGGACCTGGACAGCCTGCTGCTGGACGTGAACGCCTTCACCGGCGACCCGTTCGAGCTGTAATCGCCTCCAGCCCAGCCGGTGACCACGGTCGCCGGTCGAGCTTATGAGCAAGATAGCCTCCCGGTTTCCTTCGCGGAGACCGGGGGTCTTTGCGTTGTAGCACAGACTCTCCAGTCTGTGCCCGGTGTGACCTTACATCGCCGGGATTTCCGCGCCGCGGGCGGAGGCCAGGGGGCGCAGGATCACAACGGTCGGGTCGGTGAAGTACTTGTTCGCCACGCGCATCACATCGCGGGAGGTGACGGCTCGGATGCGGGCGGTGTATTGGTCGTCGGCTTCGGGGCCGAGGCCGAGGAATTGCCAGTAGGCGAGATAGCGCGCCTGGCCCGCGTTGGTCTCGTGCTCGCGCAGGTAGCCGCCCGCCAGGTAGTTCTTCGCGCGCTCCAACTCGTCCTCCGCCACGGGCTCGGCGCGCAGGAGACGCACCTGCTCCCAGAGGCCTTCCTCCGCCGCGTCCACCGTTTCCGGCGACGTGCCGATGTAGGACAGGAACATGCCGCCATGCTGGTACTCGGCGGTGCTGGCGCCGACCATGTAGGCGAGGGATCGTTTGTCGCGCAGTTCGGTGAAGAGGCGCGACGACATGCCTTGGCCCAGGATCGCGGTGGCGACATCGAGGGAGGCGCTGTCGGGGTCGGTGGCGGGGCCGGTGGTGTGGCCGAGAACGACGAAGCCTTGCTCCACGTCGCGGCTGAATTCCTCGCGGGTGGCGCGGGGGGCAAAGGACTTACGGGCTTCCGTCCGGCTGGTGGCGCCTCGGGGCAGATGGCCGAAGTGCTCTTCGATCAGTTCGTGGGCGTCCTCCGCCGAGATATCGCCGACGACGGCGACGATCAGGTTTTCCGGCGTCATGGCGGCCTCGTGAGCCTCGGCCAGGTCGATCTGGCCGAGCTTCATCACCGTCTCCGGTTCGCCCTCCAGAGGCCGCCCGTAGGGGTGCGGAGCGAAGAGGGCCGAGCGGAATCGCTTCATCGTGGCGAGGGGCGTGCGGTCGTCGCGCATACGGATTTCCGCCAGCACGCGCTGCTTCTCCGCGTCGATTTCCTCGATGGGAAAGGTCGGGTTGAGAAGGACATCGGAGAACACCTCGAAAGCGCGCTTGAGATCGGCTCGCACACAGCGTAGCGACGCGCCGACGGTGTCGTAGTTGTCGGACGTATTCACGCTGGCGCCGAGGCCCTCGAGCGTGTCGCTGATTTCGTCGGCGTCGCGGTGGCTGGTGCCCTTCTCCAGAAGGCGCATCATCAGGCGGGCGCGGCCGATTTTTTCGTCCGGGTCGTTCACCGCACCCCACCGCGACAAGACCCGAACGGCGACAATGGCGTTGGAGGGATTGGATTTATGCAGCAGGGTGATGCCGTTCGAAAGGGTGGTCACGGTGACGTCTCCGGATTGGGTGGTGGTGGATGTGATGGCGATGGGGGCGGGAGCGGGGGCGGCGCGAAAGAGGCTGCATCCCGCCGCCAGAATAGAAAGACCGAGCCCGAGCGTCAGGCTCGCGGCGCGGCGGCTGGGCATCAGACGGCGGCCTCGCGCTTGGCCGGCTTGGCCAGATAGCTGCTCGCGCGGTCCGGCGTGAAGCGCTCCAGAACGGCGAGGATTTGCTCCTCGGTCACGGCATCGGCGGCGACCGGCAGGTGTGTGAGCAGGTCCGGCGAATCGAGCACGGCGAAGCTGTAACCGAGCATCGTGGCTTTGCCGGTGTTCGTTTCCGTGGCGTACAGGTGGCCGTTGATGGTCTGGCGTTTAGCGCGAGCCAACTCGCCTGGTTTCAAGCCTTCGCGGCGCAGGAGGTCCATTTCCTCAAAGAACGCCTCGCGCAGTTCGTCGATCTTGGCTTCATCGCAAATGGCGTAGAAGGCCGAGAAGCTGGGATGGCGTTGGCCGTTGAGGAATCCGCTGAAATGCTCGGCGAGGCGGCGCTTCTCGCGCAGGCGGTTGACGAGGCGGGCGCTGCGGCCACCGACCAGGGCCGACTCCGCGACGTCCAGGATCGCCGCCTGCTCGAGCGTCCGCAGGGGCTCGGCGGGGAACGCCAGGAAGTAGTAAGTCTGCTGCCAGTCGCGCTCCCAGGCCTTCTGGGTGGGGGTGCTGTAGGCGGTCGGTGGATCGGCCTCGCGCCAGGGCCGGCGGGGGCGGTCCAGGCGGCCGAAGAGGTCTTCGAGTTGGCCGAGGAGGGCCTCCGTGTCGAAATCCCCGACGGCGATAAAGACCATGTTCTCAGGGGCGTAGAAGCGGTGGTAGTGATCGGCGAGCTGCTGGCGCGACATGGCGCTGACGGTGGCCGCCGAACCAATCACCGTGCCGGCGTAGGGCCCGCTCTCGAAGGTCGAGCGCGTGATTTCGTCGTAGAGAAAGCCGATGGCGTTGTCTTGTTTCTGGCGGATTTCCTCCAGAATGACGAGGCGCTCTTTCTCGACTTCCTCGGGGTGGATGCTGGAATTCTGCAACACGTCCGCCATATCCACCAAGGCGTCGGCCATCTTGGCGCTCGGCAGCGTCACGTAATAATGCGTGTAGTCGGTGCTGGTGCCGGCGTTCAGGTAGCCGCCCAGCTCTTCGATGCGGCGGTCGTACTGGCCGACGGCGAGGCGCTCGGTGCCTTTGAAGAGCATGTGTTCGAGGAAGTGGCTGATGCCGGCGATGTCTTCCGGTTCGTCCTTGCTGCCGACCTTGACCCACATGTCCAGCGTCACCAGGGGCTGCGTGTGGTTTTCCATGGCGTAAACGGTCAGGCCGTTCGACAGGCGGTGGGTTCGCACGGTCTGTTCGGATGGGCGGGTCATGAGAGGCGGTTCGATCTCCGGAGGAAAGGGCTGGCGCAGCGCCGTCGCGCGGGCACCGTCAGCCTGCACCGTGGCAAATGCCGCGCCCAAGGGCAAGGGGTGCTGGGGGGCAGTGGTGGGATTGTTTAACCACAGAGGACACAGAGGATAGAGTTTTCACAGAGGTTTTCGGAAGAAAGGGCGTTTACCTCGCAAAGCGGCCTGGTAAAGGGAAAAAATCAAAAATCGAAGAGGTGGGATCGGCGGCTCCAATCTTTTTTCTTCATTGGCACGTTTGCTCTTATGTCCGCCAGAAGCCTTCCTCCACACTCCCTTTGCCCCTTCGCCACTTTGCGTTAAAAACCCAGCAAAGTGCCACCCCCGCCTCACACGATCACAAAGCGCCGGTCTTCGCAGATCGCCACCGACGCCATTTCCTGCCAGAGTCCGGCGATGCGGCCGGCGTCTTCGAAGACGTGCGCCAGCCCCGCTTCGCCGCTGCCCGCCGCCTGCTTCGCATAGGCGTCGAAAATCATCACCAGCGCACGCCCCAGGCACATCAGGTACAGCGCGTCGGCTTGCTCCACCGGTTCGCCGGACAGGACTAGCCGGCCCAGGAAACGGCGTGTCGCGGCGGGAAAGGCGGCGGCCTCCATGGCGGTGGCGCCCTGCGGCATGACCAGGCGCACGTCGGCCGCCTGGGCTTTGCGGGCGAGGTAGGCGTGGGTGTCGCTCACGGCTTCGCAGAATTCGGCGAAACGCGCCTCCGCCTCGGCGCCTTCGGCGGCGCCATAGGCGTCCCACCACGCCACCAGATCCTCGCCGGTGGGGGCCTGCGGGTCCGGGTTCTTGGCCAGGGCCGGTCGTTCGCGCAGGGCGGCGACGCCTTCGCCGAGCACCAGGGCAAGGTTCGCCACCGACCAGATCGTGCCAAGGCGCGCCTGCTCCTGGCCGTCGCCGCCGGACTCCAGGGCCAAATGGGACAGCACACCCACGGGCAGAGGCTGACCTTTCGGCCCCATGGGCTCCACAAATCGCAGCCGGAATTCCATCGCGCGGGGCGGCCTATTCGGCGGCCTTCTCCTTCAGCAGCTCGTCCAGCAGCGCCGGGTTCATTTCCAGTTCCATCGGGTGCCCCTGCCAGACGATCACGCCTTCGGGGTTCACGATGAACGCGGAGGGGATGCCGTTCACCCCCAGCTTCGTCTTCGTCCGGCCCTGGCTGTCCACGCCGATGGGATAGGTGTAGCCCTTCTGCTTAACGAATGCGCGGACGGTGGCTGGATCTTCGTCGCTGATGGATTGAATGACCAGCCGCCCGGCGTGCTCTTTGGACAGGCGTTCGAGCCCCGGCATCGACATCAGGCACGGCCCGCACCAAGTGGCCCAGAATTCGTACATCTGGAACTGGCCGGCCATGTCGCCGGGCGGCGCGTTGATCCATTCCTCGACTTTCAGCTCCGGCGCGGCCTCGCCGACGAACCGCTGCTCGGCGGGCGGGGCGCCGCCTTCCGGGGCCGATTCGACGAAGACGGGCGGTTCCTCGCCGGCGATCAGGGCCTCCGCCACCAGGCGCCATTCCGCATCCCGCGCCACGCGCCATCCGGCATGCTGATAAACGATGGTGCCCTCGCCGTCGGCGATGATCGTCCGGGGGACCCCGGCGCCGCCCCTGGCAAAGAGCGAGGCGATGGCCCGGTCCGGATCGGGCATCACGGTAAAGGTCAGGCCGAACTCCTTGGCATAGGCCCGCGCCTGGGCGTCGCTGGCGTCGCGGGCCACGGCGATCACGGCGAGGCCCCGGTCCTTGAGCGGCTGCCAGAGGAACTCCTCGATAGCGGGCAGCGATTCGCCGCACAGGCCGCTGTCGCAATCGAACACGTGGATCAGCGTCGCCTTGGCCTCGCGGTGGGCCAGCGCGGCCGCCGCCGGAGGCAGGGCCTCGCCCCGCGCGGTCAGGAACGCCCGCTCCGCCCCGAAGGCCGGGGCGACCAGGAAAGCGATTAGCAGCAGCGGAAGCAAAGCGTGTGGGCGCATGGCGAGGGTGGCCTCTGGAGAGAAAGTGACCGGTCAGGTCTAAATCAAAGGGGCGGACCCGCCAAGCCAAACCGGAGGGAAACGGCGCCGCGACGCGGCTGAGGGTCTATGCGAGTACACCTCCACGCTGCGCCACCGAAGGCTGCCGGGGAAGGATGATCCGTGAAAGAGGCGCCGGGCGCGTATCCGTAAACCTATGCGAATGGCTGTTGTGCCCGTTTCGTACAACACCAATGGCGTTGTCCGGGTGCGGGACTTGACCCTTCTCCTAGGGTTGCTCGCTGCAATTGCTTTCGAAGAATGCTGCCGCTTCCGTTTTTCTCGCGGTCCCTTGCGCAACCCTGAAAACAAGGTCTTAAAAGTCTTCGCCCTTCGCAATCAGCCGCAGCCCATTCAGCTCCAGAAACACCATAGCGCATGCCGCACCCGTCCGCTTGTTTCCGTCGACGAAAGGATGGTTCTCGACCAAATGAAAGAGATAGGCGGCGGCTTGAGCATGAAGTGTCTGGTGAAGGTAAATCCTATCGAAGGTCGCTTGCGGTTGTGCCAGTGCGGACAGAAGCAGGCCCTGATCGCGAACGCCATACTCGCCGCCGTAGGTTCGGATTTGATGGGCGTGAATCTGGAGCACATCGGCCAGGTCGAGAAAGTTGGATGCCGCCTCGCTCACTTCGCGAGATTGGTGAAGACCTCGCCGTAGCGGGCGTCCGCATCCTGGAGGATAGCCGCGATTTTGGCGCGGCGGGACTCCCGATCCCCGTCCTTGCGGACCGGCGAGATGACAAGGTTCTCTCCGTCGGTGGAGATTTCCAGCGGTGTATCTTGATCGATGCGCAGCAAGTCGAGAATTGGCCGGTCGATGACGAGCGAAAGACTGTTTCCGTGGCGTGTGAGGGTCTTAATCATCGCTTGCTCCCGCAAAAATCTTCTACCCAATCAATTGGTGACACAACGTATCACCAGTCAAGCCGCTTCGTGGAGCGATCACGGGAAACGACCGAACATCCCCGCCCCTACTGATTGAAACTGAACGTCAGTTCCACCCGTTCCGAGTCGGCCTTGACGCTGGCTGGCAGGGGCGAGACGGGGCTGGATTGGCGGATGGCTTCGAGGGCGAGTTGGTCCAGAGCTTTGGATCCGCTGGTTTTCTTGATGGCCACGTTGGTGATGCCCCCATCGCGATGGATGGTAAAGGAGACGACGCACTGGGCGTTGGCCTTCTGATCGGCGGGGACGCGAAAGTTGCGGCGGATGTGGTTGCGGACGCCTTTGGCGTAGATTTGCGGCAGGCTTTCGGACAACACGGCCTCTGGCGTGGGGGCGGGGGCGGCGGTGGCCTTGGCGGCCTCAGGGGCCTTGGCGGCGGGCGTTTCCTTGGGCGGGCGGCCGCTGTCGGGGATGCCGAGCTTGTCGCGCAGGGCTCGCAGTTCCTCGGCCGAGAGGGGTTTTTCCGTCGGCTTGGGAGTGGGCGTCGGCGTGGCGGTGGGTTTGGGCGTTTGCTTGGGGGTCGGTTTGGGCGTGGGAACGGGCGTGGGCTTGGCTGTCGGTTTGGGCGTCGGGGCCGGAGTCGGCTTGGGCGTTGGCTTTGGCGTGGGTTTGGGAGTGGCGGTGGGTTGGGGCGTGGGAGCGGGGGTGGGTTCCGGCGCCGGGGTGGCGCGGGGCGTTGGTTCGGGTTCGCGCGGGGCGGGGGTGGGAGCCGGCGTGGGCTGGGGCGCGGGGGTGAGGAGTTTGACCTCGAGCTGCTTGGGCTTGGGTGGGGGTTCGGGCGTCATGGCGGAGAGGCGCACGATGCCGAAGATGAGCACGAGATGGAGCAGAATCGTACCGGCGATTCCCAAAGTTTTATGCCATGGCTTCATATTCGAAATCCCTGTTAATCATTCTTAGGCTGGGTGACGATTCCGATATTCGGGATTCCACTGGTTTCCAGGACGGTGATGACGCGGGCCATTTGCTGCCAGTCCACGCGGCGGTCCGCTTCGAGGCTGATGGGTCGGCCGGGCCCCTGAGCCTGAAGGGTTTGCGCGAGGCGGGGGAATTCGATCTGGGTGCCATCGAGGAATACCAGGGGGTCGTCGGACCCGGGTTTGATCAGAAGCGTCAGCGGCCGCGTCTCTTCCAGGGCGGGGGCTTCTGCGACCTGTGGCAGTTCGATATCGACCCCGTGCTTGAGCGCTGGCGCCACGATCATGAACGCGATCAGGAGCACGAAGGTGATGTCGAGCAGCGAGGTGATGTTGATGTCGGCGCGGGGTTGGGAAACGGGGCGGCGGCGGCGTCCGAGGGCCATGGCTCAATCCCTCCGCAGCAGTTGGCGCTGGAAGACGTTCGAGAGTTCGTGGGCGAAACTGTCCATCTGGCTCGCGAGGTAATTCACCTGGCTTGTCAGCCAGTTGTACATCGCCGAGGCGGGAATGGCGACGAGGAGGCCGAAGACGGTGGTCACGAGGGCGGTGGAAATGCCCGGGGCGATGGTGGCGAGTCCGGCGCTGCCTTCGTTGGCTGCGGCCTGGAACACGCCGAGCACGCCCCAGACGGTGCCGAAGAGGCCGATGAAGGGGGCCAGTGTGGCCGAGGTGGCGAGCCAGATCAGCTTGGATTCGAGTCGCCGCATTTCCGCCGCGATGGTGCGTTCCAGGGCGCTCTCCACCGAGAGGCGTCCGACGCGCAGGCGTTGGTCGAGGGACAGCGGCGTCTTTGAATTGGCGGCGATTTCCGACTCGTATTCCAGGTAGGCCTCGCGCAGAAGGGCGGCCAGGGGGCTGTTGGGATAGTGCTTCGTCGATTTGTAGGCGTCGCGTAGCGACTTGTGGCTTTCGTGGCACTCGGCGATGAAGTCTTTGGACTCGGCGCTGGCGGCGCGGATGGAGGCCAGCTTGGCGAACATGTAGTAGCCGCTGACCACGGAAATGGCCGCCAGCAGACCGAGGCAGAGATAGCCGACGGCGTCCGTGGTGCGGATGGCGTCGACGATGCTGACGCCGGCGGCGAGGAAGGAAAGGGGGGAGGGAAGGAGCGGGGGACTCATGGGGAGCGTGGGGGCCTCGTCGGGGACTGGGAGGAACCGATTCCCTCTCCAACCCGCGCAAAATCAGGGCAGCACGCTGGGGCAGAGGGCGGGATCAGTCGTCGTCCGGGGAGACCTGGAGGATGTCGAGCACGCGGTCGAGATCGTCGAGGGAAGCGTAAGCGATCTCGATGGCGCCGGTGGAGGCGGAGCGCGATTTGACCCGCACCTTGCACCCCAGACGGAGTAGCAATTTTTCTTCGAGGTTCACCACGTCAAGACTTTGTTCCCCCGGGGTTTTCGCCTTGGCGCGGGGACCGAACTTGCCGGCGGCGATCTTCTTGGCCAGCCGCTCGGCTTCGCGCACCGATAAGCCGTTGCGCAGGATCTCGCGCCGCAGCGTTTCCTGCTGGGCCGTTTCCGGCAGAGACAGAATCGCCCGCGCGTGGCCGGGGGTCAGGATGCCTTCCTCCAAATCCCGCAGCGCGTTCTCGGGTAACTTCAACAAACGCAACGTGTTAGCCACCGCCGTGCGGCTCTTGCCGACCCGCTCCGCCACATCGTCCTGGCTGTAACCGAACAGGTGCGTCAACCGGTCGTAGGCGCGCGCTTCTTCGACCGGGTTCAGGTCCTCGCGCTGCACGTTCTCGACAATGGCGAGTTCGAGCATCTGCTCTTCGGTGACGTCGATCACGCGCGCCGGGATGGTGGTCAGGCCGGCTTCCTGGGATGCGCGCATGCGGCGCTCGCCGGCCAGCAGAATCCAGCGGCCCGGGCCTTCCTCCAGGTCCGGCATGACCAGGATGGGCTGGAGCACGCCGTTTTTCTTGATGGAGGCGGAGAGTTCGGCGAGGCGTTCGGGGTCGAAGTCCTCGCGTGGCTGGTGCGGGTTGCGGCGGATTTTGCCCAGTTCGATGTACGCGAGATCGCCGGGGGCCACCTCGCCCGGCTGGGCCGGCCTGGGGTCGCTGCCCGGGGGTTCGATGGGGACGGCCTCGGCGGCCGCCGCCTTGGGATCGGAGAGCGTCCCCAGCAATGGGCCGAGGCCTCGTCCCAGGGCCTTGCGAGCTTTCGACATGATGGGGGCTCCTCCTGCGGATGGATGCGAAGTTTAGCTCGCGGCGGCTTTGGCGCGGGGGCTGTTGGCCGGTTTGCCGAGCCGTTCCAGAATCTCCGAGCAGAGCGCGCGGTAACTGCGGGCGCCGGCGCCCCAGCGCTCGTACTCGAAAATCGTCTGGCCGTGGCTCGGGCACTCAGCCAGGCGCACGCTGCGGGGGATCATCGCCTGGAAAACCTGCGCACCCAGGTTGTCGCGCATGTCGGCGACGATTTGCTGGGACAGGTTGGTGCGCATGTCCGCCATGGTGATCACACAGCCCAGGGTGCGGAGCGCGGGATGGTGCTCGCGGCGGATTTCTTCGAGGGTACCCATGAGGGTGATGAGGCCTTCGAGGGCGAGGTATTCGCACTGGACGGGGACGATGACGCCATCGCTGGCGATAAGGATATTGATGGTCAAGAGGCTCAGGGACGGGGGCGCGTCGTAGAGCACGAAGTCGAAGTGGGCGGCTTTTTCCGCCAGCGCATCCCGCAGGACGAAGTTGCGGCGTTCCTCGCCCAGCGCGATCAGGTCCAGGTCGGCGCGGACGAAGGCGCTGTTGGCGGCGTAGAGGAAGGGGCGGTCCGGCCCCAGGTCCAGCGGATCGGGCCGGGCGTCGTCCTCGAACATCAGGTCGTAGGCGGTCGGTGTGTCTTCCGCATGGCGGTCCACGCCGAGGGCGGTGGAGGCGTTGCCCTGCGGATCCATGTCGACGAGGAGGGTGCGGTAGCCGCGTTCGCTGAGGTCGGCGGCGAGACTGACGGCGCTGGTGGTCTTGCCGACGCCGCCCTTTTGATTGATGATGGCGAGCCGGACAGGGCCAGAAGGTGTTTCACGTGAAACAGAGGGTGAGCGGGAAGGGCTCGATTTCGCTGCTTTCGCCATGGAAAATCCAACGGTGGGGTGGAACGGGACCGCCTTGCGCGATCACGCCCCGGATCAAACGCCCCCACTCCGCGAACGGTCAAGACCAAAGCCCGAAAACCCAAGCCCCGCGCGGAATTATGGCAGGAAAACGGAGCCGCCTCAGGGCCGCGAAACGGTCGGCGGAACCTCCACCACGTCCGTCGAATCCTCACGCGCCATCGACCCCGCCCGCTGGACCAGTTCCCGCAGGTCGGGATGGACCAGGGCGGACACCTGGCGCCCGCTCAGGGCGCTTTCCAACGCCGGAGTCAATCCCGTGGCGATCACCGGGGGGTTCGTGCGCAGCGCCCGCCGCGCCAGCATCAGTTTCTCCGATGCGTGCTCGGACAGCAGCACCAGGGCCGCCGGCTCCTGCGTCGTCACCGCGAAACGGTCGTACAGATCGACGGTCGTTTCGGACCCGTGCAGCTCCACGACCTCCAGCGGACGGTCTCCAGGCCAGACGTCAAGCAGGCCAACCAGCCGTTCGCGCGCCGCATCATCCCCCGCCGAGACCACCCAGACGGGGCCTGTGCGGCGGGAAGCATCCGTCAGCCGCAACGCCTCGGCGGCGGCCGCGCGCCCCTCCGCGGCGAACGTCACCGCCACCACTGGGACCTCCCACGTTGTGCCGGAAAGGCGGTCTTTGCCGCCATACAGGAAGATAGCGGGGCGCATGCGCAGTTCGAGCGCTTGGTCACGCAGGTCAGCGCCGGCCTTTGGGTCGGCGGCGTCGATCAGGACATAACGCGCTCCCCGGGTCAGCATCGAACGCATCAGTTGATCGGGGCGCTCCCCGAGAGAGGAGGGGAAAACCAGGGAGAGCGCCGGTCCGGAAACGCGCCGCATCCGCGCCTCCCAGGCGACCCAGTCGGCCTCGGCGCGCCGCGTCGACACGACGCCCATGCGAACGATGTCGGCGGCGGCGGGAGCGGTCGCGGCGGGTGTGGCGTTCGCCGCCGGCGGACCGGGCGCCCGGGGCAATCCCCGCGCTGGCGTCGGCAAGAAGCCGGGGCGGACATAGGTGGTCTCGCCCAGCGGCGGCGGCGGCGGCTCGCGGTCGGACTCTTCCTCCACCGCCCCGCGACGCTCGGCGCCGCGAATCGGTGGTGTGGGTTCGGTGGCGCCGGCGACTCCGAAGGAGACGAGCCATAGGGCCAGAGCAAGAAGAGTCGAAAGCGAAGCGGGTGAAGTCATGAGCGGGCATGTCCGGTTGGGGAGAAAGCTGACGGGGAGCCTAGGCGAGCCCCCGCGCCCGGGGCAAGGCGGAGCTGCGAAGGGGGATTGACCCGTTGCGCATTCTGGGGTCTCTGATGGGTACCGGTGGCCGCACTGCGGTACACGGCGCGCTCCCCTTTCCCAACCGGAGGACGAAAGCATGAAACAAGCAGGTGCTTTGGCCGCGAGCTTCGCCGGCCTCTGGACGACCTTCGCCCCGGCGCTGGCTCTGCCCCAGGACGACGAACAGACATCGCCGACACTGACTGTCGTGGCCAGCGACCCGGACGGGTTGCCGGTCGAGGGCGCCGCCTTTCGCGTCGAGTTTCCAGACCGCGAGCCCGCCGCGCTCACCACCGGAGAGATCGGAACCGCCGAGGTCGTCCTCGACGACGCCGCGGGAACGGTCAGCCTTCGCCTTGCGGACGACCGATTCTGGACGCCGGACGGAGCGCGCGTGGCCTATGCGGGGGCCGAGTTCTTTTCCCTCTACCCGACCGATGTGTCGCGCATGACCCGCGAGCAGCGCATCGCCTACGCGACCGCCCTGGCGCGCGCGCTGCCCCAGCACTTCGCCGAGGAAGCCGCCTCGCTGGACGATGCCGAGCGCCTGGCCGCGCACCGTGTGGCGGCTCTGATGCGCCCGGCGATTGCCCTGGAGGACCGGCAGGCGGGGGGATTGACCATCGAGCAGGCCGCGCAGGAATCCCGGCTGATGGAAGGCGCCATCGGCGTTCGCGTACTGGATCATCTGGGCAAGCCGGCGGAAGGGGTTCTGGTCTCAATGCTGTCGTTCGACCTGCAGGCGGGAGCGGCGCGCTTGGCGAGTTTCGAGCGGACCAACACCCAGGGCGACGCGGTGTTCGATTCGCTGCCGTTGGGGTCCTGGTATCGCGCCACGGCCACTTCTCCGGCGGGTCAGCCTTTCTCCTCGGGCATCGCGGAATTGTCCCCCGCGGATTCGCTGCGGACGCTCGAGCCGATCGTCATGCGCGAGGGCGGGTTCGTCGCGCGGGGCTTTTTGCTCCGTTCGGAAGACCTTCCCGCGGCCGGCGCCATGATTTTCGCGACGCCCAGGCCCAACGGACCCACCTTCCGGACCACGGCCGGACCGTTCGGTTACTTCACCTTGCCCCTGCCGGATAACGGCGGCGAGAGCGTTACCCTCACGATCCGGCACGCTCTGGAGGGTTCGCTGATCGAAGAGCGGGTCCGGGTTTCGCCAGAGGACGGAGAGATTCTTCTGCTGCTGGATCGGTTGGTGGCACGAGAGCAAGCGGATGATGTTTCACGTGAAACATCATACTGACTCATGAAATGAGACCCCCATGCATATTGTCATCGAAGATCTGCACAAGCGATTCGGCAGCAACGTCGTCTTTGAAGGCGTCAATCTCGAGATCCCCGCAGGCCAGCTCTGCATGATCGTCGGGCGGTCCGGCATCGGAAAATCCGTCCTCCTCAAGCACATCGTCGGTCTGCTGCAGCCCGATTCGGGCCGCATTCTAATCGATGGCCAGGACATCGTGGGCCTTTCGGAGAAGGACCTTCTCGCGGTTCGCAAGCGCTTCGGCATGATTTTTCAAACGGGCGGCCTTCTGCAGTCGCTCACCGTCGGTCAAAACGTCGGTCTTCCCCTCACCGAAGTCTACCACGAGAAACCCAGCGAAGTGGATCGCATCGTCGCGGAAAAGCTCAATCTGGTCGGATTGAAGGGGCGCGAGGAGCAGTCTCCAAGCACTCTTTCCGGCGGCCAGCGTAAACGCGCCGCCATCGCGCGGGCCCTGACCACGCGGGCGGAATGCTTCCTCTTCGACGAACCCACCGCGGGCCTCGATCCCCCGATGGCCGAGAACGTTGACGACATCGTCAAGAAGGTGAACCGCGACATCGGAGCCACTGTCATCGAGGTGACCCACGATATGACCAGCGTCTTCGAGTTGGCGGATGTAGTGCACATGCTGCACGATGGCAAGATCGTCTTCTCGGGCGACATTCATCAGCTTCGCGACAGCGGCGACCCGGTCGTCAGGGAATTCCTGTCACGCGACTTGCAGAGCGAGATGACGCGGCAAAGCCAAAGCAGCTCCGAGGCCGTGGCCCGGACCGAGTAGACGCGGACTAAGTCGGTTCCGATCCATCGTCTGCTCGCCCCCAGCGACAAACGCCAGCACGACCCTGTTTCACGTGAAACATAAGGCAACCCCATGAACATCGTTTGCCTCAATGGAGAATTCCTTCCTCTCCAGGACGCGCGCCTCTCACCCATGGACGCCGGGTTTCTGCTGGGCGATGGGGTGTTCGAAACCATGCGGGCGCAGGACGGCCAGGTGCTCTTCGCCGCCGAACACTTCGCCCGCCTCGCCAACGGCCTGCGCACCCTCGCCATACCTTACCCGGTGCATCCCGAGGAATTGCTCTCGTGGGCCCACGCGGTCCTCGACGCCAACGGCCTCGCCAATGCCCGCCTGCGCCTCAGCATCTCCCGCGGGCCGGTGCGGGGCGGGCCGGTGTCGCCGCAGGAGGGCGAGCCAACAGCCCTCCTCGCCGCGTTTTCCGTCGATGAAGAGGCCCTCTCGCAGTCCCGCTCCCGAGGCTGGCACCTGCGAACCGCCTCCTTCCCGAAAAACCACCGCTCCCCCCTCGCCCGCATCAAGTCCCTCAGCTATGCCGTGGCCCTGATGGCGCGGCGCGAGGCTCACGTCTCCGGCGCCGATGCGGCCCTTCTTCTCAACAGCGAAGGCGCCATCGCCGAGGCCGACATGGCGAATCTCTTCTCCGTGCGCCAGAACGTTCTTCTGACGCCGCCGGTGGGCGACGGGGCCTTGCCGGGAATCATGCGGGGTCAGGTGATCCGTCTCGCGCGCGAAATCGGCTACGCGGTGCATGAGACCCGCCTGATGCCCGAGGATCTCGGGATTGGTGGAGAAGTTTTCGCCACCAATGCGATCGTGCGGATCGTGCCGGTGGTACGGGTCGATGACCGGTTGATTGGCAACGGCGAGCCGGGCCGTGAGACGGTGCGCCTGACGAAGGCTCTCGGCGGGCGCATCGATCAGATGCTGGGTGCGGTCCGGCGGGGCTGAAACCGCCCCCCCT
Organism: Sumerlaeia bacterium; assembly: GCA_040219255.1. Lineage (GTDB taxonomy): Bacteria > Sumerlaeota > Sumerlaeia > SLMS01 > JAHLLQ01 > JAVJSW01. Next base: position 14,685 of record JAVJSW010000055.1, read on the forward strand.
CCGTCCTGGGCGTTTCACGTGAAACACACTCTTTGAATCAGCGGCCAAGCGCCGCCAACACCTCGCGCACGGCCGCTTCGATGCTCGGTCGGTTCGATGGGCGGGGCAGCGGCGGCGCATCCGTCGGCTCGGGGGCCGTCGAGGCCTTCGGCTCATCCGTGACGCGGGGAAAGCGCGCGCCGTCGAAGGGTTCACGCGCCGGAGCCCACGCCGGATCCTGGCGCCGGACGTGCACGGATGGTTCCCGCAACCGCACCCCCCGCATTCCCGCCCGCGAGTCTGCGATGCGCCACGCGGCTTTGGCCCCGATCAACTCCTCATGCTCCTCCACCGTCAGCGTGTTCAGGGTCCCCAGCCCTTCCCCCAGAAGCAGCACACGGCACACCTGATCCAGCGTTTCCATACGATAGTACGCGTCGAACGGATCGGTCCCGACGGCGATGGCGCCGTGATTCTGGAGGAGCAGCGTGTCGCGGTGGGCGAGCCAGGGACCCAGTGAGCGCGCGAGTTCCCAGGTGCCCGGTAAGCGATAGGGGACGACGGGGACCTCGCCGAGGAACAGTTCGGCCTCGGGCAGAACACCCTTGGGCAGGGCCCGGCCGGTGATGGCGAAGGCGGTGGCGTGGGGAGGATGGGCATGGACGACCGCCGAGATATCGGACCGGGTGCGGTAGGCGTGCAGGTGCATGCGGATTTCGCTCGTCAGGCGTCGCTCGCCACCGACTTGATTGCCATCTAAGTCCACTAAAACCAGATCATGAGGCGTCAAAAACCCCTTGCTGATCATGGTGGGCGTAGCCAGGACGGTGTTTTCGTCGAGACGAAACGAGATATTGCCGTCGTTGTTGGCCACGAAGCCACGATGCCAGAGGCGGCGGCCCACTTCGCAGATGGCGTCGCGAATGTCGAAGGTGGCGGTGGTCATGAGGGTTGGCCCTCCCGGGGCGGCAAGAAATTACCCTCTGCGATGGCGGGGCTGTGTCTTTGGGGCAAGGGGAAGGCGGCGCGGGCTTGACACTCGGGCGGGCGGGTCAATGCTGGCGATGCCGATGAAAATGACCTCCTCGCCCCCCACCGCCGCCGCCTCGTCCGCCCCCGTGCCCGCGAACCAGCCGTCTCTCTGGAAGACGCGCTTTCCCGCGTGGGTGCTGCTCTTCGGCGATGTCAGCGGGTTTCTCTTCGCCTGGCTCGGCGCCTATCTGACGCGCCGGGCGCTGAACCCTCTGATGGGGCCGATCAACGATTGGGGGCCATATCTCGAACCCAAGGTGCTGATCTCGGTCGTCGCGCTGGGACTGCTGAATTGCATGGCGTTCCGAATGTACTATGTGCGGCGCCGGCTGTCGTCGATCAATGCGGTCGGCAGCTTGCTCAAGGCCAGTTACCACTACCTGCTTTACCTGGCGGTGATGGGATATTTTCTCAAGCACCTGGACCTCGGCCGGGCCGTCATCGCGCTGGCGGGGCTGTACGGGTTTCTGTGGCTGTACCTGAGCCGCACGTTCTTCCGGGTGCTGAAGCAGCGGGCGCTGGCGGCGGGCCGGGGATCGATCCGGACACTGATCGTGGGATCCGGTCCGCTGGGGCGGGATGTGGAGGCTTCTCTGAGAGATCATCCGGAGATCGGCTTCGAGATCGTGGGCTTCGTCAGCCACCCCCGCGACATCGATCCGGCGTTGGCGGGCCAGCCCCCGGGGCCGGACATGCCGATCCTGGGCGGGGCCACGGAACTCGCCCAGACCGTCGCCCAGCACGACATCGAGGATGTGTTCCTCGCGGTGCCGCACTTGTCGCCCAACGATCAACTGGCGCTGGCCAACGCCGTGCGGCGCCCCGGCGCGCGGGTCCAGGTCGTCAGTAACCTCTTCGGCGTCCTGGTGCAGGCCGCCAACGTCGAGGAAATCGGCCGCTTTCCGGTGGTCACGCTGCGCGATGGGCGCCTTCCCTGGAGCCAGACGCTGGCCAAGCGCCTTTTCGATCTCGCCACCAGCTTGCTAGGCTGCCTGGTCTGGATGCTGTTCTTCCATTGGTGGATCGCGCTCTGGATCAAGCTCGACAGTCAAGGCCCGGTCTTCTTCAGCCAGGAGCGCGTCGGCAAAGACGGCCGCCGCTTTCGCCTCTGGAAGTACCGCACCATGCGCACCGACTCGGATCCCTACGCGGTGGCGCCGTTTCAATCCGACGACCCCCGGATCACCCGGGCGGGGCGGTGGCTGCGCAAGACCAGCCTGGATGAACTGCCCCAACTCTGGAACGTCCTGCGGGGCGACATGGCGATGGTGGGCCCCCGGCCCGAGATGCCGTTCCTGGTCGAGCGATACGAGGCGTGGCAGCGCCGGCGCCTGGATGTGAAGCCGGGGCTGACGGGTCTGTGGCAGGTGATCGGCCGCAAGAACCTGCCGCTGCACCTGAACATGGAGTATGACTTCTACTACATCATGAACCAGTCGCTTTGGCTGGACATCGAGATTCTGTTCCGGACGGTGCCGGCGGTGCTGAAAGGCAGAGGCGCCTTCTGAGCACAAGAAAACGGCCTCGCTGCGAGGCCGTGGGGGCGCTTTCTCTGGCCGTGCCAGGGGGATGGCTGGCGCGGTGATCGAAAGGGCTGTGGGGGTCCTGGAAACGCGTTTTCCGGGACTTAGCCGACGCTCTCGGTGGTGGCGCCTTCTCCGGACCAGGCCACTTCTTCGCCGTCGCCCCACAGGTCTTCCAGCCGATAATAGAATCGCGCCTCGTGGTTCATGATGTGCACGATCACATCGCCGTAATCCAGCACGATCCAGTTCGTGCCGGAGGCGCCATCGGTGATGGGCGTGCCGGCGCCCGCCTGCTTCAATCCCATGTGGATCGAATTGGCGATGGCTTTGAGCTGGAGGTTCGTGCTGCCTTCGCAGATGACGAGCACATCGGTGAAGGGGCAGACGTTGCGGACGTCGAGGACGGTGACGTTTTCCGCCTTCTTGTCGTCGGCCAGGCGAGCCACCTCGGTGGCTTTCGTGATCGGGTCATGGAACGTCAGGGTCAAAAAACAGTCCTCCCTTATGAGGGTCAACCGGTGTGAGAGTCAACCGGGTCGGGGGTTTCCGCCCCGAGCCATTGGAGCATGGCGCGGGTGCGGGGGTGAATGGTGCGGCCTTTGGCGCGCAGGAACGAAAGCTTGTGCTGGGCCACGGCGGTGGCGGCGTCGCGGCAATCCATCGCCATGAAGGAACGGCGGGCGTTCTCGACGCCGGGCCAGGAGCGGGAAGGCTCGATAAAGTCCGCCACGAACAGGGTCAGGCCGATTTCATCCAGCCCGTCGGCCCCGGTCGGATGGTAGGCGACGGCCTCGAGCACGCTCCGGTGACGAATGCCATAGCGGTCGTGGCCTTCCTGGGCGGCGATGAGGCCGTGCCAGATGGCGGGCGAGTCGAGGTCGTCGTCCGTGGGGGGGAAAAGGGTGCAGGCGCCGAGCTTGCGGCGCTGTTCGTCCTTGGGGTCGTTTTTGGCCAGATCGTGCAGCAGGGCGGCGATGAGGCAAGCGTGCGCGTCCAGGCCCCATTGCTCCGCGAGAGTGACCGCCATGCCTTCCACGCCGAGCACGTGCACGCGGCGCGATTCATTTGGAGTTCGTTGCAGGAGTTCGCTTCGAAGCTCCTGGGCGAGTGTTGGCGGGAATGCGGTCGTAATGGCCTCCAAAGCCCTTTCTGCGTCGGTCATTCGGGTTGGCCGGAGGAGCGCGAAGCCACCGGACCTTTGACAAGGGTATCGCACCGGCGAGCGGCCCGCGCAATGTTTTTCGACCCGGCTTTGTGAAAACTTCGTAAAGCGCCGGGAGGGGGCCGCGGTCCCTGAATATCCTTGGCCCCTTGCCGTAGGGTTCGCATGATGCTGGCGAATGCCAATCGCCGGATTTCGAAGACACCTGTCTTTGGATCATTTCGCAAGGACGGACAGCCCCATGCTTCCCTTTCTCTTCATCGTTCAGGAAAAAACCGCCGCCATCGTCGAACGCGCCGGCAAATTCCATCAAATCTGCCAACCCGGCGTGCATCTCAAATTGCCCATCATCGACCGCGTCGCCGCGCGCGTTTCCCTCAGGCAACAGCAGTTGGACGTGCAGATCGAGACCAAGACGAAGGACAACGTGTTCGTTCGCCTGGCCATCGCGGTGCAGTACTACGTCATCGAGGAAAAGGTCAAAGAAGCCTTCTACCAGCTTAGCAACCCGATGATGCAGATCGAGTCCTACATCTACGACGAAGTGCGCGCCCAGGTGCCCAAGATGAAACTCGACGATGTCTTCGAGAACAAGGAAGACATCGCCGTGGCCGTGAAGGCGTCCCTGGAAGAGGACATGTCCAAGTACGGCTACGCCATCGTCAAGACCCTGGTGAACGACATCGACCCGGACCCGAACGTCAAAAAGTCGATGAACGAAATCAACGCCGCCCAGCGCCATCGTGTCGCCGCCGAAGAACGAGGCAACGCCGACAAGATCCTGCGCGTCAAGCAGGCGGAAGCGGAAGCGGAAGCCGCCAAACTCCGCGGCGTCGGCATCGCCGACCAGCGCCGCGCCATCGTCGATGGCCTGCGCCAGAGCATCGAGGAATTCCAGAAAGGCGTCCCAGGCGTTTCCGCCAGCGATGTCATGCAACTGGTCGTCATGACCCAGTACTTCGATGCCCTGAAGGACATCGCCGGCGCCGCCAACAGCAACACCATCATGATTCCTCACTCGCCCGGAGCGGTCGGCGATCTGGCTGATCAGATTCAGAATTCCATCATGACCGGCAACTTGGCCACCCAGGCGCATAACGAAGGGGTTGGCAAGACCATCCCGTCCGACGCCTATCAGGAGCCCGTCCACCCCTACCCGCACACACCGCCGCCAGTGGGCCAGTAGAGAGATCGTGGAGGCGGCGACGCCCGGCGGCATCCTTACGGCGATCTTCATCTCCCCCGTCGCCGGGGCGCCGATGGAACGGCGCCAGCAAGTGGCCGCCATCGCCGGGCTCGGGCTTGAGGGCGATCGCTACGCGGCGGGCGAGGGCTCCTTCAGCCGCTGGCCCGGCCCCGGGCGCGAGGTTTCTCTGATCGCCGAGAAAGACCTGATCGCGGTCCGCGAGGCCAGCGGCATCGACCTCCTCTCCAACCGCTCCGGTGCACACCGCCGCAACCTCGTGGTGCGCGGCCTCGACCTGGAGGCGCTCCTGCAGCGCGATTTCCGCGTGGGCGAAGCGCTCCTGCACGGCGAACGCCCCTGCCGCCCCTGCCGCTACCTCGATCGGGTGTCGGGCCTGGGGCTGTACGAAGTCCTGAAAAATCATGGCGGCGGCGGACTGAGGGCGCGCGTTGTGGAGGGCGGGTGGATGGCGGTCAGGGATCGGGTGGGCTAGGCGAGAGCCGAGTCGCCCGCCAATTCCTCCTCGACGGAGAACAGGCATTCGAGGGGCATGCCGAGGCCTTTGTGCAGGCGCGCGATGGTCCGCTTGCTCAGGCGCCGCTGGCCACTGAGAAACTGCGACACGGCCGCTTTGCTGCCAAAGTACGGCACCAGGTCGCTCTGCGTCCAATCGTTCTGCTCCATGTAGAATGTGAGCATTTCGCGGGGCGATGGATCGCCCATCGGGTAAACGCGCTCTTCGTACTCGCGGACCAGCATCAGCAACACGTCCAGCTCATCGCCCCCGGGCGATCCTGGAGCGGATTCCCAGAGGTCCTCGATGCGCTGGAGGATGGCCTCGTAATCGGCTTTGGTCTTGATGAGCGAAGCGATGTGGCCCATGGGCGAGGTGTCCTTACTTGAGATCGAGCCTGTCGTATTCGGCATGCGTTCCAATGAATTTCACGAAGACGGCTCGCCGGGAATAATTCAAGGAAACGACGAGCCGATACTTGTTCCCGCAGATTTTGAAAACGGCCCTGTCATTGTCGAGAATGCTCGCGGTGGAGAAGAGCCGTTGATGTCTGCCGAATTATCCCATTCCTCTTTGCTCACCGCCTTGTGCCACCGCTTGAGAGCTACTTCGGCCGAGGGGTCGCTTTGGGCTGTGGGATGATTCTCCCATAAGTCTCCAAGCGTGCCTTTGGAAACGATCTGCACCGAGCGAGGAACTCCTGGGACCCAGATGATGCGAAGTATTTCACTGGAGACAGGATTTGCCAACGCGGGAGTTTGCATTTTGTAAACTCCCGCGTGAGTCCGTATCGTTTACGCAGAGCACGGCCACCTGGCAGGCGCCGAGGCAGGACGCCACGGTCGAATTCTGGACCGAATCATTAAGGGCCCATCTGGAACATAGCCTTTGCTACGAATTAGAAAGTGTCGTGGAATTTCAAGTCACCATAAGCCCCCGCCCCAGGGCGCCTCATCCGCCTGCTCGTGCCCGCCCCGCCGCCGGGCGATTCCACAGGACCTTCTCAAGGTACCACTTGACATTGTGGGCCATCAGGCCGTGAGTTCCGGCATCCCCTTCTCGCTGCTGCCCCCCATGACCACCGCTCCTTCCCAAGGCTCCCAAGATACCATCTGGCTCGATCTCGCCGACACC
>JAVJSW010000056.1:0-100000 GCA_040219255.1 Sumerlaeia bacterium
AGCGTCGCCAGCGCGCCCAGCGCCAGCGCCGCCGTCGCCGCCAGCAAAATCCTCCGCACGTCTCGCGTCGTCGTCGTCCGTTTCGCGCTCATGGCTGCTTATTCCCCGCCCAACTGATCTTGGCAACGGGCAATCCAGCCGTGCGCGTACTGCGAGTTCTGATTCCGGGGCCAGGGCGTGATGGCCAGCGTGGTCTCGAAGGCCGCGATGGCCCCGGCGAAATCGCCCAGGTGATACAGCGCTGTGCCCCGCGCGTTGTGCAGTTCGGTCAGGAAATGGAGCCACGCCTCGTCCGAGCCATCGCCCGCCGGAGCGGCGCCCGCGGCTTCGTCGAACAGCACGAGCGCCTCCTGCCACCGCTTCTCGACGCCGTAGGAATAGCCGATGTCGTAGAGGATCGAGGCCACTTGGCGGTCGTCGCCGGCGGCCTGGAGGAGCTGATCGTAGAGCTGGCGCGCGGCGGCGCCGTCGTCTTCCGTAAAGAGGCGGTACTTCGCCAGATCGTGGACGATTTGCGAGACGTCGACCGAGCCCTCGCCCGCGTCGAAGCCGGTGCGGGCGGTGGTCTTCTCGGCGGGCAAAGCCAGGATCGCCTCCCAGCATTTGGCCGCGCGGTTCGATTTGCCAAAGCGCATGTGGATCTGCGCCTCCAGGGTCAAGGCCTCGCGCTTCTGGGCCGTGGTGCCCTTTTTCGCGGACTTGCGAAGGAGGCGCACGGCGCGGCCGTACTTGCCGTCCTCGGCCAATTCCTCGACGCGCTCGCGGATTTCCTCGGCCGTCAGGCCCGCCTTGGTGAATTCGGCGAAGGCCGCGTCGGTTGCGTCCTCGTCGCCGGTCCAGTCGTCCGGGTCTCCCGCGGTGATCAAATCCGCCTCGCGGATCGAATTGAAACCCCCGAATCCATCGGGATAGCTGTCCGCCGAGGGGTCGTGTTTCCAGATGTCATCGACAAAGAATTTGTACGTCACGGGCCGCTCGATCGCGATGCGGGCGCGCCAGACGCCGTCGGCTTCGGGCAGCATGGGGTATCCGCCGACTGTCCAGCCGTTGAAGTCGCCGATCACGCCGGCGAAGGTGTCCACGGCGCCGGACCATTCGAAGACCTCGACCCCCGCGGAGGGGATCGTCGTCGCGTCGTCGGCGGCGGCGAGCAGGCTGTCGTATCCGCCGAGGGGCGACGGAACGTAGGCGTTGTTGGCGGGATCGGGCATCCAGTAGGGTTCGCCCTCGGCGGGCACGACGACGAACCTGTAGGCGTACTGGCCGTCGGCGAGGGGCTGATGGACGAACCAATCGCCGTTCGCGCCGGAATGCAGGGGCAGGCTGTTCGAGGTCCAATCGTTGAAGCCGCCGACCAAGAAAACCGCTGAAGCGCCCGGCGCGGCGGACTCGGCGAGGCGGAACTCGACCGCCACGGCGGGCACGGCGAGCGCGGTTGCCAGCGCTAGACTCAAACTCTGTCGGAGAGTGGGGGTGGAACGCATGGCGGTTCGCTTCCTGGTCACGGCGGCTGCCCTTGGGTTGAAATGAGTGAGGCGAATACAAAACGAAGATGTGGCGAACTTCAAGCGAAATCTGAAGGCGGGGGAAATTTTCCTCAACCTCCCGTCGGGCAGTCCCGTTCAGACGATTGTCTAAAATCCAGACAATGGAGCTGCGCGCATCACGCCCCCTCCGGCGGCCAGGCCGTGCTCTCGCCCAGCCCCGCCCGCGCCTCACGCCAGAAACGATCGAACGGCGGGTAAAGGCGCGGGGTGTCAAAGTGCTCGCGCATCAGATCGCGGACGCGGGCGTGGTTGCCGGCGGTGGATTCGGCGCGCAACAGGTGCAGGAACGGCAGGTGCGTCTGGCGGGTGGCGAACAGCGCCCGCGCTTCCTCGAGCCCGCGGGCGCGGTCGGCGGCGCCGCCGGTTTGCAGGACCTCGACCCGCGAGAGAGCCCGGAGCCAATCGGGGGCCGCGACGGCGTCGATCCGCGGCAGCGCCTCCTCGATGGCGAGTTCGCCCCGCTTGACCTGTAAGATCAGCAACCGCAGTGTTGCACGCTGCATGTAATCGAGGGCCGATTCGGCGATGGCGCCTTCGTAGAGCGCCTCGGGCGCTTCCAGGTCCCCGGCCATCTCTATCAAATGCGCCAGCATATAGCCCGTTTCGGCCTTCTGCTGGGGGTTTGGGAACTTCGCATTGAAATACACATGGCGGGCGGTGTCCAGCAGGGCCGGTTCGATGCCGATTTCGCGGAATTCGTGGTACCACAGGCCCCAGTACAGTTGGCTGCTCTGCTCTGGGCCGGGTTCTTCGATGCGCGTGGTGATCAGCAGCCAGCGCCCGAATTGCCACACGTCCCAGACATGGTCGGGTTCGTAGTCCTTCAGGATATCGCCAATGCGCGGCCGCATGCTGTCCAGCATGATCTGCATCAGGGGCCCGATGGCGGCGCGCGTGGTGTAGGGATCGGTGACGGTCTCGGCGTTGTCGCGGAAGATCTGCAGGCCCTGCTCGCGGCGGCCAGTATAGCCAGGGGCGCAGGCCCACAACATCCCAACGATGGGGTACTGATAATCGGGATCGAGGTCGCGGGACCGCTGATGGTGCAGCAACGCCAGGTCAGTCCGGCCAACCGCATTGGCCGCCCAACCCAGCTCATCGTGAAGCCGGACGTGGTTGGGCAGCATGGCGCAGGCCGACGTCAGCAGGTCGAAGGCCCGGGTGCGGCACTGGCTCACAAGCTCGTGATCCTCGGGCGGGATTTCGGCCCAGACACGGCCGTCCTGAATCTTCGACGCCAACTCGCCGATGGCCTTGCCGGAGGCGCGAATCCGCAGGCCGTCGCTGCCGCTCATGGCGATGCGCCGGGCGTTCCATTCCAGGATCTTGTCGCGCTGATCCGTCCCGCCATAGGTGGCCGCCAAGCCGTCCACGGGCACTTTCCATCCCGGATAGAGCATGTTCAGCCGCCCCCAGATCATCGGCGTGAAGGCGTCCGTCCGAAAGCTGCTCGCCAATTGCGCCAGAACCGCCGCGTTGGGCGGATCGGCCGCCAGACTCTCGCGCAGAAGCGGCTCCACCGCGTCCGGCACCCAGGAGGCCTCCATCGCTTCATTCACCAGGAGGTAGGGCTCGAAGTAAGGATTTCGCGGCGACCAGCGACGCCATTCGCGCAGGTACGACTTCGCGTCACCTTCCTCGCGGACGAGGTCCGCGTACCCCAACAGCGCCTCGATATGGTCGCGATCCAGCCGTTCGACAGGGAAAGCCGTCGCGGTCCACACCTCGTCAAAGGCGCTCGTCATGACCGGCGCCAGAGCCACTCCGTATTCCGCCGCGACGATCTCCCAGGGACCGGACAGGGCGGTTTGCGCCAACGCATCTCCGCCCCGGCCGAGCAGCGTCAGCTCCAGCTCCAGGCTTCCCGTCGTGGGCGACGACGCGGCCATCTTCAGGGAAGCCGGCGCCCCCGCGGCCCACGCCATTTCCGCCAGCTCCGCATCCGTTTGCTCCGTCAGGGGGCGGTACTCCTTCGACGCCTTGGCGGGCAGGAAAACCCATTCCACATCGTCGAGATACACCTCCAGCACCGGCTCGGGGTTGTACATCAACTGACTGCCGGTGTAGGCGCGCAGGAAAACCAGCCGTTGCCGGTCCTCGGGCGCCAGCGAGTTGTCGAAGGCCGGCCAGATCACCAGCCGGGGCACCGTGCGCAGATGGCCTTTGCCCCCCAGATCGATCCCCTCGGCGATGGCCACCCAATCGCGCTCGGGCGGGGGAGCGGAGGCGGCGGGGGCTCTCTGGACTTGTTCTTCTCCGGCCCCTTCTTCAGCACAACCACTCAGCGCGAACGTCAGCGCGAGCAGCCCCACCGTCGCGAACTGGACCCAAAGACTAATTATCGTCCTCATCGTTAGGCTTTCATCCTTTTGGAGAAGTTGTCTGATGTCCGTCTTAGGGTCCATGGTTCCCGGCCTTCACTGGCGGCCATTCTGGACTCTGACCCAATTGTCGAGCGACCTCCTCCCAATACCGGTCCGCGGGGGGGACCAGGCGCACCTGGAGGCGATACTCGGTGCGGATCGTGCTGCGCGCTTCCTCCCACTGGCCATTAGCGATCAGGGCCTTGATAAGGGCCTGAACGACGGCTGGCCGCTCGACATGCTTGTGGTATTCCCGGGCCCTCTTCAGAGCCTCCTGGCGGTCTTCCGAAGTCCCCAGGAGCAGGCACTCGATCTTGAATTCCTCCGTCACCCAATAGGGCGCCCGCATCGAGTCCAGACCCGCTAGGGCTCCACCCACATCGCCGCGTTTCGCCTGGACGAGGAAAAGGCCGCCCCCGGCGCGCTGCAGTGCATCGTCTCCCTCGCCGCGGTCCATGGCCATTCGAAAAATCCTTTCCGCTTCGTCCAGCATTCCGTGGCGCACCATTTGAGCCGCGATGGTTTGCCAAGTCGCGGTCCGGTTTGGAACGTCCGCTCCGAAATCCACCTTCTCCATGGCGGTGCGCATGACATGCACTTCCGTCTCGCGAGCCTCGATGGCAAAAACTTCATAAAGCCACGCCGCCCAATTCAGGCTAAAAGCGTCCTGTTCCGTGGGACTCCGGTGCTCCAGGTCGGAAATCCCGATCAGATTCAGACGGGCCAGAAGCAGAATATCCCAATGATGCGCCGCTCCATGGGCCAGCAATTTACTGTGCGGAGAACCGGGATCGTTGGTCAGGATTTGCAGGATCGCTTTGACGCTGTCGCGGGCCGCTTTCGGCTCCTTAAGGGGGGCTTCCTCGCGAAAAAGCTTCAACCCCTCCACCCGCCGGTTCGAATAGCTTGGCGTGTAAAGCCAGAACAGAAACGGGAGCGTGTCCTGAGAGCCCAGCATCAACTCGCGCGCCTTCAACAAATGCCGCTCGGCCAAATGAACGCTGCCCCCTCGCAACTCAGCCGCTCCCAGACGCGTTTGCTCGAAAGCGCCGAAAGGGTTCAACTCCGCCGCCCTTCGGAACGACTCAATGGCCATCCGCCGATCTCGGGAATAATCGGTCATCTGTTCGGGCGGAACCGAGCCGGCGGCACTATCGCCTTGGATTTCATTCGCGCGCGTCTCGTGGAGAAGTCCCTGCGCCGCGAAAACCATCCAGTTCCCCGCGTGGATGCGAAGAGCCGGCTCCACCCATTGCAGTCCCTCATCCACCTCGCCTCGGTCCCGGTGATAATTGATCAGTTTCTCCATCGGCGTTTGCCAGCCCGGGTACATCGCCGCCAGCCTCTCGTAGAGCGCCCTCGGGGCTTCCTGATCCTCATGTTCCGCCCAGGCCCAATTCGCCAGCGCCAGCGCCGTCGCCGCGTCGAAGGGCTCTTCTTCGCCCAATTCCTCCACAATACGGACGAGAGTTTGCTCCGGATTTTCCCCGAAATATAGCTCGTTCGCCACTGCCCAGCTCCTCAGGAAGGGAACGGTCGGATTGGCGTCCGCCCATTCGCGGAACGCCAGCGCCGAGGCAGCGAGATCCCGGGGCTCCCGCGTCGTTTGCCTTTGCAACTCCAGGAACATCTTCGAGTCGCCAAGTACACTCGCCCCGAAATAGGCCGCCATCTCGGGCGTCACATTCCCCTCGGTTGCCAGTTCGACGATTTCCAGAAGAACGGGCCCCATTCTCTGGTCGATCCGCTCCCATGTCCCCTCCACCTCCCGCGACAGAACGACTGACCGAGTCTCGGCGCCGATCGCTTCGAAGCGTAGACGTGGCGTCCCTTCAGCCGTTCTCTCGATCCGCATGAGCAGGCTGGTCCGCGCGCCAAAGGCCAAGGCGCGATCCGCCAGCTCTCCCGCCGTGTAGCTTTCGATGGGCCGATGGTGAATCGAATCCTCCCCTGGCAGGAGTGTGCCTTCGAAGCCGCGATCAAAAATCCGCAAGACGGGTTGGGGATCGGAGGCCATGGCGCTCATCAAAACGAGCCGCAGATAATTCCCCTCCGCCTTCATCTGCTCGTCTGAGGGATCAGCGATCAAAGGCCAGATCACGAAATGCGGGATCAGGCCCCGGTCCGCCGCCGGTTTGCTGGGCCAAGCGCTGAGAGCGGCTTGCCAAGGCGCTGGCTCGCCGCCCGGGTCAGCCTTTGAATCGTTGGGCGTCTCCGCGGAGGCCTGGGACCTGGTGCCTGCTGAAGCCTCACGCTCGGCCCCGCCGCCGGAGCACCCCACCAGCGCCAACAGCAAAGCCCCCCAAACCGGCAACTTGGCTCAAAAGGAAACATCTCACCATCGGTTGGACTCAACTTTAGAAGCTGTCTTGTAGCTTTTCAAATGCCTCGGAGTGCGGGCCGGGGCAATGACAAAGCGGGTTGCCTGAACGGGAGCGATGGCTGGGCGGGCCGCTTTTTCCATAAACTTTCCGCTTTTCGAAATCCTTTGGCCCCGCTCTCGCATTGACCTCGGCCCCCCTTATGTCCGGTCCTGGGGGTTCAGGGGGAGCGGCCGGCTGGGATCGGCCGCCGCCAGAGCAGGAGGCTCCTTCACTATGCCCGCACAACGCACGATCGACATCCTGGTGCCCAAAATGGGCGAGTCCGACGCCGAAGCCACCATCGACCAATGGTTCGTCAAAACCGGCGACGAGGTCCTGGCGGACGCCATCCTCTGCGAGATTTCGACTCAGAAGGTGCAGGTGGAAATCACCGCTCCGGAAGCCGGTGTCGTCGCCGAACTTCTTCATGCCGAGGGCGACGTCGTCCCCGTGGAGGAAGTGCTGGCGCGGCTGGCGCCTCCCGGCACCAAAATCGAAGCGGGCGAGTCCTCCGGCGCCTCGGCCGCGGACGAAGACGCGCCCCCCGCCAAACCCGCCGCCAACGGTAAGCACCGGCCCCCGGAGCAACCCGTCGCCCCCGCCGGCCCCGGCGCCGTCGAGCGTGAACGGCAACGGCTGATGCGTCAGAAATCGACCCCTCTGGTGCGCAACATCGCCCAGGAACTCGGCATCGACATCGCCCAGGTTCCCGGCACCGGCACCCACGGCCGCGTGACCAAGAAAGACGTGGTCGATTTCCTCGAGCAGCAGCGCCGCATCGGATCGGCACAATCCCAGCATTCCCCGGTGCATAAGGAGCCTGTTGGCGATTCCGAGGGGATCAACCCGGGCGGATCGAATCAGCTGCCCGCCCTGCCGCCCCGGCCTCACAAATCCCTGCCGCCGGGCTCGGAAAAGCCCGAAGTCTCCGGCCGCCGCATTGTCTTTGGCGACGCCGACGAATACTCCGAACCCATGAATTTCATGCGCCGCGCCATCGCCGAACACATGAGCGAAAGCCAGCGCCGCGCACCCCACGCCTACACCGTCCACGAAATCGACATGACACCGGTGATGACCCTGCGCCGGCAAGTCCGCGAGGAATTCGAAGCGCGCTACGGTGTCAAGCTTACGCCCTTGGCCTTCATCCTCAAGGCCCTCACCGAAGCCCTCGGCCAGTTCCCCATCCTCAACGCCCGCGTCGATGGCGACAACATCGTCTATCACCGCCACATCAACATCGGCGTGGCCGTCGCCATCGAAGACGGCCTCATCGTGCCCGTCGTGCGTCAGATGGAGGAAAAGTCCCTCATCGGCATCGCCCGCTCGCTCAGCGATCTCGCCCGCCGCGCCCGCGGCAAACGCCTCACGCCCCACGATGTCGAGGGCGGCACCTTTACCGTGACCAGCCCCGGCCAGAAGGGCGCCATCATGGGCACCCCGATCCTCAACCAGCCCCAGGTCGGCATCGTCCACGTCGGCGCCATCCGCAAAGTCCCCGCCGTCCTGACCGCTCCCGACGGCACCGACAGCCTGGCGATTCGTTCGCGCGTCATCTTCACCCTCGGTCTCGACCATCGCGCCATCGACGGCTGGGTCGCCGACAGCTTCCTCGAAGAAGTCCGCGTCCGTCTCGAACGATGCGAGTTCCAGGTGCTCGAGTGAAAGGCGAACGGCCATCTTGAGCGAATCGCGGAAAGATAAGAGTCCTTTCTCACAAAGGAAGCGGCGCCCGGCTCTTCGTTGACGAAATGGGGGGGCGGACTCGTCGCGCCGATCAATCCCCCCGCTCCACCGCCGCTTCCAGCTCCATCACCATGCGCCCGACCCGTTCGGCGAAGTCTTCGCTGCTGACGCTGGCTTCCCGCAGGCGTTGCGCCCAAAGCGGGAAGGCCAACGGCGAAAGGCGTTTGGGCTCCACGAGGACAAACTCCATGTCCGCCATCGCCTCGAGCGTTTCGCGCATCCGGGCGATTTCCAGTTGGCCTTCCAGCACCTCGCGGCGGGCCTGTTCCAGCAGCAGGTTGCCGGGATCGAACCGCATGAAGACATCGAAGAGAAGCCCGGCGCTGACGTGGACTTGGCGGGTGGTTTTGCCGCGGCCGGGATAGCCCTGGAGCACGAGACCGGCGACGGCGGCGATGTCGCGGAATTGGCGTTTGGCCAGCTCGGACGAGTTCAGGCACTCGAACAAGTCCTCGATCAGCGCGTCGGTCGAAAGCAGCGCCCGCCATTCGTCTTCGGCGAAATCGAAGGCCTTGGCCGACAGCATTTCGAACCCGTAGTCGTTGCTGGTGAAGGTGATGGATCGCGGGGCGATCTGGCTGATGCGCCAGGCCACCACGGGCGCCAGAGCCTCGTGCACCAGCCGCCCGGCGAAGGGGAACAGGTACACGTGGTGGCCCTCGCGGGACTCGATGGATTCGATCAGGAATTCCCCCGGAGACGGAATGCGCGAGGTGCGGCTTTGCAGGCGCAGAATCGGCGCCACAGCCCGCATTTCCGGCCCTTCGTAATCGCCCTGGCGCGCCAGATCCAGCCGCGCCCGCACCCCGCCGGAAAGGTGGCTCGTCAGCGGCATCCGCCCCCCGCCCCATCGCGGCGTGGTCTCGGTCCTCTTCGTGGCGGGGCGCACGAGGGCCGTCATGTCCTTGATGCGCACCAATTCGAGCGCCCGCCCGGCGAAGAGAAACGCGTTCCCGGGCCGCAGCCGGGCGATGAAGTATTCCTCGACATGGCCGATGTCGCCGCCGTTGGCGAGCTTGACCCGGATCGTGGCGTTGCTGGAAATCGTGCCGATGTTCAGGCGGTGAATCTTGGCGATGTCGTCGTTGCGGATTGTCATCCGCCCGTCGCGGTCCGGCGAGACCTTGCGGTATTGCGGGTACGCGCCGAGCGCCCGGCCCCCGATGGTGATGAAGTCCAGGCACCAGCGCCATTCATCGTCCGACAGGCCGCGATAGGCATGGGCGCCGCGCACCTCGGCCAGCAGTTCCCCGGGCAGGAACCCATCGCCCGCCGCGATGGTGACCATGTGCTGGACCAGCACATCCAGGGGCTTCTCGAACGGCGTGCGGTTCTCGATGCGCCCGGCCGCCACGGCGTCGCGGGCGGCGGCGTACTCCACAAATTCCAGCACGTTGCTCGGCACGCACCGCACCAGACTCGGCTCGCCGGGGCGGTGGCCGCTGCGGCCCGCGCGCTGCACCAGGCGCCCCACGCCCTTGGGCGAACCGACCTGGATGACCTGATCTACGGGCGAAAAATCGACGCCCAGGTCGAGGCTGCTGGTCGCGACACAAACCTTGATGCGGCCGGACTTCAGGCCCTCCTCGTTGGCCTCGCGGGTCGCCCGGTCCAGCGACCCATGATGCAGCGCCACCCGGTCCGCCCAGGGCGGGTCGCGATCCAGGATGCTTTGGTGCCAGATTTCCGCCTGCGACCGCGTGTTCGTGAACAGCAGCGTCGTGCCCGCGCCCTCGATCAGCGTCATCACCTCGGGCAGGAGCTGGATGCCGATGTGGCCGCTCCAGGGAAAGCGCTCGATGTCCGGCGGCAGAACCGTTTCGATGCGGATGTCCTTGGCGGCGGCGCTGTGCACCATGCGCCCGCGTCCCGCGCCCGAGCCCAGCAGCACCGCCATCGCTTCCTCCAGATTGCCCAGCGTCGCGCTGACCCCCCAGGTCTGGACCCGCGGGTTCAGGCACCGCAAACGCGCCAGGCACAGCTCGGTCTGCACACCCCGCTTGCTGCCGATCAGTTCGTGCCATTCATCCACCACGATATGGCGCAGCGTGGCGAAGCGCTCGCGCGTCGCGGGGTAGCTGAGCAGCAGCGACAGGCTCTCCGGCGTCGTGATCAGGCCGGTCGGCAGGCGCTCTTTCTGGCGGGCGCGGACCGATTGCTTCGTGTCGCCCGTGCGGCCCTCGACCAGCCACGGGATCCCCAGCATTTCCAGCGGTGCGCGCAAACTGGCGGCGGTGTCGCTGGCCAGCGCCCGCAGCGGCGTGATCCACAGCACGGTCAGCGGCGGCGCGTCCTTTGGGCTCGCCGGGTGCGGCCAAGCGGAGGGCTCCGGGTGCTCCGCCATCCACTCGATCACCGGCCCCATCCACGCCGCCAACGTCTTGCCCGTCCCCGTCGGGGCGTGGATCAGACCGCTGTCGCCGTTCAGGTAAGCCTCCCAGGCCTCCAACTGAAACGGAAACGGCTCCCAACCGCGCTCGGAGAAAAACTGGCGAATGGCGTCTTGCATGATGAAGGAGTTTGGAACCGCGGATGGACGCTGATGGACGCGGAGAAATATCTGTGTCCATCCGCGTCATCTGCGGCCAATTATTCTTCCTTTAGGAATCGTGTTCCATCCCAGAAATACCCCTCGTCCCGAAACTCCACAAACTCATCCGGCGTCTTGATTTGGTTTTCGCAAAGCCACCGGACGAATTTGCCTTTCACCAGCTTTCCATGATGCGCGGCGGGTTTCCGTTTGCCCGCCGACTGAACATAGAAATCCACGGCGAGGCCGTTCTCACACGCAACCGCTTTGCGGTGGGCCTGGGGCAGCAGATCGAGGACGAACGTCGCTCCTAGTTCCTCGGCGATGACCGGTTTCCAGAGCTTCGCGGCATCGAGCTTGTCCATCCGCAGTTTATAGTCCGGCAGGGGATCCCTCGGCGCGACAAGACCAAACAGCGGCGAGACTATGCGGACGTGCTTGTCGAAGTGCGTACGTGCTTTCTTGTCCAAACTCGCATAGTCGATGCCCTGATAAACCACGCCTTTATAGCGTTCGATGGCGGGCATGGTCGGGGAGGCGAGGACGTTTTCGTTCGCTTCCAGGGCCGCCGCCAAGGCTTTGCCCTTCACACCGTGGAGCTTCTCGGCGTCGCCGTCGAACGTGTTGAGCCGGGCGATCAGATCGCCCGTGGTGGGCGAAGGCGCCTCGCCCAGGGGCGGACCGGCGCCACCGGGGGTTTTGCCTTCGGAATGGGGGATCAATATCAGCATAGTGAACTTTCTTAGGAATCACCTTTTTGCATGGCGAGAAGCGATTGCAGCGACGCGAGCGTATCCGCTTCCTCGGCTGTCTTATCGTCGCGCAAACGGACAATGCGCGGAAAGCGTGTGGCGATGCCGCTCTTGTGGCGCTTCGATTCTTGCAGCCCTTCAAAGGCCAATTCCATCACCCGCTCCGGTTTCACGATACGCACGGGACCGTGGCTTTCCAGGGTGTTTTGACGGATCCACCGATCCACTTCGCGGATTTCTTGATCGGTCAATCCGCTGTACGCTTTCATCACGGGCACCAGTTCCCCTTCGTCGGTCCAGACACCGAAGGTATAATCCGTGTAGAGGCTCGCCCGCCGGCCGTGCCCGCGTTGGGCATAGATCATCACGCAATCGGCGGTGTAGGGTTCGACCTTCCATTTCCACCAATCGCCCTTGGCCCGGCCAACGCGATAGGGCGAGTCGCGGCGCTTGAGCATAAAGCCCTCGACGCGGCGTTCGCGGCTTTCTTCGCGCAACGCCCGCAGCGCCTCCCAGCTTTCCGCCTCCACCACCGGCGACGGGAAAATCGGCAACTCGGCGGTAAGCGGCGCCAGCACCGCCTCCAGCCGCCGCCGCCGCTCGGTCATGGGTTCGCCGCGCCGGTCCTCGCCCTCGCTCTCCATCAGGTCGTAGGCCATGAACGCCACGGGCACATCGCGGCGGATTTTGGGCCCGGCGGTCTTGCGCGTGATGCGTTTTTGCAGGTCGCCGAACGGCATCGGCATTCCCTCGCGCCAGCCCAGCACCTCCCCGTCCAGCACGGTACCATCGGGCAGCGCCCGCGCCGCCTCGGCGATTTCCGGAAAGCGCTCGGTGATCAGCTCCTCGCCTCGGCTCCAAAGGATCGTCTGGCCCGCGCGGCGGATCAATTGGGCGCGGATGCCGTCCCACTTCCATTCGACCTGCCACTCCGCCAGATCGCCGAGCGCCTCGCCCAGGGAACCCCGTTTCCGGACTTCGTCCTCCAGCGGATAAGCCAGATAGAACGGATAGGGTTGGGCCGGGTCGGCGGCGATGGCCACGTCGTCACAGGCCACGATGCGGCAGTAATCCTCGGCCGTCGGCTGCCATTTTCCCGCCACCCGGTGGGCCATGATGGCCGGTTCGAAGCCCGCGACATTGGCCAGCGCCCGCACCACCAGGGTCTTCGCCACGCCCACGCGGAAGCCGCCGAGGATGAGTTTGTGCCAGACGAAGCGCTGGCGCGTGTTCATTTCCGCCCAGGTCCTGCGCAGAAGAGCGCGCCGGTCCGCTTCTTCCATGGTCTTCAGGGGCCGGATGCGTTCCGTGGCCACGCGGTGCAGCGGCAGGTCCGAGCCCTCCGGGTGGGGCTCGGGAGTCAAGAGCGCGGCCGTTTCCGCCAAATCCCCCACAGCGCCGTAGCATTCCTCCATCAGCCAGAGCGGCAGGCCCGAGTCCTCGGCGACCCACTCGCGCAGGACGCGGCTGTTCACGCCTCGGGGCAGGCGGTTGCCCGTCAGAAACCACAGCGCCCAGGCCGCGTCTTCGGGCTCGGCGGCGCGAAAATACCGCTCCAGCGCCGCCACCTTCTCGGTGGTGCGGTTGGTTTCGTCCAATTCGGTGTACAGCCGCGTGAAGAGTCGCATCGCCGGGCCCGGGAAACGAGGATCGTGCCGGGGAAATCCGCTTCGGCATCGCCCTTGCAACTTGCCGTGAAAAACCCGCCGAGGCCATTCAAATCCTCGAAAAGCGAACCCACCCTATGCCCGCCACCCTCAAAGCCATCCAGGCCGACATCACCACCCTCGACGTGGACGCCATCGTCAACGCGGCGAAGAACAGCCTCCTTGGCGGCGGGGGCGTCGATGGTGCGATCCATCGCGCCGCTGGGCCGGATTTGCTGGCGGAATGCCGGGGGCTGGGGGGCTGCGACACCGGCGGCGCGAAGCTGACGGCGGGCTATCGCCTGCCCGCCCGCCACGTGATTCACACCGTCGGCCCGGTTTGGCGCGGTGGAGGCAATGGCGAGCCTGAGCGTCTGGCGAGCTGCTACCGCCGCTGCCTGGAAATCGCCGGCGAGCAAAGCTTCACCTCCCTCGCCTTTCCCTGCATCAGCACCGGCGTCTATGGCTATCCGGCGGACCAGGCAGCCTCCATCGCCGTGGCGACGGTTCGCGCCCATCTGGCGGAGGCACCGCGGCTCGAAGAGGTAATCTTCTGCTGCTTCTCCGATTCGGACCGGCTGCTCTACGAGCGGGTTCTGGCGGGCTAACCGGACCCTTCACCTCAGGCCGATTGTTTCAGGACATTGCCCCCATGACCTCCCATTCTGAGAACGCCATCGCATCCGCCTCAAAACGCGCCCCCGAGGGCCGGACGTGGGTGCTGGTGTTCTACGATCAGCTCTCGGACGAAATCGGCCCGCTGGCGCGTCTGGATCCCGAGGCCGCGGGCATTGTGCTGATCGAGAGCCGGGCCTATTTCCGGCGCCGGCCCTACCACAAGCAGCGCATCGCCCTTCTGATCGCCAACCAGCGCCAGTTCGCCCGCGAGCAGGCCGAGCGTGGCGTGGCCGTCCGCTACGTTCGCACGGACGAGAGTTTTCGCAAAGCCCTCGGGCCGATCACGGAAGACCTCGGCCCGCTCCTCTGCATGGTCCCGGCGGAACTGGAAACGCGCATCGAGCTGGAGCCGCTGATCGAAGACGGCCGCGTTCGGACGGAGCCGCATGGGGGCTGGATCACCACCCCGGAGGATTTCCGCCAGGGCGCCGGCGATCCGCCCTGGCTGATGGATTCGTTCTATCGCCATGTACGCAAGACGTACGGTTTCCTGATGGAGGGCCGGAAGTACGCCGGCGGGAAATTGAGTTTCGACCACGAGAACCGCGAACCGTGGTCCGGCGATCCCCCGGCTCCCGAGCCCCCGGCCTTCGAGCCTGACGCCATCACCCGCGAAGTCGCGGACCTGATCGCCCGCGATTACGCCGAATTCCCCGGCGAGGTCGATCTCGCCGCCCTGCCTGCCACCAGGGCGGACGCCGAGGCCTGCTGGGCCTGGGCCAAGGCCGAGTGCATGCGGCACTTCGGCGCCTACGAAGACGCCATGTCGACGAAGTCCTCGACGGTTTTCCACACGCGCCTGTCGGCGCTCATCAACCTGCACCGGCTGCTGCCGCTGCGCGTCGCGCGCGAGGCCGAGGGCCTCGACATCCCGCTCAACAGCAAGGAAGGCTTCATCCGGCAGATCGTCGGCTGGCGCGAGTACATGCGCCACGTCCACGAGCGAACCGATGGCTTCCGCGTCCTGGTCGACGGGACGGCGAACCCGTGCGTGGCCGTAAAACCCGGCGACGGGGGCTGGGGGCGCTGGACCGGCAAGGCCTGGCCCTATGAGGAAACTTGCGGCGGCGCCCTCGACGGCGGGGCGGAGCCCACGGCCCTCGAGCGCGAGACGCCCCTGCCGCCCGCCTATTGGGGCGTGCCGAGCGGGCTGAACTGCCTGGACTCGGTGGTGGCCGATGTTTGGCGCGAGGCTTACAGCCATCACATCACCCGGCTCATGGTGCTCAGCAACATCGCGACGCTGCTGGATGTGTCGCCCCGGGAACTGACCGACTGGTTTTTGGTGGCTTACTGGGATTCCTATGACTGGGTCACGGAGCCGAATGTTCTCGGCATGGGGACCTATGGTATGGGACAAATGTTAACCACAAAGCCGTACGTCTCCGGTTCGAATTACCTCGACAACATGAGCGATTACTGCGGCTCCTGCGCGTTCGACCCGCAAAAGAGTTGCCCAATCCGATTTTTCTATTGGGCTTTTCTGGCGCGTCATGAAGGCTCCCTGCGCGGTGTCGGCCGGCTCAACCGGATGTACGCCTCGCTCGACCGGCGCGGCCCTGGGCAGCGCGCCGAGGACGGGCGGGTTTTCGAGCGGGCCCGCGACCTCTTAATCAAGGGTAATAGCTTGACGCCCGAAGCGATGGCCGGAGAATTGACCCTATGGACGCATTAACGCCTCTCACACCCGGCCAGCGCTGCCTGATCGTCGGAGCCGGCATGGCCGGTCTGGCCGCCGCCCGCGTTCTGCACGATGCCGGAATCGAAGTCGTGATTCTGGAAAAAAGCCGCGGCGTGGGTGGCCGCATGGCTACGCGGCGCCTCGGCGATCCCCCCGCCCGCGTCGATACCGGCGCCCAATACATCAGTGCCAAGTCGCCCGAATTCCAAGCCCTCATCGACGAATGCCTCGCGGCCGGCGCCGCCAAAGTCTGGACCATCGGCATCCCCGACGATCACGGTGGCCGCAAGAACAGCCACCCCCGCTACGTTGGCGCGGATGGCATGACGGCGATCCCGAAACACATGGCCCACGGTTTGGAAATCCATTACGAAGAACGTCTCGCCAAAGCCGCCGTCGATGGCGACCGGTGGGCCGTGAAAACCGAAACGGGGGCGCGCTTCACCGCCAACGCCATGATCCTGACCCCGCCGGTGCCCCAGGCCCTCGACATCGCCGCCCAGGGCACCGTGCCCCTCGACCCCGAGGCGCAGGCGATCCTGAGCCGCGTGACCTACGATCCCTGCATCGCCACGCTTCTGCTCCTCGATCAGCCCAGCGTCCTGCCCGACCCGGGCGGCATGACGATCCTGGAAACGGAACCCATCGTCTGGGTCGCCGACGCGTTCAAGAAGGGCATCAGCGAACGCCCTTGTCTCCTGGTTCACGCCGGGCCCCGATGGAGCCGCGACAACTTCGACGACAACGACGCCCACATCGTCCGCCTGATGACCGAGGTCTGCCGCCCCTACCTCGGTGAAGCCAACGTCACCGCCAGCCAAGTCCGCCGCTGGAAGTTCAGCGTCCCCCAGAACCGCCCCTCGGTGCCGATGCTGGTGGGCCACGCCGAACCGCCGCTGCTCTTCGCCGGCGATGCCTTTGGCGGGGCCAAGGTGGAAGGTGCCTTCCTCAGCGGCCTCGCTGCGGCGCGCGCCTTGCTCGGGCAATAAGCCCCCGCATACCGCTCGAAACCACCTCCCCCATGCCCCTGCTCGAACACACAGACCAAGGCCTGTACTGCGCCGCCGGGGATTTCCACATCGATCCCTATCGCAAGGTCGAGCGCGCCATCATCACCCACGCCCACGCCGATCACGCGCGCTGGGGCATGGGGACTTATCTGTGCGCCGAGGAAGGCCGCGAGGTCCTGCGCCAGCGCGTTCACGAGGGCGCCCCGATCGAAGCCGAGCCCTATGGCAAGGCGCGTGATATCAACGGTGTGCGGATTAGCTTCCACCCCGCCGGTCATCTCCTCGGCAGCGCCCAGGTCCGCGTCGAGCACAAGGGCGAAGTCTGGGTCGTGACCGGTGACTACAAGACCGAGCCGGATCGCACCTGCGCGCCCTTCGAGCCGGTGCGCTGCCACACCTTCATCACCGAGTGCACCTTCGGCTTGCCGATCTATCGCTGGCCACCGCAGCAGCACGTCTTCGACGAGATCAACGCCTGGTGGCGGGGCAATCGCGAGCGCGGCTGGACCAGTTGCCTGTTCGGGTACAGCCTGGGCAAGGCGCAGCGGCTCATCTCCGGCCTCGATCCGGCCATCGGGCCGATCCTGGTGCATGGCGCCGTGGACCGCTTCGTCCAGGTCTATCGCCAAGCCGGGATCGATCTGCCGCCGACCCAACCCGCCACGGCCGAGGCGGCCAAGGAACACAAGGGGCGCTGCATCGTGGTGGCGCCGCCGAGCGCCGGAAACTCGCCCTGGATCCGCAAATTCGCCCCCTTCAGTCTGGCCTTCGCCAGCGGCTGGATGATGATCCGCGGCACGCGGCGGCGGCGCTCGCTGGACCGGGGCTTTGTCCTCAGCGACCACGTCGATTGGCCCAGCCTGCTGGCCACCATCGACGCCACCGGAGCCGAAACCATCGTGGCGACCCACGGCTACAAGAGCGCCCTCGTGCGCTACCTGCGCGAACAGGGCCGCAACGCCTACGCCCTCGATACGCAGTTCACCGGCGAAGACGGTGACGAAGAGCCCGCCGAAGCGCCGCCGCAGGGCTCTGTGTCCTAGGGAGGGGCGTGGCGGTCAAAGTGACCTTTCAAGAAAGTTCGCCACGGAGACCCAGAGGTACGAAGAGGTTTGATTATGATGAGGTTGCGAAGAATCATGGCTAGAAGCATTTGCTTGTCCGGACGACTGAGGAAAGCCAACCCCTTTCAAAAAAAGAAATCGAAAAAGATCGGTGAAATCTTGAGAATCCACCCTTCATTTCTTAGTGTCGGAGTGAAACAGTTTGGCGGTAGTCTCATGTGTCCAGCCGTAGGTTGCTGATTTGATGCAACATAAAGGAAAATGCTCCGCTGACTTTTGATTCTTCTTTGTGAAACCTCTGTCCTCTGTGCGCTCTGGGGTGAAGGATCGCGGGGCCGCCCGGCGGGCGGTGCGCCTGTCCTTGACCCCTCGCCCCGGCGGCGCCATGGATGGCATCGAGTTTCACCCTGCCGTCTTTGGAGGACGCCCCCGATGGGATTGTTCGATAAGTTGTTTGGCCGCTCGAAGCCCGAGCCGGACGAGAAGTCCGGCGCCGACGCCTTCGACCCCGCGGAAGCCCCCACCATGTCCCGCGAGGAGCTGGAGAAGCACCTGAAGGATGCCCCGGAGAACGAAGACGAGGACTGGCAGAACCAGGGCACGCCCCAGGAAATGCAGCCCGCCGAAGTCCGCAAGGCTCTCGAAAGCGACAACCCCCCGGTCCTCCTCGATGTGCGCGAGGTCCCCGAACTCTCCGCCGACGGCTACATCCCCGGCAGCGTCCATATCCCCATGAGCGAAATCCAGGGCCGCGTCGGCGAACTCGATCCCGCCAAGCCCACCGTCGTTTACTGCCGCAGCGGTATGCGCAGCTTCGATGTCGGGTTCCTCCTGATCGAAAACGGCTTCAAAGACGTTTCGAACCTCAACGGCGGAATCCTCGAATGGGATGGCGAGAAAGCCTTCCCCCAATAAGTGCGCTCGACCGCGAACGACCCGATGGATGGGACCACGAGTCCCTCCGAGCCAGAGAACGGCTCGCCCAGCGCGGCGGGCTGGGTTCTGACGCGCCGCCAGACCTATGGCGTACTTATCGCCCTGATGGCGTTCGGGTTTTTTCTCCGCGCCTGGGATATCAGTCTGACCCCCTACAACATTGACGAAGGCATCCTGTCGATCCTCGCCACCCAGGCGGCTTTTCTGCGCGCCGAGGAGGGCCCCGCGCTGCTGGGCCTGCCGCTCGTCGGCGTGCGCACCAGTTTCGGGTTCCACAACCCGCCCCTCTTGGTGTGGCTCTGCGCCATTCCCTTTCGCATCAGCGGCGACCCCCGCTTCGCCATGGTGCTCTTCGCCATGGCGGGCGCGGGAGCCATCGGCCTCGCCGGCGGAGCGGCCCGCCGCCTCTGGGGCAATTGGGCCGGCGTCGCGGCGGGGGCCTTGCTCGCCTTCTGCCCCAACGCGATCGAACACAGCCGCCGCCTCTGGGGCCACGACACCATTCTTTTCTGGAGCGCGCTCAGCCTCTACACCGCCGTCCGCAGCATCCAGACCGGCCGTAAGCGATGGATGTGGACCAGCCTCGGCTGCGCCGCCTGCGCCCAGGCCTGCCATCTGTCCGGAGTCTTCCTGTGGATCGTGCCGCTCGGCGCTATGTGGCTGTTCCGCGTGCCCCATTGGAGGAAAACCCTCGCCGTGGCCGCCGCGGTGCTCCTGGCGATCTATCTGCCCTGGCTTGCCCATCAGGCCACCCCCGGCGCCGGCTCCGGCCGCGCGCCCTTCGACGAAGTCGCCCTGATCGCCAAGGTCGCCCTCGGCCAGACCGCCATCGAGTCACGCCCCACGCAGATACCGCCCGCCCTCACCCTGGCGACGATCCTGGTGGACGGCTTTCACAGCGACCTCTTCGGCCGCGAATACGGCGCCTTTCTCTTCAACAAGGGCTGGTTCGCCCTGCTCTACGCCGCCGCCCAGGGAGTTCTCGCGGCGCTTTTGGCGGCCGGGCTGGCTTCGCTCCTGTTCCTGGCGCGGCGCGGGTGGAAATCCCCCGGCGAGGCGCAATGGCGCGCCAGCCGCTGGTCCGTGCTCCTGCTGGCGGCGGTCCTGACGCCCGTCGCCGCCTTCACCATCCTGCCGGTCGAATCCGTCCCGCCCTATCAGCTACCCGCCCTCGTGCCCGCCGCCCTCGCCGTGGCCCGCGTCATGGCCCGCGGGCGGCGCGACGCCCCCGTGCCCTACAGCCTCCCGCGGCTCGCCGTGCTCCTGACCGCGCTCACCTGCTTCGCGATGTTCGGAACCCTCTACACCAAGCGCTCGCTCGCCTACATCGAAGACGCCCGCTTTCAATCCGAAGTCTCCAGCGTTCTGCACTTCAAGATGGACGCCCTCGTCTACATCGTCGGCGAAGCCGCCAACCGGCCCTACAGCATCGCGCAGGACGGCCGCACGGAAGCCGTCGGCGTCGATTACTGGGTCGTGTACCTGCACTATTACATCAGCGGCGACCGCCGCCTGCCGGTCGATCGCAACGCCCCGGTGCTCTACGTGCTGCTCGACAGCAAGAGCACCCTGCGCCCCGAGGTCTCGGAATTCCTGCGCCACAAGGAGCAGGTCAATTTCGGCACCATCGGCGTGTTCCGCTTCGAGGGACTCGAAGCCCAGGCCTGGCGGGCGCTCGTGAACCAATTCCCCTCGGCCCGGCCGGGCCCATAGACGGCCTCGCCTTGGCGCCTGGGGGCCCCTCTCAGGCCGGTTTCGCGTTCAGCTTATTGGCCACCAGCTTCAGCGCCATATGGTTGATTTCTTCCGGTTTGCGGATCATGAAGCCCAATTCCGCATGGCCCGGTTCGGTGGGCTTGCCGGGAATGTAGCGCGCCCAGAAAATGTCGCCCTTCAGAATCAACGGCTGCACCAGAAAGGAAGCCCGCAGCGTGATCTTCGACACGTGCTTGAATTCCAGCAGCGTCTCGCACTCTTCCTTGCCCACTTCGCTGCTCGTCAACCGCACCCGCTCCGCGGAAATGCTGACCAGTTCGGCCTCCACATGGCGGGGCGTGAAAGTCTCGTAGGGGTTGATGATCGTCAGAACAATCTCGGCGGAGATGTCGGCGCTGGGGGGCATAGTCAGTGAACTCAAAGGCATAGGTTTTCGCGCGGGGGGAGAGGGAAAAATTATCGAAGCAGGCCCCCGCAAGCGCTCTCGCGGGAACAATCCATCCTGTTAGGCCACGGGCCGCGCTCCACGCAATGGTTTTCCCCCCGCCCCCACCGCGCTCCGCCATCCTTCACCACAGAGGACACAGAGGACAGAGGTTCCATAGAGATCATTATGAAAGGTGTGGTTGGGAAAGTGGGTTGTACGCACCAAGTCAAATGAAATCAGAAGGATGCGAATGAATCCCAAATCAGAACACTTGTCAGACGCAAACAAAGTCGCGGCAGTTCTGGCAGTTTCCTGCATCGATCATATCTCTTCAAAAGTATCGCCCGCCGTTTTCCAGTCATCCAGCCAGGAACCGAGGCCCGCCGGTTGGTTCGGCTAATTTCAAAAGCGCCAAGCATCTCTGCGTTCTCTGCGTCTCAGCGGTGATTTCTTGAAGGATTAGGGACCGGACCGCGCTTCCGCACTTGACATGGTAACCGCCCGCGCCGTCTGCCATACTGCCATGAACCGTTCCTCCTCCTCCCGCTCTCGCCAATCCCAAGCCAATCCCCCCGCCACCCGCCGCGAATGGGGACCCATCGCCTTCGCCTTCCTCGTCGTCGCCGGCCTCGCCGCCGGCTTCGCCCTGCTCTTTCCCGATGCCGTGAAGCGCCGCGCCCACGCCATGCAGGAGTTCCAGCGCGCCCAGATGGAACTCGACACCCTCGCCGCCCGCCGCGCCGAACTCGAAGCCCGTGTCGAAGCCCTTCAGGAAAGCGTCGACGCCGTCGAATTGCAGGCCCGCGTCGAGTACCGCCTCATCCACCGCGGCGAGAGAATCGAACTCATCCAGCCCTACTGACCCGACTCTTGCGTTCCATCTCCGCAAGGCCCCCACCGCCGCCCAACCCGCGGCGCCGGGCCGCGATCCCATCGCAACCCCGGAGAAACCCTATGGATACCCTGAACATCACCTATCGAGGCCTCGAAAAGAACGACACGCTGGACAGCCTGATCCGAGAAAAAGCCGCCAAGCTGGAGCAGGTCCATAATGGTCTCACCACCGTCATCGTGGCCTTGGAAAAACCCAACGACATCGCTCGTTCGGGCAACGGATACCGCATGCGTGTGGACATGCGCCTGGCGGGCCGCGACCCGATCGTCGTCAAGGAAACCGCCAGCGAAGGCGAAAAGGACGAGGCAGCCGAGACTGTCGTCCGCAAAATCTTCGACCGCGCCTGGCGCGTGCTGCGCGACGTCAAGGAGCAGCAGGACGGCAAACGCAAAGCCCACCCCCACCAGCAGGTCCAGGGCTTCGTCAGCAAAATCTTCCCCGACGACGATTACGGCTTCATCATGACGCCCAACGAGGACGAAATCTACTTTCACCGTCACGCCGTGGCCAACGACCGCTTCGACGACCTCGACGTCGGCACCGGCGTTTCCTTCACCCTGGGCGGCGAACCCGAGGAGGAGCAAGGCGCCCACGCCTCCACCGTCCACGCCATCCAAACCCCCGGCGGCAGCCAGGGCAACGTGGCGCGGGATTTGTAGTCTCTCCTCACGCCGATCGCAACGCCGCCAACGCTTCCTCCATGACACCCGCGTCGCGCGGGTGGGCGCTCGTCGCCAGCAACTCGGCGGGCCGGTACTCGGCGCCATAGACGGCCACGGTGGCCTCCGGATTGGCGCCTGCCTCCCGCAAGATCCGGATCAGCGCCGGCAGATTGTGCGGCACGATTTGGCGGATCAACTCGCAGCCGTTCGACCCGGCGTAATGCAGCAGCGTGAACCGGTGGCCAAACGGGGAACGGGCCGTCGCCAGCTCCGGCACCTGCTCCAGCAGCTCCGCCAGCCGCCTCTCGTTTCCCGCCAGCAGAGTCTCCACCGCGTCCTCGAAAACTGCGTTGGGCATCACCGCGGCGTCTTCCTCCGCATCGGCCCCATCGCGATACCCCCAATTGCGCGCCACCACGTCCTCGATCTGGCCGCGGCTCAGCTCCGCCTCGAGAATGTGCCCCGCCCCGCTTTGCGCGAACACCGGGGCGTGATTGCGGATCTCGATGGCCGACAACGGATTGCCCGCCCGATACGCCGCCCACAGACTCTCCGCGTGCCGCTTCAGCAAACCCCCGACTGGTTCCTCCCACCAATTCGCCAGGAACATCGGCCGATGCAAATCGTGCACGGCCCGCACATCCACGGGAATGTAGAGGCTGGGCGGCATAGGACGGCCTCACGATCAAAGTCGGAATAGCTTATCGTTCGCGGGAACGCCCCTCTTTGCAAGCTCATTTCCGGGGCAGAGCGTGCGCCCGCCGATGTCTCACACGTGTATCTTGTCTTTTTTGTCTTTCTTGCTCCCGAAGCGCCACATGAGGGGACAAACGGCCACGCCTGTGAGAGCGTCTTTCCCAGAACAGCGGAAACATCCACCCCCCCCCGCACGGAGGACCCCACCCCATGACCGCCCCCCAACCCGCCAAGGAGCTGGCGAATTCTCCACCGGCTCCTCCACCTCTCTGTGAAGCCTCTGACCTCTGTGAATGTCAGTGGTTCGTACACCCCGTTCAGTCTTGCACCGCCCGCCTTTCCCTGTCATCCTGCCCAGTCTCCACAACCCCCTTCGAAAAGGACGTTGCCCCAAGCCATGCCCTCCCTCAGACCGGCCGCTCTATTCTTGGGAGCCGCCACTCTTGCCATGACTTATCCCATCTATGCCCAGGGCGACCGCTATTACGCCTCGATCCACGATCTGCAGCGCGAGCCCATTTTCGAAGCTCGCGAAGCCGACTGGCGCAACGGCGCCCTGATCTACCAGGTCATCGTCGATCGCTTCGGCCCGCCGACAGAGGAAGAACTCGCCGCCAAACGCGATCTCTATCCCGCGCCCAAGCGCCTCCTGTCTTGGGATCAGCCCCCCACACGCGGCACCTACAACCGCGACGTGGAGGTCTGGAGCCACGAAATCGACTTCTGGGGCGGCGACCTCAACACCCTCAGCCGCCATCTCGACTACGTCCACGAACTCGGCGTCGATGTCCTCTACCTCAACCCGATCCATCAAGCCTACACCAACCACAAATACGACGCCCAGGATTACAAGGAAGTGAGCGCCGAATACGGCACCCGCCAGGACGTCTTCGACTTGGCCGCGGACGTCCACGAGCGCGACATGAAGCTCGTCCTCGATGGCGTCTTCAACCACATGGGCCGCACGTCGCCCTATTTCCAGGAAGCGATGACCGATCCCCAATCCCCCTATCGCGATTGGTTTTACGTCGGCGATGATTACCGCATGGGCTATCGCGGATGGGTCAACGTGGCGAACCTGCCGGAGCTGAACCTCGAAAACCCCCTCGTGCAGGACTACGTCTTCGCCACCAGCGACAGCGTCGTGCAGGGATACCTGCGCGGCGGGGTGGATGGCTGGCGCCTCGATGTGGCCTTCGACATCGGCCCGGCGATTCTCGACGATCTGACCCGCGCCGCCCACACCGCCAGGCCCGGCTCCGTGGTGATCGGCGAAATCTGGAACTATCCCGAGGAATGGATCCCCGCCGTCGACGGCGTGATGAACATGCACCTGCGCCAGATCCTCCTGGAACTCGTGCAGGGCCACGTCTCCGGCCCCCGCGCCGGCCGCATGGTCCAGACCATGATCGACGACACCGGCCTCGAGGGCATTCTGAAGAGCTGGCTCATTCTCGACAACCACGACACCCAGCGCCTCAAAACCGCCCTGCCGGAAACCTGGCAGCAGCGCATGGCGCAAACGCTCCAGATGACCCTGCCGGGCGCCCCCTGCATCTACTACGGCGTCGAAGTCGGCATGACCGGCGGCGACGACCCGGAGCAGCGCGGCCCCATGCGCTGGGACCTGGTCAGCGATGACAACGAAGACTACGTCTTCGCCCGCCAGCTCCTCGATCTGCGGGCGCGCACAAACCCCCGTAGCCGCTCGCTCCGCGTCGGCGACTTCCGCCTTCTCGACAGCGACAAACTCCTCGCCTTCATGCGCCGCACCGACCGCGTCGCGGAAACCTGCATCGTCATCGCCAACCCCACCAACAAACGCGTCACCGAATTCCTGCAAATCCGTGAGAGCAAACTCCTCGGCTCCCTCGTGGACGTCTTCACCGGCAAGGAAATCGGCCAAATGGCCAACACCGTCCGCGTCACCATCCCGGCGCAGACCACCTACGTGCTCTTCCCGAAAATCGACGAGGGCATCGAGTATTCGCCGTATATGCGGGTGCGGTAGGGGGATAAGCGGACACGGAGGCCGGGGAGGTTGGAGATTCACGGAGGGAGAGACTGAGCCCAACCCCCCAAATCATGCATTCGCTCCGCGCCCTCCGTGCCTCTGCGGTTATATTCTTCTGAAAGCCCGCAACACCTCTCTATTGCAAAATGGCCCACTCGTCGCTTAGAAGTGTTTCCATCCTCGGCATAGCAGGAGAAGTGTTTCGCCATGAGCCATTCCATTCTGATCGTTGACGACGAAAAGAACACACGCGAGGGCCTCAAGTGGGCCCTGGAGAGTCAGGCCGGCGCGATCTCCCTGGCCGAAGACGGCGAAAAAGCCCTCCTTCTCCTTGGGGAAAAGCAGCCCGACCTCGTCCTCACGGACCTGAAAATGCCCAAGATGGGCGGCATGGAACTGCTCCAGCACATCCGCGAAGAATTCCCGACCACCGACGTCATCATCCTGACCGGCCACGGGACCGTGGAAACCGCCGTGGAGGCCATGAAGCTCGGCGCCAGCGATTACCTGCTCAAGCCGGTCAATCTGGACGAACTGAACCTGATCGTGAAGCGCGTTTTCGAATCGCGCGAACTGCGTCAGGAGAACGAGCGGCTGCGCGCCGAAGTGAACGAGCGCTACGGGTTCGAGAACATCGTCGGCAATTCGCCGCCCATGGAGCGCATTTTTACCATGATCCGCCAAGTCGCCCCCACCAAGGCCA
Source organism: Sumerlaeia bacterium (assembly GCA_040219255.1). Classification (GTDB taxonomy): domain Bacteria; phylum Sumerlaeota; class Sumerlaeia; order SLMS01; family JAHLLQ01; genus JAVJSW01. The sequence goes on from JAVJSW010000056.1 coordinate 25,430, forward strand.
GTGTGCTGATCGACGGCGAAACCGGCACCGGCAAGGAACTCGTGGCCCGCGCCATCCACTACAACAGCCCCCGCCGCAACCGCCCCTTCGTGGCGGTCAACTGCGGCGCGCTGAGCCAGACCCTGCTCGAGAGCGAACTGTTCGGCCACGAGAAAGGCAGCTTCACCGGCGCCGTGCGCCAGCGCGCCGGGCGCTTCGAAGCCGCCGACAAGGGCACCATCTTCCTCGACGAAATTGGCGAAACGACCCCGGAATTCCAGGTCAAGCTGCTGCGCGTCCTGCAAGAGCAGGAATTCGAACGCGTCGGCGGCAGCAAACCCGTCAAGACCGACGTGCGCATCATCGCCGCCACGAACCGCGACCTGAAGGACGAGGTGGAAAAGGGCAACTTCCGCGAGGACCTCTACTATCGCCTCAACGTGATCCGCATCGCCCTGCCCGCGGTGCGCGAACGCAACGACGACATTCCGCTCCTGGCGACGCAATTTCTCAAGGAATTCAACAAGGAACACGGCCGCGACCTGACCATTTCGCCGAAAGCCATGATGCTCCTGCGGGCCTACTCCTGGCCCGGCAACGTCCGCCAACTCCGCACCATGATGGAGAGCATCTGCATCCTGACCCCAGGCAAGGAAATCCTGCCCAAGCACCTGCCCGAAGAGCTGCGCGGCGAGGACGCGCAAGGCAACGAGCTGAAACTGCAAGTCGGCATGACGGTGCGCGAGGCCGAGCGGGAACTGATCCGCGCGACCCTGGCGGAATTCAACGGCAACAAAGCCAAAGCCGCCCGCGTCCTCGGCCTCGGCCGCAAGACCCTCTACCGCAAGCGGGAAGAATACGCCTTGGAAGGCGGCCGGGGCGACGATGAGGGGATCGGCGAAGAAGAAGAGGAGCTGGCGGAGGCGGGAGCGTAAGCACCGCGCCCCCGTCAGGCCTCGCTCCAGCCGTACCCCTGCATGTCTTCCTTGGGATGATCGAGGGCGATGTCGCCCACGTCGATAAAGTGCCCCACAAAGACCTCGGTTCCCTCCTCGCCGTATTCGATGGTGACGGTGGTTTCGCCTTGGCTGGCGTCGACGTAGGGAAAGCGGCGGTTTTCCGAGACGAGGAAAGGCAGGCTGCCTTCGGCACCTTCGAAGTGGGCTTCGTCGCGTTCGTCCACAAAGACCGCCTGGCCGGCGATGGTTGCGCGCGAACCGGGGTTGAGGGACTGGAGCGGCGGCACGGCGCCGGGGTTTTCGATGGTGCGCTCCAGGCTGTACTCCTGCTCATCCTCCACGATCCAGCCGAAACCGCCGTCGTCGTAACGCAGATACCATTCGTCCCAGAACCCGCGCGAGTAGCGGTAGCGCACGCGGCCGATGATATCAAAGGCTTTGCCTTTGATATGGCCGGTGGCGTGGACGTAGAGCGGCGTGGGGTATTCGACCAGGATGGCCATTTCGCCCATGGCCAGAATGGCCTCGTCCTTAAAGTAGAAGGCCGAGCCGCAGTAGTCGCAGACGGCCATCTGGGCGAAGCGGTCGATTTGGTCGGATTTGGCGCCGCAGGAGGGGCAGTTGGCTTTCTTGTAGGTTTGCATGGGGCGGGCTCCGTGGCGTGGCGTTGGGAAGAGGTACGGATGTGTTAGGGGGAAATTCTTGGAAAGAGCGAAGCGATTTCTCGGAAGCGAGGGATTTGGGGCGAGGTTATCAGGAATTTGTAGCGAAAGAAAAGCACTTCTGACGAATATGACGGTTAATTTTTCGCTAAGGACGCGACAACTCTTCGTGTGGCGGGCTTTTTTGCTTGCCTAGAGCGAAGGTTCTTCCCAACCCTGAGGCCTTGGTTTGCATCTCGAGTCTGGATCCCCGTTCGAAGATGCAGACAAACCCTGTCCCCTTTACTTTGGAGGTCACTCATGACGAAAAAGAATCTTTGGAGTGCCGCGCTCATTGCCGCGGCCACCGGGCTGGCGGCAAACGCTGGCGCTGCCGTTCTCATCACGGAAGTCGCCGATCCGAACAACGAATTCAATGACCGCTTCGTCGAGCTGTACAACACGGACGCTGTATCCGTGGACGTCACCGGCTGGGCGCTTCGCCTGTATTCCAACGGTGGCCTGACACCCGGCACCACATTCACCTTCCCCGCCACGACGACGATTCCCGCCCATGGCTTCCTCCTGATTGGCGGAAACAGCTTCGGCGTGAACTTCAGTTCTTCCCTGGCGGACCTGAACTCTGGCGTCATCAACTCCAACGGTGACGACGTTTATGAACTGATCGACGGCAGCCTGGCCGTTGTCGACGTGTTCGGCGAAGTCGGTGTCGATGGCACCGGAACCGTCTGGGAGTACGAGGATGGCCGCGCCGAGCGCAAAGACACCATCACCAGCGGCAACGCCACCTTCGATCCCAATGAGTGGAACATCGACAGCGATGCTCCCACTGGCGATGGACCTCAAGACTCCCCTGGCGGCTTTGATCCGAAAGTCTGGATCGGTGAAGTCGTGGTGCCTTCCACCGGTGTGACCCTCGACGGTACCCTCGACGTGGGCGAAGGCTACATCACCATCGAGGAAGTGGACCCGACTCTGCGCGAGGGCTTCGGCTCCGCGATCGACGCCTCCGGCTCGTACTACACGTCCGACACGCTGAACCACTACTTCTTCATCCGTGGCAAGCTCGACACCGGCAACAGCAACGGCATCCTGACCTTCATCGATTTCGAGTCCACCAGCGGCCTGTCCGCCGGCACCGATGCCACGGTGGGCGGCGGCGGTCACGCCCTCGGCCAAACCGGCAACGCCTTCCAGATGGACGTCGAATACGACTTCGCCTTCGCCGCCAACCCCGGTGGCGGCGCGACCAACGTGTTCGTCGATTTCGTCGATTACGCGACGCCTCTGACCGAGTTCGCCGGCTCTGTGGCGCAGGACGGTTCGACCACGGCCTCGACCTCCAATGGTATCTCCTTCGCCTTCAACAACGGCGGCGGTCTCGACCAGGGCTTTGAAATCTGCATCCCGGACTCGATCATCAGCTCGGCGCCCAGCGACCTCATCAAGGTCTTCGCGGTCGTCGCCAGCAACACCGCCTTCTTCTCGAACGACTCCGTTCCCGCCAACATCGGCTCCGCCAACGTCGAGAACGCTCCGAACTTCCTGACTGGTATCTCCGGCGTTCAGGCCCGTGCCCTGGAAGTCAGCGGCGACTACCTGCCCCGCGTCCAGAGCGCCTACGCCTTCAATGGCCAGGTCATCGCGAACTACGACTCGAACCCGCTCTTCAACCTGGCTTTCGGATCTGATTTCGACATCTGGCTCAACGGCGCCACCGCCGCCGCCACGAACCCCGTCACCAGCGGCGCCACCGGCGGCGCCGTCGATGTGGCTGCTCTGCCCACCACCAGCGACACCACGGGGGACGTCTTCGGTGACTTCTTCTACGCCACCGACGTCGAGTTCTACGCCTACCCGAACATCAGCCTGATCCAGGACGGCACCATCGCCACCGGCACACCGGTCGGTGTTTTCGCTACCGTGACGGGCATCACGTCGCCCTCCGGCGGCAACGACGCGGACGGCGACGGTGACGGCGACTACGCCATCGCCGACGCTTCCGGCGCCTACAATGGCATCATCGTCGATGACGGCGGCGTGACCACCCCGGTTCTGAACAACGACATCGAGATCAACGGCACCGTGGGCGACCGCTTCGGCATGACCTACCTCGACGTGAACAGCGCCGGTCAGTTCATCGACCTCGGCGCCGGCACCGCCATCGCCCCGGTCATTGTGGCCGCCGCCGATTTCGCCGCCACGAATACCACCAACAGCCTCCCGGCCGAGCAGTACGAAGGCGTCCTGATCGAAATCCAGGGCCTGAACGCTCCGGCTGCGGAATCCTTCGGCGAGTACCGCTTCGCCGAGAACGTCAAGACCGACGATCACCTGTACAACCCGAACGCCCGCTACACCGCGGCCGGCGCGGGCGCGACCTGGAACATCACCGGGATCGGCACCTTCAGCTTCGGCGAGTACAAGATTTGGCCGCGTTCGAACGCCGACATCGTCGGCTTCGGCGGCGCCAACGTCTCCGACTGGATGTTGATCGAAGACTAACCCTTTCCCGCCAGACCCCGCTCGGCAGGCTCTTGGCTGACCGGACGGGAATCAAGGCACTCGATCCCCTCCATCCGGCATCGCGCCAGTGGAGGGGATTCTTCGTTTTTATAGGGCGCGGGGATCGCTTTGTCTCTCGTGGCGCCGTGGGTTTTGACGGCGGATTCTCGACGGATGGATTGACCGATGCTTGGATTGAGACTTTTCCTGTTTGGCCTTTGCGGCTGTCTGATGGCCGTTCCCCGGCCGCTGGCGGCCGCCTCGCCGGGCTCGACTTACGAGGGCCTGATCGTGGTCCTGCCTCCGGCGGACAGCACGGCGCCGGTGGCCCGCCGATTCGCCAGCGACCACCTGCCGGGCATCGAAACCACCGCCGCCGAGTTGGGCATGGACCTGCGCCAAATCGATCCAGCCGCCGCCGGGGTGCCCGCGGAGGTACACCTGGCGCCGGTGGTTCTGTACCAAAACGCGCGGGGCCGGTCGATTTTCCAGGGCCGCTACGCCGACCCCGGCAAGATCGCCCACTTCGCCCGCACGGTGCGTTTCGTGCCGCAGGGCGCCGGCGAAATCGTGCGCCCGGACGCAGCCGTTCGCCAGCACGGGCGAGCCAAGGTGGCGGCTCTGTTGAAGATCACGCCGCTCACCGGCGCCCTTCCGGCGGGGCATGACGAGGAAGACTTTCAAGAGGCGGCCCGCGCGGCGTTCTTCGCGGGGCTGGAGGGCTTCGCTCGCCAATCCGGGGCGCGCCTCTCGCGCAGCGACCGCACCTTCTATTTCGACGTGCATCCCTATGTGGACGGCGAGGGGCGGCTGTTCCTGGGCGCGGAGATTTACTCGCAGTTCAACTGTCACGTGCCGGTCTATTCGGCGCTGAGCCAGCCCCACGCGGGCTCCTGGGCGGCGTGGCGGGAAGAACTGGGGGCCTTGGCGGGTAAGCTGGTTGTGGAACTCGATCGCATCATCGCGGAGTCGGAGTTGGGCGATGGCTTCGTAGCGCTGCCCGGCGGCCTCGCCGCGCCGGGCTGGGAGGCGTTGGGACTGGCGCTGCCAGAGAACTCGGCCGATAGCATGGCGAGTTTTCCCGCTGGCGGCGCCGTAAAGGCTCGCAAGTGGACCTCGGCCGGGGATTCGGCGAACGGCGTTCCTCCGATTCAGTTCCGCTTTCCGCCCCCGCTGGACAACTACGCGGGCGTCCTGCCGGAAGTGAAGGCAGAGCTTCGCCTGACCCGCGACCGCGGGCTCGGGGGAGCCTCCGGCTGGGTCGAGGCCGAGGCGAAGCGGGTGACGCTCGGCGAACCGGGACTCGACGACACCGTCCACAGTGAAGCGTTGATGGTGGGCGATTATCCCAAAGCCCGGTTTGATCTGGACCGTCTGGAGCCGGAAACGGACGAACCGTTGAAACTGGGCGAGGCCGCCCGGGCGGTCGGCTCGGGCCAACTGACCATGGCGGGTCAGAGCGCCCTCCTGAGCGGTATCCGGGCGGAAATCCTGCCGGTGCTGACGCAAGCGGGCGAGGAGCGGCTCGAGGTCACCGCTTCGTTCCAGGTGCGCCTACTCGAGCCCTACGGCATCTATGGGCCGGACGGTCCGGACCCGGCCAACGACACGCTGGAGTTCCTGGTGACGCTGACGATGGAACCGCAGGGGTGAGGCGTTACTCGGCGGGCTGGGTCGCGGGTTTTTCTTCCTCGGCGTCTCCGTCCGGTCCGACGGGAACGGCCTGCTGGCCGGGCTCCTTGAGCTGGATGCGCACGCCCTCGGTCTGATTGCGGCGCCATCCCATCGGTTGTTCGCCCTGCTCGGCGTTCTCGCCCATCTGGGCGCGGCGGTTGATCATGCGGATCATGCGGGGATTCAGGGTGGATTCGAAGGTCACCGTGACCGGCTCGGCGATGGAACGCGGATCGTCGGGGTTGTAGGGATGGTACATTTCGTAGTCGGCACGGCGCAGCTCGCTCTTGCCCTTGATAGTCATCTGGTTGTTTTCGCGGGTGACGTCAAAGCTGACCGGCGCCGGCTTCTCCAGGCCGAGGAGCGACACGGTGGCGGTGCCGACGTACTTTTCCTGGCCCTCCATCGCTTCCGGGTCGGCTTTCACGTCGTGGATTTTGACGGTCGCTTTGGGGAACTTCTCAACGTCGAAGAAGTCGGCGCTCTGCAGGTGGCCAGTCAGCTTGTCGTTGTCGCTGGTCAGGCTGGTCAGATCGACCTCGAGGGTGGCGGAGCCGCCTTCGAAGGTGTCGCCGGGCATTTCGATGGCCTTGAAGGTCCAGCGCTCGAAGCCGCCGGTGTGGCCGCTGCCGTTGACCTTGGCGGCGGACCATTCGAGTTTGCCGGGGTTGAGCATCTGGGCGCGCTGCATGCGCGGCGAGCGCTGTTCGCCGGGAACGATCTGGGCTTCGCCGGGGGCGGACGGGGCGCGGTCGCGGACGCGCTCGCGCTGGAACTGCACCGGTTGGGATTCCGCGTCCTGGGCGAAGGCGGGTTGCGCCACAACGGCGCAGGCGAAAAGGGCGGGCGCCGCGGCGGCGGCGAGAAGGGAACGTCGAATCATAGGGGGTGACTCCTGTATTCTAAAGTCAGTGAGGGTGATGTCTCGTTTGGGATCGGATGAGTTGGAGCAAAGGTCGAGCCGTAGCGTCAGCCCCGAACCAACAGAGCCCAAAGCGCCCCCGCCAGCACACCGCCAGCGAGACCCCCCACCACCGGAATCCAGGCGTAACTCCAATCGCTGTCGCGTTTGCCGCCGGGCAGGGGTAGCAGCGCGTGCATGACGCGGGGGCCCAGATCGCGCGCCGGGTTGATCGCGTATCCCGTGGTGCCGCCGAGCGCCACGCCGATCACCAGCACCGTCAGGCCCACCGGCAGCGCGTCCAGCGCCCCCAGCCCATCGGACGGATTGTCGACCATGTTGAACACCGCGAAGACCAGCACGAAGGTGCCGAGGATCTCGGATACGAGATTGTGCCTCGGACACCGGATCGCCGGGCTGGTGCAGAAAGTCGCCAGCTTCAGGTTGGTGTCTTCCGTGGGCCCGTAGTGTTGCCAGTAAAAGATCGAGGCCAGCGTGGTGCCAAAGGCCGCGCCCAGGAACTGGAAGGCCATGTAGGGCAGCACCTGAGCCCAATCGAAATGGCCGCCGAAGGCCAGCCCCACCGTGACCGCCGGGTTCAGGTGGGCGCCGCTGAAGCGCCCGACGCAGAAGACCGCCAGAAACACCGCCAGACCCCAGCCGACGTTGATGCCGAGGAAGCCCACGCCGTGGCCCTTGGTCTTGCTCAGGAGCATGTTGCAGTTCGTGCCGTTGCCGACAAACAGGAGGATCGCGGTGCCGATGAACTCGGCCAGGTACGGGGTCATAGCGGGTCGGTTCTCGATCGAAGCAATGGGGAGCGACAAAGTCGGAATTCCATCGGCGAGCGAACCAGCAGGCCATGAGGCGTGCAAAGCGGGAAAGTGTGGACCTGGGTATTCTTTCAGCGCTTTCGTTTCGCAAACCATTCCAGGCAAAAGGAAATCATTGATCCCGAAAGTCAGGCCGGGCATGCCTTTTCAATCTATGGCAAGCCCCCAGGAGTTGCCCCCATGCCCGTTTCACTTTCCGCCGCCGCTCGCGCGGCGATGCTCGGTCTCTGCACGATGACCGCTGTGCCCGCCGTCTCCGCGCCGCTGCCGGAAGAACGCATCGCCGACGACCCGGAATTGACCCGCATGGTGGAGGAAACGCGCGCCGAATTTCTCGCCCGGCGCCCCTTCGACCGGCTCAATGCCACGGTTCTCATTCCCTCTCCCGAGGGCGGCGGCACCTGGCTGCGGGGTTCCTACGGAGCGGACGAACTTCAGTACCCCGCCAGTTGCGTCAAGCTCCCGTTCCTGGCCGCCGCCATGCACTGGAGCCGCGAAAACGGCCTGCCCTACGATCACCTCGACGAGCACCTGCGCCCCATGATCGAGGTGTCGGACAATGTAGCCACCGGCCACGTGATGGACGCGATTTCCGGCACCACCAATTTCCAGGAGGGCGAAACCGGCGCACCGCCCTATGGCGAATGGCTCGAAATGCGCCGCTACGCCGAGCGCGCCCTGGCTTCTCGCGGCTTGCTGGGCAATCAGTCGATGGTCACCAAGACCTACCCGACCAACACCGGCGACACGCCCAATGGCTACGAGGGCAGGGCGCGCGAGGAACTGGGCGCGAACATGCTGCAGGCGGGGCTGTCGGCGTCGTTGATGCTCGACATCGTCACTGGCGGCTGGGAGCAGGAAGCGACCGAGTACATGGGCTCGCTGCTGGAGCACCCGCGCTACTCGCCGCACAGCGCCTTCGGCCCCGCCATTCCGCCCGGCTCCGTGTACCTGAACAAGTACGGCGTGGCCTACGACACGCTCGAGGAAATCGCCTACGTCAAATTCCCCAACGGCCGCGAAGCCATCCTGTCGGTCTTCACCAACGGCCGCGATCGCACGGAAGACGAAGACTATTACGTCACCATGCTGTCGGCCTACGCCGAGCTGGTTTTCGAGCGCCTGGGCATGTACGAGGGCACCGGGCGGATCGTGCTGGACAACGAGGACGAACAGTTCTCGGCCAGCGGCCCGTTCTCACAGCGCGAGAACAAGGGCGACGGCTACGGCCCCTCCTTCCTCACCGCGCCGGCCAACACGGAAGCCTCCGCGGTGGCCCTCTTCGAAGTGCCCGCACCCGGGAAATACGAAGTCTGCGTGTGGTGGAGCGATGGCCCCGACCGCTCCGATGACGCCCGGTTCACCATCCACCACGACCGCGGCCCGGCGATTTTACCGGTCGATCAGCAGAAGCGGGGCGGAGTCTGGGTCCGGTTGGGCGAATACTCCTTCACCGAAGGCGGCATGGTCTCAATCGCCCCCGGCGCAAGTTCGCCGGCCGCACTGACCGTCGCCGACGCCATCCGGCTCTTTCCCGCAGCGGAGCCCGACGGGGACTAGGACGGACGCGCCGGCCCCTACTCCCCCCGCCGGTGATCCTTCAACACCGCCAGCAGCCCCGGAATGCCCGCCATAAAGGTGCTGTTGGGCAGCACCTGATCCGCACCGGCACGGCGCGCGTCGCGGATCAGATCGGTCATCACATGGCTGCAAAACCCCACCACGCGCGCCTGCGGAGCCGCCGCCTTCGCCGCCTCGATCACCGCGACGGCGTCCGTGCCCTCGCGGTCCAGATCGATCAGGATCAGCTCCAGCCGAGGTCCCACCTCCGCCACGCGCGCGGCGAATTGCTCGTCGGAGGCCACATGCGCGGTCTCCACCGCATAGTGGGTCGCGGCAAGATCGATGCGGCTGCGGACGAGGAGGTCGGGGGTGTAGGCGAGGAGCATCAGGAGGAGGAGGCCGTACTTCTCCGCGCGTGGAATTCAGACAGGGAGCCTGTGGACGACTTGCGAAGTTCTTCCAGCTTTTTTGCCAGACGATCGGGCCAGTCCGACTGAGGGGCGCCACTGATGATCGGTTCCGCCACGGGAATTCCAGGATTGGCGAGAGCCAGAATTTCGAGCGCGAGTTCTTCCCAGAGACCGTAGGTCAGCCGGTTCTCGTCCTCAGCCCGATGAATCCGAGCGAAGAGCCGTTGAATCGCTTGCAGGCGTTGATCGAAGGTCATGGTTTCCAACTCCTGAGGATGCTCAAGGTGCGCTCTATCAAGATGAACCCACCGGAGTCGCCACCCCGCAGGATCTCGGGATTGATCGCATAGAGTGACAGACATTCGCAATCGTATTCGGATTCGTTGACTCGGCCGTAGATCGTCATGCAATTCGTCGAGTGGGTTTCGAATGCCCTGGAGATGATGCGGCGAAGCGGGTGGAATTGCGAGGTCAAGTGGTGCCCCAGCTCGTGGAAGAAGGCGGCGCGAATCGCCTCGCCACGGCTCTGTGCAGCCCAAGGCGCCGCAAAAAACAGTCCCGCCTGCCAATTTCGGCCATAATCCGGATTGGAGTTCAGTCGAATGGTCTTCTGGGTGCGGTCATACAGCCCGTCGATCCTTTCCCCAAACCGGTCGGCCAGATCAGCGACGATCTCCACGGATTGTACAGGATGCCGGGACAACGCGGGAATCAGCCCAAGAGCCTCACACTGAAGCGCGCAGTCGCGGAAAACCTGATCGTCGTGCGAGCCGCGACGACACACGAAATTTATCCAGGGCGATTGGCTCTCGCTGCTCATCTTTCTCCCAAGCGAAGGATTTCATGCTTTGCCACGACGTTTCATTTCCCAAGCAAGTCGCGGAAGCAACAGTTGCCTTTGACCTTGCCGGGTCTTCGTCCGAATCTCTCAAGCCCAGTCACCTGACAGAAGGCTCGCCAGTTACTTCGTGTCCCCCCGCCCCCCCTACACCCTCGGCCTTTCCGCCCTCTACCACGACTCCGCCGCCGCCCTCGTTGGGCCGGGGGGAGAGGTGTTGGCGGCGGCTCATGAGGAGCGCTTCACGCGCCGGCGCCACGATGCGGCGTTTCCCCGCGAGGCCATCGCCTACTGCCTCGCCGAGGCCGGCATCGGGCCCACCGATCTCTCGGCCATCGTGTTTTACGAGAAGCCGTTCACGAAATTTCTCGACCGCTTTCTGATCAATCACATCGCCGAGTGGCCGCGCAGTCTGGCGCCGTTTCTCGAGGCCGTGCCGTCGTGGATGGGCGAGAAGTTTTGGCTGCCATATGAGCTGGCCAAGGCCGGGCTGTTCCGCGTGCCCGTGCGTTATGTGACGCATCACGAGAGCCACGCCGCCAGCGCCTTCCTGCCCAGCCCCTTCGAGCAGGCCGCCATCGTGACCTGCGACGGCGTGGGCGAATGGAGCACGACGACGGTGGGCTTTGGCGAGGGCGACGATTTCGTCCTGACGCAGGAGGTGCGCTTTCCCCACTCGCTCGGGCTGCTCTATTCCACCATGACGGCTTACCTGGGTTTTCGCGTGAACAGCGCGGAATACAAGGTGATGGGGCTGGCGCCCTATGGCGAACCGACGATGGTGGATAAGTTCCGCAAACTGTGCCATCTGCATGCCGATGGTTCGTTTCATCTGGATATGCGGTACTTCCGGTTCCATCGCAGTCTGCGCATGCCGACGCGGGCGTTGGAGGAGCTGTTCGGCGCGCCCTGCCGCCGGGGCGAGGACGAGCCCCTGACGCAGTTCCACAAGGACTGCGCCCGCAGCCTGCAGGAATTCACCAACGAGGCGATGCTGGGCCTGGCGCGGCGGGCGCACGCGTCGTTCCCGGGGACGAAGAATCTGGTGATGGCGGGCGGCGTGGCGCTCAATTGCGTATCGAACAGCTACATCCTCGAGCACGGCCCCTTCGACAACATCTGGGTCCAGCCCGCCGCCGGCGACGCCGGAGGGGCCGTGGGCGGGGCGTTGATGGTGGCGCGGGAAATCGACCCGGATTTCCGCCGCCACGAAATGGCCCATGTGGCTCTCGGTCCGGCTTTCGGCGACGCGGCGATCCGCGAGGCGATGGAGGAGCAGGGCCTGCCCTATCGCGAAATGGCGAGCGACGAGGAATTGATCGAATACCTGGCGGATCGCCTCGTCGAGCAGGCCATCGTCGGTTGGTTCCAGGGCCGCATGGAATACGGCCCCCGGGCGCTCGGCAACCGGTCGATTCTGGCCGATCCGCGGGCGCCGGAAAACCGCGACCGGGTCAATCTGGCGATCAAATTCCGCGAGAGCTTCCGCCCCTTCGCCCCCGCCGTGCCCGAGGACGCCGTCGGGGATTGGTTCGATTGGCGCGGGCCATCGCGCTTCATGCTCTTCACCGCCACCACGCGTGAGCCCGAGCGCCTGCCCGCCATCGCCCATGTGGATGCGTCGGCGCGGCTGCAGACCGTGACGCGCGAGCACACGCCGCTGTACTACGACCTGCATCGCGCCTTCGAACGGCGCACCGGCGTTCCGGTCCTCATTAACACCAGCTTCAACGTGCGGGGCGAACCGATCGTCTGCACGCCGCGCGACGCCGTGGCGACGTTCCTGGGCACGCACATCGACGTGCTGGCGATGGGGCGGTTCGTGGCGGAGAAGCGCGAGGTCCCCCGCGAGGCGCTGCGCGTCGAGGCGCACCGCACGGCGTTCAAGCCGGACTGAAGCGCGTTTGCCACGCGAAGGGCGGCAAGGCGCGGAGGCGCAACGGCTTGTGGGCATGAAGGCTCCCGCCCTTGTTTGGGCCATTCTCGCCATCTTGAATCGCGGGAACGGCCCTTGGCGGACCCGCCGCGTTCTCTGGTTGGATTCCATACGCGCAGCCGCCCTTTCGGTGACGCATCGAGCCACCGGAAGCCGCAAGGCTGTCCTTGCTTCGCGGCCGCCGGGGGCGGAACACTGCGCCGCTGATTTCATCAGCTCGATTCCCCCGGAGGTCCCGCCCCAATCATGCCCGTCATTCCCTTTGAAGGCCGTGTTCCGCGCATTCATCCGAGCGCCTTTATCGCTCCCACGGCGGTGATTATCGGCGACGTCGAAATCGGCGAGGGCGCCTCGATCTGGTACGGTTGCGTGCTGCGCGGCGACCTGGACCCGATTCGCGTCGGCGACCGCAGCAACGTCCAGGACAACAGCGTTCTGCACACGAGCCGCGGGGCGCCATGCATCGTGAAGAACGATGTCACCATCGGCCACATGGCGATGCTGCATGGCTGCACGATCGAGCACGGCTGCCTGATCGGCATGAGCGCCATCGTGCTGGACTACGCGGTCGTCGGGCCCGATTGTCTGGTGGGCGCGGGGTCGCTGGTGACGAAGGGCAAGATCTTCCCGCCGCGCCAGATGATCCTGGGCTCGCCGGCGAAGGCCATCCGCGACTTGACGGAGGAAGAAATCGCCCAGGACATGGACAACCACGCCCGCTATGTGACGAACGGCCAGCGCCACACGCGCATGCTGGAGGAATGGACCGCCAAGACGGGCTGGCGATGGTAGGAACGGCGCCGGGGGCGGTGGGCGCGGGGCGCGGGAACCGATTCGGACAAGGCCTGAATGTGAGGCTCGGCAATCATGGCGGATAAGAAACTGGCGCTGATCACGGGGGCGTCGAGCGGCATCGGGGCCGATCTGGCCCGCGAGCACGCCCGCCGCGGCGGGGACTTGATTCTGGTGGCGCGCCGGGCCGAGAAGCTGGAGGCGCTGAAGGCCGCCCTGGAGGCGGACCATGGCGTCACGGTGCACGTGATGGCGCGGGACCTGGCGGTGGCGAACGCGGGCGAAGACCTGCACGCGGCGGTGCGCGAGGCCGGCCTGGAGGTCGATTACCTGATCAACAACGCCGGCTTCGGCGGCCACGGCGCGTTCCATGAGCGGCCGTGGACGGAGGACAAGGCGATGGTGCAGCTCAATATCGAAACGCTGACGGCGCTGACGCGGGCGTTTCTGCCGGGGATGGTCGAGCGCGGCAGGGGCAGGGTGCTGAACGTGGCGTCCACGGCGGCGTTCCTGCCGGGGCCGCTGATGGCGGTGTATTACGCCACGAAGGCCTACGTGCTCTCGCTGAGCGAGGCGCTGGCCAGCGAACTGCGGGGCACCGGGGTCACGGTCACGGCGCTCTGCCCCGGCGTCACCCGCACAGAGTTCGGGGCGCGGGCCAACGTCGGCGACTCCAAGCTCTTCCGTGGCCCCTGGGTCGCCGGGTCGGCGGCCGTCGCGGCTTTCGGGTACCGGGCGATGCTGGCCGGCCGAGTCGTCGCCGTGCACGGGTTCTGGAACAAGGTCGCGGCGCACGTGGCCCTGCCGCTCCTGCCCAAGCCGGTCGTTCGGCGGGTCTCCCTCCTTCTGACGGAGAAGGTCAAAAAACGCTCGTAGCTTGGCGAGGCGTTGCGCTTCCCGTTCGGTGGCGTCATCCGCCGCCTGGACGCTGCTCTTATCGGGGGTGCTCTTGTCGGGGGTGCTCATGGTGCGGGTGCTCCTGTGGTTGCGAGTCAGACAGGCGGGAGCCTCGCACAGGTGCCGCCGTTTGTCCCCTCATGTGGAGCTTCGGGAGCAAGAAAGACAAAATACACTTATCAGACAACGGAGGTGGAGGCGGGGGAATTCACCGCAGAGGCGCGGAGAGCGCAGAGAAGTTTGGGATGATCAGAGTTATGAGGAGAAGTCTTGAGGGGCGATCCTTTTTGCGGGTGACTCATGAAGCTATGGCTCCTTGTGCCGGGAGGGGCGGGGGGGGTGGGATCTCGGTGTGCTCGGTGGCTCTGTGGTGATTGGATTTCGTCCTTCGCGGCGTTTGGGAAAACCGCTTGACCGGGCGGCGGGGGTTGGCGTGCGGTTTGGCGCCTTTAGCGCTTGCGCCGAGGGCGTGGGTGCCGGTTCATGGGCCGCTGTTACGGAGCCGTGTCTCTTGGAGCGGGTTGGCCCGGAGTTTGCCACCGGTAGCCGCCTCACCGAGAGGGCGTGGCGCGTACGCAAGTCCGCGGACTTGCGCATTTTCGTCAAGATTACTAAAGAGAGGCAGGGATTGCCCAATGGCTTCTGTGGAAGAAAGCGTCAAGGAAGTGATCGTCAAGCAACTGGGAGTCAATGAGGAGGAGGTTTCTCGCGAAGCCTCGTTCATCGACGACCTGGGTGCGGATTCGCTGGATATCGTGGAACTCGTGATGGCGTTCGAAGAGCGCTTCGAGATCGAGATTCCGGATGAGGACGCGGAGAACATTCGCACCGTGGGTGACGCGGTGGATTATATCTCCAACAAGAAAGAGGGATAAGGCAGGCCGGGCGGAGAGCCCGGTGTGTCCGATCCGGCCGCCAGGGGACCGAAGGCGCCAGTTGGTGTCTGTCTGTTTCCTAATGACTCAATCGTGCCAGGGCGGCCGCCGTCCTGGCCATTCCCTGGAAAGCCTGATTACGCGCTATGTCTGAACGCCGTCGCGTCGTGGTGACCGGTCTCGGCGCCGTCACTCCCATCGGCCACACCGTTGCCGAGTTCTGGAAAAACCTCCTGGCGGGGGTATCCGGGGCTGCTGCGATCACGCAGATCGATGTGGAAGAGCATAAAACGAAATTCGCCTGCGAGGTGAAGAACTGGGATCCGTCGGAGCACTTCGATAAGAAGGACGCTCGAAAGACGGAACGGTTCGTTCAGTTCGCGCAGGTAGCCGCCCGCGAGGCGATGAAGGATTCCGGGCTGGACCTGGAGAAGGTGGATCGCGACCGGTTCGGGACCTATGTGGGTTCGGGCATCGGCGGCATCCGCGAGATGGAGGAGCAAGCCCGAGTCCTCTTTGAGAAGGGGCCGGCGCGCATTTCTCCGTTTCTGATCACGAAACTGATCTGTAACATGGCGCCCGGTCTGATCAGCATGGAGCATGGTTTGCGGGGTCCGAATTCGTGCGTGGTGACGGCTTGCGCCACGGGCACGAACGCGATCGGCGATGCGATGAAGATCATCGCCCGCGGCGACGCGGATTTGATGGTGGCTGGCGGTTCGGAAGCGGCCATCACGCACCTGGGCCTGGGCGGGTTCGAAAACATGAGGGCCCTCTCGGGCCGCAACGACTCGCCGCAGACGGCCAGCCGGCCCTTTGACAAGGACCGCGACGGGTTTGTGATGGGCGAGGGCGCGGGGATTCTGGTTCTGGAAGAGTACGAGCACGCGAAAGCCCGCGGCGCTCGCATCTATGGCGAAGTGGCGGGGTACGGCATGAGCGCCGACGCCCATCACATCACGGCTCCGGCCCCCGGCGGCGAAGGCGCGGCGCGGGCCATGGCGGCGGCGGTGAAGGATTCGGGACTGGCGCCGGGCGAAATCGCCTACGTCAACGCCCACGGCACCTCGACGAACCTGAACGACAAGAGCGAAACGGCGGCGCTGAAGACAGTCTTCGGCGAGCACGCTTCGAAACTGGCGATCAGTTCGAACAAGTCGATGATCGGGCACTTGCTCGGCGCGGCCGGCGGCGTGGAAGCGGTCGCCAGCTTTATGACGATGGCGGAGAGCATGGTGCCTCCGACGATCAACTACACGACGCCGGATCCGGAATGTGATCTGGATTACGTGCCGAACGAGAAGCGAGCGATGGATGTGCCGGCGGTGATCTCGAACTCCTTCGGTTTCGGCGGTCATAACGCGAGTCTGGTTTTCCGCCGTGTCGAGTGAGGGTGATCCCTCCTCCGCCTCGACCCTCGACCCGCAACGCCGCGAGGCGCTGCAAACGCTTGTGTCCCGCTTCGGAGTTCCGGAGCGGGATGCCGTTTTAACGCTGGTGGATCAGGCGCTGACACATCGCTCCTGGGCGGCGGAGCACGGGGGCGCGCCGGATAACGAGCGGCTGGAGTTCCTGGGCGACGCGATCATCAGCCACGCGACGGCGGATTACCTGTACGAGACGCGGCCGGAGAAGGACGAGGGGCACCTGTCGAAGATGCGGGGCGCGATCGTGAGCCGCAAGACGCTGGGCGAGGTGGCGCTGGCGCTTGGGCTGGGTGAGTTGATGCGGCTGGGGGCGGGCGAGCTGAACACGGGGGGCCGTTCGCGTCCGTCGGTGACGGGTTCGGCGCTGGAGGCGATCGTGGGGGCGCTGAGCCGGGTTTACAGCTATGAAGAATTGCGGGGCGGATTGCGGGAAGTGGTGGTGGAACCGGCACAGGAATTGGTGCGCGGGAACCTGACGGAGGACTTCAAATCGCGGCTGCAAGAGATGGTGCAGGCGGCGTGCCAGGACGTTCCACGGTACGAGGTGGTGGGCTCGAGCGGGCCGGATCACGAAAAAGTGTTCGTTGTGGAGGCCCGGCTGGGCGACTTGCACTTGTCTCGCGGGCAGGGACAGCGCAAGAAGTATGCGGAGAACGATGCGGCCCGGGTTGCCCTGGAGCGCATCGCGCGGGGCGAGTTGACGATTCCCATATCGCCCGGCGGTCCCCCGCCCGCCGACGACACGTCAAAGGAAGTGCTGTGAAAGTCGTTCTGGTCACTGGTTCGGAAGGTATGCTCGGCAGCGAAGTCGTGCGGCATCTCAAACGCGCGTCGGACACGCGCGTGGTAGGGACGACGGCGAAGACGCTGGACATCACGGACCTGAGCGCGGTGAAGACGGCCCTGGAAGAGCATCGGCCGACGCACATCATCCACTGCGCCGCGTTTACCCTGGTGGATACGGCGGAGAAGGATCGCCTCGCGGCGTTCCGCGTGAACGCCGAAGGCACGAAGAACCTGGCCTTCTTCGCCCGCGAAGTCGGTGCCGAAATGATCCTGATCAGCACCGATTACGTCTTCGATGGCGAAAAGGGCTCGCCCTACCTGGAGAGCGATCCGACCTGTCCGATCAACGCCTATGGCGAGAGCAAAGTGGCCGCGGAGCATCATCTGCGAACGCTGCTGGAAAAGCACAAGATCGTGCGGACGTCCTGGCTGTCGGGCCTGGGCGGGGCGCACAACCGCAATTTCATCGAGACGATGCTGCGCCTGTCGGAGACGCGCAATCAGCTCTCGATCGTGAACGACCAGACGGGCCGGCCGACCTTCACCTTCGATCTGGCTCCGGCGTTGGTGACGCTACTGGACGTGCACGACTATGGCGTGTTCCACGTGACGGGCGACGGCCAGGCGACGTGGTTCGATTTCGCGCTGAAAATTTTCGAGATGTCCCATAAGAAGATCGAGTTGAAGCCGATCACCTCGGACCAGTTCCGCAGCCTGGCACGGCGCCCACGCTTTTCCGTGCTGGCGAACACGCGGTTCGAGGGGCTGGGGCTGCCGCTGCTGCCGAAGTGGGACGATTCGTTGGCTGAGTATTTCCGCCGGCGCAAGTTGGCGACATCGATCAGCGAACCGAAGGACCGGGGCCCAAGCCCCTTCGCCCGGCGTCAGGATTGAACGGTTACTCGGCGGCGCTCGTTTTCAGCGCCAAGGCGCCAAACGTTTCCAATTGAGGCAAGCGCACCCAGAGGACGTCGTCCTTCTGCTCGAAATCGACGCGCACCGGGATGAGAAGCTCGGGGCGGTCGGGCGAGCCATAGAAGGCGGATTCGACTCGGGTTGCATCGGGCAGGCGGAGCGCGACGGTGAAATCGGCGAGGGGTTCGG
Source organism: Sumerlaeia bacterium (assembly GCA_040219255.1). Classification (GTDB taxonomy): domain Bacteria; phylum Sumerlaeota; class Sumerlaeia; order SLMS01; family JAHLLQ01; genus JAVJSW01. Next base: position 43,571 of record JAVJSW010000056.1, read on the forward strand.
CGGGGACGACGCTCTCGTTCCAGAAAATGTTCGGCCCCAGGTTCAGCATCGTGACGGTGCGGGTGCCGGTCCGCTGGTTTGCGAAACCGCGCGTCTGGACGCCGGAGACGATCTGAACCGGGGCGTCCCAGTTGGCGACATCCGGACCATGATGATAGCCATAGAGCATCGCGTCGAACTGATTGTAGCGGGCGATGGCGGCGGCGTTTTCAGCGGGCATGGGAACGTTGTCGGGGTAGTAGAGCGTGTTGAGGGCGTGCATCTGGCCAGTGGATTCGTCGGGTTCGCCGGCGATCATCAGCGACCCGCCGCCCAACTGGCAGGCTCCCAGCATGAGCTTGAGCGCGTCGAGGGGCCAGACCGGCGGATCGAGATAGCCGGCGTCGGCGGGATAGATTTTCAGGATGACGCGCTGATGCCGGGGCGCGCGATGGCGATAGGCGATGTCGGCGACTTCGGAGAAGGCGGGTTTGTGTCCGGCCCAGTTTTCGATAAAGATAAAGTCCGTCTTGTCGTACATGAGGTCGATGCCGAACTCGGAAACGCAATTGAAGGAAATGGCGATATCGTCTTTCCAGGTGTGGGCTTCCCGATGCACCAGGCGGATGAACTCGGCGATGACTTCGGTGAGGAGCCGGCCGCTCCATTCGCTGTTCTCTGAATAATAGCGCGCGTCGGAGGAATGGCCGTAACTGTCGATTTCGAGGCCATCGAACGCGACGTGGTCTTCGGGGTTCTGGATGAGGGTCTTGCGGAATTCCTCCATGATCAGGGGAAACCAGGGCGTGTCGGGCGCGATGGCCATCAGCCAGAACCATTTCGGCAGATCCTGGGCTTCGGCCTGCTTTTCGGACATGACCGCGCCGTTGAAGACCAGAGGCACACCATCGTCCGTCGTCATGGGATAAGGATGTTTCTTGTAGATGGATTCGGAGGCGGCGTAAGCGGCGACGTAGGCGATGGCTTTGATGTTACGCTCGTGGCCCGACGCGATCTTGCGGCGGATGTCTTCGACGAGGATCGTATTGCCGTAGAAGGGTTCGAATTCGTATTCCTCTTGCGACGGCGCGTAATCGCCATGGGCGGGGAAATAGTCGTAGTATTCGACCGCGTTGATGCCGAGTTCGGCGAGCATGGCGGACTTCTTTGCATAGTCCTGGCCGAGATTGTTCCAATTGGCGTAGAAGCCGTAGCGAAGGTCGTCGGCGAAATCGTCGAGGCGGCTCCAGACGGCGACGCGGCGGTCGAGGAGATCGCCGCCGTGCATCAGGTCGAGGCGCAGGACGACGGGGCCTTCACGGTCGGCCGAGGGCGATCGCAGCGCGACGGTCAAACTGGTCTCGGTGGTCGAGATTTGCTGGGTCGCGAGTTCTTCGAAATCGACGATTTGGGTCAAGTGCAGGGTTGGACCGGCGTCGGCGGCGCTGGGCTCGGTGGCGCCGGCGATTTCCACGGCGAGGTCTTGCGAGGCAGAGGGCTTGGTCCAGGTCTTGGCGGGCAGGGCGCGGACGATGCGAGGGCCGTCCGCGGGCTTGGGAAGGGAGGCGATACTGGGCAGGGCGAGTTCGCGCGGCGAAGGGGGAAAGGCGATCGCGCTGTGCCGGAGGCGGCTGATTTCGAGAACGGTGTTATCGTCCTTGTCGCGGGTGGTGACGTTCGAATCGGGAAGCCATTCGAAATTTCCCTCGGCGTCTCTCCGGACGAACTTATAGCGCAACATGCCGGTGTCTATCGGGACGACGGCGTAAAAAAAACCGCTCGGGGCGCGCTTCATTCGAAAGCGCCGATCCGTGATTCGCCCATCGCTGTTGTTGGCCCAATTGTTGAAGTTTCCCGCGAGATAAACGACATCGCCGGCACCGCCTTTGGCGGTCAGCAGGACCGACTTGCCATCGTTCGAAATCCGGGGTTTGCCGGCTTGCTCCAGAGACGCGCCGAAGGCTTTCGCGACGGACGCGAAATCCTGGGCGGACTGCTCTCCGGTGGGGTGGACGGCGGCGCTGAGGGGCTGGGCCGAGCGCACCCAGAGCGGCGGGGCGGTCTGGAGCCAGCCGTTCCCGGAGGCGGAGTCGGCGTCGACGGCCCATTCGTACCCGTGATCGCTCTGGACTTCGAGTGCGACCTGAAGTCCCCAGACCCGATCGTTGGCTTCGCCGTCGCCGTGCTGGCCATCGTCATACATCGGATAGCGCCGAAAATCATTCCAGTCTTCCGCGTATCGACCCGTGTCTGGATCGAAGTTTCCCGAGAGAAACAGCGATTCGTACGGATCCGGATTGGCGCGGTCGTCATAGAGAAAGGTGACTTGGGCCTTCTGAGGAGGCGAGGCGCCTTGGGCGGCGAACGCCATGAGGGCCAGCAGGAGGGAAGCGGAAGAACGAAACATAAGGAATGTCCAATCGGAAAACGTGTCTGGCGAGCGGCGCGGATCGGGCCTTTGTCCGATTCTTAACCCTTCGATCCAGACATCGCAATGCCTTCGATAAAGGTCTTTTGCGTGAAGAAGAACAGAATGATGACGGGCAGGACCACGAGCGTCGAGGCGGCCATCAGGAGGTTCATGTCGGTGCCGCCGTGCTTGCTTTGGAAGTGCTGGAGACCGAGGGCGAGGGTGAACTGCTCGCGGTCGGTGAGGTAAATCAGCGGCCCCATGAAGTCGTTCCAGATCGCCATAAAGGTAAACAATCCAACGACCATCAGCGCCGGCCGGGTCAGCGGCAGGGCGATTTGCCAGTAGATGCGCCAATGGCTGCACCCGTCGATCATGGCGGCTTCCGTCAGGTCCCTCGGCAGGGTCATGAAAAATTGGCGCAGAAGGAAAATGCTGTACGCCGATCCAAACCACATGGGGACCCAGAGGGGTTTGAAGGAGCCGATCCATCCGAGATCGCGAAAAATCCCATAGAGCGGCACCATCAGCACCGGAAAGGGGATCATCATCGTGCCTAAGCTGAAGAAAAACAGGGTGTCGCGCCCTTTCCAATCGATGCGCGAAAACCCGTAGGCGACCAGCGAGCAACTGAACACCGTGCCGGAAACGCCGAGGATGCACAGCCAGACGGTGTTCCACGTGTAACGCCAGAAGGGAATGGCGCGGGTGGCTTCGGCGTAGTTGCGCCAGCGGATGGGCTCGGGGATCCACTGGGGCGGCAGGCGCATGACCTGATCGAGTTCTTTGAGCGATGTGCTGATCATCCACAGAAAGGGGAAAAGAAAGATCGCCGCGAAGAACAACAAGATCGCGTATCGCACCGCCAGCCCGGCCACCGATTGAGTCTGATGCCAATCGAGAATGGCTCTCAGCGGTCTCGAGCGCTTGACCGGTTTGTATGGTGTGGTGAAGGGGGCCAGCTCAGCTTCCTGCATAGTAAATGTGCTTTCTGGAAAGAAAGTGCGCCGAAGCCGTCAGCAAGGCAATCAGAACAAACAACACCACCGCCATCGCGCAGGCGTATCCCATATTCAAATACTGGAACGCCTGATCGAACAGATACATGGTGTAGAAAAGGGTCGATCGGGCCGGGCCTCCACCCGTCATGATATAGGGCACGGCAAAGACCTGGAGGATGACGATGCATCCCATGATCAGGTTGAAATAGATGACCGGAGTCAGCATGGGCAGGGTGACGTTCAGGGTCTTCTGCCACCATCCGGCGCCATCGATGGTGGCGGCTTCGTAGAGGGAGCGAGGCACGTCCTGCAAACCAGCCAGATAAATCACCATGGCATGGCCTGCGCCCCAGAGCCCGGTCACCACCAGGGCCGGTTTCGACCAGGTCGTGCTGCCCAGCCAGTCCGGTCCGTCGATTCCGACGAGACCGAGCAGGTGATTGAGAACGCCGAAGTTGCCATTGAAGATCCATTGCCACAGGATCGCCAGGGCGACCAGCGGCACCAGCGACGGCAGAAAGAAGATCGTCCGAAAGAACGGCCGCGCGAAGATCGGTGTGTTCAGCAGCAAAGCCAGCCCGATCGACAGAAAGGTGCCCAGCGGCAGCGCCAGCGCCGCGAAGAAAACCGTGTTCCAGAGCGACTTCCAGAACGTTGCGTCGGTCGCCAGATCGACGTAATTGCCGGGCCCGATAAAGACCGGGTCCTTCAGAACGGAGTAATCGCACAGGCTGTAATAGAAAGCCATGAAGGCCGGCAGCAGAATAAAGACCGTGAGGCCAATCAGCCAGGGCGAGATAAAGAGCAGCCCTTCGCCCAGTGAATGCCGTTCTTTCCTGGTCATTGCGCGGCCCATTCTTTCTTGCGTTCTTCGGCGATGCGTTCCCATTGGCGGTTGGCCTTGTCCAACTTCGGTTGGATTTTGCCGGCCACATCGCCCAGCCCGGACGAGGGTTCCACCAACTGGCGCCAGATGCGGTCATAGGTGAAATTGATCTCGTCGCGGTATTCGCTGTAAATCGATGTCTTGGGCGTGTAACTCGCGTTGGACGATTCGGCCAACTGGCGAAACACCCGGATATAGGGATTGGGATGTTCTTCGTAGAAGGATTCGCTCACTTCGGCCAGGGGCGAGAACTTGCGCTGGCCCAGGCAAAGGGCCTCCATGTTCTTTTGCCGCTGCACGAACTTGATGAAGTCCCAGGCCTCTTCCCGATGCTTGGCGCCCTTGGGGATAACCAGGACGTCGCACTCGCAGACGGTCACCGGGGCCATGTCGGCCGAGACGGCGGGAAAGGGCGCCACGGCCCATTCCAGCTCGGGGTTGTATTTGTTGATGAAGTTGGCCATCCAAACGCCCTGCAACACCATGGCCACTTGGCCGCTGATGAAGAGGTTCTGGGCCGAGGCGAATTGGCCGCCGACGGCTTGAAAGCGTTGCAGTTCCGTCTGACCGTACTCGGCGGGAAAGCTCTGCACCCAATCGTAGGCGGCCTGGTTTTCCGGCGAGGCGATGGCGATCCGGTCGCCGTCGAGCAGCTGGCCGCCAAACCACAGGCCCCATCGGTCGTTCCACCATCCGGGTTCGGAGGGTGAAAAGCCGAGTTGGGTGATGGCGCCGCTTTCGTCGGTGCGGGTCAATTTCTTGGCGTATTCGTTCAATTCGGCGATGGTGCGGGGCGGACGGTCGGGGTCCAGGCCCGCCTCGCGGAACATCTCGCGGTTGTAATGCAGCGCCAGCGTGGCGGGCGTGGTGGGCAGAGCCCAGGTGAAACCCTTGTACTGGCATTGCTCCATGATGATCGGCAGGTAGTGACTGGGGCTGAGGCCGTCGCGCTGCATGAGGCCATCGAGCGGTTCGAGGGCGCCCATTTCCGCAAAGGTGTACAGACGCCACGACCACAGCCCCGCCACATCTGGCGGATTCCCCCCCGCCGTTGCCAGGATCAGCTTTCGATCGATTTCGCCGGTGGACAGATACTCCACGTAAACCTTGTCCTGAGAGGCATTGTAGGCGTCCACAAGGTCGCCCATCGCCTCCTTTTCGAAATCCTCCCACTTTTCCCAATAGGTGATGACCACCCGGCCATCCCGGGTCGTGTCGGCGCTTTCGGCGCCGCACCCGGTCATGCCGATGGAAAGAAGCAGCAGGGCCGCCAGGCCAAGAATCACGCGCATGGTATCCGCCTCCCGTGAAATCGAAGATCGCCCATCCTAAGTTATGGATTCCTTACTCGTAGGTTTCCCAGGACTCGACACGCGTCGATCCGGGGCCGTCGATCAGGATCGAGTTGAAGTACGCGTCGTTCGTCGCGCCGGAGCCGGCGTTGTTGTTGAAGAAGCGGACTTCCGTGATCGCCTGGCCGCCGGACGGAGCGGCCAACAGACCCGATGTCGTGTAGGTGTCGCCGCTGCTGACCACTTCCAGGCTGAAATCGTAGGAGTTGGAAGACGTCAGCGAGAACGACACGTTGAGGCCGTCGCTGGTGAAACCGATCGTCGTGTCTTTGAAACCCTCGGCGTCGAAGTACTGGTAGGCGGGTGCGCCACCGGCGTAGAGGGCCTCGAAGACGTTCTCGTCGCTGGCGTTGCGCAGGCTGAAGCCGACGGCGCTGCCGCCGTCGATGAAGCCGTTGTCCATACCGAAGGTCAGCGTATCGCCGACGGAGAGCGGGGTCGAGAAGGGGCGGATCGCTTCCGAGCTGTCGCCCGAGTTGGCCCACAGGCCCCAGGCCACGCCCATGCTCATGGTGTCGGTCGTGTTGATGTCGCCGTCGCCGTTCGAGTCGCCAAAGCCGTTGCTGCTCGAGTCGCCCTTGAAGCGGCCGGCGTTGGCGCCGGAGGAATTGATTTCCCAGGCCTCGAGGCCGAAGCCGCCATTCATGCCCGGGTCGAACCCGCTGTCGTAAGTCGAGGTCGAGGCGTCGTCGGCGGCCAGCGTAACCGCTGACGCATTGGCGGGTAGAAAGGAGGCGGCGAGAGCGAGGCCACCGGCCGCCAGAAGGGTGGGAAGAACGAATCGTTTGTTGGACATGAGAACTGTCTCCAGTCGAAGTAGTGCAATCAGGTGGTTTCAATCAAACCACACCCAAGTTTGATTCCGGGAGCGGGGTTTGTCACGTGGTGGCTACGCTTCCATCGCTGTCTTTCGCGCGGGGAAAACCGTTGAAGGAAGATTGATTGTGGGCGCCGGGGCGCTTTTCGCTGGCACCCAGGCCGGTGGCGATGGCGTGAGCCACAAAACCGGCGCAGGTGGCGAAGTGCATCCCTGTTTCCGGCAGGCCCGTTTCCGCGTTCACGGACTCGCAGGCGATGCCGTTGTCCATCCGGGCGCGGCGCAGGAAGGACAGGCCCTCTTCGCGGCGGACGCCGGACAAAACGCTATTACAGGCGCTCAGGATCCACGGATGTGGGGCGTCGGTGGTATGCCGGTTGCCGAGTTCACTGAAGGCCCCCGGCATCCAGTACGGATAGGCGTCGGAATACAGGTGCTGGACCGTGCGGCGGTAGGCCGGATCGTCGGGCGAGCAAAGGCCGTAGTAGCTGAGCAGGAGTAGACTGCCGGCCGCTTCGTCGTACATCTCGAAGTTGCCTTCCAGATCCGTGGCCCATTGATACATGCCATCGCGGACCAGGTGCGCCTTGATGGCGGCGGGAATGCGGGCCGCTTCCTCGCGGGCCCAGGCCGCGTCCAGGGGGGAAATCTCGTCGAGAATCGGCGCCAGCAGCCGCAGCCCCGCCAGCACCAGGGCGTTGTTGTAGGTCAGCACATCGCGGCCGCCGACGATCAGGTCGTCCGTGGGCATCAGTTCCGTGCGGTACAGCGCCACATCCGCCACGCGCCAACGGCGTAACCGGTTCAGCAGGTCCAGAATGCCGGCCCGGATCGGCTCCTCGCGCCAGAGACAGCGCTCGGGGTGGAGCTGGCGCCATTGGCCCATGGCCAGCAGCGGCGCCATCAGTTCGTCCAGCTCGAAGCCGTACTCGAGGACCTGGCCGCCGATCTGGCGGCTGTGGATTCCGGCGTGGAGCAGCTGTGGCCCGAAGGCGTAGCGCAGAAGCGCTTCCGCATGATCCGCGTCGTTGCGCAGCAGGAACGGATAAAGCCACAGCAGCGAGTCCCGGTCCCAATAGGCCGACGACACGTAGTAGCGATGGCTGCGGGATGTCATGGAAACGACGCGGCTCGTGTCGAGAGCGTGCGACATGGCGTAGAAGCGTGCGAAGTGGCCGTTGCGGGTGGCCAGAGCGGCGAGCTGGGGCTCGTAGCCAGTCTCCGGCAAGGCGCGGTCGTTGAGCCACTGGCGCGTGCGGCGCAACCACTCGTCGAGGCCGAGGCGGGACGCCTCCAGGTCGGCGCTGCGAGCCCCCACGCGCGAGAGGCCCACACCGATCAGCAGGTTCGGTTCGCCGTGGGTCGTCAACTCCAGCGTAAAGGGCCCGCGCACGTTCACATCCGGCGAACCGGACTCGATATCCGTGACCTGGCCATCGTGCAGGCATCGCGTCACCATGCCGTCCTCGATGCGGAAGGACAGGCAGAGCATCAGCGTCCCCGCCCACAATTCGACAACGACGCCGGGGGTGTAGGACCACTCGAAGGCGGCGATGCGGGCGGACCACTGGGGCAATTCGTGGCGCACGTTAATGGTCTGGAACAGACGGGCCAGATCGAAGCGGAACGTCACCGCTTCGCCCTCGGCCTGGGCGGGGGCCTGATAGGCCACGAAACGCTCGAACGGCGGCGCCAGGATGCGGCCCTGCACACTGCGGTTCTTGCGGTGGTGCATGGTCGGGATCCACTGCTCGTCCGAGTCCCAGGCCCACTGGCCCCGCTGCCCGGCGATGGTGTTGCAGGAAAGAAGGGCGCCGCCGCGAGGCCCTTCGAGTTCCAGCAGACCGTCGAGTTTTTCGAGGACCACATTCAAACATTCGACCGCACCGTCTTCCTGGCGGATGGTGGGGAGGGCGATGTAGTGATTTCCCGTGGGGAGGTAAAGTTGCATGGGATCGGGATTCCTGAGATGGATGAGGGAAGAATTGGGGACGAGGGACTGGGTCCGGGGGGCTATCAAAGCGCTTACGCATTCGGTGTGCGGAAGGGCGGTTCGAGAGTGGGCTCGGGACGGACCTAGACACTTGGGCGAAGCGTTGCGTTGTTAAAGGGCTTTTACCACCCTCCGTCAAGGAGAATCGGACCGGTTCGAATCTCTTCCCTTGAAACCCCCGGCCGCCACCGCCAGGCTTTCCCCTTGACCGGCCCGCTTTCTCCTTTTTCTCTCTCTGCGTGACCCGTTACGCAGGTATTTGACGGCCGATCGTTTCATTCACCTCGAAGGGGAGTCCCCGGTGGCCTCGACAATACACGACATCGCGCGCATGGCCGGGGTTTCCATTGGAACGGTTTCGCGCGTGATCAACGGCAAGGACCGGGTGGCGCCCGACACGCGGGCGCGGGTTCTTTCTCTCATCGAGCAGTACAACTTCCGCCCCCGCGCCTCGGCCCGCGGCCTGGCCATGAACAAGACCCGCTCCATCATGCTGCTGGTGTCCGACATCGGCAACATCTACTTCGCCGAACTGGCCAAGGAAATCAGCCGCCACTGCCGCGTGCGCGGCTACAAGGTCCTCCTCGGCGACAGCGACGAAACCATCAGTGTCGAGTCCGAGCACCTGAAGGCCATGACCGACGGCAGCGTGGACGGCCTGATTATCGCCCCGCTCTCCACCGACGCCAACATCGCCCATTACGGCGATCTGATCGAGCGCGGCTTTCCCCTCGTCATGCTCGACACCAATCTGCCCGGCGTGAAGGCGAGTTGCGTTCGCGTCGACAACCGCCTCGGCGGCGAAATGGCCGTCGACTACCTGGTCGAAAAAGGCCACCGGCGCATCGCCTTCGTCAGCGGCGACACCACCTTCCAGACAAACCGCCTGCGCTACGAGGGCTACTGCCAGGGGCTGCAGAAGCACGGCCTGCCGCTGCGCGAGCCCTACCTGGTGCCGAACCAGGAGTTCCTCGAAGAGCAGGGCTTCTGCGGCGTCGAGCGGTTGATGGCGCTGGCCGAGCCGCCGACGGCGATTTTCGCCACGTCCGACCTGACGGCGATGGGGTGCATCCGCGCCGCCACGGCCCAGGGTTGCCGCGTGCCCGAAGATGTCGCGGTGCTGGGCTTCGATAACCTGAAAATCAGCGCCCACCTCGGCATTCCGCTCACCACCGTGGGCCAGCCCCGCGAGGAAATCGGCCGCCAGGCGGTGGACCTGCTGCTCGCCAAAATCGACGCCGACAAGTCGAAGAAACTGCCGATCGAAGAACGCCTCGTCCCGCCCCAGATCGTCGTGCGCGCCTCGGCCTGACGAATTGGCGCGTGTGGTTGACGCCCCCCGCGATTCATCCGATAAAGAGACCCGGCGCGGCCGTCACCCCACATGGTCCGCGGCGCATTCTTCTCCCGGCGGCTTTCCCATGAGCCCAACCCTGCCCGACACGATCACCGTCCAGATTTCCCGCAAGCGAGAGGTGGACGCCCAGTGCGCGGACCTGGAAGTGCAGGTCGACTCCTCAGCCGTTTTCTCCGGCAACGCGGCTCTCCAGAAGGCTAAGGAACTGCGCGCGTTGATCGAGGAAATGAAGCGCCTCGGCATCGAAGAAAAGCAGGTCAAGTTGCGGCGCGTGGCGCTCAATTCCAACACTTTCTCACTGATCCGCACGTCGTCGGCGATGTACCACGTTTCCATCAAGAAGGTTCCGATGGACCTGCTCTCCGAGGCGCTCGGTACGATCGCGGCTCAGAAGGGCGTGGAGTTGACGCACCTGGAGTGGCGTTATGGCGATCTGGAAGCCATCGAGCGGGAGTTGCGCCGCGACGGCTTGACCGCCGCGCTGGCCCAGGCGCGCGAGGACGCGGCGGCCCTGGGCGTGGCGCTGCTGGGGGTGCATACGCTGCGGGCCGACAAACTGGGCGGCGACGCGAGCTACCACCGCGAATACCTGTCCGCCGCGCCCGCCGGGGCCATGCGCGCGCGCTCCGCTTCCCCGGTGGACATCGGCGTCGAACTCAGCAATTCTACCACGGTTCGGATCGACCTGACCGTGCAATTCCGAGTGGGTCCCTTCGAGGCCAACTCCGATGGAAAGCCCCCCTCATGATGACCCTCGAAGTCGAACACGAATACTCCCGCGAGGACCAGGAGCGGCGCGACGAAGCCGAGGCCTATCTCGGCACGCCGCGCCTCGGCGCGCGCCACTGGGCCCAGGTCGAGGGCTGGGGCATGGCGGTCTCGGCGATGAGCTACCTGTTCCGCCCCACCGACACGGAGGGCGTGCGCGAGGTTTTCGAACTGGCCCGCCGCCAGGGCGTCACCGTCGCGCTGCGCGGCGGCGGGCGCTCCTATGGCGACGCGTCGATCAACCGCGCCGGCATCGTGCTCGACCTGACGGCGATGGACCGCATCCTGGACTGGAACCCGGAAACGGGCATCGTCGAGGTCGAACCCGGTGTCAACATCCGCAAACTCTGGCAGCACATCATCGCCGACGGCTGGTGGCCCCCGGTGGTCAGCGGCACCATGTACACCACCATGGCCGGCTGTGCCGCGATGAACGTCCACGGCAAGAACAACTACCGCCTCGGCACCTTCGGCGAGCATATCCTCGAATTCGACCTGCTGACGCCGAAGGGCGAACTGCTGACTTGCTCGCCCCGGGAAAACAGCGACCTCTATCATGGCGCCATCAGCGGCTTCGGCATGCTCGGCTGCATGATCCGGCTGCGCATTCAAATGAAAAAAGTCCACAGCGGACTGCTCTGGGTGGAAGCCTTCAACACGAAATCCATCGGCGAAATGATCGACGAAATCGACAAGCGCGCCGGCGATGCCGATTATCTGGTCGGGTGGATCGATTGCACGGCGCGGGGCAAGGCCCTGGGGCGCGGCATCATCCACGCCGCGTGGTACCGGCCCGAAGGCGAAGACCGCCGCCCAGCCGATCACTTCAATGTCAAAGCCCAGGAACTGCCAGACCGCATCCTCGGCGTGTTCCCCAAGAGCCTGATGTGGATTTTCCTCAAACCGTTCATCAGCAATTGGGGCATGCGCTGCGTCAATTTGGCGAAGTATTACGCCGGTTTTCTGCAACCCCAGCACGCACGCTACCTGCAAAGCCACGCGGGCTTTCACTTCCTGCTCGATTACGTGCCCAACTGGAAACTCGCCTATCGTCCCGGCGGCCTGATCCAATACCAGTCCTTTGTGCCCAAGGACAAAGCCGAGGAAACCTTCACGCGCCTGATCCAGATGGCCCAGGAGGCGGGCATCCCGCCCTACCTCGGCGTCTTCAAGAAACACCGCCCCGACCCCTTCCTGCTGACCCACGCGGTCGATGGGTACTCGCTGGCGCTCGATTTCCCCGTCACCAAACGCAACCGCAAAGCGCTCTGGAAACTCTGCGCCCGGATGGACGACGTGGTGCTCGAGGGCGGCGGCCGCTTCTACTTCGCCAAAGACGCCACCCTGCGGCCCGAAGTCGTGCAGCGGTTTTTCCCCGACGACAACGTGCAGAAGTTCCTCAAGCTCAAGCACCAGTGCGACCCGGACAATGTCCTCCAGACGAACCTCTCGCGGCGCCTTTTCGGCGAGGCCTTTGAGGACGCGTTCGGCGGCGCCGGCCCATCCGAATAGTGGCGGCTTCGCCCCCCCTCAGAAAGGCCAACGACCATGATTGCCCTCCACCGCTTACTGGCCAGCCTCTTTATCCTTAACTTTTTCGCGACCCCGAAAAGCCCTGCGGCGGAATTCCACCTGCCCGACCCGGCCGTGGACAACGACGCCGCCATCGCGGCCCTGCGGTCGGCCATCGAGGTCGCCAACACCAATGGCGAAGCGGACACGATTCATTTCTTTCCGGGAGGGGAGTATGTTTTTCGGGAGCCGTTGTTCTCTGATTACAATGGCACGCTCTATCCGAGATCTGATGCGCTTCCCGCGTTTGTAGAACCCACCACGGTTACTTTGAATGGGAATGGAGCGCGGCTGATTCGGAATGAAGAGTCGGAGTACGCTTTTCGATTCGCGCAGTTAGTACCCGACTGCATCGTTCACATTCAGAATCTCTCCTTTGAGAATGGACTAATACTCAATAGCTCTATCAGTACTGGAGGAGCATTAGTCTTGCATGATGCGACAGCCTTGCTTGAAGACTGTCGATTCCTTAATAACAAGAGTTCTCATGTGGACGTGGGAGGTTATGCGGCAGGAGGGGCGATTTTTATTTACGGAAGCGATGTTGTGTTAAGGGATTCTGTGTTCAGTCGCAACGTGACGGGAAGTCTTGAGAGAAGGAGCAGGAAAGCACAGGGAGGCGCTGTCTTCGTCGCCTCGGGAAGGCTTTTGGAGTATGGTTGGCCTGTCCGAGATCGCAAAATGAACAGTGTGCTCAGTGTCGAAGAATGCTCTTTCGAAGAGAATCGCGCGTCAGGCAAAACTGTAGTCAGTGGAGGCGCGATCCATATAGAATCTGCTGTCAGCAGTGTTAATGGCATCCAGTCGCATTCCACCATCGATTTGAACATCAGCGACTCATTCTTTGAGGGTAACATCGCAGAAGGGAGTACCCAAACGGCCGGCGGAGCCTTCTCTATGAGGTACAACACATCTCGTCAATCCTTAGGGGCCCAATCGACACTCGCTCGCTGTCGCGTCACACGCTCTGTCTTTTCGAACAATAGAAGTGTTTGCTCAGAGCGCCGTGCGTTATCATCTGCTATGGAAGTTGTGCTGAGTTCTTATCCTGATATCGGCGACTATGTCGTCGATCTGCTGCTCAGTGAGTCACTCTTTGTCAACAATCGAAATATCGGTACGTACGAATCGACGAAGGACTCCGCGTTGTCTTTCGTAGATTTGAAAAATTATACGCCGGAGCCGAAGGTGGCGCAGGTTCGGATCTCGAATTCCACTCTTTTGCAAGCAGGGCACGAGAAGATTTTCTTGGCAGCACCGAACATCGATATGCGCCTTTCCAATTCCCTCCTGTTGAGCGACTCTTCCTCGACCGAACCCCTCATCAGCGCCGCCTTCCACTCCCTTGGCCACAACATCATCACCTCCTACGACTCCACCGCCACCACCCTGACCGCGACGGACCGGGTCGGTTTGACGGCGAGCGAGGTCGTCGAAACGACGGTGACTTTGGCGGGCGGCACGACGCCCACGCTGCGCCTCTTGCCCTTCAGCCCGGCGGTGAACGCGGGCGATCCGGCCTGGGTGGGAACCATCGGCGCAACCGATCAGCGCGGGGCGCCCCGCGTGGCGGGCGGACGGATCGACATCGGCGCCTATGAATTGCAGGCGCCCACCGGCGCTCCCGCTTTCTGGCTCGGGGATCTGGACGGCGCCAACGATCCTCTGCCCGGGTATAGTAACGACCCGGCGATCCTGCTGACCTTTCCGCTGCAGGGCGACGAGGAGGAACCGGCCTGGCTGGATGTCTGGTCGAGCGACCTGCCCGGAACCCCCACCCTCCTGGCCTCGCATCCCGATGGCGAAGCGACCGCCGTCCTGACCGTTTCCGGGCCCGATGGCGAGAAGCATCTGGCCGGCCGGTTGGTCAACGCCGTGGGGGCTTCGGACGCTGTGGCGACGGCCGTGGTGGTGCTCGACCGGGTCCCGCCGCGGGGCCAGCTGGCCTATCCGCAAACGCCCGCGCCGAGGCCTGGCGTGGGAGCGACCGTCATCGAAATCGCCGCCGACGGCCCAGCCGACGGCACCGGCAGCCCAGTGGCGCGCCACGAAGTCGCGGCCCGTTGGCTCGGCTCGCCGGGCGGCGAATTCGCCGCCGTGGGCGACCTGCTGACTTCGCCTTCGCTCCCGCTCTGGCCGGACCGGGCTGGTACGTACGTCCTGCGCTCGGAATTGACTGATGGAGCGGGGAATCGAGTGCAAACTCTGCACGACGACCGCCCCGTCACATTCGACGGAGACATCCAAAGGCCCTATAAAAAGGGAGTCGCCACCCCACATCGGCGCGGAGTGGCGACTCCAGTCCATCAGAACAAGTGACGCTGTTGGTACTTACTAGCGGGGGAGATTAGTCCGAAGGATCCACGCGCTGCTCGACGCGTTCTTCGGCGCGGTCTTCGAGGCGCTCTTCGCGAATTTCCTGTTGGATTTCGCCTTCCACATTCTGGAGGCCTTGTTCCACGTTGCGTTCGGCGCGTTCGACACCTTGCTCGATGTTCTGGCCCATCTGTTCCAGTTCCCGGGCGGCTTCGCGCCGTTCTTCCTTCAGAGCCGCCAGCTTCTGGCGGTACTCCTGCTTGGCGTTGGCGGCGGCTTGCTCCAGCTCGACCTCCAGCTCTTCGATTTCGGCGTCCAGGTCGCTCATCTCCTGGCGGAGCTGGCGGGCTTTCTGATCGATTTCCTGATCCACTTCCTGGAGGGCGTCCTGGGTCTGGCGGCCGAGGCTTTCCATGCCTTCGCCGATTTCCTCGCCGGCCACCTTGGCGGCGGCGGCGGTGTCTTCGGCGGCGCTGGCGATCGTGTCGCCCGCCGCGTCGCCCGTGCGGGCCGCGTTATCCTGGGTTTCTTGCGAGCAACCGGTCATCGCCATCAGGGCGAGACCAAAGGCGGGGAGGGTGATCCATTTGAATGTGCGGTTCATAGTCGGTATTCCTTAGTCGAGATGATCGGGTTGAAGACCAATTTATCGTCATCCCGGTAAAGAAAGAACCGGGCCAGGATTTGGCGCCGATTCCTCGGCGCCGGGGCGGGCCGGGGCCGGGGCACGAAAAAAGGCCGCCGTGAAGGCGGCCTCGGGGAATTCCAATGTGAAAAACGGGGGCCGGAGCGCCGATTACTCGCCGGTGCTGCCTTGCAACTTCTTCAGCCCATCGCTGAAGGCCTTCCGGCCCTCCTCGATATTTTCCTCGGCGCTGGCCTTGGCGTCTTCCAGACCCGCTTCCGCTTCTTGCTGAGCGTCAGCGGCGGATTCTTTGGCCTCTTCCATCATCTCATTGACTTCGGTCTTGGCGTCCTCGGCCTTGGCCTTCATGTCGTCCATCGCCTCAGTGGCGTTGGCCTTGGCGTCTTCGATGGCGGCTTCGGCTTCTTCCGCCGCTTCCTTCACGGACGCTTCCGCTTCGGCGATGGCTTCTTTGGCCTTGTCGGTCGCCTTTTCAACTTCGGCGGAGACCTTGTCGGCGGTTTCGTTCGATTTCGTCGTCGTCGCCGTCGTGGTCGTGGCGGCGGGCTCGGAGTCCTTCGAGCAGCCCGCGAAGGCGAAAACCGCGCATGTCAGGGCGAGGAGGGGGAGCAGGGTCTTTTTCATCGGTGTTGGGAACCTTGTATGTTGGGATGCGGGGGCGTTGGGCCCCGGCACAGAAAATCACGCTTACAACCATGTGAGGCGCCGAGTGGCTCCGTTGGCAATCCGGAAAGTGCGATCCGCCCGGCATATGACGCTGCCCCGGAGCGCGATGCTCATAAAAATTTCACTGGCTGGCGGGGCGCTCATTTCCATTGGGGTTGCCACCGCCGGGGGCGCGGCGTCACCGTCCTTGCCCATACACGGCATCTCCCACTGGACACCTTGTTTCTTCCATGGCGGCACGGACTCCTCAGCAGACCTACTACATCGTTCTCCCGCCCCAGGCGGAGGAATTCACCGGTCCGATGCGCCCCCTGTCCCGCCTGATCGAGAAGGACGAGGCCGAACTGGCCGCCATCCTCGCCTCGCGCACTTACCACGTCATTCGCCGCTTCGCCAAGAAACCCAACGCCGAAGGCCTGCACAGCCAGCTTCACGCCCTCGGCGTTGAGAGCTTCATCGTCTCCGACACGGAACTCAACGGCGCCCTGATTATCTGGGCGGAAAGCGCCAACTACGGCGCTGGAGGCATGGCGGTGAAAGACTTCGGTGGCCAGCCCCTCTACTGCCCCTTCGAAGACCTGATCTGCGTCACCGTCGGCACCGTCGGGCGAGAGGACGGCACCACCACCCAACTCCTCGACTTCCATCGCCGCTCCACCCCTATCACCCCCCGCATCGATGTGGCCCTCTTCGATTTCGCCTCTTTCCTGAGCACCGACGAAGCCACCGCCGACGACCTCTGCGAGGAGCTGGAGGCCGTCTCCGGCGCCACCATCGACCGCACCTTCGACGCTTTGCCGGAAGACACCGCCCATTGCGCCCAGGCCGTGGCCACCTACCCCAGCAATTACCCGCCGCCGGACGAACGCCTGCCCGCCCCCTACGACCACAAGGACGCGCGCGCCTTCGACGTGTACGGCTTCATCAAGCGCGCCCACCTGTTGACGCAGGCCGCCAAGGAAGACTGATTTTTCATGAAGCCGCTGCTCATCGTGGACCTGGAAGCGACCTGCCACGAAGGCAAAGCCCCCGCCGGATTCTTCAGCGAAGTCATCGAAATCGGCGCCCTGGTTCTCGACCCCCGCACGCGCGAAGTCCGGGCGGAATTCCAGCGCTTCGTGCGGCCCGAGTTCTCACCCCACCTCACCCCCTTCTGCACCGAACTGACCACCATCACCCAGGATCAGGTCGATGGCGGTTGCCCCTTCGCCGAGGCCCTCGCGGCCCTCGTCGCCTTCGGCGAAGCCCACGGCAGCGCGGTATTCAGTTCCTGGGGCTTCTATGACCGCAAACAGCTCGAGGCCGAGTGCGAGCGCAAAGGCGTGGTCTATCCTTTCGGCGACCGCCACATCAGCCTCAAACACAACCACGCCAAGTTCCTCGGCCTCGCCCGTCCCATGGGCATGGCGGGAGCGCTGAGGAACTACGGCCTGGAACTCGAAGGCATCCACCACCGGGGCATCGACGACGTCCGCAACATCGCCCGCATCGTGTCGCGGATGCTGGACGATGGGTGGACGCACCGATTGCTGGGCGGGGAGTAGGGGCTACTTCTCCTGAAAGGCCGATTCCTGGGCCTGGAGCCGCCGGCGTTTCAGGTGATCCTGGCTGGGGGCCATTTTCACCTCGTCCTTGGGCACGCTCGCCGCGCCCAGAATCCGGGCCAACGTCGCCGAGACAGCGCCGTCCTTGTCGTCGTCGAAGGCTCCATGGCTCGTCGCCTGCGAGGCGTCGCGGCTTCGCTTCGGCTCCTTGTTCGGCGACGTGATGACGCTGACTTTGCCACTGCGGATGAACGCCTTGAGGCCGGAGTCTTTCTCAACGTAACGCATCATGCCCAAGAGCGGGGTGCGGCGGCTCTTCTCGCAGGCGTTCGAGACGAGATAGAGAAGCGACTTGTTGTAGATTCTCGAACAATGATCGTCCTGTTCCGCGTCGTCGGTCAGGTTGAACAGCGTCAGGTGCTCGATCTGGCCGCTTCGCAGCAGAGGCGCGTAGGTTTCGTGGAAAAGCTCGATCGTGCAGGCGGCGGCCCACAGAGTCACGCTCTTGACGGGGATGCCGAGTCCGGTCTTCCCGCGCAGCGGTCCCTTGCCGATACGGCCCTCGGTCGCCAGGTATGAGACGAACGGCCCCATGAAGACCGAACCGGCGCTGTGGCCGGCGATGTGAACTTCATAGGACGCGTCCTGATTCACCAACTTGGCGAACTCGTCGAGGAAGAAGCGGGCACCGCCGCTCTCCAGGCTCGTGGCGCGAATGGCGTTTTCCTTCATCTCGCCCCAGACTTGCTCGCCCCCCAGGTTTTTCGCCACCGGTTCGAGGAAATCGTCGAACCGGTCGATCATGAAGTCCCAGGCTCCGCTCAGGAACCCTTCCGGCCGGCGCCGGCTAAAGGCGTCTTGCAAGATGTTTGTAATGGTGGTCCAGAAATCCGACTTCCAGATGAAACTGAGCGGATAGACTTCGTTCTTCAGCAGCGCCTGGCGGTACTCCGCGACACGCTCGATGGCTGATTTCTCGGAAACGAGGCCTCCGTGCGCGTAGAAGAGGAGGCGCTTCTTCGTCCAGTTGCCGGTGGCCTGCGGCAGCGACTGGCTCACCAGGTTGCGCACTTCCGCCTCCCCGGTGCCGAACTGGCCGCCTTGGCGCAACCTTCCGTCGTTGCCGATGCTGACGATGTGAGGCGCCAACTCGGCGGTCGAGTACCCCTCCGTCGTTCCGCCTGCGGTCGTCATCAGCCGAGCCACCGACAGCGGCCGTTCCAGCTTCACGAAAACACCCATGCGAGCGACCCATGCGTCCATCGCGTTCGCCAGCCAATCGTCGTACGTCAGCAGCGCGTAACCGCCCCCGCCCCAGGCCTTGCCCCAAGAGTTCTGAATCCAGAAGCCTTCGCTGGTATAGCCGACGATCACATAGGCGTGGGCGCCGATGATCTGCTCATGAGGTTGGATCTTCGAGTTGTCTGCGCTGACTTGGTTCCAGCCGCGATGCACCGAACTGGTGGCGTAGATGGAGCCGGTTTCCGCGATGGCGCAGTGCATCGCTACCAGGTCCTGATGCGGCACACGGAAGTACGCGCCGAGCGGTCGCCGGGCGGCGTCCTGCGCCCTCGCGGCGCTCAGCGTATTGTCCGCGGCGTCGGCTTCCCAGAGGTCTTTGCGGCAGACCCCGTGCTTCTGCCACCCCTTCATGGCGCCTCTGGCGCTCGATCCTTCGTAGTCCTCGCCCTGCCATTCGTCGTAGCGACGGGCCATTTCGTAAAGCATCCTGGGACTGACGTGCTCAGCGTCGGGGCGCGGCAACCGGGTCCGCATTTGCTGATGAACCACCGTTGCCAGGGCGAATCCGGTGCAGGCGCCCTCCGTTCCCTGGTCCAGGATCGGGACATTGTGCGCTTTCCACAGGGGCAGGTCGATTTCCGACGGCACATGCACGAGCGAGCGCTCAAAAAGCCGGTCGCGGAAATCGAGCGTATCCGGCACGACGTTCATCATACGCTCGACCGGCGGGGCGGAGGGCGAATCGCCCGCCGAATTCTTGCCGCGAGAGGCCGCCGGTTTGGCGTCCTTTCCGCCGCGGGACTTCTTAACGGAGGGCTTCTTCGCCGCCATAGGGGGACTCCTGGGAAGACTTCGGTCCACCCGGATTCATTCCCCCCGTCAGGAGGTCACAGGAACGGCTGGACGCGAGACTCGATTGACTGAAAAAACTTGGATCAGTCTTGCTTTGTCCGCATGGCTCGGGCAACAGAAATTCTTCGCGAATGAAGGCGATTCTTCGGATTGTGAGACTGTTAGCGAACTATGGCTGTCCAGAAGCCAGTCGTCTCGCCGCTTCTTCGGCCTTGAGCCTTGGAATGTGGCTATCGGCCACCTCGCGGACGAACTCGAAGGCCACCAGTTCCTCCGTCTCGATCAACAGCCGCGTGGCTCGTTCGTAGTCATCGACTTCATCGCGGCGGCTTTCCTTGGTGATATAGATGCCGCGCAACCCCGATCGGGCCAGTTCGTGATCGAAGAGCATCACTTCGTCGCCGCTGAAATCGTCGCCATCGCCTTCCTTCAGCGCCGGGATCGCGCGCCCGGCATAGAATTGGACGGTGGTGCGGGCGTCGCCAAAGGTGAAATAGGGCCGCACACTAGGGTCGGCGAGCAGGCCCGACGCGGCCAACCGCTCGCCAAAGTCCTTGTAAGTCCGGTTGTAGAGCCGGGCGGCCGGATCCGCGGTCATCAGGACGAGGCCAAGCACCCAGACCGCCCCCGCGCCGAGGAGCAACCGGCGCCGGCCCGGGCTCTGGCGTTGGAACCAGGGCCAGCGCTCGTCCACCGCGATTTTTCCCATGGCCAGGCAGAGCGGCACGAACAGCGGCGCCACGTAGAGCGGCAGGCGGCTCTTCGACAGCAGAAAGACCGTGAGCGGCAGCACGAACCAGAATAGCGAAAAGACCTGCCAGGGGGCCAGACCCCGTAGCCGCGTGCCGAGGCCGGTGCCGGATTTGTGGCTCCAGATCTTTCGCGCCAGCCGGGGCCACAGCACGGACCACGGCCCCAGCCCCAGCGCCAGTACCGCCAGGTAAATCCACGGCGGGTTGTTGCGGTCGTGCTCGTCGGTCAGCACGCGGTCGCGCAACTCATCGCCCAGGAAATAGCCGAGGGTCGCGTGGCCCTCCTGAATCACCATCAGGTACCAGGAAAACGACAGCAGCAGAAAGAGCGGCAAATAGACGAGTGTAATGGGGTGAAAGAACAGGCGCCCGCGGAGGGAGGTGTTGCGGCCGCTCGCCGCCCAGTACGCGATCAACGCCAGGATCGGCAGCCAGGACGGCGGGCCCTTGGTCAGGAAGGCCAGGGCGAAGGCGAGCCAGAAGACGCCGCGCCAGAGCCCGGCGCGGCGGGCGCCGCTCCACACGCCCCAGGCGCCCAGCACTCCAAGCGTTTCGAAAAAAACCAGCAGCCCATCGGTCGTCAACACGCGGCCCGTGGCGAAAGGCATCACCGCCGTCGCATAGACCAGACAAGCGGCCAGAGCCTGCGACCGGCGAAATCCCCACATCCGCCCCAGCAGAAAAACGCAGCCGATGGTTCCGAGGAACGCCAGCGCATGGGCGAAGCGGGCGCCGTAAGCGTTCACCCCGAAGATCGCCATGCCGCCGTTGATCGCCCAGTAGGTCAGGGCCGGTTTGGTCAAGTGGGGCTGGCCGGAAATCGCGGGCACGAGCCAGTTGCCCCGCTCGTCCACGCCGTCGCCGGGGGTCTTGGCGGCGAACATTTCGCGGGCGGCTTCCGCATAGCGCCCCTCGCTGGTTTCGCTGATGGGACGGCCGCCCCAAAAGGCGAAGGCGAGGAAAAGAAAAAAGGCAGCCCATAGCCAATTTGTCCGGCTTTGGGCATTTCCCTTGCTTCTATTACGGGTCGATTCGTCCATTTTCTTCCAGGTCTACTCGTGACGCGTTCGATTTTATGTAAGTGATTGATTAGCGGCCACTCAAAAGGGCCCGCCTTCTCCTTGCAAGGAGGGGCAGGAGTTTGCTCCTATCGGTCTAACAGATGCAACGCCAAGCCATGTCGACCCAGGATCGCACCGCCACTTTCCCCTCATCCTGAACGGAGCCTCCGCCCATGCTCAAGGCCCAAACTCAAGCGCCCGCGCACTCCATCACCTCCGCGGAGGCTCTCGCGCTCTACCGAACGATGGTCACGTCGAGGTGTTTGGATGACGCGGAAATCACCCTGAAGAAGCGCAACCAGGCGTATTTTCAAATCAGTTCCGCGGGCCACGAAGCGATCCAGACGGCCCTGGCCCACGTTCTCGATCCCACCCGCGACTGGTTCTTTTTGTACTATCGCGATCGGGCCTTCGCGTTGCATTTGGGCACCACGCCGCTCGACATGCTGCTCCAGGCCGTTGGCGCCGCCGACGATCCGGCGAGCGCTGGGCGTCAAATGCCCTGCCATTTCTCCATGCCCGACAAAAATCTCGTCACCGTCTCCAGCGTCACTGGCAGCCGTTGCAACCACGCCGTCGGCGCCGCCGAAGCTGGCCGCATCTGGAAGAAGCTGGCCGCTGGCGCCAATCACTTCCAGGACGGTGAAGTGGTCCTCATGACCCTCGGCGACGGCACCACCCATCAGGGCGAATTCCAGGAAGCCATCTGGAGTGCCTGCATCCAGAACCTGCCCCTCCTCACCGTCGTCGAGGACAACGGCTACGCCATCTCCACCCCCGTCGAGGACAACGTGCCCGGCGGCGACATCGCCCGCGCCATGCAGGGCATGCCGAACCTGACGACCCTGACCATCGATGGCACGGACGTCATCGGCTGCGTCGAGCAATTGCGCGCTCTCGTGGCGAAAATGCGATCTGGCATTTACGGCCCCGTCCTTGTCCGCGCCACCACGGTGCGGCCCTACAGCCACTCCCTCTCCGACGACCAGCGCAACTACCGCGTCGCCCAGGAAATCGCCGAGGAGGCGAGCCGCTGTCCGCTTCTGGTGGCCGAGCGCCGCCTCCTCGAAAGCGGTCTCGTCACCGCCGAAGAATTGCAAGAAGCCCGCCGCGAAGTCGAACGCGAGGTGCGCCACGCCATGTCCGCCGCCGTCGAGGCCCCCAAACCGGACCCGGACACCGCCACCGATCACCTCTACGCCACCGAGAACAGCCCCCTCGACGAAGAACTCTACGGCAAGCACCTGCCCATCGAGGAGCCCGGCGCCGAGCCCATTCCCCTGGCCAAAGCCATCAACCAGACGCTGCACGACGAAATGGAGCGCGACGAGCGCATCGTCGTTTTCGGCCAGGATGTCGCCGACGCCTCGCGCGAGGAAGCGCTGGCCACCTGCAACGGCAAGGGCGGTGTTTTCAAAGTCACCGCCGGGCTGACCAAGCGCTTCGGTAAGCACCGCTGCTTCAACGGCTCCCTCGCCGAAGCCAACATCGTCGGCCGCGCCATCGGCATGGCGGCGCGGGGCCTGCGCCCCGTGGTCGAGGTCCAGTTCTTCGACTACATCTGGACGGCGATGCAGCAGCTCCGCCTGGAAATGGCCACCATGCGCTATCGCAGCGGCGGCGCCTGGACCGCCCCGGTGGTGGTCCGCGTCCCCATCGGCGGCTACCTGCGCGGCGGCTCGATCTACCACAGCCAAACCGGCGAAGGCATCTTCACCCAATGCCCCGGCCTGCGCATCGCCTACCCCAGCAACGCCCAGGACGCCGCCGGCCTCCTGCGCACCGCCATCCGCTGCGACGATCCGGTGCTGTTCCTCGAGCCTAAGCACCTGTACTATCAGACCTACAACCGCACCCCCTACCCCGGCGCGGAGTACACGCTGCCCTTCGGCAAGGCCGCCACCCGCCGCCAAGGCCGCGACATCACCATCGTCACCTGGGGCGCTCTGGTCCAGAAAAGCCTGGAAGCCGCCGAACGGCTCGCCCGCGAAGACGGCTACGAAGCCGAAGTCATCGATATCCGCACCCTCAATCCCCTCGACGAAGACACCATCTTCGAGAGCGTCCGCCGCACCCACCGCGTCGTCATCGCCTGCGAAGAAGGCCTGACCGGCGGGTTCGCGGGAGAAATCGCGGCGCTGATTTCCGAGCACTGCTTCGAATGGCTCGACGCCCCCATTCGCCGCGTCGCCAGCCTGCCCTGCTGGGTAGCCTACTCGCCGGTTCTCGAGGACCGCATCCTCCCCCAAACCGACGATGTCTTCACGAGCATCCGGGACCTGGTGCGCTACTGACGCCCCTCGCCCGTTCCCGCGGGCGAAGCGCCGCCGCTGACGCAATGAAAGCGGACTCTCAGTAGGAGGGCGTGAAGTCCTCGAATCGCTTCAGCAACTCCCTGTCCCCCACCGCCGGACGGCCGAGGCGGCGGCGGTGCCTCAGCACCCGAGGCAGACGACGCAGCGCCCCGAAAAACCCGCGCGTCAGGCGCCTGGGGTTGCCCCGCGTCCATTCCTGGGCCACCGACACCGGCAGTCGTAACCCATGGTTCATCAACAGTCCAGGGTCCGTCAGGTTCGCCCACTCGAACAGCAGATGGTTGCGCGCCTTCATCGCCTCCACGGCCTCGCGGCCATAACGCTTCGTCATCGACCCGCCGCCGATATGCAGCGCCACCGCCTCTGGGTCGTAAAGGCTGCGGTAGCCTGCCTTGGCCGCGCGGTAGCTCAGGTCGTAGTCCTCCCAGTAGCCCGGCTCGAACAGCCGCGCCAGCCCGCCCAGCCGCAGAAACAGCGCCCGGTCGTAGGCCGCCGCACCGGCCTGAACGAACAGGCATTCCGCCGCCCGCTCTGGCGTGCGATAGGCTGGCGTCACCCGGCCGCCGCGCCACACGGCGCCCATGCAGACCTGGTTCGGGGCGCCATCGTACCAGTCCATCGTGCGGGCGCTGACGGCGAAGAGAGGCGCTTCGCCTGCGTCCTCGAAAAACCACCGCGTCAGGTTGCCGATAAACGGCTCCTTCGCGCTCAGGTCGTTGTTGCAGAGCACCACCACACGCCCCCGCGCCGCGGAGACGCCGCGCATCACCGTGACCGCGAAGCCCCGGTTCCGCGGCGTTTTCACCAGCCGCACGCGAGGGAATCGCTCTCGGATCAGGGCCACCGACTCGTCCGTGCTGGCGTCGTCCACGCAGATCAGCTCGCAGGAGCGCCCGCTCGCCCGCGCCGAGAGCTGCAAGCTGCTCAGGCACCGCGCGATCACGTCGGCGCCCTGCCAATTGGCGACGACGATGGAGACATCCGGATCGGACAAGGTTTTAGCCGCCGATAAATAGGAGAAATGGGATTTTGATTCTTATCTTATTCATCTGCATCCATCTGCGGCCAAATCAGGCCCCGACCGGCTCGGCCGGTTTTTTCGGCAGGACCAATTGCCCCAGCCGTTTCGTGCCCGCCTTGACGTATTGGAAGGTCTGGCGCGGGCCGCCGGCTTTCAGGAGCATGCGGCTGATGTAGCGCGGCCGCAGGTACATCTTGAGCAGGTGCTCGCGGCGCCATTTGACCAGTTGGGCGCTCGACATGCCCGACAGCGTCCGGATGCCGCCGGTGGCGTAGCCCGCGCGGGCGGGGTCGTAGCTCGCCTCGAACAGCCCCTCGCGCAACGCGATTTCGTGCAGTTCGGTGCCCGGCAGCGGCGTCGCCAGGTTGAAATCGAAGAAGTCCGGGTCCAGGTCCTTGAGGAATTGATAGGTCCGCTCGAGCGTTTCCTCCGTCTCCCACGGCAGTCCGATCACCATGAACGCGTGGGTCCGCAGGCCATTGCGCTTGCAGCAGGCCACCGCCTCGCGCGCCTGCTCCAGCGTCGCGTCCTTCTTCATTTGCACCAGCATGTCCGCATCGCCCGTTTCGATACCGAAGGCCACGACCCAGCAACCCGCGCGCTTCATTGCCGCGGCCCGTTCGTCGTCCATCGTGTCGACGCGGCTGTTGCAGCCCCAGTGAATATCCAGCCCGCGCTCGACGATCTGATCGCAGAGCCGCATCAGCCAGCGCTTGTTGATCGTGAACGTGTCGCCGTGGAAGAGGAACTCGCGGATGCCGTACTTCGCCACGCATTCGGCCAACTCATCCACAACGCTCTCCGTCGAGCGAAAGCGCACCGTGAAATCCGTCAGCACCCCCGCCGGGCAATAGACGCACTTGCTCGGGCAGCCACGATTGCCATGCACCACGGTCAGGGGACGCCCCGTCTCGGGCGAGATATAGACCTCGTTGCGCAGCAGGTGACGCGCGGGCAGCGGCAGCTCGTCCAGCTTCGCCGGCAGGTCCCTCTTGCCGGTGAAGAACACGTTCTCCGCCTCCGCCCCGGCCAGGATCGCGGCGGGAACTTCCTCCCCGAAACGCTTGCGCAGGCGGCCCGCCACCTGGGCTTTGCCCTCTGGCACGACTAGGTTTTCGTTCGGCCGTTCGCCGAAGCGGTCGAGCAAATCGCTGCGGAAATGCAGGCCCTTGATGGCGCAGAAAGGCCGGCCCTCGGCGATTTCCGCCACCGCTTCCTCCGCCTCGTTGGGCAGGATCACGTCCACCTCGGGGTGATCGCGCAGCACCGTCTTGGCGTTCACGATCAACGTTTCGCCCTTGGCCAGCGTCACCACATGGGGCAGCAACTCCTTGGCGAGACGGCACGTTTCCAGATCGCCCGCCATCGTGGCGGTCGTCGTGTTGATCATGATGCCGTCGGGTTGGAACTCTTCCACATCGGCCAGAAAGGCCTCCCAACCGCGGTTCGTGGCGGGATAGTCCTCGATGCGGCACTCGGTGCCCAAGCGCTCGCTGCAGGCCGCCGCCAGCGCCAAGTCCATCGGCGGAAAGACAATCTGCACCGTCTGATCCTCCACGGTGCACTGGCACCGGTCGTCGCGGCGATACAGGCCAGTCGGCGGATTGAGAAGAAGGAGTTTTTTCAGGCGCATAGGGTGGGGGTCTTGCCGCGTTCTGTGGGCGGTGTGCTTCATGGGGTGGAAGGGCCAGGGCGACATGCGCTCTGCCGAATTCATCGGTCAGAACCTAAACGGGTATGACGTGCTCTTGTCCACCAAAAGCGCCCGTTCGGCCGCCGCCCGCCGCTACCTCAGCACCCGCCCTCGAATCCCGGAGCCGGTTCGATATGCACCACCACGTCGCGCACGTTGTACGGACTGTCGATCAGGGTGCGCTTCACCGCCCCGGCGATGTCGTGGCCCTGGGAAACCGTCAGATCCCCATCCACCTCGACATGGATGTCCATCAGCAGGCCGAGCCCGCTCCTGCGCACACGGCATTTTTCGATATCGACCACATCGGGCACCGCGCGGGCGATGGCGCGCAATTCCGCTTCGACCTCGTGCCCGACGTTGGCGTCCATCATGTCGTCGATACTGCGGCGCAGGAAATTGATGCCGTTGTACGCAATCACCGAGCACGCCAACAGCGCCGCCCAATCGTCGGCCGCCTCCCAGCCCGGCCCCCCGATCAGTGCGATAGCGATCCCGACGAAGGCCGCGGCGGACGTGATGGCGTCGGAAATGTGGTGCAGCGCGTCGCTCTCCATCGCCAGCGACTTCATCTCGGCCCCCATGCGCCTCAACGTCCGCGATAGCGCGTACTTCGCCCCCACGACCACCACCAGCACCGGCAGCGTGAACCACGCCGGGGCATGATGCGGCGTCTGGATTTCCCGCACGCTGTGCCACGCGATCAGGCCCGCCACTAACAGCAGCGTCCCCGCCACCACGAAGCCCGCCAGCGTCTCCGCCTTGCCATGGCCGTAGGGGTGCTTTTCATCCGGCGGCCGGATCGACATGTAGATGCCGAACAGCACCACCACGGACGTCACGATATCCGCCAGCGACTCGATCCCATCGGCGATCAGAGCGTACGAATTGCCCACGGCACCGGTGACGATCTTCAGCGCCGCCAGGCACAGACTGACCATGATGCCAATGGCCGTCAGCCGCATCGCACCGCCCACGTTCAGGGCGGGAGGCTGGGCCGGGGCGGGCTTTTCCGGAGTCGAAGAAGGCATCAGAGCGCCCCTAAAAAGGTAACACGGCCGTCCCGGCCGTGACCAGCCCGCCCCCTCCCACGCCCGTAACTGTTATAGAAACAAAGCTCTCGGTTGAGATTGGCGAAGGACAGAGGCGAGAGTTTTTCACGTGAAACGCTGCGGAGCACAGGCTGGAGAGCCTGTGCTACACGGGCTGCCGGTGCTCTCTTTAAATGTGGCACAGGCACTCTTGCCTGTGTGCTGAGAGCCAAGGGCTAAAGTGCCTGCGCCACATGGTGGGCCGTTACGCCGACTTCAACTCGTCCGCCAGGTCCCGCTTCTCCCACGTGAACTCGGGCAGTTCGCGGCCAAAGTGACCGTAGGCGCTCGTCAGGCTGTAAATCGGACGCAGCAGGTCCAGGCGTTCGATGATGGCCCGGGGACGCATGTCGATGGTCTTGCGCAGCAGCTTGGCCAGTTCGATGTCGGGCATCACGCCGGTGCCATCGGTCTCGACCAGCACGCTGACGGGCTCGGCGACGCCGATGGCGTAGGCGAGCTGCACCTCGGCGCGCTTGGCCAGCTTCGCCGCCACGATGTTTTTGGCTAGATAGCGGGCGAAGTAAGCCGCCGAACGATCGACTTTGCTCGGGTCCTTGCCGCTGAAGGCGCCGCCGCCGTGGGCGCCCTTACCGCCATAGGTGTCCACGATGATCTTGCGGCCCGTCAGGCCCGTGTCGCCGTGGGGGCCGCCGATGACAAAGCGGCCCGTCGGATTGATGTGGTATTTGATTTCGCTCTTCACCAACCCGCTCGGCAGAACGGGCTTGATGACCTTCTCGATCACGAGGCGATGGATGTCCTCGTTCTCGATTTCCGGATCGTGCTGGGTGCTGATAACCACCGTGTCGATGCGCACGGGCGTTTCGTTGTCGTATTCGATGGTGACCTGGCTCTTCGAATCGGGGCGCAGCCACGACATCGTCGGATCGTTGCGGCGCACATCGGCCATTTTTTCCGTCAGTTTGTGAGCCAGCAGAATCGGCAGCGGCATCAGTTCGGGCGTTTCGTCGCTCGCGTAGCCGAACATCATGCCCTGATCGCCGGCGCCCTGCTCCTTGGGTTCGCTGCGGTCGACACCCATGGCGATGTCCGCGCTCTGCTGCTGAATCGCGTTCAGCACACCGCAGGACTCGGAATCGAAGCGGTACTCGGGCTTGGTGTAGCCGATCTTGCGGATCGTATCGCGCACGATTTGCTGCACGTTCAGGACGGATTTTGTGGTGATTTCGCCGCCGACCACCACCAGGCCGGTGGTGACGAACGTCTCGCAGGCAACCCGCGAGGCCCTGTCCTGGGCCAGGCAGGCGTCCAGAACGGCGTCGCTGATGGCGTCGGAAACCTTATCGGGGTGGCCTTCCGAGACGGACTCGCTGGTGAACAGGTGCAAGCCCTTGGTGCCGGTCGTGACCGCGGCGCCTTCGGCAGAGGTGGAGGTGATGCTCATAGGTCGGAAACTCTCTCTGTGCTGTCGGGGACGCCGCGCGGGCGGGCGGGGCGAAGGGACAAGGGCCTCGCCGTTTCCCCGGAATGAAGTGCACAAACGCTAGGAGGCCTCCGCGCCGCAAGGCAAGACGGAATGGAGCGGCGGGCGGCCGGTGAGGGCTTTTCGTTGCGGCGGGTGTAACGAGGCCTCAACCAATCGGTAACCTTCTTCCCTCCAACCCGGGAGTTAATCGATGCCCGCCGCAGGCCCCCTGAGAGAACTCGCCGCGCTTTTTCTCCGCCTTGGCTTCACCGCCTTCGGAGGCCCCGCCGCCCACATCGCCATGCTCGAGGACGAGGTGGTGACGCGGCGCGGGTGGTTGACGCATCAGGACTTCCTCGATTTTCTGGGCGTCACGAACCTGATCCCGGGGCCGAATTCGACAGAAATGGCGCTACACGTCGGTATGGCCCGCGCCGGGTGGCGGGGGCTCCTGGTGGCGGGGGCGTGCTTCCTGGGACCGGCGGTGCTGCTGACCGGCATCGCCGCGTGGCTATACGTCCGTTTCGGATCTGTACCCGAGGCAAAACCTTTGCTGGCCGGTATCCAAGCCGCCGTCCTAGCCGTCATCGCCGGGGCGTTGTGGAAGCTCGGCAAGAAGGCCATCAAAGGCCCCGGCCTCGCCCTGCTCGGCGCCGGCGTCGTGGCCGCGTCGCTCCTGGGCGCGGGCGAAATCACCCTCCTCGCAGCCAGCGGCCTCCTCTGGGCGCTCCTCGCCAAAGCCCGCCCGGCGAAAGCCACCGCCGCCAAAGCCACCGGCCTCCTTGCCCTCGGCGCCGCAGGGCCCGCCTCCGCCGCCACCACCGGCACCCTTGCTACGGCTGCCGGCGCCGCCGCCTTAGCGCCCGTCAGCCTCGCCGCCCTGGGCCTTTTCTTCCTCAAGATCGGCGCGGTTCTTTACGGCAGCGGCTACGTCCTGATCGCGTTTCTCGAGGGTGGCCTGGTTGACGAACGCGGCTGGCTAACCCGGCAGCAACTCCTCGACGCCGTCGCCCTGGGCCAGTTCACGCCCGGCCCGGTGCTTTCCACCGCGACCTTTATCGGCTATCTGCTGGCGGGCTGGCCGGGGGCGATTGTCGCCACGGCTGGAATTTTTCTACCCAGTTTTTGTTTTGTACCCCTGGTTCATCACCGGGTCAAAGCGCTCCGCAAGAACGCCTTCACCGCCGCCCTGCTCGATGGCGTCAACGTCGCCGCTATGGGCTTGATCGCGGCGGTCCTGATCCAGCTCTCCGCCGTCGTCGCCGACTCCTGGGGAGCCGCCGCCATCGGCCTCGCCAGCGCCGTGGCGGTCCTGCGCTTTCGCGTCAGCGCGCTCTGGGTCGTTCCCGCCGGGGGGCTACTCGGTCTTGTCCTCGGGGCCCTCGGCCTCCTCTAGCGGCGCCTGCCAACGCTTCAGTTTCCTCACCTTAGGGTTCGCCCCGGCCAGCCGCCGCTTCATCACCGCGATGGCTTCCGGGTTGTTGTCGATCAGGATGGCGTCGCGCCCCAGCTCCGCCGCCGCCGCGCCCAGGGTGCCGCTGCCCGCGAAAAAATCCATCACCGTCTCGCCGGGGTTGCTGTGCACGGCGACGATGCGCCGGATGATGGCGATGGGTTTCTGGGTCGGATAGCCGGTCTTTTCCTTGCCGTTTGTCGGCACCACGGTTTGCCACCAGACGTCCGTCGGTGTCTTGCCCCGCGCCGCTTTTTCCGGCCCGACGAGGCCCGGCGCCATGTAGGGAATGCGATCGATGGCGTCGTAGTTGTAGGTGTAGTGGGCCGGGTCCCGCGCGTACCAGAAAATCGTGTCGTGCTTCGCGGGCCAGCGCGTCTTGGGCCGGCCGCCGTAATCATAGGACCAGATGATTTCGTTCAGGAAACTGGCGCGGCCGAAAATCTCGTCCAGCAGCACCTTGCAGTAATGGCTCTCGCGCGGGTCGCAGTGAAAAAACAGGCTCCCCGTCGGCGCCAGAAGCCGGTGCGCTTCCTCGAGCCGGGGCGCCAGAAACGGCAAATAGTCATCGCCAAACTGATCGTCATACCCCTGCAACGACACCAGCTTTTCCGTGCGGTACCGCCGGCCCAGAAACCCCTGCCGGTCGCCGCCTTCGTCGTCGTGCACGGTTTTCACACGGTATCGCTTCTGGCGTTTGCCGGTGTTGAACGGTGGATCGATGTAGATCAGGTTCACCGACCCGGCGGCCATCTCGCGCAGAATGGTCAGGTTGTCGCCTTCGCGAATTTCGATCATGGGTGGGGGATGGCGGCGGATAGGCGCAAACGGGATAAGGTGAAGCGAATCCTGGCCACCTTGGCCGCGAGCCGTCAATCGGATGGGGAGGGTTCGGCGGCAGGCCTTAAAAAGGGGAACCGGCCCTGGGGGAGGGCCGATTCGGGGGATCGACGGAGTGCGGGGACATCCGCCGTCCCAAGATTTGGTGTGGGGGGAGTCAGCGTCTGTATCTCTCCGACGCTGTAAAAAAACGTTAGCGCCTCCTGTTGGGCTTTGTCCAGAGAAAATCTCGCGAAACTCGAAACTTTTTTCCCCTCCCCTCAGTGAGCCCCCGCCATCACTGGCGCTTCATCGTACACGAACTCGCCGTCCGCCATCCAGAATCGCGGCGGCGCAATCGGCGCGCCCTTCTTCACCGCGTCCACGAATTCGTCCCAGAATTGAATCAGCGCCGACCCGACGGGCCACGCGGCGGCGTCGCCCAGGGCGCAGATGCTCTTGCCCGAGATCATGCCGCTGCCGGGTTTGCCTTCGCCAGCGATGCTCTTCAGCGTTTCCAGGTCGTCCATCGTGCCCTGGCCCGCGCAAATGCGTTGCAGGATCTTGTGCATCCAGGCGCTGCCTTCCCGGCAGGGCGTGCACTGGCCACAGCTCTCGTGGCGGTAGAAGTGCGACAGGTTGGCCAGCGCCCACGGCGCCGGAACCGTCTCGTCCATCACCATCACGGCGCTCGACCCGAGCATCGACCCGGCCGCCGCCACGCCTTCGTGGCTCAGCGGAATGTCGATCTGGTCGGGCTTGAGCCACGGCACCGATGAACCGCCGGGGATCACGAACTTCAGCTTCCGGTCGCCCCGGATGCCGCCGCACACGTCATAGATCAGTTGCTTCAGCGTCACCGTCGGCGGCAGCTCGTACACGCCGGGCTTTTTCACGTGGCCGCTGACGCTGTAGAGGCGCATGCCGGTGGTGCGTTCATGGACCATGCCTTTGAACCACTCGGCGCCGCGCTTGAGGATGATGCCCGTGTCGATGATCGTCTCGACATTGTTGATAATCGTCGGCTTGGCATAGAAACCGGTTACGGCGGGGAAGGGCGGCTTCAGCTTCGGATAGCCGCGATAGCCTTCCAGGCTGGTCAGCAGGGCCGTTTCCTCGCCACAGATATAGGCCCCGGCGCCCCGGTGCACGGTGATGTGGCACCGCACGCCCTTGCCGAAGGCGTTGTCGCCCAGGTAGCCCTTGTCGTAAGCTTCCTGCACGGCCTTGTTCAGGACTTTCGCCGCCTTGTAGTACTCGCCGCGGATGTATATCCAAGCTTCCTCGCCCTGAATCGCGCGAAGGGCGCAGATGATGCCTTCGACCAACAGGTGGGGGCGCTGCTCCATCAGCGGGCGATCCTTACAGGTGCCCGGCTCGGACTCGTCGGCATTCACCGCCAGATAGCGCGGGAAGACGCCCTTGGGCAGGAACGACCACTTCATGCCGGTGGGGAAGCCCGCGCCGCCACGGCCGCGCAGGCCCGAGTCCTTGATGACCCCGATGATCGCGTCCGGCTCCATTTCGAGTGCCTTCTGCGCGGCCTCGTAGTGGCCGTAGGCATCGATCCACTCGGTCTCGTCCTTCTCGATGTTGGGGAGAAGAACCTTCTCGAAATCAGCGTAGGCGCTCATCAGGCAACGACCTCCGGAGGGGTAGCAAAAGATTGGAAAGACAAGGATTTAGTGCCCGTACTTGCACGCGCCGATCAGCGCGTCCAGGCTCTTCGGCGTCAGGTTGCCGTGCAGATCTTCGTTCAGCAGCAGCGCCGGCGCCACCGAACACGCGCCGATGCACTCGACCAGCTCCAGGCTGAACAGCCCGTCCCCGGTCACTTTGCCCACCTCGATGCCGTGCTTTTCGTGCAGGTAGTGCTGAATTTCAAACGCCCCGCAAATCGCGCAGGACAGCGTATCGCAAAGCCCGATGTGGTACTTGCCGACGGGTTTCTGCTGGAACATGGTGTAGAAGGACACGACCTCGTACACTTCGGCGGTGGTGCAGCCCACGACGTTGGCGACTTCCGCCATCGCTTCCTGGCTCACCCAGCCTTCCTTCTCCTGGACCATCCACAGGAGCGGCAGCATGATCGAGCGGCGCCCCGGATAGCGTTTCGCAAGTGCCTCGATTTCGTCGTGGCGTTCGGCAAGAATGGCGCTCATCGGTTTTCGCGGCCTCGTCTTCTTCCTAGGGTGTCTGAGGAGCGGGCTCGTTGCGGTCCGCCGCCTCGTCGTCATCGTCGTCGGGGAGGTCGTCCCCGTCCGCATACAAATCGTCGTACTGACCATTGTCGTACGCCGTCTTCGAGAGGTAGCCGAACAGCAGCGCACCCCCCGCCAGGAACGGCGTCGCGACAAAAAGTAGCGTTCCCCACTCGCGGCGCAAGCCAGGGTTCACCACAATCGCCACCCAGGCCCCCGCCACCAACGCCAAAAACACCCCCGCCGTCGCCCAATCCCAGGCCAACTTGCGCCAGGCCCGGTCCCCCGAAGCGCACACAATCCCCTCCAAGACCTTGTGGAGGAAGAGGAGGATGGCGATGGAGAGGACGATATAAGCCATGTGGCGAAGACTCGGGCGATTCGAAAATCATGCACCGTCCTGCGCTCAACGGATCGCGTCTTCTCTTACGACCGATCCCCTTTGCGCTACGGACGCCGCACGCTAAACGACCGCGTCAGCGGTCCACCTCCCCCATGACCGGGTCGAGGCTGGCGATGATGGCGACGATGTCCGCCAGCAGCATGCCCTTCGACATCGGATGGAGGCCCTGCAGGTTCGTGAAACTGGGGCTGCGGATGCCCAGGCGGTAGGACTTCGAGCCGCCGTCGCTGACGAGATAGAAACCCAACTCGCCCTTCGGCGCTTCGATCGCGTGGTACACTTCGCCGGCCGGAATCTTCAGGCCTTCGGACGCGAGCAGGAAGTGGTGGATCAGGTCCTCCATGCTCTTCTTCACATTTTCCTTCGGCGGGAAAATCACCTTGTTGTTCGAGATGTTGACCGGCTCGTCCTGCATTTTCTCCAGGCGGTCGAGGCACTGGCAGGCGATCTTCCAGGCTTCGCGCATTTCCTTCATGCGCACGAAGTAGCGCGCCAGGCAGTCGCCCTTCGTTTCCACGGCCACTTCCCAATCCAGCTCGTCATAGGCCAGGTAGGGCATGTCGCGGCGGATGTCCCAGTTCACGCCGGAACCGCGCAGGCACGGACCTGACAGGCCGAGATCGATGGCGTCCTGGGCGCTGATGATGCCGATGTCGCGCACGCGGCCCAGGAACAGTTCGTTCTCGTTCAGCATGAACTCGATCTCTTCCTGCACCGCCATGTAGCCGTCCAGGAATTCGCGCACCCGGTCGTGCCACGCGGGGTAATCGCCCCGCATCACACCGCCCACGCGCATGTAAGACACGGTGAAGCGCGCGCCGGAAATGTACTCGAAAATATCGTAGAGCTTCTCGCGCTGCTTGAAGGCCCACATGAAAATCGTCATGGCGCCCAGTTCCAGCGCCCCCGTGCCGAGCCACAGCAGGTGCCCGGAAATGCGGGCCAGTTCGCACAGCAGCGTCCGCAGGTACTTGCAGCGCGGCGTGATCTCGATCCCCAGCGCCTTCTCGCACGTCATCACGAACGCCGTGTTGTTCGACATCGGCGACAGGTAATCCATACGGTCGGTGTAGGGAATGAACTGGTGGTACGTTTTGAACTCGGCGTGCTTTTCCTTCGCGCGGTGCAGGTAGCCGAGGATCGTCTTCGTATCGGTCACCACCTCGCCGTCCAGTTCGAGGATCACGCGCAGCACGCCGTG
This sequence comes from Sumerlaeia bacterium, assembly GCA_040219255.1. GTDB lineage: Bacteria > Sumerlaeota > Sumerlaeia > SLMS01 > JAHLLQ01 > JAVJSW01. The sequence goes on from JAVJSW010000056.1 coordinate 78,411, forward strand.
CGTCGACGGGTGCTGCGGGCCCATGTTGATGGTCATGGACTCCATGCCGGCGGCACCGACTCCGAAAGTTTGTTCGACAACGCGTTTGGTGGCCATCAGTCAGTCTTTCTTCGAGAGGAAAGGGGCTTCGGATTCGAGGAGGGGAAGGTCCTTAGATGTCGCTCTGCTGAACGCGGATGCGGGGCACCAAATTCGGCGGTTCGCCCGCGTGCGGGTTCGTCGCGCGCTTGAAGTAGAAGCTCTTCACACCGCCCAGCGGGAAGTCCTTGCGCAGCGGGTGGCCTTCCCAATCGTCGGGCATCAGGATGCGCCGCAGGTCCGGGTGGCCCTGGAAAATGAGACCGAACATGTCGTAGGTCTCGCGCTCGTGGAAATCCGCCGTCCCCCAGATCCCGACCACCGAATTGATCGTCGGGTCGTCCTCTGGCACCGGCACGCGGACGCGGATCCGATGGGCTTTCGTCAACGACAGCAGGTGGTACACCACGTCGAAGCGAACGTCGCGCCCCATCGCCAGGTAATCCACCGCCGTCAGGTACGACAGGAAATTGAACTGGAAACTCGGGTCGTCTCGCAGGAAGGTCAGCGCTTCCGTGACCACCGAGCGATCCATCACCACGGTGATTTCAGACATCTCCGGGTTCTTGTCGTTGTGAACCAGGATGTCGCTGATGGCGTCGCCGAACTTCTCACGCAGTTTGTTGGTCAGAAGCTGATGCAGCTTTTCCATTTTTTCCGTGTAGATGGACATGAACGGCTCTTTCCGGTCGATGAGAGAAAACGCGAAATCGCCCCGGCGCTCAAAGGCGGCGGGGCGGGTGAGGAGGCGCGCCTGTTAGTCGAACAGGTGAACGGGTTCCTGGCGCAGCTTCTTCTGCAACTGCATGATGCCATAGATCAGGGCCTCGGGCCGGGGCGGGCAGCCCGGGACGTAGATGTCCACCGGCACGACCTCATCCACGCCCTGCAGAACGCTGTACACGTTGTACATACCGCCACAGGACGAGCACGCGCCCATGGCGATGACCCACTTGGGCTCGGTCATCTGATCGTAAATGCGGCGCACCACGGGGGCCATTTTCTTGGTCACCGTGCCAGCCACGATCATCAGGTCCGCCTGGCGCGGCGAGGGGCGGAACACCTCGGCGCCGAAGCGGCTCATATCGTAACGCGAGGACGCGGTGCCCATCATTTCGATGGCGCAGCAGCTCAGGCCCATCATCACGGGCCAGATCGAGTTGCGGCGGCAGTAGCTCAGCGCCTCGGAAAGTGTCTTCGTCAGGGCGTTCTCGGGGGCCTGGATCGTCAACGATCCGGTGGCCTCCTGTGTGCCCGGTTTAGCTGTTGTCGGGGGTGCAGCGATTAGTTCCATGTCAAGGCTCCTTTTTTCCACTCGTAAAGCAATCCCACGAGGAGGATGATCATGTAAACCGCCATCAGGCCCATGGCGAAGGGCATGAAACCCGGAGCGGCGACGTGGGCGCGCACAGAGAGCGCCCAGGCAATCAGATAGACCAACTCCATATCGAACAGCAAGAACAAGAGCGCCACCAGATAGAACCGCACGTTGACTTGGCTGCGGGCGCTGCCGATGACAGGCACACCGCATTCGTAAGGTTCGGACTTGGCGGCGTTCGGCTTTTTCTTGCCGATCAAATTGGAAGCCGTCAGGCTGACCAGCGCGAAGCCAACGGCCACCACGGCCATCACGAGGACGGGGAGGTAGGCTTCGGCGATGGTGGATGCGGCCAAAAGTTGCATCATGGCTCGGTTTCCTGCCTTGAATCCATGGGCGAGAGTTTGTGAAATTCATCACAAGCGGCGGCCATGCAAACGGACCGTTGGCCCGGCGGTCAATGTCAAACGTCAGCCCCGAAGCGCCTTCGCGGACCGGGGAGGCATTTTCTTCGCTCATTGACCCTTGCCGAGGGCGGTTTTCCCGCGCCATCGTTCCGCACTGGTATGCTAAGAAAGAATCGCGCCATGACCCCATCACCGCCCGCGGCACCCGACGCCACCCCGCCCGATGTCCCCGCCCGGCCCCTCGTTCCGCGCCCCCCGGCCCGCGGAATGGCTCGTACCCTGTTCTCGCGCACCGCTGGTTTCATTGGGCTTATCGGCCTCCTCATCGCCATCTTCGTCATGAAGCCGGCCGGTCTCGGCCCCAGCATGTGCACCCTGCAAAAAGCCACCGGCTATCCATGCCCTGGCTGCGGCCTGACCCGATCCGTCTCCAGCTTCGCCCAAGGCCACCCCCTCTGGTCCTTCAAGTTCCATCCCCTCGGCCCCCCCATCGCCATTCTCTTCCTCGCCACCGCCGTCATGGCGGTTTTGCCCAACCGCCCCCGCGAGGCTTTTCTCGCCTGGCTCGAAAAGTATGATCGCTATCTCTGGTGGATCGTGCTGGCCTTTTTTGTCCTCATGATCGTCTATGGCCTGGTTCGAATCGTCCTGGTCGCCACCGGTCATCCCGATTATGCGTGGTGGCTCGAGGGCGACGGCACCGAAGCACCCTGGCTCGCGCCTCCGCCCCATCCCCAGCCCTGAGAAGAAAGCCGGCCCGCCGTGACCCCACCTGCGTCCAAATCCTCCGAGTCCGCCCGCGCCGAAGGCCGCAAGCCCGCCTTCGCCCGCCCCAGTTTTTTCTCCCAATCCCACGACGGCCGCCCCGTCGTCTCCGCCGGCCAAAGCGGCCTCACCAAACGCGAACTCCTCGCCCTCGAGATGCACAAGTCCATGCTCGCCAACCCGAACATCACGCGCTCCGTCAGCACCGGCGAGGACATCATCACCCACTTTTCCGAAGAAGAGTTCGCCCGCAACCTCGCCCAACTGGCGATCATGCATGCCGACGTGCTCCTGGAAGAATTGGAGAACACATCCAAAGGCGATAACCCCATGCGCCCCCACCGCGAAGCGGAGCGTGCGGGGGAAGGGTAGGCTTGAAATGGCCGCAGATAAATGGGGATGAATGGGATCGATTTTCTGGTGGGATTAAAAGTTTGAGCATACTGTTGATGAGCGACCCAGCGGAGGCGGCGACCGATCATCCCATTTATCCTATCCATCGGCGGCCAATTGTTTTCACCCCCACTTACACCGATCCGTAGCCCCCGTCCTCCTTGTACCGCACCTCATAAATGTCCCGGCGCCGGTCGCGCCAGTTTTGCGTCGTGCCGCGGTAGCGATGGCGCCTCAGCAATTCAATGTCGAGATCCTGCATCACCACCGTCTCGATGTTCGGGGTGCATTCGGCGGCGATACCATCGCGGCTGAAGGGAATATCGGCCGGTGTGAAGATCGCACTTTGCGCATAGTGAATATCCGCGTTGGCGACAAACGGCAGATTTCCCGTACAACCCGACACCGCCACGTACACATGGTTTTCGATGCAGCGCGCCATGGCGCAATTGCGCACCCGCAGGTACCCGTGGCGCGAGTCCGTGTTGAACGGACAGAAGATGATCTGGGCCCCCTTCTTCACCGCGATGCGGGTCATTTCGGGGAACTCGACATCGTAGCAGATCTGAATCGCGATGCGCCCGCAGTCCGTATCGAAGACCTCGACCTTGTCGCCGCCGACCACGCCCCACCACTTCCATTCCGCCGGGGTCACGTGCATCTTGTACTGCTTGCCGATGGTGCCATCGCGCCGGAACAGGAACGCGATGTTGTAGAGGTACTCGTTCTCAATCACAAACTGGGACCCGGCGATGATGTTGATGTGGTGCTTGATCGCCATGCTGCTGAAGAGTTCGAGGTATTGGGGGGTGAAAGACGCCAGTCGGCGAGCCGCCTCGCCTGGATGCTTGGTGTCGCAGAAGGATAGCAACTGGGTGGTGAACAGTTCGGGCAGCAGGATGAAGTCGCACTTGTAATCCGACGCCGTATCCACCAGGAACCGGCACTGCTTGTCGAATTCGTCGAAGCTCTCGATCGATCGCATTTCGTATTGCGCCACGGCTAGGCGCACCATCTGCACCGGCCGGATCGCCCGCTTCTTGAACGGGCGGTAGTCCACGTTGGTCCACTCCAGATGCGTGGCCCAGCCTCCGCTGTCCTCGTCCGAGGGCAGATAGTCGGGCAGGAGCTGCTTGAGTTCGAACCCGTTCGCCAACTGCATCGTCAGCACCGGGTCGTAGATCGTCTTGTCTTCCACATTCTGCACATACTCATGGGCCGACATGCTATTCTTGTATTTTGTGTAATTGGGAATACGTCCACCAACGACAATGCCCTTCAGGTTCTTGTCCCGGACCAGGTTCTTCCGAGCATCATAGAGCCGCCGGCCCAGTTTCATGCCGCGAAACTGCGGATGCACCATGATCTCGATGCCATAGAGCATGTCGCCGTTGGGGCTGTGGTTGCGGATGAAGCCGTTGTCGGCGATGGTTTTCCAATCGTGCCAGTCGGAATAGAGATCGTAGTCGACGATCAGGCATCCGGCGGAGGCCATGATCTGACCATCGAACTCGACGCAGATTTGACCCTCGGGAAAAATCTCGATCTGGCTGAGGAACTGCTCGCGCGTCCACGGAGACATTTCGGGGAAGCAGAGCTGTTGCAACCCGACCAACTGGTCGAAGTCTTTCTCCTCGAGTTGGCGCAATGTCACCGCGCGTTCGAATTGTTTCAGGTCGATTTCCAAAGGGAAGCCTCTCTCGGGTGAATGTGGGGCGTCACCCACCGCGCCCGGCGGGGCGGGAGGGAACGCCTGGAGAAGCTTAGCAAATTCGATTCGCGGTTGGCAAGACCGGGAAAATCAGCGGCTCTTGCGCAGCTCGGCCAGGAAATCGTCGAAGGTCTTCTTGTCGCTCGCCCGCGTCACCACCACCACGTGGTGGCCGGTCTGGTTGGGCGAGAAAAACACGACCGCGCTCTCGCCCTTGGCATAGGTGCCTTTTTCCTCAAGCCCCAGCCGCGCCGCCGCGGCGCCGAAGAACTCCTTCGAGTCCGCCTCCGTGTCCCACACCGTCGTCCACTCGAACAGCCAACGGTCGCCGTCATCGCTCGCAAAGGTCACGATGCGGTCGTTGCCCCATCCGGCCGCCGCGGCCGTGGCGGCCGGGTCCTTGACCATGAAGTTCGGGTTCAGCAGACTGAGGCTGGGAAAGTTCGCCGGGTCCACCAGCCACACCCGCGTGATCCACTCGCCCAGCGTGTTCAGGTACACCTGCTCGAGCCCGAGGCGCTCGGCCTTTTGGGCCAAAGATTCGGCCGCCGGAAAGTTGTAATCGGCGATGGGGCGCTCGTTGGCCTGGTATTTTTCGGGATGCAGAATCTGCTCGGTGCTGACCGGTGGCTGCTCGAAGGGCCGGTTACGCGCGGCGCCGGGCCCGATATAGCCCATTTCCGTATAGAATTCCATGCCGCCCAGGTAGGGGAACAGGAGCATCTGGACCAGCGCCGGGGGCGTTTCGTTCAGTTGATCCATGTTCTGCTTCAGCAGCGCCGGAATGTCCTTCATGATCGCCGCCAGGGACCCGTTCTCCATGCCCCATTCCATCATCAGCATCGTCGCGTCGCCCTCGAGGACGCAGGCCATCGCCAGATTCTGATCGTCGTTTTCCGTGCGGAAAGGCAGATCGGCGATGGGGAAATGCTGGTCCTGGATCGCGTGGGTGATTTCGTGGCACAGGATCACCTTACCGAAGAACGACGTCGGATCGAACACGTCCACCACATAGAGGGTCTTGCGCCGGTCGTCGTAGAGCCCGCCGACCTGGCCCTCGAGCAGCCCGCCGTAAAGAATCCGCAGGTCCGCGTCTTCAGGGATCAGGCCCAGGCCCTTCCAAGTGACCTCGGTGCCGCGCACCGCGGCGTCCGTCAGCTCTTCGTCCAGAAGCATCTTCAGCACCCCGGCCAGACCGTCGGCGTCGAGGACCTTGGGCGTCACCGGCTCTTTCAGTTCGAGCCCGCGGAGCCGGGCCGTCTCTTCCGCAACCTTCTTGACCAGAGCGTTGTAGCGCGCGGTCTTGACCTGTGGGCCGTCCAGCACACCGTCCAGCACCTCGCGGTAGGCCCGAGCCCGGGCCGCGCGCAGTTCCGCCTCCTTGGCCGCCGTCAGGAGCCGCTCGCCCTCATCCTCGCAGTCCGCCGGGATCGCCGGGTCTTCCTGCGCATAGGACGGCAAAGCCGCCTCGGCTCCCGTCTCCGAGGGCTCGGGCAGGGTCAGCCCGCCCTCGACGGAACCGGCCGCCGCCACGATTTCCTGGCGCAGTTCCCGAATCCGCGTTTGCAGGCCCGACAGCTCGCGCTCCGCCACCGATTGGCGCAGCTCAAGTTTGCGCAGCACCTCGGCGCAATCCGCCTCCTGGGCCATCGCCGCAGGCGCCTGAAACAGGCACCCCACGGTCAAAGTCGTCAGAACGAACCGCCGAAGCGGCGGGAATGAAACGGGCATGGAGAAACCTTTCGCGCGTCAAAAAAAAAGGGGAGCGGCCGAGCCGCCATCGGCGGTCACATCGCCCTTGCCGTAGCCGACCCCGCCCCGCAGGCTCGGGTTTGTGGCCCATGGCCACAGCCAAACTTGCACCAACCCAGAAGGAGGCGTCATGCGGATTCTCGGGATCGACCCCGGATTGGCCAGCACCGGCGTCGGCGTCATCACCGACGAAGGCGCCGAAGCGGGCCGCTGGCGCGTTCTGGCCCACGACGATGTCCGCACCGCCGCCGCCGTGCCCATGGCCGAGCGGCTCGCCGCCATCCACCGCCTCGTCACCGAAACCGTCGCGGAGTACCGCCCCGACGTCGCCTCGGTCGAAGCCGTTTTCTTCGCCAAGAACGTCCGCAGCGCCATTCTGATGGCCCACGGGCGGGGTGTCGCGCTGTTGGCGGCGGCCCAGGGCGGCGCCGAAATTCGCGAATTCAGCGCCCTCGAAATCAAACAGTCCGTCGTCGGCAAAGGCCGCGCCAGCAAAGAGCAGGTCATGCTCATGGTGCGTACGCTACTGGACCTCGAAGCCCTGCCCCCCAGCGACCACCAGGCCGATGCCCTCGCCTGCGCCCTGGCCCACGCCTACCGGTCGCGGCTGGTGGAACGGCTGAACGCGGCGGGGGGCGTCGAAGCGAACGCGGGCGCCAAGGCACTCCTGGCCCAGGCTCGGCGGGGACGCAGGCGCCGGTAGGGGGAATTCGGTTCCGATCTCCAACCCGGGCTGGAGGACTCGATCCCGGCAAGAGTGTCACAGATTTTCTTTGACTAAAGAAAATAGAGTATTAGGGTGGCCCGAACTTCGAATCGAAAGCGAGACGCCCCTCCCATGCCGTTCCTTTCTCTTAAACCGACCCGGGCCCTGGCGGCCGTGGAAATCCTGATCGTGGTGGCGGTCGTGGCGCTGCTGGCGCTGGTGGCTCTGACCCAGACGGACGTCGCGCAAACGCGGTCGAAGGTCGCGCGGGCCAAGGCCCAGCTCCGCAACGTGGCCGCGGCGCTCGAGGCCTACGCCGTGGATTCCCAGGCCTATCCGAATTCGACCGGCACGGGCGCGGCCCTGGTCCCAGGGGATGGCCCGGGGGCTTATTCGCCGCTCGCGCTCCTGACGACGCCGGTGGCGTACCTATCGGATGCGAGCCTCCTGCGCGATCCCTTCCCGATCCGCTACCGAAGGAGCGCTGCCACAGCCGAGCGGATGGCCCAGGCCCCCCTCATCGCCGTCTCGGAATTCGAGGCCGTCGCGGTGTCCAATTCGCTCGTGTACCAGGCCTGCAATCCCCAGCAGCGGTATGTCATCCCGCCGGACAGCTTTTCGGACAGTACTCGGCACACCCATGCCAGCACCTACTTTCTCCATTCCGCCGGCCCCGACGCCACCTACCACAACCTCGGCGGAGTCCTGGCCAACGACCGCGAGTCCTCGGGCCCGATTCTCCTGATCTACGACCCGACGAACGGCGTGTTCTCGGCCGGCAGCATCTACCGCGCGAACGGCGAAGGCGCCGGGTCGGCGATTTACGCGGGCGGTTCCGGGCTGTTCCGGGTGGCTGGAGGGTCGTAGAGGATTTGGGGGACGCGGTGGTTTGGGAGGGAGGAAGGATGGTCCGGTCAGGAGGTAGTCAGGACATAAGGAACTGATTTGGGCCGCGACATGGGTTACACTTTCGCCTCGTCAGGTCACAGTCTCTGGTTCACGGGCGGCGACAAGGTGATTGGGAAGCGAGCGCGTCTCCTCGCGTCATGATTTCGTTCGTCATCTTCGGGATTCGGGAGGCTCAGGCTCGGTCGAACCCTGAGGCCAATTTAACGGTCAGCCGTTCGAGCGGAATCTTGGTAAGTCGAATAAAAAAAGCAATCTCTGTGTCCTCCGCGCCTTTGCGGTGATTTTCCTGCACCCGCCACCCTGTTGACAAACCCTCCGCCGCGTTCAATAATTCAGGCCTGCACTTATCCTCTCTAACCCACGCGAGGTGTGGCTCATGGCGGAGTTTTTCTACGAGGCCCTCGATAGGAACGGTCAGTCGGTTCGCGGGTTTCTGGAGGCCGGCGGGGAAGATGTGGTGGTGGAGCGGTTGCGGCGGATTGGCTACGCGGCGCTCAGCGTCGAGCGGCGGGGGAGGCCGCTGTGGCGGAGGGATATGCTGGCGGCGCTGCCGCTGCGCCGCAACCGGGTCAAGACGCGGCACCTAGCGACATTCACGCGTCAATTGGCCACGCTGCTGTCCGCCGGGTTGCCGCTGCGGCGGGCTCTGGGGGTGACGGCGCGCCAGACGGAGTCGGCGGGGCTGCGGAGGTGTCTGGCGCAAATCATCCGCGACATCGACAAGGGCGTGACCTTGGCGGAGGGTCTCGGCCGCCATCCGCGGATATTCGATGACGCTTATGTGAATATGGTGCGGGCTGGTGAAGTGGGCGGGATGATGGAATTCGCCCTGGGAAAACTGGCCGCCTACGAAGAGCAGCGGGCCAAATGGCGGTCGCGGATTCGGTCGGCGCTCATGTACCCGGCGATGGTCTTCGTGGTGTCGGGGTTGGTCGTGGCGTTCCTTCTCTATAAGGTCGTTCCGAAGTTCGCGGAGATTTTCGAGCAGTTGGGGGCCGAGCTGCCGGGGCTGACGTCGGCCTTGGTTCGGGCGTCGGAGCTGGTGCGTTCGCCCGATGGGCTGTGGCTGCTGGCGGGCGCGGGGGTGGTGTGGTGGCTGGCGGGCAAGCTGTACGCGACGGACAGCGGCCGGTTGTTGACGCATCGGGTGTGGCTCAAGGTGCCGGTCTTCGGCGACCTGTACCGGAAAATGACCATCGCGCGCTTCGCCGGGACGTTCGCGGCGCTGCTGCGGGCCGGGGTGCCGATCCGCCAGGCCCTGCCGATCGTGCAGAGCGTGTGCGCCAACGAGGTGGTGGCGCGGGCCATCGCGCGCGTTCACGAGAACGTCATGGACGGCGAGCCGATGCACGAGCCCATCGCGCAATGCCCGGTCTTTCCGCCCATCGTGGCGCGGATGGTGGCGGTGGGCGAGGAAACGGGCGAGGTGGACCGGTTGCTGGAGAAAATCGAGGAAGCCTACGAGCGCGAGGTGGACGACATGGTGGCGGGTTTCGCGTCGATCATGGAGCCGCTGATGATCGTGTTCCTGGGCGTCATCATCGGGACGATCGTGGTGGCGCTGTACGGATCAGTGAACATTTTCCCGTGCGGCTGCCGGATGGTGAAATGACGAGCTGAAGCGGAGGACGGCGATTCCCTTCAAAATTCACCACGGAGTCACAGAGAGCACGGAGAATATTGGGGTCATTGGGTTTCTTGGTGGGTTGGCGTGGGGTTGGAGGCACGAACGAGTCGGAGGAAATTTTTCCGCTGAGGCAGAGTTTCTGCCTGGCGCGAGGAAAAAGTGGTGGTGGACCACGCTGCGCTATGGTCTATGCGATTGATTTTGTTGAGTCCCTGGAGGACTCTCCGGTTCAGTTTTCAAGAACCTCTGTGAAGCCCCCTCCTCTGTGCCTTTACTGTGATTTAGGAGTCAGGGCTGAGGGGGCGGACGGGGGCAAAAAGCGTTGCGCTCGTTTGCCTGCAATGAATTGATTCGCGGGTTCCTAACCTGAGAACCCACTCGGCGCGCGTTGACCGGACGGCGCCAGCCGGAACTTATGACAAATCGAGAGGACCCGCTCGTGACCGAACTCAGCGTCAACGTCGGCGAACCCGACGCCAAAGGCAAACGCATCTCCCCCTGGGCCTGGATTCCGACGATCAACTTCGCGTCCGGGATTCCCTTCGCCGTGGCTTCGCTGACGGCGGTTGCGGCCTACAAGACCTTGGGCAAGGGCAACGCGGAGATCGCGTTCTGGACCAGTCTGCTGTACCTGCCGTGGACGATCAAGCCGCTGTGGGGGCCGCTGGTGGAGAAGTACGGCACCAAGCGCAACTGGGCTCTCTGGATGCAGTTGGCGCTGGCCCTGGCCTTCGGCCTGACGGCGGTGGCGCTCCAGATGCCGTTCTGGTTCGCGATGTCTCTGGTGGGTCTGTTCGCCGTGGCGATCTGCAGCGCCACCCACGACATCGCGGTCGACGGCCATTACCTGATGGCTTTGCGGGAAAATCAGCAGGCGTTCTTCGTCGGCATCCGGTCCACGTTCTATCGCGGCGCGATGCTGACCGGAACGGGCGTGATGCCCCTGGTGGCGGGTTTGATCATCAACGCCACCGGGCCTGATCCGTACGTCAGCACAGTGAATGTCCAGGTCGCCCAGCAGGTTCAGTCACCCGGGGCGGCCATCGCGGAGGACGTGACCGATGTGGACACGCCGACGGACGTGCCAAGCGTAGCGCCCGACATCCACGAAGGCTCGACCGGTGTTCCCGCCGAAGTCTTCGAAGAATTCGCCGCCAGCGCCCAGACGGCGGGAACGGTCGACGGGATTCAGCTGCTGGTGGCGCCGCGTGACTTGACCATCGCGCCGGGCGAGAAGGGCACGCTGTACGTGCGGCTCTCAGCCCCCCCAGCAGAAAACGAAACGGTGGCGGTGATCACGGACTTCGACGAGGGCGACAAGGAAATCACCTTGGCGGAAGGCGGCCGGCTCGAGTTTACCGCCGAGAACTGGGATCAGCCTCAAGCTTTCGAGGTCTCCGCCAAAGGCACCATTGCCAAGCCGATGACGGCGACCTTCATCAGCCGGGCGGGCAACATTCCGCTGGCGTGGACGGTGGTCATCGCGGGCGCGGGCATTCTGTTTTTCCTCTTCTTCCTGTGGCACAACGTGTTCTTCCCGCGCCCCCGGATGGACGTGGCGACGCCGAACCTGCCGCCGTTCTGGCGCCCGGCGTCGATCCTTCTGGCTTCCGTGCTGGGGCCGTTCATTCTCATCTATGTGGCCTACCGGTTACCGAACGACGTAGGAATTTCGGCCGCGCTGCAGACCGTCATGATCGGCGAAGATCCGACCAGCACGGCGGTGAAGGGCTTCGCATTCGCCTGGTCGGCGGTGCGATGGATTGTGATTCTCGGCATCATCGGCCTGCTGCTGATGCTGGCGCCGATCCGCAAGGCCACGGGGTCGTTTTACCTCAAGGCTTCCGAAGCCAGCGGTATCGGCTTCGCGGACGTGTTCGTTTCGTTCTTCAAGAAGAAGGGCATTCTGATCATGCTCTTCTATCTGCTGCTTTACCGGTTGGGCGAGGCCCACATCGCCAAGCTGGCGACGCCGTTCCTGCTGGATACGCGGGACGAGGGCGGGGTGGCGCTGACGCTGTCGCAGTACGGTGTGCTGTATGGCACGTTAGGTATCGCGGCGCTGACGGTCGGCGGAATTCTGGGCGGGCTGTTGATTTCGAAGCTGGGGCTCAAACGCTGGCTGGTTTTCGCGCTGGCTCTGGCGATCAACGTTCCCAACCTCGCCTATGTGATTCTGGCGGCCATCCAGCCCCAGGGCGAGATCCTGATCGGGGCCTGCATCGTGACCGAGTACTTTGGCTACGGGCTCGGTTTCGCCGGCTATCTGATGTACATGATCTATGTGGCGCAGGGGCCCTACAAGACAGCGCACTACGCGCTGTGTACCGGGTTCATGGCGCTGGGCATGATGATTCCGGGGTTGTGGGCCGGTTTCCTCGAGGAACTGGTCGGCTACGTCTGGTTCTTCGTGATCGCGTGTTTGCTGACGATCCCGGGCATGGTGATGATCGCGTTCCTGCCCTTGGATGAAACGTTCGGCCGCAAGGCCAGCGGACCCGAGGACGAGTCCTCCCCGCCGATGACCGGCGAACCCCTGGCGACGGACGCCGAGCCCAAGCCGGACGCGAAGAAGACCGAAGACTAAGCTCCTTCACCCAGGCCTCCGGAAGCGGAGGCCTTTTTCATGGGTGGATATCTCCGGAGCGCCCCGAAATCTGCCGGAATTGCGGATTGACAGGCTGGCGGTGGCGAGCGATGGAAGTTCCTATTCCAATGTCATTGAAAAGCACGCGGGGCGAACTCCGCGCCTTCGAGGACCTTTTCTTTCTGGCGGAAGGACAGTGCAGGCATGAGTAACTCCTTTAGCGAACATCTGGCGATCAGGATCATCTTCCGCTCTGTTCTCGGCTTCTTCATCTTTCTGGTGCTGGGGATGGTGTTCATCGCGGAGCATTCCAGCATCGGCTGGTGGTCGGTTCTGGTGGGGATTGGGGCGGTTTTCTTTTTGATCGCGGGAGCGCGGGCGTTGTTCGATCCCCAGACCATGCGCTACGACGCCGCGCTGGGGTTTGTGCCGAACGTGCTGGCGGACGCGCCGATTCGGCTGTTCAGCGTGGCGTTCGTCCTGGGCGGCGGCGGTGGGCTCGGGTATCTGATATACGATTTCCACATGGAGACGTCCAAGGTCGAGAAGTTCGCGATGGCCTGTCGGCCTTACTGTCAGCGGGATTTGCTCGTGCGCTATCATTGGGACGAGGGCGTACAGGTCACCAAGCCGCAAGAGACCATCAGGGATTATCTCTACGCACACTCGAGCGGGCTCTTCATCGAACCGAACGAGATCGATCGCCATCGCATCGAAGAGCAGGCCTACGAAGTGGTTTATCGGGCGCGGCAGTTGATCCTGAAGGAAGACGAGGCCACCGCCAAAGCCCGCATGGAGGGGCTGGATCCGAACATGGTGGCGATGATGGCCCAGACCTCGACAGCCAGCGACGAACCACTGCGAGCCCAAGGCCTGGAAGAGGTGAAGGCCACAGCCCTCGCCGAAGCTGACGCGCTGCTGGAAACCGCGAGCGAGCGCTGGCGCGCGGGCGACATCGCGGGGGCTCTGGAGGCGGCGAAGGCGGCGGGACGTATTCGCCGCGAGCACCTGGGCGACGGCCACCCGAAGGTGGAAGAGGTCAAGCGGATGGTCTTGGCGGCGCAGCAGCGCCTGGCTTCTCAATAACCCCGCCGGAGCCCCGGCGCCAGAAACCCTTCGCCCGCGCCAGGGCGGCGGAATCGCCGAGCTTTTTCCAGATCAGCAGCGCCCCCACCTGAAGCCCCCACGCCCACATCCAGATGGCGAAGAGCGTGGCCTCGCCGCCGAGACGCCAGTCGGCTTTCACCGTGCTGATGTAGGCGAAGGGGAACATGGCGAGGGCGAACCAGAGGGCGATCCATCGTCTGCGAGGGTCGAGCAGCAGCGCCAGCCCGCCCAGCAAACACGGCAGCATCAACCATTCGTGGCCCCCGAAAATCAACGTGCGGGGCGGACCCCAGACGAAGAGGTGCCAGTAGCCCTTCACGTGGCCGGCGATGAGCTGGGGGATCGAGTGGTATTTGAGGAAATAGGCACCGGTGGAGACGGGCTCGCCAACGTAGGGATCGGCCAGCCACTCGGCCTCCGTGGCGGGAAAGCCCGGTTGGCCGATCATCTCGCGGTTCAGGTAATAGCGCGTGTGGACGGTGCTGCTGGCCATCGGGTCGCCGTCGCTCCATTCGGCGTTGAAGGCCAGATGGGGCGCCAGCAGCAGGACGATCATGGCGGCGGCGGCGGCGATTTCTGCCCAGTGCCAGCGCCGGCGCCAAGCCTCCCAGGCCAGCAGCGGCACCACGAAGCTGATGGCGCTGAGCCGCGTCAGGATCATCGCCGCCCCGCCCAGGCCCCAGCCGAGAGCGCGGGTCCAGGCGCGCTCGGCCCATTCCCACCGCACCAGGATCAGCGCCGCCAGGATGGCTGTGGCCATGTCGAGGCGCAGGACGCGGACGCCCATCTCGGCCCAGGAGGGATTGAGGGCGAGGAAGATTCCGCTCGTTACGCCGACGAACCAGCCGAAGACGCGCCAGCCGGTGGCGGCGATCAGGACGATGACTCCGGTGGAAATGAGCAGCGCCACGAAACGCGCGGCGGTCTGGGAATCGGGGCCGGGCAGGAGAGCATAGCCGAACCGGAGCAGCCAGGGGAAGAGGGGTTCGCGGAGCCAGGGGGCGAAGGTCTGTGCTGTGTCATAGAGGCCGCCGCCAGAGAGGGCGATCTGGACGAAGCCGCTGGCGTCCCAGCCCAGGGGCCGGCGGCGGTGGATTTCAAAGAAGTCCCAGCGGGCCGTCAGGGCCAGCAGACCGACCGCCGTGAGGGCGAGCAGGGTGGCGCAGCGGAGCCATTGCTCGCGCGAGAGGCCCAATTCACGCCCCGCCCGGCTGCCGATGCCTTGCGCGGAGAGTGCGCACAGCATTGCCGTCAGACCCGCCAGCGTCGTGGCGAAGGGGGCGAAACTGACATCCGTCGGAACGCCGGCGCGGCTGAGGATGAAGAAGCCGATGAAGCCTCCGCCGAGACCCAGGGCGGCACTGCGTTTCTCGCCCCAGCCGCGGTAGAGGCGCAGAAAGACCGCCAGCAGAAACGGCGTCAGGCCCAGGGCCAGGATGTCGGGGAATGCGGCGATCTTGTTGGCGGCGGAGCGGGCGATGTAGCCTTGGGCGCCGCGCAGGAGGGCGAAGTCCTCGCCGGCGCGGCCCGGGTCCGTGGGCTCAAGGCGAAGGGTGACGGTGCTGGCGGGGTCGAGGCCCTCGGGGAAGTCCTCGGGCGACAGGGCGTAAGGTTCGTCGGTATGGACGGGCCGCAGGAGCCGCGCACCGCGCAGGTCGCCAGTGACGCCGCGGCCAGAGAGGCGCAGGCCCCAGGCGGAATCGGGGGCGGCGGCCAGATCCAGCTCGCCGCTGTCCCAGGCGCCGGGCGGGATCTCGATTTCGAGAGCGTGTCCCGTGGTGCCGGGGGCGGGGGAAAGGCCCTGGGGATGGGTTTGCCACTCTCCGGCGAGGCGGAACGGATGGTTTGGGGAGAGGATTGGGGAGGGGACTTTTTCCTGAAAGACGAAGTCGGGGGCCGGAGTATCGCGCCAGGAGGCGGCGATGGCGCCGCCGAACATCCAGAGCAGGAGGGGGAGAAAGGCGAGCGTTATCCACAGGCGGGGCGGGAGGAGAGGCCCGAAGAAAGCGCCTTCGAAAGCGGAACGCTCTGGGGTGCGTTTTGATTTGGAGCGGCTTTTCCGGGACGGGGAGGAGCGCCGTGAGCGTTTTCTTGACACGCAAGCCTCGTAAGTGGGGAGTTTCCGCTTGTGAAGTCGCAGGCAATCGCCTCACGATTTCCGAAAGCACCGACGGAATGCGAATGTGAGGCCGAGGCGATCCAGCCTCTTTGGTGGCCGACCCTTCCGCCTGTGGCAGTACGGTGCAAGGCAAGAGAACAGACTAGGGACAGCGTATGATGCCTAACTATGAAGAAGTTTTCACTAGGCGTTTTGGGGGCGGTAAGCGGACTTACTACCTCGATGTGAAGAAGGACACCAATGGCGAGCGCTACATCGTCATCAGCGAGAGCACGCGTAAAGACGGCGATCGCAAGATGCGCAACCGCGTCATGGTGTGGAAGGAAGACTTCGAGGCGCTGTTCGACTGCATGGCGGAGATGGAAGAGTTTCTCGGCCTGATCCCGGACGACGAGGAAGAAGAGCACGAGGAAGGCGACGAAGAAGAAGTCGTCCGCGCCTCCTGATCCCGGCCGGGCCTCCCTGGCCCGGACCCACCGCGATTTGACCCGGCCTCTTTTTCTGCTCACCGACTTTGGCCTTTCCGACATCTACGTGGGTGTCATGAAGGCCGTCATCTGGCGCCTCGCTCCCGGGGTGCCCCTTTTCGATTTAACCCATGGCATCCCGCCCCAGGACCTGATGACGGCGGCGGTGGCCCTCGAAGACGCCTGGCCTTACCTGCCGATGGACGCGGTCATCTGCGCCGTCGTGGACCCGGGCGTGGGCACGGCCCGGAGGGCCATTGCGGTCGAGGTGGGCGGGCGGTTCCTGGTGGGGCCGGACAATGGGCTCTTCGGGCCCTTCCCGGCCCAGTTGGGCGCCACGGCCGAACTCGACCCGAACCGGTTGCTTCCGGGTCTTCGGCTCTCTGCCACATTTCATGGCCGCGACCTGTTCGCTCCCGCTTCTGCCATTCTGGCGCGGGGAGGCGGACTGGCGGAGATCGGTCATGACGCACCCCGGCCATGGCAGCCTTCGCCCATTCCCACCTCGGAAACGGACGACGAAGGCGCCGTGGTGCTGACGGTGGTTTCCCGCGATCGATTCGGCAACTGCGCCTTCAATCTGCGGAGGAGCGACCTGCCGGAGGAGCCTTCGGGACCTCGGGCGGCTGAAGTTCGCCTCGATCTCCCGGAAGCTCCGGTCCGGGGCCTCGCCGAGACCTTCGCCGATGCGGCCCCGGGCGACCCGGTGCTCTACTTCAATAGCGCCGGGCGGCTGGAATTGGCCGTGCGCAATGGCTCCGCGGCGGAGCGCTTTGGCTTGGCCGTGGGGGATCGGGCGCGCCTTTTCCTGGGCAATCCATAAGCGGCCTTGCGCCGTGGGGTCCGATTTCGCTTGGGTGCCAGGACCCGGCGTGGTGACACCCGCGCCGGTCCGACTTTCCATACCCCCGATTTGTCCCGCCCGTGATCGTTTTCGAACAGATTGACGCCATCGCCCTTCCCGCCGGCCGGCCCATCCATGTCGCCGTGGGGACTTTCGACGGGGTGCATCGGGGGCATCGGCAGTTGCTGCGGCGCATGGCCGAGCGCGCCCGCGACGAGGGCGGCCTGGCGGTGGTCTTCACGTTCCGCAACCATCCGCGCGCCGTGGTGGGGGATGGCCAGGCGCCGCCGCTGCTGACGCCCTGGCCGATGAAGCGGGCGCTGCTGGGTGAACTGCCCCTGGACGCGGTGGTGGGGATCGCCTTCGACCACGAGTTTTCCCGGACCGAGCCCGAGGATTTCGTGCGCGACGTGCTGATCGGCCGGTGCCGGGCAACGGCCATCGCCAGCGGGGCGGACTTCCGCTTTGGGCGTGGAGGCCGGGGCAACGCGGGGCTGCTGGCCCGGATGGCGGGGGAATGCGGCGTGGTGTACGAACCCTTTCCGCTGATTACGGACGAGGGTGGCCGCGTCAGCAGCACGCGAGCGCGGGCTCTGCTGGCGGAGGGGAATGCCGAGGGGGCGGCGGAGTTGCTCGGCCGGCCGCACCGGGTCCTGGGCCGGGTGGTCAGCGGCGACGCCCTGGGCCGCACCATTGGCTTTCCGACGGCGAATCTACGGGTCGATGGCGAAACGCTCTTGCCGGCCGATGGGGTCTACGCCGTGGGTGTGAGGCTGGCGGGCGAGGACGAGGCGCGGCCGGGAATGATGAACCTGGGGGTGAGGCCGACGGTGGGCGGGCGCGAGCACCGCGCCGAGGTCCACCTGATCGATTGGGAGGGCGAATTGGCGGGGCAAGATTTGACGGTGGATTTTTTAGGGCGGCTGCGGGGCGAGGAACGGTTCACGGGGCTGGAGGCTTTGCGGGCTCAACTGGCGAGAGACCGGGCGGCGGCGCTGGCGCTGTGGCGGCAGAAGGCCTCCGCGGGGGCGTGAACGCCCTTGTCATTGGGCGCCGTCACACCTTGACACGCTCCCCCCTCCGCGCCGACAACCCTGATTCTATCGCCTCGCTCGGGATGGTGCAGACGACGTGATCGAGTTTCAAATCAAACGCAAGGGCATCCTTTTCGTCCTTTCCGCGCCTTCTGGCGGGGGCAAATCGACCATCCTGCGGGCCTTGCTGAAGGCCGACAGCACGCTGTCCTATTCGATTTCGGCGACGACCCGCCCGCCCCGGCGGGATGAAACCGACGGCGTCGAGTACTACTTCAAGTCCATGGAGCAGTTCGAAGACCTCAAGGCCG
Source organism: Sumerlaeia bacterium (assembly GCA_040219255.1). Taxonomy (GTDB): domain Bacteria; phylum Sumerlaeota; class Sumerlaeia; order SLMS01; family JAHLLQ01; genus JAVJSW01. The sequence continues at coordinate 96,546 of JAVJSW010000056.1, forward strand.
GCAACGCCTTCCTCGAAACCGCCCAGGTCCACGGCAATCACTACGGAACCCTCGTCGAAGAGGTCGAATCGAAGATTCGCTCCGGCAAAGACGTCGTTCTCGACGTGGACGTCGAAGGCAGCATCACCCTGAAGAAAATCCGTCCCGACACGGTGACGATTTTCATCCTGCCGCCGAGCATCGCGACGCTCGAAAAGCGCCTGCGCAACCGCGGCCTGGACAACGAAGAGCAGATGAGAATCCGCCTCCAGAACGCCCGCGAAGAAATCCGCTTCGCCCAGCGTTACGACTACGTCATGGTCAACCAGGACCTCCTCAATACCATCGAGTCGATCCGCGACGTTATCGTTTCCGAACGCTGCCGCACCCACCGCATCACGGTGACCGACGCCCTCGGCGAAGTCGATTTCCTCGCCCGGGAAGACTGATCCCGCCCCGGCCTCCATTGCGGCCCCAGGGCCTCCAAGCAATCACCAACGAGTGCACAGAGTAGGTTGCCGCTGTCGAAGGTGGATAGGGCTGCTGGATGATCGTTCGCAATGCCTGGCCAGCCCGCCCGGAAGCGGGCAACATCACCGGGGCGACGCTGAGAATTCCGACGGCGGATTGGGGGCGTAGGCCGGGATACCACGCCCCCGGGGCCTTACATTCCCTGGGCGGCGCCTTCTTTGCCCATCAGAAGGTTGTAACGCTGACCGACGCTGTCCCAGTTCACGACGTTCATGAAAGCGTCGATGTAGTCTTTGCGCTTGTTCTGATACTTCAGGTAGTAGGCGTGCTCCCAGACATCGACGCAGAGCAGCGGGATGATGGCCCATTGGGACAGGAGCTGGTGGTTGCGGGCCTGGAGCACGACGAGTTTGTTGGCGGCGATCTGATAGCCGAGAATGCCCCAGCCTGAGCCTTCGACGCTGGCGGAGGCGTGGGCGAAGAGTTTGAGGCCGTTCATTTCGCTGCCGAAGTCGCGGCGCATGGCTTCCGAGAGGGCGCCGCTGGGGCCGCCACCGCCGTTCGGACCCATGCTGTCCCAGAAAATGCAGTGCAGGAAATGGCCGGCGCCGTTGAAGGAAGCCTCGTTGGTCCAGTACTCGACGAGCGAATAGTCGCCCGTGTTCATGGCTTCCTGCAGTTTTTCCTCCGCCTTGATGAGACCATCGACGTAGCCCTGGTGGTGCTTGTCGTGGTGCAGACGCATGGTCTGGGCGTCGATGTGGGGCTCGAGGGCGTCGTAGCCGTAGGGCAGCGGGGGCAGGACGTAATGGCCCTGGTCGTCGGTGGCGCCGGGAACCATCTTCTGCATCAGGTGCTTGTGGGCGGCGGCGCCGGTGGCGGCTCCGCTGGCCGCTGAGGCACCGTGGCCCACGGCGATATTGCTGCGTTCTTGCTGGGCCATGGCGATCCCGGCGAAGGCGGTGCCGGCAAGAGCCAGGCCGCCGTGGCGCAGAAAGTCGCGGCGTGAGGCATCCGGGGTCGTTTTCGCGTCAGACATAATCGATACTCCTGGGGGAAAATGGAAAGGAACGGCCGGGCGCGAGAGCGCCGGCGGGTCGAGCTGTCCGGCTTCCGGCGGTTTGCCGGCGAGGGATTGGGGGTCGCTTGGGAGCCGAGTGGACATTCTCTCTTGTTTCCTTTCGTGGCGGTTGCGTAACAACAACTATTCCCAAAGGCGCGGTCCGCTGCGGCGGCGAGCGGTCCTGCCAAGGCGGCTTCCCTTTCGATGTTGTTGGCCCGGCTTCGGCGATTTTTCCAGAATCCGATCGTCCTGCGCGAGATCGGTTGGGCGTATTCGCCCCCGGTTTTCGGCCGGATTCCGAGGAGGCGGGCCCAGGCCGCCATCGCGCTGGGCATCGTCCTGGTGCTGGCGGGGTTCGCGCTGTGGGCCGAATCAAAAATTCGCGACGGCGGGATTTACGTCCTCTTTTTCGCCGCCCTTATGTGGGCCCTGGCTCTCCTGGTGCGGTCGATTATCTCCAGTCTCAACGCCTGGAGCAAGGAGCGCGACCGCCAGAAACTCGAAGAGCTGATCCTGACGCGCCTTTCCCCCGAGGAAATCGCCGAGGCCAAAGTCTTCGCCCGCGGCTTTCATTTTATCGCCGGCGGCTGGATCGTCGCCTTTCTAGGTTTGGCGGGATTGTCCCTTGGCTTGGCGCGCGGGACCATCCCGGGGGAGGAGATCGCCGTCTTCGCCCTCATGTTCCTGACCTTTCCCCCCATCATCACCAACCTCTATCTGCGGATGTTGAGGGCCGGTCTGCGGGGGCGCTTCGCCATCTTCCGCGTCCTGCTCAGCCTGATCCTCTGGCTCGGCGTCGTGCCCCTCGCCCAAGTGATGCTCGCCGCCTTCCTCCTCTACTCTATGGACGAACTGGCCGATGTGCCGCATCAGGCCCAGGGAATTGTCGAACTGCTGGCGGCCTATATCGGCATGCAGACTCTCGCAATGTGGTGTTTTGTCATGGTGGCCTACCGGCGGCTGACCGCCGAGGTGCAGTTGGCGTGGGAAGCCATCCTCGGCGACGCGTGAGCCAGCCCGGCCCGCCTCCTTTTTCTTGCTTCATTCCCCCGGCCACTCCTACATTTCCACCAGCACCCCGATTGTCGAAAGGTTCGCCGTAAACCCTTGGGTCCCCTGCCAATGCTCGCCTGCCTCTTCGGCGTCTTCAACGTCCTGGCGATGTTCGCCGGGGTGCCGGCGCTCTATTGGCCGTTCTTCCTGGTGGCCGCGGCCACCGCCATCGTGGGGCTCTTCAAACCCGGAGACGACGATCCCCGCAACGGGCGGGTCGTGGCGATCTTCGCGATTCTCTTCGGCGCGCTTCCCTTCATCAAGCCCCACATCGAATACCTCGCCTATCTTCAGGCCGAACGAGTGCGCGCCCGCGAAACCAGCGCGATCTATGGCACCTTCGCGCAAGACGTCGAATCCTTCGGCGGCGACTTGAACGATTTCCAGGCCGCCACCGGCTCCTATCCCAGCGTCCGAAACGGCGCCCTGATGCCCGTCTTCGACACCCAAGGGCGCAAAATCGACCCGCCCGCCGCCGCCATTCCCCGCATACCGCCCGATCCCTTCGACAAAACCTCCTCGCTGCGCGCCGCCGGCGTCGGCACCCGGGGCGCCCTCATCTACAGCGCCGGCCAGGACGGCGTTCGCGAATTCCCCCCCCCGCCCGTCATCATGGACGCCGAGCCCAACCATCCCCTCGGCCCCTTCGCCGCCACCGGCGTCGATCTGCGCACCCTCACCTACGACCCCACAAACGGCGCCCTGGGCTTTGGCGACGTGGCGGGGTGGGTCCCAGGCCCGGGAGGCATGACGCGCGACGAAGCCTTCGCCGACCTCGACCACGCCTGGGACCAGGTCAACTCGCTGACCCCGCCCCGCCCCCGATCCAAAAAAGCGCGGGAAGAATGGGCCAAAGGCCCCCCCGCCGAAATCGACGCCAAGACCGCCG
>JAVJSW010000056.1:105000-126998 GCA_040219255.1 Sumerlaeia bacterium
ACCGAAAGGTCATAAAGTGACTGATGCCAACCGCCAAGAAATAGCCTCTAAGCATATCGAAATGCGACCGTACCGTAAACCGACACAGGTGGGTGAGGAGAGTATCCTCAGGCGCTCGGGATAACCGTCGAGAAGGAACTCGGCAAAATGACCCCGTAACTTCGGAAGAAGGGGTGCCCTCGGTAAGTGAAAAGACTTGCTCTTTGAGCTGAAGGGGGCCGCAGTAAAGAGGCTCAACCGACTGTTTAGCAAAAACACAGCACTCTGCGAAGTCGTAAGACGACGTATAGGGTGTGACGCCTGCCCGGTGCCGGAAGGTTAAGGGATGGGGTTAGCGCAAGCGAAGCTCTTGAACGAAGCCCCGGTAAACGGCGGCCGTAACTATAACGGTCCTAAGGTAGCGAAATTCCTTGTCGGGTAAGTTCCGACCTGCACGAATGGCGTAACGAGTTGAGCACTGTCTCCTCGACGGACCCGGTGAAGTTGAGATCCCAGTGAAGACGCTGGGTACCCGCAGCAAGACGGAAAGACCCCGTGAACCTTTACTATAGCTTGTTATTGTCGCCAGGTATATCATGTAGAGGATAGCCAGGAGGCTTTGAAGCGGGAGCGCTAGCTCTCGTGGAGCCACCCTTGGAATACTGGCCTTGATATACTTAGCGTCTAACCTCGGTCCGTGAATCCGGATCAGGGACAGTGACAGGTGGGTAGTTTGACTGGGGCGGTCGCCTCCTAAAATGTAACGGAGGCGCGCAAAGGTCCGTTCAGTACGGTCGGCAATCGTACGGCGAGTGCAAGGGCACAAACGGGCTTGACTGCGAGACCTACAAGTCGAGCAGGTGCGAAAGCAGGCCTTAGTGATCCGGCGGTTTCCATGTGGAAGGGCCGTCGCTCATCGGATAAAAGGTACTCCGGGGATAACAGGCTTATCTCCCCCAAGAGTCCATATCGACGGGGAGGTTTGGCACCTCGATGTCGGCTCATCGCATCCTGGGGCTGTATCAGGTCCCAAGGGTTTGGCTGTTCGCCAATTAAAGCGGTACGTGAGCTGGGTTCAGAACGTCGTGAGACAGTTTGGTCCCTATCTGCTGTGGGCGTAGGATACTTGAGAGGATTTGACCCTAGTACGAGAGGACCGGGTTGAACTGACCTCTGGTGTTCCGGTTGTGCCGCCAGGTGCAGCGCCGGGTAGCCATGTCGGGATCGGATAACCGCTGAAAGCATCTAAGCGGGAAGCCGGCCTCAAGATAAGGTATCCCTGGGATTTATTCCCCTGAAGGGACCTGGAAGACGACCAGGTTGATAGGCGGGATGTGGACGCATGGCAACATGTGAAGCTGACCCGTACTAATCTCCCGTGAGGCTTGGTGGATTAATTCTTCGCCGACGCCTTGATAGTTCTCAAAACGCTTGCACGATACGAAAAGCTACAAACACACCTTCATATGTTGACCCACATTTTGGCGATGATAGGGCGAAGGAAACACCCGTTCCCATTCCGAACACGGCAGTTAAGCTTCGCACCGCCGATGGTACTGCGCTTTTCAAGCGTGGGAGAGTAGGAAATCGCCTCCTTTATGGCCCCGGATGAGCTTGCGCTCCTCCGGGGCCATCGTCATTTTTATCCTCCCCTTTCTCATCCCTCCTTCCGGAGCCCGCCCACCATGACTCCCAACCCCGCCCAGATCGAGCAACTCGTGACCGAGGCCAAAGCCGCCCTCCAACTCGCCTACTGCCCCTACTCCAGATTTCCCGTCGGCGCCGCCCTCCTCACCGACCGCGGCCACATCGTCACCGGGTGCAATGTCGAGAACGCCAGTTTCGGTCTGACCATGTGCGCCGAACGCAACGCCATCGCCCGAGCCGTGGCCGAGGACGCGGGCGCTCCGATTTACCTGGTGGTGGTGGGCCGCACAACCGAGCCGCTCACCCCCTGCGGCGCCTGCCGCCAGGTGCTTTCGGAATTTAACCGCGACCTGCCGGTGCTCTGCGTGGCGGGAAATGGCCTGCGGGCCGAGTTCTCCCTCGGCGATCTACTGCCCCATTCCTTTCAGGGGGATGCGCTGACGGATTCCTGAGGCGCGTCAGAAACAAATGAAAAAGCCCCCGAACCAACATCGAAGTGGTTCGGGGGCTTTTCTCTTTTTCGGGGGCTTGTGCGGCTTACTTAACCGAATCCGCCGCGGCCGCGATGATGGCGGCGAAGTCTTCGGCTTTCAGGGCGGCGCCGCCGATGAGGCCGCCGTCGATGTCGGGCTTGGCCAGCAGCTCGGCGGCGTTGCTCGGTTTCATGCTGCCGCCGTATTGGATGCGGACGGCGTTGGCGACGTCGGCGCCGAACATGTCTTTCAGAATTCCGCGGATCAGGGCGTGGACTTCCTGGGCTTGCTCGGGGGTGGCGGTGCGGCCAGTGCCGATGGCCCAGACGGGTTCGTAGGCGATGACGCTTTCGGCAACTTTGCCGGAGGGCAGGCCGGCCAGGCAGCCACGCACTTGGGTCTCGACGACTTGGTTGGTGGTGCCACCGTCGCGCTCTTCCAGGGTTTCGCCGACGCAGACGATGGGCTTGATGCCGGCGGCGTAGGCGGCCTTGCACTTGACGTTCACGCCGGCGTCGGTTTCGCCAAAGTACTGGCGACGTTCGCTGTGGCCGAGAATGACCCAGCCGCAGCCAGCGTCCTTGAGCATTTCGGCGCTGACCTCGCCGGTGTAGGCGCCGCTTTGGGCGAGCTTGCCGTCGGCTTCGACGGTGTGCAGGTTTTGGGCGCCGAGCAGGACGTGGGTTCCGGCGATGGCGCCGGAGACGGTGGCGATGCAGAGGGTGGTGGGGCAAACGCCGACGTCGACTTTGGCGGAAGCGTCTTTCGTTTGCTCGGCGACGGCTTTGGCGAGGTCGGCGGCGGGGCCGGTGAGGACGTTCATTTTCCAGTTACCGGCGACAAAGGGGCGGCGTGCCATGGGTTTTTTCTCCAGGATGAAAAGAGATGGAGTGGATTTTTTGTGAATTCACCACGGAGGCACGGAGACACGAAGAAGCCGACTTACCACTTTTCGAGTGAGGGAAGTCGGCTGAGAAAAGGAAGGCAAACAATTGTGCGATATGATTCAGAGGATCATCTTCGTGCCTTCGTGTCTCCGTGGTGAGTTGATCGGGTTCTCACCCGTCGAGCGTTGGCGAGATTACTTGGCGAGCTTGACGATCAGGTCGATGCAGCGGTTCGAGTAGCCCCACTCGTTATCGTACCATGCGACGACCTTGACCAGGTTGCCGATGGCGTAGGTGCTCTGGGCGTCCACGGTGCTGGAGGCGGGGTCGTGGTTGTAGTCGCTGGAGACCAGGGGTTCGTCGCTGTAGTTGAAGTAGGGCGCCATGGAGCCGGAGTCGGCGGCGGCCTTGAGAACGGCGTTCACTTCGTCCTTGGTCACCTCAGCCTTCAGCTCGGCGACGAAATCGACGAGGGAGACGTTCTGCGTGGGGACGCGGACCGAGAAGCCGTCGAGCTTGCCGTTGAGTTCGGGGATGACCTTGCCGATGGCGCGGGCGGCGCCGGTGCTGGTGGGGATCATGTTCTGGGCGGCGGCGCGGGCGCGGCGGGGATCTTTGTGGAAGATGTCCAGAACGTTCTGATCGTTGGTGTAGCTGTGAATGGTGGTCACCAGACCCTTCACCACGCCCCATTTGTCATGGAGGGCCTTGACCAGCGGCGCGAGGCAGTTGGTGGTGCAGGAGGCGTTGGAAATGATGCGGGCGTCGGCGGGGATACCGTCGCAGTTCACGCCCATGACGACCATGTAATCGGGATCGGGGCTGGGGGCGGAGATGATGACGTACTCGGCGCCGGCGGTGACGTGCTTGGAGGCCGCTTCCTTCTTGGTGAAGATGCCGGTGGACTCGACGACGAACTGGACGCCGTGGGCCTTATGAGGAAGATTGGCGGGGTCGCGCTCTTGGGTGACGGCGATTTTCTTGCCATTGATGACGAGGCTGTTGCCTTCGATCTTGACTTCGCCGTTGAACTTGCCGTGGTTCGAGTCGTACTTGAACAGGTGAGCGTTGGTCTCCAGCGGCGCCAAGTCGTTGATGTGCACAACATCCACGTTGCCCTGTTCGATGGCAGCGCGCAGAACCAGACGACCGATGCGTCCGAAACCGTTAATGGATACCTTAGGATTGGCCATGGGGTAACCTCTTTCAAATCTTTTTGGAGTTTGGCGGCGCGGAGCAGTCCCCTGGAGCCGTCGAGCGGCACCCGCTGGAACGGTTCTCCGCCGGGGTAGGGAGAGTCCCGCCGTGGAGCGTTGCGGGTCAAAGGTTTTCGAGCGCCGGGCTCGGCGGCGAGGCGGGCTTGGGCCGCTCAGTTTATTGGATTTTAGTTCATTTCGCTCCTTGCCAGGGAGGACCCATGTCCGCTACGTCCTTGTTTAATCGAATTCTCCACCGTTTTCCTCGAAAGAAAGCGATCGGAAGCGCCTGCGTTGCGGGGCCGGTGGATGTCTGCGTCATAGATGCGGCGCGCTCCGATTGCGATCTGATGCGTCTGATTTTCGAAACCCGCGGCTGGTGCTGCGCCGTCTCCCATGATGGCCGCGCCGGGCTCGATCTGATCCGCGCGCGCCGGCCCCGGCTCGTGCTCCTCGATGTGCCCCTGCCGCATCGCAATGGCTACGAACTGATTCAGGCCATTCGCGCCGATCCGGAATTGGCGGCCACCAAAATCCTGCTCCTGACGGCGCTGACCAAGGCAATCCCGGACCCGGCGCGCGATTGGGCGGCGCTGGCCGGGGCGGACGCCTACCTGCCCAAGCCCATCGACGCGGCGGCGTTGCTGGAAAAGGCGCGGGTCCTGCTTACGACGGAAGACAGCGATCGCCCCCACCTTCTTAGTCAGTGAGAGCATGATCCCCCGTGTCGTCTGAAGCCAAAAAGAACCTGCCCTGGAAGATCGCGGGCGCAGTCGCGCTGATCCTCGCCTTGTTCGTTGCGGGCCGGCTCCTGCCGGTGGGCGAGTGGATCGAGGCCTTCAACGGCTGGATTGACGGCCTTGGAGCTTGGGGCTTTGTGATTTTCGTGGCTGTTTACGCGGTGGTGGTGGTGGCGATGCTGCCGGGCAGCTTGGTGACGATCGCGGCGGGGATCGCGTTCGGTGTGGGTTGGGGGTTTGTGGTGGCTTCGCTGGGCAGCACGCTGGGGGCGGCGGGGGCTTTTCTGATCGCGCGGTACTTGCTGAGAGAAAAGGTCGAAGCGTATTTCGAAGGGAAACCGAAGTTTGCCGCCGTGGATCGCGCCGTCGGCGAGCAAGGGTGGAAGATCGTCGCGCTCCTTCGGCTCAGCCCCGTGGTGCCTTTCAACCTGTTGAATTATTTCCTGGGGCTGACGAAGGTGACGTTCTGGCCCTATCTTCTGGCGTCCTGGATCGCGATGATGCCGGGGACACTGCTCTTCGTTTACCTGGGGGCCATCGGCAAAGCGGGGCTGACGGCGGCCGCGGACGGCGCCAGCGCGGGCCGCAGCCCAGTGGAATGGGCGTTCCTGGTGGCCGGACTGGTGGCGACGGTTGTCGTGACGGTTTATGTGACGCGGCTGGCGAAGCGGGCGCTCGACGAGTCGGCGGCGGCGCAGGGTTAGTCAGCGGTTCGTTCCGCGACCCACCGATCCGCCCGTTCGATCACAAAGTGCTCCCCGATCCACTCCAGCACCGGCCGCAACCGCGCGGCCTTCTCCGCTTTCGAGAGGTGGAATCCTCCCGTCCCCGGGCGGCGCGTGTCGAAGACGATGGCCTCGGAGCAATCGGTCAGGTCTATGGCGTGCAGGACGACCTGGATCGTGCGCCGGCGCTGGCTGAGTTTTTCCAGGGCGGCGATGGCGCGATCCGGCCCGAGGGTGAGAAGCCCGGCGCCGGTGAGCGGCAGGCCCAGCGGCGGCAGAGTGGTCACGGGCATTTCCCAGAGGCCGTGGGCATCTTCCTGGGCCGGGGCGCGCTGGCGGATTTGGTTGGGGTGGGGAAGGTAGGGGTCGCGGGGGGCGCGGACGTAGGCGAGGCGGCCGAACTGGCGTTTGCCCGGTTGCCACCGCCGGGCCAGGAACGCGTCCGCTGCCCTCAGCACCGGCACCAGCGGCGTCGGCAGCAGCGAGGCGTCGTAGCGATAGCCCAGCCTTCGCAGGCACCGCAGGACCCGCACGTCCACGTCGTATCCCGGGGCCCGGAAGCCGACCGGCTCAGGCAGGCCGGCGCCGGCGATGGCTTCGTGGGCGCGGCGCATGGTGTCGAGAATTGCTCCGGGCCCGAGGCGCGTGATGCCGATGCGGTGGTCATGCGAGTGGTTGGCGATTTCGTGGCCGGCGAGGGCGAGTTCGGCGGCGATGGCGCGTTTGGCGGGGACGTCCATGTCGCGGCCGACGAGGAAGAATGTGGCCGGGGCGCCGATGTCGGCGAAGGCCTGGGCCAGCGCCGGGACGCCTTCCTCCCAGCAGCGGTCGTGCTCGAAGGTGGTGCCCTCGGCGCGGCCATAGCAGGCGCGCACGGCCCAGAGGCCGTCGACGTCGACTTGCAGGAAAGCGGTGGGCCGGGCGGGGCTGGGGGCCTGGGTCATCGGGCGCTAAGTCCTCCGGTGGGTTACGATGTCGGGGTCGGTGGCGGGGCGTCACAAACTGTTTTTTGACGGGGGCGGTCTCTATCCACGGAAATCCGATTGCCGTTGTGCCCGCGCCCGGGCGACAGCGGCGCCGGATACTTTTGCTGCCAGAGGCCCCACCATCGTGCATTCATTCTTCCGGTTCCCGTTCCTTGTCCTCCTGCTGTTGGCTGCGATCCCGCCCTGCTCCGCTTTGGCGCAAGACAGCATGGAGGAAAACCCCGCCACTTCGCTCGGCGTACTGACGCCGTTCGAGGAGTACGAAGCGACCGCCATCGCCATCCCGGCCTTCGACCGCGACGACAACGCGCCGGTCGAGTGGCAGACCGTGCCCCGCATCATCCGACGCGATCTGGAACTGAGCGGCCTGTTCAACGTCACGCCAGACAAGCAGGCCTGGGTCAACAGCCAGAACCTGCGCGACGTGCGCGGGAACAAGGGCATCGACTTCGCCGCCTGGAGCGGCGAGGGCTTCGAGCTGCTGCTGATGGGCCGCGTGCGCATCATGGGCGACAACGTGGTCGAGGTGACCGGCTACCTGTGGGACGTGGAGTCCAAGTCCCGGCTGTTCGGCAAGAGCTTCCGCGGGCCGGCCGATCAGTTGCGGCTGGTGACGCATCAGCTCAGCGACGAAATCGTGCGGGCGGTGAAGTCGATGGACGGGGTGGCGCGCACGCAAATCCTCTTTGTGAACGAGCAAATCCCCGGCATCAAGGAAGCGGCCCTGATGGACGCCGACGGGTTCAATCAGCGGCTTCTGACGAATTACGGCAAGATCGTGACGGTGCCGGCCTGGGGCGCGAACGGAACGGAATTCTACTACACCAGCTATCACGGCAACCGGGCCAACGTCTACGGCCAGCAGTTCCTGGACGGCGGCACCTGGAAAATCGCGGCCTACGGCGGCACCAATCACGCGCCGCAATGGTGCGCGGCGAACGAGCGGCTCGTCATGGTGCTCAGCAAGGATGGCAATTCGGAAATCTACACCTGCAAGCGCGATGGCTCGGACCTCAAGCGCGTCACCGAATCGCGCGCCACGGAAGGCAGCCCGACCTGGAGCCCGGACGGGTCGAAGATCGCCTTCGCGAGTGACGAGGCCGGCGGCATCCACCTCTTCGTCGTCAACGCCGACGGCACCGGCAAGCGCCGCCTGACCAGCAAAGGCGGCTGGAACGACGCTCCGTCCTGGAGCCCGGACGGCAAGCGCATCGCCTTCGTCAGCCGCATCGGCGGCAAAAACGACATCTACGTCCTGGATGCGGACGGCAGCCCCGATTCATACCGGCGCCTGACAAAAGACGTGGGCAACAACGAAAGCCCGGACTGGGCACCCAATAGCCGCCACTTGGTCTTCAGCAGCGACCGGAGCGGCAAGAAGCAGATCTACATCATGCTCGACGACGGCTCGAACCAGCGGGTGCTGACGGGCAGTGGCTTCAGCAACACCGTGCCGGAGTGGGGGCCTTATCCGGGGTAGGATTCTTCGTTACGTGAAGCGCCCCGCGACGCTCGCGGACAACCGCTTCGCAACGCTTCATCGCGTCCTTGCGCCGGCATCCTGAGAGCCCATCACCCCCGCACCATCATCAGCGCCCCCGCCACAAAGAACAAACAGCCCACGCTCATCCCCGCGATGCCCGAGATCATGAGGCTTTGGCGCGAGCTGGTGCCCTGCGGCTGGCGCATGGCGGCGATGAAGGCAAAGGCGCCGGCGGTATCGATGACGATGCCGAGGCCAAAGAGAAGAATGACGATCCAGGTCATGGTGGGCGAGTGTCTCGCTTTCTGGAGGAATTAGTCGTACTGATGCTCGGCGTCGGGAAAGAGCCGTTCGCGCACGTCGCGGCCGTATTTGCGAAAGGCGCGGACGCTGGCGGCGTGCAGATCGACGTACTGCTTCACGAACTTCGGCGGGTGGGTCGTGTAGCCCAGTAAATCGTGGGAAACCAATACTTGGCCGTCGCAACCCGCGCCCGCTCCGATGCCCACCGTGGGGATGTGCAGATGGTCGGTGATGCGTTTGGCGAGGGGCGCCGGAATGCCTTCGAGAACCACCGAGAAAGCCCCAGCCTTCTCGACGCCTTCGGCCAGCATAATCAGCCGCTCGCCCTCTTCGTCGCCCCGCCCCTGCACCCGATAGCCGCCGAGCATGTGGATGCTTTGCGGAACCAGGCCGATGTGACCCATCACGGGGATGCCGGCTTCGCGGATGCGCGCGATCGTCTCCAGCGTCAGGGCGTTGTGGCTTTCCAGCTTCACCGCCTCGGCGCCGCCTTCTTTGACGAGGCGCCCGGCGTTGCGCACCGCTTCCAGCGGATCGACCTGGTACGACATGAACGGCAGGTCCGTGACAATCAGGCACCGCTTGGACCCGCGGACGACGGCCTGCGTGTGCAGGATCATCATCTCCATCGTCACCGGCAACGTCGTATCCATGCCGTGGACCACCATGCCGACGCTGTCCCCGACCAGAAGCATGTCCATGCCGCCCTCGTCGGCGAGGGCCGCCATCGGCGCGTCGTAGGCGGTGGCCATGACGACGGGGCGCCCGAGCTGCTTCATCTCGCGGATGTGGCGCACCCGCACCTTCTTCAGCGTCGCCGCAGGCGCCGGTGGCACCTTGGGCTCGTAGGACGGGCCGGAGGGGACGGGCTGGGTTTCGGGGGCGGATGGATCAGACATCAAGCGGGCCTCTCGCAACATTCGCGACACAGGTAGCAAAGCGGGGACCGCGGGGGAAGCGGGATTGTGAGGCTCGGCGATTTCCAGCGCAATCGCCCCGCCCGCGACTATTCAAGCCCCTGATCCTTCGCCACGGCGGAACTCGGAGTCGGAGAAGGCCGCCGTCCGCGCAAGAAAAGCCCTTTGCCCCGGAAGACGGATTCGCGCTCTGTGATTCTCAACTTGGACTCCGCCCAGGAGATTTTGGCCCGGCGCCCGCATGACTTCCCACGAGACCCAACCCAACCGCACGGCGGTCATTGGTCTGACCGCCGTGCTGCTTTTTCTCAGCATTTCCCTGTTCTATCCCCAGGCGGCCTATCCGCTGCATGGCTGGGGTTTGGGCATGGGGGCGACCGTTCTGGGGGTGCTGGGTTTGTGGGGGCTGTTGTCGCTTTCGTGGCGGAGCCGGCTCTTCGCCGCGGCGATGGCGGGGGCGGCGGGGTTTCTGCTGTGGTGGAACGTCCGGTTTCCGGGGGCGCCGGTGCCGCCGATGGCCGTGGGCGAAATGGCGAGCGCGTGGCAGGGCTTTATGATCTTCGTGGCCGTTTGCGGGTTCGTGGCCTGCTGGCCGAGGGAATGGCGAGAGGACGACCTTCATCTCCCGCCGGAGAACGTGATCGCGCTTTGGGCCACGGGAGCCGGCGCTTTGCTCGGCCTCTTCGCCATTTACCAGGTGTTCGGGCCGGCCGCGCTGCCCCGCACCTTCGCGTCGCAGGAGCGGCTGCTGCTCCAGAACGCGGACCTTTTCGACCCGCCGATTTTCGAAGGCATGCTGCACGCCGTTCGCGAACGGCGAGCCTCCACGACCTTCGGCAACCCGAACGTCTTCGCCGGGTTCCTGGCGGCGGTGCTGCCGTTCGCGCTGGGGTTGGCGTGGGCGGCCTGGCTCCGGCGCAAGCGGGCCTCCGCCGGCGGCTGGCTGGCCGCGGCGGCGGTGATCGCCGTGGGCGTCCTCCTCAGCGGTTCCCGCGGAGGGCTGCTCGCTGCGGGGCTCGCGGGCGTTCTGCTGGTTTTGCTTCTCTTGCCCGCGCGGATGCGGTGGATCGCGGTCGCCGGGGGGGTGGTGGCGCTCGCGGCGGGGCTCCTTCTGTTGGGGGCGGACCGGCTGGGGGCCAGTTCCACTGTGCAGCAGCGCCTCTACTACTGGCGCATCGGCGGGGCTATCTGGGGCGACGGCGGCGTGCTCATCGGCGCCGGGCCGGGAGCCTACGCCGCCCTCTATCCCCAATTCCGCATGCCCGGCGCTCAGGAAACCGCCTTCGCCCACAATTGGCTGGTGCATTGGGGCAGCGAAATCGGTCTCGTCGGCGTGGCGCTGTTCGGGCTGTGGGTGGGGCCGCTGCTGGCGGCGGGCGAGCGCTGGCGCCGCCAATTCGCCCCGGCCGAGCGCGCTCTTGCCGCCGCGTTTCTGGCCAGCGTCCTCGCCCTGCTGGCCCACGGTCTGGTCGAGTTCACGCTCTCCATCCGCGAGATGATGATCCTGTTCGCCATTCTTCTCGGGACGCTGGCGGGTCAGCCGCTTCTCGCCCACGTTGGGGAAAGCGCCCGCCCCACCCGCTGGCGCCTGCCCGCCTGCGCCGCACTGGCGCTCCTCGCCGCCGGCGCTTTCTGGCAGTTCCAGGCCCGGCCCGCCCTCGCCTGGTTCCACGAGCAATCGGCCCGCATCGCCATCCAGGAAGACAACGACCCCGCCGCCGCGGCCGCTTCCTATACCGACGCCCTGCGGTGGCAGCCGCGCTCCGCCACCCTTTACGAAGCCCGCGCCCTGGCGCGCCGTTCCCTCGGCGACCCGCGCGCCCTGGACGACATGCAGCGCGCCCTCGCCCTCAACCCGCACTCGGCGCGCCTGCGCGAGACCCGCGCCCGCTTCGCCCTCCAGCAGGGCCAGCCGGCGGATGCCCTGCGCTGGCAACGCGAAGCCATCGCCATCCATCCCGCCGACGCCTCGCACCGGCTGGTGCTGGCCGAGATGCTTTGGAACCTGGGCCGCCGCGACGAAGCCCGCGCCGCCTTCGCCGAGACGGACGGCCTGCTCCTGCCCAATCGCCTCGACGCCGAAGAGTCCGAACGGGTCCGAACCCTCCTCGGGCTGCCCAAAGATTCCCGTCCGTAGAAAGTTCCTCTTTCCCTTCTTTTCCCCGTCGTCAGAGGATTTGTCCGACCTTCCAACAAAGTGAGGACAACCCGATGCGAATCCGTTCCGCCTGCGCCGCCGCCGCCCTTCTGGCGGCCCTCAGCCTGCCGCTCCCGGCCGAAAACTGCCTCGACGACCTCGGGCCCTACCTGGGCACGTTCGACGGGGTGCTCGACCTCAGCGGCGAAGTCGAAGTGGACCTGGGCCCCTTCACCCGCGACGTCGATTTCGAAGGCCAGCCCGACTTCACCGTCACCTTCATCGACTGGGTCGCCATCCCCGGCTCCAGCCGCTACCTGGGCATCGGTCTCATGAGCTTCGAAGGCGAAGTCGACGTCGACGAGGTCGGCGATGTCGACTTCAACGAAGTCTTCGATTTCGACACCGAAGACGACGTCCTCCTCGACATCGCCACCGGGCGGGTGTTCACCGGCGAGGCTCTGGACATCAACGACATCGGCGACATCACCTTCTCCGCCGGTTTCAACGGCGACAATCTGGACGGGGAAGTGAAAATCCGCGGCGACGTGTTCGACGTCGGTGAAGGCAAAGCCGAAGCCGACCTGGATCTGACCCGCGTCGGCGACGTGGAGCTGACCGCCGAGGGCCTGCTCAACGACATCATCTGCGAAGCCGCCGACCTCGCCCGCAACGATGCCAACAACGACTCCATCGTCGATGCGGCGGATTATGTGGAAAGTCTGATCCGCGGGGATCTGGATTGAGCCGGGAGTACGCAATCTTCCCCCCCAAGCCCTAATCCTTGAGCAGCGTCTCGATCTCCGCGTTGAAGTCGTGCAGGTCGCGGAACTGTTTATAGACCGACGCGTAACGCACGTAGGCCACCGCGTCCAGGTTCTTCAGGTGGGCAAGCACCGCCTTGCCCACCGCTTCGCTGGGGATTTCGCGGTCCGTGGTGGCCAGGAGATCGCGCTCCACGCCGCGCATGACCTGATCGATTTCCTCGGCGCTGACGGGCCGCTTCTCGCAGGCTTTTTCGATGCCGCGCCGCACCTTGCCCCGCTCATAGGGTTCGCGCGTGCCATCGCGTTTCACGATCGCCATCTCCAGCCGCTCCACGTACTCCGCCGTGGTGAACCGCTGCTTGCACGCCACGCACTCGCGGCGGCGGCGGATGCTCTCGCCCGTGGGCGAGGGCCGCGAATTGATCACGCGGGTGTCTGGAGAACCGCAAAAGGGACAACGCATGCCCCCTTCTTTCCGGGGCCGGGGCGCGGGCGTCGAGGGGGAAATGGGATGGGCCGCGAGAGCCACGGAGCCCTTATCCCGACTTGATGCTGATCCCGGCCAGAAGTCCCGCGAAGACAATCCCCCATCCCACGACCACCGCGCCGATAATGATAGCCGCTGGCAAGGAGTTCGGATCGCTCAGGCTCTGCTCGCGCCGCAGCCGCCCGATCAGCATCCGGGCGGAATACACGAACAGTTCGTAGATGATCGCCAGGATGATGAGGACGACCAGAATCGCCCCGGCGATCACGAATATGACTTCCATGGTGAGTAGACCTTAACACGAGGGGGATGGGAGCCGGCGAAATGCCGCCGCTCCGCAGCTTGCTGCCAAAGCTTCGCTTACAGCGTCGAAACCAGGTAAACACCACCCGCGACCGTGAAGCCCGTCAGGAAAATGGCCGCTCCCACGATGGCAGCGCCGATGACGATGGCCGCCGGAATGGAATCGCGATCCGCCAGACTCGGCTCGCGCCGCAGCGTGAGCACGATCATCCGAGAAGACATCACCATGATCTGGCAGACGCCGACGATTATGACGACCGCCGCGAAGGCGATCAGAAGAATGTAGAGGGCAGCCATGGGAAGGGGGGCCTTTCAGAAGAGGTGGACGAGGAGTACGATCAAGGCCGTCAGCAGTAGCACCGTCCAGCCCACCGCCAACACCACCGAAATTCTGTAACGCTGTTCGGCCTCCAGCGACGCGAACCAATCCTGCCGGCTGGCACGATCCAGCAGCCGCAGCAGACCAAACGCGTACAAATACGATAGCAAATGTAGCCCAAGGGCCGTCAAGAGAAGGAAGGCCAGCGACTCGATCAAAAGCGAAAGCATCGGGTTATACACGTCGTGTGTCTCGTTTGGGTGGTGTGGGTTTCTTGGCGAGGGGGGAGCCTCGGGTTTGTAGGCGCCTCAACCCAACCACTCCTCCATCGCCGCCCGCAACTCGCCTTTGGTGGCTATGCCTCGGAGCCGACCGGCTTCAACGCCGCCTCGAAAAAGAATCAGCGTCGGCAGCGCCATGACGCCCAGATCTTCCGCTGTGGCGCGGTTCTCCTCGATGTCGGCCATCAGGACGCGCACCTGTCGGGCGTATTCCCCGGCCAGTTCCGTCACCAGTGGCTTGAGCCGAAAACAGGACGGACAAGCCAGCCCCCAGAAATCCACCAGGACCGGCTTGTCCGACTGAAAGACTTCGGCGGCGAAGGTTTCGTCCGTCACCGCTGCGAGTTCGCCCGCCATTACGCCAGCGAGTCGATCTTCTGTTGGATCACGCTCTTGGGCACGGCGCCCATGATGCGGTCCACTTCTTCGCCGCCCTTGAAGAAAATCAGGGTCGGGATGCTGCTGACGCCAAAGCTCTGGGCCACGTCCTGCGCTTCGTCCACGTCCAGCTTGGCGACCTTCACCTTGCCGGCGTTGTCCTTGGCGAGTTCCTCGATGATGGGCGCGATGCGCAGGCACGGGCCGCACCAGGTGGCCCAGAAATCGACCAGCACGGGAACGTCCGATTGCAGCACTTCCTGCTCGAACGTGGTGTCTTGGAGGTTCAGTACGCCTTCTGCCATGATTTGTTCGTCCTTCCGGTTCTAAGGGATTTGTCCTTGGGGTTTCGATCGCGATGGGCACAAATCGGGGCAACTGGCGAAGCCGGACCCGCGCCTGAACACCGTCACGACCTCAGTGTCTGCACAGCCTGTGCCAAGTCGAGGCGTCCATCGTAGAGCGCCCGCCCCGTGATCACACCGGCCAGGTTCGGTTCCTCCAGCGCCGCCAGCGCCAGGATATCGTCGAGCGAGGAAACTCCGCCAGAGGCAACGACCTGCACGCCGGGCACGGCCCGCGCCATAGCCTGCATCGCCGGGTAATTGGGCCCCGTCAGCATGCCATCCGTCGCCACATCGGTGAAGATAATCCTCTGGCAACCATCCGCCGCCAGCGAGCGGGCGAAATCCAGCGCGTCTTCCTGGGTCGTTTCGACCCACCCGTGCGTCGCCACTTTTCCGTCCTTGGCGTCGATGCCGACGATCACGCGCGCGCCGTGGTCGCGCAGGAGCCCCTGCACAAACTCCCTGTCCTCAGCCGCCCGTGTTCCCAGAATCACATCGTGGACGCCGTTGCTCCAGACGTCCTCGGCGTCGGCGCGGGTGCGGATGCCGCCGCCCAGCTCGATGCGCAAATCCGTCTCGGAGGCGATTTCGCTGACCGCTTTCAGGTTCTTCATCCGCCCGTCGAAGGCCCCGTTCAGATCCACCACGTGGAGGCGCCGGGCGCCCGCTTCCTGGAACCGCAGGGCGAAGCCCACCGGGTCCTTCGAATACACCGTCTTCTGATCGCGCTCGCCGCGTTTGAGGCGCACCACCTCGCCGTCGTACAGGTCGATGGCCGGGATGATTTCGAAATTCGGATTCGCGTAAAAGTCCGCCATAGTGCCTTACATCCCCATCATGTGGTAGCCGCCGTCCACATAGAGCGTCTCGCCGGTGATGCCACCAGCCAGAGGGCTCAAGAGGAACAGCGCCGCGTTGGCCACTTCTTCCAGCGAGGCGTTGCGCCGCAGCGCCGTGCGCTCGCCGATTTTGTCGTACATGTCGGCGAATCCGCTGATACCGCGGGCCGCCAGGGTTTTCACGGGCCCGGCGCTGACGCAGTTCACGCGGATGTTTTTCGGGCCGAGATCGTAGGCCAGATAGCGCGCCGAACTCTCCAGCGACGCCTTGCAGATGCCCATCACGTTGTAGTTCGGCACGACGCGTTCGCCGCCGATGTAGGTCATCGTGATGACCGAACCGCCGCCGGCCGCTTCCAGCAAAGGCAGCGCCGCGCGGGTCAGGCTCAGCAGCGTGAACGCGCTGATTTCCTGCGCCATCTTGAAGCCCTCCGCCGAGGTGTCCACCACGCCGCCGGCCAGATCCTCCTTCTTCGCGTAGGCGATGGAGTGCACCAGCATGTCGAGCTTGCCATCCACCAAGCCGGAGATTTCGCCAAAGGCGCGCTCCAGGTCCTCGGCGACGGTGGCGTCCATCTGCACGCAAGGCAGGGGCGGATCGATGCTTTCCGCCAGCGATTTGACCCGCCGCTCCAGGCGCTCGTTCTGATAGGTCAGCACCACCTTGGCGCCCTCGCGCAAGAGCGCCTCGGTAATCGCCCAGGCGATGGACTTGTCGTTTGCAACGCCCGTAACGAGAGCGGTCTTGCCCTTCAGCAGCATGGCGGAAAGTCTCCAGAAAAAAGTGGTCCTGCGGGGACGGAACGAAACGCCGTCCACGCCTGCGGCCTTCACCCTGCCAAGAGCGACGCGGGCGGGGGCAAGGGAAGAGGGGGCGGGGACCGCCGCTTCGTCATTGATAGCCTACCGGGCATGGCATAAAGGACGAATAGGAGAAACCGACCCCATGCCAAAGAAGCGGAAAGACAAACCCCTTGACCCTGCGTCGCAAAAAAGAGACACTCCAGATGAGCCAGAGTTGACTCAACTCTTGATTTATCAAGAGAAGCCGCAGCAAGTCCCGCTGCTGGATTTTCTCGATGCTTTGAAACTCTCGGATCGAATGGCGGTTCTCGCCCTGATGGAAGAATTGGCCAGGCTAGGGCATCGCTTGCGGCCTCCCCACAACGAGCATCTGGGGGACCAACTGTTTTATCTCCGGGTCAAGGGTGAGGATGGCGCATACCGCGTTTTCTATTTTCCGCATGGAAAGGGAATCTGTGTTTTGTGCCATGGATTCTCGAAGAAGACCAGGAAATGTCCGCCGCAAGAAATCGAGCGGGCGCGGAAAATGCGCGCCAAGTTTGAATCAGAGCCCCATTCCCACACCTATGAGGAAGAGACCGATGGCACCCAAGAAAACCCCTGACGCCCTCGCGATTCTCCATGCCCGTTACGTTCGCGGAAATGCGGAGGCGGAAATGGAATTGGAGAACGCCCGCGAAAGGCTGCGCCTTTCCAACCGGCTGCTCGAACTCCGCCAACGCGAGGGCTTGACGCAGAAGGAATTGGCACAGAGGGCTGGCACAACCCGCAGTGTCATTGCCCGGCTGGAGCAACCCGGTTACGAGAAGCATACGGTTTCCAGCCTGCATCGCGTGGCTCGGGCTCTGGGTTATGAAGTCAAGATCGAGTTCGCGCCGCTGCCTGCCTCGAAGCGCAAGCCCGCCCCGGCGCGCCAGTAGCCCTCGCCCCCGGCCGTTTCCGGTCCGGCCCGGGCCCCCATCACAAAGGTCCCCGAAGCCCCGCCGCTTTGCGCTCCGCCGAGGGAGAGCGCCCTGTGGCTCGCTTGTAGGCGGTCGAGAAGGCGAAGGGGTCGGCGTATCCGACCAATTCGGCGATCTGAAATATGGGCAGCGGCGTGTGGCGCAAGAGCGTTTCGGCGCGCTTCATTCTAAGGGTTGTCACTACCCGCATCGGCGTCGATCCGCAAAGATCGCGCACCAGGCGGTTGAGGTGCCCGGGGGCAACGTGGAGCCGCTGAGCCAACCGGGGAACCGTCCACGGATGGGCCAAATCCCGCTCCACGTCGTGCCAGAGGCCGCGCAGGTGCTCCTCATAAGGGTTCGCTGGGGGCACCAGATGGTTTTCCAGCAGACGATCCAGGTAGAGCAATAGCGACTCCGAATGGAGCTGTGTTAGCCGCCGCGACCCCACTGCGTGGGAATGCCCCTCACGAATAATCGATTTCATTGCAAACAGGATTTCCGATTCGTTTTTTATGGAGCCTATTCGGATTGGTGATTTCTTGATGACTTGCCATCGTTTTCGATCCAATAAATGCAACCAGGCAACGTCCCAGAATTTTCCATCGAGGTGATAGCGATAAATATGTCCGGCGGGGAGGAGCGTGAAACCTCCCGGTTGCAGGCAGTGTTCTCCGGTCTCCGTCCATAGCTTCGCCCGGCCGCCGGTTGTCAGAAGCAAGACGTGGAAGCGAGGATCGAGGCGCCCAATCTCGTACCTTGTGCGAAGAGTGCTGATTCCCGCCAGCGACACAGATGTCTCCCTCAGGATGGCACAGCCCGGATGGGCCAAGGGCAGGAAGACCTCGGAGCAGTCGACGGACACAATGTGAGTTTCGCAAAGGTTTTTGTGGGTGCCAGCCATTCCGCTTCCCTAGATGCCAGTGCTAAAGGATCGCCTAGCAAATTTTCAACGAGGTCAATTCCTATGCAATCCCTGTTTCAATCAGCGGCCGAAATCATTCAAGGCGAAGGTGCAGACGCGCCCATTGGACACCTGCTGCTCCTCATCTTCGGTGCGTTCGCTGTGACGGGCGCCGGACTCGCTTGGCGGAAAGACCGGAGGCAGATCGTCAGTTCCGCTCTTAAGCTGCCACTGCTTCCTTTAATCACCACGGTCGTCTGCCTGCCCGGCCTGCTGATGATGGGGGCTGTCATCGGCTTTGAATTGCCTCCACGGGAGGTCCTTTCATCCATTCTGGCGATCCAGGCTTTTCATGGAGTGTTTGTGTTGTCGTTCGTGCCGGTGATCCTCTTTTTTGGAGTCGGTTCGAGCTATGATTTTATGAAGCTGCTCAACTTCATTGTCTTCTTTGCTGGCGGATTGATTTCCCTGGGCAGGTATGCCGTGTACCTTCATGAAATTGCCGCGGCCTCGGGATTGTTCCTTTTCGCCTGTTGGGCTTTCCTGTATTGTTTTGTCGGTTGCCAGACCGCATGGATGATACGACCTCTCATCGGATCGCCGGGCGAACACTTTGTCTGGCGGCGGCGGCACGGCGACATGAATTTCTACGGCGCCCTCGCCCATTCCCTGCGGCAAGTCGCCAAAGAAGGACGCGAACCATCCGAACCGGCGGACAAGGCGAACGGACTACCGGCCCCTCAATAATCTGCGCCGACCCGGGGCCAACGTTGCAGCCTACGAAACCGGGTTGGCCCCCAGCCGCCTCAGCAGCACCTGATCCAGAGCGAAGCGCCCCGGGCCGGTCAGGAACAGCGCCACCAGGCCGATCAGCATGACCAGCGGGTAGCCGAAGAATTCGGGCGGGTCGGCGGTTACCTTGGTCATGATCGCCACGACCATGGTGAACGCGATGAAGGGCGTGACGAGCCGCGTTCCCAAACCGAGGATCAGGAGGAGGCCGCCGACGAATTCGGACAAAGCGGCGCACAAGCCCCAAAAGGTGGGCCAGAAGGTGATCCCGAAAACGCTCAGGGCCCCTCCGACGCCCGCCCAGGTTTCCGGTCCACCGAGCATTTTTGGCGTACCGTGATAGAGGAACAACCCCCCGATGCCCAGGCGCAGCAGCAGCAGGCCCGAGTCCACCGAGCAGCGCGTCGGCGTAAGGAATGAAAGCGATCGAATCATCGTGAATCTCCAGTTTGTGGGACAAGGAACCAGCGGTTCCATCGCCGCCAGTAAACGATTTCCGTTCCAGACCCCTTCCTCCCGGGTCCCGGCGAGGGGCGGCGGGCGCAGGCGTTGGGGTTCGGCCAGCGAACCGAGGCTCATTGTTGGACAATCCGTGTGCGGTCGTTCTGGGGGTGGTGTTCATGGCGGGGTGCTCTTTCCGGTCGACTGTGGGGACAAGGTAGCCCAAGGCGGCCGGGCCGGCGCGTGACAAAGTGCGGTGAAACCCGTGGGTTTTAACGGTGTGGGCCGGAGGAGGGCTTGAGCCTATTCCCCCAAGTCTTCACCACAGAGGCACCGAAGGCACAAAGATGTCTGTTGTTGTGGGAGTTAGGCCGGTACGTCTTGAGGAGCGAACCTCGGCGCGCGTGAATGCCGGAAGCCACAACCCCTTGGACCGCGCAAGAGTCGAAGGACGCCCGGAAGACTCGATAGCCGGGAAGTCTGTCGAGTCCGAGAAAAAAAGAAGATTGGGCAACAGGAGGCTGGAAAAGATTCGCAGCGTTGATCCGACTCGATTTCGCCAAGACTCTCTCGCCAGAGATTCGACGACCTCCCTGAAAACTCCGCCCGTGTAAGGCCGCCACCACCCCGCCCTTGACCCCGCCACCGACGCGAACCCACCGTCGGGGAGCCCCTTTGGAAAGTTCTCGGCCCGCCTCATGTCCCTCCCGTTCAAGCGCGTTCTCGTCACCGGCGGCGCCGGATTCATCGGCAGCCACATGGTGGATGTGCTGCTCGAAGCCGGCTACGAGGTCCGCGTCTTCGACAGCCTGGACCCGCAGGTCCACGGCGAAGGCGCCGGCTGGCCGGAATATCTCTCGCCCGGGGCGGAGCGCCTCCGCGGCGACATCCGCGACCGCGAGGCGCTGCGCCGCGCCCTCGACGGCGTCCAGGCCATCGTGCATGACGCCGCCGCTGTCGGCGTCGGACAAAGCCAGTACGAAATCCATCGCTATACCGACGTGAACACCGGCGGCACGGCGCTGCTGCTCGACATCCTGGCGAACGAAAAAACGGCGGTGGAGCGCCTCCTGGTGGCGTCGTCGATGAGCATTTACGGCGAAGGGCTCTATCGCCGGCCCAGCGACGGCGCGCTCCTGACCCCCGCCATGCGGCCCGACGCCCAGATGGAGGCGGGCAACTTCGAAATGCACGACCCGGCCACCGGCGAGGAACTGGCGCCGATGCCCACGCCCGAGTCGAAGCCCCTGCACTGCACCAGCATCTACGCCCTGTCGAAAAAGGACCAGGAGGAATACTGCCTCGTCGCGGGGCGGGCCCACGGGATTCCCGTGGTGGCGGGGCGATTCTTCAACGTCTACGGCCCGCGCCAGGCCCTCTCGAACCCCTACACCGGCGTCGCGGCGATTTTTTCCTCGCGCATCAAAAACGGCCACGCGCCGATGATCTACGAGGACGGCGGCCAGAGCCGCGACTTCATCCACGTCCGCGACCTGGTCGAGGCCAAGCGCTTCCTTCTGGAAAACGAAGACGCCACCGGCCGCGTTTTCAACATCTGCACCGGCCAACCCACCAGCGTCCTCGACATGGCCCGGGTTCTCGCGCGCACGCTGGGCCGCCCGGAAATCGAACCCCAGGTCCTGCGCAGCTACCGCAGCGGCGACATCCGCCACTGCTTCGGCGACGGCTCGGCGCTGGCGGCGCTGGGCTGGCGCCCGCGCATCGCCCTCGAAGACGGCATCGCCGACCTCGTCGCCTGGGCCGCCGAGCAGCAAGCCCAAGACCACGTCGACACCGCCCACGCCGAACTCGTGCGGCGGGGGTTGGTGCGGGAGCGGTAAACGGGAGCGCGAGCGTCCCGCTCGCAGGGCATGCGGGCGAGGACGCCCGCGCTCCTTTCAAGCTCGCACTCCCTTCAAACACTTGCTCCAGTTCCGCCGGAGGGGTTTTGGTGGCCTTCTCGGTGGTCTGCATTCACTGCGGCCGCGCCACTGCCAGAAAGGTTCTTTGCCCATGCCCACGCTCGATTTCAAAGGGAAGCAGTTCGGTTACGCCCACCACCTGAGGGTGCCGTTCCGCGTGCAGGGGGACTGACCGATGCAAAAAGAGAGGAGCGCGAGCGTCCCGCTCGCAGACAATAATGAAACAACGCCCGCGAGGGAGACGCTGGCGCTCCCTTTTCTAGATCCTTTCGAGGCTATTCAAAAGCATCGGCACCGCCTGCCGCACTGGCAGCAGGGTGAGGCGTGGCAGTTCGTGACTTGGCGGCTGGGGGATTCGCTGCCTTCGGAGAAGCTCAAGGAATGGCGGCTTGAGAAGGAGTGCTGGGTGCTTGAGCATCCCGAACCTTGGGACCCTGAAGAGGAGAAGGAGCACCATCGGTTGTTCAGTGAACGGATGGAGCGTTGGCTGGACGCGGGACACGGGTGTTGCGCGTTGAGGGAGAAAGAGGCAGCGGCAATCGTGGAAGGGGCGCTGCGGTTCTTTGACGGTGTGCGTTACGGCTTGGGGCCGTTTGTCATCATGCCGAATCATGTGCATGTTCTTTTTCAGCCGATGTTGGGATGGCCACTTGAGGAAATCCTTCACTCTTGGAAGAGCTTCACTGCAAAAGAGGTGAACAAGCTTCGCGGAACGGAAGGGCCGTTTTGGCAGAAGGACTACTGGGACCGGATGGTACGCAACGAGGAGCAATGGCATGCATACCGCAGCTATATCGAACGAAATCCGGTCAAGCTAAAGGCAGAGACTTTTGTTCTTGGTGTTGGAACGAGGAAGAGGCCCTTATGAAGGGAGAGCGGGCATCCTGCCCGCAGTATCGAATTCGTAAGACAATGCGAGCGGGACGCTCGCGCTCCTTTCTCCTTTCCGTTTGCCCTGAGCCTGCCTCTCGCCGATCCCTACGGCTATGTGGCGGCGGTT
>JAVJSW010000057.1:0-2740 GCA_040219255.1 Sumerlaeia bacterium
GATCGTAGAGCTGGCGCGCGGCGGCGCCGTCGTCTTCCGTAAAGAGGCGGTACTTCGCCAGATCGTGGACGATTTGCGAGACGTCGACCGAGCCCTCGCCCGCGTCGAAGCCGGTGCGGGCGGTGGATTTCTCGGCGGGCAGAGCCAGGATCGCCTCCCAGCACTTGGCCGCGCGGTTCGGCTTGCCAAAGCGCATGTGGATTTGGGCTTCCAGGGTCAAGGCCTCGCGCTTCTGGGCCGTGGTGCCCTTCTTGGCGGACTTGCGAGGGGGATTCCCGGCTCAGGGAACGCTTGGTGTGGCGGGCAACTCCCAGATATGTCCCTGCGATGTCCCCACCACAATCGTCGCGTTATCGTTCAGCCACGCCAAAGCCGACCCGTTGGCACCAGCTTCCAATGGTTTGGACTCAATCAGATCATAGGTACCTGTTTCGTAAATGTCGACGCGGACACCCGCCGACAAAATCGCCAACCTCAAGCCATCGGGAGAATAGGCTAAGCTATGGGAGATCGCAACGTCCTCAATAATGTGAAGGTCGGCCAGCGTAGCCAAGTCCAAGATATGCAGCGTCGCGGTTGTTGGGATTGACTCATCTAGGGATTGCAACACTAGGGCAGCTTGCTGCGAATCCCGAGAGATCGCCGCTTTGCCTGTGGCGCCACCCACGATAGTTCGTTTGGTGACGGTTGTTGTAACACCATCGGATGTCAGGACCGCAAGCTTTTGAACAACCGCTGGATAGAGACCGATCTTGCCTACCAGAATTGACCCGTCATGCGATACCTCTAGCAAATCCGGCAAGCGTGGAAGATCGTTCGCATGCATTGACCAGGAGTCGACCAATTCATTTGTTTCTCCGACCCGCAACTCATAATCTCCACCAACTTGGCTTTTCGCATAAAAAGGAGCTGTCGAGGAGCGGGAATATCGTACGTGATCGTCGTAAACCTCCCCGTTGTATGTCAGCCTGAGTTGGGACCACAGCACTTGTTGATTGTCCAAATCATAGGCCAAGATTTGTTCGGGCATCTTGGAAAAGGCAGTTGGTGAGGATCCGCCAGCGACCATTAGGATGACATGTTCAACCGTCGGCAAGTTGTAAACTCCCTCTCCCAGGATGGAAAGAAACACCTGCCGATTGCTTCCGGCTATCAAGGAATATTCACCAGCCGGAAGCGGCATAATGTCCACGACCGGCGCCAAATCCGGGTTTTGGGGAGTTGGACTTTCCGCCCGGGAAAGCTGGGAATGATGCGTCAAAATGATGAGGCATCCAAAGAGCAGTAAAGTGTGACGTTGCGATATTTGAAGTCTCAATTTAGTTCCACCCTCTTCCATTCGTTGTTGACGCACCGGAGTTCGTAATGAAAATCCCCCATGCCAGTACTTGCATTGAATTCTTTCCATTCCCTCAATCGAGCGGCACAGGGATGATTTGGCTGCGTGTGGCTAAAGGGAATCTGATAATCTGGGTCCAAGACCTTCAAATTCGGTTTCTCTGAATCAGGTATGGGATTGCACTCGCATTCTTCCTCAGAGCTGGGCCTGCTTGTACAAGGAGGACACGGCGGAGGGGGCGGAGGCGGGGTAGGCGTAGGTGTGGGCGGATAAGTGTATATTGGCGTTGGTGTGGGAGGGGTGGTCGGATCGGGCGTCGGCGTTGGGTCTGGTCGGCATTCCGTGATACGAATATACTTTGATTTGTTGCACTTATCCTCCCATCGCAGACAACACTTGTTTCCTTCCGTCCCATAGTTTTTAGGTGCGACACACTCCCAACATTCATCGCGATCACATTCGGGAGATGGGTATCTTCTCCCGGTTCTGGGATCTATACTGAGTGTACAGATCTTTTTCTCAGAACAGTGCTCGCAGGCATTGCCTGGACAACGATAACACCCATCTCCGCAATTGACCGGAATCATGACGGTGCGGTATAGTGTCACCTTCGTCTTCACACCGACCGGCGCTTCTTTATAAAATTCAAATCGAACAGTGACGGCCTGCATCCCTTCCTCTTCAAATACCGGCGGACAAGTCCCAGTAAAAGCTCCGTCTTTTACACCACACAGCTTGCCAGAAACGTCTATCCACACATCGATCGCATTTCCCGCATTGCCTCCGATACAGGCTGGTTTCCCATTGTGACGCGCTTTGAGCGTGACGATACTCTCACCTTCACAGTTCGGATCGGTGTCGATCCAGAAACTCTTCGCGCCCGCCACATCACATTCAGCCCTCGTCGGCGCCGGAGTTGGATAGGGAGTGCGGGCCGGGCTTTGTGAGCTCGGCGGAGGAGACGTGGGCGCCGCGGTATCCGGCGTGTTCGGCGTCGGTGCGGGTCCTCCGTCCGGGGTCGGAGCAACGGTCGGCCCTGGCGTCACGGTGGGGGTGGGTGACGGACTGGGCGTCTTAGAACCATATTCGCACGGGATTTCGTCGCCGTTCTGGTCGAAGCAATGCCATTCGACGGGAGTCGCGGGCGGCTCTTCCGGCTCGGGTTCAGGAGCCGGTTCCGGATCGGGCGCAGGGGCTGGTTCCGGATCGGGTTCAGGAGCCGGTTCCTCCTCTCCGTCCGGACACGGCACCTCGTTCCCAAACTTGTCATAGCACGGGTCCGGTTCCGGCTCCGGGTCGGGCTCGGTGTCCGCGGGGGGCTCCGGGTCCGGGGCCGGGGGCGGGTTGCCCGCGTCCAGCGTCGCCAGCGCGCCCAGCGCCAGCGCCGCCGTCGCCGCCAGC
>JAVJSW010000058.1:0-2912 GCA_040219255.1 Sumerlaeia bacterium
AGCGTCGCCAGCGCGCCCAGCGCCAGCGCCGCCGTCGCCGCCAGCAAAATCCTCCGCACGTCTCGCGTCGTCGTCGTCCGT
The DNA here is from genome assembly GCA_040219255.1 of Sumerlaeia bacterium. Taxonomy (GTDB): domain Bacteria; phylum Sumerlaeota; class Sumerlaeia; order SLMS01; family JAHLLQ01; genus JAVJSW01. The sequence goes on from JAVJSW010000058.1 coordinate 82, forward strand.
TTCGCGCTCATGGCTGCTTATTCCCCGCCCAACTGATCTTGGCAACGGGCAATCCAGCCGCGGGCGTACTGCGAGTTCTGATTCCGGGGCCAGGGCGTGATGGCCAGGGTGGTCTCGAACGCCGCGATGGCTCCGGCGAAGTCGCCCAGGTGATACAGCGCCGTGCCCCGCGCGTTGTGCAGCTCGGTCAGGAAATGGAGCCACGCCTCGTCCGAGCCGTCGCCCGCCGGAGCGGCGCCCGCGGCTTCGTCGAACAGCACGAGCGCCTCCTGCCACCGCTTCTCGACGCCGTAGGAATAGCCGATGTCGTAGAGGATCGAGGCGAAAATACGGGGTTTATCAAAGAGGAGGAGTTCAGAAAAACCGGAGCGGCGCGAAGGGGTGTCGTGTCTCTAGGACCCCCTCAAGAGGACGCGGCTGGCTTCAGCATCCAGAGGTTGCCCCCTTGCGTGCCGATGACCAGTGTCGCGCCGTCCGCGAGCCACGCCAGCGCCGTCCCATATTCGCCTTCTGGCAATGGAATTGTCTCGGTCACTGTGTAACCGATGGTTTCATAAACATCGATGGCGGTTCCGGAGGAGAGCACGGCTAACTTGCTTCCATCCGGGGAATATCGCAAGTCGCGAGCGATGGGAACCTCTGGAATTGTAAGGTAATCTTGGAGATCGATCATGCTCAGTACGTGAAGGGTCGCGGAATGTTGGTTTGGACCGCTGATCGGACTGAAGACAAACGCCGCGAATTGGACATCCGGTGTTAAAGCGACTTGCCGCGTACAGCCGGAAGAGATGCGTCGTGTAACAACGGAGGTGGTGCTTCCGTCATACCGAAGCACTGCCAGGTCCTGCACGCCGTTTGATTCGAGGACTATGTTACCGACGAGAGCCACACCTTCTGCGGGATTGGCGATAAAATCTGGCAACTGCGATAGAGCACTGTTGGAATCGTAGTCCCAAGTCGCCAGCAATTCATCGGTCACCACGTCCCTAAGTTCGTAATCATCGACGTAGCCCGCCATGAGATACTGCGAGCCGTGGATGTAATCACTGTAGTATTTCAGATCGTCTCCCGCAAGCAGGGGCTTCGACCAAATGGGTAACGTGCTGGTGAAATCATAGGCGATGATAAAATCACCCTGCGCGGCGATCACAACAGGCATCGGGGCGAAGGCCACGACATGTGCTCCGTAAAAGGCCGGAAAGCCATACATTCCATGGCCAATATCCGACATGTGCAGGATTCTCTCCGCGCCTGCGATCGCGAAAAATTGACCCGAAGCGTCCGGCTCCATGGTCCAGACGGGGCCACCACTGGAGAGGGAGGCAATTGGGTCGGCGCTGTGTACTGGTATCGGCGACAATGAAGAAATTGCTGCAGCCGTGGTTGTAACGGCTATTATTGCTTTATTCAGTTTTGGTGACATTTGTCAGTTTTCCTTTTTGGGCTCACAAAGCTCTTCCCACTTATCATCGATGCAAACGTTGGTGCAAACAAAGATCAAGGCCCCTCTCTGAGTCACAGTATTATATTTTTCCCATTTCTCAATTCTTGGAGAGCAAGGATGTCCGGACGCAAATGGCATTTTACTCCCGTCGAGCACATTTCTCTCGTCTGGCTTTATAGGCTCCCGATTGCATTCGCAAGGTTCCGTAGCGCTGGGCCTATTCGTGCATGGCGGGCAAGGCGGAGGAGGTGGCGGTGGCGTGGGCGTGGGAGTGGGCGGATACGTATATGTTGGTTCCGGCGTTGGCGGAGCGGTCGGAGTGGGCGTTGGCGTTGGATCTGGAGAACATATCTGGGTGTCTAGATAGGGCGATCTGGGATTGCACTTATCCTCCCATCGCAGACAACACTTGTTTCCTTCCGTCCCATAGTTTTTAGGTGCAACACACTCCCAACACTCCTTGCGATCACAATCCGGCGCAGGATACTTTCTCCCCGTTCTGGGGTCCGTGCTTAGGGTGCAAATCGTTCCCTCCGGACATTCCTTACAGGCCATGCCTGGGCAATTGAAACACCCATCCCCGCAAGTCACCGGCACCATGATCGTTTTGTAGAGAGTCACCTTCGTTTTCACTCCCACTGGTGCCTCTTTGTAAAATTCAAAGCGCACGGTTACGGCCTGTACGCCTTCCTTTACAAATACTGCAGGGCAAGTCCCAGTGAAGGCTCCGTCTTTTACACCACACAGCTTGCCAGAAACGTCTATCCACACATCGATCGCATTTCCCGAATTGCTTCCAATACAGGCCGGTTTCCCATTGTGACGCGCTTTTAGCGTGACGATACTCTCACCCTCACAGTTCGGATCGGTGTCGATCCAGAAACTCTTCGCGCCCGCCACAGCACATTCAGCCCTCGCCGGCGCCGGAGTTGGATAGGGAGTGCGGGCCGGGCTTTGTGGGCTCGGCGGAGGAGACGTGGGCGCCGCGGTATCCGGCGTGTTCGGCGTCGGTGCGGGTCCTCCGTCCGGGGTCGGAGCAACGGTCGGCCCTGGCGTCACGGTGGGGGTGGGCGACGGACTGGGCGTCTTAGAACCATATTCGCACGGGATTTCGTCGCCGTTCTGGTCGAAGCAATGCCATTCGACGGGAGTCGGGGGCGGCTCTTCCGGCTCGGGTTCAGGCTCAGGCTCCGGTTCGGGTTCCGGCTCAGGCTCCTCCCCGTCGGGACACGGCACTTTGCTCCCGAACTTGTCATAGCACGGGTCCGGTTCCGGCTCCGGGTCGGGCTCGGTGTCCGCGGGGGGCTCCGGGTCCGGGGCCGGGGGCGGGTTGCCCGCGTCCAGCGTCGCCAGCGCGCCCAGCGCCAGCGCCGCCGTCGCCGCCAGC
>JAVJSW010000059.1:0-78069 GCA_040219255.1 Sumerlaeia bacterium
CCGAAATCGGCTAAAGATTCGACAGCAGTCAACATCCGCAAAAGACCAACGCGAGCGAAACGGTGGTTCCTCAGGCAAAGCGGGCTCAAGGCTCGTGGAGACGCTACGCCCTGCCACGGACGATGGCAAGGCCGCCGGGGACGTGGCTCAACTGACGCTTACCGCCAAGAGATAAACGATTGATAACTCAGGCCTTGTTCGCGGCAGAAGGCGGCGGCCGAGAGTCCGCTCACCTCCTGCTGGTCGACAGCTGCCTGCCAGTCCGTTCGCTTCGCGCCGGATGTGAAGCCGGGGGTGTTGTGTTCCATGACCTGCTCTCCTAGTATAAAATGAGGAGGCAGAATCGCACAGAGCCCCGGCGATGGTCAAGATGGGGCTCGTAGGACGTTTACCTAACACCTTCTGTCCATCTGCATATTTTCATACGCGCAACCTGAAGACAAACTATAATTTGAGACCCTACGCTTTGGATGGTACCCAACAAGGCTACCGCAAGGCAGTTGGTCAACAAGGGAGTCCCAAAAACCTTTTTAACAGTTTGCCAATTTACAACGTTCAGATGCCATAAGTACCACATCGAGTACCTGTATTCACCCAAAACAAAAAAAACGTCTTTGCACAAGTTGGCTGAAAGAAAAAATTCCAGGGGCTTAGTCGACTTGCATCCTGATTGAAGAAGATGCTCTTTCAACTCTTCTACAGGATAATCATTCTTTACCCAAGATCTTAGCCATTCTTTATTCACGTGTTTACACAATGTTATATCTATTTGGGCAGCGAGAGAGGAGCACACCATATATTGCTTGCATATGTAGAGGCGCTCACGCCGAGTGAGACCATTAGAACTTTTTTCACGTTTCATAGAACTTCTTCACCCTTTCGAAAACCCATTTCCTGAACTCGTGGAATTGGTTGAGTACGCGCTGCGATTCCAAAAAGCAGTGCATCCTTTCGTTGAGTCTAGTGCCTTTTTCCTTGTCCGGCAGGTCCCTGCCCCAGGTTGAAGATGGAGTCCGATGTACTCTCTCACGATACCGGCGGCGCTGGAACAAATTCAACCCGGTTCGCGATTTTTCTTTCCACGTTGGAGGAGAGCACGGCGGCCTGCCGAGATCGAGGTGTCCTGATCGGGCATCGACATAGCGGCAAATCCGGGGCGGCAAACTAATACAGCCTCGAAACAATGGCTTGCATTTGGCTGTCCTTGCGGTCAGAGATTGGGGTCGGCGGTGGGTTCTTCCTTGCCAGGCTGGCCCGGTCCGCGCATCTTCGGAACCGCCTGGAGGCTGGGCTTGTCCCAGGGGAAAGGCTCGCCCGAACGGGGGCAGAGGGAGTTTGACCGATGGCTGAACTGGAACGAAAAGTCCGCGCGATCCGGCGCCGGCTGACGCTGTTTTTATTTTTGGATACCCTGGTCAAATTGACGCTGATCGCGTTGGTTTTGGGCGTGGTGACGGTGCTGGCGCTGCGGTTGACGGGCGAGCCGGTGGAGCCTCTGATTCCGGCGGCCGGGCTGGTGGCGCTGGCGTTTGTGGGGGCGTTGGGGTGGACGTACTCCAAGCGCCCGACGCTGGAGCGGGCCGCGTCGATCGCGGACGACCGGCTGGGCCTGCGCGAGCGCCTTTCGAGCGCCATGCTGCTGAGCAAGTCGCCCCAGCGGGGCGAGGCCTTTGTGGCGCTGGAGCACGACGCCGAGCGCCACGCCCAGGCCATCGATCCGGCCAAGGATTTCCGTTACCGGGCGCCGCGGACGCTGGTGCATTTGATGTGGCCGGCGGCGGCGCTGGTGGCGCTGTATGTTTTTCTGCCGCGCTACGATCTGCTGGCCGGGGCGCTTGGTCAGGACGAGGAAAAGGCGGCTCCGCCGGCCCCCGAGGTGGTGCAGGCCAAGCGCGCGGAGCAGGCCAAGGAGGTCTTGAATCTGGCCAAGGAGACGAAGAAGCTGGAAGAAGAGCTGGCCGATATGGGCGAGGGCATGGAGTTTTCGCGGGATCTCGAACGGCTCTCGCGGGACCTGGAATACGGCATGAAGGACGAAAAGGCCGCCATCGCGGAAATGTCTCGCATGCAGGAAGACGTGAAGCAGGTCAAGAAGCAGCTCGAACGCAAGGCCCAGCCCTTCAAGCAGATCAGTGGCCTGCGCCGCGCCGAGCAGACCCAGGCGATGCAGCAGTCCCTGAAGGACCAGAACTTCGAGGAAGCGGCGGACATGATGCAGCAGATGGCTGAGCAGATCGCCAATGGCGAGATGGATGCCGAGCAGATGGAGCAGGCGGCGGAAGAGCTGAAGAATCTGGCCGAGGAAGTGAAGGAAAATCAACAGATGAGCGAGGCGATGAAGCAGGCCGCGGACGCCATGAAGCAAGCCGCCGAAGAGCAGAAGCGCCAGGAACAGCAACAACAGCAACAGAACCAGGCCCAGCAGGACCAGCAACAGCAGCAGAATCAAGAAGGCGCTCAGCAAGGGCAGCAGGGCCAACAGGGTCAGCAGCAACAACAACAGCAGTCCGGCGGCCAGCAGCAGCAACAGAACCAGGCGGGTCAACAGCCGCAGCAGAGCCAGGGCCAGCAAGGGCAGCAGGGACAACAAGGTCAGCAGGGTCAGCAGCAACAGCAGCAGCAGGGCCAGTCGCAGTCTCAGCAACAGGCGGCCCAGAGCGTCCAGCAGGCGGCTCAGCAAATGCAGCAGATGCAACAGATGATGCAGCAGATGGAGCAGCTCGAGCAACTGCAGCAGAAGATGGGACAATGCCAGTCGGGCATGATGAACCAGCAGGGCCAGCAGTCGAACGCTGGCCAGCAGGGCCAAAGTGGCCAACAGCAATCCAGCCAGCAGCAATCCGGCCAGCAGGGTCAGCAAGGCCAAAGCGGTCAGCAGGGTCAGAGCGGCCAGCAGGGTGGCCAGCAGGGTCAGCAGGGGCAGAGCGGGGGCCAGAAACCGGGCCAGGGATCGGGCACGAGCCCCTGGCAGGAAGGCCAGAGCCAGCAGCAAGGCGAAGGCAGCGGCGGCCCCGGCCAGGGTGGCGGCTTGCCGCCGGACGCGGGCATCGTGGATGGCGTGCAGTTTGTCGACGAGCAGATCAAGGGGGCGAAGAACGAGGGGGAAATCCTGGCCGTGATCGAAATCGACGCCCCGGCGGAAAAGGGCGAGTCGAGCGTGGGCTATAGCGGCGACGTTCAGACCCGCATCCAGAAGAGCGCCGACAGCGTCAAGCAGTCGGAGATCCCACTGGGCTACCGCAACAACGTGCGCGACTACTTCGAAGCCATCAACCCGCAGGGCCGCCGGGAGTAGAAATCACCACGGAGGCACGGAGACACGAAGATTTGTTTCAGTGCCCCACAACGTGAGAGAATCCTTTTTTTGTTCCTGGAATTTGATCTCTGTGTCTCTGTGTCTCTGTGGTAAAATCTTTCTACCGATCACGTTTGTCCTCCTCCTCGCTGGCTGCTCTCCCCAGCCCGGGGCGACGCCGCCTTCGGCGGTGCTGGGGCATCAGGGGCGGGCTCCGGGGGCGTTTTCCAAACCGCGCGCCATTGCGATCGATGGCCTGAATCGCCTCGCGGTGATCGATCGCACGGGCCGGATTCAGACGTTCGACTTGCGGACTCTCGCTCTGCTCGAGGAATGGGAGCTTCCCAGCTACAGCAACGGCACGCCCACGGGCATGACGCTCGACCCCGTGGACGATACGATCTGGCTGGCCGATACGCATTATCAACGCATTCTGCATTACGGCTGGGATGGCACGTTGCTCGGCAGTTTCGGCGAGTCGGGCACCGGCCCGGGCCAGATGATCTTCCCCACCGATGTGGCGCTCGATCCGGACGGCGAGACCCTCTGGGTGGTCGAGTACGGGCACCGCGCCCGGTTGATGCAGTTCACCCGCGGCGGCGATTTCGTCCGCGAATGGACCACCGAACCCTACGAGTACACCGACGCCCAGCGCCCCCAGGCTCTCGCCATCGGAGAGGACGGCTTGATTTACGTGGCCGACGCGGGTGTGAATCGGGTTCTGGTGTTCAGCCGCGAGGGCGAGTTGCTGCGCTCCTGGGGCGAAGCGGGTAACGCGGCGGGCGAGCTTTGGTTTCCCTACGACATCGCCCTCGGTCCGGATCGGACGCTCTACATTTCGGAATGGGGCAACAGCCGCGTCAGCCATTTCACGCAAGAGGGCGAATTTCTGGGCTTCTGGGGCATTCCCGGTCACGATCCGGGAATGCTCTGGCAGCCGTGGGGCGTCGCAATCGGCCCGGGCGGTCAATTGGCCGTTGCGGATACCGAGAATCATCGCGTTCAATTAATCGATCGCCCCGAGAAAGACTTCACCAAGGGAACGCAAATCTAAGCCTCGCTCATGGCTCTTCACTTCGCCCGGCCCGAATATCTGCTCTTGCTTGTGCTGCTGCCCCTCGCCTGGCTGGTGGCGCGGCGGTTACGCACGCTGGGCGCGGGACGCAAAACCACCATTCTCGCCCTGCGCACGCTGATCCTCGCCCTTCTGGTCCTCGCCCTCGCCCAGCTCGAATGGCGCAGCCGCGCCAAGGATCTGACTGTTTATTTCCTGCTTGATCAATCCGACTCGATTCCGGCCGAGCTGGCCGAGCGCTCCACCGAACTCGTTCAGGAATTCATGCAGCGCAAAACCCCCGGCGACGAAGCCGGCATCATCGTCTTCGGCCGCGAACCGAGCGTCGAGACCTACGCCTCCACCACCGCCGAATTCGACGGCAAGATCAACAGCACCGTCCAGGGCGTGCGCACCGATATTCAGCAGGCCGTTTCCCTCGCTCTCTCCGCCTTTCCCAACGACCGACTGAAACGCCTCGTGCTGTTCACCGACGGCAACGAGAACTCCGGTTCGTCGCTGGAAGTGGCCCGCCTCGCCCGCAACAGCAACGTGGCGCTGGACCTGGTGCCGCTGCGCTACGACGAGCGTCAAGACGTCCAGATCGACAAGCTGATCGTCCCCCAGCAAATCGCCGCCGACACGCCCTTCGAAATCAAGGCGTTCCTCTCCAGCGCGACCAACACGTCGGGTCGGCTGCGGCTCTATCGCGATGGCGAACTGATCGTGGATCAGGAGGTCGAGGTCGCCGCCGGGCGCAATCCTCCCCTCATTATCCCGCAACGGCTCGAAGAAGGCGGTTTCCACAACTACCGCGCCACCTTCGAAGTCCCCGGCGACAGCCGCACGCAGAACAACCGCGCCGAAGCCTTTACCCACGTCAAGGACGAGCCCCGGGTGCTCTATGTGGAGGGCGATCAGACCAACCGCAATTACCTGACGGCGGCGCTGCGGGCCGAGAAAATCCAGGTCGATTTCGCGTCGGCGTCGGAAATTCCCTACTCGCTCAGCGAAATCCAGAGCTACGACTCGATCATCCTGTCAAACGTCCACGCCAGCTCCATGAGCCGCGATCAGATGAAAATGTTCGAGCGCGCCGTCCACGATCTCGGTGTGGGTCTGGTGATGATCGGCGGCGAGGACAGCTTCGGCGCCGGCGGCTATCAGGACACGCCCATTGAGGACGCCCTGCCGGTGACGATGGACGTGAAACAGAAGAAGGTGCTGCCGAACGGCGCTCTGGCGATCATCCTGCACACGGCGGAAATTCCCCAGGGCAACGCCTGGGCGCGCGATATTTCCATCGCCGCGCTGGACGTGCTTTCCGCCCAGGACTACTTCGGGTTGATCTACTATGGCCCCAAACCGGGCCAGGGTTTCGGCGGCGGCGCCGGCTCGATCGTCGAAACCTGGTCCTGGGAGCCCGGCATGCAGCAGACCGGCAACAAACGCGAAATGCGCTCGATCATTCGCGGCATCCAGCCCATGGACATGCAGGTCTTCGATCCCACCATGGAAATCGCTTACCAGGGCCTGAAAGACATCAAGGCCCAGGCCAAGCATATCATCATCATCAGCGACGGCGACCCGGCCCCGCCCAAGCAAACCCTGGCCAATGCCATTCGCGACGAGGGCATCACGATTTCGACCGTGGCCATCGCGCCCCACCACGGCCAGACGGTGGAAACGATGGAACGCCTGGCCTACTGGGGCGGCGGAGAATTCTACTATCCGAAATCCGCCACCGAACTGCCCCGCATCTTTATCAAGGAAGCCAGCATCGTCCGCCGCTCCTTGATTTACGAAGAACGCTTCGATCCCGTTTACGACGCCCCGAGCGAAATCACCGCCGGCTTTTTCGATCTCCCAGCGCTCGAGGGCTACGTCGTCACCAGCGATAAGGAACTGGCCACCATCGCCCTGCGCTCGCACAAGGACGATCCCCTCCTGGCGCATTGGCGCTATGGCCTGGGCAAGACCGTCGCCTTCACCAGCGACGCCAAGAACAAGTGGGCCTCCGATTGGGTGCAGTGGACCGGGTTTTCCAAGTACTGGAGCCAACTCGTCCGCTGGTCCATGCGGGAAACGAGCAGCAGCAACTTCCAGGTCAACACCGAGCTGCGTGGCGGCAAGGGCATCGTCACACTGGACGCCGTGGACATCGACGGCGATTTCCGCAACTTCCTGGAATTCAACGCCAACGTCATCGGTCCCGACATGGAGCCCCAGCCGCTGACCGTGCGCCAGGTGGCGCCGGGCCGCTACCAGGGCGAATTCGACGCCGACGAAGTGGGCACCTACATGCTTTCCATGCGCACCGGCGAGGACGAGCAGCCGGAGCTGATCACGAGCGGTGTGTCGCTGTCCTACTCGCCCGAGTACCAAGCCGTGCGCAGCAACGACGAGTTCATCGACCGCATCGCGAAAGAATCCAACGGCACCGTGGTCGGCAGCGGCTACAATCCCTTCGAGCGCAACCTGCCGCCGACCGAGCGCCCCCGCCCTCTTTGGCCGTGGCTGCTGCTGGCGGGGCTGCTGCTGGTGCCCGCCGATGTGTTCGTGCGGCGCGTGTACCTGGACTGGGGCGACGTAGCCGCGGGAATCAGAAAGTACGCCGGCAGCGTTTTCGGCATCTTCCGCAAAGGCCCCGACGTGGAGCAGCGCAGCGAGTCGATGGGCAGCCTCTTCGCCGCCAAGAGCCGCGCCAAGCAAACGGACGAAGAGCGCCAGGCCGCCGCCGCTCAGCAACAAGACCGCTCGGCCCTGCGCGAACGCCTGGCCCAGCAGGCCCAGGAAAAACAGGGCGAACCGAGCGTCTTCACCGAAGAAGGCCGAGGCCAAGCCCCCGCCCGCGTCCAAGGCAAACAAACCGTCTCGGCCAGCGACGCCAGCGAAGAGAAGCCGAGCGGCGGCCTGGCGGGGCTGAAGAAGGCGAAGGAACGGGCGAGGAAGAAGATGTGATGGGAGAGAAAGAAATTCACCGCAGAGGCGCGGAGAGCGCTGAGATGGAATGGGGAAATGACCGGCTGACCGGCGAAGTCATCGCCGCAGCGATCGAAGTGCATCGCTTCCTAGGGCCGGGCTTGCTGGAAAGCGCGTATCAGGGTTGTCTCGCCACTGAGTTGGATCTGAGGAGATTAGGCTATCGGAGAGAGGTCGAACTGCCCTTGATCTATAAGGGAAACGCGGTGGATTGCTCCTATCGGCTAGATTTTGTCGTCGAAGAGAAACTCGTTCTGGAACTCAAGTCGGTGACCTCCTTGGAACCCATCCATCACGCTCAGGTCCTGACTTATCTTCGATTGTCGTCTTACCACCGGGCTCTCTTGATAAACTTCAATGTCCCACTCCTGAAAGATGGCATCAAACGTATCGTCCTCTCCAACAAATCCTCAGCGCCCTCCGCGCCTCTGCGGTGATTTTTCTTCCCCCAAGGACCCCCCCTCCCATGCCTGAAATGTCCATCGAGCAAGCCGCCGCCGCCTTTCGCCAGGAATACGAGGCGGTGTACAATGAAATCCAGAAGATGATCGTCGGTCAGGGCGATGTGATCGAAGGCGTCTTGATGTGTCTGTTCTCGGGGGGCAACGTGCTCCTCGAGGGCGTGCCGGGGTTGGGCAAGACGATGCTGATCCGCACGCTGTCCGAGGTTCTCGACCTGCCCTTCTCGCGCATTCAATTCACCCCGGACCTGATGCCCGCCGACATCGTGGGCACGAATATCGTGCAGGAAAACCCCGAGACCGGCCGCCGCGAGATGGTGTTCCAGAACGGTCCGATCTTCAGCAGCCTGGTCCTCGCGGACGAAATCAACCGCGCCACCCCCAAAACTCAGTCCGCCATGCTGGAAGCGATGCAGGAGAAGCAGGTCACCGCCGGTGGCCAGCGCTATTTCCTCGAAAAGCCCTTCTTCGTCATGGCGACACAGAACCCGCTCGAGCAGGAAGGCACCTATCCGTTGCCGGAAGCGCAGCTCGACCGCTTCCTCTACAAGCTGCTGGTACCCTTCCCGAACCGCGCCGAGCTGATCGAAATCCTCAACCGCACCACGATGGAGCATTCTCCGGAAATCAACAAGGTCATGACGCGCGAACGGCTTGTGCAATGGATGACGTTCGTGCGCCGCATCGTCGTGGCGCCGCACGTCCAGGACTACGCCGTGCGCCTGCTCCTCTCCACCCACCCGCAGAGCGAATTCGCCACCGACATCACGAAACGCTACGTGCGTTTCGGCGCCAGCCCCCGCGGCGCCCAGGCCCTTATCCTGACCGGCAAGATCAAAGCCCTGCGCGCCGAACGCTACAACGTCGCCTTCGCCGACGTCGCCGCCGTGGCGCTCAACACGCTGCGCCACCGCATCATCCTCAATTTCGAAGCCGAAGCCGAAGGCATCACCCCCGACATGGTGATCCAGCAACTCCTGAAGGACGTGCCGCGGGAAGTGGCCGGGGCGAAAGCGTGAGCGCAGACGAGGGCGCGGATTCCGGCGTTCCCGCCTCTCACTCTCCCAGGGCTCGCCGCCCTCAGCCCTCCGCCGCCGGAGCCTCGCCCCCCGGCGCCATCTTCGCCGTTTCGGCCGCCGACTTCTTGTCCGGCGAAAGCGCGTATTTCTTCGGGTAGTACTGCTTGATAATGCGCAGGTTGATCAGCTCCACCATCAGCGCGAAGCCCATCGAAAAGTAGATCGTCTTCTTGCCGATGTGGCCGTCCAGGCCCTCGACGATGAGCACCACGCCGATCAGCATCAGGAACGACAGCGCCAGAATCTTGATCGTCGGGTGGTTCTCGATGAACGAGGAAATCTTTCCGGCGAAGATGATCATCACACCCACCGCCATCAGCACCGCCACGATCATGACCCACAGCGTATCCGCCATGCCGACCGCGGTGATGACGGAATCGAGGGAGAACACGGCGTCCATGCCGACGATGGTGGCCAGCGCGGCGCCAAAGGTGGTGGCCGCCTGCTTGGCCGGGTGGGTGGCCGAGGCTGGGCCTTCGATCTTGTCGTGGATTTCGTGAACGGCTTTGTAAAGCAGGAACAATCCGCCACCGATCAGCACCAGGTCTTTGCCGCTGATTTCGTTGCCAAAGATTGTGAAGATCGGCGCCGTCAGTTTCATGATCCAACCGATGAACAGCAGCAGCACGATGCGCATCAGCGCGGCCAGAAACAGACCGACGTTGCGGGCCTTTTTCTGCTGATGGGCTGGCAGCTTGGCCGTCACGATGGCGATGACGACAATGTTGTCGATGCCGAGAATGATCTCGAGGGCGGCGAGCGTCGCCAGCGCGATCAGGTTCTTCGTCAGGGTCGGGTCGGCACCCGCCTCGGCAAGCGCCGGCGCCGCGGCGGCAAGGAATTCCATCAGCATCGGAAAGGCAAAGTCCTTCGTGGGGGTGTTGGGAAAATCGAAGCGGAAGATTCGGGCGCCGCCGCGGAGGCGGCAAGGTGGATTTCATTCCTCGCTTTTCTCCGGGCCTCGCTTTTCTCTGGGCCATACTTTTCTGTGGGCGCGCGAATCGGAAAAGCCGCCAAAACGATTCCCTCTGGCGGAGGGCTTTCGCTCTAGCGGCTGTAAGGAACCGGGTCTCGCAGCGGGGGCCGGTTAGTTGGCGATCACGTCCGCCACGTCCACCAGGCCGTCCTCGTTGGCGTCGCCGTTGGTGCCGCTGTCTTCCGTGATGATGTCGATGATTTCGTCATCCGTGATCACGGGGGTCGCGGTCGGCGTCGGTGTCGACGTCGCTGTTGGGGTTGGCGTCGCCGTGGGTGTAGGCGTCGCGGTACCGGTGGGGGTCGCGGTGCCGGTCGGTGTCGGCGTAGGCGTCGCGGTGCCGGTCGGTGTGGGTGTCGCCGTCAGGGTCGGCGAGGGAGTGGGCGTCGGAGTGACCGTCGGCGTCAGGGTCGGCGTGGGTGTGGCGGTCGAGGTCGGTGTGGGGGTGGGTGTCGGGGTCGAAGTCATCGTTGGCGTGGGGACGATATCGCCCTTGGGCTGGATGGCAAAGGCGCCGATGATGATGTCCAGGTCGATTTCCGTGGGGGTCGGGGGCGGTCCGCCCTTGGTGATGGTGCGATCGACGATCACCATTTGCGAGTCGCGCAGGTTCTGGGGGAACTCCACGCCGTCGATGCGGGTCACGAAGAACGTGTCGCTCGCCGCCATCAGGATCTGGCTCTCCGTCACGTTCATGACGACGGACACGGGCCGGTCGATGGTGGTCATGGGGAAGAGGCTGACGATGTTGTCGCCGCCACCGCCCTTCACGAGGGGAAGGGAATAGCCGTAGAGCACGGAAGTGTCGCGCACCGCCTCATAGCTGCGGGGCTCGGCGAGGAACCCGGCGGCGTCGGCGGCCGACGCGCTGCCCAGGTACATGCCGGTGCCTTGCGGGTCCATGATGCCCCAGGTGAGCACCAACCGGTCCGCGGCGTGATCGGGCGTGAACAGCGCGTCGGGCTGGTTGTTTGGCTTGATGACGGTCGTGCCGCCGGTGCTCGTGAAAAGGCTGCCGCCGGGCGTCTCGTAGGAATGCACCAGCGGCGGGAAGACTGTCTGGATATCCGTCGGCTCGACGGTCAGGAGCGGTGCACCGGCGTTGAGGAGTTCTTCCGTGGCCGTGTCCAGTTGGTAGATGTTGAAGGGGTCGTTGAGCACTTCGTCGGCCACGAAGGGGAACGTGAGAATGCCGCGGAAGCCGGTGTAGCCGCTGAAGATGCGCAGCACCGAGTCATCGGCTGGCGGCACGTCGGAGGGCGGCACGCTGGAAATCGGCGATCCGCCCGGGTAGGGAAAACCGCAGAAGAAGGACGGAATGGCCAGATCGGCATCGCCCACGGGGGGGGTAACTGGCAGCGATTTCGTGATGGCTGGGGTTCCATCCGTCGAGATGATGTGGAGCTGCGCTCCGACCAGCATGTTCTCGTCCGGGTTGGTGCAGAAGTAGGCTTTGCTGCCGTCGGAATTGACCCAGACCGGGCTTGGCGTGGTGCCGGTCGGCAGAGCCGCGATTTCCGTCAGGGCTCCGTCGTCCTCGATCTGGAACACGAGCACCTGCTTGTCGTGGGCGTCGCTCAGGAAGGCGAACTTGCCCGTGGGAGCGATCGTGAAGCCGACCGGTTCGAAGGCGTCTTCGTCGCTCGATTCGAGAATCTCGACGTCGATCGGCGGCGGACCCTGCACCGGGCCCTTGCCGGAGAACGCCGTGATCACCGACCCGGTGCTGAAGACGGTGATGCGGCCGTTCGGTTCGTTAGCGTTGCCATCGCCACCATTGACCAGATAGACGATCGAACCGTCGGGGCTGAAGGCGGGGACGTTGGGGTCTGAACCGGCGCTCAGATCGGTGAAGTCCCAGCCGCCTACGGGAGTGATCACGCTGGCGGTTTCGACATCGACGATGACCACACGGTCACCGGTTTTGTTCTCGGTCAGAACGGTGGAACCGGGAAACCAGGCATAGGGCGCGGCTTGAACCCCCGCGGCGGCGGCCACCAACGCGGAGGCCAATACTAACGAAGTGCGCTGCGACATGGAGCGTCCTCTTTCGACTTGGGTCTGTCTCGACACCGAATTTTCGGATGGCAATCATTGCCCGTTGGCCACTTGGCCGGGGGCAAGATCTCTTTTCTCAACTGAGCCTGAATCCGGCACGGAGTTGCAGCAGATCAAGGAAAATCCCGAAGCCAATCCTGCGAAAGCGGGGACGAGAAGGTACCCGAAGTTCCGCACGCCCCCTTCTTTATTTCCGAATCATTCAAGTGACGACCGGGTCCGACTTCTTCCCCGCCGCCAGACTTGGCAGAATCGGGCAGGGAAACGGCACCACCGTGCGCCCCGTTTCGAGCGCGTACTCCAGATAGGGCCCGCACAGGCCACAGTGGGTCGAGCAGCCTTGCCCCGCGGCCAGTTCCTCAAGTGTCGTGGCGCCGTTCTCGCGCGCCCAGGCAATCAATTCCGCGAAGGATTTTCCCTCGCATAAGCAATGGGTCACAGGCATATCAGGCCGTACCGCCCTCCTTCTCCGATGGCATCGGGGGTTCGGGCAGATCGCGCCGCCAGATCGCCTCGCCCGCTTCCATGCGCTGATTCGCCCAGCGCGCCAGCACGAACAGCACGTCCGAGAGCCGGTTGATGTAGCTCTGCGCCGCGTCGCCCGTTTCTTCCACGTGCGAAAGCGCCACCACGCAGCGCTCGGCCCGGCGGCAAACGGTTCGCGCGTGCTGCAGGGTCGCTCCCGTCCGCGTTCCGCCCGCCAGAACGAAGTCTTTCAGCGGCGGCAACTGGCCGTTGAACGCGTCGCAGAGCCGCTCCAGGTAGCCGACGTGCTCCTCGGTAATCACCGGCATCAGCGGATGGCGGTCCTCTACCCGCGTCGCCAGATCGCCACCGAGCGTAAACAATTGATTCTGAATGAATTCCAGATGGCTCGCCAGCGTTTCCGCGTCCGTCGGCTCGGTGAAGCGGCACGTTTCGCGCTCCGCCTCCAGCCGCGCCAGGCCCAGCAGCGCGCTCAACTCGTCCACCGTCCCGTAAGCTTCAATACGCACCGAGTCTTTCGAGACGCGCTGGCCACCCACCAGGCCCGTCAGGCCGCGATCGCCGCTGCGGGTATAGACGCGGGTGATGCGGTTGCCTTCCCGCTCGCGAGGCGGGGTTGGGGGGGAGGCGGAATCGGTCGCCATGGGGTTGGGCTCTCCGGTTTGGGGGTCAGTCAAAACGATATTTCCTTCTCAAAAACTCGCTGCCGCGGACGCTTTGCTCGCCCACCCGCGACGCCACTTTCTCCCCCGCAAGGCCCAAGCCGCAGGCCGGGCCGATGGTGCTCTGGCGGAGAATCGTCCGCGTCATCGCGCCGCCAAAGCGGGCTTCGAGCCGCCGCGCCAGATCCGCCGCCAGCGCCTCTGGGTCCCCGGCCGAGCCATCCGCCGGAATCAGCCCCCAGCCCACCATGCCGCCGGCCCGCACGAAATCGCCGAGCCAGGCGCCGGGCTCGAGCAGTGCGGACAGCGAGACCTCGCAGTCCACGTGGAGGTGCGCGCCGCCGGCCCGTGTCAGCTCTGGCCCCAGCGCGGACCAATCGGCCGCGCCGCAGCAGTGCACGCCGAGGGAGCCGGGCGCGGCGCGGGTTTCGTCCAGAGCGGCGGCCCACAGCTTCCCCGCCAGCGCCGGGTCCACTCCGCCCGCCATCGGCTCGTCCAGGGTCAGCACCGGAAAAAATCCGGTCCGCCGCGAAATCAGTCCGCCCAGAGCGGCCATCGCCGCGCCGCACCATCGGGCCAGGCGGAGGGCCGCGTCGAGCCGCGCGATCACCGGTTCGCCGTCCGGAAAAAAAAGCCGCTGGGCCAGCGTCACGGGCCCCACCCGTTGATCCCGGAAGACCGCCGCCCCCGCGAAGTCGATCAAAGTTTCGTGGCGGAAGAATTCCTCTGCCGGGGCCAGGGGCAATGCCTCCGGCAGACGCAGCGACTCGCCCGGCACCTCCCATTGCCAAGGCCCGGTCCGGTGCCAGAGCTGGCCCTCCCAAGGAGCCAGCATCTCGGAAAGCATGTCGCTGCGGTCGAAGGGCGGCAACTGGGGGCGGCCGGGCTGGGCGGGGGCGTAGTGGCGCAGGAACTCCATCGCCCGGCGCAATTCCGCGAAGGGCAGGCTGCCAGGGAACGCCACGGCGCAGTCGGGTTGCCAGGCGGCCGGGTTGGCGTCGCGATGGAGTGCGGGGGACGAGGAAGTCAGGGGCGGGACGCTCCGTAAGGCGTTGCCCGCGAACGGAGGACAAGGTAGAAGCGGCGACCGGAACGGGGCGAAAGGGTGGCCTGGATGAAGGGCCCTCGCGCGGTGCCAGAAGCCCGCTCACCCCAAGTCCGCGAGGGTTCGCAAGCGCGTTGAAAACATCGGGAGAGCGGGCAGTATCGGGCTTCCGGGGTGAGGGAACCACCGGTTACCGTAGCGGGCCTGCGCCGGATTCTCACCGGTCTTCCTGTGGCGCGCTCCGTGTTTTTCAATGCCATCACCGCCGAGCGGCGGCGCCTTGGCAAGGGCAAAGGCCCGGATGCGGCGGTTTTGCCCATTGCATTGCCCCGCGCTCTGGCCGGATGCTTGCTTCCTTGAAACCCGATTCGCACCACCGAGGAGACGCTCCCTTTCATGACCCACGATTCCGCCCGCCGAGAGCCCCCCATGCGCGTGGCCGCGCCCGCCTGGAAGTTCTTCGTTCCGCTCATGCTCGCGGGCCTCGCGGCCCTGGCGGCAGCCCTGCTACTGTCCATTCCGTCGCTCATCGCGGTCTTCGCCTTGCTCGCGATTCTGGCGCTCTATGTGCTCTATTTCTTTCGCGATCCCGGCCGCAAGCTCCCCGATGGAATCGCCGATGGCTACATCTGCCCCGCCGACGGCAAAGTGGTCAGCGTGATCGAGGTCCCGGAGGAGCGCCTGCCGGAAGGCCGCGCCCGCCGCGTCGCCATCTTCCTCAACGTCTTCAACGTCCACATCCAGCGCGCCCCCCACGCTGGCACGATCCGCGAAATCGTCCGCAAAGAGGGCAAGTTCATCAACGCCCTGAACGAGAAGTGCAGTGAAGAAAACGAGCAGGTCACCCTGTGGCTCGATGGCGCCAACGGCCAGACCTACGGCATCCGCCAGATCGCCGGCGCCATCGCCCGCCGCATCGTGGTCTGGTTTCCCGAGGGCGAGAAAGTCGCGCAGAGCGAGCGTTACGGTCTGATCCAGTTTGGTTCTCGCGTCGAAATCTTCCTGCCCCTCGGCGCGGAGGTCCTCGTCAAACCGGGCCAGATCGTCCGCGGCGGAAGCACCCTGTTGGCGTCCGCGCCTAAGGCCGCCGCCGGCACCGCCCAGGGCGCCATCGAAACCGCCGAGCCTTCCACCGTTTAAGCCTCATGCCGAATCCCGCCGACAACCCCGCACTCTCGGATACGAACGGCGAGAAACAGCGCCGCCGCACCGTTTACGTTCTTCCGAACCTGATCACCAGCGGCAGCCTGTTCTCCGCCCTCTGCTCGCTCATCGCCACCAGCCATGGCGATTACGTGATGGGTTGCTATCTGATCCTGCTGTCCGCCGTGCTCGATGGACTCGACGGTCCCATCGCCCGGCTCACCCACACCCAAAGCCCCTTTGGCGTTCAGTACGATTCGCTGTGCGATTGCGTCGCCTTTGGCGTCGCGCCCGCTTTCCTGATGTACCACAAACTCGCCGAGATCAACGAAGAGGTCGCGCTCTATCGCTGGACCGACGACATCTCCGTCGGGGTCTGCGGACTGTTCGCCGTTTGCGGGGCCATCCGGCTGGCGCGATTCAACCTCCAGATCAACGACGAAGAAAAGCTCTTCTTCACCGGCCTCCCCATTCCCGCCGCCGCCGCCGCGGTGGTCAGCACCTTCCTGGTCATCGAGAGCTTTCTCACCGATTCCCGAATCCTTCACTGGATGATTCTCATCCTCATGCTGGTGTTGGCGTATCTGATGGTCAGCACCGTTCCCTTCGCCGGGCCCAAGGTCTTCCTGCGCCGGATGCGTGGCTCGATCCGGGGCCTGGTGACAGCCGTCTTCGCCATCTTCTTCACCGTGACGTTCCGCGAATTCTTCCCCATCATCGCCTTCGCCGTCATGATGAGCTACCTCGGCCTGGGCGTCGTCAAGGTCCTGCGCCAGAAACGCAAGGCCATGCGCGAGTACTCGCCCGGAGGCGACATCACCATCGACGACATGGTCGACGAGGAGGAAGAATCCGGCGACGCGATCTCTCCCGAACCCAACAAAACCCCACCTCCCCCCGGAAGCTCGAGCCAAACCTGAATGACCAAGCGCCCCCCGAAGTCTCAAGCGTCCCAACCCAAAGTCTACGCCCCCGCCACCGCTCGAAGCGCCGCCCTCGACGCGCTCCTGCGCGTCCGCGACGCGGCGGCCCCTGGCCTCGCCGAATGCCTTGTCGAGGTTGGTCTCGCCGATAGCCGCGACCTGGGCCTGGCGCGCGAAATCGCCTACGGCGTGGCGCGTCATGGCCGCTGGCTCGAGGAATCCCTCAAGCGCGCCCTGCGCGATTACCGCCCGCCCAACAAACGCGTCACCCGAATGGCCGTGATTTGCGCCGTTTATCAGCACGCCTTTCTCGACCGCATCCCGCCCCACGCCATTGTCAGCGAAGCGGTCGAGCTGATCAAGGCCCGCGATCACAACCCCCGCATCGCCGGCTGGGCCAATTCGATCCTGCGCCAGATGGCCAAGACACCACCCGAGCGCTTCCTTCCGGGCGAAGACCTTCCCTGGCCCCTGCGGTTTTCCGCGCCCGAGGAGTTGATTCCTTTCGTGGCGCGAGCGTTGGAGGACGACGGCGAACAGGCGGCGTTTTGGGGCTCCGCCCAGGAAACCGCCCCCCTTGTCCTGCGGGGCCGTGGGCCTGAGAAGGACGCCATGCTCCCCCGGCTCGCCGAGCAACTGGCCGGGCGCGCCAACGTCCGCCAGAGCCGGTGGCTGCCCGACGCCTACATCGTCGAGCAGGCTCCCGGATTGTCCCCCGCCGAGCTTCCCCTTTTTCGCGACGGCCAACTCACCGTCGAGGACGAAGGCGCCCAACTCGCCGTTTCCCTCGCTACGGCGGGCGACGTTCGGGGCCGGGTGCTGGACCTCTGTGCCGCCCCCGGCGGCAAGACGGCCTATCTCCTCGACCGCCACGGTGAGGGCGACCTCGCTCTGACCGCCACCGACGTGTCCGAAGCCAAACTCGAACGCCTGCGCGAGACGCTGGCGCGCTTTGGCCTGGAAGGCCGCGCCGGCCTTGGCATCGCCGAAGAAGTCCTAACCGAATCGCCCGAGGGCGATTTCCACCTTGTCCTCCTCGACGCCCCCTGTTCGGGTCTCGGTACGATCCGGCGCCATCCGGAAATCAAGGTGCGCCGCCACCCCGAGGACATCGCTCAACTCGCCCGCATCCAGAAAGCACTGCTTCATCGAGCCGCCCGGCTCGTCGAACCGGGCGGCCTGCTGGCCTATACGGTCTGCACCGTCACGCGCGAAGAAGGCGAAGAGGTCATCGACGATTTCCTCGTCATGCACCCGGAATTCACCCTCGAACCCGCCCCCGCCGAGGCGCTGCCCTTCGATCCCGAACCCTTCCGCTGCGACAGCGGACTCTACCGCACCTGGACCCACCGCGACGGCTGCGATTGCTTCACGGCCGCCCGATTGCGGCGCCAATCGTAGAAGCTTCCTTGCGGTCGCTGGAACGGCCTGCTAGGTCTCAAGCCCATTCTCCACCCACGATGTGCTGCGGGGCTTGCTCAAAGCCCTGAGCGCTTTGGAGTTGACCGCCTGTGACCACGCCCCCGCCGATCCCTCCACCACCCCGGCATACACCCGGCGATGGCAATGTGCCCTCGGGCCACAAACCCCTGAAGAAAAAATTCGTCCGCCGCGAAGCGGGCGCCCAGGGCGAGACCATCCGCTGCCAGTCCTGCGGATCGCCGCTCGAGCTGCGCGACCCCGCGCGGGCCCAACTGCTCACCTGCACCGCCTGCGGCGCGGTGCTCGATCTGTCTGGCGACGAACAGAAAATCCTGCGTAAGGTTCTTCTCGAACAGACCCCCTACTCGCCCCTCCCCCTTGGGTCGAAAGGCACCCTGAAGGGCGTCGAATGGGAAGTCATCGGCCGCCTCGTGATGAAGGGCAGCGACTCGGAGGAAACCTGGTTCTGGGACGAGTTTTTGCTTTTCTCTCCCACGCAAGGTTACGCGTGGCTGGAGGCTGGCGAGGGGGTCTGGAAGTTCCTGCGCAAAGCCCGCGGAAAACCCGGTTTCGACCCGCGCCACCTGGTGATAGGCTACCGGCCCTTCGGCCATCAGGGCGAATCCTATCGTGTCACGGAACGCGATTTCGCCACCGTCGATTACATCCACGGCGAATTTCCCTACATCCCCGAAATCGGCGCCCGCTCGGAGTATGTCGATACCCAATCGCGGACGGGACAGCTCCTTGTGGCGGAATGGACGGCCAACGAAGTCGAGTGGCTGACGGGAAAAATCTATTCGCCCCAGGAAATTCAGAAGGCGTTCAACCTGAAAGAGATGCCGAAGACGACATCGGCGGGCGTGGGCGGATTTCTGAGCGGCGCGCGCAATTCTCAGAAGTCCGCCGAAACGAACCTCGCTGTGATCGTGATCGTTGTCATCATTGTCTTCTTCCTCTGCTGCTCCGGGGCAGGCTCCAGTGGCTCCGCCGGCGGCGGCAGCGTCCGCATCGGCAGCGGCGGCTTCAGCAGTTTCGGCGGAAAGTAGCTCACCCGCGCGGCTTGCCCACCCGGTCGTACCAACTGTCCGCCACCGTCGTCGCGAATCGCCCGGCGCGCAGCGGCTCCAGGTCCTCGATCAGGTGATCGAACACGCGGGTCGAATCGATGATCCGGCCCTCGGCGCGGCGGTTCTTGAATTCCAGGTTGTTGAGGAAAACGACGGCGCCATCCTGCTCCACGGCCAGGCGCGGCGCGTTGAGCATCCGCCGGCCGAGCTGGGTTTCGTAATGCAGCAGCGCGTGAGTCAGTCCGTCCTTGGTGCAGCCCGACAGGTCCCCGCCCGATGGCTCGTAAGCCACCGCCAGGAAGTAGAACCGCCCGCCCAGGTTGCCGGTCAACTCCACGGCGGCGTTGCGAGCGGCGCCTTTCTCGACCCACTGCGCGGCCATTTCCGACACCAGAGCCAGCAGCGGCGTCGCTTCGTCCCGCGTCAGGCCACCCTCGATGGGCACGATGCGTACCTTGGCGGTGGCCGGCAGGGCTTGAAAGGTGGAGAGCGTTTCGGTCGTCATGGGATGCGCGTCCTTGGGTCAGATGGAGGACTGTGAGGCAAACCTCGCGCCATCAATAACGGATGTAAACCTTCACCGGCCCGCCGGCGTCGTCCACTTCGGCTTCGATCATACCGCTGCGGATGTCCAGGGGGCGGATGCCCTTGTACTTGCGGCCGATGGAGAGTTCCTCGTCATCGATCAGCACCATCGAGTCGGCGCCGAGAATGAGCGCGCCCTTGATTTCGACACCCAGATCGGCGGGCGAGATGAGCTGATTTTCCGCGAAACGCGGGGTAGGCCGGGGCGTGATGCGCGGCGTTGGGCGAGGCGTCGCCGTGGGCCGGGCGGGGACTTCCACGGCGGCCACGGGGGTTTGCGTCGGCATCGGTGTGGGCGAGGGTGTTGGGGTGGGCGTGATGGCCGGGGTTGGGGTCGGGCCGAGCGTGGGCGTCGCGGGCTTGATGGTGCCGCCTGTCATGTCGCTCGGCGCGTCCCGCGCACCCATCTGGTCCACGACGACAGAAGCCATTTCCTGAGGCCGGTCGTCCCGGCCCCGGCTCAGCAAGACACCGATCAGGACGACTCCTCCAAGCACCAGCACGCCAAAAAACGCAGCCCCCGCCAGGAGCGCCAAGCGCATCTGGCGCCGGTGCTTTTCCTCCATCTCGCGCAGCCGCCGCTCGCGCTCCTGCGCCAGCCGGTCTTCCGTCGAGCCGGCGCGGGCCTGCTTCGCTTTGCTGGCTTTTTCCAGCGCGTCCAGAATCGAACTCATGGCTGGCCTCCCTGCTCTTTCGCGGTGTTGAGCAGAGCGAAAGCCAGCTCGGCGTTGGTGCTTTCTTCCTCCGGCAGCCCAATGGCGCGGCGCACGGCGCGCACGGCGTCGGCGGTGGCGGCGTCGTACTCGCCGCTCGGGGTCGATTGTAAATATCCGAGCGACGACAGACGATCCTGCAAGGCCTCCACATCGGGGCCCATGTCGCCGGGGCGCAGGTCCGCCAGCCCTTCCAGGTCGCGGAAGAGGCCGCTGAGACCGGCGAGGTGCGCTTCCAGCTCTTCGCGCGGCACCCGCACCCGGCCGTGGCGCGGGTCCGCCAGCACCGCTTCGCCCCCTTCCAATTCTTCGAGCACCGCCCACGGCCCAAAGCCCGAGGCGTCCATATCGGCTTGAACCAGGAGCGGCAGGTGGCGCTGCTCGACAAAATCCAGCACGGCGGGCAGCCGCGCCTGGCGCAGGAACAGCGGCGGCTCGCCAGCCAACTGCATCGGCGGCGAGTTCATGGTGCGCATCCCAGCCAGTTGCTCCTCTGTGAGGCGGTAGCCATGCCGGGCCAGCCAGGTCAGGACGCTGGCGGCGAAGGCCCCCGCCGGCTTCTCGACCCGCAGGATGCCGTCGCGGTAAACCCAGTCCGTGGGGGCGGCGGGCGT
Organism: Sumerlaeia bacterium; assembly: GCA_040219255.1. Taxonomy (GTDB): domain Bacteria; phylum Sumerlaeota; class Sumerlaeia; order SLMS01; family JAHLLQ01; genus JAVJSW01. The sequence continues at coordinate 20,569 of JAVJSW010000059.1, forward strand.
CGCGGCGGGGGTGGGGCTGGGCTCGGCAAGGGAGGCGGCGGCCAATGGCGCCGTGGCCGATTCGTCGTCCGGAACGGCCTGGGCCAAGGCCTCTGTCGTGGCATCGTCAATGGAGGGGGCAGCCTCCGCGATGGCGGCCGGAAGCTGAGGCTCGGGCGCCGGCTCAGGCGTGGAAATCGGCGTCGCGGTGGGTTCGGGGGTTGCCGTTGCCGTCGGTTCCGGCGCGGGGGTCGGCGTTGGGGTGGCCGTGGCCTGCGCCAATTCCATCACGGCGCCGGGCGGGGGCTGCACCGCCGGGGCGCCGAGGCTTCCGAGGTCGTTCGCCAGAGGTTCGCTGTCCTTCGCGCCCAAGCCCCCGCCGCCCGCGTAGATCGCCAGCGCCACCAGCCCAAAGCCCAGCAGCATCGCCGCCGCCATCCAGCCGCCGGAGCCGCCACGGCGCTCGCTTGGCGCCGCTGCGGGCTGGGAATCTGCCACCGCCGCCGCCATCACAGGGACGTCCACCGCGCTCTGGCTCGCCAGGGCCTGCGCCGCCGCGGCTGCCTTGGGAGCATGCCGCCGCCGGCCCGCCACTTCCTCCACGGCTTTCTTCGCGATGGCCTCGCTCACCTCCAGCGTATCGCGCGAAAACGCGATCAGCAGCGCCCGGTCGCACACCACGTTGATTTTGCGCGGCACGCCGCCGCTGTGGGCATAGATCGCCTTCAGCGCCTTCTTGTGGAATTTCGGCCGGCGGTCGGGATTCGCCACCGCCACGCGATGAGCGATGTATTCGTCCACCTCGCCGAAGTCCAGCGGATCGATGTGGCAGCGGACCATGATGCGCTGATTGAGCTGCTCCAGCTCCGGCAGGTGCAGCACATCGTCCAGCTCGGGCTGGCCCACCAGAGCGATCTGGATCAGCTTCGTGTCTTCCGTCTCCAGGTTTGAAATCAGCCGCACCTGCTCCAGCGCCGCGGGCGAGAGCCGCTGGCTCTCGTCGATCACCAGCACCGCGTTGTGGCCGGCGGCGTACTGCTCGAGCAGGAAGGCGTTCAGCGCCCCGAGCAGTTCGCGGCGCGACGCCGAGGCGTGCTCGATGCCGTACTCCGCGTTGATCGCCTGCAACAGCTCCACATCGTCGAGTTGCGGGTTCAGAATGAGCGCCAGCTTGATCGTCTCGCGGTCGAGCTGGCGGAGCAACTGGCGGCAGATCGTCGTCTTTCCGCTGCCGATTTCGCCGGTCAGGGCGATGAACCCTTTGCGCTGCTCGATGCCATAGAGCAGCGCGGCGAGGGCTTCCTTGTGCCGCTGGGACAGATAGAGGAAGCGGGGGTTCGGCGTGATGGTGAATGGCTCTTCGTCAAAGCCAAAGTGATCCAAGTACATGGGGGACAATTCAGAGCGGCAGGCGCGAGCCTCGCCGGAAACGTTTCGACATCTTCACGCTGAGGAGCCCAGCGCAAGCCCGTCAATGGGGGAATGCGCTGGCGGGACGTCTCGATCCGGGACGGCGAGAACGGGCGGCAAGGTGTTCGGCGGAGCCACGCGGCGGCGCAAAGAAAAGACGCCCCGCGACGAATCGCGAGGCGTCTTGACCTCCTGAGAGGCAGCCCCCTGTTCCCACCCTGCTCCGATGGAAACTTTGTCTAATGAAGAGATCGCTTCCGTCCCCTGATGGTTTGCTGCGAAAGCACAGCTTTTGGCGGTTCGACCTCTTCGCTCGCCATCCCGGGATTCCCGCGTTGGCTCGCAAGCGATGACACAGCACACACCGTTCCAATTCTTCGGCGACAAAGAAAACCGTGGCTTTTCCGGTTCCTCTTCAGCTTCAGCGGCGAAGCGAAACCTCAGCCGCCACAGGGCTCTTTGCCCAAAACATCCACCATGGCGGCGTGAATGCGCCCGTTGCTGGCCACCAGCCGGGGGATGAAGGGATCGAACGATTCGTTCTCGAAATTACTCATTCGGCCCCCCGCTTCCTCCACCAGCAATGCACCGGCGCAACAGTCCCAGGGCTTCAAATTGAGTTCGTAAAAGCCATCGAGGTGCCCCGCCGCGACATTGGCCAGGTCCAGCGCCGCGCTGCCGAGCCGCACCACACCCTGCGTCTTCAGGAGAAACCGCCCGTAGGTCCCCATCAGCCAGTCGATGTGGCGGTCGCGGTCATAGGGAAACCCCGTCACCAGCAGCGAATCCTCCAGCGTGTCGACCTTGGAGACGCCGATCCGCTGGCCATTGCGGGTCGCGCCCAGGCCCCGCCCGGCCAGATACATCTCGCCCAGCGCCGGGGCGAAAATCCCGCCCGCCACCGTCTCGCCATCCCGCTGCACGCCGACGCTGACGCTGAACAGCGGCAGGCCGTGGGCGAAGTTCGTCGTGCCATCCAGCGGATCGACGATCCACAGCCGCCCGCCGGCCGAGGCTTCGGCCCCGATCTCGCCCCCCTCCTCCGCCAGGATGCGGTCCTGGGGAAAACGGTGGCGGATGGCGGACGCAACGGCCGCCTCGGCCGCTTCGTCCGCCTCCGTCACCAAATCCTTCGCGCCCTTCTTTTCGTATTTGTCCAGCTTGCGCCAGTGCGCCAGATGGCAATCGCCAGCCAGTTCGCACAGGCGTGCGATGAAATCGAGCAGATCGCTTGGAGTGGTTTCGGACATGGCGGAACGGAGGAGGCCTTCAACCGGAGTGGCATTGGCGCCGACCCTCCACCGCGGCTTAGGGAGCCGTCAACGTCACTCCGAATTGCGCGAGGTGATGCTGCGTGTGGCGACCGTGAATCTTCGACCAGTAAGTCAGCGGCATGAGGCCGAAAATGGGATTGAGGGTTATTCGAGCCGGGTCCTTGTCGAGGGCCGAAAGGAAGCGCTCCATCGCCTCGAAGAGCCGTTCCCGCTCCGCCTGAACATCACCATCGGCGGCGGGGGTGAAATAGTCCGGCGCCTTGATCTTGCCTCGGGGGATGGGCATGACTTCGAACGCCATCCACCGCATCAGCGGAAGGCGGGTCACGAAGTTGCTTGTGTCCGTCACACCATCGACTTCTTCGAGGCTCACTTCGATGCTCCGGCTGAGATGGCGAAGCATCCCAGCCGGATCGAGGGTTCCAAAGCGGCGTTGGCTGTCGGGGTGGATTTGTTCCAGAGGAGCGGAAAAAAGAGACAAGGTGTCGCGCCGGAGAGGCACTGCCTTTGCCATGGTTATGTGTCCTAAGTGCAAGTTCGAGAAGGATCAACCCAGCCGGGCTTTCTCCAGCTCTTCCTTGCACTTGACGCAAAGTTTGGCCCACGGCTTGGCGTGCAGCCGGCCCATCGGAATCCAATGGCCGCACCGGATGCAAATGCCATAGGTGCCGCGATCCATGCGTTCCAGCGCCTCCAGCACCAGCACAAGAAGTTCCTCGTGCTCGCGCCGCTGACGCAGAAGCGTCTCCAGAGAGGCGCTGTCCGAGGCCGCGTCCGCCTGATGGTTCGAGAAGGAGCGATTGCCAGAACGTTCCTCCTCGTTCATCGAGTCGACGAAGGCGATGTGGCGGCGCAGCGATTCCCGCTTGGAAACCAGCATGTCGCGCAGTTCGGCGATCTCCGACTTTTTGTAGGGACACTTGCTGCGCTTGGCGGCATCCTGGGCTTGGGCCGCCGCCGCACGAGCCGCCATGGCGCGCGCCGCCGCGGCGGAAAGCGCCGGAGCCGCCGCGGCGGCCGCTTTCTTCGAGGTGGCGGAACTCCGCTTCTTCGCCGGAGCGCCCGCCTCCTCACCGGTCTCCGCCCGTTTTTTCAGGATCTTGGCCAACAAGGCCTTTTTCGAGTCCGCGCTTTTCGCCGGCTTGGCGGACGTGTCGGCGGATGCGGACCGGGTTTTCGATTTGGCCTTGGCCTTGGCCACGGCTTTCAGGGCGACGCTGCCGGACTTCTTCGTTTTCGAAGAAGCCGCTTCCTCCGCCTTGGCGGAGGTCTTGGCGCGGGCCGCGGGTTTTTCTTCGCCGCCGCCGGCCGGTTTCTTCGTCACCTTCTTGGCTGTGCTCGTGGTCTTCGTGATTCGCGTTCGGGGGGTGCTCACTCGGCGATACTCCTCACAACAGATGCGCAGCGCGGGCAAAGGCTCGGGTGCTCGTGATCGCTTCCCACTTCAGGAGTCCAAGTCCAGCAACGCTCGCACTTGGCCCCTTCCGCATGATCGATCCGGATCGAGAGCTTCAGCCCCGCGCTTTCGAGGGCTTCGTTGGTGTCTCCACTCTCCTCCGCCTTCACGTCTACTTGAGAAACGATGAAGACACGCGGCAGAAGATGGGAGACCCCGGCAAGAAACGCAAGTGTTTCTTGATTTTTGGTGGCGAGCGTGACGCGCGCCTCCAGCGAGTTGCCGATGGTTTTGTCCCGGCGCAGCGGTTCGATGGCCTTTTGGACCTCGGAACGCAGTTCGAGAAGCCGCCGCCAGTCGGCCAGCAGCTTCTCCGATTCATGATCCCACGCCTCGAACGGACGCGGGAAATCCGCCAGGTGGACGCTTTCCAGCGCCTCACCACCGGCGGGCTTTGGCAAATAGTCCCAGGCCTCGTGGGCCGTGAAGGGCAACAAGGGAGCAATGATTTTCAGAAGACGGGATGCGATCGCGTGGATCGTGGCTTGGCAGGCGCGCCGCGCCGGATCGTCCGGAGCCCCGCAGTACATGCGGTCCTTCGCGCAATCCAGGTAAACGCCGCTCAGGTCGTTCACGCAAAATGCGTTCACCAAATGGTAAACCCGGTGGAATTCATAGGCGTCGTAGGCCGCCGTGGCCTTGCGCACCAGTTCGTTCGTCCGCGCCAGGATCCAGCGGTCGTCCTCCAGGAACGTGGCGCTCTCGGCCTCCGCGTCGGGGTGCTCGCCGATGCGGTAGTCGTCCAGATTACCCAGCAGGAAGCGGATCGTGTTGCGCACGCGGCGGTACACTTCGCTGACCTGCTTAAGGATGTTGTCGCTTACCGTCAGATCGCCGCGGTAATCTTCGCTCGCGACCCAGAGGCGCAGCACGTCCGCGCCGCTCTGCTCGATGACCTTCAGAGGAGCCACCACGTTGCCGACGCTCTTGGACATCTTCACGCCCTTCTCGGCGAGGATGAACCCGTGCGTCAGGACCGCCTTGTAGGGCGCTGTTCCTTTGACGCCCATCGCCACCCACAAACTGCTCTGGAACCAGCCGCGATGCTGATCGCTGCCTTCCAGGTACAGGTCCGCCGGCCAGCGCAGATTCGCCCTCGCGTCCAGCACACCGAGATGGCTGGCGCCGCTGTCGAACCACACGTCCAGGACGTTCGATTCCTTGGTGTAGCGGCCCGGTTCTTTCTCCATCGTGTCTGGCACGAAATCCTCGGCCGGGCGCGTGAACCAGCAATCGGTGCCTTCCGTCGCCACGTAGGAAACGAACTTCTCCACGATTTCGCGCGACAGGACGCTCTCGCCGGTCTTCGTGTCGAAAAGCGACGGGATCGGCACGCCCCAGGCGCGCTGGCGCGACAGGCACCAATCCGGCCGCCCCGCCACCATGTTGTAGATGCGGTCGCGGCCCCACTTCGGGATCCACTCGACCTTATCGACTTCGGCGAGAGCCTTCTCGCGCAGGCCGTCTTTCTCCACCGCCATGAACCACTGTTCCGTGGCGCGCATGATGACCGGCTGCTTGCTGCGCCAGGAATAGGCGTAGCTGTGTTCGTAGGTGCCGGTCCAGATCAGGGTGCCTTCCGCGCGGAACTTCTCGATCAGCCGCTTGTTCGCGTCGAAGACCGACACGCCCTGCATTTCCGGATAGAGCGCCGTGTAGCGCCCCGCGCCATCGACCGGGTTGAAGACTTCCAGGCCGTATTCCTTGCCGATTTCAAAGTCCTCGACGCCGTGCGCCGGCGCCGTGTGGACGCAGCCCGTGCCCTGTTCGAGGGTCACGTGCTCGCCCAGCATCAGCAGCGACGGCTTCTCCGGGAACACCGGATGATGGGCGCGCTTGCGATCCAGGATTTCCGCGTTGAAGCGGCCGACCACTTCGCCGTCTTCCAGGCCCGTGGTCAGCTTGAACGCCGTCAGCAGGCCCTCCGCGATCAGCAGCGTTTCCTCATCCCCGCGGCGGTACATCACGTAGTCGAACTCGCGCGAGAGGCTGACGCCCATGTTCGCCGGCATCGTCCAGGGCGTCGTGGTCCAGATGACGATGGTCGGCTTCGGCAGACCCTTCAGCTCCTCCGGAACGTCCTCCGCATAGAGAGGGAAGCGCAGGTAGATCTGGGGCGAGACGTGGTTGTCGTTGTATTCGAGTTCGGCCTCGGCCAGCGCCGTTTCGTACACTGTGTCCCAGTGCACGGGCTTGAAGCCCTTGTAGATGTAGCCCTTGCCGACCAGCTCCGCGAAGCCCTGAAGGATCGCGACCTCGTACTCCGGGTCCATGGTGATGTAGGGATGCTCCCAGTCGCCGCCGATGCCGAGGCGCTGGAATTGGGTGCGCTGGGTGCCGACCCACTGGCGGGCCTCCTCGGCGCACAGGCGGCGGATTTCCAGGGGCTCCTTGCCCTCCAGCTGCTTCTTCTTGCGCAGGCGGTCGAGGACCTTCTGCTCGATCGGCAGGCCGTGGCAGTCCCAGCCGGGGACGTAGTCGGTCTTGAAACCGGCCATGGTCTTGTAGCGGACCACGAAGTCCTTGAGGACTTTGTTCAGGGCGTGGCCGATGTGGATGTCGCCGTTGGCGTAGGGCGGGCCATCGTGCAGCACGTAATCGGGTGCGCCGGCGCGGCGGGCGGCGATCTTCTCGGACAGGCCCATGGCCTGCCACTCGTCGAGGATCGTGGGCTCTTTCTGGGCCAGACCCGCGCGCTGCGGGAAGTCCGTCTTCGGAGTGAGGACGGTTTTCTTGTAATCGGGGGCTGTGGTTTCTTGAGTCGTCATGCGTCGGTGAGCCTATTTTGCACGGGCGAAGGGTTGAGGTTTAGGGTCCGGCTGCTAAATTGACAACCGAATAATTCGCTCAATCCCTCCGATTCCTCGGCTTTTGGAGCGCTCAGCTCGTGTGTTCGGAAACAGGTGCGTCATGACCTCGGGGTTCTCAGGTGGATTTGTGTTCGGCTTCCAACTCGGCCAAAACTTGGGGAAGAGCCTTTTCCAGCTCCTCATGAAACTTCTCGTCGCGCTCGCGGACATCGGCCCACGTCTCGCTGAAATGCACGGCCCGTTTGGCTTCGCCGAGGGAAACGACGTAGCGGCGGGACAGTTCAACGATCGAGCGGCCCTTGCCCATTCCCTGAACTCGCCAGGATTGCAGGAGGACTTCCAGTTGCGCTCCTTGTGGAGAGGGTCCGTTCGTGTCCCGGTTTGGATCGCGCTTGATGATTTTCATGGTCAGTCTCCTTCTGGACCTTCCAGGGGGATCGTCTCGTTGAGAAATCGGCCAGGGTTGGCGCCAGCGATGCGGTTCGCTGAAAGTCTCAATTCCCGAAATCCCCACTCCCACAGGTCCACACGAAATTGGCGCATTATTCTAAGCAACGGCCGCACCCCCACGTCAACAACTTCACCCGCTTCACCATACACTAGCAGTTCCAGGTGGATGAACTTTCCCCGGATTTCCAGCACCTTGGCGTAGAAGTTGACGGGTCCCGCCAAGGTCTCCACCGAGAGTTCTACGTATTCTCCAACTTCGAAAGGATGCTCCGTCATCGCCTCACAACCCCGCGATCACCCCCCGCACGATCGCCTGGCGGTCCGCTTCGCGGCTCATGGCAACCTCGATGATCTCGGAGACATCCACCGGTTTCAGCGCTTCCGGATAGCACTCGTCCGTAATCGTCGACAGAGCCATCACCTTCAGGCCCGTATGCACCGCCACGATGTTTTCCGGAATCGTGGACATCGTCACGATGTCGGCGCCGATGCGTTGGAACATGCGGTACTCGGCCCGCGTCTCCAGGTTCGGGCCTGTCACGGCCACGGCCACGCCCCGCTCCACGCGAATCTTGTTCTCCAGCGCCACCGCCTCCGCCTTCGCCACCAGGTCCAGATTGTAAGGCTCGCTCATGTCCGGGAAGCGTGACCCGAGGCGTTCGTCGTTCGGCCCGATCAGTGGATTGTCGCCCATCAGGTTGATGTGATCCGTCACCAGCATCAGCGACCCGCGCTTGATCAGCGGGTTCACGCTGCCCACGGCGTTCATGATGATCAGCGTCTCCACGCCCAGCGCCTTCATCACCCGCACCGGAAAGGTCACCTGCTGCAGGCTGTAGCCCTCGTAGCGGTGGAAACGGCCCTGCATCACCACGGCCTGCTTGCCGGACAGTTTGCCGCAGCACAGGAAGCCATGGTGGCTCTCGACGGTCGAGACCGGAAAGTGGGGGATGTCGCCGTAGGGGATCTTGACCAGCCCCTCGGGCGCGTCGCCCAGCGCTCCCATGCCCGTCCCGCAGATCACGCCGACGGTCGGGCTGGCGCTCACTTTGCCCTGGATAAAGGCGGCGGCTTTCTGGATCTGATCGTAAAGGCTCATGGGTTGACTTTCTGTTCGTTGTGGGATTCCGGTGTTGGGCCGAGGGGTACATTGAGGCCCCCCAGCCGGGAACGCAACACGTCTGGGGCCAATGGCGTCACGCTGACGGTTTTTTCACGAGATTTCTCGCCCCGATCAATAATCACCGAAGATTTCGAGACTCCGAAGAAATCGGCCAGGAACGCGACAAGCGCGGCGTTGGCTTTGCCATCGACGGCCGGAGCGGTCAGCGCGATTTTCAGCCGCTCCCCATGCAAACCCACGATGGAGGTCCGCTTGGCGTTGGGCTGGACCTTAACGCCAAAGCGGCATCCCGCGTCGGTTTCAGTCCAATCCAGCATCGCCAGCGCCTCCTGTCGGAAATCTCAGGGGTTCCTCGCGCGAGGCGCAAAGATGGGAGGGGCCGGTGGCATGTCAAGGAGAATAGGGAAAAATCGCCCGGTCCCTGTCCGCCCCGTCGCCGAGCCCGATCGCGCGGAGCGATACGCCGCTTCAAGCAATTCCAGTCAGGCGGATGGTGGGCAGCGAGGAAGGCAAGTCTTTGCGAGACACTCATTGTTTGCCTTGCGCTGCCCAGCTCCTCTCTTTACATCACTACTGAAACTATTTTTGCCGGGAGACCTTTCATGGTTCGCCAACGCCATCTGGCGGGCACGTCCACGCCCTTGCGGATTGCCCCTTTCACACGCACAACCATCCCGACCCTGACTTTGATTGTCTCGACTTTGACAACGCTGGCCGGGGCGGAAATCATCAAGCTCAACGATCCGGTCCCCCAGACCATGGATCGAGGCATTGTCTCGTATGTCGTCAGTCCCGACGATCAAACCGCCGTCTATGTGATGGGGGAATTCATCAGCAACGACATCGCCCAGACGGAAGTCTATAGCGTCCCCACCGCGGGCGGCACCTCGCCGACGCTGCTCAGTTCGGCGCCCTCCGGCGATGCCATCGGGCCGCTCGTGCTCGGCTCGCTCTATCCCCGCGTGTCCCAGGACGGTCAGCGGGTCGTGTACCTCTCCGACGCGCCGCGCGGGATGGAACTCGAAACCCTGCTCTACAGCGTGCCCATCACCGGCGGTGCCGAGACCCCCTTGTCCGCCCAGTTGCCCGCCAACGAAAAAGCGGGAAGCTTCAAGCTCGTCCCCGGCAGCGACCTTGTCGTATACCTGGGCGGAGACGAATCCAGCCCATCCACCACCTTCGATCTCTATTCCGTTCCCGTCGATGGATCGACCTCGCCGGTCAACCTGACATCCACAGTCGCCACCCAGCCCCTTTCGAACTTCGAAATCACTCCTGATGGCTCGCGGGTGGTCTTTATTGTCTCCGACGGCGGCCGGAATCTCTTTTCCGTGCCTGTCGGTGGCGGCACGGTCGAACAGCTCACCACAAGCAACGATCTGGAAAGCTATGTCCAACTGCCGAACAGCGACACCGCCATCTATCAAACCCGAAATGGTACCACCTACGAACTGTACACGGTCGCCCTCGATGGCTCCAGCGCCCCCGTGCGGATGCACCCCCCTCTGGGAACCGACACCTCCGCGTTCCGCCCCGCCGTCGTTTCCAGCGATGGCACCATGGCCGCACTCCTCGTCCTGAATTTCGGCTCCGGCGCCAGCCAGACCTACATCGCCCAAACGGACGGCAGTGGCTTCAACCTCGCCCATCCCGGCACTTACGAAGGCGGCCTTCCCTTCGCCTTCACCCAGAACGACACGCGGCTCCTCACCAATCTCGAAACCCCGGGCGGCAATCAGCGGCCCCACCTCGTCGATGTGGACGGCACCGATCCGGAACTCCTCAGTTCGCCCATCGGCGACAGCAACTCGATCGGATCCGCCGGTGTTTCTACTGGCAACACCGGCGACTACCTGTTCTTCCTGGCGGATGTGCAGGGCGGCTCGGAGCGCGAACTGATCCGCTACAATCCCGCCGACGGCACCTTCGTCACGCCGATCATGGAGAACATGACCTTCGACACCGACGACCCCGTCCCCACCTACGACTTCAGCGCCGACGACAACGTGATCGCGTTCGTCGGGCAGACAGACTCCGCGGGCCCGTCGAACCTCTACACCTATTCCTTCACGGAAGACCGCTTGACCCGCATCAACCGCGACTTCCCCACCAACGGAAACCTGAGCTACAGCGAAGCTCTCGGCTTCGAGTTCATCAACAGCGACTCCGCCGTCATCTACGCCGCCGAGCAAGACGTCGATTTCGTGGCTGAACTCTACGTCAACACGCAGTCCGTCGCCCCGCCCGCGACCGCCCAAGAAATCTGGCAGCTCTATCCCTAACCGACGGGAATCGCCCCTCCCTCACTCCACCTTCGTCAAGGGCGCGAACTTGACCATCAGGTCCAGGTTGTAGCCCTCGTCGAACTGCACCTTCACCCGTTCGGCGCCGAAGCCGCCTTTCACCTCCAGCACCGTGCCCTGGCCGAACTTCTTGTGTTCGACACGGTCGCCGGGTGAGTAGGGGGTTTTGTCGGCGGGTTTGAAGGTGCTTTTCGGCCGGCGCTGGCTGGCCATGGCCTGATTGGCGGCGTCGCTGCCGAGGCGGGCGCCGAAGAGCCGGTTCTCGTAGCTGCGGCCCGCCGGCGCCGCCTGGCCCGTGGCGGTGCCCCGTCCGTAGCCCTTCATACCCCGCAGGCCCAGCTTTTCGCGGTCGCGGTCGCTGAGCAGTTCGTCGGGAATTTCCCGCAGGAACACCGACGGCTCGGTGTAATCGTAGGCTCCGTACATCAGGCGCCGGCTCGCCCGCGAAAGGTAGAGCTTCTGGCGCGCCCGCGTCAGCGCCACATAGAACAGCCGCCGTTCCTCCTCGAACTGCGCCGGGTTGTCCATCGTGCGGCTGTTGGGGAAAAGCCCTTGGTCGAGGCCCACGACGAAGACGTAGTCGAATTCCAGCCCCTTGGCGTTGTGCACCGTCATCAGGCTCACCTTCGGTTTGCCGTCGTCCTCGTCGCGTTGGCCGTCCAGGCTCATGGCCTCCAGGAAATCGGTCACCGTGTGTTCGCCCTGCACTTCTTGCTCGAACTGCACGACGACGTTTTCCAGCTCCTCGACGTTTTCGATTTTCACCCGCGCGTCCAGGTTGTCCGGGTCACCGAAGTTCGTTTCCTTGTACTCGGTGTCCTTCAGGATTTGCGTCAGCACCTCGCGAACGGTGCTTGTCTTCGCCATCGTGAACCACTTTGTCACCATGGCGATAAACGATTCCAAGCCCTTCTTGGCTTTGCCTTTGATCTCGCCCTCGTCCAGGAGCTGTTGCGTCGCGGTGAACTGGCTGACGCCCCGGAAGGCCGCCCGGCGGATGATGTCGCCGTGGGTTTTCTTGCCCACGCCCCGGGTGGGGACGTTGACGACGCGCTCGAACGCGAGGTCGTTGTGCGGAATCACGGCGAGGCGCAGGAAGCTCAGCACGTCCTTGATTTCCGCCCGGTCATAGAAGCGCACCGAACCAACCAGGCGATAGGGCAGGCGATACTTGCGCAGGCCATCTTCGAAGGCGCGGCTGAGGCGATGGCTGCGATAAAAAATCGCGATTTCCTCGGGCGGAATGCCATCGTTCTCGATCAGGCCCGCGATGGTTCCCGCCACCTGCTCGGCCTCGTCCGTGTCGTCCACGCCGCCGATGCCGCGCAGCACTTCGCCGTCTTCCTTCTCGGTCCAGAGGCTCTTGCCGATGCGCATCGTGTTGTTCTTGATGACGGTTTCGGCGGCCTTGAGCACGTTGCCGACGGAGCGATAATTCTGCTCGAGCCGCACCAACTTGGCGTCGGGATACGTCTTGTTGAAATCCAGCAGGTTCGTGACCTCCGCCCCGCGCCAGGAATAGATCGACTGGTCTTCGTCGCCGACGACGCAGATGTGGCGGTCTTCGCCGACGAGGAGCTTCACCAGTTCGAACTGCGAGTGGTTCGTGTCCTGGAACTCATCGACCAGCACATAGCGGTACTTTTCGTTCCAGCGCCGCCGGACGTCCTCGTGATCGCGCAGGAGCAGGACGGTCTTGAAAATCAGGTCCTCGAAATCCAGCGAGTTGTTCTTGTGCAGCAGCTTTTCGTACTCCGCATAGACATCGGCGTAGGGCAGTTCGTCGTGGTCGAAGGCCTCCTTGCACTCGGCGGGGGTCAGGAGGCGCATCTTCGCCATGTTGATAAAGTGCTGGCACTGGGCCGGTTTCGCGCGCTTCTCGCTCAGGTTGGCGGCTTCCATGGCCTTCTTCACGGCGGTCACTTGATCGCGGTCGTCGATGATGGCAAAGGACCGGTCGATCCCGGCGGCGTCGGCTTCCCGGCGCAGGATCAGCGCGCAACGGCTGTGGAAGGTCCCAATGGGTAGCGTGTGGGTTTGTTCGTGGCCGAGGAGCCGGCCGATGCGCTCGCGCATTTCGCGGGCGGCCTTGTTTGTGAAGGTCACCGCCAGAATCTGCCACAGCGGAATGCCGATCACGTGCGACAGGTACGCGATGCGGTGGGTGATGACGCGGGTTTTGCCGCTGCCCGCGCCCGCGATGATGAGCAGCGGCGACCCGATGTGCTCGACGGCTTCTCGTTGCTGCGGGTTCAGGCCCGAGAGGATTTGGCTTTCCAGGTCGTTGCTGGCGAAATCGGCGGCGGTCATGGGAACGGGCGGGAACTCCGGGAGCGGAAAAATCGCGAGTCCGGCGACTCGGCCCGCGAGGGTGCCACGCCCCCCCGCCGCCGTTCAAGGGAGGTTGTGCGGCTTTATCCCGCCGCGGGCTCCACCAGGCCGTGGCGCTCGGCGGCTTCCGCCATCCGTTCTTCGGCCTCATCGGAACGCAGGGCCTCGCGGACTTCCGCCAGGCGATGGTCGCGGTGCTGATAGAAATCCTCGGCCACCTTGGCGAAACCCTCCATCGTCCGCAGGTTCAGCCCGGCCCCCAGCGCCATGCCGACACCAAAGGGCACCATCCGCCCCGCCGTCTTACCGACGCGCTTGCCGGCGTAGGATGCCATCAGCTTCGTCGCGATCTTGCGGTTCACGCGCTGCACCACGGTTTTCGGCGCCGCGCGAAGCTGCTTGGCCACCGTTCGCGTCGCGGTGCGGGCTAGACTGGTTTGGCCCGTGTGTTTCAGCGCCCCCGTCCACAGAGCGATAGATGACATCGTGTCCTCAAGCCGCGCCTCGCGGTCCTTGACATCCAGCCCCCAGACGTGGGCCATGGCGAAACACAGCAGTGCCTGGTGCCTCAGCATCATCTGCAAATCCACGCCAATGGTGGCGACTTCGACACCGATCTGCATCAGCGTCCCGATGCCTGGAATGGAACCGGGCAGGGCCATCATGGCGCCCTGCTTGGCGTACTTGCGGGAAAGTGCCCGGGCCATGGCCTGGGCCAACTGATCGCGGCTCGCGTCGGCGGGCACGTCCTCGCGCACCTTGCGCAGGAATGCCAGGACGTCGCTCTCCGATGGCGCCGCCTTGCGCAGGCGCGGCATCAGCCAGTTTCGGCTCAGCAGAAATCCCGTGGTGTTGGACGTGTTGGGCATAGCGAACAAGGCTCCTTCGGGGCATCGCGCCGGGGGCGCTGCCATGTCTCTACGCAAGAGCCCGGCCCATATTCACCGCGACGGCGCTTACTCCGCGAAGAGCCTCGCCGGGCGGGCGAAGGTGCTGCTCTTCGCGGTGCCGTCGGTACCTTCCGCGGCGAAGGCACCAACGGTGGCATTCTGGGACTTGAGAAGGCGCGCGGTGGCTTTCAGCGATTCGTAGCTCACGGTCGAACTGTCACCGATCACCGGAGCACTGGCGCCAAAGGCTTTGCGCGCCGCGGTGGCGAGTTTCTCGACATCCAGGCCGTTCGTCAGCGTGCGATTCGCGTGGCCGTTGCGGGCGATCAGTTGGCCCGACTTAGGATCGCGAACGAGACGGTAGGCGCCCTGATCCAGACCCACCGGGGCTCGGAACGGCGAGCCATCGGCGGCGTTGTAGAGGAACACGGCGATGTCCTGGCCCGGGTGGAACTCCGGCATGCTGGGCAGGCGTAGATCCTCGGCGAGGCGAACTTGCCGCCAAGTCACCGTGGTGGCGCTATCGTCGAGGCCGAAAATCGGATCGGTCACGGCCACGGTGATTTCCTCGGCCCAGCGCCCATGGGCTTGCACCACCTCGACCGAGGCAACGGTGCCGGCGAAGGCCTGGCCGGTGTTCTGCACCGTTTCCACGATGTTCATGGGCTTGACCGTGGTGGCGGGGGCGATCCCTGCGGGAACCATCAAGGCGGCGGCCATCGCGGCCAGTATCGTCACGCGCCGCAATGGCGCCGGAATGCTCGATCGCATCGTCTTATTCTCCCAAAACCTGCCAGAAGCTGACGCGGCTGACCGCGTTGATCAGGGTGGTTTCCGTCGAGGTGTCGTTGGAGGCCACATTGTCGGTGACATCGCCCGAGACGGTGGCCTCGTTCGACACCGTGATGGTCGTGGTCGTGGCCGGGGCTTCGACCGTCAGTTCCAGCGTCACCGTCGTCGATGCGCTCAGCGTTCCGATGTCCCAAAAGTCGAGCGTATCGTCGTAGATGCCTTGCGACGGCGAAGTGGCGACCGACACATAGCTCACTTCCGAGGGCACGAGGCCGCTGACGGAAACGAGTGGTGCATCGTTCGATCCATCGTTGAAGACCGTGTAAAGGTAGTTGAATTTCATGCCCGCGGCCACCGGGTCGCTACTATCGGCGACGATGATCCCCAGGTCCGTTTCCGGGGCGCCGGTTTGCAGCGAAGCGCTCATCCGCCCGCCGTAGGAACCACCCGCCGTGGAGTTCACCACCTGGATCATGACAGGATTGGTGAAGCCGCCGGGGGCCGAGGTTCCGACCTCGATTTCCGTGGGGCTGATAAACGTCAGGCCCGTGCTGGTGATCGCGGGGTCGGAGAAAGTCACGACCGGTCCGCCGCCCGCCGCGGAGAAGTTCCGCCCGCTGATCGTCAGCGTTCCCGGCACGGTGCCGCTGACGCCCGCGATGGCCAGCGCCGCGTTGTCGGAAACCGCTGAGTCGATGCGCAGCGTATAGGTCCCCGGCGATTGCGCCTCCTTCACCGTGATGCCGATGAAGATGTCGCTGCCGTTGTAAATGTCCGACGAGAGGTACTCGTCAAGAACCTCGGCCGTGTTGCTCGTGGTGGCGAAAGAGGAATCGGTGAAGGTCAGGTCCGAGCGGCCGATGACGATGTCCTGGTCGTTGGAGGGGGTGAACGTGAAGCGCTGCACTTCGATGCCCGCGGGCACCGCGATACGCAGCCAGTCCTCGATGTCGTCACCGCTAATGTTCAGGTCGCCTGTTTCCGCCGGATCGATGGTGCCGCTGACGATCAGAGGCACGCCGGGTGTCGGCGTGATAGGCGTGGCGGTGGCCTGGGTGGCGCCGTTGTCCACTTCCGCCACCACCTCCGGCGACGGCAGAGGGTTCAGCCGCAAGTCCACGCCGCTCAGCGTTGTGCCACTGGTCGAGGGCGAGAAGAAGGTCGTGCTGATGCGCACGTCATCGCTGTCGCTCTCGAAGGCGGCGTCGTTGATGAACTCCGGCGGAGACACGGCCAGCAATTCCACCGGCGGGTCCTCGCCGCCGACGCTGGTGAAGGCGAAGATCGACTGCGGGATTTGCTCGAAATCCAGGACGTAGGGCTCGTTGAGGGGAAGCGAGGGAATCAGGTAGGTGCCAGTCAAGCGGCTGGCGCCGCGGCTCAGATAGCCGGACACGCAGGAGATCGCCTGACGCGGGTCGCTCAGCGGGCGCGCCACCACGTTGACGCCGTCCTGCAAAGCGCCCGCCGCGTTGCGCGTCGTCCCCCGGATCGAGGTAAGATTGGCGGCCGCCTCGGGCGTTGGGTAGAGGAACGTGATCCAGGCGATGTCGTCCGCTTCTTGACTCGCGATGTCGTCGTGCTTGAACGGATACATCGTGGGATAGCCGGTGAAATCCAGATTGTTGACGTAGGAATCGTTGAACTGGGAGTGATCGAGACTGAGCAGATGGCCGATTTCGTGGGCGATCACGCCCTCATACTCGGAGAAGGAGAACTCGGGATTGGACGAGGTGTTCACGCCATCGATGAAGCGGCCATTCATAACGGCTTGGGCGTCCGTGATGGTCAGACCGGAAGCCGCCATGGGGCCGGCGAAGCCGAGGATATCGTTCTCCGCTCCAGCCCCGAAGACGGCCGAAGTCAGGCTGCCATCCGAATCGTAAATCACGGCGACGAGACCGTCGGAATTGACCCCGTACTGAGGAGCGTTCGTGCTCAGCGGCGCGGGACCTTCGTTATCCACGGGCAATTCCGCTCCGAAAACGAAATCCACCGCACTCGTGGCGATCACGCGACTCGACCAACTCGTCAGCGCCTGCGACGTCAGAGCGTCGGCTTCCGCGTTGCTCAGCATTCCCAACGTTCCCTGATCGGGATTGATGGTCACGGGAGCTGCCGTGCTCCAGGCGCGCGGATTGCCGCCGCCGGAAATCCACAGCGGCCCCCCGGCAAAAGCCGGGACGCAAGCGAGGGCGGCAAACCAGACTCCGAGCCGCGACAATTCGCGGACGAAGAGGAGGCATTTACGGGTTTTCATCGTGATGGAAACCTGGGAAAATGAAAGAGTCGAGCGCCCGGGAGCGCATCGCATGGCAACGGTAGAGACTCCGGGCCGTTTGTCAATCCCATCCCCCGGCTATGTCCCCATTCCCAATGAATCGCATGATTAGTAAATCACGATGGCGCTGGGCTCCGATCCGATTTCGCCGATTTTCCGGAATAGCCGAAATTCAGACCCGTACAATCGGGGGGCACGAATCGGGCTAATGCAACCACCCGAGGAGCCCCGCACCTCTCTGTTCGGGGGATCGAACGATGCCGTTTAGTGTGATGACAGCTTTGGTTTTTGGAGTGGCCTTTGGCTTGGTCTTCGTGGCCGAGTACTTGCCGCGCGAATCCTGCGCCGCCGCCCTGAGCGCCAAGTCCGCCGGATACCGCGCCTGGAAAAGCTCACCCGCCCCCATCCGCAAGACCATTTCGTTCGTCCTGGGGTTCAGCACCATTCTGGTGGGGCTCGTGATGCTTGTCACGCCCGGCCCGGCGGTGGTGGTCGTTCCGCTCGGACTGGCGATTCTGGCGGCGGAGTTCCTCTGGGCGAAAAGGCTTCTGATCTGGCTGAAAACCAAGGGCCTGTCGTTTTTCCGCAAGGACCCCAACACGACTGAACCGTCGCCGAAAGAGGGCGCCACCTAGCCCGCCGCGCCCGAAGCCTTTCCGGGCGCTTCTCTTTGGGCGGTGGCCTCCGGGCGGCGGTAGCGCCGTTCGCCCCCGACCCAGGTTTCCCGCACCACGACCTCGTGCAGGCGCTCGGCGCCGACCTCAAAAGGGTCGCCATCCAGGATCACGAAATCGGCCCACTTGCCGGGCTCCAACGTCCCGCGGTTCGCCTCGTCGCCGCTCGCCTCCGCCCCGCCGAGGGTGTATCCGCGGAGCGCCTCCTCCAGCGTCAGCGCCTGCTCCGGCGCCAGGGTCTCGCCGCCGCCCGCCGCGCGGCGCGTCACCGCCGCCTGCATCGACAGGATCGGGTTGTCGTCGCGCACCACGGGGGCGTCGCTGCTAAGCGCCACCGTGATCCCCGCGTCTACCATGGCCCGCAGCGGATAGGCGCGGCCGAGCCAGCCGTCCGGCAGGTAGCGCCGGAAATTGCCCGCCAGCTCGCGCAGGAACGTCGGCTGGGACACCGCCATAGCGCCCAGCGCGGCGGCGCGGTGCAGGTGATCGGCGTTGGGCAGGCCAAAGTGCTCGATGCGGTGGCGCGGGCCGGAGCCGAGGCGCTCGTAGAGAGCAAGGACCTGTTCGATGGCGCGGTCGCCGATGGCGTGGATTCCGATGCGAAGGCCGTGCTCGTGGGCGGGCCGGGCCAAGGCGAACAGCTCGTCGTCCTCAAAACGCAAAATCCCCCGCGTCGGCGCGTGGCGATAATCCACGGAAAGGGCCGCCGTGGCGCCACTCAGACCGCCGTCGGCAAAGAACTTGACTCCGGCGATGCGCAGGAAATCACTCCCGTACTCCTCCGGCAGCGGGAACGTTTCCGTGCCTCCATCGGGGCGGCGGATGGCGAGCAAGTTGTGGCGATTGAGCAGTTCGCCCCGCGCGTCCAAGGCGCGATAGGCCGCCATCAGGGCGGGCGTCACGGCGGGATCCGTGGCGCTGGTGATGCCGACGGAAAGCTGATGCTCCTGGCCAGCGCGGATCATGGCTTCCAGGTCAGCCTGGGTGGGCGGGGGCATGACGCGCTGCACGAGGCCCAAGGCCGTTTCGTGCAGCAAGCCGTTCGGTTCGCCGGAGGCGTCCTTCTCGATGTGCCCGCCGGGCGGAGCCACGGTGTCGCGGGTGATTCCGGCCAACTCCAGCGCCCGCGAATTCGCCACCGCGATGTGCGCGCAGGTGCGGATCGAAAAGACCGGCCGGTCCGGCAACACCCGGTCCAGGTCCGCGCGCGTCGGCATCCGGCCTTCGGCCAGCGTGGCTTCGTTCCAGCCGCGCGATTGCACCCAGGCCCCAGGGGCGAGACCCGTGGCGAATTCCGCGAGGCGGTCGGACATGTTCCCCAAAGAGGCGCAGCCCCTCAGGTCGATCATCGTTGTGCGCAGATGCCCAACCTTCCATGTGTGCACGTGAGCATCATTGAACCCCGGCAAAATCGTCCGGCCGCCGCAGTCGACCTCCTCCGCGCCGGGAGGCAACGCGACGCGGCAGTGATCCACGCTGCCAATGACGGCGATGCGGCCGCCGCGGATGGCGAGGGCGGTGGCGGGTGTGGGGAGCTGGGCGTTGTGGAATAACTTCATTTTAACCGCAGATAAATAGGATAAATAAGATGACGTTCAATCCACGGGATTGGCGAGAGCCAGTGATTTCTTAGGAAGCGTCGCAAAGCAGAAACATCCTGTTCATCCTATTCATCGGCGGCCAATTCCTTTACCCTGCGGTGGCGAAGACCTCCCCGTTCACCTCGGCCAGCGCCGCCTCCAGGATTTCGAAGGCTTCGTCCAACTGCTCGTCCGTGATGACCAGCGGCGGCAGGAAGCGGATGCCATTGCTGTAGAGCCCGGCGCGGATCAGGATGAGGCCTTTGGCGGAGGCGCGCTTGATGATTTCCAGGGTTTGCTGGGGGGCCGGTTCTTTGGTCTTTCGATCCAGCACGAACTCCACCAGCAGCATCGCCCCCAGCCCGCGCACGTCGCCCACCAGTTCGTACTTCCCGGCCCAGCGGTCGAGGTGCGCGCGCATGCGGTCGCCGATGGCGTTGGTGCGGGCCTGGAACTCGGGCTGGCGGATGATCTGGATGCTTTCCCGCGCGGCCACGCAAGCCAGCGGCGCGCCGCCATAGGTGCCGCCGGCGCCGCCCACGTGGGGCGCGTCCATGATCTCGGCTTTGCCGGTCACGGCGGCGATGGGCATGCCGCTGCCGAGCGACTTGCCGCTGACGATCAGGTCCGGCACGACGCCGCTGTGCTCGATGGCCCACAGCTTACCCGTCCGGCCCATGCCGCACTGGATTTCGTCGGCGATCATGACGACGCCGTGGGCGTCGCAGAGGGTGCGGATTTTCTTCAGATACTCCGCCGGAATCGGCACAAAGCCCGCCTCGCCCTGCACCGGCTCGATCACGATGGCGGCCAGAGCGCTCGGGTCCACCTGCGAGATCATCGCGTTGTCCAACTGATCCATCATGTGGCACAGGTATTCGCCGGGATTCATGCACGCCGGGCGGCGGTACATGTTCGGCGCGGGGATGCGGTAGATTTCGGAGGCATAGGGCCCGAAGCCCTTCTTGAAGAGTCCGTATTTGCTCGTCATCGACAGCGTCAGCAGCGTGCGGCCGTGGTAGCCGCCTTCGAAGACCAGCACGCCCGCGCGTCCCGTGGCGCAGCGCGCGGCCTTCACGGCGTTTTCGACCGCTTCCGAGCCGCTGTTACAGAGGATGGTTTTCTTGGGAAAATCGCCGGGGGTGACTTCGATCAGCAGTTCGCAAAGTTCCACATAGGGCTCGTAGGTGCCGACGATCAGGCAAAGGTGCAGGAGCTTTTCCGCCTGCTCGCGCATGGCTTCCACCACCGGGCCGGGGCAATGGCCCGCCGCCAGCATGCCGATACCGCCGGCCAGATCGATAAGGACGTTGCCGTCCACATCCGTAACCAGGGCGCCTTCGGCCTTTTCCGCCACAACCTGGGTGGCTTTGGCCACGGCGTTGGTGACGGCTTTGGCGCGGCGTTCGAGGATCGCCTGGCTCTTCGGGCCGGGAATGGGGGTCTTCAACTGGATCGTGCCCATGGCGTCTGGTTCCATCCTGATCGGGGGAAAGAGTCGTGGCGCGTGCCGCCGGGTGAAGAGGAGCGCGCCGCTGCGTTGTTGTGGGGCGAAGTCCTGCCACGGGGCGGGCGGGAAAATCAAACAGGAACTTGTTGCAGCGATCTTGTTTCATCCAGAAGAGGCGACGCCCGATTCGGAAAATCACGCGAAATAATCGCGCGGCTTTCGCTATGACGGGCACGGTAGAAGACCATGGTTGCGCGACTTAGAGCGCAAGACCCAGGGGAACCGGTTGCAGGCTTCCCGTTTCCCCTTTACTTCCGAAAAACCACACTCATAATTGAATGACAAGAGATGTTTCGAAACCGCCCGGTTCAACTTCGATTTTAGAACGGATTTTCGATCTGGGCCGTTGCCGCCACGTCATCGATCCAATCAGGGAGGGATCCGATGCTTCGCCCCAAGGTTCTCGCTCAAGCGATTCTCGTGTCTGTTCTGCTTTTCGGCCCGCCCATGGCGGCCTCCGCCGATGTGGTGGTGCTGTCGAACGGCAACCGCCTCGAAGGCATGATCGTTTCCGAAACCGATCAGTTCGTCACGCTCGACACGGAAGGCTCACAACTCAAGCTTTCGCGCTCGAACATCCGGGCCATCGAGCGCGGCCCCAGCGTCGCGTTCCTGGCGGGGCGCGCCAGCCGCGCCTTGGAAGCGGCCAGCCGTCAGCTTTCCTCGGGCCGGCGCCAGGATGCCCTGAAGACCGTGGAGGAAGCCCTGCACGATCTGGAAGTGGGCATGCGGGAGGTGGACGGCGAAGCGCCCGAACTCAAGGACAAGCGCCGCGAACTGGCTGAGTTGCGCCGCAAAGCCCTGCCGCCGGACCCGAAAAAGATCGAAGCGGACCGGCTTCTGGAAGAAGCGATGGAGCACGTCAATTTCGTCCGGCTGGAGGAAGCCTTTCAGACCCTGCAGAAGGCCGCCGCTCTGGACGAGACGAGCGCCGCGATCCATTACCATCTCGCGAAGGCCGCTCTGGCGGTGCAGCGCGAAGAGGTGGCCACGAAAGCCTACGGCCAGGTCATCCGGCTGGAAGCGGACACCTACTACACGGAAGTCAGCGACACCTATCTGGACCTGCTGCACAAGCAGGGCAGGCAACTGCTGCGTGACCGGCGGTCCGACGAGGCGCTGGCGGTCTACGAGGAGATCTTGCTGTTGCAAGCCAACGGCGAGGACGAAGCCCCGATCGCGGTGGGCGATTTCCTGGCCCGCCGCGCCACCCGCGGCAGCCAGCCCCGGGAGGAGGTCCTGAAGGAAGTCTATCGCTATGCCGACTCGGAAGATCTGATCGATCTGGCGTTTGTCTCGGTTTCCGAGCTTCAACGCCTCGATCCGGAAAACGAAGAATTCAAGCGGCTGGCCGAGGAAGATGGCTTTCTGGCGCGCTTCAACCGGGCTATGGAGGGCGGCAAGCTCGAGGAAGCGTCGGGCCTGATCGGTCAGGCTGGCGACTTGCTCAAGCGCCCCCGGGTGGCCGCCAAGGTCAAGGAACTGGCCGGCGATCGAGCCCGCGAACTGGAAGCGTCACGCATCGCCGAATCCATGCGCGAAGCCATGAAGTCCGAGGACTTCGCGCGGGCGGCGAATCTGGCGAAGCGGGTTCTGCGCGATTACGCCGACATGGCCGTGGCGCGCGAGGCGGGCTCGATCCTGAAGCAGGCGGAGCTGGAAATTCCCGTCAAGACCGAGGTGGACAAAGCCCGCGCCGCCATCGCCGACGCCCGCGACGACGACGCGGAGGCCGCTCTGAAAGGCGTGGCGGAAACCGCCACGGCGATCGCCAGCGTTCAGCTCCCCGCGATCAAGAAACTGATGGCCCAGATCCCCCGCGAACGCCGCGCCGACGAACTCTGGCTGCTGGCCGATGCGGACCTGGAATCGGAGAGGTTCAACGAAGCCCTGGAGCGGCTCGAGGAGCTGGAGTCGGACTTCGCCGACACCCGGTCCGGTGGCCGGGCCGTGGGCTGGCTGAACGATTATCGCGCCCGCCTGCGGGCCGAAACGCAGCGCTATCGCCCCCGCGACACGGACTTCTTGCTCGCCATCACGGACCCAAACCTCTGGCGCGCCGCCGCTTACGAATCCGGAGGCAATGGCCGCCGGGAATTGGGCGCCGTGGTCAGCGAAGGCCGCAGTCAAGCCCTCGCCTCCTTCCGCGGTCTGATGAGGGCCGACGCCGGCGCCGTCGTCGATCCGCGCCCGGGATGGATGCATGTCGGTTTGCCTCTAGGTCTCGGAGGATTGGTGCTGCTGGGCTTGCTGTTCACGCTGGCCAAGCCCGGCTCGGGTCAGTACGCGGAGGTGATCGAGGACGATGCGCCGCCGGAGCCAGGCGAGGAAGGCAGCGCGGCCTCGCGTATGATCCTCTCCTGCCGCGCCTGTGGCCAGGCCAGCCCCGCCAAGGAGCCGCGTTGCCCCGCTTGCGGCACGGCCCGCGCCATGACGGAGGACGAGCAAATCCGCAGCGAGGACGAGAAGCGCCGCGCCGATTTCGACCCGTGGAAGCTGCGCGTGTCGTCGTCCGTGGAATTCAACAAATTCAACGAGTACTATGAGAAGGCCCGCGAGCTGTCCGAAACCAGCGACGTGCAGGCGGCCCTCGAAAACTGCCGCGCGGCGCTGCGGGAAAACCCACACAGTTCGCTCGGTTACGAGCTGCTGGCCACACTGTACGAACGCATGGGCAAACAGGATGATGCGATCCTGTGCTATCGCGAGATCCTTTTGCTGAACCCCACGGACCAGATGGTGCGTCAGAAGCTGGAAAGTCTCTCCGCCGTGCCGCCGCTCGATTCGTCGAAGATCTCCCTCTGGCTCGCGGCGCTGCTGTGGTGGTTCGTTTACTTCCTGATGATCGGGGTCGATCCGGGAAGCTATGTTTTGCGTGCGATCGCATGCCTGGCGGGCTTTGGCCTCACCTTCGCCCTGTTCAAATCCATGCAGAAACACAGCAGGCTGCCGCGCGTTTCGCGCGATCACGCGGGCGCCATCGACGTGATGCGCCCCCTGCCCAAACAGACGCTCTCATGGGCCGAGCAGAACAAACAGGCCCGCGTGCTGGCCGACGCCATCCTGCACCATACTGGTGTCGAGGTGCCGGTGCTGTCGGTGTGGCGGCTGGTCTGGGCGTTGGCGCTGTCGCTGCTGATGCTGGTGGTGCTGGTGGCCGTTGCCTGGGTCCAGAGCGCGCCTTGGGTGCTGCTGGCATGGCCGGCGGGGGCGTTGCTGCTCGTCTGGGTGTTCGAACTGGCGCCCCGCGCCCTCACGGCCCACGTGCTGCTGCGCCATTTTCAGGAAGAAACCCTCTCCCCCTGGAGCGACCCTCATCGCCCCTTCCAACCGGCCGCCTCGAAGACGCCGCCCATCGGCGAATTCCTCCTCGAATCGCCCACGCTGCTGCCACTCCGCTGGACGTTCCGGCCCTTCCCGTATTCCAAGTCTCGCCAGGGCGTCCTGAACAACATCCAGCAGGTGCTCAACCGCCATTGGGAATTCCACCGCTTCTACCATGAGGCCCGCGTCGTCCGGGATTTGGAAATCCCGCTGCCGGCCTACTCCAAGCCCATGAACTACGCCTGCGGTCTGCTGATCGTGTTGGCGCTGGCTGGGGCCCTGACAGCGTATTGGGGTCAACGGAGCGCCGCCGCCCGCTACGACGAGTCGATGCAACTCGGCTACGTTTACCTGCTCGATGGCGACGTGCCGGAAGCGCTGCGCTACTTCCAGGAAGCCCAGAGTCTGCAACCGAGCCGCGTGGCACCGCACCTCTATATGGGCCACACCTTCGCGGCGAAACGTCTCGCCAAAGGGGCGGAGCGAAATTTCAAGCTGGCCTCGGAAAAGAACCCCGGCATCGCGGCGGTCGAGAACGATTACGCCAACTTCCTGCAGCGCGAAGGCCGCCTGCGGGAGGCGGCGGAGGCTTACCTGGCGGCCCTCGAAATCGAGCCCACCAATCCCGACATCCTGAACAACGCCGGGTCGGCGTTCTACAAACTGGAAGACTACGCCCGCGCCGTCGAACTCCTCAAACGCGCCGTCGCCGTCGATCCCGAGCACAGCCGCGCCCACACGACTCTCGGGCTGGCCTACGAGGGCCTCGGCGACCGAGACGCCGCCCGCCAGGCCTATGAAAAGGCCGTCGCGGTGGCACCGGAACTCTCCTACACCCAGGTCGCCCGCAACCGTCTCGACCTCGATCTGGCGCCCATTGATGCGACGCCGTTGCGGCTGGAAGTGGCCTCCGCCGCCGATTCCGCGCTAGCGCCAGCGCCCACCGAAGGGACCGCGGCCTCCCCATGACCTCGTCCTCCGGCGACAATCCGACCCGCATCCTGTCCGCCGCCGCGCGCGACAAGACACCGCCCCAGATGATCGGGCCCTATCGCGTCATCCGGCGCCTGGGAGAAGGCGGCATGGGCGAGGTCCTGCTCGCCGAGGACGCCAAGCTCGGCCGCCATGTCGCCATCAAACTGATCCGCCGCGAGCTCGTCACGGCGCCCCAGTTCCTCGAACGCTTCGAGCGCGAGGCCAAACTCTGCGCCCGCCTCAACCACCCCCGCGTCGTCAGCCTCTATCAGGTCGGCGAGGTGGACGGAAACCCCTACCAGGTCCTGGAGTATGTCAAGGGCATGACTCTGCGCGAGCTGCTGCGAACCCCGCCGCCGCTGCCGCTGGCCAAGGTCTGCGAGTTCTTCGCCCAGGCCGCCGAAGGCCTCGAGGCGGCCCGCGCCGCCGGCATCATCCACCGCGATATCAAACCCGGCAACATCATGGTGCGCGACGACGGTCTGGTCAAGGTCATGGACTTTGGCCTCTCCAAAGGCCAGGACATGGACGGCCTGACCCAGACCCAGGCCGCCCTCGGCACGCCGGAATACATGGCGCCGGAGCAGGCCGAAGGCAAACCGCTGGACCATCGCGCGGACATCTATGCCCTGGGCATTTCCCTCTTCCAGTGCGTCACCGGCTACCTGCCCTTTCGCGCCAGCTCCGCCGTCAGCACCATGATGAAGCAGGTCCACGAGCCCCTGCCCGCCGACCCTAAACTGCAAGCCATCGCCGGCGGCCGGCTCGACGGTCTGATCCGCCGCATGACGGCCAAGGACCCGGCGGACCGGCCCTGGCGCTATATCGATGTGATCGAGGAGCTGCGCCTTCTGGCGGCCCTTCTGGCGGAGGACGGACAGCTCTCCGCCGCCGAGGTGGACTTGGTGCCATCGCCCCGGGGAAACGGCCGCACACCCAAACCCGCCTACGATCCCCAGCGCGCTTCCGGCACGCCGCCGGTCGGCTACCTGGCGCCCGCGCCCGCCAAACGGCGCAGCTCCTCCTCGGTCCAGATCGGGCGCCAGCGCCGCCGTCTGCAAACGCTGACCTACGCCGGGGTGGGTCTGCTACTGCTGGGGGCCTTGGTGGGCGGCGGGCTTTGGGCCACGGGCGGTTTCCCGGGAAAGAGCGCTGCCGCGCCGGATTCCAAGGCCCAACCCGTGCCGGGCGGCGACGCCGCCAAGCCGGCCGTGACGCCCACGCCCGCACCCACGCCTGATGATGGCCGCATGCGCATCACGCTGCGCAGCTCCGGCCGCACCGCCACATTGGCGGACCTGCTCGGCGGCCTCCAGGCCCACGGCGTGAACTTTGTCGTCCGCGATCAGATCGATCCCCGCGCCTATCCCGCCTCCTTCGTGTTCGAACAAACCCCGCCCGACGACATCGTCCGCGCTGTAACCACCGGCGCGGGCTGGAGCACCGAGGACCAGGGCGGCATACTGTTCCTCGCGCGCGGCGCCGCACCCCCCCAGCAATCCGTCCGCGCCGCCCGCGCGGGCCAAGACACCACCGGCCTCCCCAACGTCAGCCTCCGCGCCATGAGCAACCCCGTCACGCTTCTGGAAGCCTGTGAGGGCTTTCGTTACGAAGCCGGCGTCGATTACCTCATCCTCGGCGAAGGCCTCACCCGATGGCCCATCACCAACGTCGGCCTGACCAACGCCAACCTGGGCACCGTGATGACGTTACTGCTGCAAAACGGCGCCCCGATGGAGTGGGCTATGGTGGGAAACACGCTGGTGATCGTGCCGAAGGGGACGCGGAACTAGACAGCCGCCACCTGCGCCTCGGCGTTACGCTTGATGCTCCGCAGCACTCGGCCATGGATGCGGTGGATGATCGCGTCGGTCCACGGACGCCAGTAGAACCCCGGCGACAGCGATTGCCGGTACCACGTCGTGCCCTCGACGCGGGTCGTGCCGTCGGGCTGGCGGATCAGGAGAAACTGCCCCCGTTCGCTGCGAAACGAATCGTGCACGTGCGCTGGCGAGATGTCGTGAAAGGGGTTCCACTCCTCCATCACCGGCGGCGTCTCGATCACGGAAAACGCCAGAAGGCGCGGCTCGTCCCAGGTGGTGATGGGTTCGACGAAGGTGCCCGTCGAGAAGTCACAATAGCGGATGGCGCCTCGGCCCTCGCCCCGGATGCGGGCGCGGATCGGATAGGCGAGGCCCTGGCGGAAGAAGAATCCCGGATCCTCCTCGATTTCGCTGAACGCCACGATCTGGTCCCACACGACGTCCGGCGGCGCGGCGATGTGCATGGGCGTAGTGACGGAAACCAATTCGCCGCGCGGCTCGCGCAGCACCGCCTCGGCGCCCATAATCGCGGGCGAGAGCGCCAGCAGGCCCACGAGCATCGAGCGCTCGGCGCAGCCAGAGGCCGCTTCCCCCATCCGATACACGATGTAGCAGCCCAGAAACGTCAGCGGAATCACGATGGGGGCCGCCATCAGGATACAGATCACCCCTTCCTGGGCGAAGGCCAACAGCCCCGCGCTGATCGTCACGCCCAGCGAAGCCGTGGCTGAAACGACGTCCCCAATGGTTCCAGCGGATCCCCGCAGCACCAACGTCATCTGGAGCACCCCGGCCAGCACCGGTAGCACCACGAAAAGGTAAACCCCGTAGGATTGGAGGACGTGGGCGCCGAGGAAGACGCTCAGCAGCACGAAGAAGGAGGTCAGGATGGTGGGGACGCCGAAGCGTTTGGTGAAGAGGAATGCGTTACTCATCAGAAAGATTTGTCCTTTCAGAAATTTTTGAAACACAAGGTCGCAAAGAAAACTTCACTTCCCCGCCAGATCGATCAGGAATCGGTTCAGCCGCTCGCTCATCTGGGCCAAGCGCCGCAGCGTGGCCGTCGGCATGCGGTCGAGTTGCTCGTAGGCGGCGGTCATTTGCTCCATGAAATCCAGCATCGGGGCGATTTTTTCGGCGGTCGCGGCGTCGCCATCTTCCTGGGCTTCCATTGCGCACTGGCGCAGCATCGTTAGTGTCGGGTCGATTTCGCGCTTCTTCCGCTCGGCCAGGATGCGCCGGAACATTTCCCAGATATCGTCGAGCGTGGTGAAGTAATCGCGCCGGTCTCCGAGCCGCTGCTCGACCCGCACGATGCCCCAGCTTTGCAGTTCCTTGAGCGACATGCTCACGTTCGACCGCGCGATCTGCAGCGTGGCGGCGATTTCCTCGGCGTGGATGGGCTCGGGCGACAGGTACAGCAGCGCATGAATCTGAGCCACCGTCCGATTGATCCCCCACTTGGTCCCCATCTCGCCCCAGTGGAGGATGAGTTTACGCTGTGTATCGGTGAGCATGAGTGGCTTCTCCTGTTTCAGTAATTTTTGAAATACGAGAAGTGTATGTGCGCGTCAAGGGCGAATCGACGATGGCTACAAGCGCTCGCTGACACCTCGGAAATCGGCCACGGATGAGCACGGATAGCAAACCGGATACAAGGAAGACATTCGTTCATGCCAAACTAGCCTTAGAGACAGAGAACAATCCGAATCCTATCCGTGCCAATCCGTGGCGTTTTCCCCCACCCGCTCCGGGTACAAACTCGGTTCCGCCTCGCGCGCCAGGTCCACCAGCAGCCTCCGCAGCCGTCCCGGCCGGGCCGAGGCGCGTTCGATGCGGCGGGCGCCACGGTCTCGCAGGTGCTGCCTCACGCGGGCGATTTCTTTGCGCGAGGCGCTTTTCGTTCCCAGCAGCAGAGCGCTCCACGGGCGCGCGGCCAGGTCCGTCAGAAGCTCGCCCAGCCGCCGCGCCCGCGCGTCGAAGAGCCGCTCGCCGCCTCGCCCGTCCGCCAGGCTCCACAGCACCAGCGCCGCGTCCGCCTCCAGCGGCACGGACTCGAAGGCCAGGCAGGCGTCCAGGTCCGCGGCTTCGCGCCGCACCAGGTAGGCGAGCGGCACGCCATCGAGCGTCGCCACGTGCTCGGCCATGTCCGTCTCGGACTTATCGAGGTCGTGGAAATCGTAGAGGCGCCAAGGCTGGCCGGCGGTGCGCTGGCGTTCGCGCTCGACGCCGCGAAAGACGATAAAGGGATCGAAGGTCTCGGCCAGCCCCAGCGCCACCGCGGCGATCTGGCAGCGTGGTGCGCCGAACCGCCGCACCGCGTCCCAGAGCGTCCGCTTGAGCCATTCGCGTTCGTCCAGGGTGAAGCGGGCTACATGGAGGCGGGCGCGCTCCTCGCCTCCCTGGCGCATAAGCATGTGCGGCCCATGGCTGTCGAAGCCCCAGGCCAGCTCGTCCAGTTCGCGCCATTTCAGGGCGATGTGATCTTCGATGGCGCTGGCCGCGCGGCCCTTGATGGCCAGTTCCTGCGGCGTACCCCGCAGCGTCAGGTACGGTGGCCGGTTCGGAAACAGGAGCGTCTCCGCCGCCACCCAGGCCTTCACGGCCAGGTTGCCGCCGCGCGCGCGGCTGCGGATCAGGACGTGGCCATTGTCGTTGGCCCGCACCTCGAACGCGTCCGGTGGATCCGTCTCGAACAGCCAGCGCGCCTGGGGCGGCACGGGGCGGCTCATGGTTCGCGGTCGGCCGAGGCCAGTGCGTCCTGCAACGCCGCGAACACCAGCGGGATCATTATTTCATGATGGCCCGTCAGGCTGTAGCCCCGCCCGCCGCCGGTACGCGTGGGGCGGCTGACGACGTTCATGTTCGCGCGATAATGCTGGATCATATCGAAATTGACGGCGGTGAAGTTCTCGACCCGGTGGCCGAGATTCCGCGCCACCGTCAGAGCCTTCAGGAAAACCTCGGGCAGCAGCACGGCGCTGCCCAGATTCACCACCACGCCGCCATCGTCCAGGTCCGCGAGCTGACCGGCCAGGAGCTGGAAATCGCGGAAGGAGGCCTCGCCCATCAGGGCGCCGTCGGCGCTTGGCTGCTGGTGGATAATATCCGTCCCCACAGCGATATGCACCGTGGCGGGGGTGCTGGTCTCGGCGCAGGCGGCCAGCAGCGACAGCCCCCGATGGGGCGCGCCGGAGCGGGCGATGGCCTGGCCGATGGCGGCCCCCGCGCCCAGGCCGCTGCCCTCCAGACCGGCCCGCATGGCGGCGAAGATTCCCTCCGCCGTCTCCCGCGCCATGCCAAAGGTCCCATCGGCCAGACCGGCCTCGACGTCTTCGCTCGTGTGGCCGAAGTTCGCGATTTCGAAATCGTGGATGGCCCCCGCGCCGTTCAGGCAAAGCGTCGTGATCCACCCGCGGCGGATCATCTCGCACAGCAGCGGCGACAACCCGCACTTGATCGGATGCGCCCCCATCATCCACACGACAGCCCGCCGCCGCCGCACGGCCCCGGCCAAGGCCTCGACCACCGCCCGCAAATCCGCCGCCTTCAGGATATCCGGCAACGTCTCCAGAAACCCCGCCAACCCCACCCCCGGCTCGGGCACGCGGGCCAGCAGCTCAGGCCGCACCTTGCTCTGGCGCGTCGCGATGTCGATGGTCTTCACACGCGACAGATCGGCGGGCGGTCGGGGCGGGAGGCGGTCGGGCATGGGCGGGGGGGTCTTTCTCCAGAGCTGAACCTCTACCGAAAGCCACGGCGCCGCCGGGGGAAAGGCGAAAGCGGAGCGACGGTTTGGGTTGGCTCGATCCGGACCAGGCCGTAGAGAAGAAGCCTGAATCCGCCAGCAGAATCAGAGAACACCTATGGACAAGGCCACCAAAGCCCTCTTCGCCGCCGCCGCCTCCGGCAATCTCGCCGCGCTGCGCGAGGCCATCGACGCCGGGGCGGATTTGGAGGCGACGACGGGCGTGACCGAGGCCACGCCGTTGTTCCGCGCTGTGCAGAAGAACCAAAGCCTTCCGGCGGAGGCGTTATTGAAGGCCGGTGCCAACCCGAGGCATGAATGCCGTCTTTCGGGTTATTCAATTTCCGTGCTGAACTACGCGCTCTATCTGCAAAACACCGGCGTGGCCGAGGCATTGCTGAATCACGATGGGGCGTTAGTGAACGAACCCGACGGCTGCGGTTGGCGACCGCTCCATCTGGCGGTCCATAAAGATGAGCCGGACCTGATCGCATTGTTGTTGGCAAGTGGTGCGGACCCGGCGCTGGGGCGCGGCGGCATGACATCGAACGGCCCATTCGAATATCTGAGCTTTACCACGTCGAGCCGATTGGCGGCGGACATGACGCCCCTGATGGGTGCGGTGGGGTGGAAGAAGCTGAAGTCGATGAGAGCGTTGGTTGCGGCGGGAGTCCGCCTGGATGCGCGGACGCCAGCGGGGAATTCGGCGCTTGTTCTTGGGGAGGGCTACCAGCCCAGGCGGCGCGGGGCGCCCTTGACGAAAACGAGCTATCAGGTGGTGGCCTATCTGTTGGCGTGGCTCGAGCTATTCCCGCCGACGGCCGATTTGGAAGGTCAGCTAACCTGGCGAAACAATCCAGTGCTGATGCGGACGACGGAGCCGTTGCTGGCGGCGGCCCGCAAACAATTGGCAAAGGACCTGAAGGGGGACGCCAAGCCATCGAAGAGCAACAAGTCCGACGAGGAAGCGGCAAAACGGGCTTTGGAAGCGGCCTCAATGGCCGGCGACGTGGCGGGCCTGCGCGCCGCCCGGGCTGAGGGACTGAGCCTCGCCGAACCGCTCAACAAGAAACTCGAAACGCCCCTGCACCTCGCAGCCCGCGGCGGCCACAGGCTCGCGGTCGAGTATCTGCTTCAGGCGGGCGCCGATCCGCTTGCTGAAAACAAGTTTCAATTCCGGCCCTTGGCCGAGGCGGTGCGGGCGTGGAAGCGCAACCTGGATACGATCCGACTCCTGGCGCCGTTGACGCCGATGGACGAGCTCCTGACCGATGGGTGTACGCCCCTCGTTTATGCGGCCAGCGTAGGGAGTCTGGAGTTGATCGAAATCTTTGTCGAGGCGGGCGCGCCCCTCGATCAGCACGAACTGCATGGCCAGATCCTCGAATATCCCGTTTTCGCTGTCCTTTGCTCGGGAATGAGCGGCAACCGCATGACGCAAGCGCTGAGGATTCTCTTCGATCGTGGCGCGCCGCTGGAGTACGAAGACCTCTATATCGGATATAGATTCCGGGAAGCTTGGGAGAAAACGATTCCCAAAATCGCCAAGCACTTTCCTGACGTCGTCATCCGCGACCGAGACGACAATGTCTATGTATTCCGCTCCCTCCTCTAAGGCCACCGATGCGCGACCCTGCCCTTGACAGCCTCCTCGCCCAAGCCGCCCGCCGGGGCGATGTGGCGGAGATGGAGACTTTGGTCTCGCAAGGCGCCGATCCGCGGGCGGTGGGGGTGCTCTTTGCCGCGGCGCAGGAGGGGCAGGTGCTCAGCGTGGATTGGCTGATCGAACGCGGGGCGGACCCCTCGGCGCGCGATGGAGAGGGGCGCAACGTCCTGGAAGCCGCGATGCTGCGAAACCGGGCGGCGTTGGTCAAAGCGCTGCTCGACCGGGGTCTTTTCGCCGAACCGGACGAGCGCGGGTTTCTGCCGATCCACATGGCGGCGCTCTGTGGGAATCAGTCGATTGTGGAGACGGTGCTGGATTGCGGCGGCGACATCGAAGGACCCGCCGGAAAGGCAGAGGCTAATGGTTTGCAGAAGTGGTTTCTCAGAAGATTCTTTGACGTGCTGAGCGCTCCCACAGAATTGGAGGATGCCCGCCCACTTCACATTGCGGTTTTGGCCTCAAACTTGAGTGCTGTGAAGGTGCTTCTCAAATTTGGAGCCTCTGTTCACTCATTAGACGCGCACGGACGAACGCCGCTGCACTATGATGTCGGAGACAGCTTTGAACCTCACAGGCTGATATTTGCATGCGGCGGAAGCATGCGTGAAATGGACAGTAGCGGCAAGCCCCCAACCTACTTCTTGGAACACCAGGACGAAGTGTGGGTTCGGGGACTGCTCCGCCAGGAGCACGCCTCCCTGATCCGAGCACGCGAGAAGGTCCTTTCCGGCGGCCCCAGGCCAAAATTCAAGCCTAAGTCCGCCAGCAAGAAGCTCTCAGCCGAACTCCTGACGCGGATGGAGCAGGCGGCGATCAGCGGCGACATCGGCGGATTGCGGTCTGCCATCGGCCAGGGCGTTGCCGTGGACCAGCGCCTTCGCAGGGGCAAGACACGGGCGATTCATCTCGCGGCGGAGTACGGCCACAGCCTCGCCATCGAATACCTGATCCAGGCCGGGGCCGATCCGCTGGCTCTGGACGGCGGAGGCAAGTCGCCGATCCACCGCGCGGCGGCTTCGGGCCGGGCCGAAGCGGTTCGTGTGCTCCTGGACCATGGAACGCCACCGGAACACATGGACAGGTCCGAACGCACACCGCTCGTGGCCGCCGCCGAGCGCGACGGCAACGCCGAGACCATCCGCGTCCTGATCGAGGGCGGCGCGGCCGTGGACCAGGCGATGACCAAGAATTACTACGCGGGCCAGACGGCGTTGTTCTTTGCCGTGGCGCGGCTCAGAGACGACGTGGTCGAAGCACTCCTGGAATGCGGCGCCAACGCCAACCATCGCGATCATCAAGATCGAACGCCGCTGCTGTGGATGGCGGAATTGGCGGCCTATCAGGTGGAAATGGGACCAACCTCGCCCAGCCGCCGCGTGGCCGAACTCCTGCTCGAGGCTGGCTGCGACCCCAACCTCAAAAACCGCCGAGGCTACACCATCCACGACGCGGATTACTCGTTCCTGAATCGCGAATTCGCGACGTTTCTTTCGCAGACCGTCCGGCAATTCGAGTCGCGCCAGCGCAAGGCGAAGAAATCATAAGCCTTGTCTTTACAGTCTTTAAACAGTTAGGGATCAAAGGACGGAAGCTTTTTGAAGGTCATGGAAATCGCCACGGATCCCCATATCTATCCGTGCCAATCCGTGGCTTTACCTCGCCCACCAACCGCCCCCAATCCGGCTCCCCGCCCAGCACCACCGTCTTCCACGCATCCTCGGCCCCGTCGGCCTCCAGCAACCGCTCCTCCGTCACCGCCAGGATATCCGCGTCGCCGATGATTTCCTGGGCCCGGCGGCGGATGACGCGCGGGTTGGTCTTTGCCTTGGTCGGGTCTTCGGCGAGCACCACCACCAGCCGCCCGGCCTGGAATTGACGGATCAGGTGCGCCGCCTCGAAGCCGAGCACGACCAGCACATCCGCCCGCTCAAAGCCCGCCTCGCGCACGATGTCTCCGGCGCGGGGGCGGCTGAAAAGTTCATTGCCGTTCCAGGTTCCATTGCTGTCGAACAGCGGCCACCGCCGCACCGGCAGCCACGTCCAGGGCGTGAAGACAAAGAGGCCCTCGCACGGATAATGACCCGCCGCCGACTCGCTCCGGCGCGCCGTGCGCCCCGCCCGCCGCGTACCCGCCAGAGCATCCCACGGCGACACCGGCGGCGCCACATAGGCCACGCGTTGGCCCTCAGCAAGAAGAAACCGCGCGAGGCCACTGGCCCGCGAACCCTCGCCCCCCCAAGGCCCATCCGCCAGAATCCCCCAGCGTTCCAGCTCCCCGGCGCCGATCATCGCCCCTCACCACCCACGCAGCACGCAGCACGCAGAACGAAGCATGCTTGCATCAAAACGTCTCGATTTCGATATCGATTACGCCCAGGTCCCACTCGCGGTTCTGGTTCACCACGACGCCGAATTCCACGCGCCGGATGCGTGAGCGGCGCGGATCGAAGTCGCGCTCCATCAGCGCCTGCGTTTCCAGCGACGCCATGCGGCTGATCGCCAGCGTCGAGAGAATGAAGACGTCCGCCACCCCCTCGGTCAACTGGTCCGTGAAGGTCCCGCCAGAAGTGGTCGCGGCGTTCAGAAACCCTGACTTCATCTGTGGATTCGTGCCGGAGACGTAGCGGGTCGTCATGCGGATATCATAGCGTTGCATCACGCTCAGGGCCGCTTCCTCCCCGACGGAGTCCAGGTTCAGCGTCCGGATCACGCCCTGCGCGGCGCCGTCGCTGGCGAGCTTGAACGCCCGCCCGGCGGTCTCGACCCGAAGCCGGTGGGCCTGCACCTCCAGGGACTCCAGCTCCTGGCGCATCTGCGATTTTTGCTGCTCCATGCGCGAACTGAGGGCTCGCACCGCCGCGTAGTCGGCCTGTGAACGGGGGCGCCAATCGGCGATGGAGGCGGGCGAGGGGCGCGACTCTTCCAGCAGCTCCACCATCTCCGAGACCGCTTCGGGCTGAGGTTCCTGGATCGGCCGGTCCGTCGGATCGACCGCCGTGGCGGCGGTTTCCGCGACGAACTGGGGCGCTGGGGGCTGGAGCGGGGAAGTGTCCAAAACCATGCGCAGACTCGGCGGTTCGGCGCGCGCGGCCTGCTTCGACTCGATCGTGTGAGTCAGAGAAAAAACCAGCGCCAGCATCCCCGCGCAGGCGGCCAGAATGGTGCCCGCGTGGCGCTCGGCCCAGTGCTCCGGGCGGCTCGGCGCGAAAATGGCTCCCCAGGTGTGTCCATCCCCAGGGGCCGTCTGGCGATCAGCCCCGTCCATTCGTCTGCACTCGCTCCGTTACAGGGTGCCTGGCTGGCCCGCCGCCCGCTGCTCTTGCGGGATGGCTTCCAACAGGGTCTGCGCGTCGTAATCCGGGTTTTCCTGAATCGACTCGATCTGCTTGAACGCGATGATGCTTGGCATGTCCAGCGGCTCCTTGCCCCGGTTGTCCTGGGCGTCCTCGCCAAGACTGTAAACCACGCCGTACACGTTGCCCGAGTGGGGGGAGACCTGCGCCAGGTAACGCAGCGGTCGGTTCCACGCGTCGCGCGGAGGAATTTCGCCGTCCCAATAGGGACCGTTCCAGCCCGGCTTGTCCGCCGAATTCTGGCGCAACACCCCGAAGCCCATCTCCGTCGTCGGCACGTGGCCCGTGTCGGCGGCGTAGCTCTTGAACGCGTTGGCGATCTGGTCGATGAAATCGCGCATGTTGTTGATCTGGATTTGGCGGTTCGTCGTCTGCACGATCGCCGTGTATTCCTTTTGCTGCTGCACGTTTTGGCTCACGATGCTTTGGATCGCGGCGCCGCCGGCGCCACCGCCGATGCCGCCCAGGCCCGCGATCGTCTCAGCGCCCCAGCGATCCCACTGCTCCCACTCGGCCCGAATCGAAGCGTCCAGGTCCTGCACCGTCCCCAGCACACCGTCCGGCGCCACGCTGATCATCTTGCCACCGGGCACCCGCTGGCTCGCCTGCGTCTTCAACGACGCCACGTCCACCTGGCCTTCGAGCACAGCGATGTTGTAACCCAGGGGGCCCTCGTCGCTGACGCGGAACACCGTGCCCACCACACCGGCGGTCACCACTGGGGTGCGAACTTCGAAATCTTTGCCGCTGTTCACCTCGCTCCAAATCGCACCGGTCATCAATTCGATGGTCACTTTGTCATCGGACACCTCGACCAACTCGACTTCCGTGCGCTCCGGCAGACGCACCGTGTCCTGGCCGCCTCGGAGAACCATCCGGGCGCGCGCATCCGAATCGGTCTTCACGTTGCTGCCCAGCAGCAGGTTCGTCGCCTCGCGGTCCGCCGGCGCATAGTCCTCGTCCTCAGTCGCTCGGACCTGCACGACGCCCTCGCCCGCCTTGCCGAACAGCACGCCGTCGATGCCCTGGGGCACCGCCGGAATCACGATCTCCTCGATTTCCAGGGCCGGCGCCCCGGTCGCTCCGGGGGCGAAGGGCGAAGCATCGCCCGCGTCCGCCAGCACCGTCGCCGAGAAGGGATTGAAACCGCCAGCGGCCTCATCGTCCCCGCCAAAGCCGCCGAAGGGCTCGGCCCCACCGGCGTCGCCGCCGCCGCCAAAGAGCGCGCTCACATCGTCGCCGCCATCGCCCGAGCCCAGCCCGAACGGATTCGTATCCGCGGCGAAGCCAAACGGATCCTCCGGTTGATTCATCGATACCTGCGGGTCTTCCACCTTGGCCGTTTCGCCACTGCCGCGGATGATCTGCTTCAAGTTCATCTTGAAGAACCGCAACTCGCCGTAGCGTTCCGTACGCAGCCGAATGACCTCATCGTCTTCGTAGACGATTTCCCCCTCCACGCGGTTGTCTCTCACCGTCAGCACACCGTCGGCGAAAGCCTGACCGGCGGGGCAGGCGAGCGCCAGCAAAGTGGCCAGGGAAAGAAAAGGGGAGATCCGGCGGCGGGGTTTGGCGGTCACGGCGATCAGTCCTTATAAGTCGGTAACAACTCCTCGCGGCCGCGTTCCACGGCCCCAGAGGATTACGGTGTTTTGATGGGCGATGGTCTTTGCCGTCAAGCGAAGGCAAGACAAAAAGCCTTGCCGTCGCCTCAGGGCAAAGCGTTCCGGAAGCGGCGCGGTCGCCAATCTCCGGAACGCCTGTGGCCCGATCTCACTCGCTCGGCTTCGTCGTCGGTTGCGTCGAAGGGGCTGAATCCGGCTGGCTCGCCGGTTCGCCACCCATCGAATCGTCCTCGCCGCCAGAGGCTGCCGCCCAAGGCTTCTGCTCCGCCGGCGTGCCCGCCGGAACCTTCGCCACGGTCACCTTCTCCATCACGATCTTCTCGCTCGGCTTTTGAGTGCGCGCATTGCCGACCGCCTCGATCGCGTCCACCACGTCCTTGCCTTCGACCACTTTGCCGAAGACCGTGAAATCCCCATCCAGGTGAGCCGGATGGCTGCCCTTCGTGGTGATGAAGAACTGCGAGCCGCTGTTGCCCGCCGCGCTGCGAGCCATCGACAGCGCGTAATCGAAGTCCTTGAAGGAGTAGTCGTTGTCCTCGTCATCGAGACGGAAGCCGGGGCCACCGGTGCCGGTGCCCAGCGGATCGCCGCCCTGAATCACGAAACCGGGCACCACGCGGTGGAAGGTCAGTCCGTCGAAGAAGGGCTTCTTTTCCTTCTGGCCCGTCCGCGGGTCCACGGACACCTTCGTGCCCTCGATCAGGTTCACGAAGTTCTGGGTCAGGATCGGGCTCTCCTTGCCGAACAGTTCGATCACGATCTGTCCCTTGTTGGTGTCCATCACCACGTAATGGTCTTTCGTCTGATCCAGTGCGGGTCCGTCCACTTTCTCGTTTCCTTGTGCGGGAGTCACGGCCGGGGCGGACGCCAGAAGCACCGCCGAAGCCAGAGTGAGGAGTTTGTTCCAAAGGCGCATGAGTTCGTAGGGTTCCTTTTCGTCTCCAGAGAATTTCATTCGCTACAGACCACTCCTACCCGCCCCGTGTTCCCGGCCACAACGAAGATTTTCGTGGGCGGGAAGGGGGAGATGGGGCGAGAGCGGGGGAGGCTTCTTGCCAGCAGCCAAGGGCCGCCGTCTTTGAAGGAGCGGACCACCGTCGCACTTGGATACGGCCGATCCGCCTACTTAGGATTCGAGAAGAGGTTCAGATATGGGGCATAGGAATAGACTCGATTTCTCTTCTGGTTATTGATTTCAGTCAGTAAGCCAAGGGATTCCAAGTCTTTGACAAGCTTGTTCGCGGTCACGTAAGCGCAACCTATGGCTGCTTGCAGCGTTCGAATCGTCGTGATGGGGTGAGTGAACAAGTGGTCCAGAACCCGCGTGGCGTAGAGGTGGCTCGGTAGCTGTGAGTTCACGAGTTCCAAGTGGTGAGTTCTCAAGCTGATGATTTCTTGAGTCTTGCCGACAGCTTCCGTTCCGACTTCGATGACGCCTCGCAGAAAGTAATCGATCCAGCCTTCCCAATCACCCTTCTGCCGAATCGCCATCAGGCGGTCGTAATACTCCTGACGGTTGCGCTTGAAAAAGTGCGACAGATAAAGGACCGGGCGCTGAAGCACTCCCCTCTCGCAGAGCAAGAGCGTGATCAACAGGCGGCCGACTCTTCCGTTTCCATCAAGGAAGGGGTGGATCGTCTCGAACTGTGCGTGCGCCAATCCGGCGTGGATAAGTACCGGAAGCTCCTTGTCGTGGAGAAACTTCTCCAAATCCCCCATGGCTTCCACCATGACTGGCACTGTGGGGGGAACGAAGGCGGCGGAACGGATGTCCGCACCCGCTGGGCCGATCCAGTTCTGAATTCTCCGAAACTGCCCCGGCGTCGAATTCTGACCTCTGCCGGATTTCAACAGGACCCCGTGGATTTCACACAGAAGACGATTGGAGGGAGGAAGCCGGCTGAGATTCTCCAGCCCGTAATTCATCGCGCCGACGTAGTTCACCACCTCTTCCACATCGAGCAATCCATGACCTCCGCCCGTGGTCGCTTCAAAGCGCAACACGTCTTCCAGCGTACTCTGTGTTCCCTCGATTTGCGATGACAGCACGGCCTCTTGCCTCACGTACATCCCGACAAAAAGGTCCGGGTTGGGAAGCACTTCGGTGATCATGTCCAGTCTGCCGACGACTCGATCCGCTTTCGAAAGTTTCCCCAGGATCTCCGATGTCAGCCCCAGCGCGGGTTCGGGCGGCAGAGCGGCGGGCACGAAGGACTCGTACCCGCCCGGTTGTTTTGCAAAATGGCCACTTCGCGACATAAGCGGTGCGGGACTCCTCCCTTATTACAGCCGGGCGTAATAAGAAGCGAAATCACCAGGCCTTATTACGCCAAAACGAGGTTCGCTGAAATAAGAAGGGATCCGCAAGCCTTTCCCTTCCCCTCCTCGCCGGGCTTGCTGGTATGCCGCTGGCATTGCTAGACTCCGCGCGTCTCGCACGGAGCGGGACACGCCGTCCACTTCCCACGCCAAAGTCTGATGCTCCCATGAACCCCATTCCGCCCAACCAACGCCTCAAAGCCCTCCTCCAGTCCACCGCCCCCGGCACCCGCGTCACCGTGCGCGGGTGGGTCAAGACCCGCCGCGACTCCAAAGCCGGGCTCTCCTTCGTGCAGATCAACGACGGCTCCTGCTTCGCCGATTTGCAGATCGTCGCCCCGGCGAACCTGCCCAACTACGAGAGCGACGTCTTGCGCCTCGTCACCGGCTGCTGCGTCGAAGCCGACGGCGAACTCGTCGAATCCCAAGGAAAAGGCCAGAACGTCGAACTCCACGCCACTGCCATCCGAGTCCTGGGGTGGGTCGAGGACCCGGAGACCTATCCGCTCCAGAAAAAGCGCCACACCCTCGAACACCTGCGCGAGGTCGCCCACCTGCGCCCCCGCAGCAACACCATCGGAGCGGCCGCCCGCGTGCGAAACTGCCTGGCCTACGCGACGCACCGCTTCTTCCAGGAGCGCGGCTTCCTCTATCTTCATTCGCCCATTATCACCGCCTCGGACTGCGAAGGCGCCGGCGAAATGTTCCAGGTCACGACGCTGGACCTGGCCAACGCGCCCCGCAGCGAAGGCGGCGCCATCGATTACGCTCGCGATTTCTTCGGCCGCCAGGCCCACCTCACCGTCAGCGGCCAGCTCGCTGGGGAAACCTACGCCTGCGCCCTGACCAACATCTACACCTTCGGCCCCACCTTCCGCGCCGAAAACAGTCACACCAGCCGCCACCTCGCCGAGTTCTGGATGATCGAACCGGAAATGGCCTTCTGCGATCTTCAGGGCGATGCCGACCTGGCGGAGGATTTCCTCAAGGCCCTCCTCCGCGCCGCCCTCGAGGAATGCCCCGAAGACCTCGCCTTCTTCAACCAGCTCTACGACAAGACCCTCATCGAAACCCTCGAGCACATCGTCGCCTCGCCCTTCGAACGCATCACCTACACGGAGGCCGTCGCGCTCTTGAATAACGTCCCGAAGAGCGTCCAATTCGAGTATCCGCCCCACTGGGGCGCGGACTTGCAGAGCGAGCACGAACGCTACCTGACCGAGCAGCATTTCCGCCGGCCCGCCATCGTGACCGATTACCCCAAGGAGATCAAAGCCTTCTACATGCGCGGCAACGACGACGGCCGCACCGTGGCGGCGATGGACGTCCTGGTGCCGAAGGTGGGCGAGATTATCGGCGGCAGCCAACGCGAGGAACGGCGCGACGTGCTCGAAGCGCGACTTGCCGAGTTGGGCCTCAACGCCGCCGACTACTGGTGGTACCTGGACCTGCGGCGCTACGGAACGGTGCCCCACGCGGGGTTCGGATTGGGTTTCGAAAGAGCGGTCCAATTCACAACGGGGCTCGGAAATATCCGCGATGTCATTCCCTTTCCGCGAGCCGCGGGAAGCGCGGAGTTTTAGAGGTCTATATGACACGTAATTATCGAATTCTGAGTCGTTTGGATCGCAAGACGGCGATTGGGATCGCTTCAAAAATTTGCGAAAAAAAAGCGGACATAACGAACGTTTCCTTACAAATTCCTGAAACCATTCGACTTTGGACCGCGAAAACGAAACTTTTCCTTTGCATGAACGAAAAGAACCTGCAAGCCTTGCTATAATTTCCATGCAAGGAGTTGCCATCCCCACATGCAACGAAGCAAAGCATTTACTCTGATCGAGCTGCTGATCGTCGTCGCGATCATCGCCATCCTCGCGGCCATTGCCGTCCCCAACTTCCTCGAAGCCCAGGTCCGTTCGAAAGTCAGCCGCGTGAAGTCCGACATTCGTTCGCTGGCCACCGCCATCGAAGCCTACGCCGTCGATCACAACAACGTGCCCCCCGGCTCCGGCGAACACCCCACCAACCCCCCCAACACCCCCGGTGGCAACGTCGTCATCGATGGCGTCGTTCTCACCGGAACGCTCGGCCCATGGATCACCACGCCCATCGCCTACTTCACCAAGTGGGATATTCAGGACCCCTTCATCCCCGCCGGAGCCCCCGCCGATACCCGCACCTTCACCTACCAGACCTACACTTGGCGCTGGGCCAAGGTGAAGAACTCCGCAGGCGTTTTCAGCCGTCCCGACACCGCCGCCATCGGCTTCAATGAAGGCGCCGCCCTCAACGGCGAGTGGTTCAAGCGTTTCTACGGCAGCTACCGTCTGCTGTCCCTCGGGCCGGACCAGAGTTTCAGCAACAATCCCGCCATTA
The DNA here is from genome assembly GCA_040219255.1 of Sumerlaeia bacterium. GTDB lineage: Bacteria > Sumerlaeota > Sumerlaeia > SLMS01 > JAHLLQ01 > JAVJSW01. Next base: position 62,644 of record JAVJSW010000059.1, read on the forward strand.
CAGCCCCAGGTGGCGTTGGGCCCGGCAACATCGGCCTGCCCTACGATGCGACCAACGGCACCGTGAGTTTTGGCAATATCCTCCGTTCCCAATCCGAGTCCGAGCAGAAGTCTTTCAACGGCAATTACCCGGCCCTGCCGTAGCCTGACCTGAACGACCGATCAAGACACCAGCCCCCGGACCTTTTCGTTCGGGGGCCTTTTTTTTGAAGCCGGCAGGATTGAACCGCCCAGACCCGCGCCACTTCCGGGAACCAGAGTTGACACCCGCGCGACGAATCTCCTCCCCTGTCGGCCAGATAATTTATCGACTACGGAAAGCGGGAAACGCCAGGAATGCTCGATTTGTTGGTCAAGGGAGCCACCATTGTCACCGATGGGGTGGAATTTCGCGCCGACCTCGGCGTCAGCAACGGGCGCGTTTCGCACCTCGGCTCTCTGTCCGAAGACAGCGCCTCCGAGGTCATCGATGCCTCCGGCAAGGTGCTCCTTCCGGGATTCGTCGAGCTCGCCGTTTCTCCCCTCGAGGACGCCCCCTACGCCCCCGCCGCCCCGGGCCAGGATCTTGCCGCTCTCACCGCCCAGGCCGCCCTCGGCGGCGTCACCAGCCTCATCGTGGCCCGGGCCTGGAACGCCTCCCGCCCCTTCGCCGACGAACTGGCCGAGGTCCGCGAGCGCGACGCCGCCCGCGCCGCCGTCGATTTCGGCTATCACTACTTCATTTCCGACTGGTCTGCCGACCGCCGCCGGCATCTGCGCCTCGCCCTCACCGCCGGCGTCCCCTCCGTCTGGATCCCCCGGGCCGGCGTCGAGGCCGCCCCCGCGGCCGCCCTCCACTACGCCGTGCTGCGCGATCTTCCCGCCAACTGTCTCGCCGTGACCACGCTCTCCGATCCCGGCCTCGAGGCCTTCCTGCGCTCCGAACTCAAGGCCAACGGCCAGCTCGCCGCCGCCCATCACGGAGCCATCTTTCCCGAATGGCTCGAAACGGAAGCCCTCCGCCGGCTCGACGCCGTCGCCCGGGGTGCTCGCGCCCGCCTCCTCGTCGCCGGTCTCACCTGTCCCCGCTCCCTCGCCGAATTCGCCGCCCTGCGCGATGCCAACGGCGTCCTCTGCGGCGCCGCCTCCCTCGCTCACTTGTGCTTCAATCTCGATCAGATGGAGGAGGAAACGACCCCCCGCCTGCCTTTCGCCTGGCCTCCCCTTCGGCCCCGCTCCGCCCAGCAGGCTCTCTGGAACGCCCTCGACGACGGCCTTCTCCAGGTCGCCACCTCGCTCCACCGCCCAGTCGCCGCCTCGGCCTACGCGGCGTCCCTCAAAGACGCCAGCACCGCCCTCGATGGCTCCTCCGCCCTTCCCCATTTCGCCCCCATGCTCTACGGAGAAGGCGCCGCCAAGCTTCGCATGGGCACGGAAAGCCTCAGCCTCTGCGCCTGCGCCGACCCCGCCAAGCTCGCCGGTATCTACCCCCGCAAAGGCACCCTGCAAATCGGCGCCGACGCCGATTTCCTGATCTTCGATCCCAACGCCGATCACGTCCGGCCAGGCATTCCGGCCAAACTCGGTCCCGAGACGCACGACGCTTTCGCCGGGCTCGAATGCGCCGGCGCCCTCGAAGGCGTCTTCCTTCGCGGCGAGTCCATCGCCGGGGAAATGTCCTCCGCCGCCACCCCACACCCCCCCTCGGGCCGCTTCCTCGACCGCCAAATGGCTGTCAAGTAGTCATCTAATACCGCACCCCGATTCGCACCTTCACCTCCAGGCTGTCCGGCCCCCTCAGCACCTCCACTCCCACCTCGTCGCCGGCCCGCGTCGCGTTCACCGCGTCGAACAACTGCGGCGCCGTGCCCACCCGGCGTTCGCCGATCCGCACGATCCGGTCGCCCGGCCGCAGACCCGCCGTCTGCGCCGGGCCGCCGGGAACCAATTGCGTGATCCGCACACCCGGCAATTCGCCTGACATCCCATCCGGGATCACCCCGAGAAACGGACGCTCCGCCGGGGTGGATGAGGGCTCCGTCACGAAACTCGGCCTCGACTCGATCGCCATCAGCTCCGCGCAGAGCCGGGCGGCAAGCACCGCGCTCCGCTCGATGCCCTCGTCGTTCAACGCCTCCGGACGATCGCTCGGTTTGTGATAGTCCGAATGAAGACCAGTGTAGAGATTGAGTGTGGGAATGCGTTCATGGTGAAAGGAAACCGAATCGCTGAACGTGTAAGGACTCTGATCGTACTCGAGTTCCAGCCTCAAGGTCTGGTTCGCGTTCTCTGTCAGCAGGCGCCAGATCGAACTGCTGCGCACCGCCTGCACGATCAACCGGTCGTCCCGCATCCTCCCCACCATATCCAGATTCACATACGCGATGATCTCGCCCGGCGGCAGAACCCCTTCCGACAGGAACGCCCGCGAACCCGCCAGGCCGTACTCCTCCGCGCTCCAGAACGCGATCAAGACGGGCCGGGGCCGTTCCTTCAGCGACATCAACCGCCGCGCCGCCTCCAGCACGGCCCCCACCCCCGAGGCGTTATCGTCCGCCCCGGGATGCATCAGATGCGCTTCATCCGGCCGGGCCAGCGTCTGACTCGCCATTCCATAACCCAAATGGTCGTAGTGCGCTCCCAGGCCCACGTACTCGGGCGTTTCGAGAAGCCCGGGGTTCTGTTCCGCTTTTTGCCTGGGGATTGTGCTGGGCAAAACCCCCACCACGTTGATGCCCGTCTTCCATTCTCGCTCGAGGCGAACCTCGAGTTGGACGTCGGACGTGGTGCGAAGAAACGCCAGAGCGTCGCGCGACTGCTCCGCCCGCAGTTCCGCCGCCGCCGTCTCCAGCGTCATGCCCGTCGGTCGAAGCAGCGCCTCAGCCACCGCCCCGGATATCGTCACCACCGGCAGCGGGGCCTCCGGGCCCCGGGTCATCGCCGGAACCTCCAGGGCCTCTTCGTCGTGAACGATCAACAGCGCCTCCGCTCCCAGATCGTCCGCCGCCGCTGCCAGATCTCTCAGCGGCAGCGCCCCTCCCGCTTGACCATCCCATTCACGCACCAGCAGCACCGAACCGATGAACGGCTGGCTTCCATAGCGTCCCCCACCCCGATAGACCAGCAGCGGAATGTTTTCTCCATAACCTGCAAAGATGACCTCGCCCGCCGCCGTTCCGTCTCCCGAGAACGAGGCCGGGGCGAAGTCCTCGCCAGCGGCCCACTCCTGCGCGCCGTTCCTTGAGGTCAGCGCCAGCGCCGCCCTGGTCGCGCGCGCTTCCGCCATGAATTCAAATGGGATGCGCAAATCCTTCTGTCCAGGAACGGGCCGGGCGCCCAGCGCCGTCAACTGCTCCACCAGGTACTGCGCCGCGCGCTTTTCCCCGGCGGTTCCGGCCTGGCGGCCTTCGTACTTCACCGATGCCAGATGGTGCGCGTGGCGGGCGGCTCCCGCCTCCCTAGGGCCAGCCGCCGTGGCGCAGGCCCCCAGCCCGCAGAGCGCCCACGCGAGCGCCAGAGCCCGCGCCGCGTCCCGCGTCCTTCTTGGAAAACGGATTTCCACCGGCCACCTCCTCGTCCATGGCGCGTGGCCCGGCCCGGATCGGGCGTCACAGACCTCTCAGAACGCTCTGATAGCAAACGATCAGCGCCGCGATGGCAATCCCACAGAGGCTGTAAAGAAAATCCACCCGGCGGAATTGGCGGCTGCCGCTTTGAAGCTGATGCACCTCGTCGAGGTACGCCGCCAGGGCGCACGCCGCCGCCACGATCCCCGCCCGCAGCGGATGCCAGGTAAATCGCCCATCGCCAAACCAGCCGTCCCAGCACCAGTAGAGAATCAGGAACAGCCCGCCAAACTCGACATAGTGGGCCAAGGCGCGAAAGGCCCCGTGATGCCGGTCGAAAAAAGCGAAGACCTTGGGCCGCGCCCGCAGCCGGTCGATCCAGGCCTGGGTCTGCGAACGCCCGAAGCGGCCGCTGCCGAGCCAGAAAATCAGCCCTCCGATGGCTGCCAATGCGAAAGCCTGTATCACAATCCGTCTCCTGGCGGCGGTGCCGCGACAAAGCCCTTAGGTGGAGGATGGGGCGCGGGAAACTCAACCCCGAAGGAAGTCTTTTAGTAAAAAAGTTCGCCTCCGGCTCCCGGAGCGGTGGGATCCAGGCGTGAAAATCAAGCGCTTGCCTTTCCCCCCGCCCCTCATGACGCACGCTTTCCTTTGCAACGGCGAAACCCCTTCGTAACGTTCCCAGCCGAATTTATCACTCTATCCCACCAGCGAGCGCCCGATCCATGAAGACCGTCCAGTTCGTCCTCGGACTCCACAATCACCAGCCCGTCGGAAACTTCGATCATGTCTTCGCCGAGGCGTTCGAACGCTCCTACAAACCCTTCGCCAAACTCCTCGAGAAGTATCCCGGCGTCCGCGCCGTCCTTCACCACACCGGTCCGCTGCTCCAATGGATCGAGCGCAACCGCAAAGGCTACATCGCTCAGATGGCCGAACTCGCCGGTCGAGGCCAGGTCGAACTCCTTGGCGGCGCCTTCTACGAACCGATCCTCCCGGTGATCCCGGAGGAAGACCGCATCGGCCAGATCATCATGATGAGCGACTGGATCGAGAAGCACATGGGCGTCCGCCCGCGAGGCATGTGGCTCGCCGAACGCGTCTGGGAACCGGGCCTGCCCCGCGCCCTGGCCGCCGCCGGCATCGAGTACACCGTCCTCGACGACAGCCACTTCAAGAGTGTCGGCATCCCGGAAGACCAGACCTTCGGCTACTACCTGACCGAGGACCAGGGCGACAGCGTCGCCGTCTTCCCCATCAACGAGCGCCTGCGCTACACCGTGCCCTTCCAGCATATCGACGAGACCTTCAACTACCTGGGCTCGTTGGCCGACGACATGATCGCCCGCACCGCCGTGATGGCCGACGATGGCGAGAAGTTCGGCGTGTGGCCCGGCACCTTCGAGCACTGCTTCGGCCCCGGCGGCAAAGGCGGCGGCTGGCTGGAACACTTCTTCCAGCGTCTGCAGGAAAACGCCGAGTGGATCCACATGAAGACCTTCGCCGACGTCCTCGACAGCACCGCCCCCGTCGGCCGCGTGTACCTGCCCACCGCCTCCTACATCGAGATGATGGAATGGGCCATGCCGGCCAATTCGCTCAACGAATACAACACCCTCGTCTCCAACATGAAGGAGCGCGGCGAGTACGACAGCAACAAGACCTTCGTCCGCGGCGGCTTCTGGCGCTCGTTCTTCTCGAAGTACGACGAGAGCAACCACATGCACAAAAAAATGCTCTCGGTCAGCAAAAAGCTGGCGGCCCTGCCGGCGAAAGACAAGCGCACCAAGGCCTTCAAGGAAGCGCAGGACCAGCTCTGGCAGGCCCAGTGCAACTGCGGCTACTGGCACGGCGTTTTCGGCGGCCTCTACCTGACGAATCTGCGCACCGCGCTTTACGAACGCCTCATCGCCGCCGAAAAAATCGCCGATCAACTCACCCACGGCACAACCCGCAAGACCCCCTACATGGAAGTCGCGGTTCAGGACTTCGACATCGACGGCGGCAAGGAACTGATCGTCGAGACGCCGAGCCAGTCCCTCATGTTCCAGCCTCACAAGGGCGGCATGATGATCGAGCACGACCTGCGCGATGCCAACTTCAACCTGCTCGACACCCTCCAGCGGCGCTTCGAATTCTACCATGGCTCGCTCCTGGGCCACGGCGGCGCCAGCGCCCGCGCCCAGATCAGCCGCGTCAAGGAAGACGACATCCAGCGCTTCCTGGTTTTCGACTGGTACCGCCGCGGATCCCTGGTCGATCACTTCCTCGGGCCCGACGCCAACACCGGCGATTTCCGCCGCGCCGTCTATCACGAGCAGGGCGACTTCGTCACCTCGCCCTACGCCTGCGAATGGAAAAAAACCACCCAGGGCACCCGGATCACCCTCTCGGCCCAGGGAACCGCCCACACCGAAAAGGGCGTGCAGGCCGTCCTCGTCGAAAAAGAAATCAAAGTCCGCAAGACCAAGGCTGCCAGCACCATCACCTATCGCGTGACGAACATCAGCGAGCGCAAGCTCGAGACGCGCTTTGGCGTCGAGTTCAACGTGAACCTGCTGGCCGGCCACGCCCCCGACCGCGTCCACGAGGTCGAAGGCCACGACCTGGGCGATCACAACCAGATGGACAGCGAAGGCATCCTGCACAACGTCAGCAAGTTCGCCGTCCGCGATGGCTGGAAGAACATCCGCGTCGAATGGAAGCTGAGCCAGGAGGCGGATCATTGGCGCCTGCCCATTGAAACCGTCTCGAACAGCGAAGCCGGCATCGAACGCATTTACCAGAGCACCGTTGTCATGCCCGTGTGGAAGCTAGCCCTTGGCGTCGGTCAGACCTGGGAAGTCACCATCGATTACGAAGGCAAAGCCAAGTAGTTCCCCTTCCGGCGGCCGCGGGGCTGGTTCAGCGGCTGTCTTGGTTCACTGCTGTGATCGCGTCGCCGATGTCGAACTTATCGTCATCGTTTCGGTCGTCCTGAGGCCGGGGAGCGCGAACGCCCGTCACCGCGTCCAGAATCCCCGCCAGCGTGCCCGGCGCAGCCGTCGGTGTGGGTGTGGGAGTCGGCGTGGGCGTGTCAGTTGCTGTCGGCGTCGGCGTTGGGGTCGGCGTCGGCGTGGGCTCTGTCACGCAGATCGCGCTTTCGATGGCGGCGATCATCGTCGAGCGCACGCGCGGGTGAAAGGTCAGGGCGACACTTCCGCCCGTCACCCGGTAGCAATAGCTCATCATCGTGCCTTCGGCGGGGAAGCTGTTGCCGCTGTAGCATCCGCCTTCGAAGGGCCAGCATCGGTCGATCGGCGGGTCGTAGCAATGGGTGTGGTGCGTGCCCGCGTTGTGCCCGATTTCATGCGCCATCACGTTCACGTCCCAGGTATAGGACGTCGTCGGATAGAAGTAAAAGGCGTCGATGTCGCTGAAGGACGCGTTGAAGCCCCGCACGCACAGTGTGTCGATGAAACCGTTGCCCGCCAGATTTTGTTGCTCGGACCGGGTCACCGCGTGCAGCAGGTCCGAATTGCGGATTTCCGGCGGAGTGCCGGAATCGTTCATGACTGCCCGCACATCTTGCAGCATGATGTTCACGGCGGCTTCCGTGCTCAGGTTGTCGGCTCGGTAGGGATCGTTTTCCGTGGCCCAGAACCGCATCGCCGAAATCCGGAATGTTGTGCTCAGTTCCCGCTCATAAATGTCGCTCACCTCCGCCACCAGACTGACCAGGTACTCGGCGGCGAATTGCTCGTCTTCGCCCTGGAACTGGAAATATTCGAAAGTTCCGTCGAAAGCGATATCGATCTGATGATCGAGGCCCTTTCGCCCCATCGCTCCGCCCTTCGGCGCCATCGGAGGCGGCGCGATCCAGGGCGGGCGGTCCGCCTCGGGGGGGGCTGGCTGGGCGGCGCAGTGCAGCGGCGGAATGGCCGATCCGTCCGCCAGCGTCACCTGATGCAATCCCCCCGGATTCGTCCGATCCGCCGGCGTCAGCGCCAGTGTCATTCCCGGAGCCAGATAAGTCCCGAAGACATGCCCGCCCACCCGCGTCAAATGCACCGACGACCCCGCCACCTTGGGCGCCACGCCAGCGAAATGCTCGGCCTCCGGGACCTCGACACGATGGTGGGTTCCAAACTCATCCACGACCCAGACCGGCGTGCCGGGGCTCAAGACCGGAGGCCCCGCTTTTCGCCACAGCCGCACCGCCACCGGTTCGTCCCGGCCCGGCACCGGCCACGCCAGCTCCACAGCGACGCCGCCACCCTTCAAGCCATCGAGTACCGCGCCGTCCAACTCGACCAGCACGGCGGACGAGCCCACAGCCTGCGAGAGCGCGGCGGGCGACTGTTCCAAAACGGTAAACAGGGGCGCCTCGGCGGCCAGCGAACCGGCCACCGCAAGGCCGCCCGCGAGGCCGCAAATCGAAAAGCGCTGAAAAAACGAGGGGGGCATGGAAGGCCGAGGGTCCGGAAAGAAAAAAGGATTACCAAATCCCTGAAGTAAGAGTCCGGCTATCAGAGTACGCCCCCTCGATCAAGGCCAGACCCGCGTGATGACAGCGAATTCGCCAAACCGGACGGCAGGCTCAATCCTCACGGATAATCTTTCCCTCATCGCCGCCATTGGGTGACTCCCCTTCCCGCTCCGCCAGATCGGAAACCTCGCGGTGCGGGTTCGTTTCCTCCTCCGACACGAACAGCCCCCGGTCCTTCGCGCGCAGCTCCGCCTGGCGTTTCCGCAGCGCTTCCGTGCCAGAGCGCGGATCGTCGAGCGACTGCTTGCCGGTGAGATCGCGCCACTCGTCTTCCTTGTTGTCCCAGTAAAATTCTTTCCACAGAACCCGCACCGCGCAGGCCACCGGCACCGCCACGATCATGCCGATGATGCCGAAGACCGCCCCCGCCGCCAGCGCCAGAATCACCGCGATGGGATGCAACTGGGCGTTCTTGCCAACCACCTTGGGCTGCAGGATGAAGCCTTCGATGAACTGGATCAGGCCGAACAACCCGATCACAAGGCCCGCGAAAATCAGCTTCTCCGGCACGCTGTCGTGCGCGTCCGAGAACAACTGGTACGCGATCGCCGGCGCCGCCGCCAGCACAGGCCCCAGGTACGGGATCAAGTTACCCACCGCCGCGATCACCGCGATCAGCACCGCGTATTGCTTCAAACCCAACAACATCAGGCCTGTGAACGCCATGATGCCCACGATCGCCGCCACCGTGATCTGTCCCCGGATAAACCCGCCCACCGCCGTGTCCACCTTCAGGGCGATGTCGAAGAACCGCACCTCGTACTTGTCCGGGCACAAGACCTCGAATACGCCTCGCAACGAATCGAAATCGATCAGCAGGTAGAACGTCACCAGCACAACGAACACGATGAAGATCACCGAGCCGAACAGGCCGCTGACGAATTTCACCACGCCCACGAACACCGCGCCCACAAGACCGCCTCCCTCCTCGAGCGCCGTTCCCGCCGCTGTCCGAACCCCCTCGCTGCCGACCGCGCTTTGCAGCAACTGCTCCAGGCTCGCGTCGTCGGCCGCCAGCAGTTGGCGGATCTGATCGCCGATGATCTGGACGATCGACTGCTCTTCCCCCGCCTGCGCGGCCGCGCCCAGCGTGGTCGCCCCGTCGGCCGCTTCCGTCGCCGGTTCTTCGGCGCCGGCCCCTTGCCTGCCGGCGTTGGCGGTTGCCGCCTCCGGATCGGTCTCCGGCTGTGGCGGCGGGGACGCCACCCCTTCGGGCACATCGGCCCCGGTTGCGACCGGCGAAGCCCCCTCGGCCGATTCCGCCCCCTCCTCAGCGTCCCGGCCGGTCAAGCGCGTCACGCCCTTCTTCACTTCTTCCTCGCCCCGGGCAAAGAAGCCGAACACCCCGCCCCGGTCCTCCTCTTCCTCGGCGGGCGGCGGAGGCTGGAGCCGCTCCTCGAGCCACGGCACCGCCTTGTCCCGCACAAAACTCTGCGTGCTGTCGTAGGCCGTCTCCACCTGGCGCACCAGGATCGGCGTCACGATGGCCATGAACCCCGCGATGATCAGCGCGATAATCAAGAACAGCAGTGTCACCCCCGCCACCCGCGTCAGCCGCAGCTTGTTCTCGAAAAACGTCACCGCCGGGTTCAGCACATAGGCCAGCACCAACGCCACGATGAACGGCGAGAGAACCTTGAATATCGTCGAAATCACTGGCCAGGCCAGCGTCAGCAACGCCATCACCCCGCCGGCGATCAGCATGTAGCCGATCGTGATGACGATCCGCCGCACCTGTGGGTCAGTCACGATCGAGCGGGGAAAGAACGAGGAATCGGGAGTCTGGTTTTCCATGGGGCGGAACACATCCGAATGCGAAGTCTGGCGGGGGACAAGGAATCGCCGGCACCAATACGTCCCCGGCGCCTCGTCTATTCAAGAGCCTGCGGTGCCGCCCCAGGGGAATCAAGGCCAGGGTCTGCCGCCTGGCTTCCTCTTTGTGAGGAAGGGCTCCGAAGCCTCCCTAATCCTTCAAGAAGTCACCGCTGAGACGCGGTGAACGAAGAGATGATTGGTGCTTTGTAAGTTAGCTCAAACAACCGGCGGGCCTCGGTTTCTGGCTGGATGACTGGATAACGGCGGCCGATTCTCTTGAAAAGAAATGATCGATGCAGGTGAATGCCAGAATTGCCGCGACTTTATTTGGATCTGACAAGTATTCTAATTTGGGATTCAATTGCATCTTTCTGATTTCATTTGACTTGCCGCAGCCCACCTACTTTCCCAACTACGCCTTTCAAATGATCTCTGTGGAACCTCTGTCTTCTGTGCACTCTGTGGTGAAGGATCGCGGCGAAGCCCCGCTTCAAGCCTCAACTTCGTTTGACATCCGGTGCCGGGGCGCCTCCAATGGACTCCATTTCACTGCCCAGCCCCTGGAGCTCCACAGCCCGTGATCCGTCGCCTTGGTCCCGTCCTACTTGCCGCATTCAGCTTCGCCCCGGCGCTGGCGCCCGGCCAAGACTCCGCCGTGCTCTATCAGACCGGCTTCGAACAGGTCGACGACCCCAGCGGCACCGCCTTTCAACCTGGCGACCTCGATGGCCAGGGAAGCTGGGCGGTCCCCGATCCCTCCGCCACCATCGCCGATAGCGACGGCCAGGCCCATCGGGGCGCCCAATACGTCAGTCAACTCGCCGCCTCCACGGTCGATTTGAGCCTGGAAGACGACGCCGACGCCATCTTCATCGAAGCCTGGCACCGCGGCGCTGGCGTGGAAACGCTCGAGAAACCCCCGGCCAGCCCCAGTGCCGCCGCCGTCATCGGCTTCCGCCTGACCAGCCCCGGCTTCTACACCGTCGCCGCGCTCGACGGCACCGAAGCGGGCAACGAGGGCGCCAGCTTCGTCGAATCCCCCAGCATCCCCGAGTTTTCCTCCACCGCCTGGACCCGCTTCCTGATCCGCGTCGACTACGCCAACCGCACCTGGGATGTGCAGGCCGCTGGCGAGACCATCGGCAGCGGCTTCGGCTTCCGCGACGCCGACGCCCTGCGCCTCCGCGGCTTCCGCTCCAGCACCGACGTCGGCGCCGACCTCGATACCTTCCGCATCGTCGAAACCGATGGCGATTACGACGACGACGGTTTCAGCGACGCCTACGAAATGGCCAACGACTCCGATCCGCTCGACCCCGCCACCATCCCCGGTCTCGGCGATGTCAACGGCGATGGCTACGTCAACGTTGTCGACGCCATTCTCAACAAGCGCATCGCCTCCGGTTTCATCGGCGACCCCGCCTCCCTCGGCTACACCCCCGCCGATGTCGACCTCGACGGCTTCGTCACGGAAGCCGACGGCGACGCCATCTACCGCTTCTCCGTCGGCGATCCCGCCGTTCCGGTGCTGCCCGTCGCTCCCTGATCCCTCTTCATTTTCGGCCAACCCGCCCGGTCGGCGGAAATGTTGCGATAACCTGAGTCCATCCGATCGGAAAGGACCCAGGCCCATGAACGAGCCAAACACGCAACCCAAAGAGGATAAGAGCCACCGCGACGCGGAACTCGACGAAGCCCTCGACGAATCGTTCCCCGCGAGTGACCCGCCCTCGCCCGCGCGAGGCGGCCCCGACCGGCCGCGCACGTCCTATAGCGAAAAAAAAGGCACTGGGGACCGTTAGGCCGCCGGCGTCCTAACGGGGCAGGTCTTCCAAATCCGCGATGGCCGACAGAATCGCTTCGTGGCTGACGCGGTTGCTGGCCACAACTCCGTTCGTCTTGGCGGGGGATTCGAGATTGTAAGTCAATTCGCGCCCGAACGCATCGGAAACCCGGCCGCCCGCCTCCTCCAGGATCAACTGCGGCGCGCAAATGTCCCATTCCTTGCAGCGGTTCGGTTCCAGATTCATGTAGAAGTCGGCCCGGTCGCTCGCAACCATCGCCACCTTCACGCCCATGCTGCCGCTTTGGAACACGTCCTTCACGGCGATTTTATCCAGCGCCCGCTTGAGGCGTTCCGGCGGACGCGAGCTGGTGATGACCGCAGTGAGTGCCGAAAGATCGGCTTTCCGCGACGCGCGCAGCGCCTTCGGCGCGTCCCATGACGCCCCGGCCAGGCCCCGCCCTCCCTCCTGCCACCACATCGCCGCGCCGTTCGTCAGGTCCGCTTCGCGCCGCACAAAGGCTCCGCCGCCCCGCGCCGCGAAGAACACGTCGCCCGTGATCGGCTGATACACCACCGCCGCCACAGGACGATAATGCCCATCCTCCAGGCGCTCCGCCACGCCCACCTGGATCGCGAATTGGGAGCCGCCCCGCATGAAATCCCGCGTGCCGTCGATCGGGTCGATAATCCAGACCCGGCGCCGTTCCAAACGCTCCAGGCCGTGCTCGAACTCTTCCGTCAGATAGCCGTATTCCGAGGCGGGATAACGCTCTTGCAGAGACTCCACGATCAACTTGTCCGCCATGCGGTCCGCGACCGTCACCGGGCTGTCGTCCGCTTTGACAAACGACTCCAGTCCGCTCGAACGCCAATAGGGCGAGATGGCCTCCCATGCCCTCAGAGCCGCCCGTTCGGCGTCCGCCAAGAGTTCGTCCCACGGTTCCATGGTCATTTCGGCGTCCCCGCTCTCGCCTTTTCGACGATTTGAGATTTTGGCGTCTGCGGCATCGGCGGCAGAGGCGACGGCTGGCCAAAGCTCTGCCCGTCCTCCTCGCGCCCCCGCTCCTTGCTCCGGTGCTTCAATTCGCGGTGAAGCCGCTTGCGTTTGCGGCGCAGCGCCCGCCTCCGCGCCTTGTTGCGCAGGTATTCCTGCCGGATGTAATACAGGTTTCGGAAGTAAACGACGAACCCGAAGCTCTGGCCCAAAAGGATCACGATGTCGCCGTCCAGCCAGCCGTAGATCAGCAGAAGAATCGACCCCGTGATGCTGCAAATCCAGAAAGCCAGCGGCACCGTGGTCTTGCGGGCGCGCTCCGTAGCGATCCATTGCACCAGAAAGCGGCCCATGAAGACCGCCTGGCCAATCAGTCCGACGATGGCGTAGAGTTCGAAATCGAAGTTCTTCACGCCGTCCCGTCCGGTCTCGTGGTTTCGCCCATAAGCCGATAGCGCAGGGCTCGCTTCTGCATCCAACGCACGGCGAAAATGTCACGCATGCCGACCCACAGACGGTTGTTGATACCGTACTTGCTCTGGCCCGAGGAGCGCGGCCGGTGATTCACCGGCATCTCGGAAAGCGTGAAGCCTTCGATGCGGAACAGCGTCGGGAAGAAGCGGTGCATGCCATTCCACAGCTTGATCCGGCGGAGACAATCGCGGCGGAAAACCCGGATCGAACAGCCGACATCGGTCACCGTTTCCTTCGTGGCCCAGTTTCGGACGTTGTTCGCGACGCGGCTGGAGATCTTGCGCACCGCCGAGTCCTGGCGCTTCTGGCGGACGCCGCACATCATATCCACGCCCTTTTCCCGCAATGCCGCCAGCAGGCGCGGGAAATCGGCGGGATCGTTTTGACCGTCGCCGTCCATCATCCCCACGATTTCTCCGTTGGCGTTGTGGAATCCCGCTTCGAAGGCTGCCGTCTGGCCCGCGTTCTTTTCGAAACGCAGCAGCCGAATCCGTGGCTCGTCCTTCGCCATCGCGGCGATCAACTCCGCCGTCCGGTCCTTCGACCCGTCATCCACCAGAAGCACTTCCCATTGCCCAACAAGATCGTCCGCCTCGCGAAGGACGCCGAGCGCTTCCGCCAGGACTTCCTCGATGCAGGACTCTTCGTTGTAAACGGGGATGACGAGGCTGAAATCCAAGGTTGAGGGAGACGATTCGATAGTCACGGAAGTCGGCGGAAAAGGTGGCCTTGCCGGGGGCGGGGAAGAAAAAATGTCCACGTTCCTGAAATGTTGGAGCGGTGCCCATTGGCGCGGGGCGCCCGCTCAAGGTCAACGCGGAAATCTGGACTAAGACGCCAAAGGAAAAATCCGGCCCCTTTCCCGTGCGAGAAAAAAGGCCGGATGCAATCGCAAACCAGATGGTTGGGAAACGCGCTGGCCCGCTCAGGGCCGGTGGCGGTTCTTACGAATTGGCCGCGTCGAACTTTTCGGGGGTCAGGATGTGCAGATAGCGGCGGCCGGTGCCCTTATGCTCGACCTTCACATGGCCGTCGATCTTGGCGAACAGCGTGAAGTCTTTGCCCTGGCCGACGTTCTCGCCGGGCCACCAGCGGTTGCCGCGCTGGCGGATCAGGATGCTGCCGCCGCTGACCAGCTCGTTGTCGTGGGCCTTGAAGCCCAGCCGCTGTGAATTCGAGTCGCGGCCGTTCTTGGACGAGCCGACGCCTTTTTTATGTGCCATTGTTCGAAATCTCCCAGAGTGTCAGTCGTTGGGTCTTTGGATCGGAAACGGAGGAAAAGCCGCGCTCAAGCGCTCGCTTCGATCTCCTCGCCGTCCTTGAAAAAGCCCGTGATGCGCAGTTCGGTGAACGACTGGCGATGGCCCTGCTTCTTCGCGAAGCCCTTGCGGCGGCGGAACTTGTAGACGATGACTTTCTTGCCACGGCCCTCGCGCAGCACCTGCGCGCGGACGGTCACGCCGCTCAGACGGGGCGAGCCAAGCTCCACACCGTCCTTGCCGCTTATCAGCAAAACTTCTTCGAGATCGATCGTGTCGCCCTTTTCGGCGCTGATCTTCTCGACTTGAATGGTATCGCCGGGAGTCACGCGATACTGATGAGTCCCTTGGCGGAGAACTGCGTACATGATGGTCGGTTCCTTGACGCGAGAGAACAGGAGCGTCTCGCGAGCTTGCGATTTCCTGACAGCGATACCGGTTCGAGAGGGACAACAAAACGCGCACGCGTCCCTCAGGCAGCGCGAAAGGCTGGGTTTTGTAGGGGAGCGGAGGGCCCCTTGTCAAGGGGGAGAAGGCGCAGGCAGGGTCTTTTAATTTCCAGCCGCCGCGCCGCCCGCTCCTTCCGCCCCCTCACATCCGCCCCCGCAACGCCAGATAGGCGATGGCCCCGATGCAGGGGAAGAAAAACACGATGGCAATCCACAGCAGCTTATACCCGCCACTGCGGTCCGACTTCGCCACGTCGATCATCACGTACACGAACAGCGCGATCTGAATCACCGCCACCAAAATAGCGATCACGATCACGGCCCAGCTCGGCGCCGTCGCCACGTCCACGGTTTCCTGGGCCAGCAGGTAGAGCAAAGAATTCATCGGCTCTGTCTCCTCGGGTTGATGGCTGAAGAGCTAGCCCAACTTCGACATCAATCACCATTTTCCGAGGTTTGGACCGGACGCTTCGGTTTGATTCTCCCTGTTTGCAGGGTTTTTCAGTTTCAAAACCCCTTGTAGTGGCGACCACCCCCTTGCGGATGGGTGGGGTTGTGTGCGAGAGAATCGGGCGAT
>JAVJSW010000060.1:0-332581 GCA_040219255.1 Sumerlaeia bacterium
GCCTGCCAGTGCGTTCGCTTCGCGCCGGATGTGAAGCCGGGGGTCTTGTGTTCCATGACCTGCTCTCCGTGTATAAAATGAGGAGGCAGAATCGCACAGGACCCCGGCGATGGTCAAGATGGGGCTCGTAGGACGTTTACCGAAAAGCCATACAGGCTTACGAATCGATAGTCCACATACCCATTGATTTATCTCGGATGGAGGATCGAGGCCAGCGGTTGAATTCGGAGGATACCCATGGAAGTTCTGATCGGGATAGCATCCCTGCTCATTTTAGGCGTCATTATTTTCTCATATATCATGTTTTTTCGCCGGCCTCGTTTGACATCCGAGACGAATCGATTCTCCACATCCAAGATAGAGGAGTTTCCACCCCGATAGACATTTTGATCCCAATCACGTCCTAACGAAAATACAATCGACATACTTGGACGATGTAACCCCTTACGGAGGAATTTTTTATGAGTACCCTGCTCAAAGTCTTCATCGCTTTTGCCGTCATCGCACTGATCGCCGCTCTTCTCGGCTTCGGTGGAATCGCCGGACTTTCCGTCGAAATCGCCCAGATCGCCCTCGTGGCCTTCGTCATCCTGGCTATCCTGGCCGTCATCTTCGGCTTCATGGGCCGTGGACGCCGGACTGTCTAAACCCTCTCCCAACGCACAAATCGACAAGCGTCTTAATTGGCGCACACCTTTGGGGAACTCCGCTTCAGGAGTTCCCCACCTTAGTTAACTCACAATCGATGGAAGGAACACCATAATGGATATGTTACTCAAAGCGTTCATTGGATTTGCCATCATCGCTCTGATCGCGGCGCTATTGGGCTTCGGCGGCATCGCCGGCTTGTCCGCCGGAATCGCGAAAATCGCCCTGATCGCGTTCGTCATTCTCGCCGCGCTGGCGATCGTCTTCGGCATCTTTGGCTATCGCGGCCGCCGCCGCGTGCTCTAACCGCTACTCCACCCCAACTCCGCGCTCGCGAGCGAGGCTCCGGAAGTAATCCACCTTCTCCGTCAGCATCCCCCGCGTCTCCTCGCTGAACGCGCTCTCGGCGATTTGCTGAGCCGCTTCCTCCAGGATGTCGCGCGTCCGCTCATCCGAAACCCCGGTGAATTGCCCGCAGCCCTTGCAGGCCTCCAGGTACTTCGCGTTCGTGAAGGTCTTGCGCAGGCCTTGGGCCGCCGGGCCGTTCCATTGCTCCTCCAGAGGCGCCTTCGCCGTGTTGCCCAGCGATTTGTCCAGGTAACAGCACGGCTTCATGTTGCCGTCGCGTTCCACGATCAGCGCCCGCCACGCGCTCGGACATCCGTAGCGCATCCCGCGCTCCACCGGCGGCGGCGGCTCCTCGCGGAAGGGCAGCGGCTTTTGGAAGAAATAGACGCAATCGACGCCCAGCTTCGCCGCCGTGCGTTTCGCCCGCTCCAGGTTCCAGCGGAACACCTTGGTCCCCACGATGTTGGCATGGGCGTGTTCCGGGTGATCCAGAACCAGATTGCTGAACGCGATGCGGTCGGCGCCCAGGCGCTTGGTCAGGCGCACCATGGCGCTCAGTTGCCAGACGTTGTACTTGCTGATGGCGCAGGCGATATGGACCCGCGGCGTGGTCAGGCCCCGCTCGCGGCGGCGCGTCAGCAGTGCCCCCACGTTGTGGAGCACCGTCTCGAAATGGGCCCCGGCGCGCAGGAACTCGAAGGTCCGCTTGTTCGCGCCGTCCATCGACACGCACAGCTCGTCGAGCCCGCTTTCGAGCACCTTGTCGATCACTTCGTCGGTCAGGCTCATGCCGTGGCTCGACGTCATGCAGTAGGTACCCTGGGCCTTTGCGGCGGCCAGGAAATCGAAGAAGCGCTTGTTCAGGAACGGTTCGCCCAGGCCATAGAGCCCGGTCCGCAGGCTGGCCTCCAGGTGGGGAACGATGGGATCGAAGTGCTCTTCCTTCAGCAACCCGCTCTTCACCTCGGCGCCAAAGGTCTGGCGCGGGCAGAAGGGGCACTTGATATTGCAGACCACCGAGGTCGCGATGTCGTAATGGGTCGGCCGGGCGTGGGCCTGCGGATCGAGATAGGTGGAGTCCAGGAGCGACAGCACGGCGTTGACCTCGCGCGGGTCATCGACCGCCGGGCTGTGCGCCGGGGCTTCCAGGGGGCTTGTGGTGGCTGCGCTGTCCGCCATAGAGTGGATCATCCTCCGCCGCACCACCGAAGCGGATCGGGCCGATCTCTGGCAAGGCGTTTCCGCCGCGCCGCTGACCTTTAGGTTGGCACCACCCCGGCCTTTCGCCTCAAAGAAATCACGTCCGAATTCTCCCAAAGGAGCCCCGCGCCCACCCATGGAACTCAGCCTGTTCGCCTTTTTCGCCATCCTGCAGAACATCCTGTTCGTGTACGTTCTCATCCAGCTCTTCCGAGAGGAAGGTCCCCTGGCGCTGATTCTCGGCATCTGCTGCTGCAACGTGCTGGCGTACCTGTGGGGATGGTTCGGCTGGGAAGGGAAGGAAAAAATGCCCGTCATGATCGCCTGGACGGTGCTGTGGCTGATCAACGGGACGCTGGGCTGGGTCAGCCGCGACGCCATCATGGGCGTGGCGGGGTCGTGACGCGGTAGGGAAAGTAGCGTTTCAGCGAGTTCAGCGGCCCTTCGAAGAAGTGCCAGGAGAGGGAAGCCGCGGCGACGGAAAACCCGAGGCAGGTCAGCGTCAGCATCGCCTCGTACAGGTGCCAGGGCCACTTGAGTTCGTCTACGAAGAAGCCGATGTAGACCGGGCCGAGAAGAAACGGTACGAGGAAGTGGTAAACGTAGATGCCGTAGGAAATCCGGCCCAGGTAGACCATGGGCCGGGCCTGGAGGAACCAGCCCGCCGGACCGCCCACGCCCTGGCTTAGGCGATGGATGAGCCACAAGCCGGTCATGCCCCAGAAGGTGCCGCCGAGGATCAGGTAGGAGGATTCGCCGAGGAGCGCGATGTGGCCTCGCGAACCGCCCCAGAGAAGGAGAAAAAGGGCGAGGGCCCCGAGGGCTCCAAAGATCCAGCGTTTTCCCTCCAGCTCCCGGAAGAGAGGCTGGCGGACCTCCCGCCAGACCGCCAGCAGCGCTCCGAAACCCAGCGCGTCCATGTTCGTGATGGGCAGGCCGAAGAAGGACGGAAAGTAGGGGACTTCGAGCAGGACCATGGCGAGGCGGAAGGCGGCGGCACCGGCAATCAGGGCTCCGCAAAGCCAGGGCAGCAGGCGGCGCGGCGGCACCAGCACCGCCAGGGGCCAGAGCAGATAGAACTGCTCCTCGACGCTGAGCGTCCAGAAATGCCCGTAGTGGTAGCCCCAGTTGCCGGTGATCGAGCCATAGATGTTGTAGGTATAGGTGAGCAGCCAGGGCGCGAGTTCGCGCCCGTTGCCGTAGTTCGTCAGGATGCCAACCAGCAGGAAGCCGTAGTAGAGCGGAAAAATCCGCAGCGTACGGCGGGCGTAGAAGGCCTTCAGCGTGGCGCCCAGCGATTGTCCTTTCTCCATGTGGGAGCGGCACCTGAGAAGAATCCGCGTGATGAGAAAGGCGCTGAGCGTGAAGAAAACTTGGATGGCGGCGTAGTCGAGCGGCAGGCCGAGGAGGAAATCGTTTTGAATCGCCGGGCCGCAGTGCGCGAGAATCACGATCAGGACGGCGCAGGCGCGCAGCCCGTCGAGTTGCGGCATGTGACTCAGGGGCGGAGCGGCGCCCGGGGGCGATGGGGAACTCATTGCGTGTGGGAGCCGCCGGCCGGAGCGAAGTAGGCTTTGCGCGCATGCGCGGGAGCGGATTAGAAAACGCCATCGCTCCGCTGCAAAGGAAAACTCCCTCCGCGCCATGGCCAGGCCCCTCGTTTCCGCTTCCAATCAGGACACCATCGCCGCCCGGGCCACGGCTCCGGGAGAGGGCGCTATCGCCGTGGTGCGGCTCAGCGGACCGCGGGCGCGGGCCATCGGGGCGCGGCTCTTCCGGCCCGCCAGCGCCGCCCAGGGCCTGGACCGGGTGGCGGCGCGGCAGGCGGTTTTCGGCGAGTTGATCCTGCCCGGCGAGCGCGCCGAACTGCTCGACCAGGCCGTCGCCACGGTCTGGCACGGGCCCCATTCCTACACCGGCGAGGACGTCGTGGAATTCAGCATCCATGGCGCCCGCGTGATCGTCGAGCGCCTGATCGGGGCCTGCGTGGCGGAGGGCGCGCGGCTGGCGGCTCCCGGCGAGTTCACCCGGCGGGCCTTCGAGAACGGCAAGCTGGACCTGGCCCAAGCGGAAGCGGTCTGCGACCTGATCCGGTCGCAGACCGAGGCGGCGGGGCGGGCGGCGCTGGCGCAGTTGAGTGGCGGCCTGTCGCGGCGGCTCGAGGGCGCGCGGCAGAGCCTGGTTCCCGTCGTGGCCGAGCTGGAGGCCCACGTCGATTTCCCCGACGAAGGGCTGGAAATCGCCACGCGCGAGCGCCTGTCCGCAGCGGTCGAGAAGGCGGCGGGCGAGATTGAGACTCTTCTGGAAAGCGCGGGGCGGGGGATGGCGCTGCGCGATGGGGCGCGGGTGGTTCTGGCCGGGCGGCCGAACGCTGGTAAGTCCAGTCTGTTCAATCTTTTGCTCCGGCGCGAGCGGGCCATCGTGTCGCCCCACGCGGGCACCACCCGCGACACCGTCGAGGCCCAGGTGGACCTGGGCGGCGTGGCGGTGACGCTGGTGGACACGGCGGGGCTGCGCGAGGGCGCGGGCGAGATCGAGGCCATCGGCATCGCCCGCACGCGCGAGGAGTTGGCTTCCGCCGACCTGGTGCTGTTCCTGGCCGATTGCACGGAAGTTCTCGGCGCGACGCGGCGTGAGTACGACCTGACCCGCGCCATCCCCCACATCGTGGTCGCGAACAAGGCCGACGCGGGCGACGCGCTCGCTCTGGAGAGTGAGCTGAAACTTCCCGCCCGGCGGGCCTTCGTCGCGCTGAGCGTCGCCACCCGCGCCGGTTTCGAGGATCTGGAGGCGGCGCTGATCCGCGAAGTCGCCCACGCCGCCAGCGGCGAGCAAGGGGCGCTGGTCACGAACCGCCGCCACGTCCGCGCGCTCGAAACGGCGCTGGAGGCGTTGCGAGGGTCGCTGGAGGGCTTGGCGTCGGACCTCTCCGCCGAGTTCGTCGTGGTCGATTTGACGGAAGCGATCGCCCAACTCGACGCCATCACAGGGCGGCAGGGGCTGGACGAGGACGTGCTGGACCAGATTTTTTCGACGTTTTGCCTGGGGAAATGAGGGGCGATTGCCGCAAAGGGGACAGGGCTCCCAAACCGCGATGGGCGTGCGGCTGGCGGCGGTGCTCGGGTGGGCTTTTCGGTTCGTGTTCACGGGAGGCGGCTCCTGGGAGGCGTTGACTTCGGAGAGAGGCTTTCACAGGCGATCCCGTTTGTCCCCTCATGTGGAGACTCGGGAACAAGATAGACAAAATACACTTATCAGACAAAACAGACATCGGCCCCGCCGCCCTTTGGACTTGAAGTTGCTGGCTGACCATTCGACAGTGGCGAACGGCGGAGGGGCGGGCCTTTCCGCCGGACCGGACGCCGCCCATGGCAGGCCTTTTACCGATGAGCAAACCGCGCAAGAAGCCCAGTTCCAACGATTCGCGCCAGGAGGCCAGCTTCCTCCTGGGGCTCGATCTGTTCCGCCACTTCGATCTCGGCGTGGCCGTGGTGGATCAGAACCTGGTGGTGCGGGAATGGAACGCGATGCTGGAGGAATACTGGCACCCGCAGGGCGAAGCGGTGGGGCAACCGTGGCTGGAGTTGATGGAGCCGTTCCGCGCGCCGGACGCGGACTTGATGCCGGTGGTGGAGGCGCTGCAGGGCGCGCTGATGGGGCGGACGGTGCAGATTCAGAACCACCCGCTGATCGTTTACCCGGAACCCCGGCTGCGGCGGTTCAACGCGGTGGCGGCGCCGGTGGCCAGCGGCAACGGCCGCAAGGGGCCGCTGGCGGCCCTGATCCTGATGGACGCGAGCAGCAGCCGGGAAGTGCGCGCGCATTACGAGCGCATTCTCGACAGCGCCAGCGACGGCATCATGGTGCTGGACCCGAACCGGCGGGTGCGAATTTTCAACCGCAAGTGCGGCGAATTGATCGGCCGCGATCCAAAGGACGTGATCCGCAACAACTGCGTCTGTGGCGAGGCCATCGGCTGTCACAACCACCGGGGACAATCGCTGAGCGACCACGGCCTGTGCCCCGCCGTCGATCTCTTCGAGAACAACGCCAAGCCCCGCGCCGAGGAAATGCTCTGCACCAACGAAGGCGGCGAAGACCGCTGGGTGGAAACGACTTACAGTCCGGTCAAGAATGACAAGGGGCAGGTTGAGTTCGTCATCGGCGTGATGCGCGACATCAACGAACGCAAGATCCTGGAAGAGCGCCTCAGCCAGACGGAAAAGCTGGCCGCGCTGGGTCAGTTGACCGCTGGTATCGCCCATGAAATCAAGAATCCGCTGGGGATCATGCTGGCCTCCTGCGAAATTCTGACGGACCCCAGCCGCCCCCGGGAAATGCAGATGGAGGCGGCCCAGTACATCAAGGAAGAGGTGCAGCGGCTCGACGCGCGGTTGCGTTCGTTCCTGGCCTTCGCGCGGCCCCAACCCCTCCATCCCGAGCCCTTCGTGCTGAACGGGCTGGTACGGCGGACGCTGACGACCTTCCAGGCGGCACGGCCGCAGATCGAGATTTCTCTCGAACTCGAATCGCCCGAAGTGATCGTTCACTTCGACATGGATCAGCTCCAGCAGGTGCTGACGAACCTGCTGCTGAACGCCTCGGACGCGATGGACGGCCACGGGAAAATCCGCCTGATCACGCGCAGCACCAAGGACGGTGAGGTGTTCCTGGAAGTCCACGACACCGGCCCCGGCATTCCCGAAACCCACCGCAAACGGATTTTCGATCCGTTCTTCACCACGAAAGCGCACGGCACAGGGCTTGGCCTGTCGATCAGCCACCGCATCATCACGGCCCACGGCGGCGCGTTTTCCGTGAAGCGCTCGCGGCTGGGCGGGGCGCGGTTCATCATTCAACTGCCGCTGGCGGGGGTGAAGCCGAACAATGGGAGCGGACTGCCGATGGAGGGCCGCGAGGCGGAGCAGGCTGGTGACGCCTGATCAGCGAGCCCCCACCCCGGAACCCGCCTCGATGCGATGAAGTTTGCGCCAGGCCCCCGGCGCCAGGCCGGTTTCCTGGGAAAAAATCCCCGACAGGTAAGACGCACGCCGGAAGCCGCAAGCTTCCGCCACTTCGTCCAGCGGCCATTCGGTGCGGCGCAGCAAGTCCTTGGCTTTGCGCAGGCGCTGCTTGCGGATGCTGTTGTTGATCGAATCCTTCACCGTGTGGCGGAAGCGCTGCTCCAGCGTCCGCCGCGACACGCCGGTGGCGTGGGCGATGTCGTCCACGCTCAACGCCGTTCCCAGGTTCTCGCCAATGTAGGCCAACGCGCGCTGCACCGCTTCGTCCTCCACGGCGGTCACTTCCGTGGACATGCGGGTGACAACGCCTTTGGGCGGGACTTTGCGGATGGCGCGGTCGGGGGTTTTGCCTTCCAGGACCTGATGCAGCAGGGCGGCGGCCTGAAAGCCGACGGCTTCCGGGTTGGGTTCGACGCTGGAGAGCGTGGGGAGTTGGGACTCGCAGATGATCGTGTTGTTGTCCACGCCGAGGATTGCCACATCCGTCGGCACGGCGAGGCCGAGGGTCTCGCAGGCTTCGAGCAGGTGGAGCGCCCGGCGGTCGTCCGACGCCATCAGGGCCAAGGGCTTGGGGACGGCGTCGAGCCACTCGAGCAAGCGCTCGGCGGTGACGGCGTCCTTGCCATGCCAGCCGAGGAGGCGGGGCGCGGGGTCGTAGTCGAAGGGTTCGAGGACCTGGGCTCCGGCGGCTTCGGCGGCCCGCTTCAGGCCCTCGAAGCGGCGCACGTCCCAGGCGTTGCCGAAATGGCCGGCGTAGGCCACGTAGCGGAAACCGCGCTCGAGGAAGTGCTGGGCGCCCATGCGGCCCACTTCCACATCGTCGGTGACGACGGCGTGAAATGGTTCGCCGGGGTGCAGGTCGAGGAGCTTGACGGTGGGGGTGTTGGACTCGATGGCGGCGTTGGTGATGGCCGGGTTGTCGGTGGCCAGGACAATGCCCGCCACGCCCATCTCCGACAGGTTGTCGAAGGAGAAGATGCGGCTGGAGAGGGACAGGCAATCGCCATGGAACATCAGGCGCCAGCGCGTGTGGCGGCGGGCGTAGTGAATCACGCCGTAGAAGGCGCGGCCTCGGTAGACGTCGGCGAAGCGGTCGTTGTTGGCAATATCCAGGACAATTACAGGGGCGGCGTCGGTCATGGATCGTCCTTTCAGGGAGTTCTTTTCTCCGGGATGATTATGACTCTGCAATCTGAAATCGGGATATTGGACAAAAAATGCGCGATTCCATAATTGAACCGCGTCGCAATTCCGAGTTGTATGGCCGCGTCTCGCGTTTGACGCGAGATCGATACACACTTTCTGGAGTCCCTCTATGATCTCCCACCACACATCCCACCGCCGGAAAAGCCGCCGCCTGGCGCTTTCCTTCGCCGCCGCGTTCGGGTTGCTGGCCCTGGTTCCCCTTGCCGCCCAGGTTCCCAGCACTCGTGGCGGCATGGGCGTCACGCCCTACAGCAACGGCACCACCTTCCGCGTCTGGGCGCCCGGCGTGGACTCGGTCCACGTCGCCGGTTCTTGGAACAACTTCAGCAGCACGGCCCACCCGATGGCCTATGAGGGCGACGAGAAGTGGTCCGTGGACATCGACGGCGCCGTGATCGGCGACCGCTTCAAGTACGTCATCCGCAACAACGGCGGCGTCCACTGGCGCCAGGACCCCTACTCGCTGGATGTGGTCAGCGACAGCGACGACTCGATCATCGCCGACATGGGCTACAACTGGCAGAACGGTTTCAGCATGCCGAGCTGGAACGAGTTGGTCATCTACGAGATGCACATCGGCACCTACAACGATACGACCACATGGCAGAACGGGAATGGAACCTTCGACAGCGCCAAGGACCGACTCGATCACCTGCAGTCGTTGGGGATCAACGCGGTCAAGCTGATGCCCGTGATGGAGTTCCCGGGCCAGACCAGCTATGGCTACAACCCGCACTCGCAGTTCGCGCCGGAGAGCGACTATGGCACGCCGCGCGATCTCAAGGAATTCGTGGATGCGGCCCACGGCCGGGGCATCGCGGTCATTTTCGACGTCGTTTACAACCACTTGGGCAACTCGCCGAGCGAGTCCACCATCCCGCTCTGGTGCTTCACCGGGGATTGCCTGGGCAATGGCGGGCATTACTTCTACACCGACTGGAAGAAGGAAACGCCGTGGGGCTGGGCGCGGCCGGATTATGGCCGGGGCCAGGTGCGCGAATGGCTGCGCAACAGCGCCTTCGTCTGGCTCAGCGAATACCGGGGCGACGGCCTGCGCTGGGACTCGACCTCGAACATCCGGGCCAAGACCAACGGCGGCGGCGGGTATATCCACGACGGCAAAACCCTGATGCAGTGGATCAACAACGACATCGACGCCATCAGCGGCTGGAAGATCTCCATCGCGGAGGATTTGCAGGGCAGCGCGGCCATCACCCGCGACACCAACGATAACGACGGCTACGGCTTCGACAGCCAATGGGACGCGGGCTTCGCCCATGCGATCCGCGACGCCGCCAAGGCGCCCTCGGACAGCGGCCGCAACATGGACGCGCTGCGCGACGTGCTCTACGGGCGCTACAACGGCGATGCCTATCAGCGCGTCATCTACACCGGCAGCCACGACGAGGATAAGGAAGGCTACGGCCACGGCCGCCTGCCCAGCCTGATCGACGGCGGCAACAGCGAGTCCTTCTTCGCCAAGAAGCGCGGCACGCTGGCCAATGCGTTCATGCTGACGGCCCCCGGCATCCCGATGATCTTCCAGGGCCAGGAATTCCTGGAAGACGGCCAGTGGGGTGACCGCCAGCCCTTGGATTGGGACAAGCGCAACCGCCTGAGCGGCATCAACAATATGACCCGCGACCTGATCCGCTTGCGCCGCAACTGGTACAACAACACGCGCGGTCTCCGCGGCCAGAACATCAACGTCCACCACGTGAACAACAGCGGCAAGGTCATCGCCCATCATCGTTGGCAGAACGGTGGCAACGGCGACGATGTGATCGTGATCGCCAACTTCTCGAACAATCGCTATTGGAACTACGAAGTCGGCTTCCCGAGCGGCGGCGAGTGGAAGGTGCGCTTCAACAGCGACTGGAACGGTTACGACTCGTTCTTCGACAACCACCCGACGGGCAGCGTCTGGCCGAGCTGGGGTTCGAAGGACGGCATGAGCCACCGGGGCAACGTCAGCATTGGCCGCTACAGCCTGGTGATTCTGTCCAAGTAACTCCTCACCCAAGGCGGCAAGGGCCGCCAAAAAGGAAGCGCCCCCCGCTCTTACGAGACCGGGGGGCGCGCCATTTTAAGGCTGATCGGCTTCAGGGAACCACGTTCGCCTTAGGCTTCGAGTTCGGCGACGTGGCTTTCGATGCGCGAGCGCTCGTCCTCGTTGTCCGATGCGCTGAGGTAAACGTTCCAGGTGGCTTTAGCTTGGGGAACGTGGCCGGTTTTCTCGTAGCAGAGGGCGAGATTGTAGTAGGCGGCGGTCATGTCGGGGTCGATATCGACGGCGCGCTTGAAGTGAACGATGGCTTCGCTCCAGTTTTCTTCCGTGGCGGCGTGGCAGCCGAGGTTGTAGAAATCGATGGCGTCGTTGAGTTCGAAGCCAATGTCGCGAAGGGTGGCGGCACGCTCGGCGGGGTTGAGGGAATTGAGGAGGGTGAAGCCGTAGCGGTCGAGAGCGGTGGCGGCGCTGGAGCGCAGGGTTTCGCGATAGCGCTCGAGTTCGTAGTTGTAGAGGTCCTTGTCGTCCTTAGCCATAGCGAGCTGGTGGGGGTCCTTGGGGAAGAATTCGCCTGCCTTGGAGATAGGGCAGAAACAATGGTTTCCCACCGCGGCGGGAGCATCGTCGCGGACGGTGTGTCAGAAGGGGGCCTCTGAATGCAAGGGAAGAAGAAAGGCTTGTGTTTTGAGCCAACTTTGGAGATTATGACGCTTGCTTGTGGGAAGGTGGCCCGGGGCGGGGTTGGAGCCGGGGACGCAGCCGTGACCTTTCTTCGCCTTGACCCAGCCCCCGCTAGCCCATTGGCTGGAGTCGTATCCAAGGGTGGTGGGTTTCCCGCCGGCGTTACGGAGTTCCGTCCGGCGGCCGCTTTCCCACCCCATATCGGCTTGGGACCGCGTGTTCCGGCCGTGCCGATGCACTGACTCATTGCTTTTCTGGAGAGCACCCCGTGATGACCGGTAAGACGTCGAGGGTCTTCAAACCAACCATCGCCGCTTTCGCAGCCCTCGGGCTCGCTCTATCGCTGCTCGCGGCGTCTGTCATGGCCCAGGGCACGGGCGATGTCCTCTTCCGCGAGGACTTCCAGTCCTTCAGCAATGGCTCGCGCCCCTCGCAGGAGGACTGGGTCACTGTCGGGGCGACGGCGGACAATTACTGGTACATCGCCGACGGGCGGTTCGACACCGGCGACGCGGATCAATTTCCGTTCCTGGCCTGGGCCGTGATCGACGCGCCGGACTCGCGCTCCTGGTCCGAAATCTCCGCCAAGGCCGATTTCCTGATGCTGCAGCCCGCTGGCGAGGTCAACCTCGCGGTGCGCTGGCGCAGTCCCGCCAACTTCTATTACGCCAGCCTGTACGCCACCACCACCCCGGCCTCGCCCCGCGGCGTGGAATTCATCAAGGTGGTCAATGGCATTGAGCAGACGCTGGCCCGCGCCGTCCATCCGGCCGATGTGAGCCTGCCGGCCTTTGAATCGAAATCCAATTTTTCGTCCCCGGACACGCTGGAAGTGCGCGCCGTCGGCAATCAGTTCGCCGTGCTGGTGAACGGCCGGACCGTTCTGACCGCCACGGACTCCGAGTTTTCTTCCGGCCAGGTGGCCATCGGCCAGCAGCGCAACCAGGTCCAGTTCGACAATATCGTGGTTTCCCGCACCTCCAGCATCGGCAGCAATCTGCCGCCCGGCGGCGGTTCGGCGCCACCCACGGGCGGCAACTTCTCGCTCCTGGTGGGCTCGGGACTCAATTCTTCCAAGGCCCGCACCCTCGAGAGCCAATTGGTCGGCATTCCCGTCCAACTGGAAGAAACCAGCCCCGGCACGTACTCCGTGTTTCTCGGCTCCTATCCGACGGCCGCCGCGGCCCAGAGCGCCATCTCCGATTACGAGCAGCAGGGGTTGTTCTTCCCCTATGGCTATGAGGTGGTGGACCGGTCGCTGACGCGGCGCAGCCCCTCGGTGGCGAGCGCGGGCAATCAGCCCGCCCCATCGGGCGCGGTGTACCGCGTGGTGGTGGGCGAGAGCGACGACAAGTCCCTGGCCGATCAGTTGGCGGGCGACTTGCGCAACACGTCCGGCCTGAGCAACGTGGACGTCGCGGAGGTCGACGGCCGGCATCTGGTTTTCGTTGGCGAGGCCTTTCCCAACGAGCAGGCGGCCCAGCCCGTGGTGGACCAGATGCAGAACGAATACGGCCTGATCGCCGTGCGGTCCCAGCGCTTTGAGACCGATCCCTTGAACCGGGGCGGGAGCGGCGCGGGAGTGCGGGTTTCGGCTCTGATGAATTCTTTCGAATCGGCACTGGCGCAGAATAATTTCGCCGTGGCCGAGAATCTGGCTTACCGCATCGGACGCGAGGACGCGGGCGCGGATGTCGGGGCTCTGATTGAACGCGTGCGGCAGCAGCGCAATAAGATCGAGCAGGGGGAAAATGAGAGGCGCGAGCGCATCAACAGCTTGAAGAAGGAAGCGGATATCGCGGAGACCGGGGGGAACTACGAGAGCGCGCAGAACTACTATCAGCAGTTGGCGCGTCTGGCGGAAGAAGGCTCCGCCGATTACCAGTTGGCGCAGGCGGGTATCGATCGCACCGCGGCATTGATTCGCGGCCGGGCGGCGCAAGGCGCCACGGAAGGCGGCGGGGGGAATTTCCTGCTGATCGCCGGAATCGGCGCCGGAGTCCTGTTGCTGCTTGGCATCGCCGGTTTCGTGCTGGTCAGCCGCAAGAAGAACGCGCCGGCGCCCGTCGCCACGCCGATGATGCAGTCCACCAAGCCCTCCACGCCCGCCAAGCCCGCGGCGCCGAAACCCGATCGCGCCGCCGCCAAGGCCGCGGCGGCAGCGGCGGGGGGCAACGCCGCCTCCTCCAGGAAGCAGGCCGCTCCTTCGGAAACCCCGGGTGGCCCCGTTCCCGCGATGTCTTCCGAGGAAAGCGGCAACCCGCTGCGGACGGTCACCGACAACGATCGCATCCGGCCGGGGTCGATCGCTCCGGCGGCCACGCCCGCCGGCAGCGAAACGGTGGCTCTGCCGCCCATCGGCGCACCCCGCAAACCCTCGTCCCGTGCTGCCAGAGCGCCTCAGGAAGCGGCCGCTTCGGGCGAAGGCAACGAGTTGGATCTGAAACTGGACTTCCTGACGGAGGAGCCGAAGGCCGAACCGGCGAGGGCTCCGAGCGGTCCGGCGGACGAGTCGGGCGACGCGGTGTCGCAGGAATTCGAGATCCCGCCGTTGCCGGATCTGGAGCCGGAAGCGAAACCGGCCGATCCGCGCCGCTCGAGCGAAGTGGCTTTGCCGACCGCGACGGTGCATAAGGCCAAGGCCGATCCGGATGTTTTCTACTTCCAGGATTTCGAGGACGAATCGCTCGGCCAGGCTCCCCAAAACTGGCGCGGCCAGTACGATTACGCCTCGCTGGAAGTCACCAACGGCGTGGCCGCCCAGGGGTCGTCGAAGTGCCTGCGCTTCGAGAAGAAGCAGGGAGTGGGCAGCGCCCTTTATTCCTGCAAATTCCCCGACGCGCGCGGCCGTATCGGCGTCGAATTCGACATTCGCTGCGATGACAAGAACAAGTACCTGCTCGGGGTTTACATCGAGAAGGACGGCGATTTCCGCCAGTCCATCAGCACCATCGTGCACCGCACGAACTCAAACTCGAACCCGACCCTGCGGGTGCAGAACGAGCCGGTCGCCTACGACTTCGGAACGTGGAAGCGCATCCGCTACGAGATTGATCTGCAACGGCAAATCGTCGACGCGTTCGTCGATGAGCAATCGATCATCATCGGCGCCCGCATGCCTCCCAACGGGCCGAAGGTCGTCAACACGTTGTCGATCCGCGACAACTTGGCGACGACCGGCATCCTGATGCTGGACAACATCAAGATTTTCCGGCGGAAGTAAATCCGTTTGGGGCGGTGCCCCAGGCAGCGCTCAATCGAGGCGCCCGGAGCTGACGGCTTCGAGCGCCTTTTCTTTGTCGTAGCCTGTCAATTCCAGGAGGCGTGCCACCACATCGCCGATGGCGCGGTTGGGGGTGCTGGCGCCGGCCGTGATGCCGACGATCATGTCGCCACCGGTGCCGCGGGGCGGCAACCAATCGGATGTGACGATCTGATCGTGGCGGGCGCTGGGCTGGTGACGGATGGCGCGGTCGGAGTGCATCTCGGCCACATCGTCGATGTGAAAGGCGCGGGGGCAGTGGGCCTCGGCGACTTCCAGCAGATGGCGCGTGTTGGAGCTGTTGTAGCCGCCGACCACGAGGGCCAGGTCCAGGGCGTTGTCGCGCAGAAGGGCCTTCATGGCGTCCTGGCGGTCTTGCGTGGCCGAGCAGATCGTGTCGAAGCTGCGAACGTTTTCCGCGCCCCGTTCTTCGCCGTCGCGGCGCTGGATCGATTCGGCCAGTCGGCGCCCGATGGCCAGCGATTCCGTCGCCAGCATCGTTGTCTGGTTCGCGACGCCGATTTTCCGGAGGTGTTTCTCGGGGTCGAAGCCTTCCGAAAAAGCGCCAGGATCGAAATCCGCCATCAAGTCCGAGGCGGGCAGCCGCCCCTCGATAAAGTCGCACACGCGCTCGGTCTGGGCCATATTGCGCACCACCAGGAAATGGCCACCGTTCGATGTGGCGTTGGAAACGGTGGCGATGGTTTCCTCATGATAGGCTTTGCCGTGGACGACTGAGGTGTAGCCCTCGCGGGCGTAGCGCTCGACGCGCTTCCAGACGTGGATCACGCTGCCACAGGTGGTATCGACGACGACGCAGCCGATGTCTTTCAGGCGCTGGAACAGCGGATGGGCCGCGCCAAAGGCGGGGATCAGCACCACGTCCTCCGGGACGATGTCCTCGATGGTGAGTCCGTCGGCCTGCTGGCCCGAGAGGAAGCGGATGCCGAGTTCGCGCATGCGCCGGTTGACGCGTGGGTTGTGGATGATTTCCGTCAGCAGAACGATGCGCCGATCGGGGAATTTGGCGAGGGTCTCGTACGCCATGTCGACGGCCTTGTCGACGCCGTAGCAGAAGCCGAAGTCCTTGGCCAGTCGGAGCTTGAGGCCGGGGAGGTCGAGGACGCCGCCGTTGGCGCGAATGGCGTCGACGAGGGCGCTGCTGTATTCCGCCGCCACGATGGGGGCGACGTCCTTCTTGAGGCCGAGGCTGGACTTGTAGTAAGTTTTTTCGCCTTTTGGCGTGGCGCTGGTGGTCATCCGTGTCCCTTTGATCCGCAAAGCGTTGCGCTCTGGGTCCGGTTGCAAGGGCCGCGCCCGCCGGCGCCCCGGGTGGGGCTTTCGGTTTAGAAAACGCCCGAGTCTTCGTCGCTCTCGTAGGTCACGGCCACCGGCGGAGTAGCGAGGAAGAGGTTGGCCGTCAAGAGGCCGATGAGGTCGTACTGGCCCGATTCGAGGTTTTCCCGCGCGGAGGGCGGAAAGGCGATCTCGACGGTTTCGGAGATCTGCTGACCGGGATCGAGGCGCACGCGGCCAGTGGCCAGGGTGAACAGGCGTTCGTTGCTCCAGCGGTGGACCTCGACGCCGCGCACCGTCTGGACGATGACGTCGAAGCGCTGGCCGCTGTTGAAGACCAGGTCCGTGGGACCGGTGGAGACGTTGTCGAGAACGAGATCGATCTTCACGGTGTCCCCCGCATCGACGTCCGTCTGGTGAACGGTCATGCGCAGTTCGAGGCCCTTCTCGGCGCTCTTGAAGCGTGTGGTGCGGGCGTCGGACAGTTGGCTGCCGACGTTCTTGACCTGGCAGGCGGTCAGGGAGGCCATCAGGGGAAGGGCGGCCGCCAGAAGGGCCGGAATGAGCCATCCGCGGCGCGGGCGGATGGCGGAAAAATCGGATCGAAGCGTTCTCATAGGGAAAGGGTCCTCCGCGTCATGGCCGGCATCGGCAGTCTTCGGATTGCCGGAGCGATGGGTGAATTGGAGCCTTTCCGGGGGCCGGGGGACAAATGGAGTTTTGGTTTCCGGTGGCGAAAAATCCCGCCGCGATAAGCCTTGTGGAAACCCAATTCGGTTCTGTATCAACTGGCAATCCTTTTCAGGCCGGTCTGAGTCGGCTTGAAGGCGCCGGGTTCGTCCTTGGACTTTCCGGCGTCAGACCCGATGCATCGGAGGCATCCGCATGTCCCTCAAATCCCGGCCCCTGGCGCTTCCCGGCGCCGCGGCCTTTGTCCTGGCTTCGGCTCTGGCACTGCCCGCCTGGGCTTCCAACGAAGAAACGGCCGCCATTCCGGACAACCTGAAGGCCGCCATCGGCGCCATCACCTCCTCGGGCGGTTCTGACAAAGGCAACGATTTCGAAAACGCCGTCAAAGACCTCGAGAAGCGCGAGGGCTTCATCAACCTGTATATCAGCGAGGAGAAGAACCAGCTCCTGGCGGAAATCCCGGGCAACCTGATCGGCAAGGACCTGCTCCTCAGTTCTTCCATTTCCCGCGGCCCGAACCAAGGGTTCCAGTGGGGCAGCCTCATGATTCGCTTCGAGAAGCTCGAGGACGAACTCATCGTCGTGGCGCCCGATCCCTTCTACACCGCGAGCGGCACGCTGAAGGACGTGGTGGAACGGACCTATCCAGACCCGGTGGCGACGACTGTGCGGGTCCGGGCGGAGAAGGGAAAGAACGTCCTCATCGACCTGATGGATCTGTTCGGCAACAAGGCGTCGGCCCTTGCGGGAACGCGCCCCGCCGCCACGATCATGCAGCCGGGCAAGGCGAAGGCCTTCCCCAACAACGTCGTGGTGGAAATCGTTTTCCGCAATTCCCGCGGCGCCACGGGCATCACCTACAGCCTGGATCAGTTGCCCAACACGGGCTACAAGCCCCGCCAGGCGGACCAGCGCATCGGCTACTTCCTGACGGCGCAGAAGGATTTCTCGAAGGACGAGGAACAGCCCGACATCTTCGATCGCTACATCAATCGCTGGCATCTGGAGAAAGCGGACCCGAGCCTTAAGCTCTCGCCGCCCAAGGAACCGATCGTCTTCTACCTGGAGGACTCAATCCCGGTACGTTACCGGCGCTGGGTGCGCCAGGGCGTCGAGGACTGGAACAAGGCCTTCGAGAAGATCGGCATCGTGGATGCCATCGTTGTGCGTCAGCAAACCAGCTCCAACGAATTCAAGGATCTGGATCCGGAAGACGCGCGCTACAACTTCATCCGCTGGATCACCAGCGAGTCGGCCTTCGCCATGGGTCCGAGCCGCGTCGATCCCCGCACGGGCCAAATCTACGACGCCGACATCATCTTCGACGAGAGCATGGTGCGGTACTATGTGGACAGCCATGAACTGTTCATCGAGAGCGTGCCGAACAGCGCCTCGCTCTCGCCGAGGCTCCGGCACTGGTTGGCGTCCAATCCGTCGGCGCACCCGAATTGGTCGATGGTGCGGCCGGATCTGGCTTTGCGGATTCAGAACGATGCGGAGATGGCGGCGGCGGGCGTAACGCCGGAAGAACTCTTCGCGCGCGAACTGATAGGGAACCTGGATGGTTTCAAGAACCCGCACTACTGCTCGCTGGGCGAGCACGTCCGGGGCGAATTGGCGTTGGCCCGCATGGCCGCCATGGGCCGCGACTTCATCGTCTTTGAGCAGATGAAGGACGCGGCGAAGAAGGAAAAGGAAGCGGAAGAGAAAGCCGAAGCAGCCGCCGAGGACGATGCTTCCAGCAAGACCGTCGAAGTCGCGGAAGAGCTGATCGAGGAATTGGAAGAAGCCGCGGAAGCCGCGGAGGAAGAAGACGGCGAGGAAACCGCGGACGCCGAAGAGAATGGCTCGAACGGCAAGAAGCCGGAGAAGCGCAACCTGGATGAGTGGCCCGAGGAATTCATCGGCCCGCTGGTGCGCGAAATCATGGCCCACGAAGTGGGTCACACGCTCGGCCTGCGGCACAACTTCAAGGCCAGCACCTGGAAGAGCTACGAGGAAATCGTCAACACCGACGATCCGACCACGGCGACCATCGCCTCTGTGATGGACTACAATCCCTATGCGCTGAAGCCCGATGGCTCACAGCCCGCGATGTGGATCACGCCGACCATCGGGCCCTACGATTACTGGGCCATCGAGTACGGTTACGCGATCCCCGGTTCGAACGATTATCCGCGCAACGAGGACAAACTCCTCAAGCAAATCACCGACAAGGTCGCTCAACCCGGTCATGACTACGGCACGGATGAGGATACCTGGGGGCCGGACCCGATGACGGTGCGGTTCGACCTGGGCAGCGATCCGCTGACCTTCGCCGCGGCCCGCGTGGATCTGGCGGATAAGATCCTCAACAACCTGATCGAGGCGGTCCTTCAGGAGGACGATCCCTACAGCAAAGCCCGCGACGCCTTCGATGTGCTGTTCTACCAGCGGTTCAGCGCGGCCTACGCGGCGGCGCGGTTTGTGGGCGGGTACCACATCCGGCGCGACCAGCGCGGAGACACCGACGCCCGCCAGCCCATCGAAGTGGTGGACGCGGAAACGCAGCGCCGCGCCTTCAACATGCTTCTGGAGAAGGTTTTCGCCAAGGACGCCATCCAGGTGAAGCCGGAACTGCAGGTCTACCTGGCCGCCGACCGCTGGAGTCACCGCGGTTCCTCTGGCTGGTACCAGCCTTTGACCTACCCGATTCAGGACCGCATCCTGATGACGCAGAACAATATCCTGTTCATGCTGACCAACCCGGAGCGCGTGCAGTGGATCTACGACTCGGAGTTCACCTCCGAGGCGGAGGACCTGTTCACGCTGCCGGAAATGATGTCGGGCCTGACGGATTCGATCTGGAGCGAAGTGTTGCAGGCCGAAGGCGAGGGATCGCAGGAGAAGTACACGACGCGCAAGCCCTTCGTGGACAACCTGCGGCGCAACCTCCAGCGCAGCTACCTGGGCCAGCTGATCAAGATCGCCACCGGGGGCGACGACAGCATGTATCCTGCGGTGTCGCGGACGCTGTCGCACGGCGAACTGGCGAAAATTGGCGACGCCATCGGCGGCGTGATGGAAAGCCCGCTGGCTTCTCAGCTGGACCCCTACACGGCGGCGCACCTGCGCGAGTCCAAGGCGCGGGTCGACGCGGCCCTCGACGCCCAGATCACCGTCGGCGGCAACCGGGGCGGCGGCTCGATCATCCTGATGCTGGGCCAGGAGGGGAACAGCGATCCCTCCGCCGGCGCGACCTTCACCGGCGACGCCCCCATGCCCCGCATGCGGCGCTAAGCCCTCCACCGTCTCCGACAGGACAGTCCCCGCCGGCCCCCGCCACTCCGAACCGAGTGGTGGGGGCCGGTTCTTTTTATTCCGCCCCCTCCCGGCCACGCATCATCCGGATTTTCAGGGGCGAGAGCGTGTCCAGGTGCACGTCGCGTTGCGGGAATGCGATGGTGATGTTGGCTTCCTTGAACAGTTCGTCGATGCGGAATCGGATATCGCTCTGGATTTGGCGCTGCTCCATGAAGGATTTCACCCGGGCCCAGAAGAAGCAGGTGAAGCCCAGGGCATTGTCGCCAAAGTCCTCGAACAGAACGATCGGCGTGGGAGTTTTGTCGACGCGCGGGTGTTCGTCGATGGCCTGGCGCAAGAGGCGTTCGGCGTCGCGGGTGGGGGAACCGTAGGCGATGCCGACCTTGACTTCCGTGCGGACTTGATCGTCGCGGCCGTAGGTCCAGTTGATGAGCTTGTTCTCCACCAACTGCCGGTTCGGCACCAGCATGTCCACATTACCCGGCAGGCGGATGCGGGTGCGGCGGGCGCCGATTTCTTCGACGCGGCCTTGCTCGCCATCGAACTCGATCAGGTCGTTGGGGCGGATCGGTTTCTCGAACAGCAGGATCAACCCGCCGATGAAGTTGGCGAGGATTTCCTGGGCGCCGAAGCCCACCGCCAAGGCGACCGCGCCACCGAGGAAGGCGAAAATAGAAAGCGGAATGCCTGAAAAATCGAGCGCGAAGAACGCGATGATCACCACCAACAGAACCCGCACGAGGCGTTCGAGATAGTCGGACGACGCCCTGTTGAGGCGGAACTTCTTGAAAACGCGCTTGCGGGCCCACGCCGACGTCAGCCTGGCCAGCAGCAATCCGATGACGAAAATCAGCAGGGCGATCAGCAGCTTGAACAGCGTGATTTTCGAACCGTTCACCACCAGCCCGATGTCGAAGAAAATGTACGCCAGCCAACCGAGGCCGAAGCGTTCGGCGAATTCCTTGACCTCCATCTCGGTTTTCAAGACCGAGCCTTCCAGAGCCTCGAGGACCGCCGGCCTGGTCGTTCCCAAATCCACCACAAGGGCCGAAGGTGGCAGGGTGGCGGCCGGCGATGCCGTGGGCGTGGGCGACGGCGGGGCTGTGGCTGTTGGGGTCGTGGGAGCGCTGTCGGTGGCGGCGGGGGCGCCGGCTGGGGCGGCGACGGTCGGGTCCGGCTCAGCCCGGGGCGCGGGGCTGTCCGGTGGAGGCGCCGCGGCCGTCTCGCTCGATCCGCTGGAGCGGACGGTCTGTCCGGCTTCGTAGAGGGCGCTGTCGGCGAAGGCCGCGGCGGTCAGCAGGAGGTAAAGGGTGGCGGGAAAAACAAAACGTAGGAGGGGCATCTTCCGTCCAGACAATCGAAGTCCCTCGAGTTACAGCAAAACCCATTCTTGGCGAAGGCGAGGCTTGACGGGACGGGCCGCCTGACGCTTGCTGCTACGCGCTTCGCGGGCGTGAATCCTTACCCAAAAAAACACCGCCGCCCGCCAGATCGATCATGGATTTCTCCACGCGCGACGCCCTCGGGCTCGACGCCGTTCTCGAACAACTCGCCGATCACGCCGCCTCCACCCTCGGGAGCGACTGGGTGCTCGCGCGCGAACCCGCTTCGGATTCGGACGCCGCGCGGGAGCAACTCGCCCTGACGGCCGAGGTCCTCGATCTTATCGATCGGGGCCAGAAACCGCCGCTGGGCGGCCTGAGCGACGTCGGCGAGAGCCTGGCCATCGCGGCCCAGGCGCACTCCTCCCTGCCGCCGGAGCGCTGGATGCCTCTCGCCCGGCACTTGCAGGCGGTCGAGGCGCTCTCGCAATTCGGCGCCAACCGGGCCGAATCGGCGCCGCTGTTTTCCAAGATTTGCGAGCGCCTGAGTACCGAACCAGATCTCTCGAGCGCCATCGAACGCACCTTCGATCACGACGGCCGCATCCGCGATAACGCCTCGCCGGGGCTCAGCCGGGCACGCTCGGACCTGCGCCGCGCGGAAAGCCGCGTCTTCTCGGAAATCAACGGCGCCCTCGGCCGCCTGCGCGGCGACAGCATTCTACAGGACGATTACTCGACGGTGCGCAACGGCCGCCACGTGGTTCCTGTGAAGGCCAATTTTCGTGGCCGCGTCAACGGCATCGTCCACGGCTCCTCGTCCAGCGGCGAAACGCTTTTCATCGAGCCGGCCAACGTGGTCGAGGCCGCCAACGACGTGGAAATCGCCCGCGAGCGCGAAGCCGAGGAAGTCCGCAAAATCCTGGAAGCGCTCACCGCCCAACTCCGGCCCTTCGCCCCCGTGGCCAAAGCCGATTTGCCGGCGCTGGCTCTCATCGATGGCACGACAGCCCTGGCCCGCGCGGCGGCCGAGCACGGTTGGCGCATCCCGACCCTGACCGCCGACGGCAGACCGCTGGCGCTGCTCTCGGCCCATCACCCTCTGCTCCACCTGAGCCAGCGAGATAAGAGCGTCCCCATCACGGTGGAACTCTCGCCCGACGACTATTGCGTCATCCTGAGCGGCCCCAACGCCGGCGGCAAGACGACGGCCATGCGGACCCTGGCGTTGAGCGCGGCGCTGGCCCAGTGTGGTTCGGCGATCCCCGCGGCGATGGAATCGGAACTGCCGGTCTTCCGCGGTTTCTACGCCGACATCGGCGATCAGCAAGACCTCGGCGAAGGCGTCTCCACCTTCAGCGGCCACATCCGCCGCATGCGCGAAATCCTGGAGGAAGCGGACGATCAATCGCTGGTACTGCTCGATGAACTCGGCACCGGTACGGACCCGACGGAAGGCGGCGCGCTGGCGCAGGCGATCCTGGAAGAATTGATGGCCCGCGCCCGCCTGACCATCGCCACGAGCCATCTGCAGCCCATCAAGCAGTGGGCCGCCGACACGCCTGGCGCCCGCAACGCCAGCTTCACCCTGGACCCGCAGACGCACCGGCCCACGTTCCGCCTGCGGCTCGACCTGCCGGGGGCCAGCGAGGCGTTCTTCATCGCCGAGAACGAAGGCTTGGACGCGGTGCTGCTCAAGCGGGCGCGGTCCCTGGTCGGCGAGCAGCAGGTCCGCATGAGCGAGTTGATCGCCCAGGTTCAGCAAATGGAGCAGGACTTGGCCCGCGAGCGCCGCGACGCGGCCGAACGCGCCGAACGGCTCCGCACGCAGCTCGAAATGGCCGAACAGCGCGCCAACGATCTGATCGAAGAGCGCAAGCGCGTGCGGCGCATGGCGCTGCAAGAGCGCGACTCCGCCGCCCGCGAAGTGCGCGAGCAGTTCGAGCGCTTGATCGCCGAGCTGCCCAGCGAGGAAGCCCTCGAGCAGCGCAAGAAGCTGCTCTCGGAAGGCCGCCGCACCATCGCCGGCGAGCAGGAGCGCGTCCGCGGCGAGCTGCGCGCCATCGAGCAAGGCGAAGGCGACCCGGTGGAGGAGCTGGCGGAGGGCCAGAAAGTCTTCGTGCGGGCCTTTGGGCGCTGGGGCGTTGTCGTCGATGTGGCGCACGACGGCAGCAAGGCCCGGGTCGACGTCGGCGGCATCAGCGCCTTCGTCCCCGCCGAGGGATTGCTCGACGCCGAGCCGAAGAAAGTCCTGCCCTTCGAGCCGGACCCGGAACCGCAGGCCGCCGCCGCCCTGAGCAAAACAAAGAAGAAGCCGAAAAAGAGCAAGAAGCTCAAAGCCGCCCTGGAAAACGCGGAAACGCTGCCCGATCCCGAGCCGGTGCGCCGCCCCGTTTCCACCCTCTCGCAGCGCTTTCCCACGAAAGCCACCCAGCGAAAGAAAACCGGTTTCCGCCGCGAACCGGTTCCCATGTACCTGGATCTGCACGGCTTCCGCGCCATCGAAGCCATCGAAGCGATCGACCGCTACCTCGACCGCGCGCTGCTTTGCGACTACCCCTACGTCCGCATCATCCACGGCGTCGGCGAAGGCCTCCTCTACAAGACCGTCCGCGAATTCCTCAACGGCTACCCCTCGGTCAAGAGCTGGCGCCCGGGAACGCCGGAAGAAGGCGGGGGCGGGGTGACGGTGGTGGAGTTTTAGGCAGATGGTTGAGTGTGGCTTTTTGGTCACAAAATCTAGCGATTTTTGGCGTCATAATGCGTTGTTTTCCATTGTCTCGCAAATCGATGTTAAATTTACTCCGTCCAGCGTTTTCAATGCCCTAACCTTTTCACCCGGAGTTCATCATGAAGTTCCAGAACATTCTCTTGGCCATGGGTTTCCTGGCAGCTACTTCCATCCCTAATATGACCACCGCTGAGTGCGATACCTGCGGCGGCAAGTGCGAAAAGTCTGTGTCGGCCAGAGATTACAAGGCTTGCACCAATTGGCTGGGAGGTGGTGGTCAGGTCTACATGACCCGTCACGCGAGCTATCGGTGCGACCGAAACAAGCAGATTGAGGGCGGATGCAGCGGCACCACCCCAAGTGGTCCAGCCTATACGATTTTTGGCTACGCCCACAATATCAACGAAAACGAATGCGTCGTGCGCTTCGAACTGAACGGCACGGTCTCGACGATCATTTCCGATTCAGCCTCGCCCTCATTGCCCGAAGGTTCCGTGGTTCTTTCGGTGACCTGCTATGACCGTGATCAATGCATCGTGATCAGTTATGAAGAGCCAACTGAAAGCGGCACTGCGAACGAATGCGCCTACCCGTCCTGCAGCGCCTAGCCGCCTGCAAGCTTCGGCAAATAAACAATGCTTCCATCTCAAACCCCTTGGCTCTCCTATGCCAAGGGGATCTTATCATCTTTAAGGACCGCTTCATGTCATTCAGATACTGGGTCGTCTTATTCATCTTTTTATGTCCCCTGATCGCATTTTGTCAAGAGCCTGACATTCGTGATTTTCCCCCTTTGGAAGCCGCAATCGCATGGCCAATCATCGAGCAGGGGACGTTCGAAGGCGTCGTGGAATCTTCCGGACCTCCTCCGATGACGTCACGCGAGGTGGAAGCAAGTCTAATGGATGTCGAAACCGACTTTCTTGCGACTTTAGCGGAGAGTGGTGAGGAGCTGTCGGCGGATTACCGGGAGATACTGGACGAATTCCTTGAGGAGCAAAGAGGTATATTGGAAAAGCTGCTTCTGCCTACGAATTCAAAAAAGAATTTTACGGTGTCGCTT
Source organism: Sumerlaeia bacterium (assembly GCA_040219255.1). GTDB lineage: Bacteria > Sumerlaeota > Sumerlaeia > SLMS01 > JAHLLQ01 > JAVJSW01. Next base: position 24,783 of record JAVJSW010000060.1, read on the forward strand.
TCCGGTCACCAGATGCGGCTTGAGTCGAGGATTTACGAGGATGATAGTTCCGTTTCCGAAGAGACGATGACGGTGATTGGTCCAGAGGGGAAAAAGATCCTCACATCGAATATCCGATATTCCCGCCCAAGTGCCTACATATTTTTGGACGATGCCAAGAACGCTCCGGAAGACGCTATTTACGGCAACATCCTGGGTACGATCGGGACGGAGTTAGCCAAGGCGTCCACCCTGAATTTGTCGAGCAAGGATCTGGAAGGCGACAAGGTCTATTGGTTCGAGGCCACGGACATCAAGACAGACTTTTTCGACATTTACAGGGATGGCGCGGTTTCCTTCACGCGTATTGGCGTACGCTCTCAACACGGCAACCGCCTCTCCGTCTATTTCAGCCAAGTTGGCGAAACCTTTCGACTCATCAATCGATATGACGACTTCCGAGAGGTTCCTGGATGGGGGTGGTATCCGCATGAAATCACGCTCATAACTCAGAATGGCGTCTTTGACAAGGAGGTTCTCCAGCGTATCCGCTCCGGGGCTCTGGCCCCCAACACCGACGAAGCGATCGCCGCCTTCGCCCCTCAAGTAGAGAATGTGAAGACGATTACTTTGAGCAAAGTGGACATCGAAACACCGGTGGAAAAAGACGTTTTCGATTTCGAAATTCCAGTCGGCACCGTAGTCAAAGTCTACACCGGAGATGAGTCCAGCACCTACGTTCAGGGGGACTTTTCCGCGAGAGATGTTGTTACCGGCAGAAAGGTTGACATGGCGGCGGGTCTGGAATTGGCCGAGGGAACTTCCCAGACTAAGGAGGAGATTGCCGAAACGCCTACACGTGAAATTGTTTCCGATACGCCCGCCAAGGTGGAACAGAAGGTAGAACCGCATGTCGTCGAACCAGCGAAGTCCAAGCGAAATGGAATGATCTTCGGCCTTCTTGCCGTTTCCTTCGTTATTGGCTTGGGACTTGTATTCAAGGTCTTTCGTAAGAAGTAATTTCCCTATCTCCACAGCGAATCTCAGTCTCCACAACGATCCAAATCTGCGCGGCCTTTCCCACGGCCCCCACCTCCCACTGCCTTTTGCAACGCATCGAAAACGTTGACACCGAAATGTGGTGCAATTAGGAATGCGTTTGGATTTTGCGGGCGTACAAAGGAGAAGTGGAAGGCTATTCCGATCAGCGAATCCTCGCCGACTGCGATCATTTCGGTTTCGAACTCGCCTCGCCTCCGACCCCTTGGCTGCGGGCGATGGCCTCGCGAACCGTCCGCGAATGCCAAGATGCTCTCCGCGTGGAAGCCACCGCCCAAGGCTGCTCTCCCGAAGTCGTTGAGGAGGAGATCGGCTGGGAAGTGCTCGCCCAGAAGAACCCGAATCGCTCCGTCCTTACCCAGCCTCCCGATTGGGTTGAGAATGTTTGCGGGCGGTACTTCGGGTCCCGCTGAACTCTGTCAGCCCCGCACCCGCCACCCCCGACCAAATTAGACCGTGATTTTCAAACGCCTTGGGTCTCGCTCGCCAGGTTACAAAAGTTTTCTTCGCTTTTTGGCGGAATAACGAGAAGCTGTCCCCGAAGCCGCGTGCCTCATTGCAAGCCCAAAGTGCCAAGATCGGACGGCTTTATCAAAATCTAACCCACGGTCCAGGCTTTCGTAAGACTCGAAAACAGAGCGTATTGCACCTGTCTCCGAACCGACCCGGGATAAAAACCCATCGGGCCCCCGCAAGCCACCAAGCAACTTTTTGTACTCTCCAAAGCGAAGAGCTGGATATTTTCGATTTTTTTCTCAATTGTTCACCATTGATTCCTTGCCAACATCCCCCACAAGGCGCCCACCCAACCATGAGATTGAATCGGACCATTACCCTCCTTCCCACCCTCTGTTTCGCGCTCGGAGCCCTGCCGGCTCTGGCGATCACCAGCGAATCGGAAAACAACGGCACCATTTCCCAGGCCGATGGCCCGGTGAATTCCGGCGTCAACGTGACCGGCTCGATGGGAAGCGGTGACTCCTATGACACCTTCTATTTCGACACGACGTCGAACGGCACGATCAGTCTCACCCTGACCGAAGCACGCAACAACGCAGACTACGACCTGTTCCTCTACAACAGCTCGGGGAGCCTTCTGACGTCCGCCGAGACCGGCGCCAACCCGGAGACGCTGTCCTATTCCGGCGCCTCCGCCGGGCGCTACTATGTCGAACTCTATCGCTACAGCGGCAGCGGCAACTATACCCTCCGCGCCACCTTCCCCACCGGCGGAGCCAGCCCGACCCCGACCCCGACGCCCACGGCAACCCCCACGCCGACCCCGACCCCGACGCCTACGCCCACTCCGACTCCGACTCCGACTCCGACGCCGGTGCCGGGCATCACGCCTTTAACCTCGGGCGTTCAGGTCAGCGGCACCGTCGCCCAGGGGGAATGGGACGATTACTCGATCCTCGTCGCCTCTGGCGCCACGCGGCTCGACATCGTTCAGGGCGGCAGCAGCGGCGACGCCGATCTTTATGTCCGCTTCGGCGCCCAGCCTTCCTCCACCGTCTACGACTATCGCCCCTACTTGAACGGCAACAACGAGTCGGTCACCGTCAACAACCCCTCGGCCGGCACGTGGTACATCAGCTCGCGGGGCTACTCGGCGGCCAGTTATACCCTCGTGGCGACAGTCACAGGCTCATCTCCAACCCCAACTCCAACCCCCACCCCCACCCCCACGCCGACGCCCACAGCGACCCCGACGCCGACCCCGACGCCGGGCGGATGCAACGAAGGCGCACGCCCGTCGAAACCCGGCGGCTTCACCAACTACCTGACGGGCAACGCAGCGGACGTCTGCGTGTCGCCGATGTCGGGTCCGGGCGTGATGCTGATGGGCGGCAATTTCGACATCGATGAAGCCTTCACCACCCACGTTTCGCCGATCCTGGCGGGCGGCGACGTGGTGGTTCTGCGCACCGGCGCGAGCAACGGCTATCAGGATTACCTGTTCGGCCTGCTGGCTCCCGACTCGGTGGAAACGCTGGTGATCGACACGGTGACCAAGGCCAATTCGGCCTATGCCAGTTGGGTCATCCGCACCGCGGAATTCGTCTACATCGCCGGCGGCGATCAGGCCGAATACCTCAACGCCTGGAAGGGCACCGCCACGGAAGACGCCATCCGCTACGTTTACGATAAGGGCGGAGTCGTGGGCGGCATTTCCGCCGGCTGCGCCATCATGGGCGAAGTCATCTACGACCCGGACGGCGTATCGGGCATCCTGGCCAGCGAGGCGCTGTCGAACCCGTGCCACCCGAACATGGTGCTCAGCAACGACTTCCTGAACTTCCCGCTGACGAACAACATCATCACCGACACGCACTTTGCCCAGCGCGACCGCATGGGCCGCCTCGGCACCTTTATGGCCCGCATCGGCCAGTCCGGTTTCACACCCTTCTCGAACCCCATCGTGGGCGTCGGCGTGGACGAAGACACCTCGATGTTCATCAACAAGAACGGCGTCGGCTTCGTCCAGGGCGACGCGGCGGTGTACGTTCTGAGCGACACCGGCTCGACCGTGCGCCAGCGCGTCCAGTGCGGCCAGAGCCTGCAATACCTCAACGTTCAGCGCATCAAACTGACGGTGGGCGACACCTACAACTTCACCAACGGATCGCACACCGGGGCCTCGGCGACGCTGAGCTTCAGCAACGGCGCCATCACGCCAAGCAACCCGTACTAAAGCGCCGCCTGGAAACCCCAAGGCACCTCTCGCCCCCGGCCCGCCCCAGCGCAGGCCGGGGGCGGATTGCTTAAAGGTAGCACGGGCGTCCCGCCCGTGACCCGCCAGCCGCCTGCCACGCCCTATTCTGTTATCGCAAACGCACTGTTCGCAGAGGAAGCCGAGAGTCGGCTCTCGGAGAAAAAGCGCTGCTGGGCACGGGCGGGACGCGCCGTGCTACACAGAAATATTAAACCATGGTATTACCGAGATAAGAAACACATCCTCCACCACATGGTTGCAACCACCCTCATCCGCGCCATCCGCGCGATCCGCGCGATCCGCAGCAAAAAATCCCCCTCCCTCTTGCCAAGCCCCCGCCCCCTGTGCCAGCGTCCCCCGCTCGGCGCGCTTGCGCTTTACACCACAGGACTTACGCCACCGATCCTCATGACCACCCTCCAAGAAGAAATCGCCCGCCGGCGCACCTTTGCCATTATCAGCCACCCGGACGCGGGCAAGACGACCTTGACGGAAAAGTTCCTGCTCTATGGCGGGGCGATTCACCTGGCCGGTGAAGTCCGCGCCCGCCGCACGCGCCGCCACGCCACCAGCGATTGGATGAGCGTGGAAAAGGAACGCGGCATTTCCGTGACGACGTCCGTGATGCAGTTTCCCTATGGCGGCCGGCTGTACAATCTGCTGGATACGCCGGGGCACCAGGACTTCAGCGAGGACACCTATCGCACCCTGGCCGCCGCCGACTGCGCGATCATGTTGATCGACGCGGCCAAAGGCGTCGAGGCCCAGACGCGCAAGCTCTTCGAGGTCTGCCGCCTGCGGGCGATGCCGATTTTCACGTTCGTCAACAAGATGGACCGCGAAGGCCGCGAGCCTCTCGATCTGATGGACGAGGTCGAGAAGCTCCTGGGCATTCATTGCGTGGCACGCAACTGGCCCATCGGCCAGGGCCCGACCTTCAAAGGCGTTTACGACCGCGACAAAGACATCGTCCACCGCTTTGAACGCGGCACCGACCACGGCTCCACCAAGGTGATGACCAACGTGACCGGCGGTGCGAAAGACAAGCTGGCGGAGCTGATCGGCGTGGACGGCTCGGCGCGGTTCCGCGACGAACTGGAATTGCTCGACATGGCGGGCGAGCCCTTTACGCGCGAGGAATTCCTGACGGGCGAAGTGACGCCGGTGTTCTTTGGCAGCGCCCTGACCAACTTCGGCGTCGAGCCCTTCCTGGAAGCCTTTGGCGAGTTGGCCCCCACGCCCCGCAGCCGCACCACCAGCGAGGGCGAGGACCGCGAGCCGGAGAACGAAAAGTTCAGCGGCTTTATCTTCAAAATCCAAGCCAACATGGACAAAAACCACCGCGACCGCATGGCGTTCCTGCGCGTGGTCAGCGGCCATTTCGAACGCGGCATGAACGCCAAAATCGCCCGCAACGGCGATACCGTGCGGCTCAATAACGCCACGACGTTCTTCGCCCAGGAACGCACAGTGGTGGAAGAAGGCTATCCCGGCGACATCATCGGCCTCTATGATCCGGGGATTTACGCCATCGCGGACACCCTGACGGAACCCGCCGAGCAGTTCGAGTTCGAGGGCATTCCGCGCTTCTGCCCGGAACTCTTCAGCCGCGTCCTCGCGCCGAACCCGATGAAGCGCAAGCGGCTCGACAAAGGCCTGCAGCAGCTCAGCGACGAAGGCACGATCCAGGTTTTCTACCCGGCCGACAACATGACGTCGCCCGAGCCCGTGTTGGCGGCCGTCGGCAAACTGCAACTCGAAGTGGTTCAGCAGCGCATGCTGGAAGAATACGACGTCGAGATCAAGCTGGAGCCGCTGCCCTACACGGCGGCGCGGTGGCTCGACGCGGACCGCGACGAAGTGAACTGGCAGCAGTTCCGCCGCTCCGGCATCAGCGACGTCATCGCCGATCCGCGCGGGCGGTTGCTCGTCGTCTTCCGCGACGAGTGGACCCTGCAATACGCCATCCGCAACGCCACGGAAAACATCGTCTTCCGCACCACCGCGCCCGAGCCGAAGGCCATAAAGTAACATGGCCGTCCCGGCCCTGCCGGCACTCTGGACGCCCACCCGGCTTGGATAATCTAAGCCGCTCGCCCGTGGGCTGGCGGGTCTGGCCCGCACGGAAACGACTTCGCCGGAACGCCTCCGCCGGCGGGTGAGGACTGACGAATCGATTCGTTCAACGCAAGCACGCTCATGGTTCGGGGCTCCGGTGAGGATGGGGAGAGCCTAGGCGAAGGCATGGCGAAAAGTCAAGCCTCATTCGCAAAAAATTCGCCTTGCGCCGCCGGGGCCGGGGTGGGAAGAGTGGGTTCCTCCTAATCTTCGCGTGAGACCCCAGCCATGCACTCTCGCCTGCCCACCTTCGCCGTTCTCGGGATCGATGCTTTGCCCATCGATGTGGAGGTCGATTGCCAGGACGCGAACAGTATGGACACGGCGGTGTGGACGATCGTGGGGCTGGGCGACGCGGCGGTGAAGGAAAGCCGCGAGCGGGTGAAGGCGGCTCTTAAGAACAGCGGGTTCAGCGTTTCACAGCGGCGCGTGACGGTGAATCTGGCGCCGGCGGATGTGCGGAAAATGGGGGCGCATTACGATTTGCCGATCGCGCTGGGGGTGTTGACGTCGACGGCGCGCATCCCGCCCGAGCGCGCGGCGCGCTACGCGGCGGTGGGCGAACTGGGGCTCGATGGCGGCATCAAAGCGGTGCCGGGGGCGTTGTCGATGGCGGTGGGTGCGGCGCGGGCGAGGCTGGATGGGCTGATCGTGCCGGAGGACAACGCGCAGGAGGCGGCCTTCGTGGCGGAGACGGCGGTCATTCCGGTGCGGTCGCTGGTGGAGGCGGTGGGTTTTCTGCGGGGCGAGCTGGAGATCGCGCCGGCGCGGCCGGCCCCGGCGGCGGAGGGCAACGGCGCCCGCGATCCCTGGAACGGGGTGGACATGCGGGATGTGCGGGGCCAGGAAAACGCCAAGCGGGCGCTGGAGATTTCGGCGGCCGGCGGGCACAATCTGCTGCTGATCGGCGCGCCGGGCAGCGGCAAGACGATGCTGGCGAAGCGGCTGCCGACGATCCTGCCGGAAATGACGTTTGGCGAGAGCCTGGAGACGACGAAGATTTTTTCCATCGCGGGCCAGCTCGACCGGCGCGAGGGCCTGATCCGCCGCCGGCCGTTTCGCTCGCCGCACCACACCGCGTCCTCGGCGGCGATCATCGGCGGCACGGCGTCGCCGCGCCCGGGCGAGGTGAGCCTGGCGCACAACGGCGTGTTGTTTCTCGACGAGTTTCCCGAGTTCGACCGGCGGGTGCTCGAGGTGCTGCGGCAACCGCTCGAGGACGGCGTGGTGCAGATCAGCCGGGCGCAATTGTCACTGTCCTTTCCGGCGAACTTCATCCTCTTCGCGGCGATGAATCCGTGCCCCTGCGGGTACTTCGGGGCGGAACGGGGCGAGCGGCGCTGCACCTGCAATCCGATGCAGATCACGCGCTACCGGGGCAAAATCAGCGGCCCGCTGCTCGACCGCATCGACCTGCACGTGGATGTGGCGCCGGTGGCCATCGAGGATCTGCACCGGCGTGCCGAGGGCGAGCCCAGCAAGACGGTGCGCGCCCGGGTGCAATCGGCCCGCGCGCGCCAGCAGGAGCGCTTTCGCGACCGCGAGAGCCTGCACTGCAACGCGCAAATGCTGCCCGCCGATATGCGGCGGTTCTGCGAGCTGGATGGGCCGAGCGAGGCGCTGCTGGAGCAGGCGATGAAAGCGCTCGACCTCTCGGCCCGGGCCTACGACCGCATCCTGAAAGTCGCCCGCACCATCGCCGACCTGGACGGCCGCGACGCCATCGCCCCCGAACACATCAGCGAGGCGGTGGGGTACCGGACGTTGGACCGGGGGGTGGGGTGATGGGCGGTTGGTCGGACTCTGGAGCGATCACCCCCGGCCCATCCAGCCTTCCACTTCGGCGCGCCACAGTTCGGCGTCGAGGCGGATGGGCAGGAAGGCTTCGAAGAGGTCGTTGATAAGCATGGCGAGGTGCTGGATGGCCTGGACGCGGAGAGCCATGTATTCGTCGGCGTCGGCGACTTTGGGTACGGGGAGCTTCATGGACTTCATGTCGAAGGTTTCGCCGTCGAGGGTGAAGTTCCAGACGGCGTCCTGGGCTTTCATTTCGACCTTGCCGCGGATGAGGCGTTTGCCTTGGCGGAGAGCGGCTTCGACTTCCGGGGCGGCGCTGGCTTCGTCGCCGGCGAGGGTGACTTTGGTGGCTTCGCCGGTGTCGCTGGCGAAGACCATGGGACCCATGAGGGCGAGGGTGAGGCCGGGTTCGCTGGCGGGGGGATCGAGAGTGCCCTGGGATGAGCGCACGCACAGATAGGTGAGGAAGTCGGGGCCGAGCGTGGCGTAACGCTCCATCACTTCGAGGTTGGACATTTGAGCCATGGGGAGGGTTTTCGCCTTCTTGAACTGCGGTGGGTGTGACGCCGGGGGCCGGCTACTGTCTCGGGTAACCGGTGACGCCGGTGTTCTTGGGGGGAGTGGGGGCTTCCGGTTCTTGATAGACGGGGAAAAGGAATTGGAGGATGGCGGGAAAGCGGTCGGCCCAGGCGTTTTCGTTGTGTTTGGCGTGATAGGCGACGTGGTGCTGGAAGCCGGGGCCGATGGCGTAGCCGTTGGCGATCAGGGCGTCGCGGGCTTCGTAGGTTTCGTCCACGCCGTCGTCCTTGATGTCGGGCGCGGGGAATTGAAATTCGCTGACGGTGCCGCTGTCCATGTAGATTCGGATGTCGCGGGGTTCGTCGTATCGCAGACGGCGGAGCGTTTCGCCGTCGCCGCGCGAGCCACCGGCCTGGGTGATCCAGTAGGCGGGTGAGACGAAGGCGTGGTGCTTGGCGAAGTCCGGGTGCTCCCAGGCGAGATAGGTGGAGAAGAGGCCGCCCATGCTGCTGCCGCAGGTGGCGACGTGTTCGCGGCCTTCGAGGAGGCGGTAGTTCTCACGCATATAGGCCATGACGGTGTCCTGATAGAAGGCGGCCATTTTGTCGGCTTCGCCCTGGCCGATCACGAGGCTGGCGTAGGGAGGCAGGTAATCCTGGAGGCGGCTGGGGCCGCTGCGCACGCCGACGATGATGCATTCGCGGATAAGGCCGTTGCGCATCAGCCAGTCGGCGGTCTTGTCCGCCTGCCAAGAGGTGCCGGAAATGCCCTCGACGAACCAGGTGAAGCTGTTCTCGCCATCGTGCATGAAGAGAACGGGATAGTGTTTGCCGGTGTTTTCTTGGTAGCCGCGGGGTGTGTAGATGTACAGGGGGCGTTGCAGACCGGGGCGGAAATCGGGGAAGTCGGCGACCTTCGCGACGTGCGACGGGGAAACACTGGCGGGGGGCTCGTAGTTGAAGATCTGGCCGTCCTGGAGCCAAAGGCTGGCCAGAGCGGTTTCATACCAGCTTTCGCCGGGGGGCGCGTCCATGTTGGCGCCGTCGTTGAGTTCGATGAAGAAGCGCCAGGTCTGACCGACGGGTGGAAGATCGCGGAGGTGGGCAGTCCAGAGGCGTTCGCCGTCGTGCCGTCCGGGGCCGGAATCGGTCATCTGGATTCGCATCACGACGGCCCCGCGGCTGTTGAGAATGGCGAGCGCGGGGGACTTGGCGCCACTGTGGTAGCGCAGAAACCCGTCGCGCTTGGCTGGCAGCGGACCCTCGACGGTCATGGCGCGGGGCCGTCCGTCGAGGAAGGTGGAGTTGCTGCCCTCATAGAGGGACTGCGGTCCTCCGTCGAGGCGCAGGTAACGGTAACTCAACTGCTGCCCGGGCTCGACCTCGAGTTCGACGAACCAGAGCGGATCGGAGGGCGTATAGCTGGTGGGGGAGAGTTTGAGGGCCTTGAGGAATTCGCCGCCGCCGAGTTCGGGGATGTTGCCCAGGACGTAGATATTCTGGCCGTAGTCGGTCAGGAAGCGGGCTTCGAGGCGGACGGGCTCGGTGGCCGGGCCGCGGGAATCGGTGGTGGACGTCTTCGGGGCCGGTGCCTCGGCGGCCGGCGTTTCAGCGGGCGCCAGGCTCGCCAGTGCCAGAAAAAAGAAAACGATCAGTGGGCTAAGGGGAAAGTGCTGCATGGGTAAGTGCGTCATGGGCGACCTGCCGAGAGTGTGGAGTGCCAATCACTGGGACGAAAAATCGCGCAGCCGTTCGGCCCGGGCGAGGCCTTCGATGACAGCGGGATCGACGTCCGGAGCCAATTGTTTCGCCAACCGGATTTCGCGGGCCATATCGAGATCTTCGTTGCTGGCCAGACTGTCCGTTCCCAAGTACACCGGAACGCCGGCACGAAGCAATCGGGACAATGGAAATTCTTCGCGGCCAAAATAAATGTGCGTTCCCGGGCACAGTACCACGCGGCACCGCGACCGCCTGAGCACCATGATGTCCATTTCGGAAAGGTCGTTGCAGTGGACCAGCAGGGTGCGCGCCCCGAGCAGCCCGAGCGTCGCCAGATAGCGCACCGGCGACAGCCCCGGTGGCCTCCACCCGGGAGGCAGCAGATTGCGGTCCGACAGGAATTCGTAAAGCGGCCCGGTGCCGAAGAGGAGCATTTCGGTTTCCTCGGCCGTTTCCGCGCAGTGGATGCAGATCCATTCGCGCAGCATGGAAGCGGTGGAGAGAGCGCCGAGCAGCAGGGGTTCGGTGGTGGTGTAGGGGGCGTGGGGCGAGAGGCCGAAGCGCAGACCGCGCGGCAATGGGCCGTGGGCGCGGCGCTTGACGAGCACGTCGCTGAGGTGATGATCCGCGCGGGCGGGATCGAACTGAATTAGTTCGCGGAAGATGATGCCGGGGATCGGGTCGGCGCGTCGGGCGGCTTCACTGGTGCCCATGCTCTCGATATCCAGCAGGGCCGTGGTGCCGGTTTCGCGGAGGCGTTTGAGGCCGAACGCCGCTGCGCGCTCGCTTTCGGCCGGCGGGCGTTTGCGTTTGGCGTCGACGATGCGGTCGAGCCATTCGACAAAGTCGAGCCCGGGGGGAATGGCTCCTCTCAGATGACCAAGCTCCAGGTGGCAATGGGCGTTGAGGTAACCGGTTGTGTCGTTTTCGATAGCCATTGGCGCTTGCTTTTGTCATAGGGTGGTGACGACAGTGAGTTGCAGCAACGAGTTCCGCTTGCCCCGAACTGACACCATGCCTGAACAGAAGCCGTTATGATGACTTCCCACCTGTCACTTTGTCGCGGCGGCCTTGGCCTGCTCGCAAGCCTTACTCTCATCACAGGAGTATTTGCGACCTTGGAGCCGGAAGAAGAGATCGTTCCCGACGCGCCCGCGCCGCTGCTCGACCGGCCCACGCCGCCGGGCGCGCCATCGCTACGCGAGTGGTCCGGCAAGAGCATCTACTTTCTGATGATCGACCGATTCGCCGATGGCGATCCGACGAACAACGCGGCCCACGGATTCGGGCCTGAGCCCGACAACCCGCGAGGCTGGCGGGGGGGCGATCTGCGAGGCCTCATCGATAAGCTGGATTACATCGAGGGCATGGGCTTCGACGCGATCTGGATCACGCCCATTTACCGCCAGAACAAGCCGCAAAGCTACCATGGCTACTGGGCCTGGGACTTCTACGATGTCGATGGGCATTTTGGAACCATGCGGGACGTGGTGGAATTGCGCGAGGCGATGCACAAGCGCGGCATGGCGCTGATGATCGATGTGGTGGCGAACCACACGGGCGATTTCCGCTACCTGCCCGGCGATTACGAGGAGGGCGCGGCGCCGCCCTTCGACAAGCGCGAGTGGTTCAATCTGAACGGACCGATCAAGGATTTCAACAATCAGGCGGATGTGGAGAGCGGCGAACTGTCCAGCCTGGACGACATCAACCAGAATCACCCGGAGGCCCGGGCCGAACTGCTCAATACGGTTCGCTGGCTGCGAGAGCAAACCGGGGCCGATGGCTTCCGCATCGATACAGTGAAGCATGTCCCCAAAGACTTCTGGGCCGAGTACAACGCGGCCGCCGGGGTTTTCTGTCTGGGCGAAGTGCTCCATGGCGACGCCCGGTATGTGGCGCCCTATCAGGACGTTCTCGATGGGCTGCTGGATTTCGCGGTGTACTACGCCTCCGACCGGGTTTTTGGGCGGGATGCTCCGATGACGGATCTCGCGCACGAGTTGTCGAAGGACGAATTGTACCGCGAGCCGCGGCTTCTGGCGCCATTCCTGGACAACCACGACGTGCCGCGCTTTTTGTCGAAGGTGCATGCGGAGAAGTCGGAACAGTTGAGACGATTGAAGTTGGGCCTTATGTTCACCTTCACCGTACGCGGTATGCCCGTATTGTACTATGGGACCGAGCAAGCGTTCTCTGGCGGGATGGACCCCTATAACCGGGAAATGATGGTCTTCGATCCCACTCATCCGGTTTACGGGTTCGTGGCGCGGCTCAATGAAACCCGCCGCAAGGTGCCGGCGCTGCGCTGGGGGTCGACAAAGGTGCTGGTGGCGACGGAAACGACGATGGTGATCGAGCGCGTCACGGACCAGGGAGAGTCCGCCTATGTGGTTCTGAACAACGGCGACACGGAGGCGAGGGTGGCCTTTCCGGTCAAAGTGGCCAATGGACAGACGCTCTACGACCACTTCGGCAACGCAACGCCGGCGCGGGTCGAGTACGGGTTCGTGCGGGTCGGCGTGGATCGGCGCTGCGGGGCCGTGTTCGCGCCGGGAAATTGAGTTGGCGCGGCCCGAGGGCTTCGCAATCTTCTTGATTCGAACCAGCTTTGGGGCTCATAGTCGTCCAACCGAGCGAGCGTGGCGGAATTGGCAGACGCACCAGGTTTGCGTCCTGGCGGGGAAACCCGTGGGAGTTCGAGTCTCCCCGCTCGCACCATGGCTTCTCGATGTCATGTATTTTGAACTTCCCGGACTCTACACGCCGTCCCTCGAGTCGCTCGTTTTCAAGGCGCTGGAGTCCTGGCATTTCGCGGCTCATTATCTCGGTCTGGGCCTGATCGTCTGGCTTTTTGTACAAGCCGTCCAGCGGGGCTATGACTGCTTGCGCTCGGACGAAGCGCTGGTCACTCCGGCCCACCCCTCGCGTTTTTTCTTTCACGGTTTTCGCCGCGGACCGCTGTGGCAACTGGGGCTGCTCTGGCTGCTGATGGTTACTGTCGCCCTCACTCTCCACCAGACCGCCATTGAGCACCAGGACACGACCCGGACCAAGGACTTGCTGTGCGCGGCCTGGAACGTAGTCCACATGGGCTCGATGCTCCTGTGGGTTCTGGCGGCGGGCATGGTTCTGGTGCCGCGCGTGACGAACCGCTGGAAGTTGCTCCTGCCGCTGTGGACTGGCATTCCAATTCTGGATATTCTGACGGATCTGATCTTCTGGTATGTTCGGCACCGTGCGCTGGTATTCATCGCGCCGGACGATCGCGCGGACACGTGGGCCCTCGCCTACAATCCGGCGCTGTTGCTATGGATGGCGGCGGCCGCGGTGACGCTCTTGCTGGCCGTCGCGCGCCTGAAGCGCATCCCGCCCACGCAGTGGCCACGCTAGCTCTGGTGGGATTTCCTTAGTCTCCGCCACCACCCCCGGTTCCTCCCGAACAGGTAGCTGTGGAACAGGAAGATGCCGACGAACACGGCGGTCAGCAGGTCGACGCAGACCGTCAGCAGGATCACGATGACCTTGGTGCCGCTCTTGTGGCGGGGCATCTCGCGCAGGCGCAGCAGCGTCTTCCAGTCCATGATAGACAGTCCCACCTGGAGCAGCACCGCCGCGAGCACCGCGTTCGGGATGCGGCTGACGATGGGTCCGAAACCGATGAGGATGACCAGCAGGATGAGGGCGTGGCTGGCCGCGGCGAGGCGTGTGCGGGCGCCGGAGGTGATGTTGACGACGGTGCAGCTTGTGGTGCCGGCGCAGGGGACGCCGCCGAAGAGTCCGGCCATCAGGTTGCCAAGGCCTTGGCCCGCGAGGACGCGATTGGGCTGCTGATGGCTGTCGGTCATTTCGTCGGCGATCAGGGAAGTGATGAGACTGTCGAGGGCTCCCATGAGGCCCAGGATGCTGGCGGAGAGGAGAACCTCGGCGAGGCGGAGGCCGGTCATGGCCTCGGGCCAGGGAAAGTGCGGCGTGGGAAGGCCGCGGGGGATGGCGCCCACGGTTTCGACGTGGAGACCGAAGCCGATCGCCACGCCGGTTCCCACGATCACGCCGAGGAGCGGGCCCGGGATCCAATCGGTGACGCGCTTGGGGAAGAAGTAGATGGCGGCGAGGGTCACGAGTCCGAGGACGATGGCGGGAGTGAAGGGATCGGCGAGCCAGGAGGGCAGGGTGAGAAGGGCGAGGAGGGGCCTGCCCGGTGAGGCGTGGCCCAGGAGCGGGCCGATCTGAAGAAGGACGATGATAAGGCCGATGCCGGACATGAAGCCGGAGACGACTTCGTGAGGGACGAAGCGAAGGAGGTTTCCGGCCCGGCCGGCGGCCAGAAGCATTTGAATCAAACCGGCCAGCACGACGATCAGGAAGCCGATGCCGGGTTTATCCGAGTAGGGGGTGAGGACGGCGAGGAGGACGACGGTCATGGGGCCTGTGGGGCCGGTGACGAGGGTCGGGCAGCCTCCGACGATGGCGGAGAAGAATCCGGCGGCGATGGCGCCGTAGAGGCCGGCCTCGGGGCCGAGGCCGGAGGCGACGCCAAAGGCGATGGCGAGCGGCAGGGCCACGACGGCGGTGGTCAGGCCGGCGGTGAGATCGGCTCTGAGCGTTTTCCAGGAGTACGAAAAGGCCAACATGTGTCCTTTGGAAAGACGGGGTTGGCTGGCGATTTCCCGGCGGCGCGTGATTACCCGTTCGACAAAGCGGCGATGCCTTGTCGTTTGTAGCGGCAGAGAGCCTGCACGAGAGAGGCGCTTGTGGGCTGAGAAGCCACCACCTGCGCTTCCACGCCGAGCGTTCCCAATGCCTGGGCGACACCGTCGCTGATCGCGGCCAGCACGACGCCCGATAGCAAGTCACGTGCGTCTTCTTCCTCTAAGACACGGGCGAAGGCGTCGACGGCGGAGATGGAGAAGAAGGTGACGGCGTCGACCTCCTCGTCGCGCAGGGCGTGGGCGAGGCGCAGGGCCTGGGAAGCGTCGGGAACGCTCTCGTAGAGGGGAAGAATGAGGACGCTGGCGCCACGGTTTTCGAGTTCCTCGGCGAGGTCGCCGTGCTCGCCGACACTTTCCACGATGGTGACGCGGGAGACGGACAGATCGGGGCCGAAGATGTCGCGCATGGCTTTGGGGGTGAAGGGCGGGTGGATCGCATGGGCCACCACGTTGCGTTCGCGCAACGCGTCGAGGGTCGCTCCACCGGCGGCGAGGATGCGGGCGCGGGAGGAAAGAACGCGCAGGTCGAGGCCGACGCTCCAGAGGGCGTCGAAGAAACTCTGTACCCCACGGGGACTGTTGAAGACCAAGTGTGTCGATTGGGCCAGGTCGTCCTGGAGGGCTTCGAGTTCGGAGGAGAGGCCCGCCACGGGGCTGTGGGTGGTCAGGGGGAAGGCGCGGGCTTCAGCGCCGCCTTCGCGCAATTGGAGCAGGGTTTCCTCGGCTCGGTGGCGCGAACGGGTCACGGCCACGCGCCATCCGAAGAGGGGTTGGCGCTCGAAAAAGTTGAGTTCTTCGCGCAGGTTGACGACTTCGCCGACGACGAGGAGGGCGGGGGCTTCGACGCCTTCGCCGCGGATGCGTTCGGGAAAGTCGGCGACGGTGGCGACACAGACGCGCTGGCGGCTGGTGGTGCCCCATTGGATGCAGGCGACGGGCTGGCCCTGGGGCCGGCCGCCGGAGAGCAGGCCATCGCGGATGTCGTCGAGAGTCGCCATGGGCATGAGAATGACGAGTGTATCGGCGGCGGCGCAGACCGCTTCCCAGTCGACCTCCGAGGTGAAAAGGGCGCCTTGGGGGGCGTCGACGCGGGCGGCGCCGAAGGGGGCGCTGGTGCCGGTGTCTTCGTTGGTGGTTAGAATGGGGGTGGGGGGTCGCTCGGTGGCTTCCTCCACTTCCACGTTTTCGTTGGAGAGAAGGCGCATGATGGCGCTTTCGCCCGATTCGTGGTCACGGGCGTGGCGGCGGCGGATTTTGATACCGGGTTTGCGGCGCTTCATCATCTCGGCGGTCCGGGCGCCCGACGCCATGGCCTCCATGATGGCGGCGTGGGAGATCTTGGAGGTCGCCCGCGAGCCGTCTTCCTCGTGCATGCGGGGCGAGGAATCGGGCGCGCCCGGGCGTTGCGGCGTCAAAGCGCCGGAGGGGGGGAAGTCTTCGCCGTGTGGCGCCTGCTGGTGGCGAGGCAATTTGTGAACGGGTTCGACGCGGCCGTGGAGGACGAGGACGCTGCCGGCGAGGCCCCGCTGAAGGACGGGGATTCCGGCGTAGGCGGGGACGGCGAGGACGCTGCTGATTCCTGGGACGACCTCGACGGGGATGCCGGCTTCGCGGCAGGCGAGGGCTTCTTCGCCGCCCCGGCCGTAGAGGTAAGGATCGCCGCCTTTGAGGCGGACGGTGCGTTTGCCGCCGCGGGCGTGCTGGATCAGAGCCTCGTTGATTTCCGTCTGGCTCATGGAGGGTTTTCCGCCGCGCTTGCCAACGTAGATGCGCTCCGCGTCAGGGGGCGCGAGATCGAGCAAGTCCTGGCCGATCAAGGCGTCGTAGAGAACGACGTCGGCACCGACGAGGATGTCGCAGGCTCGGCGTGTGAGAAGACCCGGATCGCCGGGACCTCCTCCCACAAGAAAGACTTTTCCCGCCATGCTCCACAAACCTCGGCGTAGGGATCTCGCTCGTCCCGATGGATGACGAGGTTTGACATAGAAGAAGACGCGCATGTGCGCAAGAGGCATCCCGGGGCTTTGCGAGCCTTTCGGAAGCGGTGCGGCGCGCGCGGCGCATGGACCGCCGAAAAAGCTCGCGCGGGTCTGGCCTTTGCTGTAGGAAGACAGGCAGATGATTCTTCGAAAAGGACCCGACCCAACATGACCAGTGAGACCCCGCCCCAAGGCTATACCCTGATCCATGTGGCCGAGATGCCGGAGATGGCCCACCTGTTCCGCGATGTTCTGTCGTCCCAGGGCTTCGACGTGTACGAGACGGACAATGACAGCAACGGACTCTTCCGGACGGAATGGGGATCGCGGATTTACGTGCGCGACGCCCAGGCCACCAAAGCCACCGCGGCTCTGGACGAGTACCGTAACGAGAATCAGCCGAGCGCCTGAGACGAAGAAAACCCCGCTCTGGAGAGAGCGGGGCGAAAAGAGGCTTAAGCGATTTGGAGGAGGGCTTGGGGTTTAGGCTTCGCCCTCGGTGCCCAGGCCCGCCTGGCCCGTCTCGGGAGAGGCGGCTGTGGCGGTGTCTTTGTCCTTGGGAACGACAGAGATCACGGTGGCACTGGCTTCGTTGATGTAGGTAACGCCCTCGAAGCGAGGCAAGTCGCTGACGTGGATCGCCTGATTGAGCTGGATGTCGGTCATGTCGATTTCGATGTGACCGGGAATGTCGCGGGGGAAGCCGGAGACTTCGACTTCGTGGAGGACCTGCTCGATGAGGCCGCCGGCCTTGACGCCAGCGCACTTCTGGCGGTTCTCGATGTGGATCGGAACGGACAGGTAGATGGTCTCGCCGCGGGTGATGCGGAGCAAATCGACGTGAAGGATCTTGTTCTTCACGGGTTCGCGTTGAACGTCCTTGATGTAGGCCTCGGCGGATTCGCCGCCTTCGACTTTGACGTCGATGACGGAGGTGTCGCCATGGAGCGCCTGGAGGAGGACGACCATCTCATGCTCACTGAGGGTGAGGGAGACGGGCTCGGCGTGCCCGCCATACATGATGGCGGGGACTTCCCCGGCGGCGCGGAGTTTCTTTGCTTTTTCTTTGCCCGTATTCTGGCGAAGCGTGGCGTTGAGAGTGAAACTTTGGGTGGCGGTTGCGGCCATATCCTCTTGTCCTTTCCCCTGCACGGAGCCGGTTCGGTTCCGTTTGACACATGCTGGATTCAGTCAGCGGCCGTGGGCCGTTCGCGGAAATCGCTTAGCCGATTTCGTCGCGGAACAGGGCGCTGACAGAAGTGTGCCGATGGATGCGGTCGATCGCCGACGCGAGGAGCGGAGCGATGTTGAGCAGTCTCACCTTCCCGGACAGGGCGCTCTTGTCTTGAGCGATGGAGTTTGTGACAATCACTTCCTTGAACGGGGCTTCCGCCAGACGCTCAAGAGCGGGGCCGGAGAACACGCCGTGGGTCGCGATGGCGTACACGTCGCGGGCACCGGCGTCCCGCAAAGCCCGGGCTGCATTACAGATTGTGCCCGCCGTGTCAATCATATCGTCGAAGATTACCACGTCGTTGTTTTCCACGTACACCTTGCCGATGATCGCCATGACCTCGCTCTCGTTGGGGCGGGGCCTGCGTTTGTCGATAATCGCCAGCGGCGTTTTGATCATGTCGGCGAAGTTGCGGCTGCTCTTCACGTTGCCCACGTCGGGGCTGACGACGCAGGCGTTCTTGAGACCGAGTTCGCGGATGCACTTGACCAGAATCGGGTCCGCTTCCAGGTGATCGAGGGGCAAATCGAAGAAGCCCTGAATCTGGGCCGAATGCAGGTTTAGCGCCAGCACGCGGTCGGCGCCGGCGGTGGCGATCATGTTGGCGACGAGCTTGGCGGAGAGGGCGACACGGCCCTGGCTCTTGCGATCCTGACGCGCGTAGCCGTAGTACGGGATGACCGCCGTGATGCGGTCGGCGCTCGCGCGGCGGGCGGCGTCGATGGTCAGCAGCAACTCCATCAGGTTTTCGTTCACCGGGTTCGAAGTGCTCTGGACGATGAACACGTCGCGGCCGCGCAGGTTGTTGCCGATCTTGACGAATGTTTCGGCATCGCTGAAGCGTTCCACCATCAGATCGCCCATGGGAACCGCCAGTTCGTGGCAGATATCCATCGTCAGCGACCGGGAGGCGGAACCCGGCAGGATTACGGGGGGATCGTTGTAGGTGCTCATAATAACCGCTGGCGCCCATCGCCTGAAGTCGAAGTCCGGGAGGGACGCCACCACGACCGCGCGCCGGTGCGCAATGGGGCTTTTTGAGTTTTTCGTTACTTGGATGAACCACAGAGATGACACAGAGGAGCGAGGTTGCACAGAGGTCGGGTGCAGTCAGGATCGGAGCATTCCAGAAAACGGACACACAGCTCAAAGAATCGCGAAGGCTGAGGGTGGATAGAATCAGTGGTTCGCGGGTAAGGAACGGGATTTGACTTGTTATCCAAAAACCAAAGAAAACTCCTGGTTTGTTCCTTGTAATCTGCGTGAGCTTTCTGATTTCCGAGTTTTTTCTCTGAAAAAGCAGCCCGTAGGCTCCGAAGGTTTTCTGATTTTCTGCGAAAACTCTATCCTCTGCGTCCTCTGTGGTTATGCCGGGCGCCGGCCCAGGAAGTCGAACTGGTGTGCGATATAGACCAGTTCGCCGCGGTCGAGCTGGGCGTGGCGCTCGGCCATCCAGCGCGCGAGCCGGTCGGGCGGAAAGACGTCCGAGCGCTTTGCCAGTTCGCTTTCGAGATAATGCAGGATGCAGCGGATGAAGTAGGCTTCCTCCGCCGGATAGGCGCCACCGGCGCCGGCATAGACAATCCAGTCGCTGCTCTCCGCCGCCAGGATTTCCGCCCCGGCGCGGCGGGCCTGGGCGAAGAAATGGCGCCCGGCGCGGCTGTCGCCTGACAGACGTCCCGCGATCCGGCGCTGGTCCATGGATTCGTGATAGAGGCGGATCGCGAGGGTGTCGTCCTCGGGGTCGCTGGTGGCGGGCTCGAGGGCCGTCTCGCCATCGAAGGTGATGGGGAAGTAGAAAAACCAGCCGGGCTCGAGCAGCTCGAGCCACCGGGGCAGCACCGCGTCCACATCGAAGAGGTCGAGCACGGCTTGCCCCATCAGGCCATGCACTCGGGGCGCGTTCGCGGGCCGGGCGGCGATCCAGTCGAGGATATCGACCTGGTGGAACTCGACTTCGACGCGCTTCATCTCGTGGCGATTTTCGAAGAGAACGAGCGTTTCGTCAAAGGGGCAGACACTCCAGCCCTCGCCGCGAGCCCAGGCCATGAGGCCTTCGCGCCCGGCGGCCAGGGCTTCGCCATCGATTTCCACCACCGTATAGTGGGCGTTGATTCCGGGCAGGGCCATCACGCGGCGCAGCAGCGCCCCCGTGCCGCCGCCGATTTCGAGCAGGCGCCGCAAGCGGCCTCCGCCCTGGGGCCCGAAGATTTCGCCAACGAACCGGCCCCAGACGGCACGGCTGAGCGCGCGGTTGTCCACCGTCCGTTTGGATTCGAGGTAGCGGGGAAAAGAGAATTCGAAGGACGCGGCGGCGGCGGACATGGGAAAGGGTTCCGAGGGAGAAATGGCGTACCCACCCTGAGCAAAATGGGCACCGGACGCCGCGGCGGCTAGACGACCGGTTTGGGGTGAACCAGCAGGAGGTTGGCGTCGTAAGTGACGATTCCCAGCAGAATCGCCGCGATAGCGTGTTCCGTGGCGACCCAGTAGAAGTGGTCGTTTTCGGCGTAGGGGTTGGTATGGAGGGGATCGGCGACCAGGACGCGGCGGCGTTCGCTGTCCATGCCGCAGAGGACGACGAAATGGCCGGCGACTTCGCCGGCGACGTCGTCGAGAATCGCGACGCGGCCCTCGAAACGCTCGCGCGCCGAACGATACAGGAACGTCGCGTTCAGGCCCGTGAGCAGCGGCATGCCATCCTCGACGATGTGCTCGGCGAGGAGTTCGTGGGAGAGGTCGCGCATGCGCAAGCGGCCGCCCATGGTGAGAAACTTCAGGTAGCCGGCGGTGGCATCGAGAAGTCTCTCGTTATTGGACTTGGAATCGCGCTGCTGACGTAGTTTTTCGCCGATGTCGACCTGGGGGCGATGGTTTTCGCCGAACCAGGTGGGGTCGAAAACGTGGACGTTGTGGGTATAGATGGTCGCGTCGTAGCCGCGTTCGAGCGCATGGCAGCCGAGAAAGACCGCCAGGGTGCCGCCCTCGGGGAATTGAGGGGCCTGCGCGATCACGTCCTTCAAACTGATTTCGTCGCCGTGATAGGCGTAAATGGCCTGGAGGCACGTCGGACCACAGGTCACGTCGTCTGGTTGGCGGTGGATTTTGAGGGGACGGGGAATAACGAGCATCTCGGCGGTTTCTCCTTAGAAACCAACCAGAGAGGATGGCGCAGCCAGGCGCCGAAAATCAAGCACTTGTATGAGGGCTTGATAAAACCTTGGAGCGCAGAGGGGAAAAGTGGCCGGGAGGACAAAGTTGCCACGGATCGGCACGGATGGGGATTCAGATAAACAGAACTAAATGAATATTCTCCCGCATCCGTGCCCCGTTCAGGATCGAGAGACCCAGGCGGCTCCAAGCCGCGCCGGAGCGATCCCCCTCAGTGAAGCCTCTCTCCTCTGTACCCTTCTGTGGTTATTGAGTTTACCCCACCAGCTCCGCGTCCGAGAACCAGAGCGCCAGTTCGCGCGCGGCGCTTTCCGGGCTGTCGCTGCCGTGGACGATGTTTTCGGTGACTTCGGTGCAGTAGTCGCCGCGGATGGTGCCGGGCAGGGCGTCGGCGGGCTTGGTGGCGCCCATCATCTTGCGGGCCAGCGAAATCGCGTCCGGGCCCTTGACCGCCAGGGCCACCAGCGGGCTGCCGGTCATGAAGGCCTTCAGGTCGGCGAAGAACGGCTTGCCGACGTGCTCGGCGTAGTGCTTGTCGGCCAGTTCGCTGCTCATTTTCATCATCTTCAGGCCAGCGATGGTGAGGCCTTTGGCCTCGAAGCGGCCGATGACTTCGCCAATCAGGCCGCGCTTCACGCCGTCGGGCTTCACAAGAATCAGGGTGGTTTCAACTGCCATGGGTCGGGGTCTCCCGGGTATTCGGTAAGGTGCTCAAATGCGGTGGGAGCTTGCCCGGGGCCGGGGGGCGCGGGTCAACCTTGTCTTTGGGGGCTGCGGGGGATGAGAGGCGCCTCGACAGGAGAAGGATGCGCGTGGACGAGCGCTTAGCACAAAACCATTTTATCTAGTTGTAAATAAACAGTCCTGCTTGACATCTCGGATTTTGTGGGAAATCCTTCAGCCATGCTCCCCTTGCGGTAGAACCGCAGGGCTGACGTCCGCCTCTTCGGAGGCGGCGTCTTTTTTTTAGCGCCACTTTGCCGGCTTTGAAATCGAGACACCAGGAACCAGGAGCGACCTGGATAATATCGGGCATCTGCGACGCCTTCAGTGTGGATTTCCAGATATCTCTCTTAGAGTCAGCAACCTGCTCGAGGTCGAAAGATTTCCTCTTCGGTGGAAAAGCGACTCGAATCTCTTGTTCGATTTTTCGGCGCTTGATGAAACGAATTGGAGGAACCAAATCGCTATCGGCGGAGATCAAGAGTGTCACATCGCACTCTTCGTCGTATGCATCGGTCAGCATTTGCACTGCGATGTTAACATCCGTCATTTTCTCTTCCGCCCGAACAAAGGGGTAAGAACAGCGAAAGCACTTGCTCTTCTTGTGAAGAAAGTTGCCGTAAACCACAGTACAATCCCGCAAGGTCTCCACAGCCTCCAAGTAGGCGTTTTGCCTTCGCTCCTTTTGCGGATCAGCGGCAGAGGCGGAAACTCGCGATGTAAAATAATATGTGTGTGACAGAGCTTCGTCGGATTTGACGAAGGCGGACGCCAACTTCACAAAATCCAACCAATAATACCTGCGAAATGAAGCACTCTTCATTCCGTAGTACAGGTTGAATCCATCGATGTATGCAATAACCCTTTTCTGTTCCATCAACTACACCCCGTCGTCCCCCCGCACGTTTCGCATTTCAGGCAGGTGCCGTTGCGCACGAGGGTGAAGCTGAAGCAGGACGGGCAGGGGTCGCCTTCGTAGCCTTTCAGGCGGGCGATGCGGATTTGTTCGTCGCGGGTCATGGAGGGCTCCTGGGTGGCGGCCGTCGAGGCGGACGGCGCGGCGGCGGCCTTGGGGCCTTGGGGCTGGCGGGCGGAGTCGCCGTGGTTCACGGAGGCAGGACTCGGCGAGCCGGGGCGGAAGTGCTCGCTGACTGGCGGGCGGGCTTCCGAAGGCCGCGGCGTGTCGATGGAGACGACCCGTTCGCTGACGAATTCTTCGCCGTCGAAGTCCGGCGCGGCCTGGGCCGCCGAGCCCATGGCGTCGTGGCGCAGGTCCTCGGGGCTGACGTGGGCCAGATCGTAGCGGCCCAGGTAGCTGATCGCCAGCTCGCGGAAAATGTAGTCGATGATCGACGTCGAGCGTTTGATGTGCGGGTTGCCGCGGACGACGCCGCTGGGCTCGAAGCGCGTGAAGACGAAGCTCTCGACAAACTTCTCCAGCGGCACGCCGTGCTGCAAACCCATGCTGACGGAAATGGCGAAGCAGTTCATCAGGCTGCGGAAGGCGGCGCCTTCTTTGTGCATATCCACGAAGATTTCGCCCAGGCTGCCGTCCTCGTATTCGCCGGTGCGCAGGAAGACCTTGTGGCTGCCGATGACGGCGCGCTGGGTATAGCCGCTGCGGCGTTCGGGCAGCCGGCGCCGGCGGCTGATGTAGCGGTAAATCAGGCGCTCGGCGATCTGCTGGGGCGAGGCGTCGGCGGTGATGGGCGCGAGCGATTCCTCGGCCACTTCCTCCGCCTCTTCCTCGTCGAGGAAGGCGAGGTCGCTGGCGGAAATGTTGAGCGGCTGGCTGAGCTTCGAGCCGTCGCGATAGAGCGCGACGGCTTTGGTCATCAGCTTCCACGCCGACATGTAGGCGTTCTTGATGTCGTCCACGCCGACTTCGTTGGGCATGTTGATGGTCTTGCTGATGGCGCCGCTGATAAAGGGCTGGGCCGCGGCCATCATCTTGATATGGCTGGGATAGGACAGGAAGCGCTTGCCGTACTTGCCGCATTTGTTCGCGCAATCGAACACCGGCAGGTGCTCGTCGCGCAGCTCGGGTGAGCCTTCGACGGTCATGCGGCCGCAGATGTGATCGTTGGCGGCGGCGATTTCTTCCTTCGTAAAGCCAATGCCCTCAAGGACGCTGAAGCTCCAGTCGTTGAGCTGCTCGTCGCTCAGGTGCAGGTACTTGCGGCAGTTCTCCTCGCCCAGCGTCCACTTGTTGAACACGAAGGCGATGTCGAACGCCCCGTGCAATTGGGCCTCGACGGCGTCGAGCATGGCGGGCGTGAAGCCTTTTTCCTCCAGCGTGGCGCGATTGACGAAGGGCGCGCCCTCCAGCGTCAGCGACCCCCGCGCGAAAGCGATGATGCGGTCGATCTGGCGGTCGGTATAACCCAGGTGGCGCAGCGCCGCGGGCACGCTCTGGTTGATGATTTTGAAGTACCCGCCACCGGCCAGCTTCTTGAACTTCACCAGGGCGAAGTCGGGTTCGATGCCGGTGGTGTCGCAATCCATGACGAGGCCGATGGTGTTGTGAGAAATGAACCCGTTGGCGATGTAGGTGACGTTCTCCGGCACGGAAATGTCGTAGGTCAGTTGCTCGCCGCCGTCTTCGTTTGTGGCGACGGCGTCGTAGAAGAATTGCAGCGCATGGCCGAGGCGCGGGTCGCCGCTCTCGCGGTAGAGGGTTTCCGCCGCGCGGCGCGTGATGGCGCCGCCGTGGCGCTTGCGCGCGAGGGCGATGGCGTTCTTCAGCCCGGCGCCGGCGGCCACCGGCGCCAGCTCTTCCAGGACCTCGGGGGCGACGAAAACGTAGTCTTTGCGCGCGGCTTGTTCGTTGTCGGCGGAGCGCACGGCGGCGGACTTGCGTTGGCCCATGAATCCGATCCAGCGCTGGAACGCCGCGTTGTAGGACAGGTTGCGCAGGCGGCTGACGAACAGATCGCTCTGGCCCCAGCCGCTCGTGTCCACCTTGGTGGTCGTCGGCAGGCCGAGCGTCAGCAACAGCGTCTTCACCTCTTCGCAGAACTCGCGGTGCGACGTGCTCCAGCACGGAACGTCCTGGGTCACGGTGCCATCGGCCTCATAGAGCCCGCGCAGGAACGCGCCGTAAACCAACGGATCGTTCGCGCCCAGCACGGCATCGGGGATGCGGGGCAGGTAGCCTTTGCCGGAATGGCCGGCGCTGGGGGCGGCCTTGGTGAACCCGCAGGCTTCCCACCAGAGCGTCAGCGGCACGCTGTGCAGCGAAACGCCGGTGTAGCCCTTTTCCTGGGTCACGATGGCGTCCAGGTTGAAGAGGCTCTTGGCGAGGGCGCAGAGGCGCTCGGCGACGTCCCTGTCCCCGGGCGCGACGCACAGGCGCAGGCCCTTGGCGTGGAGCGACCCATCGCCCATGAAGTACCCGACGAATTCCGCCAGATCGGCCGACATGTGGCGCGGCACGCGCGTCGTGTAATCGCCGGTCCAGTATTCCTCGCCCAGCGGCGGCAGGTTCACCGCCACCGGATCGCCCGCCAGCGCCCCCATCATCAGAGGCACCACATCGCCCGGCTGCACGTCGGCGAACCGGCGCCAGACGTGCTCGCCGGTGGCGGCGTCCACGACTTTGATGCGGTGCTTCAGGGTGCCCTGAATCGCGTAACCGGCGTCGGTGCGCAGGCGCCGCGTGTCCTCGACGCCGTTGACGAAGAACTTCGTGGCGTCGCGCTCGCCTTCGTCGGTCATGACGCTGAAGTCCGCGTCCTGCCAGCGGTCGCCGTTCACATCGCCGAGACGATTCAGCCGCATCAGGCCGCGATTGGTCGAAACCATCGATCCCGCCACCAGGCATCCTGTCGGCGCGATCACCGTGGTCTGCGCGTTCCGGTATCCGTGCCGCTCGCCCATGTCCAGGGCCTGGTCCCAGGCTTCGCGGGCGGCTTCCAGGAGGGGGGCGGGGCAGTGCTCCGCCGCGATGCCCATGGGCGTCACGGTCAGGTCCTCGTAATCCGAGGTGTGGGCGTCGTAGGCGGCGCGGCGGTGGTTGCGCATGACGCGAAGCATGGGCTCGCGGTTGGGGGCGAAGCTGGGGAAGGGGCCCTTCTCGGCGGCGATTTCGGCGCTCGTGGCGTAGGACGTGCCGGTCATCAGCGACGTGATCGCGCCGCAGACGGCGAGGCCCTGGGGGCTGTCGTAGGGAATGCCGCTGACCATCAGCAGCGTCCCCAGATTCGCGTAGCCCAGGCCCAGCGTGCGGAACTCATAGGACAGGCGGGCGATGTGCTCGCTCGGGAATTGGGCCATCATCACGCTGATTTCCAGCGTCAACGTCCACAGCCGGCAGCCGTGGCGGAAGTCCTCGATGGCGAAGGCGCCGGTTTCCGGATCGCGGAATTTCATCAGGTTGAGCGACGCGAGGTTGCAGGCGGTGTCGTCGAGGAACATGTACTCCGAGCAATTGTGAACCACGATGCCGTTGGCGACGAAGTGGCTGGAGACGGGCTCGGTGAGGTCGAAAACGTCCTCGGTGCCGCAGGGGGTGAGGGAGGCGACGCGGTCGTAAGGCTTGTCTTCGTAGGCTCTCACGGTGGCATTCAGCTCTTTCAGGCGCGCGTTCTTTTCACTGCCTTCCAGGAAGCCGATTTGCTCCTGGAAAACGACACGCGAGGACCGCGAAATCCGCATCGAATGCATTTGCGCGACCGCGTATTCCTTCAGCCCGCCCTTACCATCGGGCAGAAGTGCGGTCTCCTGACCGAGGGCGCGGCGGTTCTCGTAGATCTTGGCCTTGATGCCAAAACCGAGCAGAATCATTTGGACTTGGCGCAGCAACTCCAGGCTCGTGCTGTCGAGCGCCACGTACTGGCTTTTGTCGCCATAATTCGCGACAGTGCCATCGGCCGTGAAGAGGCCCCGCAGAATGGCGGCCTGGCTGATGCTGTCGAGGGCGTAAACCTGATCGGTGAAAGCCTTGGCGGCGGAGCCTTGATCGAGGTGGGCGTACTTGCGCAATTCCTTCAGCACCGCGCTCACCGACGTTCCGACGCGCAGGCCAGTCTCCGTCTTGGTGATGAGGGCCTGTCGCACTCCGCGCTGATCGCCGGTGCTCAAGGTTTCCTTTGCCTCGCTCAGCGCGGCGTTCAGGTGGGCCGCGACCCGCTCTTCCGCCTCGCCGACGGTCAGGAACAGGAACTCCTGGCCTTTCGCGCCGGTGGTGATGCAGCCATCGCCGACCGCGGCACCGAGCACCTCGCCTAGGCAAACCGGCAGCGCCTCCCTTCCAAACCCGCTCCCCTCCAGAATCACCCGGTCATCCGCCGTCAGCTCGCACGCCGGCACATCGCCGCGGTTCGCTGTCAGGACCTTGTGGTCGGCGGTCAGGCGGAGGCGATAGCCGCTCGCCGTCTTCAATTCGTAGATCGGCTTGTGGCCCGTGGGGAAAATCTTGTCCACCCAGACCGCGTCGCCGTTGCCGTTGATGATTTCCGCGCGCTCGCCCACCATGTCGGCGATGCGGCGCAGACCGCTCGTGGTGGCGACGAGGGTGTCGCCGGTGACGCACGGGTTACTCGCATTGATCCGCCCGCTCGCCGGGCAGGTGTGCCATTCGTTGATGGTGGTGTCGTACTGCACGCCGGGATCGGCGCAGGACCACGCGGCGTAGGCGACTTTGTCCCACAGCTCCCCAGCCGGGACGGTGCGCGCCGTTTTGCCGTTCGTGCGGTTGATCAGCGCCCAGTCCGTCTCCGCTTCCACCGCTTCCAGGAAGGCGTTCGAGAGGCGGACGCTGTTGTTGCTGTTCTGGCCCGACACCGTGAAGTACGCTTCCGAGTCCCACCCCGTGTCGTACTCCTGGAATTCGAGCTTGGTGTAGCCCTCGCGGGCCAATTGGATGACGCGCTGGATGTAATTGTCCGGCACTCCAGCGTCGCGGGCGTCGCGCACGGCGCGGCGCAGAACCTTGTTCTCGCGGGGGTTGTAATTGTCGCCGAAGAGATCCGCGTCGGCGTCGTTGCACGCCGTCATGACGGCGTTCAGGTGGCGGTTGCACAGGCGCGAGCCGCTGACCAGGGCGGCGACCTTTTGCTCCTCGCGGACCTTCCAGTCGATGAAGGCTTCGACATCCGGATGGTCGATATCCAGGACCACCATCTTGGCGGCGCGGCGGGTCGTGCCGCCACTCTTGATGGCCCCGGCGGCGCGGTCGCCGATTTTCAGGAAACTCATCAGCCCACTGGACTTGCCGCCGCCCGAGAGCGGTTCGCCCTCGCCGCGGATGCGCGAGAAATTCGACCCCGTGCCCGACCCGTACTTGAACACCCGCGCCTCACGCGTCCACAGGTCCATGATGCCGCCGTCGTTGACGAGGTCGTCATCCACCGATTGGATGAAGCAGTTGTGGACGAGGATGCCGTTGGCAAGGAAATAGTGGTCAGCCGTGGTCAGATCATAGACCTCGTGCTCACCATCCAACTCCAATATACCTCTAACCTGTCGAACAGTGAAGTCTTCAGAAATGTCCTCATAGCCGGAGATTTCTTGACCAAAGTATAGATTTCTGGTATTTCGCAAATACTTTGCAGCGCACAAATAGTGGCCCACTTGCAGCGACTTTGCTTGGCAATCGTGGCGTACGTTATTTTCATAGGTCTGAACCACGTGGTCGTGAGTGACTCTTACCTTGCCAAAGTTTTCTGTTGCTATAACTTCATGAGAAAATGTTATTTCAACAAGCCGCTTCTTTGTAGGTTGCTTGACTACGTATCTAATATCTTGGAGCACCCGCTGATCACGAGAAGCTATTTTGTATTTGCCAATTGGCAGTTTGATGCCTCCTTTTTCATCTACATGAGTTGAATGCTCTTGAACGCAATAAGCATAAAACTGATCTATGCGAATTCCACTGTGCTCGGCGGTCGAATCATCTTCGGCTCTCAGTTGCTCCCAACGTGAAGAGTTAGTGGGCTGAACATATATCTGTACATACGTATCCCCCGCCACACACGCGTGCGGCTGCGGGTGCTCGTAGGCGTTCGCCGACTTCTCCAACTCGCCCGTGAAGGGATTGACGAAGCTGTGGCCTTGGGCCGGGCCGGTGATGCCGTAGGCCCAGTGGAGCCCCGTGTTGAACCATTGGGGCGAGTTCGGCGCCGCCTTCTGAGCCGCCAGCATGTGGCACATTTCGTCGTAGTAGGCGCGGGCGTCGGCTTCGGAGGCGAAGTAGCCGCCGCGCCAACCCCAATAGGTCCAGCAGCCCGCGAGGCGATGGAAGACGGCGCGGGCGTCGCGCTCGCCGCCCATGGCGGTGCCGGGGGCGGGCACGCGGCGTTGCAGCCATTCGGGCACGCCGTCCTCGGCCACGGGCACCGATTCGGCGGGGATGCCGGCTTTGCGGAAATACTTCTGGGCCAGGATGTCGACGGCGATCTGGCTCCAATGATCGGGCACGGCGATGTCCTTGGCCTCGAACACCACCGAGCCGTCGGGGTTCACGATGCGGCTGGTGCGGGTGGAGAAGGGAATGGCGGCGTAGGGGTCGTTACCGGCGTGGGTGAAGCGGCGGGTGATGTTCATGGTCGGGGTCCTTGCGGCGGAGTGGGAGTGGATCGGAGCGGCGTGCGGGGACGGCCATGCCTTCGCTTTTCGTTCGTCGAGGCCAATGGGCCTCCGGCGGCTGGTTTGGCGGCGGAAGTTCCCATTTGGTTTTTGGAAAAGAGGGGAGGGATACCCCGGACTTTTCCACAGCTTCCAGCAAAATCGGCACAACGCGGGGATCAGACGCGTTCCCCTAGATGTTGTACCGTGGTTGTGTAGAAGCGCTAGATATGGCGACTGCTGCAAACAAAAAAACGCCTCGCCAGCAACCCGAGTGAACTCAGAGGGATGGCGTTTTTTCGGATTTCCGATAGAAATGGTGTGGAAAACTGGAAGCCTTGAAATCCTTCGCTTTGCCGCCCAAGCCAGCGGACCGCCCGGCTTCTGTCAAGGAGCAATAAATTTCCGATTTTTGGAACGTGAGGGACCGCGACGGGGGGCCGGCCGCCGTGGCCACGACCGGCGGCGCCATTTCTTCAAGAGCCAACCTTCCTCCCACGCCCCCGCAAGTCCGCTCAAACCGGAAACCCGGAGCCGCCGAACTCAACGGCCCCGGTCTTTCAAGAGACGCCGCGGGTCACGGGCGGGACGCCCGTGTTACCTTTCGGCTTCCAAGTCGTGGGGCGCCAGTCGTCCCTCCGCCCAGGCCACCAGCCGCTCCTTGCGCCACGTGACGACGACCGCCACCGCGAACACCGCCAGCGCCGCCGCCACCATCAGCAGCGACGCCGGGACCTCGCGGACGAGGCGCCACGTTCCCCAGCCCGCCACGAGCAGTGCCTGCGCCGCGCCGGCCGTCTTCAGCGCCATCTCGTGGCGCCAGAATCCGATGACGAGGAACCCGGCGATTTCCGCCGCCAGGAACAGGCCGCCGACCCAGCCGGGGTGCGCCGCCGCCTGCCACAACCCCAGCCCCGCCAGGACCCAGGCCCCGCACCATCGCTCGGCGTCCGGGCGGTCTTGGAACACGAACAGGTCCATCAGCAGGTAAATCGCCAGCGCCGCCTGCATCAGCTCGGGAATGTGGGTCCGGTACGGCCCCGGCAGCCATGAGCCCGCCAGGAAAACCGTCAGCCACGCCGCGCCGGTCCAGGCCCAGAACGTCTGCCGGAACGCCGCCACCGCCAGCCACAGGACCCACACGCCCCAGACCAGGGCCAGCGGATGGCCCACGACCCACAGGAACACGCGCTCGAGGGCATCGATCACCACCGCCCACGTAAAGCCTGCCGCCCCAGTCGTGTAC
The DNA here is from genome assembly GCA_040219255.1 of Sumerlaeia bacterium. GTDB lineage: Bacteria > Sumerlaeota > Sumerlaeia > SLMS01 > JAHLLQ01 > JAVJSW01. The sequence goes on from JAVJSW010000060.1 coordinate 55,323, forward strand.
AAACCACCCACGACCGCTAGCCCACCCAGGACCGCGAGGCGCTTGAGGAACAGCGTCTCGCGCCAGCGCAGCCACCCCGCGATGTACGTGACGCAGACCGCCGCTCCGCACGCGATCAGCGGCAGACTGCCGGCCAGCACCGGCGGCGCGGCCAGGGCGCTGTGGCTCGACATCTTGCCTGTCACGTCATAGGGCCCGCCCGAGACGATCAATGCCCCGACCGCCAGCGCGTCCAACGCGAACACGCGCCCGGCGAGACCTTCGCGATCGCGGGCCGTGTTCACCAGGAACCAACCGAGCCCCAGCAGCGCCGGCGCCACATAGAGCGCGTAGAAGTAGATGTCGTGGATCTTCGCCGACTCGACGTGGTGGGCGATCATCAGGGCGAAGGGCACCAGAGCGATCCAGCGCGGCAGCCACCATTGCTGGGCCCTGGTGGCGTAATCGGGGCGGCCGTCGCCGATCTTGAGAACGCCGGTCAGTGCCGGCATCGCCAGCATGTAAAGCAAAGGAATCCAACCGATGGCGTAGTAATACTCGACCCGCGGGAATTCGCGGCCGCGGTTCAGGGACTCGGGCAGCAGATAGATGAACGCCGCCGCCATCACAAAGCCGAGGAACGCCCTCGGCGACAGCCGCAACTTCACCAGCATCATCAGGATGAAAAGTTTCAGCGGCGCCGCCAGGAAGCAGAACACCGCCCAGCGCAGCGTGTCGCCCCGCTCGAAGGTCAGCAGCGCGTTGGCGAAAAAGGTGGGGTCGAGAAGGAGCAGCACCTCGATCTGAAAGAGCACGTAGGCGTCACTCAGCTTGCGGAATCGCCGCACGATGGCGATGGCTGTCGCGATGACCAGCAATTCGTACAGGTGCAGGATGCTCATGGCCTGCAACGTCGGCCCCGGGTCCTGGTTCTCGAACGTCGTGGCGGCCATGATCTTGTAGCAGCCGACGATGATCAGCAGGGCGCTGATGGGGTAGAACACGTTCTGGCGCAGGGCTTCCGCCGTGGATTTCCAGAACAGTTCGCGGACGTTCGAGGGCGGCGGGGCTTGGGGCTGGAAGACGGTGGAAGTGGGGTCTGGGGGGAATTCGGAGGCGGGAGAATTCGTTGTGCTCATCGGGGGGAACTCCTACGGTTGGGGTCGAGGGTTCGGAGCCATTTACCGAGGTGGGTATTTTCCTGCCGCATCGGTGCAACGAAACCGGACGTGTCTGCATCGCGGAGGCGGGGTTGAATGACTTCAGGGATAAATAAATCACGGATCGGGCCAGATTACGCCCCGGAGCCACCGCCCGCGTCGAATTCCGCGCCGCGCTATGTAATCTTCTTCACAGGCCTTACCGCCGCCGCTTCGGCGATCCTTGCGGCGGCCTATCTTATCGTTAGCGACCGCACCGCCTGGGGCGAGTTCCTGACGATCTGGCCGCCGGTGCTGTGGCTGTTCGGCTTGCTGCCGCTGGCGTTGCTTTCGTGCCACCGGCGCCGCGGACGCCTCGGTGTTCTCGCTTTCGCCTGTCCGATCCTGTTCCTCGCCCTCGCCGGCGAGTGGCGGTCTTTAGTGAATCTTGTCTATTTTGCTCCCGAAGCGCCTTTTGTCTTACAAGTCGGGACATGGAACATGGGTTCGGGGTACAGTGATTCCACCAAACAGCTCCGCGAAATGGCGGCACACGAGGTGGACCTATGGCTCTTACAGGAAACTCCCGATCATTCCGATGCGTTCAGCTCGGAAACCCTGACCCAGGCTGGCTTGGCCGGCTTTCACGCGATCGACGCGGGCGATTGCGCGGTGCTCTCGCGCTGGCCGGTGCGGCGGCTCGAGAGCCAGCGCGTTGGCCCATGGGAGGCGCCGCTCGCCGTGGCGGTGGATCTGTCCGCCAGCCGGACGCTGGTGGTCGTGAACGCGCGGCTGATGCTGCCCTCGCTCGAACTCAACCCATTTTCATCGCGCGCGAGGGACCGCCTCGCCGCGGACCATGCCCAGCGCATCGCCCAATTCCCCCGCCTGGTGGAGTTGGCGAACCGTCACGCCGAAAAGGAAAACGCCCAGGCGGCGATCGTGGGCGGCGATTTCAACACGCCGGGCCGCATGTGGTCCGTGCGCGCCCCCCTGCGCGGCGCGGGTTTCCGCGATGTCTGGCGCGAGGCCGGCGCGGGCTGGCCCGGCACCATGACCGCCGATTTTCCCGTGGCCCGCATCGACCAGCTCTGGGCGCGGGGTGCCCTGCGCCCCACGCTCGCCCGCGTCCACCCGGCCGATGGCCTCTCCGACCACCGCCCGCTGCTCGCCGAGCTTGCCTGGGAGGGCGAAACCTCGGCATCCCCCGCGCCCCAGCGGTGATTTAATCGAGCCCCCGCCGCCCCAGTCCGAAAACCCGCTTGTTCTCGCGCGGTCGAATCAGGCAGGACTGCGGCGCTATGGCGACGGAACGGTTCTCTACACTGCCGAAGGGCGACGACGTGCGATGGGTGACGCTGCCGGTGACTCTACCGGCGGAGTGCATCCAACGCGTCTGCGTTCTGATGGAAGGCTACGACAACCTGGCCGTCGTCCGCACGCCGGTTCCCGGCGTGGGCCTGCTGCACGTTTACGTGTGGAGCGGCCACGAAGCCCTTGCGCGGCGGGTCCTGGCGGACATCGGCCGCGAATTTCCCCTCCACATCGGCGAAGCCATCGCCGGCATGGTGGGCCAGGATGAAACCTGGATCGATCACGACAAGAAGCCGAACCGATCGGCTGCGGATACCCCATGAGCGATCACGACCTGAGAGAAAACGAACGCGAGCCCCAGGATGCGGAGGCAACCGCCAGCGAGGACGGCTTCTGCGAAGACCGCCTGCCGACAAGAACGGTCATGGCGTCCAGTCTGCTCCTGGGCGCGTTGGCGTTGGCGCATTTCCTGGCGCTGACGCCTTTCACGCACAATCTGGACGACGTCAAGTACCTGACGATGTGGAGCGGGGGCGCCATCGCGCTGATGGTTTATTGCGCGATGGTGGCCTTTGGCCGCGCGGCGCTTCCGCCCCGGATCATCTTCATCCCCTACGTCGGCTACGTTCTGACCCTCGTGGTCTCGACGCTTTTCGCCTCCGAGTCCTACTCGAAATGGATCGGTTGGGAGATGGTGACATTCCACACGTCGCTGGCCGGGTGGTTCCTGCTGGGAACCGCCACCGCCGCCACGATGCGCTCCGCCCGCTGGACGGCCCGCTATTGGGTCGTGGTGGCTCTGGTCACTTGCGGCTTCGGCATCTTCCACTTCTTCGGGGGGTTGGAGTGGATTTACGACAAGCTGCCGCCGTTGACGCCGGGGCAGGAATCGCCCCCCATGCGCGCCTTGATCTTCACCTTCGCCCAATCGCGGGACATGCTCTCCACGATCCTCAACAAGCAGTTCTTCGCCAACTTCCTGGCGGTCATGTTGCCCGTCTGCCTGGCGGCGGTGGTGCTCAATTTCCACAGCCTGAACGAGAACCTGCGCAAGGGATTGCCGATCACCAATCCGGCAGCCTGGGTCCTGGCCTCCAGCCTGGGCGTCGTCTTCTGCGCGTTCTGCATTTTCCAGACGTTCTCCAAGGCGAGCCTGTTCGGCCTGCCCCTGGTCTTCCTGGCCTTCGCGATCCTGGTGCCGCTCTGCACCAGCTATCGCATCCGCATTCCCGCCTGGCCCTTGGCGGCGAGCTTGCTGGCGATCATGATTCTGTCCACGCTGGCGGTGGCCTGGGCCGAACTGGTGGATCAGTTCCGGTCCGTTTCCACCTCCATGGAATCGCGCGAGATCATCTGGCAGGGCGCCATCAACATGTGGAAGGACAACCCGATTCTGGGCGCCGGCCCCGGCTCCTTCCGCCTCGAATTCCCCAAGTACCGCTCGCCCGACTACCACCTCTACGACATCAGCAACGTCACCCTCTACGCGCACAATCGCTTCCTCGATCTCCTCGCGGAAAACGGCATCGTGGGCTTCGGCTTCTATGTCGCCTTCCTGGGGGCCATCGGCTGGCTCGGTTTCCGGGTCATTCTCCGCTGCCCATCCCAGAACATGCGCGTTCTGATGATCGGGTATCTTCTGGGTCTGGGGTATTTCTATCTGGGCAATCTGGCTACGCCGATGATGCGCTGGCCCGTGGGCGCCGTAACGGCGCACCTGGTGCTGGGTATCACGACGGGTCTGATCATGACGGGTCTGCGGGGCAATCTGCCGCCGCCGCAGGAAATGCCAGGCGTCGCCGTACCCGGTCCGCAGCGCCAGAACTTCCAATGGACTCGCCTAAGCATCGCCGCCGCCACCGCCGCGGTTCTGGCTTTCGGCTATCTGCTCTACATCCACGATCGCGGTAAGCACTACTTCGCCGCCAGCGTCGCCAACAACCAGGGCGTCCTGATCATCAGCCGCACGCCGATGAGCGAAAAGGGCCTGGGCATTTCCAAGGCGCAGTTTATCAACTACGCGGGCAACGAGATGGAAAAGGCTCGCAAGCTGTTCGATACGGCGATGGAAGAAAATCCGAATTTCATCACATCGTACTATAAGCAGGCGCACGTCTATAACCGGCTGGCAAGCCTCTACGAAGCCGCCGGCAATCGGGAAAAGAGCGAGGAGATGCAGCTCAAGGGGCTGGAGGTCTACGCCGACCTGCGGGAGCTGGCGCCCGATTATTCGGAGATTCACTACAACCTGGCAGTCATCAACGCGGACCTGGCGGACGACTACAAGCAGCAGGCGCAAGCGATGCCGGCGGGCTCGGAGCAGCGTCAGGCCATGATGGAGAAGGCCCGAGCCACGATGGAGGAAGCCATCGTCTCCGTCGACCGCGCCGCCGAACTGAGCAACAAGATCAACGTGTACTACATCCGCGGCCTGTTCTACGAACGGCTTGCAGCGATGCACCCAGAGGGCTCGGAGAAGTATCTGACCGCCATCGCCAACGCGGCCCGGTCCTATGAAACCGCTCGCGACGCTCCCTTCGCCCGAGTGTTGCAGGACGAAAATCAGCGCGAAACGGAAGAGGCGCAGAAGCGCCTGGCCGCGGGGAAGGCCGCCGGCCTCTACAACCTGGCCAAAATGTATCCGGAAGCGGGCGAGGCGTACTGGAAAGTGTACCAGGAAAACCCGAACGACAGCCAGCCCCTCAATCGCGCCATCGTGTCCTTTGTGTTGGCCAAGGACCTGGATCGCGCCGAGGAATTGGTGAAGGAAGGTTTGCGCCGCAACCCGCTCAACCCCGATTTCCAACTGGTGTACGCCGAGCTGTTGGCCGAGCAGGCGGCCTCGCGGGAGAATCAGGACCTGGCCTGGAAGGCGCTCGAGCAGGCCCTGTTCGTCAGCGAAGTGGCCGAGCGCGTTCCCGATTACCTCGACAAGCAGCAGCAAGAACGCCTGACCCGTATCATTCAGCGGGGCCATGGATTGGCCCGCCAATTGAACCAATCTTGACGAACGAGCCCTCCATGACCTTCTCCGCCACCCAAGGCGCGCTTCACATCCGCGTCCCCGCTTCCACCTCCAACCTCGGCCCCGGCTACGATGTGCTGGGCTGCGCGTTCCAGCTTCACAACGAGTTCCTCGTGCGCCTCCTCGAGGGCGAAGGGGACTCGGAGATCGCCTTCACCGGGCCCCAGGCCAAGGGGCTGACGCCGTCGCCGGACAACGTGTTCTTCACCAGCGCGGCCCGGCTGTTCCAGTTTCTCGGCCGCCCCGTGCCCCGGCTGGAAGTCACCGCCGTCTGCCACGTGCCCAACGCGCGCGGCCTGGGCAGCAGTTCCACCGCCGTGGTGGCGGGCTTGCTAGCGGCGGATGCGATTTGCGGGGGGATGCTGGAGGACGGCGGCCAATCGTTTTTCGCCGCGGCTCCGGTCGGCGTCTCCGGCTTGCTGGACCTGGCCAGCCAGATCGAAGGCCATCCGGACAATGTGGCCCCGGCGCTGCTCGGCGGATTGACCTGCGCGATGATGGCGCCCGACGGCCATGTGGTGGCCAGCCGCTCGCGCCCCCACCCGGCGCTGGGTTTCGTCGTCTACTCGCCCGATTACGAGGTCCGCACGGAAGACGCCCGCAACGCCCTGCCCAAGACCATCGCCCACAGCGACGCCGTGGCGAACCTGGCGCGGTTGCCTCTCCTGATCGACGCGCTGACCCGGGGCGACGCCAGCGAGTTGGCGCTGCTGACCATCGACCGGTTGCACGAACCCTATCGCAAGCCCCTCTATCGGCAGTTCGAGGAATTGAAGGCGGTGGCGCGGGAAGCCGGCGCGGCGGCCGCGTGCCTCAGCGGCGCGGGGCCATCGATGTTGGCCATCGGCGTGGTGGAGGACCTGCCGCGGGTGGCCCAGGCATGGAAAAAAGCCGCCGAAGACTTCGGTCTCGGCGGCGAGGTGCGGGTGTTGGAGGTGGAATACGAAGGCGCTTCGGTTCAATCCTACGAAAGCGCCCCGTCCTGACGAAAACTCAGGACCTGATCGAGAGCAGCCCCCCGGAAGTCTCTAGCCGGTGATGCGGCTGGCCACCTCCATGCCACAGGGAACGGGCGGAGCCTCGCCGCCGTAGCGGCCGATGTCGCCTCCGCTGATGGCGCCGTTGGTGGGATCGTAAACGCTGTTCACGCCGAGGTAGTCGGGCTGGATGGTGGCGCATCCGGCGCCGTCCCAGCCGTACATGTGGATGTAGCCGAAGAGCTGGTCGGGTCCGGCGCTTTGCAACATGAAGGCGCGGCGGTAAGGCGTCCCCGGCCCGAAGGCGTTGCGCGAGGCCCAGGTCAGGGGCTCGCCCGGGTTCGTGGACTCGGCGTAGTTATAGAAGAAAATGCTGCCTTCCCACGATCCGATCGTCGTGCCGTCTTCCGTGACGAGCTTCGTTTCCTTGCCGAGGAAAGGATCCTGCCAGGGAATGGTGCTGAGGTAAACGGTCGGTGTGGTCAACGCGTGCAGGCCGTTGCGCGCTTCCACGTCGCGATTGTCGACCGGGTACCGGTTGTGATCGACGACGTAGGATTCCAGGGCGACGGCGATGGTGCGGAAATCCATCTTGGCGCGGCTGACCTTGGCCCGGGTCTGCGCCTGCAGGAAATTGGGAACGGCAATGGCCGCCAGAATGGCGATGATCGCCACGACGATGAGCAGTTCGATCAATGTGAATGCGGGGGCAATACGGCTGAATTTCTGAATTCTGGAAGGGCGCATAATCGTCACCTGGAAAAATTGTTTCGCGGTGATCTTTATTGTTACCAGACCTGTGCCACTTCTTGACGCTCTTCCAAGTCGAGTCATACCAGTGCGGAACATTTCACTGGTCAGGGCGTCTTGAGTAAGGCCGTTCTCCCTCTTGTCTCGATTGGAGACTGGGTGTGAAACGGAGTTTCCCTATTATACGGGGGAAAAGACTATTCGCTTTAAAATAGAAAATCCCCCGGAGTGAGGGCGCGGCGATCCGCAACCATTCTCACTTCCGGGGGAATTCGGCTGTATTTCTTACTTGGTGGAAACGTACCAGTAATTCTGAATGTCGTGCTCGAGTTCGTGCACCTCGGTGCCGAGGAAGCCGGCGTCCTCGAGCATTTCCACGGCCAGTTCCTTGCCCCACGCGGCGCCCAGTCCCATGCCGCCTTGCGCCAGCGAAACGCTCATGCAGTGCAGGCAGGAAATGGCGTAGATGAACGGGGCGACGGGGTGGTCGAGGTTGTTTTCCAGGTGGCTGCTGGCGCGGATGTCCTGCATCAGGAAGGTCCCGCCGGGCTTGAGCGCGCGGCGGATGTTCGCCAGCACCAGGTCCGGCCGGGCCTGATCGTGGATCGCGTCGAAAGCCGTGATGACATCGAAGGCGTCTTCTTCGTCCCAGGCGGCGGCGTTGCGTTCCGCGAACTCGATGTTGGTCAGGCCGCGGGCTTCGGCGGTGGCGCGGGCGCGCTCGACCGCTTCCTCGCACAGGTCGTAGCCGGTGAAGTGGCTGGCGGGGAAAAGTTCGGCCAGACGGCACAGAGTCAGGCCGCTGCCGCATCCGACGTCGAGGAGGCGGACGCCGCGCTCGAGGTCGCGCACCAATCCGGGCACGAGCGGCAGGATGTGCTCGGTCAGGGCCGAGCCCACGGTCTGGCTGCTTTCCTCGGCCATGACCGGGTGAAAGCGGGCGTAGCGTTCGTAGGGAACGCCGCCGCCCTCGCGGAAACAGCGCACGATTTCGTCCTCCACGCCGCCGAGAACGGCGAAGAACTGCATCGGCGAGGCGAAGTTGTTGGGCCCGGCGGCACGGGTCAGGTAAGCGGCGTGCTCGGCGGGCAGGCGATAGGTCTTGGAAAGCGGTTCGTAATCCACGATGCCGGCGGTGACGAAGCAGCCGAGGGCTTCGCGGACGTAGCGTTCATTGAGGCGGGCGGCTTCGGCGATTTCCGCCGACGTGCTGTGCGAAAGGTTGGCCATCGTGTCGAACAGGCCGGTGCGATGGGCGACGGAGATCATGAGGGCGATGGAGCCATGGTTCAGGACGGAAAGCATCTGGCCGGCGAAGGCTTCGGCTTTATCGGTGTTGACGGTGCATGCGGTACACATAGTGAAGGAGTCCTCTGAAGTATAAGAGAAGTAGGAGAGAAGTGAAAGGAAATGTAGGGAAACAATAGGGTCCCGGCGTCTCTGGTCTCGGGCCGGGCCGGAGCGGGGGAGAACCGGCCCCCGCGGTGAAGGGCGGGAGCATAGTCAGGACGGCTCGCCGGTAAAGTGGAAATGGTTGCAGGCAACGGAAGTGTCCGCTGGCGGACAAGGCCCGGCGCCTTCGGGCTTGAAATCCCGCGGGCCAGGCCTTACCCCAACGGGCCGGCCGGGCGGGAGGCTTCTTGCGCCCCCGCCGGCAATCCGCTCCGAAGAGCCCCCACGCCCCATGTCCGCACCCCTCGCCACGAACGATCTTTGGTACGAAACATTCCCCGAATTGGTCGCCCGATGGTTCAACGCCAAGAGTTCGGCCGAGCGGCTGAGGCTGGTGAACAGCGCCCGCATTTCCATCGCGGCGGAGGAGCGATCCCGCACCCTGATGGAGCACGCGCGTGTCAAGCCGCTGCCGAAGCTGACCACGGCCCGCCAATGGGATGTGCGATGGGAGCCGAAGGCGGCCTGGGAGCACGTGCGCAAGGGCATCCGGCGCTTCAACTGGGACTGCAAACGCACGAGAACCAGCGTGGTGCGTCAGGAAATGATGATCGCGGCGCAGGAACTCGATACGGGAACGGGGGGGGCGCCCTTGGTGCTGGTGGAGGACCGGGTGCTGGAGACCCTGGCGGCGAAGGCGAAAGCGGGCGGGCTTCTGTTGAAAGCGTCGCCGGCGGACCTGGCGCCGCTGGTGCTGGCGCGCGAGTTATTCTGGCTCGCGGCGGAGGCCAAGCCCATGGCCGGCGCGGGCGAGTACCTCGATGAACTCGCCTGCCACGATTTCGTGGAACGGCTGCTCGGTCTGCCGTTCAGCCCCATGGTGTTCGATTTTCTGCCCGATCCGCCCCGCCCGCCCCGCGCATGACCCGGCTGCTCGACGCGGACGCTGGCGGAATCGCCGAGGCCGCCGCCCTGCTGCGTGCCGGAGAGGCGGTCGCCATCCCCACGGAAACGGTCTATGGGCTTGCCGCGGACGCCACCAATGCGGCCGCGGTGGAACGGATTTACGAGGCCAAAGGCCGCCCCGCCAACAATCCCCTGATCGTCCACGTGCCGGGCGCGGAGGCGGCCGCGAGATGGGCGGGCGCTTGGTCCGAGGACGCCGCCCGCCTCGCCGGGCGGTTCTGGCCGGGACCGCTGACGCTCGTGGTTCCGGCGGGCGAGGGGCTGGCCTCGAACGCCTTGGCCGGAGGGGCGACGGTGGGTTTGCGGGCCCCGGATCATCCGGTGGCGCTGGAGTTGCTGCGTGCCTGCGGATTGCCCTTGGCGGCACCGAGCGCCAACCGCAGCGGGTCGCTGTCGCCGACGCTGGCCCGGCACGTCGTCGAGGGCCTGGGGGGCCGTATCGCGGCGGTGCTCGATGGCGGACCGTGCCGGGTCGGGATCGAATCGACGGTTCTGGACCTGGCGAGCCCCCAGGCCCCGCGCGTCCTGCGCCCGGGGGACATATCGGCGGAGGCTATCGCCCAAGTCCTCGGGCGCGCCGTGGGGCGGCTGGCGGCGGAGGCTCCCGCGTCCGGGCCGCTGCTGTCGCCGGGTTTGCTCACACGCCACTACGCCCCCGCGGTTCCGCTGCGGATCGTGGCGGGGGAATTGCTGGGCGGGGCGCCGGGGGACGCGGCGGTGTTGCGGCTGGGGCGCGACCTGCCGGAGGACCCGCAGGCCTTCGCCAGCGAACTCTATCGCCGGCTCTGGCTGGCACAGGCGGCCGGCGGGCGCGAGATCTGGCTGGAGAAACCGCCGGAGACGCCGGAATGGAACGCCGTCTGGGATCGGCTGCGGAGGGCCGTGGCGCGGGATTGAGGGAAGACTTGGGCTGGCCGGCCCGCTGGCGGGGGAGGGCGGGCAGGTCGACTCGCTCCAGGAAAAGGCGTTCATCGGTCAGGGCTCCGGTGAGGATGCGCGGAGTCTAGGCGAAGAGAGGGCGAAAAGTCAATGGGTTTTCGTGAAAATTTCGCCCTTTGAGGCCAATCGTTGGACCATGGAGGTTCAGAGAGCGCTCCGGAGGACCGAGCTTTCTAGTGCTGGCGCACGAGAATTTCGTCCACCAGTTTGCGCATGATTTGGGCGGCGCGGTTGCTGGGGGGGAAGTCTTCGAGGGCGGCGATGGCTTGGGTGGAGAAATCGGCGGCCACTTCGAGGGAGGTGTCGATGGCCTTGTATTTGTGGACATAGCCCTGGACAGTGGCGAAATCGCGGCCATTGCCCAGCACGGCGCGCAGGGCTTCGCGGTCCGGGGCGTCGGCCACGGCGAGGGTTTGAAGGAGCGGAAGGGTCTGCTTGCCTTCCTTGAGGTCGGCTCCGACGCGTTTGCCCCAGTTGTCGGTCTGGGCTTCGTAATCCAGGGTGTCGTCGGTGATTTGATAGGCCATGCCGAAGGAGAGGCCGTATTGGGCGGCGCGTTCGACGTCTTCGTATTCGGCGCCGGCGATCATGGCGCCGAGGCCGGAGGCGGCGCTGAAGAGAATGGCGGTTTTGCGCTCGATGATGGTCATGTAATCGTCGACGGTGAGCCAATCGCCGCGGCGCTCGATCTGGAGCATTTCGCCCTCGGTCATTTTTTGCGTCGTCTGGGCCAGGAGGCGGAGCGTGGCGGGGTTGAGCGTCGAGAGGGCGAGGTCGAAACTGGTGGCGTAGAGGAAATCGGCCATGAGGATGGCGACGTCGTCGCCCCACTTGGCGTTGACGGTTTCGCGGCCTCGGCGCAGGGGGGCTTTGTCGATGACGTCGTCGTGCAAGAGGGTGGCGACGTGGAAGAGTTCGATGGCGGCGGCGAGGGCGATGTGGCCGTCTTCGCGGTCGGCGTCGTAGCCGTGGGCGCGGGCGGCGAGGCAGACGAGGGCGGGGCGGAGCATTTTGCCGCGGCCTTGGCGGACGTAGGCGGCGACATCGCGCATCAGGTCGCCCTGCACGTCATAAGCCCGGTCGATGGCGCCGCGGACGCGCTCCAAATCCGCACCGATGTAGTCGTACAAATAATCCACGAGGTGAAGGCTCTCCGTCTGCTCCGTTCCGGCGATTGTGCTTTTTTTCACAAGCCCGCCGGTCTCGAGCACCGGAGCCGAATCCGGGCCAATCCCGAGCGAGCGCTTCCGCGCCGCCAGTCTCGGACAATTCAGAGCGAAAACCGGGCGCGGTCAAGCGCATCATTTCCGCCACCGCCACTCCTTGCGATCCTTCACCACAGAGGACGCAGAGGACAGAGGTTTCACAGAGGTCAGTTGGAAGGGGTGGTTGGAATAGAGGCTTTCTCCAGGCAAGTCCATGAAAATAAGTGATCTGTCAGTCTGGTGATGATCTCTCGTTCTTGTGAATGAACAAGAAGGTGCGGTGATCTTGGCGACTTGACGCCTTGCTGATCTCTATTCTGAACGAACGAGTTGTCATTTCGCAGCCAGCGAGCCCGGGATCGGGACTTGCCGATGGGTGCCGTTGACTTGAAACCCAGTGATTCTCTCAGCGTTCCGTGCGCCTCGGCGGTGATTTCTTGAACCCTCAGGCGCCTCTCTCCGGTTCAAAAAGAAAAGGGACCCCGCCGCACCCAGCGAGGCCCCTTTCTTCCGGATGGCGCCAGCGGCGGACGGAGCCCTGCTCCGCCTACTGTGCCGTCACCCGTAAGAAGTATGGCAGCGACGCCGTGCCCAGCACCATGGTGCGCAGGCTGACAGTTTTCGATTCGCCGGGTTCGAGCGTCAGGGGCCCGGCGGCCTCCAGCATCGATTCGTCGTAGTCCGGCTCGACGGAGCCTTCCGCCGACTTGCCGGCCCAGCCGATGATCGTGGGCAGCTTCTCCAGTTCGGTGAGCGGCATCGCTTCGTCCGCCACCGCCATCTGCCAGACGAGGCCAACGCGGGCGTCTTCCTTGCCGTAACGAAGGTCGACGGTCTTTGGCTCGGCTCCGCCGTTCATCAGCGTCATCGTGACGTAGTATTCCATGTGATAGTTGCCGATGGAATCGGGCCGCACATAGGGCGGATGGAGCAGCAGGGGCAGGGTCTGCTGGGCCTGGCGGCAGCCGGCCGACTGGATTTCCGGCAGCGTCATGGGGAACGTGACGCGGCCGCCGTCCTTTTCCGGCAGCGCGGCCACATCGATCACGACCGGGTCGCTCTGCCAGAGGACGTTGCGGGCCGTGCCGACGACGCGCCGCAGGTGGCAGTCGGGCGGCGGAATGAGCAGGTCCATGTAGGTCTCGCCCGAGTCCGCGCCGGTCCCCATCAAAGCCGCCACGGCGTCATCGTAACGCGCCGGGTCGGTGCTGCCGGGCAGGGAGAGCACGGTCACTTCAAGCTTTGGCCGCCGGTGCACGCCCTGCGGGGCCGACACATCGGCGCGGACGATACCGGTGACAAAGGTGGCGGCGGTATTGTTGTCGTCCTGCAGTTTGCTGTTCAGCTTTTTGGTCATGCCGATGACCGCGCCCTGGCCGGGCTCCAGGGTCAGTGATCCGACCGGCGTGTCCCAGTCTTCTTCGAAGACGGCGCGGCCCAGTTGGCTTTCCACGCTGGTTGGCGTTCCCGCGTTCCCGCCGTGGAACATGGCCTGGCGGGGTTCGATGCGGGCGGCGATATCCCCGATGTTCTCGACATAGACGACGATGCGGCGGGTTTCGTCCGGCGAGAGTTGCTTGGCCAGATGGTAGAGGAACACCTCGAAGGAGTCGTCGATCCCGCGAAAGCCCTTGTTGACCTGGGTTCGCATTTCCTCGGGCACCGGCTCGCCCTTGTCCGTCTTGAACGGGGGCAGGACCGTCTTGGTCGAGTAGAGGACACCGTTGGTGTAGTAGATTTCGGGCAGGTCCGAGTCGATGCGGTAGTAGGTGCGGGGGCTGTTGACATGGCGGCCGGGCAGCAAATGACCCACGCAGCGCTCGCAGTCTTCCTCGCTCGCGAGGGGTTGGAGCGGGGTCGGTTCCGCCGTGGAAAGGGGGGCAAAGGTGAAGAGGTTCAGGAAGGCGCAAAGGCCAATCCAAGCGGCGGACCGGGCAATGGGTCGGGGGGGCATAGTATCGTCTCCTCCGGCAATATGAGTCGCTTTCTGGACTCTAAGAGTCATAACGTAGGAGAGCGGATTGGCCATGACAAGAGTTTTCGGCAAGTAGTTGCGCCGGAAAGTCGAATCGGTGCAGGAAACTGTGTAAAGAGTGACAGGCCCGGATATGGGAGGTCGCATTTCTCTCGAGGTTCGGGCGCAGAAAAAAGGGCCGGGAGAGCATACGCCCCCGGCCCTTCGACTGATTCTTCGCTGCCTGTTTGGCCGAACGGGCCTCTTAGCCCGCCGCCGCTCCCGCCATGGCGGGCTCGGCTTTCCTGGCCTTCTTCTTGGAGCCGCAGGACCCGCAGCCGCCGCAGCTCTTGATCTTTTCGGTCAGCACGGCGATCTTGAGTTGGCCGATGAATTCGGTGCCTTCGGTGTCGCAGGTGATGGATTGGGCGACGCATTCGCTGCCGATGCTGCCGCATTCCCGGCCGGTCAGCACGGCGAGACCCGCGCGCACGGCGAAAAAGTGTTTCAAGTACAGGAATTCGAGCGTTTCATCCTCGTTCGGATACGCTTCCAGGAATGCCTCCACATCGTCGTTGAGAAGGTCGTCTGCCCGCCGTCCGCGAATCCAGGAGAGGATCAGTGAGCGCTCGCCCACGGCTTTGCCGCAGGAGCGCTTGATGAGGGAATAATCGAGGACGTTGTCGTCCAGGTCGAGCACGAGACGCACGGTCTCTGTGATGTCATTGCAAGGCATAAAGGAGGAAAAGAATCCTTCTGAGAATGATGTCGCATCCCGCGCACCCCCCGGTTTCCGGGACTGCCGAGACGCACCGAAGAGGAGCACAAGGCGCGCCAACTGGCAAACGATTTCGCACGGCGTAACGGAAAGCTGTTGGATTCTTCACCACAGCGGGCACAGAGGACAGAGTTTGCACAGAGGTTGCCAGAATAGCGGTTGAGGGGGATAGCAAGAAAAGCAGTAAGTCCAGTGGGGAGAATAATCGGTCGCTGCTTCTGGATTTTTCAACTTCCTGTTCGTCAGAAAAGGAGTCTCGATCTTCGAGGATGTGTCTCGAACTTTTGGGAATATCAAGAAAAACCAGGCTCCCGCGTTCCGTACGCGAAGAATTCGACAAACGCCAGAATCCCTGTGCAACCTCAAGAACTCCAAACTTCTCAGCGCTCTCCGCGTCTCTGCGGTGATCACTTAGAGGAACCCCGGGCCGCCAGCGCCGCCTCGTACACGGCGATCATTTCCCGGGCGAGGCGTTCGGGGGCGTAGGTTTCGGCGACGGCGGCGCGGGCGGTTTCGGCCAGGCGGCGTCGCTGCGCCGCGTCGCACACCAGGCGCCCGATGGCCTCCGCCAGGGCGGCGGGGTCCTCGGGCGGCACCAGGAGGCCCGTCTCGCCGTCGGCCACCATCTGGGGCAGGGCGCCCACGTGGGTTGCGATGACCGGGACGCCGCTGGCGAAGTACTCGACCGCGATGCGGCTGAAGCCTTCGCTGCCCCGGCTGGCGATGACGCCGATGTCCAGGCTCGCGATCAACTCCGCCGGATCGGCCAGGGTCCCCCGGTACGCCACGCGATCGGCCACCCCGGCAGCCACCACGGTACGTTCGTGCAGGGCCTCCAGCTTCGGGTTTTTCAGGCTCACTTTCCGCCCCGCCACCAGCGCCCGCGCCTGCGGCTCGTCCTGCAGCACCCGCGCCATCGCCTCCAGGAACACGTCGTGGCCTTTGACGCGTTGCCACCGGCCCAGACAGCCCACCAGCACCGCGTCTTCGGCCCCGGCGCCGAGCCTGGCCCGCAGGCGTTCGCTGCGTCGGCCGGGGCGATAGGCGCTCGTGTCCACCGCGCCCAGAATCACGCGGCGGCGTTCGGCGGGCAGGTGGGCGCCGAGGGTCCCCAGGCCACGAAAAGCCACGTCGCTGATCGCCGTCACGGCGTCGGTGCCATAGCGAAAGAGCCAGCGATTCGCGGCCCCCTGCTTCATCGGCAGCACCACGTGGCGTGTGCGCACGATGGCCGCGCGGGGATGGGCCACGGGCCGCAGGAACGCCGCCAGCCAATGCTCCTTGCCCCGCCCGGCGTGCACGATGTCCGGCGCCAGATCACGCATCAACCGCCGCGCCGCCGCGTACTGGGCCAAGGCGTTCGGATCGCCCGGGCGGCGGTACTTTTTGCTCAGCCGCCACGGAATATCGTGGATCGTATAGGGCGCGCCTTCGCGGTCCAGATCGCCGCCGATGCCTCCGCGCGCCGGCACCGCCATATGCACCTCGACCCCCGCCCCGGCGAGAGCCCGGGCGAGAAGCTCCGTCCCCGCCGCCTCGCCGATCCACCGGTGGGCTGTGTTGAAGAGGAGGACTTTCATGGGGACTCCGCTCCCTGCACCATGGCCCGGACAATGTCGGCGGCGTCGCGGATTGTGTCGTCGTTTTGTTCGATGTAAGGTTCGATTTCCGATGTGGGAATACAGCCGCAGGTCACCACGTCGGCAATGGATTTGCGGATCAGGCCGAGGCTGGGCTCGTCGGGGAAGTTGGGTTTTGAAAGTTCGTTCGGTCCGGGGCCGGGGGGCTCGGTGCCGTCGTAGTTGGGGGTGACGAAGCCGTAATACTTGTAGTAATAGAAGTTTTCAGCGTCAATGTTCAGCGTTTCGGTTGTGTATCCATCCATCTTGAAATGGACTCGCATAGGGCCAATGGGGGCATCGAAACCGAACCGTGCGTGAGAAGGATCGTAAGGCGGCTGATCGTTGCGAAGGTGATCACCCCAATTGAGAAAAAAATCAGGGAATGGACCATCTGTTGTCGCTGATGGAAACACATGCGTATCCATGCCCCTGTCGGCCAGTCGATTCCCATTCAAGTACTCGACAGTGATCGTAACCGATCGTTCAGATAGATTTGGAATCCAGGTAATCCCGCTTTGCAACGAAGGTGTTGTGCGGTTAGATGTGACACTCATAAGAAAATCAATTCTCACAAAGTCATCTGTGGTTTCGGATAGGCTATCGGAAACATCCTCCCCAAACGGCCTCAGCGACACCTCGCTTGCTTTCACAGGAACGAACCATGTAACCGTTGTTCCATTCACAAAGCTCTCTGCTCCCAGGTATCCTGTCACACATGTACCTACTCCTGGAATTTCAGGAGCTACTGTCTTGAATGAAAGGGGTGTTCCGGCCGCAATTGGCAACGTTTCTGCAAAACCGACGTCCGGTTGGAAATAAGGCAGGCCTCCTCCATGTACGAAAACATATGTCGCATCTTCCGAGCTTGGTTTCAGGCGGGTGTTAAATCCTGTTCGACCTTCGAGATCATAGAATTCGGCTAGTATAAAAGTTGTTCGGTTAAACGAATCGCCACTGACCGGGAAGGGAAATCCGCCCAACATTGTAGCCAATACGAGTAAACAAGGAATGGTTCGCATTTTATCCTCCCACTGCCAGGGCAGACATCGCGTGGTTGCCGGAAACCGGATCGATCACCAGAAACTCAAGCGTCGAGCCGGACGAGACGCCATTGGTCGCGGCCGCCAGACCCGCCGTCGGCACATTGAAATTGGTCGTTCCCGAACCCTGGTACCCCAAGTTTCCGACCCGCTTCCAAGCGGTGCATTGGTCGGACGAGTTCTTCTGCCATCGCTCTGCCATCACGACCTGCCTCCCACCCCCACAAACCGCTCCGCCGCGAACTCCTCCCACGCCGCTTCGCCATCGTACAGCCCCGCCAGCACCTCGCCTGTCAGGGGGGTCAGGAGGATGCCGTTGCGGAAGTGGCCGGTGGCGACGAGGACGTTGCTCCAGCGGGCGATGGGGCCGAGGAGGGGGGCGGCGTCGGGGGTGCGGGGGCGGAACCCGGCCCAGGCCTCGGCCAGCGGACAGTCCGCCAGCGCGGGCACGAGGCGGGCGGCGTCGGCGTGGAAATCGGCCATGACTCGGGGGGCGACCGTGGTGTCGAAGCCGGCGCCGGGTTCTTCGGTGGCGCCCAGGACGACGCCCTGGCCGGGACGGGGGGCGAGGTAGAGGGCCTTGAGATGGATGATGTGGCGCAGGAGGCCGTCCGGCGCGGCGATGCGGCCGACCTGGCCCTTGACGGGCCCGACGGGAAAGCGGACGTCGAGGAGCCGCGCGACGGCTTCGCCCCAGGCTCCGGTGGCGGCGAGGAGCCGTTCGCAACCCACCTCGCCCCCGCCGGCCAGCCGCAGCCCGGCGACGCGGGCGCCGTCGGCGATGACCTCGGTGGCGCGATCTTCGAGGAAAACAAACCCCCGGCGGCGCCCCGCTTCGCGCAGGGCATCGTGGAGCTGGCGCGGGTTCAGGACGCCCTCGGGCAGCCAGAGGGCGCGCTCGATCGCGGGGGCGAGAGCGGGTTCGGCGGCGCGCAGGGCGGGGCCTTCGAGGATTCGGTGCGCAAGCCCGCGCTCGGCGATGTCGCGGCATTTGGCGTCAAAGCGCGCGTCCTCGCCCAGGAAGGCGGGGACCAGGGTGCCATTCCAGAGACACTCGACGGCGACGCCCGATTCCTTAGTCAGGCGGTCGAGCCAGCCGCCGCGATAGCGGGCGAGGCTTTCCGTGCAGAAGCGGGCCAGGGGCGAGTCTTCGGCGAATTCGGCAAAGGGCGCGAGCATCCCGGCGGCGGCGCGGGACGCGGGCAGGGCGCCGGTGTCGGCGTCCAGAATGGCGACGCGCAGCCCCGGATGGCGGTCGTGGATGGCGCGGGCACAGGCCAGGCCAATGACTCCGCCGCCCAAAACCAACAGATCGCAATGCAAGGGGGTCGCCGCCTTTCCGGGTCCTTCTTATTTTTTTACCACAGAGGGCACAGAGGACAGAGGTTTCACAGAGAGAAAAAGTTTGGGTTATCCTCAGTCATCCGGACAGGGAAGCGGGGCCTGCGGCGGATTGACGTAACATCTCTCGCCTCAAACATCTCCGTGCCTCCGTGTCTCCGTGGTGAATTCGTGTCGAAGGATCAAGCTCCGGGCGGAGGCGCGGGGCGGGGTCTTCAGTCGGACTTGGCCACGTCTTCGGCGCTGTCTTCGTCGTCTGGCAGGGGGGTGGACTGCTCGCGCCGGGACGCCTTGGCGCGTTCGGTGATGATTTCGATGGCGTGCTCGGCTTCGGCGTCGCGGGGATCGTAATCCAGGGCCAGGATAATGGCGCCGTTATCGGGCGTCGCACGGATGATGCGGCAGTAGATTTTCGCGGCGCGGCCTTCGCTGCGCACCGCCAGGCGGGCGAAGCGCACGGTGGTGGCCAGGAGTTTCTGGATGTCCTTGGGGATGTTGGGGCACTTGACCATCGCGCCGCCCTCGGACACGTTGAAGACGGTCACCATGTAAGGGAACGGGCGAAACGTTTCTTCCGGCAGGAGGATGTAAAGTTCCGCGTTGAAGCGGCAGCCTATGCGGGGCGATTGTCGGCGATCTTCCTCGGGCGTCACGAGACCGTCCTGTCGTCGGGGGAAATCCGGAGGGCGAGCATTCCTCGCGTTTCCGGAATCCAAGCTATAAAGCTTTGACCTTCCTAGGATAAAGGGAAATTCTTCCCCTGCCCCGTCTCATTTCTCACGAGCCTCGCCCGGCCCCCCTCCCCGCCCCATGACTACCCGTAAACGCCGCACGCGCGCCCTACGCTTCTGGCTGCTCCAGCACCTCGTCGTCCCGCTCTCGCTGGGAATCATCAAGCTGTGGATGCGCACCTGGCGCATCGAGGTCGAGGGCCGCGAAGCCCTCGAACAATTCGGCGATGGCTCCCATCCCCGGGTCATGGCCGCCTTTCATGGCACCTCCGCTTGCGTGCTGGGTCACTTGCTCCAGGTCGATCCCAAGGGCCGGCGCTACAATGGCGCCACCATGGTCAGCACCAGCCGCGATGGCGACCTGATGGCATCCGTCGCCCACTCTTTCAACTCCGTGGCGGTCCGGGGTAGCACGAAGAAGCGGGCCGCGGCCGGTCTGCTGGCCCTGATCCACGAAGTTCAGCGCGGCCGCATCGGCATGATGGCCGTCGATGGCCCCCGCGGGCCCCGTGGCAAAGCCCAGCCCGGCGTCCTCACCCTCGCCAAAGCCACCGGCGCCCGCGTCTTCATCCTCGTCCACCGGGGCGAGAACTCCATCCGCTTCAAAAAGGCCTGGGACAAATACGACTTGCCGAAGCCGTTTTCCCGCGTGCGGGCCAAATGTCTCCTATGGCAGGATTTTGGAGCGCTTGGACCGGACCAGCCAGCCCCGTCCCTTGCGGACCTGCAACGCGCGATGATAGCCACCTACCAGGACCTCGGGGAAGACGTCTCCGACATGCCGCCCCTGGAGGAACCGCCCCCGTGCCCTGGCTCATGACCGTTCTTGAAAGCAGTCCCATCGCCGCCCTCGACCGCGTGCTGCTGATCGGAGGCAAGAACTTCGCCCCCGAATACGCCGCCCCTTCCGCCAACGACCTCGAAGAACTTTGGGGCCGGCCCGTGACGCTGCGCACGCCTTACGGCACGGCCTTCGAAACCGCCATCGTCGACGCCGAGCGCACCATTTCTTTCCTCGACATCCCCAGCCTGACCATCACGGTTCCCCTGTCCGTGCCGGGCGAATATGTCCAGCCCGGCACGGAAGTTTTCCTGACAGAGGACCCGGCTGCCTGACATGCTGAGAATCATCGCGGGCGAACGGCGCGGCACCAAGCTCCAGACGCTCGAAGGCTCCGCCACCCGGCCCCTGCGCGACCGCGTTCGCGAATCCCTCTTCAACATCCTCCAGGGCGACGTGCCCGGCGCCAACGTGATGGACCTCTTCGCGGGGTCCGGGGCCGTCGGCCTCGAAGCCCTCAGCCGCGGCGCGCGCCACGCCGCCTTTGTGGAAGGCGGCGCCGACGCCCGCCGTGTCGTCTCCGCCAACATCGCCAAGATGCGCTACGATGGCCAGAGCCAGGTCGTGGGCGGGATGCTGCCGGGGGCGCTCTCGGGCGTGAAGGCCGAGGCGGGCGGCTTCGGTCTGATTTTCCTGATGCCGCCCTACCACAGCGGCGCCGGCCAGCAAACCCTCGCCGCCCTCCCGGCCAGCGGCCTCCTGGCCCCCGACCCCCTGGCCGTCCTCGAGTTGCACAAAGACGAAGCGCTCGACCTCCCGGATTCATGGGAAATCGAGCGCGACAAGGCCTATGGGATTACGCGGCTGCTGTTCTTGAGGCGCGCGGTGGCTGGCTGAAGCTCCCTACGGACCGAAACGCACGATGTCGCCGTCGCTGATGGTGCCGTTGGTGGGGTCGTACTGATGGATCGAGCCCATCGAGGCCATCGGCATCGTCATGATTTCGTAGATGGGCAGCGACCCGCGGCGGTCCACCTCGCGGGCCATGGTGCCGAAACGCTGGTCCGGGCCGGTGGAGAGCATGGCCCAGGCGGGCGTGATGGCCTTGCCGGTGTCGGCCATGGCCAGGCTCTCGACGCGGGCGCGGTAAGTCTGGCGGTTGACTTCGTCCGGGACGTTGGTGGCGTTGAAGTACACGAACGAATGCTTATGATCGGACATCACGACGGGCTTGAAGGTATCGAGCGGCACGTCGGTCATGTAGGCCACGGGGGTCGTCAGCGTGTAGGGGACGAAGGGCATCTGGCCCATGGGCATGGTCATGATGTTGCCTCGTCCGGCGGCGTCGAAAACGTTGGGCGGATAGGCGTTGGAATCGACGGCGTAGGCTTCGAGGCCGGTGGCGATGGAGCGCATGTCGGCGGTGACGCGGCTGACCTTGGCGCGGGTCTGGGCTTCCAGGAAGTTGGGAACCGCGATGGCCGCCAGCACCGCGATAATGGCGACGACGATGAGAAGTTCGATGAGGGTGAACGCGCGGGGGCGCCGGTGTGTTTGAGCGAACATGAGGGGTAGGTGTTGCCTCCGTAGGCAGGTCGTGGGGGCGCGCGGCCACTGGGGAGCGGCGCGGCGGGGATGGGAGTGGTGGGTTGTGGGTAAGGCGTGGCGGGTCACGGGCGGGACGCCCGTGCTACCTTTAAGCGGCCTGCGGAGGTGGGGGGATGGGGGCGAAGGCTCTGTCGAGGATTTGAGAAGAGCGGAAGGAAATAGTGGCCTCGGCGACAAAAGGTTCCGCGAGGTGAAGCCCTTGCCTTGGCGCGAGGAAGCGGAAGCCGAGGGAGCCGGGGACGGGGGCTTCGGAGCGGGGCGGGGCGCCCTCGCCGCAGGGCATAGCGAGGATGGGCGTGCCGTCGGCGGGCGGGGGCGTTTGGCGCGCCGGGCTGCAGCAGCAGTGCGGCTGGCCGAATTCGTCGAGGCTGCAATACCCGTTCACCGACCGGCAGCAGGCGCAGCAGACGTTGCTCTCGGGGGTGGGGGGCTCCTCTCGCGATTCGGCGGCGGCAGTGGGAGGCGCGAAGGCGGGGGAAACGACGATGGCGGCGAACTCGGCCAGTCCGTTGAGGGCGAAGATCGCCAGGAATAGGATGGAGTAGAGGCGCTGTTTCATCATTGCTCGCGCGCGAGGGGTTCCCCAAGGTGGCGCCAGCCGTCAATGGAAAGGCGCGACACGTTGGGGAGCATCTCAGACGAGCACAATCTGGACCGGACGGTGCTGCGCGTGGGTACGCGCGGGTCGGCGCTGGCCCGCGCCCAGACGGCGCTGGTGGTGGAGGCGCTGAAGGCGGCGCGGCCGGAATTGCTGATCGAGGAAACGATCATCCGCACCGAGGGCGACCGGCGCCAGGACGTGGCGCTGCGGGAATTCGGCGGCAAGGGCGCCTTCACCAAGGAGCTGGAGGTGGCGCTGGCGGAGGGACGGATCGACTGCGCGGTGCATAGTCTGAAGGACTTGCCGACGGCGATGCCCGATGGCCTGGCACTGGGCGCGGTGATGGCCCGGGGAAACCCGATGGATGTGCTGGTGGCGCGCGAGGAAATCGACCTCGCCACGTTCGAGGGCCTCGCCGGGACGTCGAGCCTGCGGCGGACGGCGCAGCTCCAATGGAAGCACCCGCACCTGCGCACCGCCGACATCCGGGGCAACGTGCCGACGCGGCTGGAGAAGCTGATGCGGGGGGAATTCGACGCGCTGGTGCTGGCGGCGGCGGGGATCGAGCGGCTGGGCCTGGCGGTGCCGTGGATGCGGCCATTCGCGCTGGAGGACATGTATCCGGCGCCGGGCCAGGGCGCCATCGCGGTGCAGGTCCGCGCCGGCGAGGAGGAAGCCTTTTCCGCCATCCACGACCCGGTGACGGCGGCCTGCGTGGCGGCGGAGCGCGCGTTTCTGGCGGCGCTCGGTGGCGGATGCCACGCGCCGGTGGGGGCCCTGGGAGAGCACCTCGGCGGCGGCATGTTGGGGATCAAGGGGCGGTTGATGCGCGATGGCGAATGCCTCGAAGCGCGGTCGGTGGGCGGGATAAATCGCGCCGAAATGATCGGCGAAATGGCGGCGGAGATGTTGGAACGATGAAACATGCGGCGATTGTGACAGGCGACGAGTCGCCGGAGGACGGGCCCCTGGGCCGGGCGCTGCGGGCGCGCGGGTTCGAGGCGGTGGTGTGCCCGTTGGTGCGGGCTTTTCCGCCGCACGACGACGGGCCGCTGCGCGAGGCGGTGGCGCGTGTGGGGGAATTCGATTGGGTGGCCTTCACGAGTGCGCGCGCCGTGGCTGCCGTAGCGGAATTGTGCGGGGGATCGCTCGCCGGTTTGGGCGCGCGGGTGGCCTGCGTGGGCAACGCCACAGCGCGGGCGGTGGAGGAGCGCGGCGGCACGGTGGTAGTCCTTCCCGTCGACGTGGGAGGCGCCGGTTTGGCCCGCGCGATGGCGGGGGCGGCGGATTTGCGGGGGCGGCGCGTGTTGTACCCTCGAGCGGAGAGCGCCCGGCCGGACCTGGCGGAGGGACTGCGCGGCGCCGGGGCCGAAGTGGTGGACCCGGTGGCCTATCGCATGGAGCCCGTGCGCGATCACGGCGAATTGGCGCAGGCGCTGGAGGCTTGGCCGGACGCGGCGGTGCTCTTGTGCAGCGCCTCGGCGGCGGAGGCGCTGGCCGGCTCGGACGTGGTGGCGCGGATGGCGGGGCGAGTGATCGGTTCCATGGGCCCAACGACCTCGCGCGCGGCGCGGGCGGTTGGTCTGGAGGTTAGTTTCGAGCCGGAGGAGCGGTCGTTTGCGGGACTGGTGGAGGCGTTGGAGGAGGTGGCCACGGATGGCCACGGTTAGGGGGGGCGGATTTTTCGGAGATAGGTTTGGATGCGAGGGAGGAAGGGGCCTTGAGAATATGAATTTTTAGATTGGGCAAAATTGTCGGAATGCGGTGTCTTCTTACTCGGTGAGGAAATGCGGGGGAACCGGGTTCAATCATTCGAGTCCTAATCCGGCACCGACAGAGCAGTATTCAGAATGGGCATCAAGCGACTCTCCGCTGTAAGAGGGGATGTGCCATTTCCCATCTTCCCACAAATCGATTGAAGCCCCAACCCCAGCGCTCCTTCCCCGAAAATCAGCCTTCGCCCTCCCATCCGAATCCCAATCCGTGCCCATCCGTGGCTAAACCCGACCCCAGGACCCACGCCTCATGACCCCACCCACGCCCCCTTTTCCCCAGCGCCGCATGCGGCGCCTTCGCCGCACGGAAGCCCTCCGCGCCATGCTGCGCGAAACGCGGCTCAGTGCGAGCCAGTTCGTCTATCCGATGTTCGCCCGGCCCGGCGGCGGGGTGCGCAATCCGATCTCGTCCATGCCCGGATGCTTTCAGCTCTCCGTGGACGAACTGGTCAAGGACGCCCGCGTGGCCTTCGACGCGGGGGTGCCGGCGGTGATTCTCTTTGGCATTCCCGAGTCCAAAGACGCCGCCGGATCCGCCGGTTGCTCGGCGGATGGGATCGTCCCCCGGGCGATCCAGGCGCTCAAGGACGCGCTTCCGGACCTGATGGTGTGGGCCGATGTGTGCCTGTGCGAATACACCGACCACGGCCATTGCGGGCTGCTGACGGACGCGGGCGAGGTGGATAACGACGCGACGCTGGAGGTCCTGACCCGCGCGGCGCTGGCCTATGCCGAGGCGGGCGCCGACGTCATCGCCCCCAGCGACATGATGGACGGGCGCGTCGCCGCCATCCGTGCCGGGCTCGATGGCGCCGGGTTCACCCACACCCCAATCGTCAGCTACGCCGCCAAGTACGCGTCGGCCTTCTACGGCCCCTTCCGCGAGGCCGCCGAGAGCGCCCCCCAATTCGGCGACCGCCGCGCCTATCAGATGGACCCCGCCAACAGCGACGAAGCCCTGCGCGAGGTCGAACTCGACATCGCCGAAGGCGCCGACATCGTCATGGTCAAACCGGCCCTCGCCTATCTCGACGTCATCCGGCGCGTGAAGGACACGTTCAACATCCCCGTCGCCGCCTACAACGTCAGCGGCGAATACGCCATGCTGCACGCGGCGGCCGAGCGGGGCTGGATCGATTACGAGCGCGCCATGATGGAAAGCCTGACCGCCATCCGCCGCGCCGGAGCCGACATCATCCTGACGTACCACGCGGTCGAGGCGGCGCGGTTGCTGCGGTAGGAGGGAAGGGGCTGGGTTGACCTCGCGAGGCAAGGCAGAACGTTGGGGATTCCAAGGCTTCCCTCCGCCCTTTCCGCGTGAACGCGGGACGACGAGCACCCCCAATCCGCGCCCCTTCACCTCACTTCGCACCTCCAAACCCCTCCCATTCCCCGACTTACCCGCCCGTAAGCTCCTTTTGTCCGTTTAGTGCGGTAAGTGTATTTTGTCTTTCTTGTCCCCGAAGCTCCACATGAGGGGACAAACGGCGGGGGCTGTGAGACCCTCCTTCCTGTTCGATCTCGAATCCCAGGAGGCGCCTCGCCATGACCCACTTTTCCACTTCTCCCCACGCCCCTTCCCACCACGAAACCCAGCGATTCCACGTTCGTGGCGCCGCGCGGTTCGAACCGGGGGCTCAACCGCTCGGAGTCCCGCCCTCAGGCGGAAAACGCCCAAGGAAGCCGCCTTCCCTGGCGCTCGCCTACTCGTCGCGGTGCACCGTCCCCGGCGAAAAGGCCGGCAGGCAGACGGCGATGTACTCGGCGCCCTCCTCCGTCGGCGTCGAGTACCGCACCCATTCCCCCGCGCGGGTGTGGATCGCCTGGCCGGCGGCCACGTCGATGGGCGAACCGTTCTCGACCTCTACGCGCAGCAGCCCCTTCAGAACCACCGTGTATTCGTCGAATTCCGGGCGCTGGCCCGGTTCTTCCCAGCCCCCTGGCGATCGCATGTGGGCGACGCTGAGGGCCGTGTCGCCGCTGTTCACGGCGCCGAAGTATTCGTCGATCAGCTTGGGCTTGGTGCCGGCGGCTTCGATGCGGGTGGGCGAGGGGATGAGCTGGGGCATGGGTCGCGGATCTCCAGGAGGGATCAGAGGAATTTGGAACCTCGGATGGACGCGGATGGACGCGGAGTCAAGGGGGGGATCAAAGCCCAACGACGCTGCCGCCCACGGAAACCGGGAACTCCACACCTTCGTATTCAAAGACCACTTCGCCGGGCAGGATGTCTTTGACGACGATCGAGGGGTAGGCGTCCACAACGTCCCCCTTGGCCTGGATGTCGTTCGCGATCAGGACGAAGGAATTTTCCGGTTCGGCCACGTCGTAGACGACACCGATGGTGTTGTTCCGAACCCATTCGGGCAGTTCGATGACGCCCTCGCCGGGACCCGGGATGATGACGCCCTTGTGCTGGCTCAGGTGGGTCGTGATCCGCGCCAGGAGGTCCTGCGCCTCGGCCCGTTCGGCGTCGGTCAGTTCCACCGACGGGTCGGCGAGGAGAACTTCCAGAAGGTTCCGCGCCGCGGTCCAGTCGGCCCGCTGGCGGCTGTCCATCAGGGTGCGGACCTGGGCGAGGAGATCACTGGCGGTGACGGCCTCGCCATCGGTGGTGCGCAGCAGTTTCCACTCCGGGATCATCGGGTCGGCGCCGTCGGCGATGTAGATGAATTCGGCGCCCATGCCGAGATCGGAGATGAGGATTTCGAGGGTGGCGCCGGCCGGATCGGCGGCGCGGGCGGTGCCGGCGGCCAGCAGCGCGGCGGCTCCGAGGGCGAAAAAGGTCTTCATCATGGCGCAGGGGCTCCTGAAGTCGGGTGGATTCCAGCACTCGAATACGGAAAACCCCTGCAAAACGCAAGGACAGCTTTGGAGAAACGGCCTCGATCCCTTCCCCGCGGAGAGACACCCAGTTCAGTAGGCCCACGGGCTGGAGAGGGCTCGCGCACTATTCCTTTGATAAGCCTGAAGTTAGAAGGTGTCACGGGCGCCCCGCCCGTACTGGGCGGCGCTTTTTCTCGAACAGGTGGGCCACAGACTGGAGAGTCTGTGCTACACCTTCAGGAACCACTTCTTCTTGTAGAACACCGTCAGCACCACGAGCCACAGGGCCAGGTTCACCACGGAATAGGAGAACGAAGCGAGCTTGTCGGGGCCGATCCAGGAGTCGAAGAGGTTGTTGTAGATCCAGGTCTTGAGAGCGACGCCTTCGCCGACTTTGATGACGATCAGCAGGCGCCCGACAATGCCCGAGCCAAAGAACAGCAGAATGGCGTTCATGCCGAAAATGACGAAGGGCACACTCCACTTCCGCCATTTCATCACGTCGTTGAGCCAGTAGCACAGCGCCAGGAACAGCAGCGCCCAGCCGCCCATCAGGAGCACGTAGCTGCTGGTCCAGATCTTCTTGTTGATCGGGAAAACAAGGTCCCACGCCAGGCCCAGCACCAGCAGGACCGCGCCCGCGATGGCCATCCCGGCGGCGCGGCGCATGGGGGACTCGCCCTCCTTGCGCAGCCACTGGCCCGTCAGGACGCCCAGCAGCACCGTCGCCACCGAGGGGATGGTGGACAAGAGGCCTTCCGGGTCGGGGCGATGGCTGTAGAGATGATCGCCGAGGAGCTTCACATCGATCCAGTCGTGCAGCAGACCCGGGAACGGCGCGTCGGCGGGGGCGTCGGGTTTGACGCCTTCGGCAAAGTCGTAGCCGTCGGGCGCATCGATGAGCAGGCAAATGAGATAGTAGAGCACCATCAGTCCCACGGCCCAGGCCGTCCGGCCCTTCCAGCCCCGGCAAAAGACCATGACGATCGTGCCGAGAATGTAGGCGAGGGCGATGCGGGCGAGGACGCCGGGCACGCGGATCGTCCAGGCGCTGACGCCTTCGATGGCGTTGAGGTCGTTGGTCAGGGGGAAGAGGGCTTTCCAGCTCAGCGCCACGGTGTCGCCCTGGAAATGGGCGAAATCCAGGATGAACCAGAGGAAGGCGGCGCCGAGCGTCGCCAACCCGCCGACCAGCCACGGTTTGCCGTTTTCCTTCGACTCGCCCGTCTCGGCGATCTTGAGCCCGGCGATCAGCAGCAGCCACGGCATCAGGAGCCGCAGGTTGGGAAAGCCGGTCATGATCATTCCGAGGGCGAACAGGACAGCGGCGCGTTCGCCGGCCTTGCGCAGGATCGGGCCGCGCGGCGCCCCGGCGTTCAGCCGGCGGTCCAGGCTGAACACCATCGCCACGCCCACGATGAACAGGAAGAACGGAAAAATGAAATCCGTCGGCGTCCATCCGTCCCACTGGGCATGCGTCAGGGGCTTGTACATCGCGCCCCAGGTACCCGGGTTGTTCACGATGATCATGGCGGCGATGGTGATGCCGCGGAAATTGTCCAGAGAAACGAGCCGCTCGGGTTTCGTGGCGGTCTGCTCGAGGTCGCGCATGGGCGCTGGCCCTCCATAAACTTCAGGATGAAAGCCGTTGTGTCATCGGGCGTGAAGCGGGCACAAGCGGGGATTGCAAAAAGTTGCGTGCCTCCCTACTTTCTTCGCAGCAGCCGCAGGCCAAGGCCCGCCGTCTCGCGGTCCAGAAGCCAGAGCG
This sequence comes from Sumerlaeia bacterium, assembly GCA_040219255.1. Taxonomy (GTDB): domain Bacteria; phylum Sumerlaeota; class Sumerlaeia; order SLMS01; family JAHLLQ01; genus JAVJSW01. The sequence continues at coordinate 83,834 of JAVJSW010000060.1, forward strand.
CGCCGAAATACCCGGCCGCCGCCACGGGGCTGAGGGCCAGGGCGAGCCAGCCTTCCCCCGCCAGCCAGCGCGTCGCCCACCAGGCTCCGCCCACCGCCATCCACAGCGGCACGTACCGCAGCCACGCGGCATGGAAGCGCGCCTGGCCCTCGCCCAGAAGCCAGCCCATCAGGGCGCCATGCACCATCCAGAGCGCGGCGGAAACGACCGCGAAGGCGGCGATGGCGCCCTCCACGCCCCAGCGCGCGCCAAGGACGATGGCACCGGCGCGGAGCACCACGGCGGCGATGTTCCAGAACAGGCCGACCTCGGGCCGGTCGCGCAGGACGTCGAGGCTGGAAATCGGCGAAAACACCCCCACGAACAGCAGATACATCGCCAGCCACGGCACCAGCGGCGCCGCCGCCTCGGCCCATTCCGGCCCGAGCACGGCGCGGACGATGGTGGCGGAGAAGAGCGCGAGCCAAATCAGGAACGGCGCGATGAAGGCGGCGGAGCCCCGCAGCGCCTGGTAGACCCGGGCGCGCAGGTCGTCTTCGGAAAGGCCGGACAGGCTCGGGAAGACCACTCGCCCCAGCGCCCCCACCAGCAGCAGCAACGGCAGCGTGATCAGGAAGTTGCTGGACGAAAAGGCCGCCACGGCAGCGGGGCCGATCAGGCCGCCAAGGAGCAGGGCCGGAGCCTGGGCGCTGGCGATGTTGAGACCCTGATCCGCCGCCAGCACGCCGCAGAATCGCCGATGGCGCCTTAACAGCGCCCGGAACCGCCGGGCCGTCTGGCGCGGGCGCGCCAGCACCGCGCCCCATGATTTCCACCGTCCGCGCCAGAGAAACCAGGCTTCGATGGCCTCCGCCGCCGCGAACGCCACGTACAGCGCCCAGGTCTCGGGCAGCACCGCCAGCAGCCCCAAGCCTCCGAACCAGAGCGTCAGGGTCTGGAGGAACTCGCCGAAGCCGATGCGGCGGAAGGCGAGTTCGGCGGCCAGGACGGGCTTGATGGCGGTTTTCAAGGCCTGAATCGCCAGCACCAGCGGCACGAACCAGAGCAGCGTGGCGCGCTCGCCCGCCAAGCCCATGATCTCCGCGAGCAGCGGATGCGCCAGCAACACCACAGCCCCACAAGCCACCGCCATCGCCACCAGCGCCCCCACGAGGCCCTGGGCATAGGCGCGGCGCCGGCTCGCTTCGCGCACGACCAATTGATCGAACCCCAGTGGCAACACCGCCAGCCCCACTAAGTGCAACGACGCCAGCGCTCGGTACGCGCCGAAGCCGTCCTCGGAGACCAGCCGTGCCACCGCCGCCAGCCCCGCCAGGCCCAGAAGGCGGGTGACGAAACTGGTGGCCAGGATCCAGCGCACGGCGCTGAAGGCCGAGGGCCGGCGGGCGATTTCGGCGGGAGCGGGGGTGGTCACGGGGCGGTTTCGATTCCTCGGTTCGCCGATGGGGCCTGGCCGCTTCGCGAGAGCAAAACCTTCGGCATGTCGGCACTGGCATGTGGAAAACTGTAAGGCATAAGAAATCAGCTTTCCAGGCGCGCATTGGGGGCGGCGGGAATCTTGCCACCGAAGGCAGGAAAGGGCAGCGGCGGCCTCGGCGCGAGTCCTTTGTGATTTCCAGGAGCCGCGCCCCCCTTTGTCCGCGCCTTACAGGCCTTCCCATCCCGAGCCGATTCCCGGCGATCCGGTGCGCTCCGCCCGCCGGGCGGGGCTGCGCTATGTCAGCGACACCGAACCGGGCATCACCCGCCGCCGCGCGGGCAAGGGCTGGAGCTACCGCGATCCCTCCGGCGCGCGGATCGACGACCCGGCGGTGCGCGAGCGATGCAACCGGCTGGCCATCCCGCCGGCCTACCGCGATGTCTGGATCTGTCCGGACCCGCGCGGCCATCTCCAGGCCACCGGCCGCGACGCCCGCGGGCGCAAACAGTACCGCTATCACGCACTCTGGCAGCGGATCCGCAATGCGCACAAATTCGATACGCTCATCGCCTTCGGGCATGCGCTGCCGGGGTTGCGGGCGCGGCTCGACGAGGACCTGCGGCGGCACCGGCTCTCGCGCGAGCGCGTCGTCGCCGCCGTGGTTCGATTGCTCGACCGGACCTTGATCCGCGTGGGCAACGATGAATACGCCCGCGAGAACGAGTCCTATGGCCTGACCACCATGACCCAGGAGCACGTCGATGCGCGAGGGGGTTCGCTCACCTTCCATTTCCGCGGCAAGAGCGGCCGCCAGCACGAACTGTGCGTCACCGATCCCCGGGCGGCGCGGGTCGTGCGTCAGTGCGAGGAGTTGCCCGGCCAGCGCCTGTTCCAGTATCTGGACGGCGACGGCGGCCGCCACGCGGTTTCCAGCGAAGATGTGAACGATTATCTGGAGACGGCGATGGGGCAGGAGTTTTCGGCGAAGGATTTCCGCACCTGGGGCGGCACCGTGGCTGCGGCGATGGCGCTGCGTGAGGCGGGGCCGCCGGATTCGGAGAAATCCGCGGACAAGGCCATCGTCTCCGCCATCAAGGAAGCGGCCGCCGTGCTGGGCAACACGGCTGCCACCTGCCGCAAGTACTACGTCCACCCGGGCGTCCTCCAATCCTACCGCGAGGGCGGCCTCGCCAAAGCCTTCGACCGATGCCTGGGACAAGATCGCGAAGGCCTCCGCCCCGAGGAAGCGGCGGTCCTGTGCGTGCTGGAGCGGGAACGCGCCGAGAGCCTCGAACCTTTGACAGGAGAACGACATCCGCGATGAAAACGAAGCTGAAACGCGCCTACGAATTCCTGCGCGACACGATCCAGAAGTGGAATTTCGACAAGGGACCCCGCTGGGCCGCGGCGGTGGCCTTCTACACCGCGTTTTCGCTGGGGCCGCTGCTCTTGATCGGAATCTGGGTGGCGACAATGATCTTCGGCGACGACGCGCGCGGCGAGATCACCAACCAGTTGCAGTCTCTGATGGGCGAGCAGGGGGCATCGGCGGTGAGCGAACTCCTCAAGGCCACCGCGGAGCGGGAAGGCTCGGGCATCATCGCCGCGACGATCGGCGTGGGGCTCCTTCTCTTCACCGCGTCGCGGGTTTTTCTGGGGTTGCAGGACGCGTTGAACTGGATTTTCCGCGTCGACGGCGATCCGGACATCGGCTGGAAGGTTGTCGCCAAGAAACGCGGCCTAGCCTTTGGAATGGTCCTCGGGGTGATTTTCTGCCTGTTGGTGTCGCTGATCGCCAGCGCGATTCTTAACCACGCGATGGAGGGTGCCAGCGCTTGGCTGGCGCTGCCCGATTGGGTGGCCCAGTTCACCGACCTCGGCGTGTCGCTCTTGTTCGTGACGCTGCTGTTCGCGTTGCTGTTCAAGTTCGTGCCCGATGTCCGCCTTTCGTGGCGCCAGGTGGCGGGCGGGGCTTTCCTGACGGCGCTGCTGTTCGTTGCGGGGAAATTCGCGATTGGCTATTACCTGGGCCAAAGGGCCGACGATTCGGCCTACGGCGCGGCGGGAGCCTTCGTCATCCTGCTGCTGTGGATTTATTACTCGGCGCAAATTTTCCTCTTCGGCGCCGAGGTCGTCTGCTGTGCCGCCAAGGCCCGGGGTCATTTCCCCGAACCCGAGTCCATGGCGGCCCGCGTCGAACGCCGCGTCGTGCGGCCGGGAACGGCGGAATCGGAATCGCCCGCGTGAGAGTCGGGTTGCCCGGCGCCGACTGAGGGAACTACTTCGTTGCAAGCGACGGGTTGAGCCCTTCTTCCCCCGTCACCGATTCCCCCGCCACCAAGGCCACGGCATGACCGTCCGCTTCATCATCTGCGACCAGTGTTTCCGCCAGGGCAACTTCACGGAATTCGTTTCGTGTCCAGTGTGCCGCAAATCGCTGTGTCAGCGCTGTGCCGTCGGCGAACCGCTGAAGGCGGGCCATTGCGGGCGGCGGGTGGCGTGCCACGGCGTGGCCGCCCATCCAGCGGCGGAGGGCGCCGAGCCCGCGCCCGCCGCGCCGCCCCGGCCCGAGCCGTTGCTCCCGGCGTTGTGGCGTAGATTGCGGAGAAAACCAGGACGCAGGTCCTGAGAAGTTTCAGGCGGCTTACTTGCCGACGCGGGGCGTGATCGTGCCGCTGCCGCGGCGCCGCACCACTTCTAGCACATCGCCGACTTCGCGGGCATCCATCAGGCGCGCGCGGTTCTCCTTGTCGACCATCAGGCGAGCGATTTCCGCGATGGTAGCCAAGTGACCTTCCGGGTCGCCGGGGTTGCTCAGCAGCAGGAACACGATATGCACCGGCTGGCCGTCGGGGGCGTTGAAGTCCATGCCCGCGGGGATTTGCGCCACGGCACAGACGCGGCCGCCGAGGCTGGGGCTGTAGGCGTGGGGCACGGCGACGCCGTGGCCGAGGGCGGTGGGGAAGCTCTGTTCGCGTTCGATGAGTTGCTTGACGGTTTCCTGCCGGTCGACGCGGGGCTCGAGGGCCACAACGCGGCTGACGATGAGTTCGAAGAGTTCGGACAGGTCCTTGGGCGCGCCGTCGCCTTCGAGGCGCAGCACCAGTTCGGCTCGCAGGCTGCGGCGCAGGTAATCGGCTTCGCGGCGCAGATACAGCGCCGGCCCGATCTTGCGGATTTCTTCCACGTCCTTGCCCGAGGGCATGTCTTCGGTGCGGGCTCTCTCGACCTTGGCGGGGGGCTCGGCGAGCAGTGTCGCGTGATCCAGAGTCAAGAACTTGCCCTGGATGGCCATGAGCGGGATGGTCATGTCGCCGGGATGTTCGAGCGGTTTCTCGGTCTGCACGAAGGTGGCCTCGCCGCGCATGATCTCCGTGCTGACCAGCGAGGGTTTGGGCAGCGCCGTCCAGATCGGCCGGCCCGGGGCGTCCGGATCCTCCGCCCCATCCTTGTCGCCGCCCTTGGGGCCGGACCAGCGGAAGAGCTTCTGGCGGCCAAAGACTTCCTCCCATCGCGAGCACAAGAGCACGTTTAGGTCTTCGTTGTCCGTGGCGGCCAGGAGGTTGCCGATGCCGGTCACCTCGAGGCGCTCCTCGATCGCGTTGCGGTCGCGCGCATCCGCCAGCACCGCCGTCAGCCCGTCGCCCTGGGCCTCCTTGACGGCCTTGGGGTTTGAGTCGACGACGATGACGGGCAGTTTGGCGACGTCCTGGATAAAGCGGGCGGCCCGGCGGCCCAGGGGATGGGCGCCGACCACCAGCCAGCCCGTCGGCGCCGGGCGCCGCAGGCCTAGCAAACCTGCCAACGGCCCGGCGGTGAAGCCTTGCAAGATCACGGTGGCGATGATGACGGAGTAAGTGAACGTTTCCAGGAAGCTCGGGTTCTCGAAGTTCGCGCCGCTGCGCGTCAGTTGCAGCGAAATGAACGAGGCCAGCGACGCCGCCACGATCCCTCGCGGCGCGACCCAGGACAAAAAGGTGACCTCCTGTCTGGTCATGCCCAGCCCCGCCGACGACAGGATGATGTTCAGCGGCCGCACGACAAACATCACCAGCAGCACGAGCAGCACACCCTTGATGCCGAAGCTGGCGAATTGGTCGAGCTGCAACCGCGCCGCCAGCAGCATGAACAAGAGCCCGATCATCAGGTCTGTGATCTCGGCCTTGAAGGCTCGGATGCGCTTGAGTTCGACGGGCTGCATGACGCCCAGGACGAACCCCGCCACCGTCACGGCCAGCAGACCCGCTTCCTCGAAAATGGCTTCCGCCAGGCCGAACAGCAGGACCGCCCCGCCGAGGGCGAAGACGTTGGTCATGTCCTCCGGCACCCATTGCTTTTTGATGGAAAGGCCAATCAGCCATCCGCCCAAAGCCCCGAGTATCAAGCCGTCGGCGATACGAAGAAGGAATATGCCGCCGGCCTGGAGGAACGAAATCCCCATCTCGCCGCCGCCGCTGAGAGTGACGATCAGGTCGTAGCACAGCAGAGCGACGAAAACGCCGAGGGGATCGATGAGGACGCCCTCCCAGTGGAGGATATTGTGCAGGTTCGTGTTGATCTTGATGCGTTTGAGAAGGGGCGCGATGACCGTCGGGCCTGTCACGATGACAAGGCTGGCGGCCTGGAAGCAGAAAACCCAGGAGTAATCGAAGAAGAGCCGGATGGCGATGGCGGTGAAGAGGAAGGTGACCGCCACGCCGATGGTCAGCAGCCGGCGGATCATCTGGGGCGCGGTGCGGTAACCGGAAAGGTCGAGGGTGAGGCCGCCTTCGAAGAGAATCAGGCCGACCGCGAGCGAAACGATGACCCGCAGGCCATCGCCCAGGGAGGCGGGCTGAATGATGTTGAGCAGATTGGGGCCGAGCAGAATGCCGCCCAGCAGCAGCAGCACGATGGCGGGGACTTTGAGTTTCTGCGCCGCCCAGATCAGCAGCACACCGCCGCCGATGGCGGCCACCATAGTCACCAGAATCGGCGAGGGTCCATGATGGCCGGCGTGCTCGGCGACATGGAGGGCTACCTGGGCTGTGGTCGTGGTCAGGGTATCGCTCGCCAAAGGTCGCAATCCTCACGTTCGTCAAGGAAGTTGGCGGCCGGGGCCGCTCTGTGCTTGATGCTCTTGGTCCGGGGGAGCAAGGAAGGATATCAGCAGGCCGCTCGCGAGCGGCCGCATTCCGCTCAGCGATATGTGTTCCGTGGCCGCCGCACCTTCCCCCTCGAACCAGACGATGTCCGACCCGCTCCGTCAACCGCCGCCTTTGGGTCATAACGAAGAGAAGCCCCTCCCTCCCCTCGTCGTACTGATCCCTCCGCTGCTGGTGCCTTCGGCCATCATGTGGCCGCTGGGGTGGCGGTTGAAGCGCGCTGGCCGGCGGACGGTGCTGTTCCGCTACCGGTCCTGGGCCCGGGATATTCCAGAAAACGGCCGGCGCCTCGCGATTTTTCTGCAAGGCCTCGAAGAAGACGAGATCGACGCGGTGGCGTTTTCCCTGGGGGCGATTCTGCTGCGCTGGGCCACCAATCACCACGACATCCCACGGCTGCGGCGCGTGGTGATGATCGGGCCGCCGAACCGCGGAGCCCACATGGCGGATTGGCTGTCGCGCCGGCTGGGCCCGCTTTACAGTCTGATCTGGGGGCGGGCGGCGCTTCAATTGCGGCGCGGCGGGCGGGGGCTCGCGGAGCGTGCGGGACAACTGGACCCCGGCACGGACCTGGGGGTGATCGCCGGCGGCACGGGCAAGGGGCGCGGCTACAATCCGCTGATTCCCGGCGACAACGATATGACAGTGGCAGTGGCGGAGACCATTCTGCCCGGGATGCTGGACTTCACGGTTCTTCGGCGGCCCCACAACATGCTGCCGATTTCAGCCCGGACGGCGGATCTGGCGATCCGATTCCTGGAGTCGGGCAAATTCAAGACCCGCCAGAAGACGCCCTGAGAAGCCGCCGAGAGCGATTTTCACCCCTTCGCTTTTTATCGGAATTGCGTGAAATCCGCGTTTCCGCCTTGACCGGAGCGGAGGGACGGCCTAGCAAACTCCGCGCTTTGTGCCCATTGGGCCTTCAAAGTGGCGGGTCTTGTGCCCGCGCGCGGTAGGCTCTCGACCGCTTTCCCCGGGTCCGGGTTTCATCCGGCGGCTGGCGGGAATGGTAGATAGGAGAGGCGCCGCTTTCGTCAAGGGACCGGCTCTCCCGCCGCGCTCTTGAACCGCACCCGAACTTTCCAAGTACTGGATGATAAAGGACAACTCTCATGCCTCGCAAACACCCCCTCGGTCGAGTCCGAAACATCGGCATCATGGCCCACATCGATGCCGGCAAGACGACCACGACCGAGCGCATTCTATTCTACACCGGTAAGTCCCACAAGATCGGTGAGGTGCACGAAGGCGCCGCCGAAATGGACTGGATGGAGCAGGAGCGCGAACGAGGCATCACCATTACCTCGGCGGCGACCCGCTGCTATTGGCGATACAACAACGACTCGAACAACCCGGAGCACGAGATCAACATCATCGACACGCCGGGCCACGTGGACTTCACCGTGGAAGTGGAACGCAGCGTGCGCGTCCTCGACGGCGCTATCGCCGTCTTCTGCGCCGTCGGCGGCGTCGAGCCCCAGTCCGAAACGGTCTGGCGCCAGGCCGACAAGTACGGCGTGCCCCGCATGGCCTTCGTCAACAAGATGGACCGCATCGGCGCCGACTTCTTCAACGTCGTCGAGATGATGCGCGAACGTCTGGGCTGCCACGCGGTTCCGCTGCAGGTTCCGATCGGCGCGGAAGACAAGTTCCGCGGCTTCATCGACCTGGTCGATATGAAGGCCCGCATCTGGCCGCAAGACGATCAGGAGCAGGGCGCCAAGTTCGAGGAAATCTCCATCCCCGAAGACCTGCAGGACATTGCCACGGAGTACCGCGAGAAACTCCTCGAGTCCCTCTCGGACTACGACGATCTGTTCGCTGAGAAGTACCTCGATGGGGAGGACTTCTCCAATGAGGAGCTGCGCAAGGCGGTCCGCAGCGCGACCCTTCGCGCCAAAATCACCCCCGTTTTCCTGGGCTCCGCCTTCAAGAACAAGGGCGTTCAGGCCCTCCTCAATGGCGTGATCGACTACCTGCCGTCACCCACGGAAGTCGAATCCATCAGGGGCATTCATCCGGAGACGGAAGAAGAGATGTCGCGCAAGCCCAACGACGAAGAGCCCTTCAGCGCTCTGGCCTTCAAGGTCATGCGCGATCCTCGCGGCGTCGACAAGCTGACTTACATCCGCATCTACTCCGGCGTGCTCAAGGCCGGTTCCTACGTGTACAACACGAGCCAGGACCGCACCGAGCGCGTCGGCCGGATTTACGTGATGCACGCCGTCACGAAGGACCCCACCGATGAAGCCCGCACCGGCGACATCGTGGCCCTGGTCGGCATGAAAAACGTCCGCACCGGCGACACGCTGTGCGACCCGGACAACATCATCGAGCTGGAGAAGATGACCTTCCCCGAGCCGGTGATCTCCATCGCCGTCGAGCCGAAGACCAAGAACGACATGGACAAGATGTCCACGTCGCTGACCAAGCTGATGGAAGAAGACCCCACCTTCCGCGTTCAGACGGACGAGGAAACGGGCCAGACCATTCTCCACGGCATGGGCGAGCTGCACCTGGAAATTCTGGTGGATCGTCTCAAGCGCGAGTACAAAGTCGAAGCCAACGTGGGTCAGCCCCAGGTGGCCTACCGCGAGACGGTCACCCGCGAAAGCTCGGTCCGTTACCAGCACAAGAAGCAGTCGGGCGGCCGCGGCCAATTCGCCGAAGTGCATATTCGCGTCGAGCCCAACGACCCCGGCCACGGCTTCTCCTTCAAGAGCGAAGTCGTCGGCGGCGTCGTTCCCAAGGAATACATCCCCGCGGTCGAGCAGGGCATCATCAGCGCCCTCGGCACGGGCCCGGTGGCCGGCTATCCGGTGGTGGACGTGAAGGCCGCCCTCTACGACGGATCGTACCACGATGTGGACTCGTCGGAAATGGCGTTCAAGATCGCCGCCATCCAGGCGTTCAAAGACGCCGCCCGCCGCGCCAACCCGATCCTGCTGGAGCCCATGATGGCCGTGGAAATCACGACCCCGGCCGATCACCAGGGCGACATCATCGGCAACCTGAACCAGAAGCGCGCGAAGATCGAGCAGATCGAGCCGCGCCCCGGCGGCGCCAGCGGCGTCAAGTGCCTCGTGCCGCTTTCGGAAATGTTCGGCTACGCCACCGAAATCCGCAACCTCTCCTCTGGCCGCGCCGCATTCTCCATGCAGTTCAGCCACTACGAGCCCGTTCCGAAGTTCGTGGAAGAGCGCATCGTCGGCGAGCGCGCCGCCGCCGCGAAGTAACCCCCTCCCCCCCCCACACGCTGCCCCACACGGGGCGGCCCCGCGGGTAACATGTGAAGCCCGGGCCCAACGGCCCGGGCTTTTTTTCTTCCACGCCTTGGCACGGATTTGACTTATTCACTCTTCAAGAAATTGCCGGGCGAGGTTTGATTCCCCCCATGGACAACCGCACTGAAGATCCCCAAACTCAAGAAAAGCAGACGCGCAAACGTCCTGTCGGCACCGTCCGCTTTGTCGCCTCCGTGGTCATTCTGGGCGTTGTCGTGGGAATCTGGATGCTCTTCATCCAGGGCCGCCTGCGAGCGGAAGAGGTTTTGGGGCCGAGTATGGAACCGACCCTCGCGACGGGCGACCGCTTGATCGTGAGCGACTACATGGACGAGTCCCCCGGTCGCGGCGACATCGTCAGCCTTGTCTCTCCCGGAGACGGTGGCGGTCTCGTGAAACGTGTCGTCGCGGTTCCGGGAGACTTCGTCATCGTTGCCGACGAATACGTGTTTCTGAACCGGATACCCTCAGCGAAGGAACTTCAGGCGCTCGGGGCCTGGCCCGCAAAATATCGTCTGTCCCGTTTCGATCTCGAGGAGGGCGAATTTTTCGTGGTGGGCGACAATGCGAGCAATAGCTACGACTCGCGCTTTTTCGGCCCGGTGGGCGAAGACAAGATCACCGGCAAGGTTCTGCTGCGATACTCTCCGCTCGATCGGGCGGGTAAGCTGGATCACCTGGTGGCCCGGGGGGTGCGCTGAGAAGCGGTTGGGTCAGGAAGCACCCCGGATCGTCTGGGCGGCTTCGATGGCTTTGGCTTTCACGTGGCCATCCGGGTCTTTCGCCGCGATGTCTTCCAGTGTCTCCAGAGCTTCCCGCGCGTCGCCTTTCAGTTCGGCGAGCATTTCGATGGCATTGATTCGCTCTTCCGGATTCGGCGCGTTGCGCGCGTCGACGATCAGCGCCTGATACTTTTCGGTGTCGCGCGGTTCACTGGTCTGATTGGCTTTAAAGGGTTGCTGGCTGGTCATGGAAGTAGACTTTCTCTGGGGGGATTTCTATCCCCCTGAAGAAGAGCCAGATCCGGACCGGCTTATTCGAAACCCGGCGGCGTGGACTTCGGGTTCAGCAGCGTCGGCGGCTCCTCGCCCCGGAAGTGGGCGATGATATTGCGCGCGCACAGTTCGCTCATCACCTCGCGCGTCTCCACGTCGCCGCTGCCCGCGTGGGGCAGCATCACCACGTTGTCCAGACCCATCAGGTCCGGGTGGATTTCCGGCTCCTTCTCGAACACGTCGAGTCCAGCCGCCGCGATCTTGCGCGAGCGCAGCGCCATGGCCAGCGCTTCCTCATCGACCACCGGCCCGCGGGCTGTGTTCACCAGCACCGCCGACGGCTTCATCAGTTCCAACCGCCGGGCGTCGATCAGGTGCCGCGTTTCCGGCGTCAGGGGGCAACTGATGGAAATGAAATCGCTCTCGCGCAGCAGATCGTCCAGGTCCCGCCACTGCGCGCCGACCTCCGCTTCGAATTCCGGCTTCACATAGCGCGCGTTGTAAAGCACCGGCATCTGAAACCCGAGGGCGCGCCGGCCGATGGCCTGGCCGATGCGCCCGGCGCCCACGATGCCCAGGGTCTTGCCGCTCACCTTGGTACCCAGCAACTGCATCGGCCCCCAGCCGTCCCACTGGCCGCTGCGCACATAGCGGTCGCCCTCGACCACCCGCCGCGCCGCCGCCAGCAGCAGCGCCCACGCCAGATCGGCCGTCGCGTCGGTCAGCACATCCGGAGTGTTGCAAACCGACACACCCCGAGCCGTGGCGGCCTGGACGTCGATGTTGTCGAAACCGACGGCGAACTGGGTGACGATCTGGAGTTGGGGGTTTTCCGCCAGGACATCCGCCGTGATCTTGTCGCTGAGCATCGTGATGACAGCGTCGGCGCCGGAGAGGCCCGCGCGCAGGGTTTCCGCCGGCAGCGGTGCGTCGGTGGCGCTGAGGCGGACCGTGTGGCCGGCCTCGCGCAGCAATTGGAGTCCCGATTCAGGGATGGGCCGGGTGATGAAAACGTTCATGATTTCAATTCTTCGCGAGCATTGCGCCACGCGCCGCGCGAAATTGCGGGTCGTGCGCCTCATAGTACCGCAGGGTGCCTTCGTAGATGTATCGGGCAACCCGCTTTTGCCGCTCCGCACTGGAGATCCAGCGAAGCTCGTCCGGGTTCGTGATGAAGCAGACCTCGATCAGGACGGAAGGCATATCGTAGTTTTCCAGAACTTTGAAGCGGGCGTCCTTGATCCCGCGATAGTCTTTGCGGAAGAAGGTGTCTTGCAGGAAGGCCTGCTCGAGCCCGCGGGCCACGCGCTGGCTCTCCGTGGACTGGGTTTCGAGGGCGTCGCGCAGCATCCCGTTGAGCAGCGGCAGCGCGTCGCGGCGGATGCCGGGGCCTTCGTCCACCTCGTTCTCCAGGTTCACGAGGTACTTCCAGGGCTTCTTGTCCGAGGAATCGTAGGACCAGGTGTAGAATTCGAGTCCCCTGGCGCGGCGGCGGTCGGCGGCGTTGCCGGCGACGGCGTTCAGGTGGATCGAAAGAAACAAATCGCCGCGATTCTGCTCGGCGATGCGGGTTCGCTCGCGCAGGCCGATGTATTCGTCTTTCGTGCGCGTCAGAACCGGTTTGAAGAGCGGGTCGGCGGCCAGCAGACGATGAAGTTCGAATCCGATGGGAAGCGTGATTTCCGCTTCGCTCCAGGTCCGGCCGTTCAATTCGCCCAGTCCGCCGCGATGGCGGCCCCCGTGGCCCGGATCGATGATGATGGTCCGCGGACGATAGCGGCCACCGATCTCGCGGACGAGCGGGGGTGGGACTTCCGAGGCGGGCGCCGGCTCCGGGGCCGCCGTTGGAGTCGCAGTCGGCGCGGCTGTGGCCGACGGGGTCTCGGCGGGGGGCGTGGCGCCCTCTGGATAGAGGTCGATGACCACGCGCCAGGGACTCTGGAGCCGCTGCGTTTCCACCCGCACCGTGCCCCGCGTCCGCAGGTGCACGTTGCAGGCGTTCAGTCGTTCGCTGTGCTCGATGCTGGTGTCCTGGATTTGCTCGATGACGCCGGACAGATGGGCTGAGGAAGGCGCCGAGGTGACGCCGGCGAGCATGATCGTCACCAGGTTGGCCTGGCGGCTCATGTTGCCCACGCTGTATTGCGGTTCGGCGTCCATCTCGATGACACAGCGGGTGAAGCCAGGGTGCTCGGCGAGGCGCACTTCACTGACCCGGGCCGCCCCCGCCAGACCCGGCAACAGGCCCACCAGAAAAAACAAAACCAGCAAATTCAAGGGTTTCCAGCGCATCGGTGACAACAGCCCTCTCCTCCTGCGCATCGCGCAAAATCGCCAACTCCCTCACCGCAACCAGCCTTCTGGCAAGACCGTCAAGCTGGAAAGGGTTTGAGGGGATGGAGAACCTGAAGGGAGAGGAGGGCGAATTCCTTGACAATGAGTCATTTGAGTTTTTGTATAGTCTCAATTCGTTGCCGTAAGAGGTCAGTCCCATGCCAACTCGCACTTCATCAAAACCGCGGAAAGCTGGCCGGGCAGGGGCCCGTGGACGTGGCAAGGCAAGTGCAGGCACTGGGAAAGTGGCAGGGATTTTGTCCCGTGGCGCCGCAGAACACAAACCCTCCGCCACGGAACTGATCGATTCGCTTCGAAAAGGGTTGGCGTATGAAGAGCTGGAGGCCTTGCAAGAAGGCCTTGAGGTGCCCTTGAACCGGGTTGCGGAATTGCTGGACATGTCGAAGGCGACTCTTCAGAGACGCCGCAACGCTGGTGTTTTGACGGTGGCCGAATCGGACCGTGTCGTGCGGTACGCGCGGCTGCTGGCCCGGGCGGTCGAGGTCATGGAGTCGGAGGAAGCCGCCCGCGCCTGGCTCGGCGCGCCCCAGTTCGGTCTTGGCGGTGAGGAACCCCTGGAATACGCCCGCACGGAAGTTGGCGCCCGCGAGGTCGAGGACCTGCTCGGCCGCATCGACGCCGGGGTGTACGCGTGACCCGCGTCGCCTGGCGCATCGTGAAAGAGAAGTACGCCGCTGCCGCATTCGACGGCGAGGGCGCCATGAGGTATGGCGGACGCTGGAATTCCAGGGGTTCACGGGTGATTTACACGAGTGGTTCGCTGGCGCTGGCGGCGCTCGAAACCCTGGTCCACCTGAACCCGCCGGTCGCGTTCCGTTACGTCCGATTCCGGGTGGAATTTCCAGACAAACTGCTGACGGAAATCGCCACCGGCGATTTACCCGCCGATTGGCGAATCGAACCGCCCGGCCCAGCGACGCAAACTCTCGGCGACCACTGGATCCGCGATGGCCGCTCGGCGGTGCTCGCGGTGCCGAGCACCATCGTGCCGGAGGAAGTGAACTACCTCCTCAATCCCGCGCACGGCGACTTCGGACGGATTGCGATCGGAGAGGCTCAGACCTTCGCGTTCGACCCGCGGCTCACGCGGGCGAAGACCTGAGCTTCAAACCGGCAAACTTTCCTCGCCAAAGGCCTCCCAGTCTCCTTATAAGCGACGACGCGAACGGAGACTTAGCCCCCCCATGACCCAACCCGCCCACCGCCGCTGGACCCTCCTGATGCCCGCAGCCATGCTCCTGGCGAGCGCGTTTGTGGGATGGGCGGTTTATTTCCAGGGGGATTACTCGTTGTTTCTGCGGGGCGGGCCCGTGGGCGATGGGCCGAGGGTCTTGCCGTTCGCGACGCCGGGGCCGGATTTGTCTCCGGTCGAGGTCGTGGCGATTCAACTGCGGTCGCTGCAGCGGGTCGATTATCCCGGCGAGGACGATGGCATCCGGGTCGCGCGGCGCTTTGCTTCGCCGTCGAACCGGGCGGCGCTGGGGCCGGAGCGCAATTTCATCCGCATGCTGAAATCGCCGGATTACGCGCATTTGCTGGGAGCGAGCGAGTACAACATCGTCTCCCAATCCGGCAGTGAAGACGAGCGCACCCTGGTCGTGACGGTGCTCGACCAGGACGGCATCGGCGTGACATACCTGTGGGCGGTGTCGCGCCAGGCAGGGGGCGAGTGCGATGGGTGCTGGATGACGGAGATGGTGATGAAAACGGCCGAGTTGCCGCAGGCCATCGGGCCGCGTATCGAGGCTTGACGCGCGCCCGCCGCCGGGGCGGTCTGTCGGGCCAGACCTGAATCCGTCGCCCCAGGGAGGCCCGCCCCCACCGCCATGATCACCATCGTCGATTTCGGGAGCCAATACACCCAGCTCATCGCCCGCCGCGTGCGTGGCCTCGGCGTTTACAGCCGCATCGTTTCCTGTCGCGACGACGTCGCCGAATGGTTCGCCAACGACCCCCACGGCATCATCCTGTCCGGCGGCCCGGCCTCGCTCTACGAGGAAGACGCCCCCCGGCTCGACGACAGCTTTATCTCGCGGCTGAGCGTTCCCGTCCTCGGCGTGTGCTATGGGCATCAGGCCCTGATGATGGCCATGGGCGGCCATGTCGAGCAAGGCGGCAGCGGCGAATACGGCCGCGCCGACGTGGACCTGATCGACGAAACGGACCCGCTTCTGCACGGCGTGCCTCACCACCACAACGTCTGGATGAGCCACCGCGACCACGTGGCGGCCCTGCCGGAAGGCTTCACCCGCCTCGCTTCCTCGAAAGCCACCCCCAACTGCATCGTCGGCAACACCGAGCGCCGCGTCTGGGGCCTGCAATTCCACCCGGAAGTCCACCACACCGAGCACGGCGGGCGGTATCTGGAAAACTTCGTCTTCGACATTTGCCGTTCGCCCCGCGACTGGT
Source organism: Sumerlaeia bacterium (assembly GCA_040219255.1). Classification (GTDB taxonomy): domain Bacteria; phylum Sumerlaeota; class Sumerlaeia; order SLMS01; family JAHLLQ01; genus JAVJSW01. The sequence continues at coordinate 99,441 of JAVJSW010000060.1, forward strand.
CGCTGACCGATTGGGTCGAGCAGACCTGCGAGGAAATCCGCGCCCAGGCGGCGGGGCGTCCCGTGCTGGCCGCCGTCAGCGGCGGCGTCGATTCCACCGTCATGGCCGTACTGCTGGACAAGGCTCTCGGCGATCAGGCCCGCATCGTCTTCGTCGATAACGGCCTGCTGCGCGCGGGCGAGGTCGAGGAAGTGCAGCACATCCTCGGCACCGAACTGGGCCTGAACCTGAAGGTCGCCAGCGTGGCGGAGCGCTTCCTGAGCCAGCTCTCCGGCGTCACCGACCCGGAAGAGAAACGCGCCCGCATCGGCCGCGAGTTCATCGAAGTGTTTTTTGGCAAGGAATTCGGCGATGAGGATCTCCTGGCGCAGGGCACGCTCTATCCCGACGTCATCGAGTCCGTGTCCGTGCGGGGCCCCAGCGACAAGATCAAGACCCACCACAACCGCGTGCCCGAGGTGATGGAGCTGATCGAGCAGGGGCGCGTCATCGAACCGCTGAAGGAGCTGTTCAAGGACGAAGTGCGCGAGGTCGGCCGGCTGCTCAACATCCCGCGCCCGGTGCTCGAGCGCTACCCCTTCCCTGGGCCGGGCCTGGCCATCCGCATCCTGGGCGAGGTGACCTGGGAACGGCTGGCGCTGCTGCGCGCCGCCGACCTGATCGTGCGCGAGGAAATCGCCAAGAGCCCCGAGCAGCACGCCGTCTGGCAGATGTTCGCCGTGCTGCTTCCCGTGCGGGCCGTGGGCGTCATGGGCGACCGCCGCACCTACGCCAACGTGGCCTGTATTCGCGCCGTCTCCAGCACCGACGGCATGACCGCCGACTGGTCGCGCCTGAGTTACGAACTCCTCGACGTGATGAGCCGCCGCATCGTCAACGAAGTCGTCGGCATCAACCGCGTCGTGTACGACATCACCAGCAAACCGCCCGGAACCATCGAGTGGGAGTAGGCGGCCGGGGAAGGCGCGCAGGGCGCGGAGGATGACGTGCGCGGGGCGAATTCCTTCTTCAAAGTCATGGGATCGGATTCCTTCCAAGGCAGGGCGGCGACTCCTGAGGGGGGCTGCCGCGATGCTCAAAGACTGTTACCGATGTCCTGAACCAGAAGTGTCACCTATGTCTTGAACCTGTACCGGGCCTGTACCGCCTTTTTTCTTTGCCCTTGGCTACTATGGAGTTCGGCGGACGAGGGTCGGTTTTTGGAGTTCGCTGGCGGGCGTGGGAGTTGGCGGGTGCGAAGCGCACTGTGGTACGCAGAGGCTCGCAATCGCTCTTGTTTGTTCTTACCCTTCGTCTTCCTCGTCCGATGCCCGGTCCATGTGATCCGGAGCCGACATGGCCAGCATCCGCAGCCCGTTCGCCATGGTGGTCCGCACGGCGTCGGAAAGCGCGAGGCGCGCGGCGGAGACTTCCGGCTGATCCGGCACGGCGGTGCGCAGGCTAGCATCCTTGTTGCCGGCGGTGTAGTATCGGTTATAGACGTCGGCCAGTTCGAGAAGATAGGTCGCGATGTGGTGCGGTTCGCGGCTGCGGGCGGTGCGGCTGACGATGTCGGGGAACCGCGACAGCGCCATCAGCACGTCCTGCTCGAACACCGTGCGCAGATGCGCCGCCGCGGGAGCGTCCGGAGCCGAGGCGGTGAGGCCTTCGCCGGCGGCGCGTTCGGCCAGCGTGCAGATGCGGGCGTGCCCGTACTGGACCTTGAAGACCGGGTTGCGCGAAGAGTTCTCGCGCGCCAGATCGAGGTCGAATTCCACCGTCGAGTTCGCGCTGCGCTCGAGCAGGAACCAGCGCGCCGCGTCGGCGCCCACTTCCTCCACCAGGTCCATCGCCGTGACGATGTTGCCGAGTCGTTTGCCGATTTTGGCCGGGGCTTTCTCGCCCGTCTCCGGGTCCGTCCGCATCAGGTGCACCAGCGACAGGAACGTTACTTCCAGCTTCGACGCATCGAAGCCGAGTAGCTTCACCCCGGCTTTGAGGCGGGGCGGGTAGCCCTTGTGGTCCTCGCCAAAGACGTTCACGTACACATCGTATCCGCGGCGGAATTTATCGCGATGGTATGCCAGATCCGGCACTAGGTACGTCAACGTACCGTCGCCCTTCACCAGGACGCGGTCCTTGTCGTCGTTTTCCGCCTCGACGGTCTTAAGCCACAGGGCGCCGTCCTTCTCGTAAGTCGCGCCTTTGGCTTTCAACTCGGCCAGGGTTTCCTCCACGGCTCCGCTGTCGTAGAGGGCGCGCTCGGACTGGAAGTGATCGAAGTGGACGTCGAGCACGCCGAGGTGCTCCTTGATGAGCGCCAGGCAGCGGTTCTTGATCCAGTCGGCGCGAGCGTCGTCGTCCAGCTTGTCCAGGACGTCCGAGCCCATCTCGGCGACGCATTCGCGGGCGAAGTCGGCCATGTACTCGCCGGGATAGAGCTTCTGCTCCATCGCCTTCTCCACATCGAATGGCTCGATGCCGAGGGCCTCGCGCAGCCGCGCGTCGAAGGTCTTGCGCAGCGTTTCGATCTGGTTCCCGCCGTCGTTGATGTAGTACTCGCGGTGGACCTTATAACCCCCGGCGGCCATCGTGCGGGCCATCGCTTCGCCCAGCACGGCGTGGCGCAGGTGGCCGATGTGCATCGGGCCCGTCGGGTTGGCCGAGACGTACTCCAGCAGGACCTTCTGGCCGTTGCCATCGTTGGTGGTGCCAAAGCACTCGGCCTGCGTGCGGACCTGGCTGAGGATTGCGTCGAAGGCGGCGTCGGACAGCCGCACGTTGACAAAGCCCGGCTTGGCGGCTTCGGCGTGTTCCACGAAGGGATGAGCGGCGAGTTCCTGGGCCAGTTCCTCCGCGATTTTCAGTGGTGGCTGGCGCAGCTTCTTCGTCAGTTGCAGGGCCGCGTTCGTCGCCAGATGGCCGTGCTCGGCGCTGCGGGGCGGGGTGAAGGCGATACTGTCAACGGTGGGAGCTTCCGCTCCGGCGGCCTCGCATCGTCGCGCGACGAGTCCCGCCAGGTGATCGGTGAGCTGGTGGATCGCGGTAGCGCCCATGATGCGTGGTCGTCCTTCGAAATTCAGAATCGCTTTCCCAACGCGGTCTGCCGGAAAGCGGGGGACTGTGGCCATGGCTGGCCGGATGCGTCAAGCGCGGGGGATATCACCGGGGCATTTTCGTGTGCGGTGGGGGAGACCCTACACCTGCCGGGCGCCGCGTCTCTTCAGCTCTTTCACCACCCCTTTGACGTCCTGCACGTGGTCTTTGTGCGTGACCAGGACGCTGTCGCCGCTGACGACGACGACGAGGTCTTTGACGCCCACGAGCGCGACCGCTCGTTCGGATGCCCCCGGTTCGTTGTAAACGATGCAGTTGCTGGAATCGACGAGTACCGGATCGCCGATACAGACGTTGCCCCGCTCGTCGCATTCCCGGCATCGCGAGAGCGCATCCCAGGTGCCGATGTCGTCCCAGCTAAAGGTGGCGGGAATCATTCGCACGTCGCGGGCGCGCTCCATGAGGGAGTAATCGATGGAGATGCTCTCGAGCGACTCGAACTGCGCCACGGCCCGGGCGTGATCGCCGGAATGCAGCGTTTCCGCGATACGATGGATATTGGCCGCCATGTCCGGCTGGGCCACCTGGAATTCCTCCAGGAACTTCGTCAGGCTCCAAAAGAACATGCCGCTGTTCCAGTAGAAATTCCCGGCTCTCAGGTACTCCTCGGCGCGTTCGCGATTGGGTTTCTCGTGATAGGCGGCTACGCGGATGGGGCCATTGGCGCGGCCGTTGGCGGGTTCCCTGGTTTGGGCTTCGATGTATCCGTAGCCGGTTTCCGGGCGGTCGGGGGGAATGCCGATGGTGACCAGGGCGTTCTCCCGCTCGGCGCAATCCATGGCTCGCTCCACCGATTGGCGAAAGCCGTCCGGATTGCCGATCAGTTGGTCCGCCGTCAGAACCGCCATGGTGATCGGCTGGTCTTCGCCATAGCGCGCCATCAACTGCGCCGTGACCCAGATCATGGCGCCGGTGGTGTCGCGGCGGGCCGGCTCGGCCAGGATGTTCTCGGTGGCGATCCGGCGGTCTCCCCGGGCGATGACTTCGCGGAGCCGTTCGCTGGTGGAAATGAAGACGTTCTTCGCGTCGAAGAGAGGCAGCGCGCGGCTCACCGCTTCCTCGAGCATCGTCTGATCCGGGCACGACAGTTTCAGAAGCTGCTTGGGCCGGCTGTTGCGAGAGAGGGGCCAGAAGCGTTCACCGCTGCCTCCTGCCATAATGACGGCGACTCGGATCGGGTTCATGGGGCCTTGACCTTTGCGAAGTATGCCCATCAGACTAGCGCCCCTTGCACAGGCCGCAAGAGAAGTGCAGGGCCCGGGACGCCCCGGCGCGAAAACGCTTTTCTTCGCACCATTCGGGCCGAGTCTTCCCGGCTCTCTCCACCAGCCTGAACCGAACATCCAAGCCGCGTGCTTTCCTCCTTCTCAAAACCCATCGCCAAACGGGGCGAGTACCGGGTCGATCTCCGGCAAATCCAGCCACAGGACGGGTGCTATGTCCTGCGTATTCAGTTCCCGGCGCCAGCCCTCCCACAGACAGCGCGGACGAGCGGTTGCTGGGCATCGCTATTGCCTCGTTCGCCTTCGAGTAGTCAGAGGGCGGCGCGGGCTTGACGTTTCTGGCTGCCTGACACCAAATGGGTCCAGCCACTGGCCGGGGCTTGCCTCCCGGCCCGCCGACCCCGCCAAGGGAGCCCCCCGCCCATGAGCCCCGCCACCGCCACCAAGGAAGAAGTCACCCGCCGCCTCGACGATTGGGCGCAACGTCTGCGGGCGCTCTACGCCCAGGTCGATGAGTGGCGCCGCGAACTCTTGCCCGACTCCCGGCTGCGCATCCACGACGAACCCCACAGCGAACCTTTCCTGCGCGCCCAGGGCATCAAGAGCTATCCCATCCCGCATTGCACCATCGAAGCCCCCGGCCGTAAAATCGAAATCGACCCCCGCGACCTCTGGGTCATCGGAGCCCAAAGCCGGCTCGTCCTGATGGTGGACCGGCCAGAGAACAACTACATGATCGTGGATTTGGCCCGGGAGGAGGGGATGGAGAGCGAGTGGCAGTACCTCGATGTGAGTGCGAAGGACTTTCATCGACCGTTCAATAGAGACAACTTCCGCAAGCTGCTCAAGTAGGGCGAGCAGATTGAAAGACTTCTCCCGCATCACCCAGTCCTATACCATTGTTCGCCATGCCATGGAAGAAGAACGCGGCAGACTCCGGTCGGCGCGGGCGATCACCGCCCACGAGCGGTTGATGGATTTGAATGACCAAGCCTACTTCATCCTTCTCTTCGCGCAATTCGAAGACCGGGTCACGGAACTCTGTCTCAATCTCGTTCGGAAAAAGAAAGGCGCGAAAAGCTGGAAAACCAGGCGTCTGTGGGATCAATTTCCTACGGATCGGATCGAAAGCTTTCGAAGTGCCCTGCCCTTCCTACGCCGAGTCTCGCTCCTGATCGACAAAGGAACGCCGCACTACGCCGTAATCAAGAGTCTCTACGAAGACCGCAACCGGATCGCCCACGGCGACACGACACTTGCGCGGCTCTATATTCCCAGCGTCGTCCTCCAAATCCAACGCCTCACCAAGGACCTCACCCCTTAGCCCGGGGCTTCGCCGCTTTCTTCGCGGCGGTTTTCTTGTCCGCCGGTTTCTTCGCGTCAGCCGTCTTCTTCGCCGCCGGCTTCAGCAACTCTTTCAGGAACCGCCCCGTTTCGCTTCGCTTGCAGGCCGCCACCGCCTCCGGCGGGCCCTCCGCCACGATTTCGCCGCCGCCTTCGCCGCCCTCCGGACCCAGGTCCAGCAGCCAATCGCAGCACTTCAGCACGTCCAGGTTGTGCTCGATCACCACCACCGTCGAGCCCGCGTCCACCAGCTTGTTCATCACCTCGACCAGCTTGCGCACGTCCTCGAAGTGCAGTCCCGTCGTGGGTTCGTCCAGAATGTAGAGCGTCTTGCCGGTGTTGCGTTTCGCCAACTCGCGCGAGAGCTTGATGCGTTGCGCCTCGCCGCCCGAAAGCGTCGTCGCCTGCTGCCCCAGCGTGATGTAGCCGAGGCCCACGTCCTGAATTGTCCGGAGTTTCGTCGCGATCGACGGCACCGGCGCGAAGAATTCCACGCCTTCGTCGATGGTCATTTCCAGCACGTCGGCGATGGTCTTGCCGCGATAGAGAATGTCGAGCGTTTCGCGGTTGTAGCGCTTGCCGCCGCAGACCTCGCATTCGACGTACACGTCCGGCAGGAACCCCATCTCGATGCGTTTCAGGCCCGCGCCGCCGCATTCTTCGCAGCGCCCGCCCTTGGCGTTGAAGCTGAAGCGCCCCTTCGCATAGCCGCGCATGCGGGCCTCCGGCGTCTGCGCGAACAGATCGCGGACGGCGTCGAAGACCTTCGTGTAGGTCGCCGGGTTGCTGCGGGGTGTGCGGCCGATGGGGGCCTGATCCACGTTGATGACTTTGTCCAGGTGCTCCAGCCCCTCGATGGCGGCATGATCACCAATGCCTCGGCGGCTGCGATAGACGTGGTTCATCAACGCCGGAAAGAGCGTTTCGATCACCAAGCTCGATTTGCCCGAACCGCTGACCCCCGACACGCCGACCAGCACGCCCAAGGGAAAATCGGCGTCCACGCCCTTGAGATTGTGCAGCTTGGCCCCGCGAATTGTCAGGCTCCGCTTTGGGTCGATAGGGCGGCGCTCCTCGGGCACCGGGATGGATCGCTTGCCGCTCAGGTAATCGCCGGTCAGCGAGCCCGCCGCTTTCTCCAGGTCCGCCGGCGTCCCCACCGCCACCAGCTCGCCGCCGTGGGCCCCGGCCCCCGGACCCAGATCGACCACGAAGTCGGCGGCGCGGATGGTCGCTTCGTCGTGCTCGACCACGACCACCGTGTTGCCCATCTCGCGCAGGCCCTCCAGCGTCGCGATCAGGCGCTCGTTGTCGCGTTGGTGCAGACCAATGCTCGGTTCGTCCAGAATGTAGAGCACCCCCTTGAGGCGGCTGCCGATCTGCGTTGCCAGGCGGATGCGCTGCGCCTCGCCGCCTGACAACGTCCCCGCATGGCGGTTCAGCGTCAGGTAGCTGAGCCCCACATTGAGCAAGAACCCCAACCGGTCGCGCACTTCCTTCAGCGGTTGCTGGGCGATGTATTCCTGCCGCTCGGTCAGTTTCAGGTCCCGGAACAGCACCGCCGCGTCGCTCACCGGCAGATTGCAGCAGTCCCCGATGTGGCGGCCGTTGATGCGCACGGCGAGGCTCTCGGGTTTGAGCCGATGGCCGTGGCACTGGGGACAGGTCACATTGCGCAGATACTCTTCCAGGTCCTCGCGGTTTTCCTCGTCGTCTTCCTTGAGAATTTGATCGCGGATGCGCGTGATCAGCCCCCGGTACGGCACCGAGTGGTTCAGTGTACCGCTGCGCCGCGTGGGCATTTTGACCGTCACTTTCTCCTCGCCGAGGCCGCTCAGCAGCGTGTCGCGGACCTTATTCGGCAGGTCCTGCCACGGCGTTTCCAGGCTGAATTTCAGCTTCTTCTCCAACGCCCGCAGCATCTGGTATGTCCAGTTGTACATGGGATCCTTAGGGCGGTCTCTCTCGTCGAAGAACAGCTTGCGCCACGGTTCGACGGCGCCCTCGGGGATGGAGAGTTCGGGCCGGGGCACGAGGGCGTCCATGTCCACCTCGGGCACGACGCCCAGGCCATGGCACTGCTCGCACCAGCCATAGGGCGAGTTGAAGGAAAACATCCTCGGCGCCAGTTCCACGATCTGGGGGCCGTGTTCCAGACAGGCCAGCGCCTGGCTGAACATGCGCTCGCCTTCCCAGGCCACGCCCTTCGGATAGGCGCCTTCGCCGTCCGGCACCGTTTCCAGAATCACCAGCCCGTCGGCCTTATCCAGCGCCTTCTCGATCCCCTCCAGGATTCGGGCGGGCAGCGCGTCGTCGCCCCGGCGCACAATGACACGGTCGACCATGATCGAGATGTCGTGCTTCATCGACCGCTTCAGGCGCATCGTGGGATCCAGCTCCACCACCTCGCCGTCCACCTTGGCGCGCACAAAGCCTTCCTTCAGCGCCTGCTGGAACAACGCCTGGTACTCGCCCTTCCGGCCGCGCACGATGGGGGCGAGGATGTGAAGCCGCGTCTTTTCCGGCAGCGCCAGGATCGTATCGGTCATGTCCTCGGCGCTTTGCTTGTCCAGCGGCCGGTCGCAAACCGGACAATGGGGTTGGCCGATGGTGGCGTAACACAGCCGCAGGTAATCGTAGATTTCCGTCACCGTCCCCACCGTCGAGCGCGGGTTGCGGGCCACGGTCTTTTGCTCGATGGAAATGGCCGGAGAAAGCCCCTCGATGTGCTCGACGTGGGGCTTGGGCATCTGGTCCAGGAACTGGCGGGCGTAGCTCGACAGCGACTCGATGTAGCGGCGCTGGCCCTCGGCGTAGATCGTGTCGAACGCCAACGACGACTTGCCGCTGCCGCTCAGCCCCGTCACCACCGTCAGGCTGTTGCGGGGGATGCTGACGTCAAAGCCTTTGAGGTTGTGCTCGGCGGCGCCGTAGATGCGCAGGTGAGAGGGGGGCATGGGGTGATCGGATCCGGGGGCGAAATCTCAGCGAAAGTGAAGAGCAAAATCCCCGCCAACCGCCGAGCGGTCAAGCCGAAGAAAAAACCGCGCCGGGGAGATGGATTCTAACGCGGAGCAGCAAAAAGCGGGGATGGGGCGGCGAGAGTTGGCGTGTGTGAATGCGACGAAAAGGGCCAAGGCGGTCTGCCGCCGCGGGCGTGCTGGCGGCGTGAAACGACTGCACCACCTCGCCGTGTCATCCCCTTCTCAGTCCATGGATGTGTGGATTTCGCTATCGCGAGCGATCCTTTTGGCGGCGGGAAGCGTATTTCTTGCCGAGCCGATTTGTGCGGGCGAGAAGTTCGAAAAAACGCCGACAGGAAGGGCTCGGGAGTTCAGGAAAGACCCGTGCCGCCGGAACTGAGCTTGGGTTTGGCCTTGAGATTTGCCGAAGTCTGGGTCGCAGGCTTTGGTCCAAAGACCGGCTTCTCGTTGGGCGACTCATAGATCGGATATCGTTCCAGGCGGATCCGGAATTCGAGTCGCTGCAGCGGGGTCCAGTCTTCGGCTTCAGCGGCGGTCGGATAGAGGTCCTGAATGAGGGGGACGATTTCTTGGAGTTGGCGCTGTTTCAATGCTCTGTCCCTTTGATGCTTACTTAAAAGGTAAGAAACACCAATAGTACAAGCCACCCATATCCCCCCGTAGTATAAGACAAAGTACATCGTAGAACTTGTACTGATCACTCGACTCAAGACCGAATAGACGAAAAGCCCAACGAAGATCAGGGCAACCAGAAGAATTCCACACCGAAAAACAAATCGCGTACGCAACTCATTGATGGAATCATGGATCGAGTCCGCTAAGTCCAAGAGATGTCGCAGTTGCATGTAGAGGCTTTCAGTATTGGGCGAAATATCATTGGCATTCATCATGATTTTGCAACCTCTCCGATAAACTTGACAAGTGTTATAAGCGAGCTATGCTGGTCATATCCGTGATCGGACTCGACAACTTCGCCTCTCCATTCGAAGGACTCATGCAGTGAGCAAACGATGCCGACGTCTATCGACAGGTTCTGCGTCCCAACTTTCCTCAGCAGGTCACCAGCCGCCACAGCAAAAGGGGAACTTCCATCGGGATGATAGGTCTCCAGCGCCTCCCGGGCGCTGCCGGAATAGAGATCGGCTTTTGTCGCAAGAATCAGCAGCCATTTGGGCTTTCGCTTCCGGCGATTGCTCATAGCAATCCTCTCACAGAGCGCCCGGAAATCGGCTACCTCCTTTTCCAAGTTGTCCCTCCGAAGAGCTTCGATGGTATCGATGCCCCGTCTGAAAAGAGCATCTTGTCCGACCAAGTCCCACGGTTTCTGAAACCCATTAGGAACAACATGAATCACCCCCTCGACCGGGTCCTTGCCATCTAGGTACTGATCGAGCGCCCGCGAGCGGCTTTCCGAGTCTTGGCCCGGAATGATAATTAGGCGTGACTTGCTCTTCTGCGCCTTATCCCGAAATGACTTCTTATCGACAATCAAGGACTTGGATGGCTTTTCGTACCCGGCTTCCGAAGCCAAGCCCGTCAACGCATCCACCATCACAGACTTTCCCGCGCCGGAAATCCCGGTCACGGCGATCGGTGGACCAACGAAGAGTTTCGTCGCCCATCGCTGGACCGACTCCCGATTCTTAATCGCTTCTTTCGTCAGTTCAAACCACACGATTGGCTTACGTCCTCCGACAACCCCCATTTTCCTCACGCGTCCCAGACTGGCAAGCGAAAGCGCCATCCCGCGCCAGTCACCCCCTTTGCGTTAGTATCAAACACGAGGAATCAGGTCAGGCGTCCTGTACCTTGCCGTCCGCCCCCCGGCCGAACGCCCACCGGAACGCCTTCTCGACCATCGGCGTCAGCTTCGTTCTCCGGTACTCGTCGCCCAGTTTCCGCACCATTTCGGCCAGCGTCGGGTAGGGCAGGACCAGCCCCGCCATGGCATCCAGGCCGAGGCCGTTTTTCTTGGCTAAGGCAAACGGTGCCAGCAGTTCGCCCGCGCCGGGAGCGACGATGGTGACGCCGAGGATTTCGCCCGAACCCCGGCGCGTCAGGACCTTCGCGAAGCCCTCGGTGGCGCCTTCCGTGACAGCCCGGTCCAGATGGGCCAATTCAACCCGGTAGGTGTCGTAATCGAGCCCCCGGCTCTGGGCCATCTGCTCCGTCAGGGCGAGCGTCGCGACCTCTGGATCGGTGTAGGTACACCAGGGCACGTTGTCGTGGTCGGCGCTGGCCAGCAGCAAATTGCCGAGGCCGGTGGGGAAACTGCGTTTCAGGATGTTTTCCACCACGACGCGGGCCTGATGATCGGCCATGTGGGTAAAGCGGAACGGCCCCGCCGCGTCGCCCGCCGCGAAGATATGGGGCACGGTGGTTTGCAGATGGGAATTGAGTTTCAAATGCCCCCCTTCATCCGTCTCGACCCCCGCCTTCTCCAGAACCAGCGGAGAGAAATCGCTTCGCCGCCCCGCCGCCACCAGAACCGTGTCCACGTCGTATTGCTTTTCATGCCCGTCCTCGTCGTAAATCAGCGTGATGGCCTCGCCGCGCCGTTCCGCCCGCCGCACTTCGCAGCCGGTCTTGAGCGTGACCCCTTCGCGCTCGAGAACCCGCTCGAGCAAGGCGGACGTTTCCTCATCCTCTTTCGAGAGCAGACGCGGCCCGTGCTCGAAAATCGTGACGACGGCCTTGAGGCGCGCGAAGGCCTGGCCCAGTTCGCAGCCGATGGGGCCGCCGCCCAAAACCGCCAGCCGGCGCGGGTGTTCCTGCATATCGTCGAAGATGGTTTCGTTGGTGAAGTAACCCGCCTCGGCGAGGCCCTCGATTGGCGGCGCGGCCGGTGCCGAACCGGCGGAGATGACGATGTGCTCGGCCTTCAGGGTTTCCAGCAACTCGCCGTCCAGGCCAACAACCTCCACCTCGTGCGGCGATGTGAAGCGAGCGGCGCCCCGGAAGACGTCGACTCCCAGCGACTCGAATCGTTCCTGGCTGTCGTTGGGTGCGATACGGGCGCGGCGGGCGCGCATGCTGTCCATCACCTCGTGAAAGTTCCAGTCGGGCTCGTGGTCCCGCAGGCCAACCCGGTGGGCGTCGCGCTGGGCCTGCATCAGGCGGGCCGAGGCGATGAGGGATTTGCTGGGAACGCAGCCGGTATTCAGGCAGTCGCCGCCCATGGGGCCTTTCTCGATCAGCGCGACGCGCCCGCCGAGACCGGCCGTTCCCGCCGCGGTCACCAGACCGGCGGATCCGGCTCCGATCACCACCACATTGTAGGTTCCTTGACCTTTGCTCGTCATGGACGCGATTCTCCTGGGAAAAATGGGATCGGGGGCCGTGGGGGACGACCCAAAGAGGTAGCGAATTCCGCGGCAAAACGCTCGGAAAATCCACGTCCTAATGCTCCAAAAGCGAAAACCGGTTGCTTCGCATGGCTTTTCGGCCCATGACTGGCTTGGCATTCTCATGAGTCCCCGGTAGCGGGACGCCATGTGCCATAGACGTTTTTTTGACCTGGGAGCCATAGAACGATGGAAGTCGAACGCATGAACCGAGACGAGTGCGACATTCTGCGCCTCAAGGGCCGCCTCGATCTGGCCGGAGCGGAAGCCATCGAGGGCTTCTTCAAGGAGTACCGCATGGAGCCCATGCAGGGGCGCCGCGTGATCGTCAACTTCGCCGAGGTTCCCTACATCAGCTCGAGCGGCCTGCGGGTCCTCGTCTCCGCCCTCAACGACGTCAAGGAACAGGGCGGCGAAATGGTTCTGTGCGAAATGAACGTGGGGGTCGAGGAAGTGTTCGAGTTCTCAGGCTTGAACGACGTCTTCAAGATCTACCGGGAAGAGGACGACGCCCTCCAGGCGGTCAGCGCCCCTTGAGCGGCGAGCGCGACCTTCCCGGCTCTTCACCCCCACCTCAGCACTCCCAGGAGACGACCCCGAGATGACGAATTTGATGCCGAACTCGCAAGCCGATCTCTGTCTCTCCCTGCGCGCCGACCCCAAGTTGGTCGTCATCGCCTGCAAAGCGGTGCGCAATCTGGCGGAAATCCATGGCATGAACGAACGCGATTGCTATCGGCTGGAACTCGCCACAGACGAGGTCTGCTCCAACGCCATCACCCACGCCTGCGAACGCGACGAACATCGCAACTACCGTCTGGAAGCCGCCTACGATGAAGTGGACGACTCCATCGTCGTTTGGGTTTACGACCGGGGTGAAGGCTTCGACATCGAGCGCGTCAAGGAAGTCAAGGAACTGCCCAAACCCCCCAACTGCCCCGTCGGCGGCCTGGGGCTCCATCTCGTCCGCAAAGTCACCGACGACATCGATTACCTCTGTGGCAAGAACGGCGAGAACTGCCTGATCTTCCGCAAACGCGTCATCCCCGAGCCGAAATTGGCGGCGGAAGCGTAGGTGGGGCCCACAGGCAAGAGTGCCCGTGCTGCATCGGGTGGTTCCCGATTCGCCGGGTCTCGGCGGATGGCGCGGAGAAAAGGGTTTTGTCTTCGCCGGAAAGCGGCGCCGGTCACGGGCGGGACGCCCGTGCTACCTTAAGACCCCCTCGTCCGCGAAGCTGAAAAAACGCCCGTTCGTTCCGATAATCACGTGGTCCAGGACCTTGACGCCCATCAGGTCGCCCACTTCCACAAGGCGCTTGGTCACCGTGTGATCGTCGCGGCTGGGGGCGGGGTCGCCGCTGGGGTGGTTGTGCACGAAGATGACCGCGTAGGCGGCGTCGCGGATGGCTTCGGTAAAGGCCTCGCGCGGGTGGACGAGGCTCTGGTTCAGCGTCCCCCGCGTCACCAGCACGGTGCGCAGAACCTCGTTCTTCGTGTTCAGCAGAACCGCGTGGAATTCCTCCTGGCGCGCGCCGACGAAGCGGGGCCCCAGCAGATCCGCCACCATGCGCGCCCCCCGCACCGAACCCGGTTGCTCCTTGCCGGGGGCCTCCTTGAACCGCCGGGCAAGTTCGAAGGCGGCTTTCAAGGTTACGGCCTTGACGCGCCCCATGCCCGGCAGGCGCGTCAGCTCCGCCACCGACATCGCCGCCAGCCGGTCCAGCGTCCCCGCCTTGGCCAGAAGCCGCCGCGCCAGTTGCAGCGCGTTCTCCTGGCCCGAGCCGGTCCGCAGCAGAATCGCCACCAGTTCATCTTCGCCGAGGCGGTCTGCCCCTTCGCGCTCCAGCTTCTCGCGGGGCCGGTCCGCTTCCCGCATCGAAGCGGCCAGGGTTTGGCTCCCCGGTTGGCTGCGGGCGCCGCTGGCTCCGTTGAGGCGATAGTAAAGGCATTGAGCCGTCACGGGGCACTTGCCGCAGACCGGTTGCGCCAGGCACCGCGCCGCGTCGCGCGTGTCCTTGCCGTTCCCGCCCGTGAAGGTCCCGAGCACCACGTTGATTTCGCCCAGGGGAGCCTGGGCGTCGCGGGCCAGCTTCTCCATCGCCGCCAGCGCCGCCGCCCGGGCCTGGCGGGTGCCGCTGGCGCTGTCGATCCATCCCATCCGCATCAGGAATCGTTGCCGCCCGGCGTCCGGCACTGCCACCGGATAGCCCACCGCCGCCAGCCACCGGTGCGCCCGCAGGCCATCGAGCGCCGGGGCCTGCCGCGCGACAAGAGCCACGGCGGCCTGGGGTCCGGAGATGTTGCCGAGGAGGTCTTGGAGGCTGCCGCTTTCGAGCCACCGGAGCGTCTTGAGGAGTTGCTGGCGCTGGCGGTCGCGCAGGATCACGGGGCCTTCATCGGCTCCCGATTCCCGCACCAGGCCCGGGTCCAGCTCGGCCAGTAGCTCCATCAGCACGCCCCGAGTCCGGCGCCGCAGCGCCGCGTTTTCCAGCGGCTGATCCAGTGCCACCATCACCGCCAGCAACTCCGCCAGCCGCGCCGGCACCTCGCGCCAGGCCTCGCGCCGCGCGTCTTGAACGTGGGTCGTCAACAGCGGGGCCGCCTCGACCGTCGCGGCCTTGAGCGTTTCCCACAAATCGAGGCGCGAGTATGGATCCCCCACGTCGGTTATGCGACTCCATTGGCAATTGGATTCCAAAGGCCCATCGGAACAGGCCGAAGACGACCTCCCGTTTACGAAAGACGAACGTCAGGGGGAAGGAAAAATCATGGAAAAATCGCGGGTTTCCCGCTTCCTCATCACACCGGACATTGTGCCCTTGAAGCCCTTTTCCCCAAGGGCCGCGAAACCTGCCGCCCTTCCCGGCATTGGGTGAAATCCCAGGGCCCAGGGGGTCAGGCCCGATTCCGGAAAGGAATTCGCGCCGGACGGCTTCGCCTCAAGAATCGCGAAAGGCTTGCGCCAATTCACCCATCGTCCCGGCATAGGCTCCTGACTCCAGGGCATGATCCAGGCATCGCCAGGGCAGCTCGCGCCACTCCGGCGGCCAGAACCAGCCGTTGAAATTGTGCGGGTGCCACAGGAGCGACATGACGCCCCCAGCGCGGCGGACTTCGCCCATCAGCGCCACGAGGCGGTCGAAGGCTTCCTCGGCGCTCAGGCCACGATGGGAGCGCAGCGTCACGTCCATGGCGATCAGCGGCAGGCAAACCATCACCTTGCCCGTTTCCGGGCCGCGCACCGCGATCGGCTGGCAGGTCCCGCGGCGAAAGCCTTCGCGCGTGGCGAAACCGAGCGACCCCTCCACCGCGAAACCCTGATCCGCCAGAGCTTCCAGGTGCTCGCGGCTCGTCACCCGGAGGTAATGCCCGCGGTGGGCGGTGGGCGCCGGGCCGAGCATGCGCTCGAAGGCAAGGCGCTGGTGCGCGAGATGGCTGCGGGGCGCGTCGGGTGTGGCGTAGCTGCCATGTAGGCCCACCTCGTGCCCTTGGCGCTGGGCCCGGCGGAGGAAACGGCTCAGCTCCGTGGCCCGCGCCAGGTCGTAGTTGTCCAGTTTGTGGAGCTTCCGCGTTTGTGTCAGGAACGTGGCGCGGACGCCGCGCCGCGCCAATTCTTCGAAAATCGTCTCGAACGGCAGGTCCGGGTCTGGGCCACCGAGTAGACGCGCGGACCATTGCCAGAGGTGCTTCGGCAACTGGCGTGCGCGGCCGGTCAGGGCGATGCGGCGGAGGTTTCGAAGCCGGTCGAGCCCATGGCGGACGCCAGCGCTGTCCACGTCGAAGGAGAGGGAGAAGGCCCAGGCCTTGCCGTTCCAGCGGTTCCCCACAGGCTCCCCGGACCTGTGCGAGTCCCGGATTTTCACCGCCGCTGCTTGCCGGATGCGGTCGCACACGGCGAGATCCAGCAGCCCCGCGCGGCCAATCAGGCACTCCGCCGGGTCGAACCGGCCATGGGCGTCGCGGGCGGGGGAGAGGTCCTCGTCCCAGCCGTGCAGAAGCCCGTACACCACCCCCGCGAGATCGAAGCGGGCCTTCTCGCCATCGAAAAATTCGCGGGCGAGAATGGCGGGATCGGCGCCGGCCTTGATAAGCGCGAGCACGCGCCGCGTCTCGTCGGCCCAGGCTTGCCGGTTGCCTGCGATTTGGCGGTCGGAGGGAAGGTCGTGAAGGAAGGGCTTTCCGCCTGAAGGCGGGACTGCGAACGGGGCGGGAAAGTCCAGGAGGTCCATGGCGCGGGGCGGCTCAATCGTCCTCGGACCGCGTGGCGTAGCCCTGGGCCGTGTGGAGCGGCGCGCGGCGGGCCCGTTCCCGTTCGGCGGCCTGGACGGAAGCCAGCAGTAGGCTTTGGTAGTCGCCGACGTCGGTCCACCAGCCGGGCAGGACGGCATGGCGCAATTGCCCCTCCTCGGCATAGAGGTTGTTCACGGCGGTCAGATCGCTGGATTCGCTCAGGCAGTGGCGGGCCTGCGTCAGCTTGGACCAGAAGGTGGCGTCGTAGAAGTAGGCGCCGGCCACAGCGTACTGGCTGAGGGGGCGGCTGGGTTTTTCTTCGATGCGGACAATGTGGCCGTTCTCGATTTTCGCGACGCCAAAGCGGGTCAGGTCGGGCGATTGCTCGAGCAGCACCAGGGCGCCGCCGCCCGCCTCGTCGAATTGCGCCCGCGCCGCCGCCAGGCTGCTTTCGAACAGATTGTCCGCCAGCAGCACGACGCACGGTTCACTCTCGGCGTGCGGCCGGGCGGCGTCGAGGGCCAGTTGGCCGCCTTCCCGCACCACGATCTGAATCGGAACGGGCGATTCGAAGGCCGCCGCGGCCGTTTCGAAATCCTGGTGAAACGCCGGATCCACGACGAGAAGGATTTCCGTCGCGCCCGCCTCGGCCACGGCCGCCAGCGCCCAGAACACCATGGGCCGGTCGAACACCGGCAGCAAATAGCGGCTCGTGATGGTGCTCAGGGGGGCGAAGGCGCACTTCGCCGCCCGCGACTGGGTGGCGAGGACGATGCCCTTCATTGCGGTGCCTTGCGGATGCTTTGGCCGTCGCTGGCCTCGCCGTCGAACCCGATGCGCTCGCGGACGAAGTAGAGTGGCCGGGCCTTCACTTCTTCAAAAATGCGGCCCACGTACTCGCCCAGGATGCCGGTGCAGATCAACTGCACCCCGCCAAAGAACAGAATCAGCATAATCGTCGAGGACCAGCCGGGAACAGTGCTGCCATCCATCCAGTTCACCAGGACCTTGATCCCATAGAGAAAGCCCAGTGCCGCCGCGCCAAAACCCGCCAGGATGGCGAACTGGAGCGGAACGGTGCTGAAGGATGTCATGCCGTCGACGGCGAAGCGCAGCATCTTGCGCAGCGGGTACTTCGTTTCGCCGGCGAAGCGGGCGGGGCGCTTGTAGGGCACGCCGGTCTGGCGGAAACCCACCCAGGTGAACAGCCCGCGAAGGAAGCGGTTGCGTTCGCGGATGGAAAGTACGCTGTCCAGAGCCCGCCGGTTGATGAGGCGGAAATCGCCCGTATCGAGCGGGATGTTGATCGCCGTGCAGAAGCGCAGGAGACGATAGAACAAGGCGGCGGTGGCGCGCTTGAATGCCGACTCGCCCGCGCGTTCGGTGCGCACCGCATAGACCACGTCGAAGCCTTCGTTCATCTTGGCGATCATGCGGGGCAATAGTTCCGGCGGGTCCTGCAGGTCCGCGTCCATCATCGCCACCATCTCGCCGCGGGCGTGGTCCAGCCCGGCGGTCAGGGCCGTCTGATGGCCGAAGTTGCGCGACAGGCTGATGGCGCGAAGGTGCGGATCACGCGCCACCAGCTCCTTGATGATCTCCAGCGTGCGGTCGGCGCTGCCGTCGTTGACGAAGACGAGTTCGTAACTCAGGCCGAGTTTCGAGAAGACCTTGGTGAGGCGCGCGTGGAGTTGGGGGAGCGATTGCTCCTCGTTGTAGATGGGGACAACGGCGGAGATCTGGGGCGGCGGCGAGTTGAGCGGGTCCACGGGGGTCATTCTGGGGCGGTGAGTTTCTTGAGCAAAGCGGCCATTTCGCGGCCTGCCTGGAGGTCCCCCGTCCGCTCCGCCGTCGCAACGCCTTTTTCATAGATGGCGCGGGCGCTGGCGGGGTCCTGGGCCTTGCGGTAGGCATCGCCCAGGAAGCGGTACGCGGCGGTGTATTCGGGGTCGAGTTCGACGCAGCGGGCGAGGGCCTCGGCGGCCTGGACGAAGCGCCCGCCCCGCAACCGTTCCTGGCCCAGGAGGAAGTGAGTCAATGCGTCGTCAGGCTCCATTTCCGCCAGCGCTTCCAGCTTGGCGATGCGATCGGCGGTTTCTTCGGGGGTGTATTCCATCGCGCGGTCGCGTCCTCGGGAAGGCGGGAATTGCAGGCGCGAGGGTGCGCGGGCGAGGCGGGCGAGGTCAAGGAAACCCCGCCCTTTTTCATGGCCCGAAATCTGCTCTCCCGGGCAAATTGCGTTTGTACCGCACCATCGTTCCGGATTGAATGCTCGCGGAACAATGGACATCAAGGATGAGGACGATTGGAACGAGCTATGACCGCAGCGGAAGTGTTTGACAATTCGGGTACGGGCCCCATCGATCAGTTCGATTCGCCGGGCTTGAAAGGCATCGGCATCGAAGACATCGTCCGCCAGATGCTCGATCATCTCGGCGAAGATCCCGATCGCGAGGGCCTTGTCAAAACGCCCGCCCGCGTCGACCGCTCGATGGCCTTCCTCACCGCCGGCTATCGTATGCGAATCGACGATGTGGTCGGCGACGCCATTTTCCACGAACAGATCGACGACATGGTGATCGTCAAAGACATCGAGTTCTACTCGATGTGCGAGCACCATATGCTGCCCTTCTTCGGCCAGGTGCATGTCGCCTACATCCCCAACGGCAAGGTGATCGGCCTGTCCAAGCTGCCCCGCATCGTGGAAATGTTCTCGCGCCGCCTCCAACTCCAGGAACGCATGACCCGCCAGATCGCCAAGTGCATCGAGGAAGTGCTCGAACCCAAAGCGGTCTGCGTGATCAGCGAAGCCCGCCACCTCTGCATGATGATGCGCGGCATTCAGAAACAGCAGTCCTCCACCATTTCCTCCGCCATGCTGGGCGAATTCCGCACCAAACCCAAGATGCGCATCGAACTGATGGGCATGCTGGAGAACAGCTTCCGGCGGTAGGGCGGCTGGGGTCTTTGGGATTTCACCGCAGAGACGCGGAGGACGCAGAGAGGGTTCGGTTCATTTATTTTGAGTGGTGCTTTAGTGGGGGGATTGTTGAAGTTCCGGTGTCATTTGCGAGGTTTTGATCGAATCGGATCTCGGCATCGGTCCCAGAGATTTTTTATTTAGCCGAACTTAACGATTCTTGCGAGCGAACCGCCCTCGCCTGTAACCCCCTCAGTGAAACCACTGTCCTCTGAGACACTCTGTGGTTAACAACCCCCCCAGCGGCGCTTCGCGAGATTGACGCTTGCGCGGCGCGGCGGACGTGGCCAACTGGGGCGATGTCGTGGCCTGGCAGGCGATGCCGGGCCGATTCTTCCGCTTCCCCAGAGAGATCATGTCCGTCCGCCCCTCCCGAGCCCGCCAGCCCCAGACCGCTTCCTCCTCCCTAATAGCCGATTCAAACGATGGGAAAGGGTCCGGCGAGAAGCCCCGGCCGCGTTGGCGGACGAGGCTTGGCATGCTGCTGCCTCCCATCGGCGAACTGCGCGAACGCAAGGCGGCCTTTCTCTGGGCGCTCCTATCGGTGGTTCTGCTCCGGCTTTGCTGGGCGCCGGTCGAGTGGGGCGTGCTGGCGCTGGTGGCGCTGGTTCCGTTCCTGTGGGGCCTGCGAGGCATGTCGCCCCGGGCGGCCTTCTGGTACGGCTGGGTATTCGGAGGCATCCACTTCTACACGATTCTGACGTGGCTCAATTCCGTGGCTCGGTTCGGCATTCTGGCGCCGGGCGGGTTTCCCCTGATCTATGTGGGCGTGGTGCTGATGGCCTTCATTATGGGGCTGTACGTGGCGGTGTCGTCGGCGGGGATGGTCTGGTTCGGGCGCCGGCTCAATCCGTGGGGGGCGTTGGGGATGTCGGCGCTGCTGTGGGCGGGTCTGGAATGGCTCCGGTCCGCCGGCAGCCTCGGTTTCCCCTGGGGCTTGCTGGGCTATTCCGTGTACACGGTGGAGCCATTGGCGGCGCTGGCGAGTCTGGGCGGTGTACCGCTGATTTCCTCGTTCCTGCTCCTCATCAACATCGAAGTCATGGAGGCCGTCGCAGCCACGCGGCGGCGCCAGTGGAGCCTGGATGTGGCCCTGCGGGTCGCCGCCGCGGCGGGGCTCTTGGTGGCCGCGCTGGCCTGGGGCTTTGGCGAGCCCCCCCAGCCCGCCAGCACGATGCGCGTCGCGGTGGTGCAGCCCAACATCCCGCAGGACGAAAAATTCGCCTCCTACTCGCCGGAGGAAGGCGTGGAGCGCCAAATGGCCCTGCAGGAAGAGGTGACGCTGACCATTCTGGACATGCTGCGGGACCTCGAGCCCGGCGCCTACGATCTCGTCGTTCTGCCAGAGAGCGCCTTTCCCCAGCCCTGGTTCGATATCGAAATCCGCGAGTCCGCCCTCCAGCGCGAACTCCGCGCCATCGCCACCGAACTCGACGCCACGCTTCTCGTGGGGTCGGCGGACAACGTCTTCTACGACGTGGACAATCAGGAAGTGGAGGACTACCGCCAGGCTGTTCAGACGGGCCAGGAGTTGGCCCATGGCTACTACAACGCGGCGTACTTCATCCGCCCCGGCGACTCCGAATTCCAGGGGTCGGCGGAATACCGCAAGATCCACCTGGTGCCCTTCGGCGAAACGATCCCCTTCGCCGATTCGTTCGACGCTCTCAGCAATCTGCTGCCCATCGGGGGCTTCCAGGCCGGGGCGCCGCGCCAGGCGGCGGTGTACATCGACGCGCGCGGAGGGGCCGGCGAGAGCGGGGAAGCGGAGGCTCTGCCGGAGCCGCCGAAGGTGCCGGTTCACGTCGCGCCGACGATCTGTTTCGAGGACTTTTTCCCGTACCTGCACTATCGGATGTCCAGGCGCGGAGCCGAGGTCTTCGTCAACATCACGAACGACGCGTGGTACGATCCGACGCTGGGGAGCCGGCTGCACTTCGCCCACGCCCGGATGCGGAGCGTGGAGGTGGCGCGGCCCATGATTCGCTGTGCCAACACGGGCGTTACCGCCATTGTGGGTGCGGACGGCGAAGTGCTTTCGGAATTGCCGCTTCGCGAGCGCGGCGTGCTCTCGGCGGAGGTGCCGCTGATGGGGCCCGAAGTGCAAACAGTTGCAACGCGATTCGGTTCCAACTGGGGGATTCTCGGATTCCTGCTCGGATTGGGCGGATGGATCGGACTGGCGCTGGCCGGGAAAAGTCGGAGTAAAAGGCTTGATCCTGGCCCCGGGACGCTCTAAGGCGGTTGGCTATGACAGGATTACTTTTCTAACCAAAGGGGCATATGCCATGACCGAAGCAGTGGTTTTCGACGATCTTCTCCACGAGAATCGAGAATTTCCTCCCTCCGACGAATTCCGGAAGAACGCCATCGTCAGTGATAAGTCCTTGTACGAGAAGGGCAAAGCGGACTTTGAAGGATATTGGGAAAGCGAAGCCCATGAGCTGGAATGGTTCGAGCCCTGGAATAAGGTCCTCAATTGGAACCCGCCCCACTGTGAATGGTTCACCGGCGGCAAAATCAACATCACCCACAACTGCATCGACCGCCACCTCAAGGGCCCGCGCCGCAACAAGGCCGCCCTCATCTGGGAAGGCGAGGATTTCGAAGTCAAAACCCTGACGTATCTGCAACTGCACCGCGAGGTCTGCAAGTTCGGAAACGCCATGAAAAATCATGGCGTCAGGAAAGGCGATCGTGTCGCTATCTACATGCCGATGATTCCGGAAGCCGCCATCGCCATGCTCGCCTGCGCCCGCATCGGCGCCATCCACAGCGTGGTCTTCGGCGGGTTCTCCGCCGAATCCCTGTGCGACCGCATCCAGGACGCCCAGTGCAAGATGCTCATCACCGCCGATGGCGGTTGGCGCCGCGGCGGCATCGTCCAACTCAAATCCATGGCCGACAAGGCGCTGGACAAATGCCCCAGCATCGAAACCGTCGTCGTCGTCAAACGCCCCCATGGCGACCCCTTCCCCTGTCACATCCAGGAAGGCCGCGACGTCTGGTACCATCGCATCATGCAGGACGCCACCGCCGACTGCCCCGCCGAGCCGATGGACGCGGAAGATCCCCTCTTCATCCTCTACACCTCCGGCACCACCGGCAAACCCAAGGGCATCGTCCACACCTGCGGCGGCTACAGTGTCGGCACCTACTCGACGACCAAGTACGTCTTCGACCTGAAGGAAGATGACATTTACTGGTGCACGGCCGACGTGGGCTGGATCACCGGCCACAGCTACATCGTCTACGGCCCGCTGCAGTGCGGCGCCACCTGCCTGCTCTACGAAGGCGCCCCGAACTGGCCCGAAAACGACCGCTTCTGGGACATCTGCGAACGCCACGGCGTGACGGTGTTTTACACGGCGCCGACGGCGATTCGCGCCTTCATGAAATGGGGCCACCAACTGACCGAGAAATACGACCTCGGCGCCCTGCGCCTGCTCGGCTCCGTCGGCGAGCCCATCAATCCGGAAGCCTGGATGTGGTACCACAAGTGGATCGGCCGCGAGAAATGCCCCATCGTGGATACATGGTGGCAGACGGAAACGGGCAGCATCATGATTTCCACACTGCCCGGCGCCGACATCGCCCGGCCCGGCTCGGCGGGCTTCGCCATGCCCGGCATTCACGCGAAAATCCTCGCCGAGAGCGGCAAGGAAGTGGAAGCCGGCAGCGGCCTGCTGGCCATCACCAAACCCTGGCCGTCGATGCTCCGCACCATCTGGGGTGATGACGAGCGGTACGTGAACACCTACTTCAGCAAGTGGGACAATTCGAACTACTTCCCCGGCGACGGCGCCAAGGTCGACGCCAAGGGCTACTTCACGGTCCTGGGCCGCGTCGACGACGTGCTCAACGTGTCCGGCCACCGCATCGGAACCGCGGAAATCGAGAGCGCCCTGGTGGAGCACGAAGCGACCGCCGAAGCCGCCGTCGTCGGCCGCAAGGACGACCTGAAGGGCCAAGCCATCGTGGCCTTCGTGACCCTCAAGCAGCGCTTCCAACAGAGCGACGAATTGCGCAAGGAACTGCGCGAATTCGTGAAGGAAAAAATCGGCGCCATCGCCCGGCCCGACGACCTCATCTTCAGCGCCGACCTGCCCAAAACGCGCTCGGGTAAGATCATGCGCCGTCTGCTCCGCGACATCGCCGAAGGCCGCGCCCTGGGCGACACCACCACCCTGGCCGATCCCTCCATCGTCCAGCAGCTCCGCGAAAGCTACGAAGAAAAATACGGCGACTGAGACACCCTTCCACCCAAACCGAACGACAGGAGTGCCTCGTGGCCTCGTCTTCCACTCAAGAGCATCGGCGAAGCGCCGAAAAGTTGGCCGCGATTCGCGTTGCCGTGCTGACCATCAGCGACACCCGCACCCCGGAGACGGACAAGAGCGGTGCGCTGATCCAGGAGCTTTTGAGGGACGAAGGTCACGAGGTCGTTTATTACGAAGTACTGAGGGATGAACCCTTAGATATCAAAGAACGGGTTTTTTTCCTCTGCCAGCGGCCCGATGTGCAGGCCGTCTTGCTGAACGGGGGCACGGGAATTTCGCCGCGGGACGGGACATTTGAAGCGCTGGAAAGCATCTTGCTGAAATCCCTGCGAGGTTTTGGTGAGTTGTTCCGGATGCTGTCTTGGGCGGAAGTTGGATCGGCGGCGATGTTGTCGAGAGCCACCGCTGGCATCTGCGGAACTGCGATCGTTTTCTCCATGCCCGGCTCCACGAACGCCGTCGGTCTGGCCATGCGTTCACTGATTCTGCCGGAGTTGCGGCATCTGGTCTTCGAACTCACCAAGTAACTCGAATGGCGCGCCCCCGCTCCGGGGCCACGCGCTCGCGAAAAATTCGAAGGCGGCTTGGTGAAATGGCTACGCTCCTCAAATCCGGCGGGGTTTTTCTGCATATCCCGAAAACCGGCGGATCCTGGGTCCAGGAAGTTCTCAAGGAACTCGGCCTGGTGCGGTACAACATCGGTCGTGAGCATGAAGATATGCCATCGATCATGCACTTCCCCCTCGCCAACCCTTACGAGTACCGCCGCAAGTTGATCAGCCGCGGCCTTGGCTGGCACGGCGACGTGGTCAAGGGCTTCAAGTTCTGTTTCACCAGGAACCCCCTCACCTGGTACGAATCCTACTGGAAGTGGCGCGCCGGTCAGTGGCCCGAGGGTCCCGACTACTACACCGATTTTCCCGTGGGAACGATCGCCGAGACGGGCGACGACAATTTCAACACGTTCGTCCGCAACGTGATCGAAAGGTTTCCCGGCTACGTCACGGCCCTCTATGGGCGCTATGCCGTCCCGGGCCTGATCGACTTCATCGGCAAGCAGGAGACGCTGACCGACGACCTCATCGCGGTCCTCACTCATCTCAACGAGAACTTCGACGAGGACCGAATCCGCAATTGGCCGAGGGTCAACGCGTCGCAATCCAAGTTCGGCAAACCGGTCTGGAATCCTTCCGTCCGGGACTTGGCCTGCAAGGCGGAATACGCGGGAATCCTGCGCTACGGATATGAGGTCGATCATCTCGTGCCCACGGCCGTCATGGCCGAGGTCTTCGAACCCGTCGCCAGCCCCCGCCACGCCAAACTGCCCCAGAGCCGCGTGATCCGCAAACCGCTCCTGGGTGGAAATGGATATCAGGTTCCCGTCGGTTCCTGAAGCCGTCACTCTGCAGAGGATCGCCGCCTGCGGCACCTTCCGGAACCGAACGATGGTATTAAAGTTGAGACGTTGCATGCCTGCGACGCGGGATCGATCCCGGCGACCGTGCTGAACGATGGAATGGGGACTTCCCGCCCCGTCCCGCCGTGCGAGGTATTGGAAAGCATCTTGCGATAGCGGGGACAGGGTTTCGGTGAGTTCTGTCGAAGACTGTCCTGGGCTGGCATGGGTACCGCGGAAATGCTCTCAGCGGCAGCCGCCGGTGCTTGAGCGGAGGGCCTTCGGTTCGACGCTTGACTCTACCTTTGCAGCCGGTTCGGTGCTCCGTTCGCCGATCTTGCACGAGAGCGCGACACCTCGATTTCGAACTCACCGAGGAGCCCAATGGTTCGGGGCGATTTCGACTCCGCGCAAATTCCCTCAAAGGCGCCTTGGTGCTATGGCATTCCTTCTCAAATCCGGTGGAGTCTTTCTTCACATCCCCAAGACCGGCGGGATGTGGGTCCAGAAAGTCCTGAAAGAACTTGGACTTGTGCGATACGCCTTCGGTCGCGAGCACGAAGACATGCCAGGAATCGTCAACTTCCCCTCGGCCAATCCCTTCGAACACCGTCGCAAAATGGTGCGCCGGGGGATCGCCTGGCACGCCGACGTGCTCAATGGGTACAAATTTTGTTTCGTTCGCCACCCGCTGACTTGGTACGAGTCGTACTGGAAATGGCGCTCGGGCCAGTGGCACAAGGCCTCCAACTATTACACCGACTTTCCCGTCGGCATGATTCGCGACACCGGTCACGACGACTTCAATCAATTCGTCCGCGTTGTGAACGAGAAATACCCCGGCTACGTCACAGCCCTCTACGGCCGCTATGCGGTTCCGGGCCGCATCGATTTCATCGGCAAACAGGAATCGCTAACGGACGATCTGATCACCGTTCTCAACCATCTCAACGAAAACTTCGACGAGGACCGAATCCGGAACTGGCCGCGCGTCAACGCTTCGAAGTCCAAAGCGGGGAAGCCGGTCTGGGAATCGGAAGTCCGGGAATTGGCCAGCAAGACCGAGTACGCCGGAATCCTGCGATACGGCTACGCGGTCGATGACTTGGTGCCCAACGCCACCATGGACGAGGTTCACGAACCGGCGGCGCCAAGCGGCGACCGCGTCGAAGCGCATGAGGAAGAGGCGTGCCGGCAACCCGCCTTCACGGCCAACGGTCACTGATCGGGGTTACTGAACCCGCGTCAGTTCCTGAAGCGCCGTCGCGAGGCGGACTTTGTTGGTGTCGTCGCTGTAGAAGGTGCCCCGGGGCGTGATGTACACCTCCGTGCCGGCGGCGTCTTCCGCGACATGCAGGAACGCGATTCGATCACCGTTTTCATCGAAGAAATCGAACCGGATGTTGGGGGTCAACTCCTCGCCCGATTGAAGTTGGCTGGTCCATTCCAGGTCCTCCGCCGCGCCGATGAAGGCCGCCACCCGCGCGTCCGGCAGCGACGCGACCAGTTGGCCCTGGGCCGCAAGCTTCCAGACGCCGCCTTCCCGCGCCACGGAGATTTCGCGGTCGGCGTTGGCGATTTCGATGTGGGCGACACGGCCGCCGAATCCCGGGTTGATGCGCCGGTCCTGCAAGTCCGCGCGGAAGCGGTACAGGCGGCTGGGATCGGTGAAATCCAGGGCCAGAATCGCCCCATCCTGAATACGCTGGGCGTAGGCGATGCCTTCCGCCGGGTCCGAGCGCCCCAGCAGCAGGCCCTGATCCGGCAGGTTGTCGCGGGTTTCGATCCGCAGTTCCAGGCTCGGCCGGGTCAAGCCGTAGCGGGCTTTCTCCTCCGCCGTCGTGGCGTTCGCCGCCACCACCCGCCGCGCGCGCACCGTGGCCAAGGCGTTGAGAAACTCGGCCAGCTTGACGTTTCGCACAGGCACGTCTTCCATGCCTTCGAAGGACCAGTTGCCTTCCTCATCCTGCAGCAGCGCCATCTCGGCGGTGCCGGACTGGGTCGTGACGCGGCGCACATCGGCGATGTCGGACCAGAGAAATCCCTTGGACGTCCAGTCGGCGGCGGGGCGAAGGAAATCCCCGAGAGCCGCCGCGCGAACAATGGCGAGGCCCGGCTGGTCCGTGGAGCGCACCGTCAGCTCGGCTTCCCCACCGATCTTCTTGCCGATGGTGACTTCCTGCTGGGCGTCTCCGTCGTGAACGCTGATTTGGGCCAGGGGCGATTCGAAGCCCAGTTCCGCCGCCGTGCTCGTCGGCGCGTCGTCGATGCGCAGGGCCCGGGTGCTGGCGAGGGCTTGAAGCGCCGCTTCGGCCAGGTCCTGGTCGGCGGGGACGGCGGAGCCTTCGATCAGCCAGCGGCCGCCATCCTCCGCGCGCGACAGGCGCACCGTTTCGCCGCCGCTTTGCACCGCGACTTCGTTCACTTCCCAAGGATCGAAGCTGGCGATGCCCTTGTAGCGCAGGATCGCCAGGTCCTTCTCCGCCTGATTGCGGATCCAGTCGTTGACCGTGAAGATGCCGTCCTCGCTGGCAAGCTTGGCGTAATAGCGCCCGATCTGCGGCGTCGCATCGCCCAGCAGCACGGTCACTTCGCGAGGTTCGCCGGCGCTTGTGCCTTCGATCGTGATGGTGGGCAGGGGTTCGGCGAGGCCGTACTCGGCGAGGTCGCTAACCTCGAAGGGCGAGAGCTTTTTGGCGCCGCGGATGTTGTCGATCAGGGCGCGAACCTGGGCCGTCTCGGCGCGCTGCTCGCGTGGTTCGGTCAGCCACCAGTTGTCCTCGCCCCGCTTCTCCAGGACGTAGGTGCCGGAAGTGTTGGTCAACTCGACGCGGGTGGCGGTCGACTCGTCGAAATCCATCAGACGCACGGCCAGGGCCGCGTCCTGGGCGGCGCGGCGCGTCACGGTGCGGTCGGCCAGAAAAAGTCCAAACAGCAGCGCCGCGACGAGTGCGGCGATGACGGGGCGGCGGGCGGTCATCATTTCAGCCGCCTCCGGGCCACGGAGTACGCGACGCCTCCGCCCAGGAGTCCCAAACCGATCACCAGCAGCGTGCCGCACATCAGGTAAAACCGCGTCTGGGTCAGCAACAGGCCGCTCGGCGGGACAAGCTTCGGCGGGATGGCGAGCTGATCGTCGCGCTGCACCAGCCAGTTCACGGTCTGATAGGTGAGCGTCGCCCCGGCGGAGAATTCCTGCGCGTTGTTCGCCACGAAATCCGCGTCGCCAAAGAGCGCCACGCGGGCGCGGTCGCTCCGCAGACCATCGGGCGTCGGGTAGCTGGAGAGCGCGGCCAAGGCCTGGACGCCGATCTTCTCGTCGTCCAGGGGCTTGATCTTGCGCTGGATGCGGCGCAACTCCTGCGCGTCCTGGGCCCAGACCTGATCGTTGCTGACGAGCAGAACGGTTTTGTTGGCGTCGGTGCGCGTGTCTTCCGTGGCGCGGATGGGGCGGGCGCTGTTCATCAGGATCGGAATGCGGCCCATGGCGCGGGCGATGGGATGGTCGCCGGTCAGGTAGGCGGACGTCAGCAACTCCGACGCCGGGGCGTAGGGATCGATGATGACCTGATTGGGGCTTTCGAGCCCGGCGTAGCGAATCAGCGCGTCCAGGTTCGGCAACTGACGGTCGGCGATATAGGCCGGTTCAAGCGCCACCAGCAGCGCGCCGCCTTCGTCCAGGTATTCGGTCAGTACTTCCCGCTCCAGCTCGCTCAGGTCCGACAGCGGCGACGCGATCAGCACTGCGGCGGCGTCTTCGGGAACGCGGTTCATGCCCCCCAGGTTCACCGTTTTCACGGGCATGATGCGCTCGTTCAAGATGCCCAGAAACGCCGACCAGCTCGTATCCGGCTCGCCCTGGGCCCGATCCATGTCGGGCTCGGGAGCGCGCTCGCCGTGGCCCTGAGTCATGTAAATCACCTGATCGCGGCCATAGAGAACGGTCAGCAGGGCGTTCGAGAGGAAGTACTCGCGCCGCGGATTGGCGGGATCGAGCACGAAGCGGTGGCGGCGCTGCTGATTGCCGTCGGCGTCGTATGTCGTGACAAAGGCCTCGCGGGGCTGGATGTTCTCGCCAAAGGCCTGGGCGTCGAGGCGATCGCGGGATGGGTCGAAAATCTCGAACTGGACATGCTCCGACTGATCGGCGTACTGTTCCAGAAACTCGCGCAGGAAACGCTGGTTCGCAATGTCGGCGAAGGCCGCGATCCGCACCGGCGACTCGATACGCGCCAGCAGCGCCCCCGTCTGGGGCGAAAGGCTGTGGAGCTGGTGCTCGGTGATGTCGAAGGTCCGATTGTGGTTCGCCGCGATCAGGTACACGAAGATCGCCGACAGCGCCACAAAGAGGCTGTAGGCGAAGCTGAGCACCGATTCCTTCACCGCGCCCCGGCCGGGCTGCAGCAGTCCCACCACGACAATCCCCACGGCGGAAACCCCCATGCCCAGCAGCCACGGCGGAAACCCGCCCATGGCCGCGCCCCAGATCAGCACACCCAGCAGCAGCAGCACACCCACCGCAGGCAGCAACAACGCCCGGATCATCCCGCCACCCCTCATGACCGCCACCTCAGCGATTCCACCTGGCGCACCGCCAGAAACAGGCAGAGCCCGGAAAACAGCAGGAACCACGCGACGCTGGCGGATTGAATCTGGCCCTCGATGAAGCCCTCGACGTGGTGCAGCAGGGTCAGGTGCTCGGCCAGGCGGACCAGTTCCGCCGTCGGCAGCGAGCGCGCCAACTGAGACAAAATCAACAACCCGAAGAGCGTCGTGTAAGTCAGCACGGCGGCGATGACCTGCGATTCCGTCAGCGCCGAATAGAACAGTCCCAACGCCACATACGCGCACGCCGCCAGCACCAGTGCCGTGTAGCAGCTGATCACCACCGGCCATTCCGGGTCGCTGAGGTACGACGCGAACAGCGGCATCGCCAGCGTCGCCAGCAGGTACGTTCCGAGCACCGTCAGGTACGCGATGAATTTGCCCAGAACAATGCTCCATTCGCCCACCGGCGTCGTGGTCAGCAGCGAGAGCGTGCCCTGGCGGCGCTCTTCGGCGAAGGACCGCATCGTCAACAGCGGGATCTGCACGAGGAGGAAAAAGTGAATGACGGCGAAGAGCTGCTCGATGACTTCAATGGTGATGTTGCCGCTCAGATCCTCGGCGGTACGCATCGGCCCCATGCGGGCGAAATCGAACAGCAGCGCCACGAAAATCGTCGAGGCGGCCAGGAAAAACACGCCGGTGCTGACCCAATACAGGGGCGTCGTGAAGAGCGAGCGCAATTCACGCCCGGCGATCAGGCCCGTTTGACGAAGCGAGAGACTCATGATCCGAGCGACGCCTCCCTTGACGTCAGCTTGAGGAACACGTCCTCCAGGCTCGGAGTCGTCTCCGACAGCTCCAGCAAATCGACTCCGCCCTCGACGAAGGCTCGCGCGATGGCGGGCCGCATTTCTTCGGCGTCCTCCACCGGCGCGAGGCGCAGATGGCTTATTCCATCGGTGGTGGTGGAATCCTTGATCTTCAGCAACTCGTTTTGAATCAGCGGCTCGAGGACGTCCTTCCCTCGCTTCCCGGAGCCCCGGAAGGCCACCGTGATCGTGCGGCCTCCGGCGGACCCGGCGACTTCGTCAAAGGTGCCCTGCGCCGCGATTCGCCCGCGATCGAGCACCGCCACCCGTGTGCAGGTCATGGCCACCTCGGGCAGAATATGGGTCGAGAGAATAACCGTTCGCTGGCCCTTCATGGCGGCGATCAGTTGGCGGATTTCGCTGATCTGGCTCGGGTCCAGGCCGACTGTCGGTTCGTCGAGAATCAGCACCTTGGGATCGCCCAGGAGCGCCTGAGCGAGACCGACCCGCTGGCGCTGGCCCTTCGAGAGGTTCTGGATCAGGCGGTTGGCTTTTTTGTCGAGGTTCACCTCGCGAAGCGCCTTGTCCACCTCGCGCTTCACGGACTTGGCGGGAATATGCTTCATGCCGGCCATGAAGCGCAGGTAGCTCTGCACCGTCATTTCCGGGTACAGAGGCGCTTCCTCGGGCAGGTAGCCGAGCAGTTCGCGAACCGCCAGGGAATCGCGCACCACGTCGTGGCCGCCGATGGCCGCGGTGCCTTGGGTGGGGCGGCACTGACCCGTCAGGATGCGCATCGTGGTCGTCTTCCCGGCGCCGTTGGGGCCGAGGAATCCGAGGATTTCGCCTTCCGGGACATCGAACGTGACGCCCTCGAGGCAGCGCGTTTGACCATAGATTTTCGTGAGCGCGTGGGCCTGGATCATCGGTCCTCGGGCAAACGTTGAATCACGGCGGCCACCAGGCGGCAGAACGTCTCGCCCACGGCACGGCCTGTTTCCATCACCTCGTCGTGCGTCGTCACCGCGTCCGTGCGCAGTACCAGAGTGTTGGTGATGACGGAAATGCCCAGCACCTTCGCCCCGGCATGGGTCGCGACCAATTGCTCGGGCACGGTGGACATGCCGACGGCGTCGGCGAACTGGCGCAGCATCCCCACTTCGGCCTGGGTCTCATAAGTCGGACCCATGTTGGCGACGTAGGTGCCCTGGCGCAGGGCGATGCCCAACTCAACCGCGATTTCGCGGGTCAGAGCCATGAGATCACGGTCGTAGGGGGCGCTCATGTCGGGAAAGCGCGGCCCCAGAAAATCCAGATTCGCCCCCATTAGCGGGTTGCGATACTGGTTGTTGATGTGATCGTCGATCAGCATCAGGTCGCCGGGGCGGAACTGGCGGTTGAGCGCCCCCGCCGCGTTGCTCAGGATGACCGTCTTGACGCCCGCCAGCAGCAGCGCCCGCAGGGGCAGCGTCGCCTCGCGCACGTCCACCCCTTCATAGAGGTGCTTGCGGCCGCTCATCACCAGGACGGGTTTGCCGCCCACCGTGCCCCAAACCAGCTTGCCGGCGTGGCCGACGACGGTGCTGACGGGAAAGTGCTTGAACTGGTCGTAGGAGGCGCTCTGTGCGTCGAGAACCGATTCGGCAAACGCGCCGAGGCCGCTGCCAGCGACAACGAGGACCTTGGGAATGTCGCGCCCCAGGCGGGCTTTCACGCTCGCGGCGGCTTCCTCCAGGAGGCGCTTGTACTCCGCCGGATCGTCGAGCAATTCGGTCGTGGTGGCCGGTTGGGTTGTCATGATTGACTGTTCTCTTTCAGCCGGCGCCGGACGCGCCAGAGCGTCGCGAACCCCTTGAAGATTTCTTTGTGCGAGATTTTCGACTGCCCGGCCCGGCGGTCAAGGAAGACAATGGGAATTTCCCGGATTTTGGCGCCCCGCCGCTGGCAGACTGTCAGCAATTCCATCAGGCACGAATACCCATCGCTGCGGATCGCGTCGAGGTCGATGCTTTCCAGTAACTCCCGCCGGTAACAGCGATAGCCGCTGGTGCAGTCGCGGGCGCGAAGCCCCGCAAGGCTCCTCGCCAGAAAGTTCGCGCCGGAGCTGAGCACGTGCCGGTGCGGGCCCCAGTTCTCGATGCCGCCCCCGGCTACATAGCGCGATCCAATCACCACATCCGCGACCATCGCCATGTGGAGAATCTCCGGCAAATGGGCGGGGTCGTGGGAGAGGTCCGCGTCCATCGTCAGAATCGCGTCGTACGCGTCCCCGCCCTCGCGCGCCAGGGCCCAACGAAAGGCGTCGATGTAGGCCGTGCCGAGGCCCAGCTTGCCCGGGCGCTCGATCAGGTGAACGCGGCCCGGGTGCTTTTCCGCCTGGGCGCGGACGCGGTCCGCGGTGCCGTCGCGGGAATTGTCGTCCACCACGAGAACGTGCAACGCGTCGCCCTGGGCCAGGATGCCCTCGATCAGGGGATCGACGTTGTCCGCTTCGTTGTAGGTGGGGGCGATGGCGAGAGCGCGCAGCGTGGGCGCGGGGGCGGCGGGCATGGGCGTTGGGAAAGGTGGAGGCTCGGAGCGAGCCTTACTTCTCCTTGGTCCAGCTGGTCACGTCGTCTTCGGTGCCTTCCTGGCCGTCGGGACCGCTGCTCCAGATGTCGTAGTCTTTGCTGTGCTCGCCCGGCGAGCGGTAGTTGTAGACCGCGCCCCAGGGATCCTTGGGCGTCACATCGGTGTCGAGGTAGGGGCCGTCCCATTGGTCATCCGGCAAGCCGCTGGGTTCTTCGATCAGGGCCTCGATGCCTTCGCTGGTGTTGGGAAAGCGGCCGACGTGCATTTCAAACTGGGCCAGGCCGACCTTGATATTGCGGATGTCGGCTTTGGCGGTGCCTTTGCGGGCCTCGGTGGATTTACCGGCGAGGCGCGGGCCCACGATGGCCAGCAGCACCCCGATGATCACGACGACGAACATGATCTCCAGGAAGGTGAAGCCTCGTTGGCGGTTGCGGCGAATAGTCATGGCGAAAGGAAGCCTCCTCGAATACTTGGGCGCACAGTAGATGGGACGCGAGAGCGGGCGCAATCGTTTGGCCGCCGGCTCGGTTTTTTCCGTGGCCTGAGAAATCAGTAAGGGCAAAACCCAGGCCAACCGCGCGCATGCGAGTTGGCGCCCGCCAAGCCCCGGGCGCAACGCGTTTCGGGCGGGAGGCTCCGGAGAGCGGGAATCCCCTCTTCGTGCCTCCCCCTCACTACCCCCGGATGACCATGGTGTTGGCGAACACGTCGCCCATGCGCTGGGGTTGCTGCATTTGAAAGGCCAATATCAAGGGCATGAAGGGGATCAGCAGCACCAGGTTTCGCTTGATGGATTGCTGAAATCCGATCGGCTGCCAGGACGTCGCATCCACCGTTTGCAGACTCATCATCGCTTTGCCGGGGCTGCGGCCGCTGAACAATCCGTCCTTGCCGAGAAAGACGAGCGTCCCCACGAGGCTGATCAGTCCGGCCAGCAGGAGGATGAGCGACCCGCCGAGAGTCTCCGCCGCCCCCTGCTCCATCCCCGCCTCGATCATCACGTTGATGAGGAGGCCGAGGGTGCAGAAAACGGCGACGAACAGGATCGCGAGGGCGATCTGGAGAAGGAACTGATCGACGATGTAGGCCACCGCGCGGGGCACGAGCAGATCGGTGTTGTCGGGCCGGATCCAGCCCTGCGGCTGGGTCGCCTGGGGCGCCGCGCCATAGCCGCCGAAACCCGCCGCGACAGGCGCAGCCGCCGGGGGAGTGGGGGAGCCGTGAATGGCGGACACTTCGGGGAAATGCACCCCGAGCAGGTCCCACTGGGGCTGGCCCTCGCGCCAGACGAGCATGTCGCTCGTGGCCTGGCGCGCCGCGATCATCTCGCGCACACGCGCCGAATCATAGGGGCCATACTTGTCCTGGGACCCGGGACGGGCAAGAAACCAACCGGATTCGGAAGTCATGGAAAGGGACGCTTTCTTATTGGGGAAAAATCACCACAGAGTCACAGAGGACACCGAGATGTATTCTCAAGAACTATAGCTGCTCTGATGGCGTCAAAGTCTTTCGGTGAGAGGGTGCGCCTGTCCCATACAGGGTGCGCTTGACCCGCTCCTACAATCCCTTCGCTGTCGAAAATCGAAATGCCGTTTCGATCCACAACCAGACAAATACACGCATCTTTCAATGAAAACTTGTTTCTGTCCGTCTGCGTTTCGTTGTAGGTGAAGGCGTCCGAAAGAGTATACTTAGCCACTTGGCCGGGGAGGTCGCCTTCGAGAGCCACATCCAGCTTGGCCTCGACGGGAAACCACGTCCCACCGATCATGACAGCATAATCCGATCGACCCTGCGATATGTCATCTTTCCAACAGGTAACCTCCCGATAGGTTTTGCTTCCTGGATCTTTGATTTCGTTGAGAAGATGGTCAATAAAAATGTCCCGGACCTGGCTTTCGAAGAGGCAACGGCGCGTGACGTTGCGGCCTTTATCGAGCCAGTTTTCCACAGTGATGTCGCGAATCCCTTCTGTGTGCCCCACCGCGTTGGCCAAGTAATCTGGAGCTTCCGGGTTATGCAGTAGGATCAAATCGCGGAGGGTATTGAAGGTTGGACCGTCAACTAATTCGGGCTGACGCGCATCCGTTCGAAGGCGATGTTTGATGGCGTCGTGGGGTATTGGCTTCTCGAAAAGATAAAAATCCGTGAATTCGGAGTAGTATGGGCTATGCCAATGGTTCTCGGAGCCTTCCCTGGAAATGTACTCAATGCTTCCCTCAAGACGCGCACAGGCAAAAATGCAACCACCGACTTGTTCAAGGCAATGAAGCTCGTTGTCGATGACAATAGCGAAATCGGTAGCGAAACACCCGTAGTCTTCACCCACTGATTTGACGAGCCGCTTTGCCTTCTGCTTGTTCTTCATGGCGAGCCGAAAAAAGAATATGTCTCCTGCCAAGGCCCAACGTGGTGCTGTCCAGTTCCCCGTCTTGGAACCCTGAAGCTGGCGCCGCACGGTGGTTCCATCGTCTTCCAATTCAACCATCGCCCCACGAAGCAACCATTGCGTGTTTGTTTCCCAGTATCCGTCTTCCCGCACCTTTGATTCAACCATCTCATAAAACGTATCGGCGGTTGATGGAAAACCGGATTGGACCATGATTCCCCGCGTGGGGATGGGGGTCTTGGTCCATGCTTCAGGAATCTCCCCACTGCCCATGGGAGGATGGGAGGGCGCTGGCCCCAAACTCAGACTTCGATATTCCGCTCTCGATTCATAAAGGACGCGGAAATCCTCGAGGACTTGTCTCTTTGCTTCCGGACTCAAATCATCCGGCAAACTCGCCAAAAAGGCATCCGCCTCCTCAGTGGGAAGCTTGGGAATTTCCTGCTTGTCCATAGTACAAGCTCATCCGAAATAAATTCCTCAGCGCTCTCCGCGCCTCAGCGGTGAATTCCCACTAAACCGTCAGACCGCATCGTGCGAAGATTGCCGGGATTTCTATCAGGTATTCGTCGATCGTAAACCAATCGGAAAGTTGAGTGCGCGAGAACCGGCCCGACACCGCCTCTTCCTTCAGCAACTCGTCCAGGAACGGGTCGCCGTCGTGCCAGGTGCGCATGGCGGCGGCTTGCACGGCGGCGTAGGCGTCTTCGCGGGAAACGCCGGATTCGACGAGGCGCAGGAGGACTTTCTGGCTGAAGATCAAGCCCCGCGTGACGTTCAGGTTCGCCGCCATGCGGGCCTTGTTGACGAGAAGGCCCTCGAGGACGAAGGACAGCTTGCGCAGCCCGTAGTCCGCCGCGAGGCAGCTATCGGGCAGGATGACGCGCTCGACGCTGCTGTGGCTGATGTCGCGCTCGCCCCAGAGCGCCACGTTTTCCATGCCCGCCAGCGCGTTCGCCCGCAGGATGCGCGCGAGGCCGGTGAGGCGCTCGCAGACGATCGGGTTGCGTTTGTGCGGCATGGCGCTGCTGCCCTTCTGGCCTTTGGCAAAGGGCTCTTCCAGCTCGCGCATTTCCGGCCGTTGCAGGTGGCGGATTTCCGTGGCGATGCGCTCCATGGCGGCGCCCACCAACGCCAGCGCGTTCAGGAACGCGGCGTGGCGGTCGCGGCCGACGACCTGGGTGGAAGCCTTGTCCACGTTGATGCCGAGGCGTTCGCAGACGGCGCGTTCGTACTCGACGCCATAGTGGGCGCAGGTGCCCACCGCGCCGCTGATTTTCCCGACGGCCGCTTCGGCGATGGCGCTCTCGACGCGGACGCGGGCCCGCAGCAGCTCCTGATGCCAGGTCAGGGCCTTCAACCCAAACGTCGTGGGCTCGGCGTGCATGCCGTGGGTGCGGCCCATCATGGGGGTCATGGCGTGCTCGGTGGCGAGATTCTCCGCCGCCGCGATGGCCCGGTCCAGATCTTCGAGGATGATCGCCCCGGCGCGCTTGATGCGCAGTCCCTGGGCCGTATCGACGACGTCGCTGCTGGTCAGGCCCATGTGGACGAAGCGGCTTGCGGGGCCGATCTTCTCGGCGAGCTGCGTGGTGAACGCGATGACGTCGTGGTGGACGGTGGCTTCGATTTCTTCGATGCGGGCCACATCGATCACGGCGCGTTCGCGGATGGTTTCCACGTCCTCGGCGGGCATGCGTCCGGCGGCGGCGTGGGCTTCGCAGGCGGCGATTTCCACTTCGAGCCAGACCTGGAACTTGGCCTCTTCGCTCCAAAGGTCGCTCATCGGGGGCACGGAATAACGATCGATCATGGCAGTCGGGGGCACTTTCTCGGGCGGGGGTTGCAAAGTCGCCAAGAGGGAGGCGCAAGGAAGCGCCGGGCGCAAGGAGGGTTTGCTGCGGAGGCGCGATGGCGGTTCTTAGGTCAAAGCTCGGGATTGCGCGCGGGCGGGGGGATGGTTTAGGCCTTTTCGTATCAGGCGCGCGCCCCTGTGCCCGCGCCCATTTCGCCCAGAGGTTGAGCACCCGCTTATGTCCACCGCACCCGTCGTCGCGATCGACGGCCCCGTCGGAGTCGGAAAATCGAGCGTGGCCCGAACCGTGGCCGACCATCTCGGATTCCGCCATCTCGACACCGGGGCGATGTACCGCTGTGTGGCGCTGGCGCGGATGCGGCTCGTCGAGGCGGAGGGCGCCGACGTGGCCCCCGAACGCGTGGCCCGGATGGCTCGCGACCTCGACATCGACCTGCGCGAGGACGGCTCCGTCTACCTCGGCGGCGAGGACGTCGGCGAAGCGATCCGCGCGGAAGAGGTGAGTCGCGAAGTGGCCCGCGTGGCCGACAATCGCGCCGTGCGTGAGGCCCTGGTCGAGCAGCAGCGCCGCATCGGCCTGCAACGGCCGTCGGTCCTCGAAGGCCGCGACATCGGCACCGTCGTGTTCCCCGACGCCCACTGGAAGTACTACCTCGACGCGTCGCCCCAGGTGCGGGCGGACCGGCGGGCCTCGCAACTCGAGGAGATGGGCCTCTCGCGCCCGTCGGAGGAAATTCTGCACAACCTGCTGGAGCGCGACCGCCGCGACCGGGCCCGCCCCTGGGGCGCTCTGCGCGTGGCCGAGGACGCGACGCTCGTCGATACCACGGGCCTGAGCTTCGACCGCGTGGTGGACCTGATCTGTTGTCTCGTGCGGGAAGATCCCTGTCCGGCCCTGGCGAGCCACGCCGCCGTTTCCTAAGCCCACACTTTCCAAAGCCTCACAAACCAAGCTGTCCCTCCGTGACGTCTCAACAGTCAGAAAGAACGCCCCATGCCCCTGCGCCTTTACAACACCCTCAACCGCCAGAAGGAAGACTTCACGCCCCTCGATCCGGAAGGCAAGAAGGTCAGCTTCTATAACTGTGGCCCCACGGTTTACGGGCCGTTCCACATCGGCAACGGGCGCAATTTCGTCGTGGTGGATACGATGCGGCGGTGGCTGGAAGCGTCGGGCTATCAGGTCCGATTCGTCCAGAACATCACCGACGTGGACGACAAGATCATCAACCGGGCGAAGGTAGAAGGAGTCGGCAGCGCCGAGGTCGCTGAGAAATACACCAAGCTCTTCTTCGAACACCTCGCCCTCCTGGGCGTGCGCCGCGCCGACGAGCACCCGAAGGCCACCGAACACATCGGCGGCATGATCGAACTGGTGCAGACGCTGATTGACCGCGGCCACGCCTACGCCAGCGAGGACGGCTCGGTGTGGTACAGCGTGTCGAGCTTCCAGGGCTACGGTAAGCTGTCGCGCAAGAACCTGGACGACATGCGCCAGGGCGAGCGCGTCGCCGCCGAGCAGCAGCGGCTCAAACGCGCGCCGGAGGACTTTTCGCTCTGGAAAGCCGCCAAACCCGGCGAACCGGCCTGGGACTCGCCCTGGGGCAAGGGCCGGCCGGGGTGGCATCTGGAGTGCTCCTGCATGTCGATGAAGTGCCACAACGCGCCCACCATCGACATCCACAGCGGCGGCACGGACCTGACCTTTCCACACCACGAAAACGAAATCGCCCAGAGCGAAGGCGCCACCGGTAAACCCTTCGTCCGCTATTGGTTGCACAACGGCTTCGTGAATATCGACGGCGAGAAGATGAGCAAGTCGCTCGGTAACTTCAAGACCATCGACGGGCTGCTGGAGCATTACGATTCGCTGACGCTGCGGCACTTCCTGCTGTCGGCGCATTACCGCTCGGAACTGGATTTCACGGTCGAGAACCTCGATTCGGCCAAGAAGGCGTGCGGGCGCTACGCCCTGGCCTGCGCCGAGGCGCGGCGGGTGCTGGGCGACGCGGCGGTGGAGGCGGATGCCTGGAAGTCGCACACGGACCTGATGGCGGCGTGGGAGAAATTCGCCTGCGCCATGGACGACGATTTCAACACGCCGGGCGCGTTCGGGGCGTTGTTCGAGGCCCTGCCGCTGCTGAACGCCGAGCGCACAGCGGTGGAGAAGGGCTCGGGCGACCGGGCGCGGCTCGCGGCGGCGCTGTCGCTGATCGAGGCCATGCGCGCCGTCCTCGGCGTCACGGCGGACCTGGAAGCCACGGACACGGGCGGCGGCGACGACCTCTCGGCGGCCCTCCTCGACCTGCTGGTGGAAACGCGCACGGAAGCCCGCCGCGCCAAGCAGTTCGCCATCGCGGATACGATTCGCCAGCGCCTCGGCGGCCTGGGGATTGTGCTGGAGGACAAACCCGGCGGCGAAACGATCTGGCGCAAGGGTTGATGCCGCTGCCGCTGGCGTGGCGGCGGGCGGCCGGGGGCATTTGGGGGCGTGGGTGAGATTCGGCATGGTGGCGGGGCTCCTGCGGCTTGGGGTCTGACAGGAGGGAGCCTCTCACAGGCCCGGTCGTTTGTCCCCTCATGTGGAGCTTGTGGGACAAGAAAGACAAAATACACTTGTGGGCCTTAGCGGAGGAAGGCGGTGTGCGGGGGATGGAAATTCACCGCAGAGGCGCGGAGGGCGCAGAGGGGGTGGCGCCCCCCCCGCATGTAGTTCCGCCTTCAGGCGGAAAGCCGGCCCGCGCCGTGGTTGGATTATAGAGAGAAACGCCACGGGGCAAGGACCCCGCGGCGTTTTTCTCGGACCAGTTCCGCCTAAAGGCGGGACTACGAACACATAGAAGGGGGCGCGTTGCAGGCCCCTCAATCCTCGGCCTTGCCGCCGCGGGCCATCAGGACCATGCGGGGCCAGAAGATTGCCAGCGTTTCCACCAAGTCCTTCTGGGCCTCCATCACTTCCTCGATGCGCTTATAGGCCTGCGGGGCTTCGTCCACGCCGGCGGCGAGGAGTTCGATGCCACGCTCGGCCAGGTAGGCGCGCATCGCCGAACCGGTGATGGTCTGGCGGGCGGCTTTACGGCTGTGGGCCCGGCCGGCGCCGTGGGCCGCCGAGCACAGCGACGCCGCGTTGCCACGGCCCCGCACCACAAAGCCCGGGTCGCCCATGGAGCCGGGGATGACGCCCAGCACGCCCTCGCCCGCGGGGGTGGCGCCCTTGCGGTGAACGATCACTTCCTCGCCGTTGTGGATTTCCTTCCAGGCGAAGTTGTGATGGTTCTCGATCTGCAAGAGCGGCTTCAACCCCGCCGACTTCAGCACCTCGCGGTGGATGCAGTCGTGGTTGGCGGAGGCGTACTCGCCGGCCAGGTTCATGGACGCCCAATACTCCTGGCCCGCCGGGCTGTGCATCGACAGCCACGCTAGGTTGCGCGCCTGCGGAGGCAGCTCGGTCAGGTCCTTGGCCAGCCGCGAGTAGGTCTGGGCGATGTTCGCGCCCAGACCCCGCGAGCCCGAATGGCTCATCAGGGCGACGTACTCGCCGGGTTCGACGCCCAGGTCCGGGCTTTTGACCTCGAGCAGACCCCACTCGGCGAAGTGGTTCCCCGAGCCGGAGGTCCCGAGCTGGGCCCAGGCCTTGTCCTTCAGGTAGCCGATATGCGGCGGCACGGCGTCCCACGCCGGCGAGTCCATCACCGGGTGGCTGCGCTTCTCGTTCTTGCGGAACTCGCCGCCGACGCCAAAGCAGGTCTCGCGCGAAAGGGCGTTCTTCAGCTTGCCCTTGAAGCCCTCGTAGCGATCCGATGGCATGTCGGTGATCGAGAGCTTCATTCGGCAGGCGATATCGACGCCCACGGCGTAGGGAATCACCGCGTCGCGCACGGCCAGCACGCCGCCGATGGGCAAGCCATAGCCCACGTGGCCGTCGGGCATCTGGGCCGCCGCCACGGAAATCGGCAGGCGGCGCGCCACCTCGATCTGGTCCAGGGCACCCTGGTCAATCTGGTCCTGCCCCCACACCGCCAGCGGCACCGGGGCATCCATCAATTTGAAAGCAGACATGATCGTCCTTCCTCATTTCGAAAACGGGAGAAAGTTCACGATGAACCGCACGCAAGAACCGGGCGCCTTGAGCGATCTCGCTCAGGCATCGGCGCATGCGGAATGATCGGCTGACGGGCGTTCAGGCCCAAGCCATCAGTTGTCGAAGTGTCTGGAAAAAAGAGCGGACATGTTGGGTCCTCCTCATGCCGGGCAGCAGAGGGGCGCGAGCATGCACAGCGGGCGGCGGCGGGCAAGCTGAATCTTTGCGTCATTTTGGCGATTACGGCGAAACGCCATCGAACTCATTGACGGAGGCGCCCCCTTGCCTCACAAATGCCCACTCCCTACGACCGAATTCCGAGCGCGAGTCCCCCGACCATGAGCCTCCTGGAAGATCAGCCCGCCACTAACGTTCGCTTCGTGTCCGACGAGGTGCTGGTGCGGGACAATCCGACGCATATCTGGATCGAGCCCACGAACCGCTGCAACACGCGCTGCAAGCACTGCGGCCACTTCTACGATGTCTTTGGCAGAGACATGGACATCGAGCTGTACGAGAAGATCAAGGCGGCGGTGCTCGACGATGTGGAGCGTATCGAGCTGATCGGCTATGGCGAACCGCTGATGGCGAAGAACTTCGAGCGTATGTTCGACGATTGCCTGGAGCGCGGCATCCGCATCTATACCACCAGCAACGGCATTCTGCTGCGCAAGGACGACCTGGTGGCCAAGCTGGTGCGCAGCGATGTGTACCTGTGCCTTTCCATCGACGGCGCGCGTCAGGAAACGTTCGAGCATATCCGGCCCTATGTGCGGTGGCACAAGATGCTGGAAACGCTCGAGTGCATCAAACGCAACGCCGACGCCGCCGGGCCTGAGACCAAGTTCCGCTTTCGCTTCAACTATGTCGCCATGCGCCACAGCATCGGCGATTTGCCGGATCTGGTGCGCCTCGCGCATAAATACGGCGCTGGCGAGGTTTTCGTCCTGCCCCTGGGCGGCGAGGAGCAATTCGCGGAGGTCAATGGCGAGTCCCTGCGAGATGCGCCGGAGTTGGTCTCGCCGGCGTTCCTGGAAGCGCTGGAACTGGCCGCCGAATACGACATCCACCTGACTGTGCCGGAGTCCTTCCGGCCGCTGATCCTGGAAGGCGCCGAGCGCGGCCAGGGCCTGCGCGGGAAAGCCGCCAAAGCGGCCCGCAGAGCCCGGCTGGCCAGTCTCTATGTGAAGCGCAACGGCTTCTCCGCCGCCTGGCAGCGCATCGTCAAGAAGCCCACCGCCGGCGTCCGCGCCAAGGCCGGCGTCACCTACTGCAACATGCCATGGAAGGACAGCTACTTCGCCTCCGACGGCAAGATCTATCCTTGCTGCATCATGAACGAAACGCTCGGCGACATGAAGACCCAGTCGTGGGAAGAGATCTGGAACGGCGCGGCTTACCGGAACCTGCGGCGCACCGTGCACAGTTGGAACCCGACGGCGGTGTGCCGCTTCTGTCCCCTGCCGACGGGCATTAACGGCGGCGACGACAAGCAATACGCCCGCTATTTCTCACGGTTCCGCGCCGAGCCGGTGGAGCTCGACGCGGATGGCGTGGCCTTTGGCGGCGGTTTTCACGGTTTGGAACGCCACGAGGACGGTTCGGCCAGCCATGTCTGGATGGGGAAAACGGGGACGATGACGGTGCCCGCGCGGCGCGGCGCCAAGTTCCTCCGCCTGACCATCATTACGCGCTCGCCCGGACCGGACCTGAATGCGGGGATCGCCAATGTCAACGGCGGCGAGGACGAGCCCTTCGACAACTCCTGCGAGCACCTGCACTTCCCCGTCGAGGGCATCGCGGGCGGGAAAATCGAACTGGCCCTGGAAATGGAGCGGACCCACCACGTCGAGGGCGATTGCCGGGAGTTGGCGCTGGTGATTCGCGGGGTGGATTATTTGTTTTGAGAGATAAAGTGAAATACTTTTCTGTGTAGCACGGGCGTCCCGCCCGTGACCAGCGGCGATTTTTATAGACCTGAAACCCCTTGGGGTCCGGTCGATATGAGTCCGCTCTTGGAGATTGGTTGTTGACGTGGGAGAAGACTGGCTGGTCACAGGCTCAGACGCCCGTGTTACCTTTTTAGCGATCCCGTTCTTTCTTGGTTATCTCTATGGGAATGAACTTCGAAACCGGCGTCCGGCTCCCCTTGGCGAAGCTCCCCGCCGGGACCAGCACGTTCGTTTCCGGGAAGTAGGCCGCCGCGCAGCCCTTCGGGATGTCGTATACCACGACGCGAAAACCCCCGGCCTCGCGCGTTTTGCCGTCCTTGGCGAAGCTGCGCAGGGTCACCACGTCGCCATCCGGGAGCCCCCGCTCGGCCGCGTCCTCGGCGTTCACGAACACCACCATCCGCGTGCCGTAGATGCCGCGATAGCGGTCATCGTTGCCGTAGATCGTCGTGTTGTACTGATCGTGCGAGCGAATCGTCATCAGCCGCAATTGCCCGTCCGGCATCGTCAGGTCCGGGATGGGCTCGAAGACGAAACGCGCCCGGCCGCCTGAAACGCGCCATTCGCGTTCGCGGGCGGAGTTGCGCAGATGAAACCCGCCAGGGGCGTCGATCTTTTCATTGTAGTCAGCGAAGGCCGGAAGGACTTCGGCGATTTTGTCGCGGATCAGGCCATAGTTGCGCCGCATCGCGTCCCACGGCATCGCCGGGTTGGGGTCGAGGGTGGCCTCCGCCATGCCCGCAACGATGGCCGGTTCGGAGAGCAGGTGTTCCGACGCCGGGCGGTTTTTTCCGACCGAGGCGTGTACCATGCTCATCGAGTCCTCGACCGTGACGCGCTGCGGTTCGCCGTTCTGCAGGTCGATTTCCGTGCGGCCTAAGCACGGCAGAATCAACGCCTCGCGTCCATGGACCAGATGGCCGCGGTTGAGTTTGGTGCTGACCTGAACGGTCAGCTCGCATCGCCGCAGCGCCGCCCAGGTATGATCGCGGTCGGGCGTGGCGGCGGCGAAATTGCCGCCCATGGCGATGAAGACCTTCGCGCGGCCCTCGGCCATGGCTTCGATGGCCGCCAACGTGTCCAGGCCGTGGTGCTGCGGGGGCGCGAAGTGGAAGACTTCACCGAGGCGCTTCAGGAACTCGGGCTTCGGGCGCTCGACGATGCCCACCGTGCGGTCGCCCTGGACGTTGCTGTGGCCGCGCACGGGGCACGCGCCCGCCCCCGGGCGGCCGATGTTGCCGCGCATCAGTAGCACATTCATCACGGCCTGAATCGTGGCCACGGCGTGCTCGTGCTGGGTCAGGCCCATGGCCCAGCAGATGATCGAGCGCTCGGCCCGGGCGTAAATCTCAGCCGTTTCGACAATCGCCGCGCGCGAGAGCCCGGAC
Organism: Sumerlaeia bacterium; assembly: GCA_040219255.1. GTDB lineage: Bacteria > Sumerlaeota > Sumerlaeia > SLMS01 > JAHLLQ01 > JAVJSW01. The sequence continues at coordinate 143,878 of JAVJSW010000060.1, forward strand.
TGCGCCTCGATCTCGGCCCAGTCCAGGGCGTGGATGGCGGCGGCGAAGGCCTCGAAATCCTGGGTGTGATCGGCGATAAATTCCGCGTCCAAGACCCCACCTTCGCCCTCGTCCTCCATTTCCAGAAGTGCCTTGGCCAAGCCATGAAACAGCGCCAAGTCCCCGCCGATCAGGGGCTGGAGGTAGTGGTTGGCGATGGCGGTGCCCTTGCCGGCCAGGACCTCGAACGGCTGCTTGGGATGGGCGAAGGAAATCAGCCCGCGCTCCTTCAGCGGATTGATCGCCACGATACGCGCGCCTCGGCGCGCGGCCTTCTGCAACTCCGTCAGCATCCGCGGGTGGTTCGTGCCGGGGTTCTGGCCGACCACAAAGATCGCGTCGGCCAGTTCGAAATCGTCCAGAGTCACCGTGCCCTTGCCGATGCCGATGCTCGCGGTCAGGGCGGTGCCGCTCGATTCGTGGCACATGTTGCTGCAATCGGGGAAGTTATTGGTGCCAAAGGCCCGGCCAAGGAGCTGATAGAGAAAGGCCGCTTCGTTGCTGGTGCGGCCCGATGTGTAGAAAATCGCATCGTCGGGCGTGTCCAGCCCCCGCAGTGTCTTGCCGATCAGGGCGAAGGCCGCCTCCCAAGTCACCGGTTGATAGCGATCCGTTTCGGCGTCGTAGCGCATCGGGTGGGTCAGGCGGCCTTGGTCCTCGAGCCAGTGGTCCGTCCGCGCCATCAGTTCCGCCACCGAATGGCGGGCGAAGAAATCCGGGTCGGCGCGGCGGCCGGTGGTTTCGGCGGCGATGGCTTTGGCGCCGTTCTCGCAGAATTCGAACGCGCCGCGGTCCGCCGGGTCCGGCCAGGCGCACCCGGGGCAGTCGAAGCCCCCATCCTGATTCACATCCCACAGCGACTTCCACGTGCGCGCCATCGCGCCCTGGTGCCAGGTGTGGCGCATCGTGTTGCGAATCGCGCCCAGTCCCCCCGCGGGGCCGGTGTAGGGCTCGACCTTGCCGCTGCTTATCTTCTGATCGTCCGCCATCGCGCCGCTCCCGAGAGTCTTCGATGGACAGCTAAACCAGACAGGAGCAGAGAGGACAGAGGAATTCGCCACGGATGGGCACGGATAGGGGTTGGATGTGTTTTTTTGCTTAAGACCTTCTTCGAGCGCCATTTCGTCGCTTGTTCATCGCTGCATCCGACTTCACTATCCGTGCCAATCCGTGGCGATTCTTCCCTCTGCGCAGCCTCCAACCTCCCTTTTCTCAGTGGTTGACCCATGCTAGAAAAAGCCCCCGCGACCCGCTTTCGCCTCGGTCGGCCCGAGGCGGTGATCGACCGCCTGACGATGGAAGCGGCGCTGGAACTCGCGGTCAATGGCGAGCCTTTCACCGTGACGATGCGCACGCCGGGGGACGAGCGGTTGCTGGCCCGGGGGCTGCTGCATACCGAGGGCGTGGTGAGCGATCCTCGCGCCACGATCGCCTGGCGCGAGGAGCTTTACGACGGCACGCGCATCGTTCGCCGCATCGACGCCACCGTCCCGCCGGGGGCGCTGGTCCTCGATTTCGCGGGCAAGCGTGCGCTGCTTTCCACCTCGTCCTGCGGGATTTGCGGCAAGCTCGACATCGCCGCCACGGGCCTGGAGGGCTGTCCGGTGAAGCTGACCCATGGCGACCGCCTGGATGTGGCGCGGGTGCCGGAGATGATGCGGCGGCTGCGGGCCGAGCAGGAAGCGTTCGAGTTCACCGGCGGCAGCCACGCGGCGGCGCTCTTCACGCCGGGCGGAGAATTTCTGGCGCTTTTCGAGGACATCGGCCGCCACAACGCCGTGGACAAAGCCGTCGGGTGGATGATCGAGCGCCGCGTCGCCCCCCGCGCCCGTGTCCTGGCGGTCAGCGGACGTGTCTCCTATGAAATCGTCGCCAAGGCCTACCGCGCCCAGATCCCTTTCCTCCTTGCGGTTTCGGCCCCTTCCGGCCTAGCTGTGCAGATGGCAAAGCAGTTCGGGATCACGCTGCTGGCTTTCTGTCGCGACGACCGCGCGACGGCCTACAGCCACCCCGAGCATCTGATTTCAGAGGGATTGTCGGTGACGCCATGAAGCTTCGAATCCGGGGCAACAGCCTGCGCATGCGGCTGAGCCAGAGCGAGACGCAAGACTTGCTGACCCATGGGATGGTCGAGGAAAGCGTGCGATTCCCCGGCGGCATGGCCCTCGCCTACGCCATCGTGCTCGTCCGCCAGGGATCGCACGTCACGGCCGCCATGTCCGGCAGCCGCATCGAGGTTCGCCTGCCGGAATTCCTGGCCCGCGAATGGATCGAATCGGATCAGACCGGCATCGAACGCGAGCTGGCGCTGGCCGATGGCGAATCCCTCAAACTGCTGATGGAAAAGGACTTCCGCTGCCTCCACCGCCGCAACGGCGAGGACGAGTCGAACAGCTTCCCGAACCCCGCCGACGAAAGCCAGTGAGCTTGGTCTGTGGGATTCTGGCCGGGGGGCAGTCTTCCCGCATGGGCCAGCCGAAAGAGGGACTGATCCTCCCCGATGGGCGCCCCCTCATGGCGTTCCTCTTCGATTTGCTCAAGCCCATCGTTTCCGAAGTCTACGTCGTCGGGGCCAGCCGAGGCTTCGAACCCGCCCAAGTCCCCGGCCTGCGCCACCTGCCCGACCGCGAACCGGGGCTCGGACCCATGGGCGGATTGCGGACGCTGCTGGAAAGCGGCACCGCCACCCGCTATCTGCTCGTCACCTGCGATCAACCGCGCCTGACGCGGGGGCTTCTGGATGTCCTGATCCAGGAAAGCCCGCCGGATCGCCCGGCCTTCCTGCAAACCCAAAGCGGCCAAAGCCTCGCGCCCTTCCCCTCGCTGTGGCCCGAGGCAACCCTCGCCGCAGTGCGCGACGCCATGGAGCGGGGCGAGCGCTCGCCGCGGCGGCTGCTGCGGGAGCTCAACGCCGTGGCCTGCGTGGCGCCTGTTGGCGCGGAGTTGCTGGTGCAAAGCGTGAACACGCCGGGGGAATGGGAGGTGTATTTAACGCAAAGGGGCAAAGAGGCCAAGGCGCAAAGGGTGTGAAATCAGGGATGCAGGTTGGGTTCTGGAGCGATGAGCAACCTGAGGATTTCCAGAAAAATAAATTACAAAAATCTCTACGAATCCACTCCAATTCCCCGCCAACCACCCCCTTTGCCCCTTATGCACCTTTGCGTTAAATTCTCTCGTAAAAGAAATTCCGTCGTTGCGGGTCGAAGCCCGCTTCGCTGACCAGACCCCGAAGTTCCTCTTCGGTCATGGTGAACTCGGCGCCGGCGGCTTTGACTACGTTCTCCTCGATCATGATCGAGCCCATGTCGTCGCAGCCGTAGTGCAGGCTGATCTGGCCGATGCGGCCGCCCTGCGTGACCCAGGACGATTGCAGGTGCTGGATGTTGTCGAGGTAAAGCCGCGCGATGGCGGTGGTGCGCAGGTAGTCCCAGGAGCCGACCTCGCGCAGGTCGGGGCGCAGCTCCGCCAGCTTGGTGTTCGTCGGTTGGAAGGTCCAGTCGATGAATGCGGTAAAGCCCCCCGTTTCGTCCTGCAATTCGCGTAGGACGCGGAAGTGCTCGACGCGCTCGGCCAGCGTTTCCACGTGGCCGAACATCATCGTCGCCGTGGATCGCCCACCTAGGCCGTGCCAGGTGCGGTGGACATCGAGCCATTCCTGGGTCGAGCACTTGCCCCGGGTTAGAACTTCACGCACCCGGTCTGTCAGAATTTCCGCCCCGCCGCCCGGGATCGAGTCCAGCCCGGCCTCTTTCAGCCGGCCCAGCACCTCTTCGTAACTCATGCGGTTGATGCGCGAGAAGGCGTGGATTTCCGGCGCGCTGAAGGCATGCAGGTGAATGCCGTACTCGCGCTTGAGGAACCGCAGCATGTCTTCGTACCACTCGAGCTTGAGCTTCGGGTGCATGCCGCCTTGCAGGAGGACCTGATTTCCGCCCAGGGCTTGGGTTTCCTCGACTTTTTGGCCCAGTTCCTCGTGCGACAGCAGGTAGCCATCCGGGCTTTTGATGTTGCGATAGAACGCGCAAAAATCGCACACCGCCAGGCAGATGTTCGTGTAGTTCACGTTGCGGTCGATGATGTAGGTCACCGCCGGATCGGGGTTCAGGCGCCAGCGCATGCGGCTCGCGGCGACGGACAGCTCGGGCAGTTGGGCGTGTTCGAAGAGGTGGAGGGCGTTGGACTCCGAAAGCCGCTCACCGTCCTCGCAAACGCGCTCCAGGATCTCGCGGACTCTGCTGGTTTCCGTGCTGACAGGCGCAATGGTGGTCATTCCCGAACGTCTTTCCCTGTGATCGATTGGTGCGCACCGGCCCATCCAGTCCGCTGGCCAGATACTAAGCACAGACAGGACCAAGGGGCCAAGGGGGAAGAGCGGGGCGTGGTGCGGAGTCAGTAGAACATCCAGGCGCTGCCGGAGCTTTCGACCTGGCGCAGGAACAGCGGCGATTCCTGATTCGCGACTCCCGATTCGTTGGTCACCGTCCCGGCCGGCAGACGCGCTTCGATGGATGCGCTGGGTGACGAAGGAACCAAGTGGAACGTCCACGTGGTGGGGGATTGCTGGCGGAAATCCACGATGGAGGCGTTCGCCGTTTCCACGTCCGAATCGACGAAGGAACCGGCCTCTGGCGTGGCACTGAAGCGCACGGTCACGGGGATGGAATCGCCGAAGTGGGGGCTCGGCGCATTGGAAGTCAACGCCGCGTAAAACCCAGCGTTGGTGGGCGTACCGTCCTCGATAAAGTGACTGGCGTACCCGATCCCCAGGGCGCCGAAGTCGAACGTGACAGACTCCAGATTACCCTGTGGATTGGCCAGCGGAGGCAGAATCTGATTCGAGAAGTAGTCGAGAACCTGATTTCCGAGCAGGGCAACGACTCGAACTTCGTCGCCGGGCTTGTAATCTCCGAGGCGTTCGAGCGGGACGGCGAATTCGACGCCCGTCGCCACGAGTCCTGGGTCCGTGCCTCGGAACGGGAAGCCTTCCGAAAAACCATCGGTCACGCCCGCGCGATTGCCATTGTCGAAGCCAAAGGCAACCCCCCGGTCGGCGCTCGTCAGGGGAGCGAACTGCGCGTCGCCCGTGATGGTGTTGACGTAGAGTTCCTGCAGACGCCGGTAATTGGCCTCGTGATAGGTCCAATCCTAGGCCCCATCGCTGTTGGCGTCGAAGATCTTGAACCCCGCGAAATAATCGGGATCAAAGCCTTCCTGGAGCGCGTTGCCTTGAAAGCGGTCCGCCCGAAGCCAGGAATCGCGGGCCCACACGACTTCGGGCAGAACGGTGAATTCATTGTCGTTGGCAACCAGGTCGAACAAGGCGGCGGCAATGTTGCCGTTGTTCTCGAGATTGCCCGCCAGAAAGACATAGAGGAACTCCTCGTCGTTGGCCAGGTAGATGGCGTCCAACTCGCTGCCACTCGCTCTGAACGCGCCCGACGTATTGTTGCCAAAGGCGGTGTTGACCGTCTGGACGGCTCGCGGCGGGCCGTAGCCGCCGTCCAGCCGGCCATCGACGACGATGCTTCGGGCGGGGCCTCGCAGCGCGAAATAGGAAGGCAGCCGGGCGATCGTCCCGGTGATCTGGTTTCTGCCGGGATGGCGGGCGGTGATCGTCAAGTCCGTCCAGGGACCCTGTGGCGAAGGCGCGGCCGCGATAGACAGGGACTCTTCGTCGATGTTCAAGACTTCATCTTGCACGTAGCGAAGGGTGATCTCGGCTTGCGAGACATCGGTGCGGTCCGACTCCACGAACCAGAGCACGTCCCCCGCCATTCCCTCCAGGTTGGTGATTGTTTCGTTCGATCGAGTCAAAGTGGCGGTTGTGATTGAGGCCCCGCCATCGGCCCCCGTGGCCGTCACCGTTCCCGCAAAGGAAATCGCCGCGCGCAGAGTCGGCCCAAAGTCCGTCTGGAAGGAACGTGTCAATCCGTCGGTTATGCGGTTGAACCGGGAAGCCGATGCCGAATCGTAGGTTGGGTGTCCTGAAACGATGGTGAAACTGGCGTATGAGAAGGGCTGTCCAAAACCGGGGCTGGTGATGACAAGATCCGTCAACCCATCGCCGTTTACATCGCCCGATGCCATGCCGTTGTATCCTGGGGTTTGATTCGGAAAGTGGGCCTGATACCGTGTGACCGTTCCTTCGATGAATTGGCTGTCGGGAAGAGACAGATTCGCGGTCGCCATCGCTCCGGGGGCCGCTGTTCCATCCTGATAGAGCAGCATGTGGGTCATCGAGTCCGGCTTCGGGATGCTCAGTGCGAGGTTTTCCTGGCCGTTGTTGTCGAGGTCGGCTCCCGCGAGCGTGTGGGCGAATTCCGCTTCCGCGCCCGCGGAGAGGGCGCGGAACTCGCCAAAGGCCGTCGCCGGAGCGCCATCGGCGAGGTCGATGAGATCGCCGGGCCCAAAGCTTCCGCCAAAGACCACATAGGCTTTCCCTTCGCGGCCCGAGGCGGGTTCCGGCGCGGACGTCAGCAGCAGGTCCGCGTAGCCGTCTTCTCCCAGGTAGGCGGTGGAGATGCGCCTGCCCAAAGCGTCGCCGTTGTCTTCGCCAACAATCACAGCCGATTCGGCGGGCATCGCGGCCGTGTCGATGTCCGCCAGAGGCAGGGAGCGGTTTCCGAAGAAAACCAGCACCCGGCCGGGTGTCTGTGGGTAACCAGTCGTAAAGGAGCCGGGGACGCCTACGATAAGGTCGTCGACGCCATCGCCGTCGAGGTCGGCGCAGTCAATGGCGGAGCCGAGCCGGTCGCCAGCCTGCGACCCGATGATAACGATGGAGGATGCGGGCATGGTCTCGACAGTTTGGTCGCCGGCCGCGGGTGGGAGCGGCCAATCGATGGAGCCGAAGAAAAGGGTGAGGCGGCCGGCGCGAAAGCGGCTGTCTGGAATGGCATCCGGCTCGCCGACCGCCACGTCGTAGAAACCATCGCCGTTGAAGTCGCCCGCTGCGACAGCCGCGCCAAACCAGGTGTCGGAGTCCGTTCCCTCCAACACGAGAGCCTGCGGATCGGTTGGCGGATTGGACAGGAATCGGCCTCGCAGAGCACGGGTGCCGAAGATGATGTAGGCCTTGCCAGGAACCTGATCCACGATGTCGGTCCGGGGTTCGCCGACGATCAAATCGCCAAGACCATCGCCGTTGAGATCGGCTGTGGCGAGTGACGAACCGAAGCCCCGGCGCGAAGCGCCCCCGGAAATCCGTGTTTCTCCCTCCGTTCCATCGCTGGATACAAGGTCCAGGAAGCCGTATCCCCTCAGGAAATATGGCGTGCCGTAAGCGATCGCGACTGCCCCCGCATCGAAGGTGGAGGGCGTATCTCTCCGGGGCAGAGCGGTCACGACATCGCCAAAGCCGTCGCCATCGAAGTCGGTGATCACGACTCCCCGATGGCCGAGACCATCCATATCGTGATTGGTGGCGAAGGACCCGACGAAGGTGGCAGGCATGTTTGTTTGGCTGAATTCCGTAAAGGACGGGGCGAACGGCTGGGCGTGGCCAAGTTGCGTCCCTGCCATCAGGATCAATGCGAGAAGAAGAACGACCGGAATAGAAGAGGGACGCATGGTGGATGTTCCAGGATGATTGCCAAATGAGGTGGCCTAAGGTCTCCGGAGCGGCGAGCCGTGCAAGCAATCAAAATCCCGGCGGTTTGGCTGATGTGCCGCTAAACTCTGGAGAGCGCACGAAATCGCGCGCGCATTTCCCCTTGGCGCGGAGCTTGACCTTCCTCCAGAGTGGAATGTCTGGTTGGCGTCACGCTCTGGACAGGGCCGTCCCGGGATGAGGAATCGTGCCTTGATCCGGGGCCCGTTCTCTGGCGCACTGACCGGGCGACTTTTCCAATCCGCGTTTTTCCCTCGGCGCGAAAGAGATCGTTCTCCCTTATGGCCCATCGCAGTCTTTCCACATTGGTCTTTGCCGGAATGACACCGACCACGGCGGCGACGGTGATTTCGCTGCTGGGCGACGAAGGGTTGCCCAACGACATCCGCGTTCTCGAGCAACTGCACTACCACCCCTGGCAGGGCAACCGCTCCGGCCTGCTGGTCATCGGCATGGACCCGATGACCGACCTGGGCAAGGTCTCCAGCCTCATCCAGGAACGCACCACCTGGTGGGAAGTGGCCGTCTGCCTCGCCGAGAGTATCCGCGCCTACGAGCCGGCCCTCCTCGCCCAGGGCTGCGTCAAGGTCCTCAACCACCCGGAGGATGATCTGACCGGTTGCCGCGACGAAATCCGCGAGCTGCTGCGGACGCTGACGCGCAACGCGGCCGATATCCTGGGGCTCGAACTTAGCGACCTTGTCCAGCTTTACGGCGAAAAGCGCGTCCCCAAGACCATTCGCGTCAGCGGCGGCGGCGTCATCGGATCGATCTACATGCGCAACGGCAATGTCGTCCACGCCGAAACCATGGACGGCGACGAGGGCATGCCGGCCTTCCAGCATATGTTTGGCATCCGCTCGCCCGATATTCGAATCCACAGCAGCTGCCTCACCTCGGCCAACTCGATGAACCTGCCGGCGATGTCGGCGCTCCTCGAAGGCGCCCGCGTCCACGACGAAGTGGGCCGCGACACCGGCATGGTCAACACGAACGCGTTCTCGTCGGAAATGCCCTCCGGCGGTTTGCTCAGCGGGCTCTTCGACGAGGAATCGAGTGGCGGTGGCGGCCACGGTGGAGGTTTCGACGACGTGCTCGACGAAATCGATTTCTCGACGCCCCAGCCACAGTCGTCCCGCCCGAAGACGCACAGCGGCGACAGCCGCCGGCCGGCGGCCCCATCGCGCCACGAGGACGACCACGACAGTTTCGACTCCCTCGAACTCGACCTGGATTGATTCCCGCTTCCCTCCCGACCCCAACTGCCACCCGTATGCCCAGGAGACGATCGATTGTGACTTGGAAGACCTGTTTGCCCCGTTTGGCCCTTGTGCTCTGCATCGCCTCTTTGCTCAGCGGATGCGCGGCGATGAAGACCACAGGCCGCGTTGTCGCCACACCCGTCACCGGCGTTCGCGACGTCGTCGACGCGCCCCTTGTGTCCGTGACCAACGTCTTCGCCTTCTGGGCCGAGCGGGCCAACCCCACGCCCCAGCCCGGCGCCGGCGCCGGCTGGTCCTGGAAGGGCGGCTTCAACTTCGGTGTCGGCGTCGATTTCAGCTACTATGTCTTCTGGGCCGCTTCCGGCCTCTTCGGCGGCGTGGATTATCTCGTCTGCCGCAGCATCTGGCCCAACTTCCCCGCCGGCATCAGTCCCTGGAAGGAACGGGCGGAACCCTGGGGCAACCTCTACTTTCCAAACACCCGGGCGCTCTGGGGCAAGGACCTCGACGCCTGGAAGACCGAGGACGAAACGCCGCCCGCCGGCGCCTGAGGCTCCTTACGGCACCGCCAGCGCGAATTCCCCACTTTCGAAAAAGACAGCCCTTGAGACATTGCCGCCTGCACGGCTAGAGAAAGCTCCCATTTCTCAGGAGCTTGCCTTGCCATGCAGTTTGCCCAGCGCCGCCACCAGATCGACTCCAGCGGTATCCGGCGCATCTTCGATCTCGCCGCCAATCTCAAGGACCCCTGCAATCTGTCCATCGGCTTGCCCGATTACGACGTCCCCGACGTCGTCAAGGAAGCCGCCATCGATGCCATCCTCCATGGCAAGAACCGCTACACCTTGACCGCCGGCATCCCTGCCCTGCGCCAGAAAATCAAGGCCATGTACGACGCCCGCGGCCAGGCCGCCGTGGCCCAGGACGTCATCGTCACCTCCGGCACCAGCGGCGCCCTCTTTCTCGTTCTCCTCGCCCTTCTCGATCCCGGCGACGAAGTCATGATGGCCGATCCTTTCTTCGTCATGTACAAACACCTCAGCAACTTCATCGGCGCCGTCCCCCGGATGGTGGACACCTATCCGGACTTCCGCCTCACGCGCGAGCGCCTCGAAGCCGCCTGGACCCCCCGCTGCAAAATGCTCATCCTCAACTCGCCGAACAATCCGACGGGACGCCTCTACACGCGCGAGGAACTCGAGGAAGCGGGCCGCTTCGCGGACGAAAAGGGCCTTGTCGTCCTCAGCGACGAAATCTACGAGCACCTCGTTTACGAGGACGGCGGCTGCGTTTCCGGCGCCGCCTTCAGCGACCCCGCCCGCACAGTCATCGTCTCCGGCCTCTCCAAGAGCGTCGCCATGACCGGTTGGCGCCTGGGCTGGTGCGCCGGGCCCAAAGACCTCATCAAAGCGATGTCGGAAATCCAGCAGTACAGCTTCGTCTGCGCCCCCGCCCCGGCCCAGGAAGCGGCCCTGGCGGCCGGCATGGACTTCGACATGGCCGAAATCCGCCAGTTATACGCCCGCCGGCGCGACCTGATCTATCGCGGATTGACGGAGCTTGGTTACGACGTGGAGCGCCCCGGCGGCGCCTTCTACATCTTCCCGAAAGCCCCCGGAGGGGACGGCGACGCCTTTGTCGAGCGGGCCATCGAGAACAACCTGCTGATCGTTCCCGGCAGTGTGTTTAGCGAACGGCGCAGTCACTTCCGCATCTCCTTTGCGGCGAGCGAACGGCAACTGGAACGCGGGTTGGAAATTCTCTCTGGACTTCTAGCAAAGACCCCCGCTTGACCATCGAATCGCGGAAGGTTTTGTTGTGTTTCGGCAAAACGAACGAAAAAATTCGGCCTTCGCCCTCGACTTTCATCGTCCGCGTCTCCGTCCCTTCTCCCGCCCCAGTCCTAAAATCTCTCTCAGAACAATGCGATGACCTGGAATCATTGAGGTTGAAGGCGGGAGGAGGCGCCCGCCGGGGGAGATGTGAAAGCCGATTTCGGAGCGTCCCGGTCGGGGATCCCGGAAGAGGGGGGCGGAGACAAAAGTTTGATTAAGCGCTTGATCCGATGCCCTGGGGAGAGCAACTATTTGCAAGGGGTGATGAGAAGGCGCTTTGTAAGGCTGCAAGTGCGGGTTGTTATCAGATTTTTGCTTGTGGGACAGAACAATCTCTTGACGAAATCCGCACCGTTCCAACTAATAACCCCGATCACCTGGAGGGTCAGTCCGCCGCACTCACGCTTACGCCCAAACCGCAGCTTCACCGAGCGCCAACAGGGCCTGAGCGAGACGAGTCACGGCAGACGCCACCCTCTCCCAAGGGAAAGCAGGCGATCAACATCAAGAGCGACGAGGTGTCACCATCCATGAAGAACCTTTTATCGAAACCGGGCGCTGAGGCTAAGAAAGCCTTCACGCTGATTGAACTCCTGATCGTGGTCGCCATTATTGCGATCCTGGCCGCGATCGCCGTGCCCAACTTCCTTGAGGCGCAGGTGCGCGCCAAGGTCAGCCGCATCCTCTCCGATATGCGCACCATCCGTACAGGCCTTGAGTCCTACGCGGTGGACACGAACAAGTATCCGGAAACCGATCCGACGATCGCGGAAGTCGAACCCGTTGGAGACCTTCGCGGTCTCTACTGGCTGACCACACCGATTTCCTATCTGACCAGCATCCCCCGGTCTCCCTTCACCGAGGATTTCGCGACCCCCGGTCTCGAACCGAATGCTAAAGAGGCGGAAGCCCAGAACTTCCCGCTCTACGTCCGCGCCCGTCCCGGCGGCACCGCCTTCGACTCGACGGTGGCTCCGTTGAGCAGCGATTTCGCCCTGAGCTACGTTCAGGACCGTCAGCGCTATCTCGGCATGGGCGGCGGTCTCGTCGACCCGCTGAGCTTCTACAAGGGTGCTTGGCTGATGAAGAGCGTCGGACCTGACAACACGGACAACCGTAACTTCACCACGGCTCCCGAAGGCCCCGCCCAGCTCTACGATGCCACCAACGGCACGGTTTCCTTTGGCGACATCGTGATCTTCAGCGACATCGCCGGCACCGGCAAGAACCAGTAATTGACGTTTTCTCCCCAAGGCCCCAATCTTCTCCGACCGGTCCCTCCCTCCCCCCGAGGGCCGGCGGTTTGACTCTCATCACAGTAAGGAAAGAGATAGGACTTATGCTCAAACGCTATTCTCCCCACCTTCTCGCCGCTGCTTCCGCCTGCTTCCTCGCGACAGGCGCTTTGGCGCAGACCCAGATCCAGGGCGTTGACGCCTTCGTGACGGGCGACTTCTTCGACGGCGCCGACGATTTCGGTCCCGGATCGGCCGAGGGCCCCGGCGCCACCGTCGCTGAAACCCAGGTCGTGGACGACGGATCGGGTAACGACGCCGTTGCCGGTGACGACATCTTCACCGCCACGATGGCGGTCGAGGACTTCACCGAAGCCAATGTTGACGACGTGTTCTCTTGGAAGATCGCCAGCAACGGCTTCTCCCCTGTCAACACCCCCGATGCCGGTTTCGACAACCTTGCCTTCATCGTTGTCCCCGGGGCCATCGACTTCTTCGTTCGCATTTCCCCCTTCAACGACGGCTTCTCGCCCGACGTGGAAGGTAACTTCAGCGACGGTTACCCCTGGACCAGCGCCTATGCGACGATGTTCACCAGCGGCAGCCTTCAGTTCACCGGTGACTTCCAGTCCGAGGCTGGCTTTGGGGCCGACTTCGACGCCACCGCCGCTCCGACTCTGACGGACTCCGGCGACGGAATCATCTACACCACGGAACTGACCGGTTTGCCCAATGGCACCTACAACGGCTTGTTCGTGACCGACAACAGCTTCGGTCCGGTCGACGTCAAGGCGCTTGGTCCGGTAACCGGTGGCTCCGGCGACATTTCTTTCTCTTCCGGTGGCACCTCGGACACGATCACGGTCGAGTTCAATGTTGAGACGGCCCGCTTCCGCTTCACCAGCACCTCCCCGGCTCTGCCTGGTCCTCCGTTCTGGGTCGTGATCGACGACAACGTCACCACCGACACCGCTCCGTTCGAACTTGCTGACGGCAATGGCGACGGCATCTACCAGGGAACCTTCACGATCGATACCGCCGGCACCCACACGGTTTCCGTGCGCCAGGCCACCGGCGTGAAGTACCCCGGCGGCAATGGCACTGCGGCCTACCCGTTCGAGACCACCGCTGCCAGCCAGGAAGTGACTGTCTTCTTTGACACGAACACCTACAGCGACGGCGCGAATCCGGACGGCGCCCCGCCCTCCGGCCTTGTTGAAGCCGACGGCTTCGTGGTCGTCCTCGTTGGCGCTTCCGGCGCCGCTCCCCAAACCTGGGATCGTATCCAGATCGTCGGCAACGGCATGGGCACCGTGTTCGGTTCCTCCGGCGGCGACTTCGACACCGATATCGCGGCTCTTGAACTGGTTGACGATGGCACGAATGGGGACTTGGTTTCTGGCGACGGCGTCTTTACGGCCGTCTTCACCGCCTTCTCCGGCGGCACCTTCGATCAGGTCAAGGCTGTGGGCACCCCCAGCCACCGCACCAATCCCGCGAACCCCGGCTTCAAGTACCAACTCGGCGGCATCTCGCCGGATGGTGGCCTCTCCGTCGACGGTAACAACAACGGCTTCACCAGCCCGGTCTACGTCACTGGCCCGAACTGGTTCCAGGTCGACACGCTGACCGGCCGCCTGAGCCACGGCTCCGGCTCTGCTCCTTCCGCCGTTCCTTCCCGCGGCGACTACCAGCTCACCGAGCCCGCCTCCGCCACCAACTTCGAGCTTTACCAGTAAGACTCGAAGCCCCCTGGCGCCGGAATCCCCTCGGGGAGACCGGAGGTCCTCTTAGCTAACCACCCGCGCCTCCATCGTCACGATGGAGGCGCGATGGTTTTTTACACGCTGGCGGACAAACGCGAGAATTGATTTGCCGCAAGCGAACCATCTCCCGTTTCATGACCTACGCTTCCCCGGCTCCAATGCGGCGTGGCAGGCTGCCATCGAGGTTTCGACGCATGTCTTCTCAGTCCTCCAATCCTTCCAGCCAAATGGTCAGCCTGCGCGTGGCGCGCCTGATCGTGGTGGAACCGGACGAGAACGACTACATTCTGTTCAACACCGTGGCGAAGGAGGTGGCGGGCCTGCGGGTGCAGGTGTCCTGGGCGGATCATTCGGGGGTGGGGATGAAGGCCATCGGACGGGGAAACCACGATGTGTGCCTCATCGCCGACGCGCAGGAGGGCGGGCTGACGGGAACCGGCATGATCCGCAGCCTGGTCGCCGAGCGGGTGCGTGGTCCCTACATTCTGCTGTCGCGCGGCGCCCTGCCGGAGGACGACGTGGCGGCGTTCAAGGCGGGGGCGGCGGCGATTCTCGACAAAGACGAAATCACGCCCCGCATGCTCGAGCGCACGCTGCGCGCGGTGGCTTATCATCAGCGCGCCCTAGACCGCCTCGAAATGTCTTCGCAGCGCGACGATCTGACGGGGCTTCTGAACCGCCGCGGCTTCTTTCTGGCGACGCGTCTACTGAGCGAGGAGGCCGGCCGTCTCGACAAATTCCTGGGGGTGCTGGCGATTCACCTCCACGGCATGGTGGCCGTTGAGGACGAATTCGGCCGCGAGGGCACGAAAAAGATCTACAAGGGGATGGCGCGCACATTGAGTTCGACGTTGCGGACCGATGACGCGATCGCGCGGCTGGATTCCGGCAGCCGATTCGCGATCACGGCCCAGGTGGCCGACGAGGAGCAATTCCAGCGGCTCGTGGGGCGCCTGCGTATTCGGCTCCAGGAGTGGCTCTCGCGCACGGCGGAGGGCGAAGGTGTGTCGTTTTCGATGGGCTCCGCCTGCTACGATCCAGATGTGCCCCGGCACCTGATGGAGGTGCTGTCGGAGGCGGAGGGCGATATGACCGACGATCCCGCCAAACGCCGTTTCAGCGCTCTGGGCGGCTTTGAGGAGCGCCGTGGCGACGGCCGCGAGCCCACCAGCCGCTGAGGCCCCGCCGCCTCATTCTTCCGCCACTTCGCCGATCACTTCCCAGACCACTTCCGGTTCGAAACCGCGGCGCATCAGGTAACTGGCGGCGGCGGCTTTTCGTTTCACCGGGTCGTCGGGCTTGCTGCGGCGATTCCATTTCTCAAGAAGCGCGCGGGCGGATTGGACCTGATGCGGCCGGTCCTCGGCGGGCGAGAGAGCTTCCTCGATAATGGCGGGGGCGATGCCGCGCTGCTGCAGCTCCTGGCGCACGAGACGGGGGCCCTTGTCGCGGCGGGCGACGCGCTGGTCGACAAAGAGGCGGGCGTAGGCTTCGTCGTCCAGGTGCCCGAGTTCATCGAGGCGGGCCAGGGTGGCTTCGATGGTGGCGGGCGAGAAGCGGCGCTGGCGCAGGGCCTGCTCCAATTCGCGGACGCTGCGGGGGCGCAGGGCGAGGAGGTCCCAGGCTTTGCTGCGGCATCGCAGGCTTTCGTCTTCGCGCCGAAGCTCGGAAACCTTTTCGGCGCTCAGCGTGTCTCCTTTGCGCAGAGCGGCGGCGGCGATGACTTCGGCGCCCAGTTCCAGGGCCTCGGCGAGTTCGGGTTCGAGTTCGAGGACAAAGCGTGTCTTGGCGCGACCCTTGGGCTTGATCTGGACAATCTGGTAAGACACGGTTGGGGTTCGCTTCCTGGGTTGGCGTTTCGAGAGATTTTCGCTCAACCCGGGCTCTTCGCGCAAGTCCAAGGCGGGCTCATGTCCCAGAATCGGCACCTCAAGAAACTTCCTCCGCCGCCCACAAGGCGGTCTTCCTCCACGCGCCGCATGGCGCGGCGGGTTTTCCGTCGCCTGCGGGTGTATGTCCCGGTGGCGCTGTTGCTCGTGTTGGGGATGTTGGTGCTGCTGCCGCTGTCACCGCCATGGCTGGCGCGCAAGGTCGAGTCGGAACTCCGCCGCCAGACCGGATTGCCGATCGAGGTGGGGGCAGTGGGAGTCCACGTCGCAGAGAGCAACGCGGGCGTTTCGGGGTTGCGTCTGGCAGCCGATGACCCGGCGGGCGAACCTTTCGAAATCGGCGAAGTCCGCGCGGAGCTTTCCTATCGCCGTTTGATCGCGGGAGAGACGCCGTGGCTGGCCGAGGTCCGGGTGGCCGACGTGTCGGAGTTGCGGCTGGAGCAGCAGGCGGACGGCCGGATCGTGGCGCGCGGACCGCTGAGCGCCCTGATCGACGCAGTTCGCCGCCTCTCGCCCGAGCCGTCCTCGCAAGAGGTCCGGCCCGATCTTTGGGAGGCACTTCGTCATCCGACGCCGATGATTTCCCTTCGCGGCTTGCGCTTCGCCGGGGTGCCTTTCTCGGATCGGCTGCCGCCACTGACGGTAACTCTCAACGAACTGGAGATCGCGCGCCGCTCCAGCGCCTCGGAGCCGCTGACGGCGCACTTCACCGGCGTCGCCATCGCCGGCAGCGCCGAGCCGATCCGGGGCACGCTCCGCCTCTTGCCGTTGGACAGGCAGGCGGCGCTGCGGCTCGACATCGCCGGCATTCGGGTGCCGCTTTTCATCCCGGGCTTCGGGGAAATCGAAGCCGCCAGCCGCGAGATCGAGGTCCTCCTCTCCATCGACGAGACAACGTCGGGACCGCTCTTCGTGCAGGCCGATCTGCAACTCTCGCAGTTCTCCCTGACCGAATCGCGCCTCGGCGGCGAGCGCTGGGACGAGGACAAATTGAGCCTGCGCGTCACCGGTCTGATCGATCCGGCTCGGGGGGTCTTCGAAGTTCAGCGGGTGGCGTTGCTGGGCGAAGGCATCGCCCTCGACGCCCGGGGAGAGATCACCCTGGCGGAGGGTTTGCCGGGGTCGGCGCAGCTGCAGATCCGCCGCCTGCCGCCGGGCGTCCTGCGCATCGGGCGCGAGCAGGCGGCCCTGGCGGGTCTCGCCATCGAACCGGTGCCAGGGACCACGCCGACGCTGGCCCTGGCGATGGAAGCCAGCGGCCCCTTTGGCGATCCACTGAACCTGACGATGAAAGGCGCGGTGGAGGCCGCCGGTTGGCAGATTTCCCAGCCCACATGGCTCCTGCCGCTCGTACTGCGCGATGCGCGGGGAACCATTCAGAGCAGCCCCGAGGCGGTGTCCGTGGACTTCTCCACGCTGGACGTGCGGCTGGGCCGGCTGGAGGCCGCGGCGAAACTCTCCATTCCCCTGGCCCTGGCGGAAGACGCCCGCACTACGGCCTCACTCGAGATTTCCGCCCGGGGCGAACCGCAGGAGTTGATCGAGACGTTGCGTTCGCTTCAGATCATGCCGGTGGCACTCGAGAGTCTGACGATGCCGCTGACGTTGTTCGCGCGGGGCGAACTCCCGCTCCAGCGGCGCCGCGGCGCCTTTCTGCCTTGGCTGCCCAACGTCAGCCATTTCTTCTCCACCGGCGATTTCAGTCTTTCCTGGGGCCGGGGGAATGTGGCTTTGCGCGACCTGCCCACGTCCCTCGCCATGGAACCGGGCAGTGTGGTGCTCGATGGCGGGGAACTGCGGCTCCAGGGGATCGGTGTGGGCTATGGCGACCTCGCCCTGCGCGGCGGTTTTCGCATCGCGCCTCGCGATTGGTCGACGCTTCCGCTGTTCGGCCTCGCGGATTTCGAAGGGCAACTGTACGCCGATGGACCTGTACCGGAAATCGTCCAATTGGCGTCGCGCTTCGCCGATTTGCCGCCCCTGCTGGGCGGGGCGGAAGGCCTCCTTCGCGCTACGGTCTCGGCCCAGGGCCGCTACTGGCTCCCGGCGAGGCGGCTGGATTTGAACGACTACTCGGTCGACGCGAGCCTCGCCGATGGCCGCGTGGTGCTGCCTCTGCCCGATGCGGCCCTTGCGATCGACGATTTCGGATTCCAACTCGCGGCCGGGCCCGGCGGCGCCAGCATCCGATCCATCGAGGCGAAAATCCAAGGAGGCTCGGAACTGACCGCCGAGGTGACCGCCGGACGCGACGCCATCGCCGTCGATTTCGCTGTCGATGGACCGGTGGCTTTGGCCGAGACGCTCTTTCCCTACGATCTGCGGGACTTCGAAATCACGGGGACGGCAAAGGCGGAGGGCCGCGCCACATTGACCGCCACGAAGGCGCTGCCGCGGGGCCGGGACGTTCTGCGGCAATGGGCGGCGGCTTTCGCCCAGCCCCGGGACTACGGCCTTGGCATCGCGGCCGACGCGCCGCTGCGGATCGAGGCCAGCGGCCTCCTCAAGGCCGGGCCGGGGGTTTCCTTTACCCATCGGGACTTGCCCAATCCGGTCCGCGATATCCGCGGAGAAGTCGCCTTCGATCACAATGGCCTCTACTTTCGCGGAACGCGCGCCGACATCGGCAGCTCGAAGAACCTCTCGGTCAATGGCTCCCTGGCTTTCGGTCATGTGAAGGGGTACTCCGAACTGATCCTCGATGCGGAGGCGGATTATCTCGACATCAACGAGTGGATGTTTGGGTGGGGCGAGCAATCGTACGCCGAACGCCCTCGCCCCTCGCGGATGCGGCGGCCCTGGTTGCCCGGCCACGACCCGCGGCGGATGTTCCGGCTGGACCTGAGCGCGCAGGTCGGCGAGACGCTGTTTCTGAAGGTGCCGGCCCAAAACGCGGTGGCGAACCTGCGCTACGAATTCTGGTTCGGCCGGCCTAACACGCTCGAACTGAGCCGCGTGCAAGCCGAACTCTACGGCGGCCGGATCGAAGGCGAGGGGAACATCGGGTTTCCCGTGGATTGGCGCGAGATGGCGGACTTCGACCTCATCGCGTCCGTTTGGGATGCTCAGGCTCAAGGGTTTCTGCGAGACATTTCCGAGAGCGGCGACATCGACTTTCGCGGGCTCTTCAATACTGAGAATGCGATTCTGCGGGGCAAGATCGGCGATTTCGCCACCTGGACCGGCCAGGGCGATTTCACGATCCGCCGCAGCAACATGATCGGATCGGTGACGCTGCGCCAACTGATGGGGGCGCTGAATCTGTGGCGGGGCGAAATCGAGCCGACCACGATCAGCGGTTCCGTTCTGGTCAGCGAATTGGTGGCGCGGTTTCCGGAAGTGCGCGCCGAAACCGAGCAGGTGCAACTGATTGGCGATGGCGCCGTGGATTTCAACGGCCGGCTGGACTTCATCGTGCGGGCCTATCTGCTGGCGAACCGGCTGGAGGGCGTGCCGTTGCTGGGCCGCGTCAGCGATCTCGCCAGCCGTCTCGGCGACCGCCTGGTGAAGTATCAGGTGACGGGGACGCTGGGCGACTTCGAAGTCCGCACCGTGCCTCTGGGCATGGAAGACCGCGACCCGGTGGCGCCGGAGACGCTGTCGGCGGAAGAAGCCCGCGAAAGCGGCCGGGGCGTTCTCGGCCGAGGCTTGCGTTTCGCGGTGAAACGGGAGTAACCGCGACTCCTCGCCGGTCAGGAACGCTGCGCCTGATCCTTCGGCAGACGATTATTTGGCCACAGATGGCGCAGAGCCACGCAGATGGAGATGAGCACGTGATGCAGACAGAATCAGGGAAACCACTGACTCTACACCGCGAACTGCGTCAGGTGATGGTCGAAGTGCCGGCCGTGGAAGACGCACCACTGCGTGATCGGCAGGACTCCGAACATGGGGTGGGGCGCCGACTTCTTGGGGTTGGCGTCGGCGAATTCGGCCCAGGCTTCCATGGTGGCGGTCAGCTTGGCGATTTCTTCGGAAAAATCGTCCTCGGCCGGCGCGGTCAGCTTGCTGGTGACTTTGATCTTGCCGCGGGGCCAGGTGAGGCGGTGGAGCAGCAGCCAGCGGATCGGGGGCAGGCTCATGACGGGATGGGGCTTTGCGGTGGGGCCGCCGCCCGGCTCCATGGTGTAGACGAGTGCGCGGCGCAAATGGGCCACCATCGTCGTGGCGTCGAGTTCGCCCCATTGGCCCCGGTGCTCGGGCGTCAGCCGATGGAGGCGGGCCGTGTAATGATCGAGGTAGGCCCGGCGAAGCGGAGGAGGAGTGGAAAACAGGACCATAGAAAAACCTGGGAAGGGAAGACGGTTGGACCTGAGGCTTAGGAGGAGGCCGCTCCGCCGCCGCTGCTGGCCATGGCGCGATCGACGACATCGAGGAGATCGGGGATCTTGAAGGGCTTGGTGAGGTATTCGAAGGCGCCTTCGCGGATGACTTCCAGGTAGATCTCCATGTCTGTGAAGGCGGTGATCATGACGACCTTCAGGCCCGGGCGGAGCTGGCGCGCCTCGCGCAACACCTCGATGCCGTCTTTGCCTGGCATGCGGATGTCGGTGATCAGCAGATCGCAGGAGACGCCGTTGCGCAGATAATCGACCGCGTCCTGGCCGTGTTGGGCGGTGGTGACGGAGAAGCCTTCGCGCGTCAGGACTTTGGACAGCAGGGCGCGCATCTCCGGGTCGTCTTCGGCCACGAGCAAGTGCAGCGTTTCGTGTTGAGTGTCCGGACTGCTCATGAGGGAGTTGCCAGGGGGACCTTGCGTGGAATGCGAAGCGGCCGGCTCCGGATGGTTAGAGGCCGATCCCGGTTTCTTCGTGGGATTGGATGATATGGCTGTTGATGAGGATCACCAGCGCTTCCGCTTCTTCCTCCGTGCAGCGGTAGGTGCGTCCGTCGATGAAGTGGATGGTCGTGTGGCTGGCATTTTCGTCTTCGTAGACTTCGATGCGGTTCACGCAATCCAGGTTGATAATCTGCGACTTCGAAAGTTTGATGAACTGCATGGTAAACCAGCCGTGTCCCTTGCCGTGGTGTCCGGGGAAAATCTCTAACGCCGTTAGATGGGGTCAGGAGGCGGGTTTGTAAAGAGGTTTCCAAACCGGACAGCGCCGGACCGCCTTCTCGCCCAGGCATTGACGCCGGACCGCTCTTTGCTGCATCTCTCCCCAGCTCGATCGGGCACAAGTCAAATTGCCGGAATTGTTTCCCCATGTCACTCTTCGAAAAATTCAAGAAAGCCGACGCCCAGGCTCGTTCCGACGCCGACCGCACGCCGCCGGGCCAGCACCTGACCAAGGGCTTCCCGGTGCTGACCTACGGCCCCGTGCCTTCCATCCCGCAGCAGGAATGGACCTGCCGGCTGTTCGGTCTTGTCGAACGGGAAACCATGGTGACGTGGGACGAGCTGATGGCCATGCCGCAAACCACCGTCACCCGCGACATCCACTGCGTCACGACCTGGTCGAAACTCGACACCACCTGGACCGGCGTGCTGGTGCGCGATTTCCTCCAGGCCGTCGAGGACAAGGCCGGCGGCGTCGCCCCCCAGGCCACCCACGTCATGCAGCATTGCTACGGCGGCTACACGACGAACACGCCGCTGGCCGACCTGCTGGAAGAGGACGTGTTGCTGGCGCACACTTACGATGGCGAGCCCCTGGCGCAAGAGCACGGCGGGCCGGTGCGGCTAGTGCTGCCGAAGCTTTACTTCTGGAAGAGCGCCAAGTGGATCAACGGCCTGGAGTTCCTGCCGGAGGACCGGCCCGGTTTCTGGGAACGTTACGGTTACCACAACTACGGCGATCCGTGGAGGGAAGAGCGTTTTGGTTGATCTGCCCCGCTTGCGCCTGTCCGAGGGCGCGATCTACCCCATCACCCACCGGGGTTTCACCGGTTTCCCGCACGAGGAGCAGGTGCGGCGGTTGCTCCGCGCTGGGGCGAAGCTGATCCAGGTGCGCGAGAAGGAGCCGAAGCCCGATTTCCCCTGGGACCTGCGGCGTTGTGCCGAGCTGTGCCGCGAAGCGGGGGCTTCGCTGATCGTGAACGACGACCCAGAGGCGGCGCTCGCCGCCGGGGCCGCGGGGGTGCATCTTGGCCAGGAGGACGCCTCCCCGGGCGAAGTCCGCCGCCGCGTGGGCGACCTGCTGCTGATCGGTCTCTCGACGCACAACACGGAGCAATTGAGGCGGGCCCTGTCGGAGCCCGTTGACTACATCGCTGTCGGGCCGGTCTTCGGCACCACGACCAAGGAAAACCCCGACCCGGCGACGGGCATGCACCTCGTGCGCGAGGCCGCGGACTTGGTTCCCCGCACGGGCAAGCGGCTGGTCGTCATCGGCGGCATCACGCCGCGAAACCTGCCCGATCTGCTTCAAGCCGCTCCCATGGCGATTCCGGCGGTCATCGGTGGCATTATGAAGGCGCCGGACATCGGCCTGGCCTATCAGACGATGCAGCGCGTCATGGAGGACGCTCTGCACGGCCAGCGCCCGCGCCGGTCAGCTCCGCAAACGTTTCTCACCTAATCGGATTTGAAGTGCCGGCCCTTCTTGCCTTCGCGGCGGGACTTGCGGTGCGGGCGGCCGCGTTTGCGCCCTTCCCGGTCCATGATGGCGGCGCGGCGCCGGTCGGCCTCCGCCCGCTCGTCTTGCAGCCGCAGGTAGCTGTCGAAGCGCGAGGGTTCCAGCTCGCCGGACTCGATGGCCTCGCGGATCGCGCAGCCCGGTTCCTCCTCGTGCGTGCAGTCGCTGAAGCGGCAGCGGGCCGCCAGCTCCTCCACCTCGCGAAAGGCTTCGTCGAGGGCGTCGTCCTCGCTGGCGGCGAGCTGCACTTCGCGCACCCCGGGCGAGTCGATGACGATGCCGCCGCCGCAGAAGCTTCCCGGCTCCAGCAGGATCATCTCGCGTTGCGTGGTGGTGTGGCGGCCGCGGCCGGTGGATTCGTTGAGCCCACCCGTCGCCTGCAACTCGTCCTGCGCCAAGGCATTGACCAGTGTGGACTTCCCTGTGCCGGAGGAGCCGGCGAAGACGACGGTCCGGCCCGGCGCGATGTACTTCCGCAGGACGCCGAGGCCCAGGCTGTGCTCGGCGCTGATCGCATGGATGGGGGCGTCGCCGGCGACTTCCGCGACTTCCGCCACGGAAGTTTCGAGGAGTTCCGGTTCGTCGGCGAAGAGGTCCGCCTTGTTCAGCAGGATGACGGGTTGGGCGCCGCTTTCCCGCGTGATGACCAGAAAGCGTTCGATCCGGCGCACGTTGAAATCGTCGTCCAGGCCCATGACCACGAACACCACGTCGACGTTGGCGGCCAAAACCTGATGCTCCGAGACAGTGCCTTTGCGTTTGCGCATCAGGCAGGTGCGCCGGGCAAGCACCGCCTGGATACGCCATTCGTTGTCGTGCTCGTGTTTGGACAGCGCCACCCAATCGCCGACGACCGGCAGTTCGGCTTCCGATTCGGCCTGGTGCATCAGGATTTTCTTGATGCGGGCGACCGCCTCGCCTTCCTCCGTCAGGACGGCGTATTGGCCTTTATGGCGGACGGCGACGCGGGCGGGCGTGGCTCCTTGTTTGGCCCAGGGCGCGAACTCGCTCTCCCATCGCGCGTCCCATCCGAGATTTTCGAAAAAGAGGTTTCTGTGAGTCAGCAAAACGTCCTCGGTCAGATAGGCAGCGCGCAAATTCTACCCCCCCTGGGCTGCGAAAGGCAAGCCGCATCGGCGCCGTTGGAATGGTTCTGGTGAAGGCGCAGGGGGGCGAGCCGGCCTCCGCGGAGGAGCGGCGCCCAATTCCCGGAGGTTCCCCAGTCCATGATTCCAATCGACGGCCACCACGGCATCGGCAGCACCCTGCAAGGAAACGTCACCGGCAGGCTCGCGGGCAAAACCGCCCTCGTCACCGGCGGCGGAACCGGCATCGGCGAAGCCATCGCTCACAAATTCGCCTACGAAGGCGCCGCCGTTCTAGTGGCCGGTCTGCCCGGCGATCCGGTGGAGGACGTGGCGGAGTGCATCCGCCGCGCTGGTGGTATGGCGGAGTCCTTTGAAGGCGACCTGGCGGACCCGGCGCGGGCGGAAGCCTGTGTCGACAGGGCCGTGCAGGCCTTCGGCAAGCTGGACATTCTGGTGAATAATGCCGGCGTTTACCAGACGACTGGCGCGACCGAGGATTTCCCGGTCGAGGACTTCGACCGGATGTTCCGCGACAATGTACGGTCGGCGTTCCTGATGACCAAATACGCCCTGCCGTATCTGCAAAGCGCCCAGGGCAACGTGATCGCCACGGGTTCGGAAGCGGGCGAGCTGGGCATGCCCAAGAGTTCGCCCTATGGCGGCACCAAGGGCTTCGTGCACGCCTTTATCCGGGGCGTGGCGGCGGAGCAGGCCCCCCACGGCGTGCGGGCCAACTGCGTGTGCTGTGGACCGATGGACACGCAGTGGCATCAGGTCGAGGAGTCGGCCACGACAAAGGAAATGGAGAAGGGGACTCTGCAGGCGGTCGTTATGGGGCGGCGCGGCAATCCAGAAGAGGCGGCCAACGTGTTCGCCTTTGTGGCGAGCGACGAAGCGAGCTTTATGACCGGCTCGCTCGTCTATGTGGATGGCGGGATTTCCATCAGCCGGGGCGACATGGGAAGTCAAATCCCGGAGCCGATGCGCCAGACGCCGGAGGGACGCTTTCCCCTGCGGGCCCATGAAAAGGAAGGCAACGAAGGCAAGACCATGACAAAGCTGTGACGCTTTCGCCTTGCCGCTGGCCAGCCCCATCCGGGCAAAGTGCCGCCGCCCGGCCGCGTCTCATCCACGCGCCGAGGCGGCATCATCTTGCCCTCCCTGCACGCGAGCGACCCGATCATGGCCGAGACTCCGACCTCTGACGACATGAAAACGAAAGATCAAGCCCCCCCTTCGCCGGTCACTGAGGATACAAACTTCCTCCGCACCGTCATCGGCGGGTTCCTTATGGGCGTGGCCAACATCATCCCTGGCGTGTCCGGCGGGACGATGCTGCTGGCGACCGGCATCTACGAGCGCTTTGTCGAGTCGGTGGCCGACTTGACCAAGTTCAAGGGCTTCAAGAAGGCGCTCCTTGGCGAAGGGAGCGCCGCGTCGCTGTTGAACCCGATCGCGCTCTTTTCCGCGCTGGTCCGGCTCCTCAAACTGCCTCACGTGCTCTTCATCGCCATCGTCGGCTTCAGCGCCGTGATCTCGATCCTCGTGGCGAACAAGCCCATCAATCTCGGCCTGACCCATGTGCATCACCTGATGTACGCGCTGTTCATCGGGCTGACGCTGGGCGGGGTACCGCTGTTGTGGAAAGAAATCAAGATCAACGCGGTGTCGATCGCCGCGATCGTCGCGGGTATTCTGATCATGGCGGGGATCGCCCTGATCAGCGGCGTCGCCCTGCCGCGCAACTTCGTCGTTTTCTTCATCGCAGGGATTCTGGCCAGCATGGCGATGGTGCTGCCGGGCATCAGCGGTTCATACCTGCTGCTGATTTTTGGGCTCTACTATCCGATTTCCAAAGCCATCGAGGACCTGAAGGAAGCCCTGAAAGCCACCTCCTTCGCCGATGTTTTCGCCATCGGATTTTCCATCATCTTGCCGGTCGGTCTCGGCGTGCTGGAGGGCATCGCGGCGCTGACGAATATCTTGAAGGCATTGCTGCACCGCTTCCACAACGCGACCATGGGCGTGCTGCTGGGGTTGCTGCTGGGAAGCGTCCTCGGACTCTACCCCTTCAAGGCGCTAAAGGATGTCGAAAAAGACGAAGCAACCGGCAAAGCCGTCCCGGTCGAAGTCGCTCCCGCCAAGCCCGCCACGCCCGCCAACATCGCGCTGGTGCTGCTGATGATCGGCGTCGGTTTTGCCGGGACTTACGCGGTCAGCCGCATTGGCAACAAAGAAGGCGAACAAAGCGCCGTCGCCTGAGTTTGACTCCGGCGGGGCGCCGGGGCGAGTCTGCCCCAGACTTTCCGCCATGACGACTCCTCCCCGCTCTTCTCGACTCCGCCGCCTAAGCCTCTGGCTCGTTGCTGTGGGGTTTGGGCTGTTCGCGGCTTGGGGATTGCTGGTCGCGTCGGCCGAGGGCTACGCGCGCCACGAACTGCGCCAGCGCCTCGAAGAACGCCTCGGCGTGCCGGTTTCCGTGGGCGGGGTGGATTTGCAGCCCTTGCGCGGGCGGGTACGGGTCCGCGGCCTCTGGATCGCCCAGCCGACGGGCTTTGAAGGAGGCGGGGCGCTGCTCTCTATCGATCAGGCCGAGGCGGAGGTGGTCCTGCGGAGTCTGCGCAGCGACGTGGAAATCCGCATCCCGCGCATCGAAATCGCGGGCGTGCGCGGCCGCTTCGAGCGCCTCGCCGATGGCCGCACGAACATCCGCCAGGTCGCCGCCCACGAACCCGCCGCCCTGGAGGTTCCCGAACCCGCGCCGCCAGCCGCCGAAGAACCGCCCGCGCCGGCCTCGGGGCCTCCCCCCGCCGAAGTCGAAACCGAACCTGAACCCAACGAACCCGAACGCCGCGAGCCAAAGCCCCGCGTGGTCATCGGAGAAATCCGCCTCGCCGATTGGGAAGTGACGGTGGCGGATTGGCTGTCGGAGAAGGACTCCGGCGAGGCGCGGTTTGTGGTGGGCGAGGTGGCGCTGCGGCGGCTGGAAATCCCCGGCGTCAGCGACCGCGAGGAGTTCCGCGCGGTGCCCGAAACGGAACTGGAACTGGCCGGCCTGCTCCTGGAGGACCCGGAGCAGTTCGGCCCCGGGGCGATGCTGGCGGTGCCATCGCTGCGGGCCAGCTTCGATCTCGCTCGAACTCGCGCGGGCGAACCGGCCTTCAGCCTGATCGAAGCCGACGGCGTGCGCTACACCCTGGCGTCGAACGAGCGCGGACGCCTGAACCGAAAGACGTTGGACGAAATCCTCGATAGCGTTTTCAAAACGGACAATGAGGACGACGAAGACGAGGAAAAGGAGGAGGCTCCGCCCAAGGTAACTGCCGCGCCAGCGCCCTCGCCCGAACCGGCGGAAGCCCAGCCCGCGCCGGCCGCCGAAACCGCGCCTGTACCGGCAACGGAGCCGGCCCCCAGACGCCGCCGCGCCAAGCCCCGCGATCCGTTCCGCCTTGATCGCCTGGTCCTGCGCGACGCTGTCTTTGACCGCCAATGGTGGGACGATGAAGCGGAGGCGTGGCAGCGGGCCGGAACGGGGTCGCTGGTTTTGGAGCTGACCGGCCTGCGAGCGCCTTCGCCGCCGGGGCGGCCGTTCGCGCTGACAGTGAGGGCCAGCCCCTTGAGTGACCGGGGCCACCTGACGCTGACGGCTGAGGGCGTGCCCTATCCGGACGCCCCAGCGTCGCCGACGCTGACCCTGGCGATTTCCGGCGAGGCGCTGGCGCTGCATCGCTACCTGGCGATGCCGGGAGACGACGAGGACGAGCAGGGGCCCTCGCGGGTCCAGTCGGCATGGATGGACCTGGAGGCCCAAGGCCAGGTGGCTGGCGGGCGTGGCGCGATGAGCCTTGAACTCGCCTTCTCAGATGTGACCGTTCGCCCCGACGAGCGTTCCTTTCTGGAACGGCTCAGGCCGAGCCGCGCCGACCGAACGGCTAACGACCTGGCGCAGGCCGCCGCCGAAGCCCCCGATGGCCGAGCCGAGATGCGGGGCGAATCGGCGCTGGTCCTGGAAGAATGGAACGGAGCCTTCGGCCCGTTGTTCGTGCTGGCGCATTGCGCCGTGGCCGATGCGTTCGGGCTGAGTGATCCGCTATGCGCGGCGTATTCGGGGGAAGAGGCGAAATAGCCGCCGCCGGGCATGAATACCGCTCCATCCCGGGCGTAAAGATCGCAACGCCAGAGAAAGAACCCTCCCCATGCGCTACAAAGTCCGTGAGAAAATCTTCGCCATCGGCGACGCCTTCACCATCGAGGACGAGCACGGCAACGCCGCGTTCAAGGTGAAGAGCAAAATCCTGAGTTTCCGCAACCGCATGGAAATGGAGGACGCGAGCGGCAAGGATGTGGCGACGATGCACAAGAAAATCGTGGCGTTCTTCGAGACCTGGACCGTCGAAATCGCGGGCGGTCCGGCGGTGAAGGTCAGGCGGGGCATCAAGTTGTTCGGGTCGCGCTTTTCGATTTCCGGCGGGGGAGAGAAGCTGGACGCGCGGGGATCGTTCTACGACTACAATTTCGAGATCACCCGCGGCGGCCGCACGGCGGCGGTGGTCAGCAAGAAGTTCTTCGCGCTCTCGGACACCTACGGCGTCGAGGTGGCCGACGGCGAGGACCCGGCGCTGATGATGGCGCTGGTGATTGTCTTCGATCAAATTTTCCACGAAGAACGAGACTGAATTTTCCGCCCTTGCGCCAAGGCAATCGCTCCCGCAAAGGTGAGTCTCCTGGCATTCCGCCGGACCGAGTCTTGTTTCTCTGAGGTCATTGCCGCATCATGGAATTCTCCGGCGAGCCAGAGCGCCGCGCCTCTCCGCCCCCGAGCGACAACCCGGCCCGCAAACTGGCGGCGAACATCGGACAAGTCATCGTCGGCAAAGACGACCTGGTGCTGCTGGTCATCGCGGCGATGCTGGCGAACGGCCATGTCTTGGTCGAGGACGTGCCCGGCACCGGCAAGACGATGCTGGCGCGCGCGCTGGCGCGCAGCCTTGATTCGTCCTTCAGCCGGGTGCAGTTCACGCCCGATCTGCTGCCCAGCGATCTGACCGGCGTTTCGATCTTCAATCAGAAGTCGGGTGAGTTCGAGTTCCGGCGGGGGCCGCTTTTCGCGGCGATTCTGCTGGCGGACGAACTCAATCGCGCCACCCCCCGAACCCAGAGCGCGCTCCTCGAAGCGATGGAGGAACGCACCGTCAGCGTCGATGGCAAGACCTACGATTTGCCCGCCCCCTTCTTCGTCATCGCCACCCAGAACCCGGTCGAGCAGCAGGGCGTTTACGAATTGCCGGAGGCGCAGCTCGACCGCTTTCTGATCCGGCTGACGCTCGGGTATCCGTCGCGGGCGGAGGAACGCAGGATCCTGGAGGCCCAGCGCAAAGCCCACCCCATTCACGCCGTCCGCCACATCGCGTCGGTCAACGACATGATCCGGATTCAGGAGCAGTTGCGTGAGGAAGTCGCCGTCGAACCCAACGTGGCCGACTACATCGTGCGGCTCGTGGCGGCCACGCGCGAACATCGCGACGTGCTGCTGGGGGCCAGCCCCCGGGCGTCTCTGGCGCTCTATCGGCTGTGCCAGGCGCGGGCGTGGATCGGGGGCCAGCGCTTCGTGACGCCGGACCTAGTCAAGGCCATGGCCCCGGCGGTGCTGTGCCACCGGCTGCTTCTCAAGGCGCAAAGCCGGCTGGGCGGAATCCAGCCGGAGGCGGTGGTGAAGGAACTGCTGGCCAGCGTCGAAGTCCCGGTGCGGCGCCTGGCGGGTTAGGCGGGCGCCGCGCCTCAGGAATCGGCCGCTTTGCCTTCGATGACGTCCTCGTCCGATTCGCCGCGATAGACGCGAAACCTCTTCAACACGTCGTTGAGCGTCTTCATCGCCATGCCCAGCACCACCGCGTCGTCGATGTAGCCGACGCCGATGATGAAGTCCGGGATCACATCGATAGGGGCGATGAAGTAGAGCAGCGAGGCGATGATGACCGCCTTGTCCTTCCACTCGAGGGCGAAGCCCGGGTCCCGCATCATGTCATAAAGTGTGCGGACGTCGCGCATCATGCGGCGAACGAACCGTGCCGCTTTGGCTCCCGTCTGATCGCCGCCCAACCCTTGCAGCTTCTGGTCGAGCTTGTCGTGAACTTTTTGTTCGTCTTCGGGGCGGACGTTATCTGGCTTGATCATGGGTGATTTCCTCAAGTGGGGTTGGTGAAAGGGATTCTTGCGGTCCAATATTTCGGGCTCAGGCGCGATTCTGGCGACATCAGAACAGTCATCAATCGCTTAGTAACGGGAAATTTGACAAGACATTCTCATCTGGGTTGACTCCTGTTTAGGTTCTGTCTAAGTATTCGCGCATGTGTCCAAAATTTTCGCTGTGCCCCATTGCTCTTCTTCGTGAATCCGATGACATCGTCCGGGAGGTGTCCCCCTCCCGCTTTTCCCTTACTTTTCTCGCTGTGGATTATTCTCCGGAGGCCAACTATGTCTGAGCTATCTCTCAGCCCTGAGCGAAAGGTGGAAGTCATTTCCCGGGTGACTTCCGCCGTGCTGACTCGCCGAGACCTGACCGGATTGTTTCAAGCCGTCTGGGAAACGATCAACGATCTCTTCCCCGCCGCGACGGAATTGTCCTTTCAGCGCTACTTCGCCGATAAGCAGTACTTCGAGGTCGTCGCCTCGAACAAGAAGGGCAACATCGGCGTCCGCTTCGACGACACGGAGAGCACGCCCGGCGGCATCCTCTTCAAGATGAACCGCACCATGATGATCAACGACATGGACGTCTTCGCCCAGCAGTCGGGCGTGGATCTGCGGGATTTTTATAAGTCCCAGTTCGGCTCGGGCATCGCCGTGATGCTGCAGCATGGCGACAAGGCCCTCGGCTACATGTCGGTCCGCAGCGACCAGAAGGGCGCCTTCACGCAAGAAGACAAGACCATCATGGACGCCCTCGGCGGGGTTGTTTCCCTGGCCTTCGAAAATGCGCTCGCCTTCGACGAGATCAACCGGCTGAAGGAGACGGCGGAAGCCCAGGGCGCCTACCTGCGCGAAGAGGTCGAGTCCTTCTATCCGGTCAACGGCATGGTCGGCAAGAGCCTGTCCTTCAAAACGGTGCTCAAACAGATCGAGCAGGTCGCCAAGACCGACAGCACGGTGCTGATCGAAGGCGAAACAGGCACCGGCAAGGAAGTGGTTGCGCGCGCCATCCACGAGCGCAGCAACCGCTCGGACAAGCCGCTCATCAAGCTGAACTGCGGGGCCCTGCCTGAGAACCTGGTGGAAAGCGAACTGTTCGGGCACGAGCGCGGGTCCTTTACCGGCGCCGCCGGGCGCCGCATCGGCCGCTTCGAGCTGGCCGATGGCGGCACGATTTTCCTCGATGAAATTGGCGAAATGCCGCTGTCGCTTCAGGTCAAACTGCTGCGTGTTCTGCAGGAGCAGGAGTTCGAGCGCGTCGGTGGCGAGAAGCCGATCCATGTGGACGTGCGGGTGATCGCCGCCACGAACCGCGATCTGCGGACTGAAGTGGCCGCCGGCCGCTTCCGTGCCGACCTCTATTATCGCCTCAACGTGTTCCCCATCGCGGTCTCGCCTCTGCGGTCGCGACCCGAGGATGCCGTCTTGCTGGCGAAGCATTTCGTGAAGCAAACGGCGAATCGGATGGGCGGCAAAGGCTATCAACTGTCCAATGGGTCCCTGAACGCGGTGCAGAATTACCCGTGGCCGGGTAATGTGCGCGAACTCGAGCACTTGGTCGAGCGGGCAGTCATCCTCTCGCAGAATGGGATGGTGAATTTAGAGGCGCTGCTGGCGCCCGGTTCCGGGACGAACCAGCAGGCGACCGTCGCATTCCCCGACAGCAAACCGCCCGCGCCGATCGCGACACCCAATCCGGTGCCGATGCCTTCCGCGCCCGCCGAAAATTCGGCACCATCCGCTCCCAAGGCGGATGCGGCCCCCCCGTCCGCCACTCCCGACACCTCGGAACTGCTGCGGAATCAAAAGCCGGCGGTTTCGCTGAAGGAAAGTTTCCTGGAAGCGGAGAAGACGGCGATCGAGTCGGCGTTGGCCGAATGCGATGGGGTGATCGGCGGCAAGAACGGCGCGGCGGCGCGCCTGGGGCTCAAGCGCCAGACTTTGCAGTCGAAGATGAAGAAGCTGGGAATTACCCTGTCGCGTCCGCGGCGAGCCGTTTCCAACTAGACGAAAGCCGCCGGCCGGCTGTCTGACAGAAAAGGATTCTTTTTCGCCTCGCTTCGCGGGGCGATTTTTCTTGCTCGAAATCCGATCCAAATCGTCCAATTCGCTCTCGATGGTCTCAAGTTTGCTTTTTCCAGAGAATGCCATATTTTGGGTAAATACGAATTCGGGAGAGGCAAAATGGCGGAGAGCCGATCGACAACACTTGAGTTAATACTGACGCGCGTTGAGACATGGCAGGGAATCGCCATCGAGCGGGAAGACCACGGGCAAGTCGTGATCCTTTGCAAAGGCGAGCCCTTGGCGCGCACCATCGGCGAGGAAGCGCTGCAGATCGCCTTCCGCGGTCCCTTGCGCGAGAAAATGAGTCAAGTCCAGCAATCGTTCGCTGGACCTGTTCGCATGGAGGAGAACAACGCCGCGGTGGTGAGCCTGACCGGGCCCCGCGCCGTGGAGGAGCCCATCCGGCTCTTGCTCAATGCCTACATGATGGCGCAGAAAACCGATGCGCGGGAATGGAGTCTGGATCGCGATCCCGCCGAGGCCCCGGCGGCCCGCGGGGCGCAGGCGCCGGAATCGGCGCACCATGCCTTTTCTTCCCTGGCGCCGAAACATGAGCATGAAACCCGCAGCCATGCCAGGCCGCAGAAGCCGCAGCCCAACAACAGCTACGCCAAATGAAGGTCGCACGAGCGGGAAGAGACTGATAGTTAGCCCGGTGCCAATATTTCGGCACCGGCCACGCCCAGCCGCACGGCGGCGAATCCGGCCAGGAGCGTCACGGTGAGGTAGATCGCCCCGAGCCAATAGTTGCCGTCGGTCACGAAACGATGCGTTTCGAACTTCAGCGTCGAAAACGTCGTCAACGACCCCAGATAACCGGTCGCGACGCCGTACTTCAGGGCCGTCTCCCAGGGATGGCCCGCTCCTTTTTGCGCCAGCCACCCGCCCACGAGCCCCAGGAAGAACGCTCCGCCCACGTTGGCTACGAACGTTCCCCAGGGAAAGCGCGCCCCCGCCGGATCGTTGTAGAGTCCGGCGATCAGGAACCGCGTCACCGCGCCCAGGGCCCCGCCGCCCGCCACCAGAAGCAAATTGATCGTGTTTCCGCTCATGTCAGGCGCTCTCTCGCGGATGCTGGCGAATCCGCTGCGCCATGGCCTCGGCGGTTTCTTCCCAGGTGCGGGCGGCCTCGGGCTTGAGGGACGGGCCGATGCCCGCGGCAAGGGCTTCTCCGCAAGCCGCGATGAAGGCGCCGCTGTCCCCGGCGACGCGGACCACGGCGCCGTAATCGTCCACCACGTCGGGGATGGGCACCGAGACCACGGGCCGGCCGGAGGCGAGGTATTCGGGCGTTTTGGTGGGGCTCATGAATCGGGTCAGTTCGTTCACCTTCCACGGAATCAGGCAGACGTCGAACCCGCGAAGGACCTCGGGCAGTTTGTCGTAGGGCTTGGGGCCGAGGTAGTGGAGGTTCGGCAGTTCCACCGGCGGCCGATTCATCAGGACGAGGGGGCCGATCAGGGCCACGGACCACTGGGGCCGGGCCTCGCAGACGGCGCGCAGCAACTCCCAGTCGATGCGTTCGTCCACCGCACCGAAGTAACCGAGGACGGGTTTCTTGAGAGCCGCGACGGCGGGCTCGACGGGTCCGGGCTCGGCGCCCCGGGCGAAGTGCGGATAGTCGATACCGCTGGGAAAGCAGTGCATGTTGGGATTCGATCCTTCGCGCTGGCGGTGGAGGCTCCGGCCGCCGGTGAAGACCAGGTCCGCCCGCGCCAGAAGCTCTTTCTCCAGGCCGGGAATGTGAGACGCCGTGGAGGAAAAGGACTGAAACGGGTCCATGCAGTCGTAGACCAGGAGGTCGTGGGGCAGCAGGTCGAGGTGGGGAAGGAAGCACGGGTGCTGGACCCAGAGGACGCGGCGGCCCGGATCGGCGCCCTGAAGAAACGCCTGACCCGCGCGGCAGAGGAGGGCTTCGGAGAGGCGGCGCACCGGCTGGAAGCGCTTGGAGCCGGGGACGAAGGGCAGGTTCTTCGCGCGGCCGCGTTCACCGATGGCGAGCGTGCGTTCGCTGGCGGGCAGGCGGAGCCACTTTTTCGAACTCATCAGCGTCAGGTAGAGGACCTCGTGGCCGAGGGCCTCGAAGCGCGTCATGAGCTGCTGGGGGCGTTGAAAGAGGTTTCGCTCCCACACGAGGTGGGAGAGGCAGAGGATTCGGAGGGGCGGATCGTTGGGCAGGCTCATGGCGGGTGGGAGCTTGTGCGCGGCGGCGGCCCGTGGCAAGGGGACGATGCGCGACACACCTGAGGCTTGCCACGGCGGGGCGTTTGCGGTCAGCACATCGCCTATGAAAACGCCCGCCTTCCTCACCCCCGCCCGCCGCCTGCTCGCGCTCAAGATCGTCTTCGGATTGTTCCTGGCCTTCAGCTTCGTCCGCAGCATCGACCAGATCTGGGACTACAACGATTTCGAGGTTTTCTACTTCGCCGGTCAGCTCGCCGCCGAGCGCAGCCCTGAACTGTTCGATCTCGACTCGCCGGTCAAGGGCCGCCCGTACCTGTACCCGCCCATCGCGGCGATCACGTTCATTCCGCTGGGGGCGTTGCCCTACAAGGTGGCGGCCGTCGCTTGGTCGGTACTGAAGGTCTTCGCCCTCGCGGCGTTGCTCCTGGGGGCGGTGGCGTCTTCGCGGCCCAGCCCGTGGTGGGCGTTCGACCTGCGGTTTTGGGGGGTCGTCATGCTGACGCTGCTCGTCACGGCACGGTTCATTGATGGCGATATCAAGGGTGGCCAGATCAACATCCTGGTGGCCGCGCTCAGCGTCTGGGGCGTGTACGGCATGATGCTGTGGCGGAGGCTGTGGTGGCTTGGGGCGTTGCTGCTGTCGTTCGGCGTGGCGCTGAAACTGACGCCGCTGTTGCTGCTGGCGGTGCCGTTTCTGCATCGGCGGTGGGGCGGGCTGGCGGTGTGCCTGGTGGCGTCGGCGGTTTTCCTGATGGTGGTGCCGAGGGTTTACTACGGCGGCGAAGCAGCCACCCACCTGTCCGAGCGCATGAGCGCCGCGACGGACGAGAGCATTCTCTCCGCCAAGTATCGCGATCGCCAAGTTTCCCTCAGCGAAGTCCTTCTGTTCTCTCTCGCCCAGGCGCAGATGCCGGACGGCGTGTTCGAGCGGAAGGGCGATTACTACACCCGCGATGCCGATGGCGAGCGGCAGGAGTACTCGGTGCCCGATCCGATTTCGGCGGGCGCGGCGAAGGGCTTCATTTTGGCGGTGGCGGTGTTGGCGGGGTTCCTGTTTCTGGCGGTGCGGTGGAAACTGTTCCAAGGGCGCGGAGGCGATTGGACCTGGGATTTGGCGATGCTGTGCGCGATCACGTTCTTGCTGGTGCCGTTGGTGCGCAAGGCGCACCTGGTGTTGCTGATCGTGCCGGTGGCGTGGGTGATCCGGCGGGTTTGGGACGAGGTGGCAGCGGATGCCGAGGGCTGGCGCGGGTTCATGCGGCGGCGCAAGGTGGCGGCCGGCCTGGCCCTGGCGAGCGGCGTGCTGCTGCTGCTGTCCGATGACGTGGCGCTGCCCGTTCCCGGTTTCGCGGCGCCGCTGCGGGCGAGTTTGACGGTGGCGCTCTTCGCGCTGATCGGGGCGTGTGTGGCGCTGGGGCGAGATGCGCTTCAAGCGGCTCCTGTGGATCGCTGACGCTCACTCACGGCAAGCGCTGCCGGACGATGTCGGCCACATCGAAAACGCCGTCGTCGTTGCCATCAACCGTGTCGAGTTGACCTTCCATCAGGCCGCCGTTGAGCAGGCCAGGCAGCGATGCCAAAACCCAAAGGCCATCGTCTCCATCCTCATCGCGCCCCAGGACCAGCAAAGCCCCCTGGCTGCCCCATTCAGCCCGCCGGACAGAGGAGAGGTCTGGAGCGGAAGTGACCTGCGTGAACTGTCCGGGCGCGAGAGTGGACTGGATCCGCAGGGGCTGCTGGGAGTCGGCGAGCCAGTCTCCAGAGATCGCGATGAGCGTCTCTTCCCGGCTGACGAGCGCGTCGAGAGCGAACCGCGGATTGTCGTCGGCGACTTCGAAAAGCCGCACTGGAGCGGGTCCACCCGGCACTGTGGCGGCCGAATAGAGGCCGAAGGAACCTCCGGTGGCGCTGGACAGAAAGAGGACTCTGTCCAACGTGGGCAGGTACTGCACCTGGGGCCGTGAATCCAGGGGCAGTCCCGCCGTGAGGAGGGCCAACCCAGAGGAACCGTCGCTCGCCACGGAATAGACGCCTTGGGTTTCGCCGTCCGGGCCGCTGGAGGTGAAGACCAGTTGGCCGTTGGGAAACAGCTCGGCGTCATCGATGTCGAAGAGCGAGCCGGTGAGGGCGACGGGTGCGTTCTGAAAAGCCGGGTCGAACCGAAGAAGCACCGCCCTCGATTCGAGGCCTTTGGCTGGCTGTGGCTGCACGAAAAAGAAGTGCGGGTTGTCGCGGGTCAGATCGCCGCTCGAGACCGCATCGCCGAGATATTCACCTTTACGGAAAGTGGCTGCCGTCAGGTCGAGAATGGCGGTGCTTCGGACCGAGCCCGGATCGTCGAAAATGGTGTAGGCCTCATAGCGCCCCGAACCAGCCGTTCCTTCGCTGAGGAAAGTGTCTTCCACCGCCAGGGTCTGGGCGGTGGGGGTGGGGCCAGCCGAGTAAAGGAGCAGATGGGTGCCATCGTCTTGCCGGGCTTGCACGAGGAGGCGGCCATCATCAAGTACGTCGATGTCGCCATAGGAGTTCGCGGTACCGATTTCCGCCAGGGGAAGACCGGTTTGGAGGCTGATTATGGCGAGGACGCTCGTTTCATCGAGGCCGGGCAATGGAGCGACGGTGGCCGTGCCGTCTGGCAGGACGTTCGAACCCAGATCGAGAAGCAGGTTGGGCGACCCGAATGGCATGGTTGGCAGGGTGATCGGCGTCCCGCTGGTGTCTCTGAGGAGGACGGGAGCAGCGTCGAAATCCACCGGCCAGAAAGCGAACTGTTCGCCGGCGGTGCCTGCGGGCGTTCCCTTGGCGAACCAGGCTCCCGGAATACCAAGGGCGAAGAACGAGTCGCTTCCGGCCCATTCCAGCGGCGGGCCGTACAGATCGCGGACCCGGTTGTCGGAGACGCGGATTTGAAAGTCGTAGTTTTCCCCGGTGCCTAAAAGGGTGAGCGCGATGCCACGCTGCTGACCCAAAAAGCTGATGAAGGAGGAAAAGTGCCCGGCGGAGGTCACGGCCTCCGCGAGCGGCTCCACTGTGGACGGAGAAGAGATCGAGAAGCGCGAGACATCCGCATCGGATGTCAGCACATAAACCTGGTTGGTTGCCTCGTCGATGCTGAAGTCCGCGAGTTCCTCGTCAGCTTCGAGGCCAAGAGGCACCGGCAGAAGAAAGCCGGTATCCTGGGCGGAAGCGAGAGGACAAAGCCAGAATGTGACCACCAGGGCCACTGGCCAGACGCATAGGGAGCGCATGTCGTTTCCTCCTTTGGCATCCGGCAGAACGCCTCGGCGATTTGTGGAGTGTCTATCGCTTGGCAACCGGCCGGCCGGAATCAAGGAGAAAGCCCTTTGGCGTCCGCCAGAGCGCGGTGGTATGCGGAAGGCCAATCAGCGCATTGACACCCGGCAGAGGTCCGCCACAGCCTTGCCCGCAACTTATTCACTCTCCGGCAAAGAGGCCTATTCCCGGTAATGACTTCCCTTTCGACCCACAGCCACCGCCCCTTCGCCTACGGCGAGGACGGCGTGCTTCATTGCGATGGCGTGCGCCTTGACGATCTCGCCCGCGAGCACGGCACGCCTCTGTTCGTTTACGGAGCGGGGGGCCTGCGGCGCGGGTTTCGGCGCATCCGCGATGCCTTCGCCGCCGCCAATCCGATGATCGCCTACAGTGTCAAAGCGAACGACAACCTGGCGATTCTCAAGCTTCTGGACAAGGAAGGGGCGGCCTTTGACATCGTGTCCGGTGGCGAGCTGGAACGCATCCGCCGGGCCGGAATCAGTGGCGACCGGGTGATTTTCGCCGGCGTCGGCAAGACTTTCACCGAAATCCGCGACGCCATTCGCTACGGCGTGCGCGAGTTCAACGTCGAGTCCCTGGGGGAGGCGGAGCGCATCGCCACGGTGGCGCAGGAGTTGGGCACCGAGGCGGCGATCGCTCTGCGCGTGAACCCGGAAGTGGACGCGAAAACCCACGCCTACATCACCACCGGCAAGAAAGAGAACAAGTTCGGCATGGCCTGGGAGGATGTGCTGAAGCTGTGCGAGCGCATCGCGGGGATGAAGGGCCTGCGGCTCGAAGGCCTGCACGCCCACATCGGCTCGCAGATTCTCGACAGTTCGCCCCACCAGCAAGCCACCGCGGTGGTGGACACGTTCCTGACGACGCTGGCGGAGCGGGGGATGAAGCTGAAGACGCTGAACTTTGGCGGCGGGTTCGGGATTTCCTATCGGCCGGAGCAGAAGCCGCTGGAGCTGGGGCCGGTGGCGGAGGTGGTGGTTGGCTTGGCGAAACGCCATGGCTTGCAGCTCTTCATGGAACCGGGCCGCAGTATCGTGGGGCCGATCGGAGCGTTGGTGACGGAAGTGCAGTACATCAAGCCGGGGCGCGAGAAGACGTTCGTGATTGTGGACGGAGCGATGACCGAGCTGATCCGTCCGTCCCTCTACCAAGCCTATCACGAAATCGTTCCGGTGCGCCAGCCCGCGCCAGGGGCCACCCGGGCCACGGTGGACGTTGTGGGGCCGGTGTGCGAGAGCGCGGACTTCCTGGCGCAGGGCCGGGAAATGATCGTGCCGGCTTCCGGAGAATTCCTGGCCGTGCTGGACGCCGGGGCCTATTGCTCGGTGATGTCGACCAATTACAACGCCCGCTGCCGTCCAGCGGAGATCTTGATCGAGGAAGACGGCGAAGCTCATGTGGTTCGCCACCGCCAGACGTACGACGATTTGTTGCGCCACGAGTCCGTACCCTCGCATTTGGAGTGATCGGCCGTGCTGGTTTCCCTCGATTTCCATCTTGAGTTTGGCAGACTGTCCCAGGATTCGGGGCAACCCCACCCATTGACGTCCATTCAAACGGGACTCTTCTCGCCACCGTGACCGCCGAGCCGTACAGTGTCCTGATTATCGAGGACAACAAGACCGACGCGATGATCCTCAACAAGATCATCACCAAGCACGCGCTCGCCAAAGTGCAGGTGGTTTCCGACGGGCTCGAGGGACTGACCGAGTGCTTTCGCCTCCGGCCCGACACCTTGATTCTGGACCTGGAATTGCCGGGCATCCGGGGCGAGGAAATCTGCCGTTTGATCCGCTCGTCATCGACCTTGCGCGATCTTCCCATTCTGGTCGTGTCCGAACTGCCGGACGCCAAGCGCCGCGAGATGGAAATGCTGCGCCTCGGCGCCGATCACTACATGGAGAAACCCTTCGTCGAAGTCGACTTCGTCGCGGCGCTGCGCAACCTTCTGCATCAATGCGAAGACAGCACCGTGATCGAGTCGAGCGACGCGCTGCCGCTCGATGACTTGCAGGATCCTCTGGCGGACACGGAAGAAAGCCTTGGGCGGCATGAACCGGCCGACTCGATCCAGACTTTTCAGGGCTATCACCTGCTCGATGTCCTCGGCGCCGGCGGCATGGGCACGGTCTATCGCGCCCAGCAGATCAAACTGATGCGGACCGTGGCGCTCAAGGTTTTGCTGGAGCACTTCACCCAGGACCACCAGGTCCGGCGCCGATTCCAGCGCGAAGCCCTGATCATGGCCCAGGTCAATCACAACAACATCGTGCAGGTCTACGACGTCGGCAACACGGAGTACACCTCGTACTTCGCCATGGAGTATGTGGATGGGCCATCGCTGCACGCGATGATTATCGAGGAGTCGCTGAACTGGCCGATGGTCGCGCGGGTCGTCGGCGAAGTGTGCGACGCGGTGGCATACCTTCATTCCCAGGGCATCATCCACCGCGATATCAAACCGTCGAACATCCTGATCAACGGAAACGGCGTGGCGAAGATGACCGACTTCGGCATCAGCCGCGCCAAGCTGCCCGTCGACATCAGCCAAGTGGAAGACACCACCAACGAATACGCGATCCTGGGGACGATGAATTACATGGCGCCGGAACTGCTCTATGGCGGGGCGGCGACGGAGTTGACGGATCAGTTCGCCATGGGGCGGACGTTCTGGCGGCTCCTGGTCGGGATGGATGCGTTCGATCTGGACAAGCCATTGCACGCGTACCGGCCCGATCTGCCGATCGAATTGAGCAAGGCGATCGGTCGCTGCATGGATCCGGCGCCGGACCGCCGCTATCCCTCCATCGCGGCGGCGAAAGAGGCGATCCTGGCGGAGATCGAGGTGGCCCAGCACTTGGCGCCGGTGTACCGCGAGAGCTGAGAATCCAAGCGAACACGAAAAAAGCCACCCCGGCGAAGAGAACCGGAGTGGCGTGAATCGGAGACATCTTTGTTCCGGCGGGGAGCCGGAGAAGATGGAGGGTTTAGGAGTGCGGACCGCCCCGCAGAAGTTGCGTCAGGACCAGGGCGGCGGTGCAGAGGCCCGCCACCAGCAAGGACAGGGCGAAAGCGGCTGTCATGGACTTGCTGACCACCGACTTGCGGTGATCTTGATCCGCGGCGACTTCGCGGACGCGTTCAGGGTCTACGGCCCCGGGGCCGTGAGGCATGGCCATGGTACATGGTCTCCTTCATGTGCGGTCGTCCCTCTTCTTTTGGAAGGCGGGACGATGATTGGACGGCGGTTAGCCTTTCGCCTTCTTGGCGGCCTTTTTGGCGGAGGACTTCTTCGCCGCGCCGGCAGGCTTCGCCGCCGCAGCTTTCTTAGGAGCCGCCGCTTTCGGGGTCGAGGCTTTCTTTGCCGCCGCCGCCTTCTTGGGAGCAGCCGCCTTCTTAGGTGCCGCGGCTTTCTTGGGAGCGACCGCCTTCTTGGGAGCAGCCGCTTTCTTCGGGGCGGCGGCCTTCTTGGGCGCAGCCGCCTTCTTGGGAGCGGGCTTCGGCTCGGCGGGGGTTTCCGCCGCTACGGGCTCTTTGGGAGCGACCGCTTTTTTCGCCGCCTTCTTGGTGGCCGTCTTCTTCGCGGCGGGCTTCGTGGTGGACTTCTTCTTGGCCATGGTGGGTGCCTCCGATGTGGGATCATCGCTCGCCGGGTCCGAATCCGTGCGATTCGATGACGAGGTATGGGGTTGAA
Source organism: Sumerlaeia bacterium (assembly GCA_040219255.1). GTDB lineage: Bacteria > Sumerlaeota > Sumerlaeia > SLMS01 > JAHLLQ01 > JAVJSW01. The sequence goes on from JAVJSW010000060.1 coordinate 184,571, forward strand.
CCGCCGAAGCGGGTTTTTGATTCCGGGACTTTCGCGTTTCCCCTCCCTTAGCCTGCGCCGGGGGGGAGATCTTCTGCTCCCCCAGGCCCCAGGCCCCCACGAGTTCCACGACGTCCGAGCGGATCAGGGTCCGCAGGTCCGGCGCTTCGTAGGACTTGTCCAGCTCCCCGGGGGGAGTCGGATTCGGTGTTCGCGGCGGGCGGTCGCCAAAGGCGCCCTTGCGAATCGATTCCACAGCCCGGCCACGGCCGTAAATCACACGGACGCCGCTGGAAAGCGTTTCGCCGCTTTCCGGCACGGGCACGGTCTGAGCGCTCGCTTTGAAAGACGCTGGGTCTTTCCCCGCGGCGGGTGGGCTCATCACTTCGGCGCGAGGCACGGCGGCCGCCGCGATCTCAGGCGCCAAGGGCTCGACGTCGCGCTCGATGGCCGCTGGGTCGACGGGTTCGTGCGCCAGCGAACGAAGCCAAGGCGAATCGGCCTCCAACTCTGCGCCTTCGGACTCTTCGTCCTCTGTTCCGCCTTCGTCCTCGGGACGGCGACCGCGGCGCCGACGGCCACCACGCCGCCCACGGCGTGTGCGGCGCTTCTTGCCCTCTTCATCTTCTTCGTCGTCCGATTCCGGATCCAGAGTCCGCTCCAGCGACGAGTCTTCCAGTTCTTCTTCGAGGACCGCTTCCACGGCCACAAGGGTCCGCACGTCGGACGGCAGGTCCTCGTAGGCGATCGGCGGAGCCACGGCCTCGTCTTCCTCGATGCGCTCGCGCGGTGTGCGGGGCGCCTTGCGGCGCGGCTTTTCCACCGGCGTGATGGTGAAGTCCTCGCGATGGAAATCCGAGTCGGCGCGGAACAGCAGTTCCAGATCGTGAAGAGATTCGAGCGCGGCGATGCTTTCCGCCAGGTCTTCCTGCAGCGTTTCCAGCAAAGTCGGTTCGCACGTCACGACGAAGCCGCTGAAGGCGCTCTTCGAGACGCCGACCTGGCGTTCGATTTCCGAACGCATGCGGCGCCACACTTCCCGGGGACGCAGCACAAGACCGGTGCCGTTGGTGTACGGATCGGGTTCGAAGACCTGCTTGAGGAGCGATTTGCGGATGCGCTTGCGGGTCATGATGAGGAGGCCGAAATCGCCGACGCGGCCCACGCTGCTCTTGGCGCGGTCCGGCTTCATGGCCTGGCGCAGTTCGTCATACACGCGGGTTTGGTTGTCGCGCGATTGCATGTCGATGAAATCGACGACGATGATGCCGCCGATGTCGCGCAGGCGAATCTGCTCCGCGATGGTCTGACAGGCTTCCAGGTTCGTCTTGAAAGAGGTGCTTTCCTGATTCTTGTTGCCGGTGAATTTGCCGGTGTTGACGTCGATAGCGGTCAGGGCCTCGGTTTCGTCGATGACGATGGAGCCACCGGACTTGAGCGGCACGGTGCGTTGGAAAGCCGACTTGAGCTGATCTTCCAGGCGATACTTGTCGAAGATGGGCTCGTGGCCGTGATAGAGCTTCACGCGCTCCACCAGGTCCGGCAGATCCTGGTCCAGGGCCGCTTCGAGCTCCTGCTTCAGTTCCACGTCATCGACGATGATTTCGTCGACCGATTGGCTGAAGGCGTCGCGCACGAGGCGGGGGATGATGTCGTGATCGCTGTAGACGAGGCCGGGTTTCTTGCGGGCGCGGAAGCGTTCGCAGAGAGTTTGCCATTGCTCGCGCAGATTCTCCACGTCCGAACGGACCGAGTCTTCATCGGCGTTGGCGCCCGCGGTGCGAACGATGAAGGAGTCCATGTCGCTGCGCAGTTCATCGAGGAGCTTGCGGAGTTTGTCGCGATTGCGGCCCTGGGCGATGCGCTTGGACACGCCGCCGGACTGGCCGGGGAAGGGCAGCAGGACCACGAAGCGGCCAGCGATCGCCAGGTTCGTCGAGGCGCGGGGGGCTTTGGTTCCGATGCCGTCCTTGATGACCTGCACGATGATGCTATCGCCAGCCCGGATGGGGGCTTCGGCATCGCGGGCGCGCAGATCGACTTTCGGCCGGCGCCCTTTGCGTTCGAGGCGGCCGGGAATGCTTTCGCCCGCCGCTTCGATCAGGGCTTCATCCAGGTCTTCCGAGTCCATCACCAGAGCTTCGGTGCGGATGTCGAGGAAGTGGAGGAAGAGATTGCGTTCGATTCCGACGTCGATAAAGGCGGCCTGGAGACCCGGCTTCACGTCCTGAACGACGCCGCGATAGATGTTACCGACGAGGGATTTTTGGGAGAAATCTTCCTGGTGGAGCTCGACGAGGCGGTTGTTTTCGAGAAACGCGACGCGGATGTCGAAATCGCCCCGGTTGATGACAACTTGCTTACGCATAGAGGGGGGTGTCACTTCTGGTGGTGGGCCGTGGCGCGCGGGCGGAGGTCCACTCCGCATGGCGCGAAAGGCGGGAGGTCGCCGCCGGCCGAGGGAGGAACCCCTGCGAGGCTTGGCGCGATTGCCCATCCAACGGCTTGGAATGTGGCGGAACGGATTCAGCGGCGCCCGCAAGACCAGCGCGAATCTTCGCTGCTCGGTCTGGCTGCCGGATGAGGCCCGCTCCTGGAAAACGAAAACTCTCGGCGGAAACTCTCCGCCGGTCTTCCTGTGTCGCATCGTCGCTTTCGAAGCGCGTGCCGCAAGTCAAATGGTCTTCCGCAAGAAAAACTTTCATACCAATTGGCTCGCCTAACGATTCCCAAACGTCAAGAGACAATCGGTCTGAAATGAATTTTTTCCACAACTTCTCTCGCGAACAAAATCAACTCTCCCTCCGCACCTTCCCGCCATTGACGCCCAAAGCCCCCCTCTGCACCCTGCTGCCACCCCATTCCTCCCCACTCCCCAAGGACACTTTCCGCGATGATCCACGGCGTCAAAACCCGCAAACTCACCCCCCACTGCGACGAACGCGGCCGCTTGATGGAAATGCTGCGCCGGGACGATCCGGAAATGGACGTCACCTTCGGCCAGGTCTACGTCACCACCGCCTATCCCGGCGTCGTCAAAGCCTGGCATTACCACAAAATGCAGACCGATCACTTCGTCTGCCTCAAGGGCATGGCCAAGGTGGTCCTCTACGACGACCGTGCCGACTCGCCCACCAAAGGCGAGGTCAACGAGTTCTTCCTCGGCGAGCACAACCCTCTCATCGTCGAAATCCCCAAATTCGTCTACCACGGCTTCAAGTGCATCGGTGAAGGCGAAGCGATGATCGTCAACATCACGACGAACACCTACAACTACAAGAACCCGGACGAGTACCGCATCGATCCCCACAGCGGCCAGATCCCCTACGACTGGTCGCGCAAAGACAGCTGAGACCGAAAGGGAGCCAGCCCTCGCAGGCCGGCCCCCCTCCAGGCGTGGCGTGGCCGAACGATCGCCGGTTCGGCCTCAGGCGCCCTCCCAAAGCTCCCGCACCTCTTTCGGCAGCATGGACTTCACGTCTTCTTGCAGGCCTTCGGAAAGATGGTCGTTGAGGAGGCGGAAAACGGCGCTCGAGGCGATTTCCGGATCGATCTGGATGGCGTTGCGGTGGAGTTCCTCTCGCACCATCTCGAGGAAGCCTTCCTTGTCCCGCGTCGTCTTCGGCGTGTCCGTCGGCCTCCAGCCTTCGTAGTAGACGCCCCGCAGCAGGATCGGCAACTGGGCGCCGAGGTGCGCCGCTTCGTTGATCGTGATGCGATCGCGGACGCTGTGCAGCACGGCGCGGATGGCCTTGAAGGCCTCCTCTTCGTCCCGGAATCCGGTCCGGTTCGTCAGGTCTTTCAGCCAGATCTGCGTCTTGTGGATGGTTTCGTCCAGGGTCGTAACGGGAAGTGTGGTGGTCATGATCGGTGTTCTCCTCCATGTGGGAATTGGGCACGGGAGAGGGGGCGCAACCGCTGTTCCGGACGAGATCTCGGCCCATGTTGAAGGAGAAGACCGGCGAGCTTTTCTGATGAAAAGCTCACGTGCCCCGCGGGTCGTGCCAGAGTAATTGGAGCGGAGCGCGGAAAATGGGGAACGGAATTGGCAGTCTGGCCCTCGTTTCCGGCGATTCGGAGCAAGTCTGAAGAAAGGTTCCACCATGCAAGAACTCGCGATATTCGCCATGGGCGTCTGGATTCTGGGATTCCTGATGGGGGTCTGGGCGGCGGACCGGCCACGCCCGGGCGCGAAGCGATGGTTGTCCTCTTTCCGGCAGCCTGACTAAAAGGGAACACCTTTCCCGGAGGACGGCTGTCCCTTTTCATCCGGCCCGAACCGCAAAACGCTCGACACCCCGGCCCTCACTCGCTCCCAATGCGGGGACTTGTCAGAGTTCGACGGGGGTGCCCCAAGACCATGCCGAAATTGCTCGTGGAGCAAGGCCCCCTGCTGGGCTTGGAGTTCAAACTCGACGGTCCCGGCCGCTACCTCGTCGGGCGCCATCCCGACGCTGACATCGAGCTGCCGGACCATCACGCGTCGCGCTATCATGCCGAAGTGCGCTTCTCCCACGGCGGCGATTGCTGGACCGTTCACGACCTGAATTCGAGCAACGGCACATTCGTCAACGGCGAGCGGCTGACGGTGATGCGGACCCTGGTCAGCGGCGACCGCATCACGATCGGCGACACGATCCTGGCGTTCGATCCGCACCGGGCCTCCGACGTGGAAATCGTGGCGGGCCGCGATTCCGGCGAAGTCGCCGTCGCCAAGGCCACCGTCGGTGACGAAGGAACGTTGCTGGGCTTCGATTTCGGCGCCGGCCATCTGTCCGCCCTGGAAACCCTCGATCCGCTGACCCAACTGAAAATCGTCTATCACTACGCCGACCTGATGCGCCAGGCCACGACCCTCGGCCAAGTGCTCGACACGGTGCAGGACGCGGCGTTTCGGGTGCTCTGTCCAGACCGGGTGGCGGTGCTGCTCAAGACCGGCTGCGACGGGGCCCTCGAACCCGCCGCCTCCCGCAACGCGGTGCCGCGCAATGTCACTGGCCGCAGCCGCGCCTTGACCATCAACAACGCCATCATCGCGCTTTGTGTCGAGAAGCGCAAACCGGTCGTGGTGCGCGACGCCATTTCCGACGAGCGATTTTCCTCGTGCAACAGCATCCAGGCGGCGGACGTGGGCTCGGCGCTGAGCATGCCCCTCATTTCCGGCAACGAGGTAGTGGGCGTCGTCTATGTGGACACGATTCGCGGCGCGCGGCCGTTTTCCGAGCCGGTTATCGAACTGGCCGCGGCGATCGGAAACCAGGCGGCCCTGGCTATCGCCAACGCGCTTCATCATCAGAGCGAAATCGAGCGCCGCGAAGAGCGCATGCAGCTCGAGGTGGCGCGCCGCATCCACGGCCGCCTGCTCGCCAACTCCACCTTCGAGAATCGCGAGGTCGAAGCTTTCGGCTACAATCGCCCCAGCAGCCACGTCGGCGGCGACTTTCACGGCATTTTCAAGACGGAGAAGGGCCCCCTTCTGGCCATCGCCGACTCGACCGGCCATGGCGTCGGCGCCGCCCTCCTGATGAGTACCGTGCGCGCCTATCTGCTGGCGACGCTCGAGGCAAGCGACCTGAGCCTGAGCGAACTGCTGACGCGGCTTAACAAACTGCTCCTGCCCGACATGGACCGGGGCCTGTTCATTTCGTTCCTGGTGGCGCGCCTGCACCACGATCGCGAAGGCCAACTGGTCCTTCACTATAGCTGCGCCGGCCATGAACCACCGCTGCTCTACCGCCCCTCCACGGACGAATTCATCACGCTGTCGGTCGGCGGCCTGGTCCTCGGCATGGCGGGGGATTTCCCCTACAAGGACGCCCCCCCTGTGGTCATGGAGCCGCGAGACACCCTCTGCTTCTTCACCGATGGCGTGGTCGAGCAGATGAATCCCGACGGCCGCGAATTTGGGCTCGAAGGCTTGCGGAGCGCGCTCAAGGCCGCCTCCCGCGAACCCACCGTCAAAGCCGCCAGTGCCGCCATCCTGGCGCGGGTCGACGAGTGGCGCGGCACACAGACGCAGGGCGACGATTTGTCCCTCCTGCTTCTGCGCGTGCGCGATCGCGATTGATCGCGCCCGGGGAACAAATCCTCCCGGGCGATCGTCTCAGATTCCGCCGCATCGATCCATTCGACCTGTTTCTTGCGTCACAATACCAATGGGGCCTCAAGAGCCCGATGCCTTACCGATTTCACAGGACAATGCACCCATGCCACGCTTCATCGCCCATTTCCTTCCCACCCTTGCAATTTTCTGCGCGGTGCTGACGACCGGCTGCGCGACATTTCGTACCGGCGAACGCGCCGTCGCCAACACGCTCATCCCGCCCGCGCAGGAGGCCCAGCTCGGCCAGGAGTACGCCAAGCAGATCGAGCAGGAAGTCCAGATTGTGGACGACCCTCTGGCCAACGAATGGGTGCGCGAGATGGGCAATAGAATCCTGGAGCACTCGCCCTCCGTGGACCAGGAATTCACCTTCCAGGTGACCGCCGACAAAGCGGTCAACGCGTTCGCCATTCCGGGGGGCTTCTGTTACGTCAACCTGGGGCTGATCCTGTACGCGGAGAACGAGGCCCAGGTCGCCGCGGTGATGGCCCATGAGATCAGCCACGTTACCATGGATCACGGCATCCGCAGCCTGACGCGTCAGGTCGGTCTGTCGAAAGCGGCCGAGGTTCTGGGCGAACAAGGCACCGCGGGCCAGATCGCGGCGCTGGCCCTGCAGGGCGGCGGCGTCGTGGCCGTCCGCCAGTTCAGCCAGCGCGACGAACTGGAAGCCGACGCCGTCGGCGTGGAAGCGATGTACGAAGCGGGCTATCATCCGCGGGAGGCGGTTGAGTTCTTCAAGCGCCTCCACGAACTGGGCAGTGGCGAGCCCTCGACCATCGAGCAGCTCATTTCGACCCACCCCACGACGCCTGATCGCATCCAGGCCCTGGAAAATCAGATCGCCAATTACAACCTGTCGCGGTCGGACCTGACCGTCAACAGCCCTCAATTCCAGAAGGTCCAGGAGCGGCTCCGGAGCGAGTATGGCGGCTTACAGAGTGCCTGGGCACCCGGCGAGGGGAGCGAATTTCTGGCCTCCTTGAACGACTGTCCATTCTGCGCGGCCCACGCTGGGTTCTAACGAGAGCCCGCGGCGGCGGCCGGGCGGCAGAGAATCCTTGCGCCTTGGCCGGGTTGGCACTTGAAGTGCTTCCCTCTAAGCCCCCGGGCCGGTTCCGGGAGGTGGCGGGGCATTGCCTGCCCGCCATCGCGAACCGGCGGATGCGGGCTGAGAAAAAGCCAACCCCAACGAAGACGGACCTAACCCATGAGTGCGGTCATCGAAATCGAAGGCCTGACAAAAGTTTACGTTCAGGATTTTCTCGGTCTAGAGCACGGGCGCGTAAAAATGCGGTTTCGCAACCGCAAGCGTGTCGCTTTGGACCACCTCGATCTGAAGATTGAGGAAGGCCAGATTTTCGGTCTCCTCGGCCCCAACGGCGCCGGTAAGACGACCACCATCAAGATCCTGATGGGGCTTCATTACGCCACCTCGGGCAACGCCCGCATCATGGGCAAGGCCCTGGGCGATCTGGATGTGAAGAAGCAGATCGGTTTCCTGCCGGAAAACGCCAACTTCTACGATTACCTGACGGGCGAGGAGTTCCTCGATTTCTACGGTCAGCTCTACGGCATGGACCGCGCGTCGCGGCGCCGGCGCATTCCCGAACTGCTGGAGCTGGTGGGCCTCGGCCATGCGGGCGCTATTCCGTTGCGGGGCTACTCCAAGGGCATGCAGCAGCGCGCCGGTTTGGCGCAGGCGCTCCTCAACGATCCCAAGCTCGTCATCCTCGACGAGCCCCAGTCGGGGCTCGATCCCTTCGGCCGCAAGGAAGTCCGCGACCTCATCCTCAAGCTCAAGGAGGAGGGCAAGACGGTGATGTTCAGCAGCCACATCCTGGGCGACGCGGAGATGATCTGCGACCGGGTGGCGATTCTCCACCAAGGCAAACTGATCGCCGAAGGCCATCTGGGCGAGCTGCTCTCGACGCGCATCAGCGACTACGAAGTGGCGATCAGCGATCCGTCGGAGGCGCTCCTGAAGGAACTGCGCGATTCCACGACACGCCTGGTCGAGCGGCGCACCGATTTCCTCGCCGTCTTCGACTCGGAGGACAAAGCGAAAGCGGTGATCGGCCGCGTGGTGGCGGGCGAGGGCAAACTGCTGGGTTACACACCGCGCCGCGAAACGTTGGAAGATTACTTTATTCGCGAAATCGAACTGAAACGCTCGGCCGAGCGAGGCAACGCCCCCGTCCTTCCGGCGGCCAAGAACGAGACGCAAGAGGAGGCGAAGGAGGCATGAAAGTCCTCGCGATTGCCGTAAACACATTCAAGGAAGCGGTGCGGAATCGGATTCTGTACGTGCTGCTATTCTTCGCCGTGCTGGTGCTGCTGGGGGCCTGGGTGGCCTCCACGCTGTCGATCTTCGGCAAAGAGAAAATCATCCGCGATCTGGGCGTGGCGGCCATCAATGTCATCGCCGTGCTGATCGCCGTCTTCGTCGGTGTGGGCCAGATCTACAACGATCTGGACAAGAAGACCATCTACACCATCGTGTCGAAACCGATCAGCCGCTGGCAGTTCCTCTTGGGTAAGTACCTCGGCCTGATGCTCACCATCGCGGTGAACGTCCTCATCATGACGTTTTTCTTCCTGGCGGTTCTTTACTTCCGCCATTTCATCTCCGACGAGGTGATTTCCCAGGCGATGGGTGTCGCCATGGGGGAAGCCGCGGGCGGGGGCTCCATCCTCCTGTATTACATCGTCTCGTTCCTCAAGTCCGTCTTCATGGCCATCGGCACGATTCTCAGCCTGGGGCTCTACAACACCGATGCGACGGTGGGGATCATGGGCGCTTCCCTGCTGACGATTCTCGAACTCTGCGTCATCACCGCTTTCGCGATCCTGTTCTCGTCGTTCTCCAGCCCGACGCTGTCGGCGTTCCTGACCCTGACGGCGTTCATCATCGGGCGGGCGAACCGCGACATCTACTACTTCGGTGAACTGCTCGTCAGTCGCGCCCGGGGTTTCGAGAATCTGGAAGCGGGCCAGGTGATGGCTTTCTATCTGTCGCGGGCGGCGGCGTTCCTGACCCCCAACCTCGACCGCTTCAACAAGCGGGATCTGGTGGCGGAAATGCAGGCCATCCCCTTCGATCCACTGGCCGTTCTCTACGGCCTTGGATACGCGGCGGTGGTGCTGATGGTGGCGATGGTGATCTTCAACCGGCGGAACTTCAAATAACGAGGGCAAGTCAGCCCGGCGACCGATGGAAGGACCTGGGAATGCGTTTCCTGAACGTGAAAGAAATCATCCTGCTGGCCGCGGCGTCCGCCATTCTGGCCCTCTGCGCCCTCTACCAGGATAAAGTCGTCTATCACGACAAGTGGTGGCGCGGCAGCGGCGCCTACGTGCAGAAGGTCCGCCTGCCCAAACCCGAAGTCGTCAAGGTGGCGGCGCTCGGCTACGACAACCTTTATGCCGATTATCTGACGCTGAAGGCGATCCAGCAGTTCGGCGCCGGCTGGCGAACGACCGATGGCTCCACCGAACCGATTTACGAGTTCTTCGACCTTATCACCGAACTCGACCCCCATTTCACCGGAGCCTATGAATTCGGCAATATGATCCTCTCCGACGACCGGGGCGATCACGAGGCCGGCATGCGGCTCGTCGAGAAGGGTATCAAGAACAACCCCGATCACTGGAAACTGGCTTACCTGGGCATCTACACGTCGATCTGGGGGGCGGAAGATCCGGAGCGCGCCCTCGAGTTTCTCGAGTACGCCAAGCGGGCGGAAGACACCCCCGGCTATGTGCTCCGCATGGGCGAATTCGCCAAGCGCCTCATGGGCAATTATCCCGCGGCCTTCGAGTTCCTGATGGAACAAATGATCGACTATCTGGAAAAGGGCCAGACCTTCGAAGCGGAAGTGGCTCTTCTGCGCTTTCAGGGAAGCCTCGACTCCTGGTACAAACAGGAGCTTCGCAAAGCGGCGGAGCGTTACCACGACGCCTTCGACGCCCATCCGGCGCAAATCGAGGAACTTTTCGACCCGGAAATCATGCCGCCCTACCAGGCGCCGACGATGGAAAACATCCGCGAGATTTTCGAGCTGGCGAGAAAATCCCCCGCCGACGCCCGCGACAGGATGGGCGCCCTCGTGCAAGCCGCCTACGAGCCGATCGTCGGCCTGCCGCCCGATCCCTTCGGCACCTGGTACTACATCGACACCGAAATGCGCGACGAATTCATCTCGAACTACGCGCTCGACATTTCTTCCACGGCCCCGCTCCAACAGCGATTTCCCTACTTCGCCGCCGCCCGCGAAGAACTGGAGGATGTGAATCAGCGCTCCATGGACGCTCAGCGTTTCATTCTGGATTTCAAGCAGAAGAACGACGACTTCCCCTCCGCGGAAGACATGGCCGCCTACACGACCGCCGATCCGATGGGCGGACATTATGTGTACAATCCCGAGTTGAGCGACGAGGGATTCCCCACCTTTTTCTCGACCACCACCATGCGCGTGAACGAAGGCCGGGAACCCCGCATGGGTTTGCGCGGTCTAGAGATGCCAGAGCGTCCAGTCTCGATCGAAGGGATGCCGGACTACCTGCAACCCGAGCCCAGCATCTGGGATTATCCAGTGGATATCGAGTGGGCGCGCGGACGCGGTTTGCTCGAGGGTGTGCGGATTCCTCGCCAGCCCGCCTACATCACCGGTGGTGGAGGCGCCACCGCCGAAGCGCCATTGCCCTCGAGCTGATCCCGCTCGGTCCAAGGGCGCCAAACCTCCGGCCCCCGGCCTTGGTCATGATACGTGGCTGGTGGCCGGGGGGCCGAACCTTTACGGAGCGACCCGAGTGGCCCTGAAAGACATCCCGGAGTCCCTGATCGAGCGCTGTCAAAACGGCGAGGCGAAAGCCTTCGACGAACTGTTCAACGCGATCCGGGACGACCTCTTTCGCTGGATCTACTCCATGGTCCGCGACGAGGAGGATGCTCAGGAGATCATGCAGGATTGCTGCGTGCGGATCTTCCGTCACATCGGCCGCCTGAAGGATCCGGCCCGGTTCTCTTCCTGGGCGTCGCGCATGGTCGTCAATCAGACCAACACGTGGCGTGTCAAGGCGCGGCGCACGCGCCTCGAACACCTGGAAGAAGGCTGGGAAGTTCCCAACGAGCGCCTGCCGTTGCAGGGGCTCGCGGACACGAATCCCCGGGCGGCGGCTTCGCGACGGGAAATCCTGCGCGATGTCAACGAGGCGATCAAATCCCTCCCACCCCGCCAGCGCACCGCCGTCATGCTCTTCGACGTGCAGAACTGGACCATCCGCCAGATCGCGGAGGACCTCGGCTGCACCGAAGGCGCGGTCAAATTCAATATCTTCCAGGGCCGGCGCAAACTCCGCCAACTCCTGGAAGGCTACCTGGACGAATCGGGACAACCGATTCTGAAGGAAGCGGAGTAAGGGAGGCTGGGCTCAGCCATGAAAGAATCGGATTTCGACAGGGATTGGGAAGCGGACGACGTGACCATACCGGCCCACTGGGACCCCACGGAGGACGCCGACGAGCGTTGGCAATCGATCGTTTCCATGATGCGTGAAGCGGACGAGGCGCCCATGCCGTTGCCGGCTCAATTCGACGCCATCAAGCTGGCCGCCCTGAAGGGCGCCGGCGTTACCGGAGCGCCCGACCGAACGGCGGACGAATCGTTCTTCGGATGGTTGCGCCATACGGTCTTTGGCGGGGGAGCGGGCGCCCAGGCGTTTCGCATGGCCTGCGGAGCCGCCGTGGCCTTCCTTGTCGGTTGGCAATTCAGCCCCCGCTCCGCTCCCTCGCCGACCCCTGGCACCGGCGCCGCCCCCGCTGCCGAGGTCCGCGGCGCCGCGCCCGCCGGTGACGACCTCGCCGCCGCGAACTCCGGCAGCCAAACCGCCCCTCGCCCCGCCAACGAACCCGCGCCCCTGAACATTCCCACGGAGTCGATGCTGGTTCGCTCAGGGCTGACCGAGGACGGCAGACTGCGCAGCGTGCAGCAGGTCAACGACAACTGGGGTTTCGATCACAACGCCCTGGGTTCGAACGCGGGCTGGATCGTTGAGCCCCAACCGGCTTTCACCACAGTGGGCAACACGCCCGGTGCCGGGTCCGCCGCCATGGCGCGCCAGGAAGCGGTCGAAGCCCTGCAGCAACTGCGATTCCTCAGCCTCGTTCGCCGCGATCAGGACGGCCTGAATCAAGTGCGGCGCCTGGAATGGGCGCTCAAGCCGATGCTGATGCAGGATGAAGCCGCAGGCGCCATTCCCCGGGCGGAAAACGCCGCCCTCGAATCCTATCGCCGCGGTGAAGAACTCGCCGCCGCGAACCGCCACGCCGAAGCGCTCGAAAGCTTCGGCCAGGCGCGTCGGCTCGTCCCGGGCAGCTTCCTGGCCTTTCTCTCCCAATACCAGATCGCCCGAATCCAGTACGAGGTTCTGAAGGACTACCCCGCGGCCCGCGAATCCTATCGCATCGCCCTCGAGGAATACCCGGCCCACTTCCTGACCGACGAACACAAGGCCACGATCCTCGACCGCATGGAAGAACTGACCCGCGCCGGACGGCCGGAGTAGCCAGCAAAGCGAGGAGGAGTTTGGAACCGCGCGCGACGGCCGAGTCCCCGAACACCCAGCCGTCGGCGCCGGATCCTTTTTTCTTGATTCGGTAGGACCGCGCCGGGCAGTCTTTCGCCTGATCTCCGCCCCGGGCGGACCGACTCCGATCCAGGATTGCACCGCTCTCGTGTCCAGGCCGCCCCGGAAACCGACCTCTACCGCTCGCTTCATCCGATTCCGGGTGCGCATGCTCTTCCTCGTGCTGCCCCTCATTTGGCTCATGATGGCCTTGGCCATCGGGGCCCCACTCGACGGGCGCGTCGAAGCGGAAATCCGCGGCAGCGGCGCCGCATCGCGGGCGCTCTGGGGCGTCTACGCCAAGGACCTCGCCTCCGGTCAGGTGCTCGCCGACGTCAACGGTCAGAAGCTATTCATCCCCGCAAGCAACCGCAAACTCGTCTCGACCGCCATGGCGGCGCGCTACTTGAAGGACGAGGCTCTGGTCACCGTCATCCATGTTCCCACGATTCAAAGCGGCGGCGTCGTACCGGGCGATCTGGTCGTCGAAGCGGTTGGCGATCCGACCTGGAACGCCAGTTTTCTTCGCGCCCCTGGCCGCAGCCAGTTGACCTCGCTGGCCCGCCAGGTGGCGCAAAGTGGTGTTCGCCGTGTCACTGGCAATCTCGTCATCGACGCCTCCCGCTTTACCGACCCGGCCCCGGAACCGGAAACGTGGACGCTGTCGGATTTCCAAGCCAATTACGGCGCCATCGCCTCGGTGTTCGGCATCGATCGCAACCTGGGCCGAGTCACCCTGACCCCCACCACGCCGGGCAATCCCATCGACGTCGGCTTCGTTGGGGCTTCCGCTCCCTTCAAGATTTACAATCTGGCGCAAACCGGCGAGGTCGATTCGGCTCCCACGATTCAGCTATTCCGAGGCCTCGACGGTGAGGAACTGGAAGTGACCGGCCGCCTGCCCAAAGGTTCGCGCGACGGTTCGCGCGCCTTGCCCCTGGGCCGCCCGGTGGAATTCGCCGCCAAGGAACTCTACGCCGCACTCGCCGAAGAAGGCGTCACCGTCGATGGCTCCATCGTCATCGCCGAGTCCGACCGCGCCGAAGGCCAGGTCATCGCCGAAGTACGGGGTGCGGCGCTGGGCGAAATCCTGGAGGAAACCAACCTCGAAAGCGACAATTACCTGGCGGAAAGTCTCTATCTGCTGGCCGGGCGCGAACTCTTCGCGAAGGGCTCCTACGAGGCGTCCCACGCGGCGGAAAAGACGTTCTGGCGCAGCTTTCCCGTGGAGAGCGACGAATGGGTCGGCGAAGACGGCAGCGGCCTTTCGCGCCGCAACCTCATCACGCCCCACGCCCTGGTGGAACTTCTCGGTGGCATGAACGAGAACACTCTTTTCGTCAACAGCCTGCCCGTTTCGGGCCACAATGGCACGCTGCGCTATCGCCTCTCGAAGGACGGGATGGCGGGCAAGGTGATGGCCAAGACGGGCACGCTGACCGGCGTGACGGCCTTGTCCGGCTATATCACTCCCGGTGACGGACGAGTCGTCGCTTTCAGCGTCCTCGTCAACAATCACGCCAGCAGCTCGACCCCGATCCGCCGGGTGGTGGATGAAATCGTGATGGTGCTGGCCGGGAAGTAACCGGCCGCCCGACCCTAGAAATAATCCTCCCAGCCATTTGCCCCCGCCAATTGCGCGGGCGCGTTGAGCGCTCCCGGGCTCGGCGCGAAGGCGGGACTCGCCGCCCCCGGCTGAAACTCCTCGAAAGCACCGAGGCCGTCCGGAACCCGTCCGATCGAGCCCCCGTCACTGCTGGCGCCCGCGTTGGCCTTGCGCGTCTCCGCGTCGCCATAGGACAGCGTGTCGCTGACCGTCGCTCCATCGCCCACGGTGATCGTCGCGCCCTCGTCGCTCAGGGCCAGACCCGGTACCTCGAATGCCACACCCTCGCTCAGGAATGACAGGTTCCCGCCCTCGGGAAAGAACACCACCACGCCCCGGGGCGTCAGCACGGTTCCCGCCCCGAGGACAAAGGTCTCGGTATCGCCGCCGCGTTCCACGCTCAGTTCCCAGCCCTTCAGGTCGATTTCGCGGTTCGTCAGGTTGTGCAACTCGACAAAGTCCTCCGCCGACGGATTCGGCACGCCGTCCTGGTTGAAATCTGTCGTATCGGCAAGCGCCCCACCCATCGGCGAGGGATCGTAGCCCACTTCGTTGACGACCACTTGTCCGGGCACCGCAGGGTCTACCACGATGACGAAGGAGGCTGTGATCGGCAGCGACTCGAGCGCCTTCGTCGCCGCCGTTTGGATGTCCAGCGACCCGGTGAACTGCCGGTCGGCGCTTGTGTCGCCGTTCGAGAAGCCAATGGTGAACGTGATGCTCTGGCCCGGGTTCAAGGTCTGCGGCAGGCTCAGCGCCGGATCGGTCGCGTCGAAGAACTCCGGGTCCGTGCCGGGGCCGAAGCCGACGCCGGTGATTTCCAGCGGGGCGTTGCCCGCGTTGCGGATTTCCACGTCCTGGGTGGCGGGCGATCCGTCCGTCGACTGGTTGAAATTGCCGAAGTCGACCGCGGTCACGCCCGTCGAGAGAAGGGGCGTGCTGGTCGGCAGATCGTTGCCCGTGCCGGGCGTCGGGCCGCTGGGGACGAGGCGGCCGGTGCCTTCCGGCACGCGCGCGGCTGAGAGAATCTGGCGTGTGTCTTCGCCGCCCTCCAGCACAATCGGCGGGTCATCCACCCCAAAGGCGAGCCAGTCGGTGTTGGCCTCGCCGGTGCCAGGGCCATCGGTGGCATACACCACCACGTCGAGCAGCCCGAAGGGCGTCGCGGCGGTGCCGTTGGGGAAAGCCTGCTCGGTGCCCCAATAGAGCGCCACCGCGTCCTCGCCGTTCTGCATAGTGCGTGGCGGCCAAGTCACCACGGAGCCGGGGGCGGCCACGCTGGTCCCGATCACATAGCGCCCGCCCGCGTCGGTCACGGCGCCGCTCAGCCCCATGGACCGATACGACAACCCGGTGCCGCCGTCGAAGAACACCACCACCAGCCCGTCGAGCGGGATGAAGGGCTCGTCGGTCCAAATCTCCACGAACTCCTCCACGTCGTCGCTGGGCGAGTCCGCGGTGTCCGAGTCCACTTCGTTGATGCGGAAGGTCAGCGCCGCCGCCGGCAGCGCCAGAGCGCAGGCTCCGGCTGTCAGAATTGTGATCAAATCGGTCCGCATTGTGGCACCAACTTTCTTTGCTTCTGGAATTTGGTCCTATGGTCCGCCCTTGCCCTGCCGAGTCAAGGGCCGCTGGGACCTGGGGGAAAACTACTGGTCATCGCATCGATAATGGATCAAAATTGAACGCGAAGGTTAGGCCGGGATCGTCGAATCGTCACAGGAATCGACCGCGCGATTTTTTTTTGCAGGGTTGGCAAGCCCCCGTCGTCTGGTCACAGTGAAGGCCGGTGACACTCCGGCCTCTCAGAAATTCCCGAGACGAGCCCCGCCATGACCACCGTCGCCGAGCCCGCCATGACTTCTTCGTCCGCCGCCGCCAACCCCGCCCCCGATCCCCGCGTGGCCCGCGCCCAAGCAGGCGATACGGCCGCCTTCGAGTCCCTCCTCAGCGAGCATTTCGGCTTGGTGTACACCATCGCCTACGCCCGCCTGCGCCATCGCGAAGCGGCCGAGGACCTGGCCCAGGAGGTCTTTCTCCGCGCCTGGCTCAACATCCGCACCTTGCGCGACGGCGCCGGGTTCGGGCCGTGGGTCGGGCGCATGACCCGGAATCTGGCGATCGACTGGCAACGGCGGGGCGAGCGGCATTCGAAACTCCTGACGTTGGTTCCAATGGACGACCTCCACTCCCGCACCGTGCCCGATACCGCCCAATCGACCCCTCGCGAGACTGCATCCCGCGATCAGGAAGAAGCGCTCCTGCGCCAGGCCCTCGACCGCCTGCCCGCCCGCGACCGCGAACTGATCCTGATGCACTACTCGCGCGAACTGTCGAAAACCGAAATCGGCCGGCACTTCGGCGTCCACGCCACCACCATCGGGCGCCATCTCGAACGCGCCGTGGAACGCCTCCAGCGCCTCGCCGGAGGACACGCCGTCCGCCCGGAGAACCTGCGCCAGACCATCGGCCCCATGGCCCCGCCGCGTCCCGCCGCCTCGGCCCACGCCTTCGCCGTCGTGGCCGCCGCGTCGTCCCTCTCGCCCCAGGGTCAGGCCATGCTCGCCGCTGCCGCCAAAGCCACCGGCGCCGCCTCCTCGGCCAACGAATCGGCCGGTCTGGCGGGGCTTGTCTTCGGATTTCTGAAAACTCTCCCGGCCGCTTGCGCCACAGGAATTCAAACTATGGGAACCACCAAATTCATCACCGGAACCGTCGTTGCCGCCGCCCTGGGAGGCGGCGCCATCTACCTCGCCTCCGACGATCAGCCCAAGGCCCAGGCCAGCACCGCGGACGTTCAGATGACCACCGCCACCGCCACTGAACTCAAGGCCCTGATCGCCGACCCCACCGCCGCCGATGTCTATCGCACTCTGCCCACCAACGGCCTCGTCACCATCGACATTCCCTTTGGCCAGACCGTCGTCCTCGACACCAACGCCCAGGAGTACCAGCTCGGCCAATGGCGCACCGCCATGACGGCGGAGGACGATTACACCCTCGCCGCCGTCACCCACCACGACTTCACCGGAGCCCAGCCCTGGACCATCCATCCCGACCGCCCAGGCGACAACCCGCCGAGTCCTCCCGGCACCTCTTTCGGCCTGAACATGAACCCGGACAGCGGGTCCTTCGTCGTCAGCTCCGCCGTCCTCGAAAAACAGCCCAGCGGCCTCCGCGTCCACATCCACACCGCCATGCGCCAGAACGCCGGTTATCGGTGGCAAGACATCCAGAATCAGTACAACAGCGGACAGCTCGACAAAATCGAGGCCCGCAAAGCGATCCTGCGCCTGCTCATGGGAGAAAACATGCTCCCCGAGCAGGAACTCAGCGCCCAGGCTTGGCGCGATCATGTGGCGGCCATGGACTGGTAAGGTACCACGGCCGTCCCGGCCGTGACCCGCCACGCCTTCCCGCGAATGAAGAGGCCGTTGCCTTTACATCGCCGGAGGCAGCGGCGGCGGAACGCTCGCGAAGAGCACCTTGAGTTCCTCCACGTCGCCAGCCTTCGTCCAGTTCGCCATGCCTTCCTTCCACACCAGCGTTTCGCGGGTGATGGCGCCGCCCTGGGTCTTGGCCTTCAGCTCCTCCATGTTGAAGGGCCCGGCTTGGGCTCCGTCGATGGCGGCGAAGTACGCCACCTTCACCGCACCCGGCAGCGGCGGCGGCACGGCGCCTCCGCCCTGCTGGGGCTGCTGCTGATCGGGAGAAAAGGCTTTGGAGAACTGCTGACCCATGCCAAAGCCAGCGGCCATCTGGGCGCCCATGGCTCCCATGCCGCCGGGATTCTTCATCGCTTCGGGCATGGATTCGGCGGCCTGGAACTTCATGTAGTTGTCCAGGTTGCCCAGGATTCCCATGCTGGCGCGCTTGTCCAGCACCTCCTCCAGGTTCGGCGGCAGCGACACGTTTTCGACGAAGAACATCGGTACCGAGAGGCCCATCTCGGCCATGTCGGGCGTGATGCGCTCGATGATGTACTTGGAAAGCTCATCCTGGTTCGCCGCCATGTCGAGCACCGGCAGGCCGCTCGACGCCAGCGCGTCGGTCACGCGGGTCACGATCAGGCTGCGCAGTTGGCCGCTGATTTCGTACACCTCGAAACTCGGGTCCGTGCCGATCAGCTCGCGCAGGAACTTGCCCGCCTCGCTGACCCTCGTGGCGTAGGTGCCGAAGGCGCGGATGCGCACCGGGCCGAATTCCTTGTCGCGGATCATGATGGGGTTTTTGGTGCCCCACTTCTGATCGGTGAAGCGGCGCGTCGAAACGAAGTACACTTCCGCCTTGAAAGGCGATTCGAAGCCGTACTTCCAGCCCTTGAGCGTCGAGAGGATCGGCAGGTTCTTCGTTTCCAGCGTGTAGGTGCCGGGTTCGAAGAGGTCCGCGAGTTGGCCCTCGTTCACAAAGACGGCGACTTGGCCTTCGCGGACGATGAGCTTGGCGCCGTTCTTGATTTCGTTGTCGTGGCGGGGGAAACGCCAAGCCAGGCGTTCGTCGTTGCTCGCCTGATTCCACTCGATGATATCAATTAACTGACCACGCAGCTTGTCGAAAATGCTCATGAGCAACTCCTTGGGGTCCGGCGCCTTTGTCTGGGGCGGCGCCCGCGCCTTCGCGCGCGGCCCGCCCGGACGCGGGACTATCGTCTTCTCGCCAGCCCTACGGCCTGGAGGCGCCCCTATTCAAGAAAATCGTATGCCAGGACGCAAGGAAATGCCCCCGCCCTCCTCGATCGATGGAGGCCCAGGGGCGCATCACCCTGGATTTTCTGACGGTGGGCAACGGCGGTGGCCGCCCCTCTCCCACCTTCGCCGGACCCTCTGCTATCAATAGACCAGCCAGACATGACCTTTGGGTGGCGCTTCGACAGTGATCGCCATGGTGCCTTCGCTGGCGGCGTTTTTGTCGTCGACGATCAGAACCCGCACGGCGGTCTCGCCGAGGCTGCTGAACTGATGGGCAACGGTCGGAGCGGAGGTGAGGCGATCCAGCGTGCCATCGGCATCGAAATCCCAGCCGTAGATCTTCACTTCCCCGTCCGGATCAAGAGAACCAGAGGCCGTCAGGAGAGTGGGGCGATTGATGATGACGGGTAACGAATGAGCCATCTGGATCGTGGGGGAGATGTTCTCAGGATCGGGCTCGGGAGCGGTGACCGTCAGTTCGAGGAGTTCGGCACCCAGGATCACACCATTTGCGTTCCGCGTCGTCACCGTGATCGTTCGGGTTGCCTCTCCCTCCGCGACATAGGCCGGTTGGATAAGGTCAGGGGTTAGGGCCGTGGTGCCATCGCCGAAATGCCATTCGAAGGCGAACGGCGCACCGGGGCCTTCGGCGCCCGCATAGAACTGGATGAAACCGGGGCTGGTGACGCTCTGTGCGCTGGCGAAGGCGCTCACGGCGATGCGGTCATGGGGCGCGCCGGCGGCAATCCAGTTCGCGATGGTGGCCCGATCGGCTTCGGAGAGCTGCGCCGTCAAAGGCATTGGCCCTCCGGCGGTGGGAATCGCGCAGGTGAGCTTTTCGAGAAGGAAACTTTCCGCGACGGACGACTGCGGGCCGCCGTCCTGGGGAACGAGGCGCCGGGTTGGGACCTCCCGGCTGTAGCGGCCGACAAGCCCCGAGTAGGCAAAGCCGTCGTCGAGCATCAGCCGCTCATAGGGTTCGGCGTTGCCGTGGCAACCGATGCAGTTGGCAGTGAGGATGTTCTGCACCGAGGCGAAGCCGAGATCCACGCCCGGGGCCACCTCCGGCAGGGTCGAGCAGCCGCTGGCGTTGTCCTGGGGGATGAACTCCAGTGGGGCGGTATTCGGGCCGTCCTGGGCACGCGATACGATGGCCGGGCGGACGGCTTGGCTGGGGAAGGGCTCGGCGACGGCGCGGAAGGCGGCGCCCGGAGCGAGGGGAGGCAGGGGGATGGTGAATTCTCCCGCGGCGCCGGTGCGGACGGCGCTCGGGTAGCTCACCCCCGCGAGCCGGTGTGCGCCGGATACCGGCATCGGCAGCCAGTTATCCCGCTCCATTTCGACCTCCAGGGCGACTTCCAGATTCGCGACCGGTGTGCCTGCCATCCGCACTGATCCCACAATGGCGTTCTGGGCCAGAAGTTGCCTGGCCTGGAACGAGGCCACATCGATGGGCACATAGACATCATGCGCAACGGCACCCGGAGCTGAGGCCCGCAAGATGAAGTGCGATCCATAGACTCGCAGGTCCATCAACTCAGCCCCATAGGAACCATTCTCCAGCGTGGCGAGCGATTCAAGGGGGACGGCGCCCGAGAGGAGGGCGCTTTTCCCGTCGGCATCAAGCAGCGTGACCGTGGCGGAGGTGGGCTCGGCTGGGTTGACATTCGCGTTGAAAACCCGCCCGGAGACTGAAATGGCGGGTACCCTGGCATAGGCTCCAATTTCAAGGGTCAGGTCCGCGCTGATGCCCATGTCGTTGGTCGCGGTGACCTTGACGGGATAGCGCCCGGGGTCTGTGAA
Organism: Sumerlaeia bacterium; assembly: GCA_040219255.1. Classification (GTDB taxonomy): domain Bacteria; phylum Sumerlaeota; class Sumerlaeia; order SLMS01; family JAHLLQ01; genus JAVJSW01. The sequence continues at coordinate 205,377 of JAVJSW010000060.1, forward strand.
GGTATGGGTCACGGCGCCCCCGTCGCTTGTGGTGCCGTCGCCAAAATCCCAGAGCAGGGTGGGGTTTCCGTCGCCACTGGCGGTGGCGCTGAACTGAACGGTCAGGGGCGCTTCGCCATCGGTGGCGCTGGCGGAGGCGGACAGGGAAGGAGGTTCGTTGGGGTCGCGATAGGAGATGCGGTCGATTTGGCCGAAGACATAGGCGGTCATGGCAATCAGCAGAGAGCCATCGGGCAGCACCGTCATATCGCCACCGCCGGGCTGATCGTTGGGATACTGATAGATGCTCTGGAGACCGATCGCCTCGCCGGTGGCATCGTCGATTTCCAGCCGGAGGTATTCCCCGGCGGTGCCTTCGCCGGCGGGCAGAAAGCCCCAATCGCTGAGGATGATGTCTCCGGTCCAGTCCTCGGGAAACATGCCGCCGCGATACGCCAGGAGCGAGACAATGGCGTTGCCGTGCAGGGGCTCGGGGCCGTGGGGATAGGCGAGGAAAGGATCCCGGTGGTTTGGCGGCGGGGTGCCGATGGGGTCCTGGGCGGCGGGGCCTTCGATTTCCGGCCACCCATAGTTGGCGCCCGGTTCGATCACGTTGACTTCTTCCCAGACACCGCCGCCGGTGTCGGTGGAATACATGACATCGGAAACCGCGTCGTAATAGAGGCGGAAGGGGTTCCGCAGACCCAGCGCCCAGATGTAGTTCTCGGGCCGCAGCGTGCTGTCGATGGCGAAGGGATTGCCCGGGGCTGGCGTGCCGTCGGGGTTCATGCGCAGGATCTTGCCGCGGAAGCTGGTGAGATCCTGGGAATTGCCGCCGAGGCCGTCCTCGCCGAGGGACAGGAAGAGTTTGCCATCGCCGCCGAATTCCAGCCCACCGGCGAAATGGATCACGCTGGCGAGGTTCGCGTCTGGGATGTCGAAGATGATCGTGCCACTGCCTGGAACGATGGCGTTCTTGTCGCTTGGGTCGGCGGTGAATCGCTCGATGCGGATGCGGCGGTCCTGGGGAAAACCCGTCTCGGGGTCGTAGGGGGGAATGTCACGGGTGTAGGAGACGAAGAAATGGCCGGTCTGGGCGAAGTCTGGCGAGGCGACACAGCCAAGCATTCCCATCTCGCCCTGCACCAAACCCCGGTAATCGAGAAAAAGCTGGGGAAGAATGCCGGTGCCATCGGCGTTCACGTCAGCCTCTGGGTCCCACAGATAGGCCCGATTGTCCATCATGCCGATGAAGACCCGGCCATCGGGCAGGGCCTCCAGGGTGTTCGGGTGGCCCTGAAAAGACGTGGGATCCACGGGGTCGGGATTCCGCAAATCGGCGTGAACGAAGATGCTGTTCACGGAAAACCCTGGCGGCAGGGCGAGCACGGCGGGAGCCGCAGTCAAAGCGGCCAGCAGGGACATCAGGGGGAGCAATCGCACGGCAATTTCTTCCAGTTCTGACTCTTGTGCCGAAACGCTTGCCATTCCAATGGGTCGAATCAAGCCGATTTTCCGGTGGCCGTCCGACCGCGCGCGCCCCCCCACTCCGCCCTTGCCATCCCCGCTCCAAATCCTCCAGTGTCATCATCCTGAATCTGCACGGAGTTTGCCTACCCTTTGGACCATCGTTTCCAGGTCGATCTCGGCGGCGTCATCGACCTGCTCTCCAATCATCTCTACAGCGGGCCGGAAGTCTTCGTCCGTGAACTGCTCCAAAACGGGCTCGACGCGATTCGGGCGCGGCGGGGGCAGGCGCCGGGGTTCGAAGGCCACATCCGCGTCGAGTGCCTCAGTGGCACCGAGGGCACGTCGCTCGTTTTCGAGGACGATGGCATCGGTCTGACGGAGCAGGAAATCCATGGGTTCCTGGCGACCATCGGTCAATCGTCCAAGCGCGCCGATTTGCTGACGCAGCGCAGCGATTTCCTGGGCCAGTTCGGCATCGGGCTGCTGTCGTGTTTTCTCGTGTGCGACGAAATCACTGTCCTGACGCGCTCGGCCAAGGACCCGGCCGCTCCCACCCTGCAATGGCGCGGCCGCAGCGACGGCACCTACGACGTCGAGAAGAAGAGTTTCGAGATGGAGCCTGGGACGCAGGTGTTCCTGCGGGCGCGGCCTGATTCCCTTGAGCTGTTCGAGCCGCGCGCCGTGCGCGAATTGCTGCTGCATTTCGGCGGCCTTCTGCCGGTGCCGATCACGCTCGAGTGGCATGGGGCGCGGGAGCACCTGAACGCCACGAAGGCCCCCTGGAAGCGCCTCTTTCGCAGCCGCGAGGAGCAGCGCCGCGCCTTCCTGGAATTTGGCCAGGAACTCTTCGGCCAGCCCTTCCTGGACGCCATTCCGCTGGAAACGCAGGCCGGCGAAATCGAAGGCGTGGCCTTCGTCCTGCCCCATCCCGCCAAGCCTAGCGTCCGCGCCGGAGCCCGGGTTTATCTCAAGGACATGCTTCTCGGCGAAGCCATCGACAACGTCCTGCCAGACTGGGCGTTTTTCGTCCGCGCCGTGGTGAACAGCCACACCCTGCGCCCCACTGCCTCGCGCGAGTCGCTGGTCGAGGACCGCGAGTTGGAGCTGACCCGTGAGGAGTTGGGCGATTCGCTCAAGACCTACATCGCCGAACTGCGCGAGAACGACCCGGCGATGCTCGAACGCCTGCTGGCGATTCACAGCTTGTCGATCAAGGCGCTGGCGATCCACGACGACGAGTTCTGCCGCATTTTCGCCGACCTGCTGACCTTCGAGACTTCCCTGGGCGAGATGCGTCTGGGCGAGTACCGCCGGCAGATTCCCGGCCCCATTCGCTACGTGCCCACCCGCGATCAATTCCGCCAGATCGCCCGCGTGGCCAGCGCCCAGTCCCAAGCCATCATCAACGGCGGCTATGTGTACGATGCGGAACTGCTGGAGAAGCTTGTCCACGTCCTCGAAGGCGTCCGCGTCGAACGCGTCGAGCCCTCCGAGCTGACGCAGGACTTCGAGGATCTGAGCGAAGCGGAAGAGCGCGAGGTGCGGGCGTTCCTGATCGCGGCGGACGCGGCGTTGCGGCCCTTCGAGGCGCGCGCCGATGTGCGCAATTTCGACCCGGTGGATTTACCGGCGCTGCTGACCATCGATGAAGCGGCCCGCTTCCGGCGTTCGCTCGAGCAGTCGCAGAGCAAGGCCGACCCGATGTGGAATTCGATCCTGGGCAGCATCGGCACGGGGCGCGGCACCGACGCCCGCTCGCAACTGACGCTGAACCATCGCAATCCGCTGGTGCGGAAACTGGCGCGGCTAGCCGACGGGCCGGCGCTGCGCATCGCCGTCGAGATGCTCTATGTGCAGGCGCTTCTGCTGGGCCATCATCCCCTCTCGGCCCGCGAGATGGTGGCGCTCAACCATGGCCTCATCGACCTCCTCGACATGGCCGTGACGCCCGAAGACGAAGGCGTGCCGGAGCCATGAGCGACCATCGCGACCGCATTCAGGATTTGCTCGATCAGGCGGCGGACCTGGAACCGGGCCCCGCCAAGGTGGCGCTGCTCGAGGAAGCGGTCGCCCTCGCCGACGCCAGCCACGACGACGAAATGGGCTTCCGGTCGCGCGACGCGCTGGTGGACGCGACGAGCTGGGGCGGGCTCTTTCCGGAGAAAATGCTGACCGCCTTTTCCTGGATGCTGGCGCTCTTCGATGAGAAGCCGGACGCCAGGTACATTCAGCCCTGGAACCTGCTCTGGATTTACAAATGGATCGGCGGCCGAATCACCGACTTCCCCGAAGTCTCGCGCGAGCAGGTCGAGGGGCTCTTCGCCGACATGGACCGCCGCTACCGCGAGCACGGGTTCAACCTGCGGCCCGTGTGGAAACTGCGATGCCAGGCGGCCCTGGACATGGAATCGGTCGAGGACGCCCGGCGCCTCCGCCAGCAGTGGGTCTCCGCGCCCCAGGACTACATGAACGATTGCCGCGCCTGTGAACTCAACAGCCACGTCAGCTATTTCCTCGACACCGGGGAATGGGACGAAGCGCTTCGTGTGGCGGAGCCCCTCCTCAACCGCAAGGAAAGCTGCCGGTCCGTGCCCCATTCGACCTATGGGAATGTGCTCATTCCGCTGTTGAGGCAGGGCGACGCCCAGCGAGCCATGGACTGCCACCGCCGCGGCTATCCGATGATCCAGCGCAACAGCAGCTTCGTCGCCACGGCGTCGAAGCACATGACCTTCTGCGCCCTGACCGACAACCGGGCGCGAGCGTTGCGCCTGTTCGAACGCCATCTGCCCCTGGCTCTCACTTCCACAAACCAGGACGTGAAGTTTACATTCTACCGCAACGCGGCCTACACTTTCGACCGCCTGGCGCGCGTGCGGAAGAAAAGCGCGGTGAAGTTGCGCGTCGCCGAGGACGCCCTCCCCGTGCCCCGCAACGATCAGGGCGAGGCCGAGCTGGAAGCGGTGCGCGATTTTTTCCTCGCCGAAGCCCGCCGGATCGCCAAGCGTTTCGACGCCCGCAACGGCAATACGGGCTACAGCGCCAAGCTGGATCACCTGCGCGAATGGGACGAATACGCGGTTGAGATTCCTTACGCCACCAAAGCGGACGATTGAACGGGCGGGGCTAGCGTTCGCTCTGGCCCTAGCCCTCGCGTACTCCTCCTTCGCGACGTCCGATCGCTGGTTCGATTATGAAACGCTCTGGACCGATGTGCCGGCGGAGCGCCTGGCGGAAATCGGCGACTCCGGCGCGGACGCATGGATGCCCGCTTCCCTGGGCCGCGTCACCCGCCAGCGCTGGCCATGGTTCGAGTTTCATTTCTCCAAGACCGGCTGGTACGACGCGCCGCTGCCCGATGGCTCGACGATGCGCTTCGTGAGCATGCGCCGCACCGACGTCATGGCTCCGGAACTGCGTCAGGCCATGCTGGACGGGGGCTTCGACATCGCCACCTATTCGGGTGTCAGCGAGGACGGCCGGCACACCATCGCCCTCGACCTGGGCGGGCCGCTGGGATTTCACGCAGCCATCCGCGGGCCAGAAACGGGGACCGTCTTCATTGACCCGGTGACCCGCGACAAGACCGCCTTCACGTTCGTCAGCTACGCCAAAGCCAACGCCCCCAACGCCGGTCGGCTCCTGCCCTGCCTCGTCCAGGACGAACTCCCGCTCAAGCCCAGCGCCGAGAAGGGTTTTCCTTCCACCGGCAGCATTCTGCGCACGTATCGCCTCGCCGTCTCCGCCACCGGCGAGTACACCGCCTACCACGGCGGCGCTTCCCAGGCGATGGCATCCATCGTGACCGCCGTGAACCGTGTGAACCAGATTTTCGAGCGCGATCTGTCCGTTCGGTTCATTCTGGTTTCGGACAATATGGACCTGATTTTCACCGATGCGGCGACGGACCCCTTCACGAATGGCGATCCGGACGCGATGCTGCTGGAGAACCAAACGGCGGTCGATGCCGCGATCGGACCGAACGGGTACGACGTGGGCCATGTCTTTGGCACGAACAGCGGCGGCGTCGCCTGGCTCGGCAGCGTCTGCGAACCCTCCTTCAAAGCCCGGGGCGTATCGGCGGCCTTCGAGCCCAACGGCGACCCTTTCTGGGTGGATTACGTGGCGCACGAAATCGGCCATCAGTTCGGCGCCAACCACACCTTCAACTCGCCGCTCGGATCCTGCATGGCGAACCGCAATGGGTCGGCGGCCTACGAACCCGGAAGCGGTTCCACGATCATGAGCTACTCTGGCCTCTGCAGCTCCGATAACCTCCAATTTAACAGCGACTCGTACTTCCACACGCATAGCCTTCAGGAAATGCTGGCGTTCCTGACCAATCCGCAGGGCGCCGGCGAGTGCTTCGGCACGGTCCTTTCCGGCAACGGCAGCGCCCCCGTGGTGGATGCCGGACCGGACGTGACCATTCCGGCGAACACGCCTTTCTGGCTGACGGCGCCGCCAGCCATCGACGGCGAGGACACGGCCTTGACCTATTGCTGGGAGCAATACGACCGCAGCGTGGCCGCGACGCTGAACGACGTGCGCACGGATCGCGGGCCTCTCTTCCGGTCCTTTCCGCCGGAGATCTCGCCGGATCGCTTCATTCCCCGCATGGACGACTTGCTGGAGGGTATGACCTCGCCCGGCGAGCGCTTGCCAGTCACGACGCGTACGCTGACGTTTCACCTGACGGTGCGCGACAATCACCCGGGGGGCGGCCGCGTGGGCGTGGACGAGCGCATCCTCTCCGTCGTCGAAAGCCCCGGCTTCCGCCTCCTCGCCCCCAACGGCGGCGAGGCCCTCGCCGGGGCCGCCGAGGTGCTCTGGGACCCGGCGGGAACGGACCGTTCGCCCGTTACGGCGGCTACCGTGGACCTGCTGCTTTCCACCAACGGCGGCGTCAGCTACGAGACGCTGGTGTCCTCCGGCCTGCCGAATACAGGCCGGGCGGTGGTGCGTCTGCCGGATGTGGAGGCCGCGCAAGCGCGCCTGATGATCCGCGGCGGCGGAAACATCTTCTTCGATATCAGCGACGGCGCCTTCTCCGTGGCGCCCGCCACGAATGGCGCCGCGTTTTTCCGGACGCGTAAGGACGCTCTCGACGATTCGGCCTACAACGGCAACGGCCACGCCGAACCGGGCGAGGTCGTGGCGCTCAGGCTTGGCATCGAAAACCAGGGCAATTTGGCGGCGGTGGCGGTCACGGGGCGGCTGGAGACGCTGACGGCGGGAACCGAAATCCTATCGGCCGAAGCCACTTTCCCGCCGCTGGAAATCGGCGCGGCGGGCACGAACGACGAGCCCTTCCTGCTGCGCATCGCCTCGGATTTCGTCTGCGGCGATACGGTCGAGATGCAACTCGTGGTCGAGTCCGACGCAGGAACCAGCACCCTGCCACTGTCTCTCTCAACCGGCGTTTCCACAAACACCGCGCTTCTGGAGGAAGGCTTCGAACCGCCTTCCGCCGTCGATGGCTTCACCACCATGGTGATGGCGGGGGAGGACCGTTGGGCCGTGCGAACGGCCTCCGCGAGCCCCGCCGCACCCCACAGCGGCACGGCGCTACTGCGCTACGAACCGCGCCTTGCGGAAATCGCCGACGTGCGCCTTGTCACGCCGGCGGTGACGGGCGCCGAACGCATCCGTTTCTATCACACCTACGACATCGAGGCGGGCTGGGACGGCGCGGTGCTCGAATTGTCCGTCGATGGCGGATCCACCTGGTTCGACGCCGAGCCCTACTTTGTGTCCGGAGGATACAATTTCCGTCTGAACGCCCCGCCGAGTCCCACACTCCCCGGCGGCAGTTCGAACCCGCTGGCGGGCCGGCGCGCCTGGACCGCCGGAGACATTGGGCCGATGGAAGAGGTTCTTCTCGATGTGTCCGAATGGGCAAGCGAGTCGCTTCAGGTCGGATTCCGGTGGGGCTCCGACGACTCCGGCGTCTCGCTCGGCGGCTGGTTTATCGACGACCTGCGCATCGAGCGAACGGCTTCGCGCTGCGAGGCGCCCCTGCGCCCGGCCGGGGTGACGGGGGTTCAGCTTCACTGATCGGCTTCACGAGCGGACCGTTAATCCACGAGCACTTTTTTCTGAAAGTTCTACTCGCATCGCGGGCACCCTATCCATAGACTGCCGTCCGTCTTAGCGCTTGACCGTCTTATTGCTTCACCGAAACCGTCCCTGATTATGCCTGCTCGAATTCTCATCGCCGACGATGACCCCGATATCCGACTGCTGCTGCGGGCGGAACTCGAACCGCTCTATCGCGTCATCGAGGCCCGCGACGGCCGCGAAGCCTGGAAGCTGATCCAGGAAAAGCGCCCCGTCCTCATCGTCACTGACCTCGGCATGCCGGGCATCGACGGTCTCGAGCTGACCAAACTGGTCAAGACCAGCGAAGACGAAGAACTGGCCGGCACCCCGGTCGTGATCCTGACCGGCGCCACGGTCAGCGACGCCCTGCCCTCGGGCTTCTGGCTCAAGGGGACAAACGCCGACATGTTTTTCGAGAAACCCTTCGACCCGGCCACGTTGCGGGCGGGGCTGGACCGGCTCATCAAGCGCCGCATGAATTGGAAAGAACTGCCCCCGGGCCAGGGGTTCTACGAGGGCGAGCAGCCAGTTTAGAGTTTTTCCGCGGGTCCCGCCTTGAATATATCGAGTCCTGGGGCGTAGGTTGAGATACAGCATCGCGCCATCTTCGGTCTGGCGCCATCTTCCGGCCAGGAGAGCATCCCCATGTATTACGCCGCCGCGGCCGCCGCCGCCCATACCCGCGTCCAGGCGATGGTGGGTTCCACCGTCGACACCCAGGCGCGCTCCAGCGCCCAGGAGATGGAGCTCAAGCTCGAGCGACAGAACCTCGTCATCCAGACGTTGCTGATGCTGTTGCTCGAAAAGGGTGTCATTCACGATCAGGAATTCCGCGAGTGGCTGGCTTACGTGGATGGGCTGGACGGCAAGGTGGACGGCCGCGTGCGCGAGGACAAATCGCCCGTGGCCTGTCCGAAGTGCGGCCGCAACAGCCCGCGCCAGTCGCCCTCCTGTCAGTACTGCGGCGAAGCGCTGCCGGCGGATTATCTGGCGCGGCGCCCCCAGAATCCGTAGCCTTCCCAGCCGCGGCCAGGCGCGGGGCGGGAATTCATTTCCGGCTTGCCAACTCGCGGTTTCTTCGGTTGCAATCCCCCGGGTCCACGCGCCCCGGATTTCCGGGAACGCGCCGGGCTCCTTCGATCCTCACGGCGTCAGGCCGCGCAGGCGCCTTTTACCGGGGGCCTGGCACGCTCTGTCACGCAACTCCACGGCTGGTGCCGCCCAATGCCCGTCACCCTTCCGGAAGCCGAGACCCAAGAACAGACCTCGACCGAGAAGAAGAACGCTCCTCTCTACAATGTCATCATCTTTGACGACGACGAGCACTCCTACGCCTACGTCGTCGAAATGATGATGAACCTCTTCGCCATGACGCCCGAGGAGGGCTTCGACGTGGCCTACACCGTCGATCACATCGGCGAAGCCACCGTGATGACGGTTCCCCACGAGGAAGCCCTCGAAGCGTACCATAAGATCATCGGCTATGGTCCGGACCACCGGATGCAGAATTCGAAGGGCTCGATGTCCTGCACGATCAAACCGGCGGACGAGTGAGCGCCCCCCGTCCCGTCTCCCCTCCCCAGCAAGCCTACATCCCCCGGGACGAACCCCGCCGGTCCGTCTCGGGAAAGAAAACCCTGATCGCGGTCGCCATCGCTGCCTGCCTTTTCGTACCCCTGCTCGTGGCTGGGCCGACGTTCCAGCGCGACATCGACCTGACCACCCTGCGCCAACGCACGCAAAGCGGCTTCACCATCATGAACGCTCCGGTCGGCGAACCGGCGCGCGAGGTGGAGGACGCCTGGCCCGAGCCCTCTGGCGATTTCCATATTCCCCCGCCCTTTGACTCCCCCCACGCGTCCACTCCGATGGCTTATTGGCAGGCGCTCGGCCGCGTGGATGATCCGCCGGAGAGCGAGCGCTGGGTCACGCGGCGCTACACCTCGCCGGTACTGTTCGTCATTCCCCTGACAAACCCGAACGCGCTCCATCCCTTCGACCGCGCCCGCCTCGACACGCGGCTGATCGCGGCGGCGGTGCTGGACCCCGGCGACCCGGCGGACCGGGCGCTCTACGAGGAGGTCGAGGCCGCCCTGGCCGACGTCACCCCCGCGCCCAAACCGGACACTGGCGCCCCGGAAAAACGCCGCGCCCGCAAACCCACCCTCGGCGATCTCCGCGCCCAAGCCTTCGTCGAAGACTTCCTGACAATCCTGTCGCAAGACGCCCCCGAGGCCGAGCGGCTCTCCGCCGTGCGAGAGGCTTTGCGGTTGCTCCCGGACAATCCCGCCGTTCGATAGGGATTGCCTGGAGGACGCAAGGATGCTTCAGTCGATACACGAAATCGTCCAGACTTACGGGGACTGGGCGAGCCTTGGCGGTCTGTGGATCGGATTGATCGCCCTCTGGGCGACCTACCGGCAGGCCTATCAGGCGAGAAAGGCTTCGGAGGCAGCGAGCATGGCGGTGGCGGAGGCCCTGACGGGCGCCAGACTGCACTACAAATCGGAAAAGGTCAGGAGCTGCGTCGTCCATTACACGCTGGTCAAGGAAAGCCTGCGCAATGGTTCTCACGTTCTCGCCCTGGAACGACTCGAACGGCTTCGGGAGCATCTGGGAGTATTGGTTGCCAGCCACTATCTGGATGGCAGGCAGATCAAGAGGGCGGAGGGGCTCTTGAGGGATATCACGCTCTCTATCAGTGCACTAAGCACACTAAGTCAACGAGGTGGGGAGAGGCGCTCGCCTTATGAATTCGACAACGACTTGCGAAACATCGAGCCACTCGGCGCATTAATTACCGAAATCCAAGTAGAACTGGAGGGCACCGTCTATGAAAACAAATGATGTGGACAAAGAATTTGAATCTCTCATTTCAGACGTGATCGAGTTGACGAACGCGCAGCAGATAAACTGGGAGTATGCTCCCAACTCGTCTGCCTATCAGGCAGAGCTTGGGGACTCTTACCTCTACGTGAAAATGAAGTCAGATGTCACAGTATGGGAAGAAAACCAATTCGGCGAAAACGAGCCTGATCTGATCGATATAATCGACGTGAACTTGGTTTCTCGTTTAGGTGATGAAATTCACAACTATCAGCATTGGTGGAGGAGTGTCAAAGACGACTCCATTTACAAAAAGCTCTACGACTGTGCGTCAGAAGCCGTGGCCGCCAAGAAAGTCGGAGCTTTTCGCAAAATCCGGGAATCTCTCACGAGCAGAAAAGGTGCCCTCAAGCATGCCCAAAACCCGCGCTGAAAAATTCTTTGTCGTCCTCAGTGTGCTCCACGAGCGCAGCGAGGAAATCGAGGTCCCCTGGGAAGCCTCCAACTCCTGCCGTACCGCCTTTCGCGTCGGCATGGGCCAGGGCATGATCCGCCTCGAGCGCATCCCCGCCAACGGCCCCGAACGCTCGGCTAAATACGTCGCCTATCTGCAAGACGTGGAAGGCCGCGTGGCGCTCGAACTCGAGCAGGACGACGACGAGCTGCCCGGCTCCTCCGAGGTCCTGCGCGAACTCTACGAAGTCGCCCGCTACAGCGCCCTGCGCGGCGACGAACTGCTCCAAAGCGTCTCCAACGCCCTCAAGAAAAACGAATACCAACCCGTCACCCCGGGAACGGAGACGGCGATCGAGGAGTGATTTTTCTCGATTTAGAAATCACCACCGAGCCACAGAGGGCACAAAGAAGATTGGAAATATGGAGGTTGGTGGCTGAAAAGCCCTCCCATTGAGTTGACCCGACATCGTATTGTCGAGATTCTTCACGTGTGCTTGAGGACCTCTGTGAAACCTCCGTCATCTGTGACCCTCTGTGGTTTTTATCGCCCCCACCACCCCCCGCCATCACGCCTTGATTTCCCTTCCGTTCCTCGCGCACGATGCCTTCGCATTTTTTCGGAGGAGTCACCCGAACCGTCATGTCTCAATTGGAAACCGCTGCCACCACACCCGCCGCTCAAGGCGCGGAGCTGTCGATCCCGCAACTGATCGCCGACATGGGGCGCCGGGCCCGGGCGGCGGCGGCGCTGCTGACGGCGGCGGCTCCGGCGGCGAAGAACGAGGCCCTGGAGCGCGCGGCTACGCTCTTTGAGGCCCGCCGCGAGGACATTCGGCGCGAAAACGCCAAGGACCTCGCCAGCGGCCGCCAGCGCGGGCTGTCCGATGCCATGCTCGATCGCCTCGAACTGACCGACGCCCGCATCCAGGCCATGGCCACGGCCCTGCGCGAAGTCGCCGCCCTGCCCGATCCGGTGGGCGAATTGAGCCACGTCCGCGTCCGCCCCAACGGCCTGCGCCTCGGCAAGATGCGCGCGCCCATCGGTGTCGTCGGGATCATCTACGAATCACGCCCGAACGTGACGGCCGACGCCGGCGCGCTTTGCCTCAAGAGCGGCAACGCGGTGATTCTGCGCGGCGGCAGCGAAGCCCTCCACAGCAACAAAGTCCTTGCCGCGCTGATGGCCGAAGCCACCGGCGCCGCCGGCCTGCCGCAGGACGCCATCCAGCTTGTCCCCACCACGGACCGCGCGGCGGTGGGCGAGTTGCTGCGCGCCGACAAGTTCGTGGACATCATCATCCCCCGCGGCGGCAAGAGCCTGATCCAGCGCATCATGGACGAATCGCGCATTCCGGTCATCAAGCACCTCGATGGCAATTGCTCGGTTTACGTCGATGAGTTCGCGGACCTCGCCATGGCCGAGACGATCCTGGTCAACAGCAAGACCCATCGCTACGGCGTGTGCAACGCGGCGGAAACGCTGCTGGTGCACGAGGCGGTGGCGGGCGATTTCCTGCCCCGGGCCGTGGCGGCGCTGGCGGCCAAGGGCGTGGAAATCCGAGGCTGCGCCCGCACCCGCGCCATCGTGCCCCAGGGCGTTGTGGAAGCCACCGAGGAGGATTGGGGCGAGGAATATCTGGCGCCCATCATCGCCGCGCGGATCGTCGACTCTTTCGATGACGCGGTGGCGTTCATCAATCACTACGGCAGCCATCACACCGATGTCATCGTCAGCAAGGACTACGGCCGCATCACGGCCTTCACCCGCCGGATCGACAGCGCCTGCGTCCACGTGAACTGCTCGTCGCGGTTCAGCGACGGCGGCGAGTACGGTCTCGGCGCGGAAATCGGCATTTCCACCGATAAGCTCCACGCTCGCGGCCCCATGGGGCTCGAGGAGTTGACGACATCGAAGTGGGTGGCGCTGGGCGAGGGGCAGATTCGCTAAGCCCAGCTTTCCCAGCCCCGCTCACTCTTCTTCATCTTGCAGTGGAGGCATCCAGCCGGTCTCCAGCGCCCGCTGAAAAAGCCGGTCGTTGTCGTATCCCAGGGCGCTGATCCGGTCCAGGACCGGCATCGCCTCCTCCGCTCGTCCCAGTTCAATCAAGGCTTCGGCGTAGTATTCGAGCATAAGACTGTCGTAAACGTCTTCGAGTTCCACGAGTTCGAGGGTTTCGCCGACGGACTCGGCGACGTTGCGCCACGCTTCCCGCTCCGCTTTGGTGTCGCCCTTCGCGGCGGAGCGCCGGGCATGCAAGGCCATCAGCTCGGCCATGTCGGAAGAAATCCGCAGCCGGCTGAGCAGTTCCGGCGAGAGCGAAGGGGACGCTTCCCGGTCCTCGTCGTCGCCGGAAACGACCGCCATGTCGTCTGCGGGGGCGGAATCGGTATCTTGGCTCATGTCCCGCGCTATGGCGATATTCTCGCGAATGGCTTTCACTTCAGGGGATTCTTCGCCATAGGCCGATTCGGTCACCAATAGGGCCATGCGCAGGTGCGACAAAGCCCGGCGCGGATCCTCCGCCTTCAGGCAAATCTCGCCGATGCGGGCGGAGAGCGCGGCCAGCTCACGCGAGTCGTCCTTCAGCGCCCGCCGCGTTTTCAGCGAACGCTCCAGAAGCACCGCCGCGTCGTCGTACTGCCGCATGCGGACGAGAGTTTCGGCGGCGTCTTGCAGCTCCCGCGCAATGGAGCGAGCGCGTTCCGGCGGATTCAGCGGAATGTCCTGGCGCGCGAAGAGCAGCGAGGTCTCCTCCGCCACCTGATCCATCAACTCGCGGTCCGATGGCTCATCCGGGTCCAGGCGCCCGCCCAGGTTCCTGATGGCGTAGAGGAGGAGCGACTGCGAGGAGGCGGCCCGGGCACGGGTCACTTCCCGCTCCGCCTCGGTCTGCTCCAGCAGTTCCTGGATTCGTTCCTTGGCGCTCTCCTCGTCCCGGCGCGCTTCGTCGTACGCGTTGCGTTCCGCCGCGAGGCGGAAGTTGAAGATCACCGTCGTGATTGCGATGGCCACCAGGCCGATCAGAGCGATGGCGGTGGTCAGACGCCGCGTGCGCATCTGGACTTTCAGCTTCACCTCCGCTTTCTCCAGTTCCTCCTGAACGGCGTCGCGGGTCTTGGAGTCTTCCATGCGCTCGAATTGCGCGCGGGCCAGCACCAGGTCGTCGTTCGCCAGCGCCAGCCGCACATAATCCGCCAGCGTCTGCGCCCGCAGCGGCCTGATGTCTGGATTGTCGGCGTGGAGCGCGTGGGCCTGCGCCAAGCGCGACAGGCATTCCGCGTAGGCCTGATAGTCGCCCACGCCGAGCGCCAGCCGGTTACGCACCTTGCGCACGATTTCACCGGCCTCGCGCTGCTGGGTCGCTCCGGAAGTCCAATCCCTCAACTGAGTCAGGAAATCCTTCGCCGACGCCGTTCGCTCCTCCTGCTTCTCGGCCAAGGCTTGCAGGGCGATTTTCATCAGCCCCTCGGGCATTTCCCGCTCGCCCGCCGAATCCTTGATGTCGCGGAACTGGCCGACTTGCGCCATGCGGAAACACAACTCGGCCCCGAAGCCGGACCGTGGAAATCGCCCCGTCAGGAGTTGGTACAGGGTCCCCCCCAGCAGATAGACGTCCGTGGCGGGGGAAATCTTCTCCGAGTGATCCAGAGTTTGCTCCGGTGCCATCAGAACTGGCGTGCCGGCCGGCGCCACGGCGGTCTCGCGCGTGGGCAGAACATCGAAGGAGGTCGCCGCGCCCGAGTCGCGAAAACGCTTCTCGTCGTAAATCAGCGCGATCCCCCAGTCCATCAGCAGAACCTCGCCGAATTCCCCCAGCATCACCTGGCTCGGTTTCAGATCCCGGTGCACGATGCCCCGGCTGTGCGCGAAAGCCACAGCCTGCGTCACGCTCATCAGGATGGGCAGGTGTTTCGAGATGAACTGATTGACCGAAATCTCTTGGTTGTCGTGGTCTTCCTTGATTTCCTCCGACCACGGTCGGCCCCGCACCAGCTTCATCGCCAGCAGCGGCCGTCCTTCCTCGTCCAGCCCCAGGTCGTGTACCGGCACGATGTTGGGGTGATCGAGGACCGCGGTGGCGAAGGCTTCCTGGCGGAAAGACACGTCGAGCGAGTCCGCCTCGCCGGTCATCAGCCGCGCCTGATAAAGGTCGTCGCGCAGACGCTTGACGGCCACCATGCGCCCGAGGCTGACCTGCGTCGCCTCCCAGACTTCGCCCATGCCGCCCTGGCCCACGACGTGGTGGAGGACGAAGGAGTTAGGCGACGATCCAGGCTCCGCCGGGCGCCGCGGATCGTCGCCCAGGGCCTTGAAGCTGGTCGTCCATTTCGCCAGCCGGTCGGCGTTCGCCAGCAACGACTCGCGAGCGAAAGTCCGCCGGCTCACCTGGGTCTCCGCCTCATCGCCGAGCTGGCGAATGCGGGTCGGATTGTAGGTGATCGTGGCGTCGTCCCCGGTCATCCCGGGCAGGACCGGCTGGTCCCCGCCGGGATTGGTGGGCGTATCGTATTCCTCCATGGTGTCGTGCACGTTCTCCCAAGGACGAAAAATGAGGCTTAGGAGGCCATCAGGCGGTTCGGTTCTCAACGAGAAAAGCGCAAAATCCCCGCCTCTGGAATGCCATGGTCAGAATTCGGCGGGGGAGGGCGCTGGGTGAATTTTTGTCAATTTAGAGCGCTAACGCAATTTTGACAGTAATTTTCACTTGCATGGACCATCGCCGTATGCACGGTGAAACGTTCCTCTCGAGGAAGCCCGACTTAGCCCCAACTCCTAACAAATAACACTCCACTTGTTAGTCCCACGAGGTTGCTCATGTTTGAGAGTCTACGTCACCGTACCCTGATGCCTGCCATCTTCTCGGCCGTCTTCGCCGCCCTGCTGGGCGGCCTGGCCTGGTCCGGGCCCTATGATCCCCCGGCGGGATATTATAACAGCGCCGACGGCCTTACCGGCACCGCGCTCGAATCCGCCCTCAACGACATCGTCGATGGCCACACCCGCTACTCCTACAGCCAGGTCTGGACCATCCTCCAGGAACTCGACGAAGACCCCGCCAACACCAGCAACATTCGCTGCATCTATTCCAATCGCTCCATGCCCAAAAGCGACCGCGACGGCTCCTCCAGCGCCACCTACGTCTGGAACCGCGAGCACTCCTGGCCCAAGAGCCTCGGCTTCCCCAGCGAAGGCCAGTACGGCTACACCGACGTCCACCACCTCTTCGCCAGCGAACGCAACATCAACAGCGCCCGCGGCAACAAGCACTTCGATTTCTCCAATCCCGCCACCTTGACCTATGATGTCATCGGCTTTACCCAGAACAACACCGCCGACACCGACTCTTTCGAACCCCACGACGATGTGAAGGGCGATGTGGCCCGGGCGATGTTCTACATGGCCGTCCGCTACGATGGCACCGACGGCAGCATGCCCGACCTTTACCTCTCCAACCAATACACCGGCACCGACATTCCCCGCATGGGCATGCTCGACACGCTCATCCAGTGGCACACCCTCGATCCCGTCGATGATCGCGAACGCCGCCGCAACCACCTGATCTACATCAACTGGCAGGGCAACCGGAACCCCTTCGTGGACCGGCCCGAGCTGGTTTGCGAAATCTGGGGCGGCGATTGCTCCAT
Source organism: Sumerlaeia bacterium (assembly GCA_040219255.1). GTDB lineage: Bacteria > Sumerlaeota > Sumerlaeia > SLMS01 > JAHLLQ01 > JAVJSW01. Next base: position 221,856 of record JAVJSW010000060.1, read on the forward strand.
CTATAACGGCGGCGGCAATCCCGGCGGAGATCTGCTCGCTTCTTCCGACTTCGAAGGCGGCCTCGGTGACTTCGTGAACGTCTCCGGCGACAGCCACGACTGGACCCGCGACAGCGGCGGCACCCCCAGTTCCGGCACCGGCCCCAGCTCCGGCGCCAACGGCTCGACTTGGTACGCCTTCGTCGAAACCTCCAGCGGCGGCGCCTACTCCAGCGGCAACACCGCCTTCCTCCAGGCCTCAGGCATCGGTGGCAGTAACCGCGTCATCAGCTTCAACTACCACATGCTCGGCAGCAACTCCGGCACGCTCAGCCTCCAGGTCTCCACCGGCGGCAGCTTCAGCACCGTCTGGAGCCAGAGTGGCCAGCAGTCCGCCAGCCAGACCGACTGGAAGTCCGCCACCGTGGACCTCGGCGCTTACTCGGGCACCATGAGCCTGCGTTTCGCCTACACCGCAGCCGGTGGTTGGTCCGCCGACCCGGCGCTCGACGACATCTTCGTCACAGGCACCACGAGCGGCGGCACCCCCACGCCGACCCCGACCCCGACCCCAACCCCGACACCCACTCCGACGCCCACACCCACCCCGACACCGATTCCCGGCGGCGGCACGCTGACCAGCGGCCAAACGGTGAGTGGCACCGTCGTCCAGAACGCCTGGACCCACTATACCATCTCCGTCCCCAGCGGCTCCTCCGCCCTCGACATCGTCATGACCGGCGACAATGACGCCGATCTCTACGTCAAGTTCGGCAGCCAGCCCACCGCTTCCTCCTGGGACTACCGTCCCTACGTCGGCGGCTCGAACGAAACGGTGAACGTCAGCAGCCCCGCCGCTGGCACCTGGCACATCTCGGTGAACGGCTACGCCGCCAGCAGCAATTACAGCCTGACCGCCACCATCACGGCGGGCGGCACGCCGACACCGACGCCGACCCCCACTCCGACGCCCACGCCGACTCCTACCCCGACGCCGACGCCGACTCCTGGCGGCACCAACGTCTGGATCAACGAAATTCACTACGACAACGACGGCACCGACACGAACGAGGGCGTGGAAATCGCCGGCACCGCGGGCACGAGCCTGAGCGGCTGGAAAATCGAAGCCTACAACGGCAACGGCGGCGGCCTCTACATCACCACCAATCTGAGCGGCACCATCCCGAATCAGAGCAACGGCTACGGCACCGCCTTCTTCGCCATCTCCGGCCTCCAGAACGGCGCCCCCGATGGTGTCGCAATCATCGACGGCACAGGCGCCGTCGTCCAGTTCCTCAGCTATGAAGGCACCATGACGGCCACCTCCGGCAGCGCCAGCGGCCAGACCTCGCAGGCCATCACCACCAGCGAAACCTCCACCTCGACCGTCGGCCACAGCCTCCAGCTCACCGGCACCGGCACCAGCTACGCCGACTTCACCTGGGCCAATTCGGCCGCCAGCACCTACAATGCCCTGAACAATGGCCAGAGCTTCGGCGGATCGACCGGTGGAGGCACCACGACCCTCGCCAGCGCCGATTTCGAGAGCAGCCTTGGCTGGACGAGCAGCGGCAGCGAAGGCTGGACCCGCGACGCCAGCGGCACCCCCAGCAGCGGCACCGGCCCCAGCGCCGCTTCCCAGGGCAGCTACTACGCCTACATGGAAACCTCAAGCGGCGCCGCCTACAGCGCCGGTAACGACGCCATCCTGACCAGCCCGGCCATCGGCGGCACCAACCGTTCCGTCAGCTTCGACTACCACATGTATGGCGGCAACACGGGCTCGCTGCATCTGGAAGTCAGCACCGGCGGGTCCTGGAGCACTGTCTGGAGCCGCACCGGCCAGCAGACCAGCAGCCAATCCACCTGGAGCAGCGCCACCGTTGACCTCAGCGGCTACTCCGGCACCATCCAGGTCCGCCTCCGCGCCGTCGCCGCCGGAGGCTGGCAGGGCGACACCGCCATCGACAATGTTGTGGTGACGGGCAGCTAAACCAAACCGAATCAAGGCAGAACCACCGAACTAGAGGTCCCGCCTGAGAGCTTCTCAGGGTGGGACTTTTTTTGAGGTTTCGCTTTGCTTTCCCCTTGCGTTCCCCGGGCTTCTTCGCTAATGTTTCGGGTATTGAGACATTGCTACTCTTTCTTCTGGGGGCCGCGCCATGCCGCCTGTGACGCTTACCATCGGGACCGTCAAGGGTCTCTTCCTCGCCACCTCCGACGACTCCCGCAGCCGCTGGAGCATCGAAGGCCCGCTCATGAAGGGCTGGGACATCAAGGACGTCGCGATTGACCGGCGGGGCCCCGAGCCTCGCCTGCTTGCCGCCGTCAACAGCTACGTCTATGGCGCCACGGTGCTGGCGAGTTCGGACCTCGGCCGGACCTGGGAATCGGCCGGCGAACCGCCCCGCTTCGCCCCCGATGCCCAGCGCAAGGTCAACGCGATCTGGAAAGTCACCCCCGCCCACGCCGTCCATCCCGGCGTCCTCTACGCCGGAGTGGACGAAGGCGGCCTCTTTCGTTCCGGCGACAACGGCGCTTCCTGGCAGGAAGTCACCTCCCTCAACGACCACCCCACCCGCTCTGGCTGGTGCCCCGGCGCGGGCGGCCTTTGCCTCCACACCATCATCCAGAGCCCCAGCGATCCCGCCCGCCTCTGGATCGGAATCTCCGCCGTCGGCGTTTTCCGCACCGACGACGCGGGCGAGACCTGGAAGATCTGCAACGAGGGCATCCGCAAGATGATCGACTCGCAAGACCACGCCGGCATCGGCTTCTGTCCCCACGGCCTTTGCCTTCATCCGGAAAACTCCGACATCCTCTACCGCCAGGATCACGCGGGGCTTTACCGCAGCCTCGACGCCGCCGACTCCTGGGAGCACATCGCGGGCGACATTCCCACCGAGTTCGGTTTCCCCATCGTGGCCGACCGAGCCACCGGCGCGGTCTTCATCGTCCCCTTGGAGAAAGACGAGTACCGCTTCACCCTCGACGGCAAACTGCGCGTCTATCGATCCGCCAAAGGCGACGCCCAATGGGAACCTCTCACCAACGGTCTGCCGCAGGAGAACGCTTGGGAAACGATCCTGCGCAACGCCATGGACGGCGACGGTCTCGACCGGGGCGGGATTTACTTCGGCACCACATCGGGCCGCGTCTACGCCAGCGCCGACGCCGGTGAATCCTGGTCCTGCCTGCCCGCCATCTTCCCCCGCGTGCAGAGCGTCACCGCGTTCGCGCACCTCTGAACCGCCATGACTTGCGTGACCGTTCGTTTGCCCTCGATGCTGGTTCCAATGGCCGCGCCGGTTTCCGAGCTGGAAATCGAGGGCCGCACCCTCCACCAACTCTTCGACGCCCTTTACGTCCGGTGCCCACGGCTGCGCCATCATCTGATGGACGAATCCGGGGCGCTCCGCCCCCATGTTCTTTGCTTGCTGGACGAGACGAACGTAACCTGGATCGAAGACTGGGACCGGACTTTGGAGAACCCTCGAGAACTCGTCATCCTCCAGGCCGTCAGCGGCGGTTGATTCCGCCCGCCGGTGCGCTTTTCCCGAGGCTCTCCGCTTGCGGTTGGAGCGCCCGAAACCTAACCTGCCAGCGTTTGTCGTTTTGAGACGGCAGCCCTCAGAATCCACCGGACTTCCATCGTTTCCATGCGCCGTCTTGCCCTTCCCCTTTGCTTCACAACGACCCTGGCCGCCACCGCCTTCGGGCAATCCTTCCTCAACGGGATCGAACTCGAGGCCCAGCCCGCCGTCGTCTGGACCTCCGCGTTGGCCCAGACTCCCCTCGCAGAGGACGTCGTCCTCGCGGTGATTTCCCAGTCCGGCCGCTCCGCCAAAGCCCGCGCCGCCCTCGAACGCCAGGGATTCCGGGTGCTGGCGGCTCTGCCCCGCGACGGATATCTGGTGGCGGTCGACCGGCCGGATGCCGCCAGCGCGGCGCTGGTGGCAGCGGCCGACCCGGCCTTTCGCGCGATGACAGTCGCGCCGGAATGGAAGATCGCCCCGGACTTCGCCTCCGTCCTCGCTTCGGCGCCCCCCGGCGAGGACATCGGTGTGGCTGTGTTCACCTCCCGCCCCGGTCTGGAAGCCGAACTCGCGGCCGTGGCCGCGGGGCACGGCGCGTCGCTGACCTCGCGCTCCGAGTCGGGCAAAGGCCGCGCCGGAATCCGCGTCCCGGCCCAGAACCTGCCCGCGCTCCTCACCGCTCTCGCGGACCTGCCGGCCGTCTATAACATCCAGCCAGCCGGCGGAGCCCGCCTGCTCAACGACAGCGCTTCGGAAATCCTCCAGAGCGGAAGCCCCACCGGCGGCCGCTCCATCGCCGCCCAGGGTCTTCAAGGCACGGATCAAGTCATCGCGATCCTCGATTCCGGACTCGACTGGGATAGCTGCTTCTTCCGCGAGAGCGACGACTCCGCCCCGCCCACCGTCTCCGGCACCGGCATCGGTTCGCCCGATTCATCGCGCCGCAAAGTCATCGTCTACGATTTCCTCTTCAGCGGCGATTTCGCCGGCGGCAACGGCGACTTCGACAACAACGGCCATGGCACCTACGTCGCCGGCAACGCCGCCGGGTCCCAGATCACCAGCCCCACCGGCGACGCCTCCCTCAATGGCATCGCGCCCCTCGCCCAACTCGTCATCCAGGATGGCGGCTATACCACGGATAACAACTGCTCGGACATGGCGGGGCTCGGCTGTCCCCTGATCGACATCACGCCCATCCTGGATCAGGCCGTGGCCCAGGGCGCCCACCTGCACAACGACTCCTGGGGCGATCGGGAAAACTTCCTGCCCAACAACACCTACACCGCCACCTGCGTCGATATGGACGATGCCACATGGCGCAATCCGGGGTTTCTGATTTTCTGCGCGGCGGGCAACAGCGGCCCCGCCGACAACACCGTCGGCAGCCCCAGCACCGCCAAGAACGTCCTCTCCATCGCCGCCGGCCAGAACCAAAACTCTGTCTTCAATAACGACCCGGAAAGCATCACCAGTTTCTCCAGCCGGGGATACGCCGCCGACGGGCGCTTCAAACCCGACCTGGTAGCGCCGGGCCAGACCGTGTCCGCCTTCAGCGATGGCAATGTCACGTCGAATAACTGCAATATCCTCAACCCGCAAGGCACCAGCATGGCCAGCCCGCTGGCCGCGGGGGCGGGGGCTCTCGTCCGCGAGTACTTCACCGATGGTTTCTATCCCACCGGGGCCGCCCTCCCCGGCGATGCCTTCGTGCCATCGGCGGCGCTGATGAAGGCCGTTCTGATCAATGGCGCCGTGGATATGACCGGCGTCACCGGCCCCGTGCCCAACCGGGCCGAAGGCTGGGGCCGCATTCATCTGGACAACAGCCTCCACTTCACCGGAGACGACCGCACCATGCTCGTGGTGGATGAGGCGGACATCTTCGATTCGTCCTCCAACGCGCCGCGCCAATACACCTTCTCCGCGGGCGGCAACGCCGCCGCCGGGCAACTCAAGGTGACGCTGGTCTATACCGACGCGCCCGCCGATCCGCTGGCGTCCGTGTCGCTCGTCAACGATTTGAACCTCACCGTTACCGATGGCACCGACACCTGGCTCGGCAACAACTTCGATTCGGTGTCCGGCGAGAGCGTCACCGGAGGCGCCGCCGACGCCCTCAACAACGTCGAGCAGGTCACCCTGCCCGCCAGCACCACCGGCACCTTCACCGTCAGCGTCACCCCCGCCGTCATCGATGTCGTCGATCAGGGCTTCGCCCTGGTCATTGCCGGCGACGTGTCGAACTTGCAGGTGACCTCTGTGGGGGATTGGCGCCGGGCGGAGTAAGCTCGCCGGAACTTCTTACGGCTCAGTCATCCACGCGTCGCGCATGTCGGCCACGGTGGTCTTGAGACAGCCCTGGATTTCGAAGGTCTCTTTCGCCGTCACGCCGATCTGAAGCGCCCGTACGCCCTTCTGCTCGCAAGCCGCGAGGAGTGACGGAACGCTCTGTTCGCTGCACGTGATCACAACGCGGCTCGGCTCTTCGCTGAGCAGCGACACATGGGCGCTGGGTTCGTCGAAGGGCAATTGCACCCGGCAACCTATTTCGTGCCCGCGCCCGCGCAGGGCGGCGTCCTTGGTGCAGAGCGCCATTTCCGCCAGCGCCATCAGGAGTCCGCCTTCGCTGATGTCGAGCGCCGCGTCGGCGAGGCCTTCGCCGATCAGATCGAGCAGCAAGGCCTGCAATTTCAGTTCGAAATCCATGTCGATTTTCAGTCCCGGACCGGGCAGTTCACCGGTGCGATCCCGCAGAATGCGGCTACCCCCACAATGCGTCGCCGCCGGGCCGAGCAGCAGGATCACATCGCCGGGGCGCGTGAAATGGCTGAATTTGAGGTGCTTGCCGCCACCCTCCACCACGCCCACCATACCGATCACCGGGGTGGGGAAGACGGCGGTGCGGGGCGATTCGTTGTAGAGCGACACGTTGCCGCCGGTCACTGGAGTCCCAAAGGCCCGGCAGGCTTCGCCGAGACCCTTCACCGACTCGGCCAGCTGCCACGCGCCGGCGCCCTTGCGGGGGCTGCCGAAGTTCAAGTTGTTCGTCACCGCCAGGGGCCGCGCGCCGCAGCACACCAGGTTCCGCGCCGCCTCGGCCACCACGCACTTGGTGCCTTCGTAGGGATCGAGGTGGCACCACAGGCCATTGCCATCCACCGTCGCCGCCAGGAGGCCTTCGTCCCAGCCCCGCACCCGCATCACCGCCGCCGTCAGGCCCGGGCCCACGATGGTGCTGGTGCCGACGTGGTGGTCGTACTGCTCCCAGATCCAGGACTTGCGCGCGAAGTTCGGGTGGGCCAGGGTGGTCTTCAAAACCTCGTTGTAGTCGCCGCAGGAGGCCTCCGCCAGCGCCACGCCGTCCTTCGTGGCGGGATAGGCGGGCCTTGGCTCGACCGGTTCTGGCGGCGGAACGTCGGAGCAAATCGACGCCAGCGGCACATCGCAAACCACGTTGGTTTCGCGCTCCACGACAAAGCGCCCGGTGTCGGTCGTCTGGCCACAGACGATGGCTTCCAGGTCCCACTTCTTAAGGATGTCCGTGACCTGGGGCAGGTCCTCTTCCTTCACCACCGCCAGCATGCGCTCCTGGCTTTCGGAGAGCAGCATCTCGTAGGCGCTCAGGTTGGCGGCGCGCTGGGGGATGAAATCCAGGTCCATGCGCAGGCCAAGGCCCGCCTTGTCGGCCATTTCCGTGCTGCTGCACGTCAGCCCCGCGGCGCCCATATCCTGCAGCGCCACGATGGCTCCTGAGGCGATCAGTTCGAGAGTCGCCTCCAGAATTTTTTTCTCCATGTAGGGGTCGCCGACCTGCACGCTGCTGCGCTGCTCGGCGGTTTCCTCGGTCAGTTCCGTGCTGGCGAAGGTGGCGCCGTGGACGCCGTCGCGGCCGGTGGCGTTGCCGTAATAGACCAGCATGTCGCCCGCGCCCTTGGCTTTGGCGGTCATGATTTCTTCATGCCGCGCCACGCCCACGCACATCACGTTCACCAGGCAATTGTCCGTGTAAGCGGGATCGACGCTGAATTCGCCGCCAACGGTCGGCACGCCGACGCAGTTGCCGTAATCGGCGATGCCGTTGACGACGCCTTTGGCCAGGTGCCGGTTGCGGCCTTCGGTCATGGGGCCGAAGCGCAATGCGTCAAACAGCGCGATGGGACGGGCGCCCATGGCGAAGATGTCGCGCAGGATGCCGCCCACGCCGGTCGCGGCGCCCTGATAGGGTTCCACGGCGCTCGGGTGGTTGTGGCTTTCGATCTTGAAGATACAGGCCCATCCGCCGCCAATGTCGATGGCACCCGCGTTCTCGCCGGGCCCGTGGAGCACCCGTTCGCCCCTCGTCGGCAGCGTCATCAGCAGCGGCCGCGAATGCTTGTAGGAGCAGTGCTCGCTCCACATCACGCTGAAGACGCCCAATTCCGTCAGGTTCGGTTCGCGGCCGAGACGCTGTTTGAGCGTCTCGTACTCGGACGGGGTGAAACCGTGCTGGGCGATCAGCTCGGGAGTCATGGGGGGAGACGGCTCGGACATGCGAGGAGGCCTTTCCGGGGGCAAACTTTCGCGCGCACCTCAGCATGGACGATGCGGCGGGACAAGCGCGGAAGGCAGGGGCGCCGGAGGGACTTTTCGTTCACCACGGAGAGGGGGGCGCCGGGAAGGGTGGCTGGCGGATCTCGCCGGGTCAGACCCAGTCTTTGCGCCGCTCCGGCTTCTTCTTTAGAAGTGCCGTCGCCGCGCAATCGCCACAGCCACAGTTGCTCTTGCCCGTGGCCTTGAGCGTCTTCCATGCGCGCCACACCAGGAAGGCGGCGGCGGCGGAAACGATCAGGATGACGAGAATCGTTTGGATCATGGTGGCCATTTCTGTGTAGCAGGGGCGTCCCGCTCGTGTCCGGCGGCGATTCTGGAGGAGAAGCAACTCTTGTACTCGGCCGCCCAGGGCCGCCCGATTTCCTCGAGTGTCAGGCGAAGGCGAGGGCTGGCCGGGACGGCCGCGTTACCCTACATGAACAGCATGCCCACCTGATACGTCACCAGGGCGGCAAAGTAGGCCAGCACCGTCATATACGTAAACGTGAAGATGGGCCAGCGCCAGGAATTGGTCTCGCGGCGGATGATGGCCAGGGTCGCCGCGCATTGGGCACAGAGGGCGAAGAAGACCATCAGCGACAACGCCACCGGCAGATTGAAGATCAAGTTGCCCTGAGGATCTTTGGCGGTCCGCAGCTTCTCGCGCAGATCCGGGTTGTCCTCGGCCGCGTCGCCGCCGACGTCGTAGATGATGCCGAGGGTTGCGACGACGACTTCGCGGGCGGGGAAGCTGGCGACGACCGCCATGGCGATGCGCCAGTCCCAGCCGATGGGCTTCACGATGGGTTCGATGGCGTGGCCCATGCGGCCCAGGAACGACTGACGAAGGAGCGCGCCCTCCACCGCGCTGTCGCGGCGGGCAAGGGTTTCCTCCAGGGTCGCTTGCGCCTCCGCATCGCCGGATTGCGCGGCGGCTTCGGCCTGGGCGATTTCGGTGGCATAGGCTGCTTCCGTCTCCGTCGCGACGCTCTCGGGCCGAGGGTAATAGGTCAGCGCCCAGACCACCACCGACACCGCGAAGATGACCGTGCCGGCGCGCCAGAGGAACGCCTGGCCGCGCTCTAAGACGCGGTGGATCACGGTGCGCCATTGAGGCATTTTGTAGGACGGAAGCTCCAGAATGAAGGAGGGCGTCTTGCCCTTAAGGAGCGTGCGCTTGAGCAGCATCGCCACCGGCACGGCAAAGGCGAATCCGACCAGATACATGCAGAAGAGGACCGTGCCTTGCAGCCCCAGCACGCCGGGAACCAGCGTGCGCTCCGGGATGAACGCGCCGATCAGGAGCACGTACACTGGCAGGCGGGCGGAGCAGCTCATCAGCGGCGCCACCAGGATAGTCGTCAGCCGGTCGCGCCGGTCCTCGATCGTGCGGGTCGCCATGATACCGGGGATGGCGCAGGCGAAGGACGAGAGCATCGGGATGAAGCTGCGTCCCGAGAGGCCGCAACGGCTCAGGAGACGATCCATCAGGAACGCCGCCCGCGACATGTAACCGCAGTCCTCGAGCAGCGCGATGAACGCGAAGAGGATCAAAATCTGAGGCAGGAAAATCACCACGCCGCCGACGCCGGCGATTACGCCGTCCACGATCAGACTGCGCAGCGGGCCCTCTCCCATGGCGGCCGTCACCACGTCGCCGAGCGCTCCGAAGACCGCGTCGATGGCGTCCATCAAGGGCGCCGACCAGGAGTAAATCGCCTGGAACACGATCAGCATCAGGACCGCGAACACCAGCGTGCCCCAGACCCGGTGGATCAGGATGCGGTCGATTTTATCGGAAAGCGAATCTTTGGACTCCTCTGGCCGGGAAACCACATCGGTCAGCAGGCCGCGGATGTGGCCGTAGCGCATGCGGGCTTCCACGGTGCGGATGCGGATGCCCTGGTCCGAGAGGCGTTGCCGTGCTTCCTTCAGATGGGTACGGACGGGCTCGCCCGCGGCGTCGGCGAGGCGTTCCTCGGCGGCACCGTCCTGGTCCAGCAGGGCGCGCTGCAAGAGCACCGGCTCGGCCGCGAGGGCGTTCTGGTCCGCATCGCGGAGAACCGCCGCCAGAGCATCGATTTCGCGCTCGAATTCCGGAGGAAAGAGATGGTCCGTGGCGGGTGGAGCGGGCGGCGACTGGCCCCGCAGCAGCGTCGCCACCGCGTCCACGCCTTTGCCCTTCGACGCCGATGTCGGCAGCACCGGTACACCGAGACGCTCGGCGAGCTTCTCCCCGTCCACGGTGATGCCGGCCTCCGCCGCCGCGTCCACCATGTTCAGCACAATCACCGTCGGCAGGCCGATTTCCATAACCTGGGTGGCGAGGAAGAGGTTCCGTTCGAGATTCGCGGCATCCACCACCACGGCCAGCAGGTCCGGTTTGGCTTCGACGCTGTGGATGCCGGTGAGGACCTCGACGGCGATGAGTTCGTCCGGCGAGTGGGCGGAAAGGCTGTAGGTGCCGGGGAGGTCGAGGATTTGGACGGCGCCGTTCGAGCCTTTGAGCGCGCCGGTGCGCGTTTCCACGGTGACGCCGGGGTAGTTGCCGACGCGGGCGCGAAAGCCGGTGAGGGCGTTGAAGAGTGTCGTCTTGCCGGTGTTCGGGTTGCCGATCAGGGCGACGCGGAAGGTTTTCTTTTCGGAAGGCGTGGGCGTGAGGGCAGTCATAGTGGGGCGGAGAGTCCGGAGCAGCCAGCGTCCGAGCCTCGGAGCCCAAGGCCTGGACTGGCGAAAGGGGGTTTAGACTTGGGGGGTGATGCGGATCAGGCGGGCGTGGGCGCGGCGGACGGAAAGGAAGTAACCGCGCACCTCGACCTCCATCGGGTCGCCAATGGGCGCCAGACGTACGACGCGTATCGGTTCGTCTTCCAGCAGACCCATCTCGGCGAGGCGCTGCACCGTCGGGTCGTCTTCATTGGTAAAGCCAGCGATCGTGCCGCTTTGGCCCGGTTGCAAATCGGCCAGGGTTGTCTCGGGCATCAGGCGGCGCTTCCCGCCAATCGAGAGACGCGGATTCCGGTGGCGTCTTTGGACCGCAGCATCAGGCGGCATTGGCCGACCTGCACGGCGCAGGTGCGGCCCGGCATCAGCATGCGGATCATCGCCCCGGGCGCCAAGCCCATGGCCGCCAGACGGCAGCCATCCACGCACTCGGAGCAGATGTCTTCGACGATGGCGGTTTCGCCGCCAGTGAGCCGGTCTAGAGAAGTGATCTCGTCCAAGTGGAACATCCTGCCATCAGCGCGAAGAGAATGGGGATAAATGGGGTATGATTTCCCCGGATTTCATCCTTGGCTTTGGTGTATGGCTGACATGTTTGGCATGTCAAACAAAAAGACGGGGGCCCCCAGCGCCGGACAAATCCGCCAATGCGGATAGGCTTTTCAATCGCGCACTGGGACGCCGCGCTCGCGCAGGCGGGCCCGGGCCTGGCCAATGGTGTAGGTACCAAAGTGGAAGATGCTGGCCGCCAACGCCGCGTCCGCTTTGCCTTCCGTCAGGGCGTCGGCCAAGTGATCCAGGTTTCCGGCGCCGCCGCTGGCGATGACGGGTACCTCGACGGCTTCGCTGATGGCGCGGGTCAGGGCGATGTCATAGCCCGTCTTCGTGCCGTCGGCGTCCATGCTGGTCAGCAGGATTTCCCCCGCCCCCAGACTCACCGCCTTCTTCGCCCACTCGATGGCGTCCAGGCCAGTTGGCGTGCGGCCGCCGTGGATGAAAACTTCCCAGCCCGCCGGATCGGGGATGCGCAGGTCCACCTCGGCGCCTTCCGGGGCCTTGGTCTTGCGGCGCGCGTCGATGGCGCAGACGATGCATTGGGCGCCAAAGCGTTTGGAGGACTCGCGGAGGAACTCGGGGTTATCGACCGCCGGGGTGTTCAGCGAGACCTTGTCGGCTCCGGCGTTGAGCATGGCGCGGATGTCTTCGATGGTGCGCAGCCCACCGCCGACGGTGACGGGCATGAAGCAGTGGGAGGCCGTCTCGCGCACCACATCGCGCATGATGCCGCGGCGCTCGTGGCTGGCGGTGATGTCCAGGAAAACCAGTTCATCAGCGCCGGCCTGGTCATAGGCCTTGGCGCATTCGACCGGGTCGCCGGCGTCGATCAGGTCGACGAAGTTGACACCTTTGACGACGCGGCCGCCCTTGACATCGAGGCAGGGAATGATTCGTTTCGCGAGCATGGAGCAATGCATCCGGTCGGTGTGGCACGCCGGGGCGCGCGAGGTCTAGTTGCCCCGTGGCGCGGCGCCGGGCAAGGGGTCTTTCCAGATGCGGCTCACTTTGCTCGTCTTAACTTCGCCGGAAATAGCAATTTCCATTGACGTTCTTCCGACCGGCGTAGCGCCGTAGGGATATGCTGCGATATTCCCAAGTTCTCGCTCCCGATACAGCATTTCCCACTCCGAGAGAAAACCCGGCCCCCTGGAAGGATCCCCGCTGATGCTCGACATGATCGAACTCGTTGAACGGCTCGAAGACCGAGTCAACCGCCTTGTCGGCGAAATCAATACCCTTCGCGACGCGAAGTCCCACCTGGAATCGGAAAACGACGGCCTCAAGATCACCCTGGCCGACTACGAACGGCTCAAGTCCGAACTGGCCGCCTCCGAATCCCGCAACACCGATCTGCGCGCCGAAAACGAAGGCCTCCGCGGCCAGCTCCAGGACGCCAACAACAGCCGCGACCGCCTGCGCCACGATCTCGAAGCGGCCCGCGTGAAAATCGGCGAGATGGAAACCGCCAACCGCAACGTCACCGCCCACCGCGATGACCTTCAGGGCAGCCTTGAGCATGCCAACGGCCGCGCCGCCGAACTGGAAAACGCCCTAGCCTCCACCACCCAGGAACGCGACACCGCCCGCCACGAGGCCCATCACCTCCACGGCGAACGCAACAGCCTCGCCGCCGAGCGCGACGCTCTCCAGGCCGAGCGCAACCAGCTGGAAAACGAAAAGAACGATCTCAACGCCCGCGTCGTGGAACTCGATGGCTGGCACCAGGGCGCTTGCCAGCATCGCGACGACCTGCAGGGTCAGCTCGACGGTGCCAACCATCGCCTCCAAGAACTGGACCAGCAAATGGCCGCCGCTCTTGGCGAGCGTGACGCCGCCCGCGGCGAGGCCGAACAGCTTCGCAGCGACCGCGAGCATCTGAGCGCCGAAGTCCAGAAATCCCACCAGCGCATCGGCGAACTGGAGCACGATGTCGCTGAACTCGCCGAAATCAACGAGCGCATCGTCGGCATCGAGCAGGAGGCCGAGCGCCTCGTGCAGGAAAACGAGGAACTGCGGGCCCAACTGGGCGATTCCGACGACCGTTACAACGCGCTGCGAGAACGCCTCGGTTCCCTGATCACCCGCATCGAAGCGGCCGAGTCCACCATCCGCCACGCCGAAATGGCCGCGGTGGAATGACGCCAACCCCCTCGACCCAAAGGACGACGAACCGATGAGCGAATCTTTGCGCCTGGTTGTGGCGGGCCATGAAATCCGCCTGAATGTGGAAGACGAAGAAGAAAAGCGCCACGTGGAATCGGCGGCCAAAGCGGTGGGTGATCTGATCAAACGCCTCTCCGCCCGCTCCGGCGTCATGTCCCCGGCCAAAGCCGCGGCCATGGCGGCCCTCCAGTTCGCCGTGGAAGCCTCCGTCGCCAACGAAATGGCCGACGATGCCCGCCAGTACTGCGAGAGCGTCGAGCGCCATAAGGAACTCACCGCCCGTATGCAGGGCATGCTGCACCGCGTCGAGGAAGTGCTGGAAGAAACCGGCTGAACGAACAGCCTTTCTTCCTGGCCGCCTCCTCGAAAACCCCAGTGCCCCCGGTTCGACGCCGGGGGTTTTCTTGTCGGTGGCACGGGCTCTTCCGGAGCGGGCGCTCAGCTCGCCGCGGCCGTCCCCGCCTCTTCCCGCTCCGGCTCTAGGGCTTTCTTCGATTCCAGTTCGTCGAGCCGCTCGCACAGCGTGCGTATTTGTTCTTCCAGACTCAGGATGCGGTCGCGCACCGGGTCGGGCAGGTGGATGTGATCGAGAGCATCGCAGGGCCTCAGGCGCTTGCCCGCCGCCTTGACGATCTTGCCCGGGATGCCGACCACGGTGCAGTCCTCTGGCACGTCGGTCAGAACGACGCTGTTGGCCCCAACATAGACGTAGTCGCCGAGCGTGATGTTGCCGAGGACCTTGGCGCCGCCGCCGACCACGACGTGGTTGCCCAAGGTGGGGTGGCGCTTGCCACGCTGCTTGCCGGTGCCGCCGAGGGTAACCTGATGGAAGAGGGTGCAGTACTCGCCCACGATGGCGGTCTCGCCAATGACGACGCCCATGCCGTGGTCGATGAAGAACCCGGCGCCGATGCGGGCGGCCTGATGGATCTCCACGCCGGTCAGGAATCGATTCAGAATCGACAGCACCCTCGGCAGAAACGGAATCCCAAGACGGTAAAGCGTATGGGTGATGCGATGGAAGAAGATGGCGTGGAAGCCGGGGTAGGTGAGGATGACTTCCAGCGGCGCGAGCGGCCCGCGAGCCGCCGGATCGTTCGCCAGCGCCTGCTGGAAATCCATCCGGATCGTTTCGAGAAGTGAGCGTTTGCGGGTGCCTGACATGGGGCGCGGGGTTCCTCTGGCGTGGGAAAGGGCGCTTTCCCGGCGGTTGGTGAGCAAATCATGAGCCGCCGCCGCCGCTTCGCGCAACCCCGCTCTGCGCCCTAATTCGACGGCGCCGGCAGGACCTTGGCGTCTCCGGGCTTGGCGAAGAGCGACTCGTCCATCGGCATCGTCTTCACATTCGAGAGTTCGGCCGAGCCGAGTGCTTCGCCAAACACGCCTTTCTCAGCGCTCCAGTCGTGGAAACTCCACTCCATCGGAACCACAAAGCCGGCGTCCGTTTTCTGGAAGTCATCGTAAACGATGGCGTGCGGCTCGGATTCGGCCGACTCCACGTCGGTCTTGCCGTAGGTCACGATGTAGGACATGGCTTTGAGAGCGTGCGTTTCGGGGTCGCGATAGAGCACGTACCAGTCATCCGGCGCGTCGCCGACGCCCTCGCCAAAGGTCAGCTTGGCGGTGGCCATGGACTCGGACTCGGTCAGGGGCATTTCGCCCTTCGGCTCCACGTGGGTGCCGGGGTCGGAGAGCTTGAAGGGGGCGGCGAAGAAGTACGGCCAGGTGAAAATCGCGAAACGTGCCCGGGGCATGTCGGCGTCGGCGGGCGTCATCCAGACCGTCTCGCCATCGTAGCCGAGGACCGTGCCGTCGGCGTACTCGACGCGGACGCGGTTCATGCTGGGCGAGACGATCATTGTGCCATCGAGTCGCACCGACCCGCCGAAGGACAGGACGGCGTCCGCCGAAATCAGCTCGGCGGCGGACCAGGCCTCCATATCGTGGGCGGCTTCGATCGATTCGACAAATTCGTCGCCGGAGGATTCGGCGGAGGCAAGGCTGGCGGTGGCAGCCAAAGCCAATACCGTCAGGGATCGGGAAAACACATTCATGGGAATGAGCCTTTAGGGGGTGGAGTTTGCGTTGAAACACCGTGCAAAGGAAAGGCCAAGCCGGAGCGGGCCCATCCCAATTCCGGAACTGATCGTGACTTATTACCCGAGGGCCACTTCCGCACCGGGCCCGAGGTAGGCCTCGACCACGCGCGGGTCGTTCTGCACCGATTCGGGGGGGCCGCTGGCGATGATTTCGCCGTGGTCGAGAACGTAGATGGCGTCGCTGATTTCCATAACCAGCTTCATGTCGTGCTCGATCAGGAATACCGTCACGCCGGCCTGGCGAATGCGGCGGATCAGTTCGACCAGCTTGGCCGTCTCGGCCGGATTCATGCCCGCCGCCGGTTCGTCGAGCAGCAGCAGGCGCGGGTTGTTCGCCAGGCCGCGGGCGATTTCCAGGCGCCGCTGGTGGCCGTAGCTCAGGGAGGCGGCCTGCTCCTGGGCCTCGTGCTCCAGGCCGACGAACATCAGCCGGTTGAGCGCCCAGGTCTTAAGCGCCAGCTCCTCGCGGTTGGTCTTCGGCAACCGCAGCATCGCGCCCATCAAGCCGGCGCGGCCTTGCAGGTGGGCCCCCAGCATCACATTCTCGATCACCGACAGGCGGGGAAAAAGGCGGATGTTCTGGAATGTGCGCGAGACGCGGCGGGCGGTGATCTGATCGGGGCGCTTGCCTTGCAGAGGAACCTCGCGGCCGTTGGCTTCGCGCAGGAGGATTTGGCCGTTGGAGGGTGGAATGAGGCCGGTGCAGGTGTTGAACAGCGTCGTCTTGCCCGCGCCGTTGGGGCCGATCAGGGCGACAATCTCGCCCTCGCGGACCTCCAGGCTGGCGTCCTTGATGGCCTGCACACCGCCGAAATTCTTCGACACGTTGCGGATCGAGAGAATGGGCGGGGCGTCAGTGCGAGTCATGGGGGCGGGCTCAGCGGGTGATCTAAGTCCCTATGCAGCCCGAAGCCAGCAGTGTGTAAAGGCGAAATGGGACCGTGGCTCGGGGGATTGTGAGGAACGAATAAGGACCCTTGGTCACAACCCCCCGCCGCCCCTCAGCCCCCGCCCTCGATCACGCCGAGGGCCTCGTCCACCACGTCGGCAATGAAGTCGGCGTCGGCTTTGGTCAGACACATGGGCGGTTTGATGCGCAGGACGTTGCCCCAGAGGCCGCCCTTGCCGAGCAGCAGGCCGCGTTCGCGGGCGAGTTCGAGGAGGCGGGCGGTTTCCGCTTTGGCCGGTTCTTTGGTCGTGCGGTCTTTGACCAGTTCGACGCCGAACATCAGGCCGAGCCCGCGCACGTCGCCGATCAGGGCGCGGCGCTGCTGGATTTCCAGGAAGCGCTCCTTCAGGTGGGCGCCGATGGCCTTGGCGTTGGCCTGGATGCCTTCTTCGTCGATGACTTCCAGGGTGGCCTTGGCGGCGGCCATGCTGACCGGATTGCCGCCGTAAGTGTTGAAGTGGATGCGGCGTTTCATTTGCTCGGCGATTTCCATGCGGGTGGTCACGGCGCCGAGAGGGGCGCCGTTGGCGATGCCCTTGGCCATGGAAACGAGATCGGGCTGAACATCCCAGTGCTCGAAGGCCCAGAAGTTCTCGCCGGTGCGGCCGAATCCGCCCTGCACTTCGTCGGCGATGCAGACACCACCGTACTTGCGCACGGTGTCGTAGACGATGCCGAAGTATTCCTTGGGCGGAATGACGACGCCGCCGACGCCCTGGATGCACTCGCCGATGAAGGCGGCGATTTCGCCGGAGGTCTCGTACTGGATTTTGTCGTCCAGGTCGCGGGCGCACTTGACGTTGCAACTCGGGTATTCGAGGCCGAAGGGGCACCGGTAGCAGTAGCCTGGGGTGGCGTGGATCGCGTTCTGGGGCGGCCCGGCGGGGAATTTCCAGGTGCCGTGGGCCGTCAGGCCCATCGTCGTCCCGGTGCCGCCATGATAGCCATTGCGAAGCCCGATCACGGTTTCACTGCCGGTGAAGAGGCGCGCCATCAGGATCGCCGTTTCGTTGGCCTCGGAGCCGGAGTTCGTGAAGTAGCTCACATCCAGATCACCGGGGAATTTGTCGGCGAGGGCCTTGGCGTAGAGGCCGACGTTGGGGTGCAGGTAGATCGTCGTCGTGTGCTGGAGCTTTTGGAGCTGCTCGACCTGGGCGCCGATGACTTTGGGGTGCGAGTGGCCGACGCTGACGGTGACGATGCCGCCGAAGGCGTCGAGGTACTGGCGCCCATCTTTGTCATACAGGTACTGCCCTTTGCCTTCCACGATCATGAGCGGCTGGGAATAGAGATGGAAGATGCCCGGATTGAGGTGCTCGCGGCGCAGGGCGAGCGCTTCGTCGAAGGACGGCCCCTCGTAAGGGACGGGGGTGTAGCCGCTGGCGGGCGGGGCGAGCGGTTGCGCTGGGGCGGATTGGCTGGGGGAAGAAGTGGGGGGAGTCACGACAGAGTCCGTTCCTTACACGATGACTAGCGGCACGGTCCAAGAGGCCAGGGCCGGGAAACCATTGATTCGGTCAACAGTGAGGAGTGCCGGAGAGGAAGGGTTTCGTCAAGTGGGATGAAATTTTTCGTTCTTTCAATGCTGAATAATGAAAGAATGTGGTAAGATCGGGGCACTTCGCTTGTATCTGCAAAAATTTCGGCGCAATTTCCTCTTGATTGCGTCCTGAGAAAAGCCATTCTCAGGATGGTAATGGCGAAGAGTGCCATGCTCCCCTCAACGAAACTAAGGAGAGAGAGGAATGAAATTTCCCCCAATAACTCAATTTGCAATGAAGACGTCGATTTTAGGCGTGGTCTTCGCCGCACTCCCGTTCCTGGCCATCCACACCCCCGCCCAGGACACACTTTTCCTGGATTTCGACGACTATCTGGGCGGCCGAATCATCGATGATGAATATGTGCTCAGCCACGGCGTCACCTTCAGCGTGATCAACCCGAACAACGGCGGGGATCCAGACCTCGGTGTCCTTTATCCCTCCAACGTGGAACCGCCCGCTGGTCTCAGCACCGGCCTCTTCGACCCCGATTTGCAGGGACCGCCGACGAGTTATGGCAACTGGGCCACGGGCAACGCGGCGACGGAGAGCGCCGGCAACGTCCTGATTTCCCAGGAAACGAACCCCGAGGCGGCGGAGATCGCCGCGGGACAGCTCGGCAACAAGAGCAATCCCCCGGACATCCCGGGTTTGACCGATGACCAGGAAACATACCCCGACGATCAAGGCAGCGGCTCCACCATCGTCGCCGTCCTCGACACACCGGCCCGCGCCGTGCGGTTCAACTGGGTGGACCTGGACAACGGCGCCAGTGCTCCCGCCAAGCTGACGATCCGCTTCGTCGATACGCTGACCGGCGGCAGCCCTTCCATCGACATCCCGGTGCTGGCCTTTGTGACGAACAACGGAAACCCGTTTTACGATTCGACGGTGGCGTGGGCGGATGGATCGTTCGACCGGCTCGAGGAGATGGATCTCGACGAGATCAATTTCTACGAGGCCAACTACGGGCCGAACGCCACGACCCTGACCCGCTTCAACCGGGTCGAATGGATTGTCATTACCTCCGGTGGCCTCGGCGATTTCATCGAGTTCGAGCCCATCGCCCAGGGTTGCTTCGGCGACATCGTCTTTAATGACACGGACAGCGACGGCGTCTTCGAGCCCAACAAGCCCAACGGCACCGACGAGACCGGCATCCCCGGCGTCGTCATGAACCTGTACCAGGATAACAACAACGACGGTGTCTTCGACGGAGGCGATACCCTTTATCGCCAGACGGAGACCGACGCGAATGGCTTCTACGAATTCATCGGACTGCCCGCCGGCAATTACGTCGTGGTGGTGGACGAAACCGGCGTCCTCTCCGGAATGACCAGCACGGGCCCCAACATTGACGAGGATGGCGAAACGCTCTCGACGGACGAGTGCTACGCCGCCGGCGACTTCGGTTACACGTCCAGCATCCTGGCGGTCGACCTCGTGTCCTTCGAGGCCCACCCCGGCGGCGCGGGCGAACCGATCGTCATCGCTTGGGAGACGGAGGCGGAAATCGACAACCTGGGCTTCAACCTCTACCGGGCGATTCCGTCGCCGATGCGCCGCGGGCCCGGAAGCGGCGGTGGCTGGAGCGTTGGGCCGAAGCTCAACGACGACCTGATTCCGGCCGATCCGACGGCTCTGCTTGGCGGCGCCGAGTATGCCTTCACGGACTTGGCCGGCTACGATCCCGCGGCGGCGCGCGGCTATTTCCTGGAAGACGTGGACGCTTCGGGCCGGACGACCCTCCATGGCCCGGCGATGATTCTGCCGTCGAAGCGCGATTCCGGGGTGGAGAGCTGGCGCATGGCCGAGTAAGGTCTGACCGTTTCGCCAAATACGACTCGGCTTCCCTCCCGAATGGAAAGAAGCCCCCGCCGGTTCGCGGGGGCTTCTTTCTTTGGGGCAGGGGCCACTGGCGGAGGGTTCAGCGGCGGGGATTGGATCAGGCGAGAAAGCGAATCCGGGTAAACAGATAGTCGAGGTTTTCCTGGCGGATGATCACGCGGCGGTAACCGCTCGAGGTGCGAACCGTGTTCCAGCCTTCTTCCTCGCACATGAACGGCGCCTCGCCGTTCTTGTCGTCGTACCAGTAGGCCAGCGAAATCTTGCCGTCACGGATTTCCAGCGACGTGATGTAGTTCTTCGAAATGACCGAGCCGCTATTGAACAGGCAGGGTACGCCGGTTTCCCGGTCGTAGAGGCTGCCGCGGACGCTGGAGCGATGGCCCTTTTGGCGGATGCGGCGCAGTTCCGCATTGCACCGGGCGATTTCGCGCGTCAGGTCCTCGAGCCGTCCCGCGTCGCTGCATTGGCTGTGCTCTCGGCACAGGGCTTCGA
The DNA here is from genome assembly GCA_040219255.1 of Sumerlaeia bacterium. Taxonomy (GTDB): domain Bacteria; phylum Sumerlaeota; class Sumerlaeia; order SLMS01; family JAHLLQ01; genus JAVJSW01. The sequence goes on from JAVJSW010000060.1 coordinate 242,317, forward strand.
TGCGGTAGCGGAGCGAGTCGACTTTCGACAGGGCCTCGAACAACGGCCGGTGCGTGTGGCCGATCATGGTCATGACGCCGTGGCGGCGGGCGAAGTCGTAGCAGCGCTTCTCGAGCCGGTAGATGCTGTTGCTCTCGTAGGACTTCGAATAGTTCCGAAAGCCCAGGGGCGAGAGCAGGTACTTCATGAAGAGACCGAGTTGCTGGCCCGCGAAGGTCTGGTAGTGGGAGGCCTGGTGGCCGTGGAGGAGGAAGATTTCCCCGCCGCCGGCGCGAACGCGCAGGCCTTCGATATGCTCCACGTCGATGGGCAGATTCTTGCCGTGATCCTGGAGGAGACTCAGGTCATGGTTGCCGACGATTTTGTAGAGGTTCGTTTCGTTCTGGAACGCGCGGAACAGTTCGTAGAGATCGCCCCACTTCGATGTGATGGCGCTCAGGGGGAAGTTTTGCAGCTCTTCGACGTCGCCGTTGAGGGCGAGCTGGTAGCCGCTGTCGAGGTAGTGCTGGGCGCACACCTCCATGAAGAGCTTCGAGTTGGGCAGAAAGTCGTCGCGCCAGCCGCGATGGCCGACGTGCAGGTCGCTGAAGATCACGAGGCGGCCTTCGCGGCCGAGTTCGACGACGGGGGCGGATTGATAAACTCCGGCGATGCGGTCGTATGCGAGCCGGTCGACGGGGGAATAGAGCCGCTGGCGCAGAGATTTCGGTTCGAGGGCTGAGGTGTCGGGGAGCGGGAAGGTGAGGTCCGCCGTGGCGGCTTGATAGACGGAGGACGTCTTGGGATTGGAGAGAAGTTCGGTCGACATCGCGGGGGATTGGACCTCGTCTCGGGAGTTTCTTCGTCGCCTGAAGTTTTCGGTGACGATTCACCCGAGCGCGGTTTTCCACAGCCCCGCAAACCGAAAGACGGGTGCGAGCGAACTTCTCTTCCTTTCGAAACGGTTTCTTAGCACAAAGCTTTGAAATTATGACGCTTCCGGTGCCCGCCCGTGCATCGCTTTCATCGCCACGACGTAAAGTCCGGCCGCCAGGAAGAAACCGATGAACCAGGCGAAGAGATAAATTGTGTCGAAGAAACCGGGAAAGATGGCCTTGCCCGTGGCCGCGTTGATGAACCCCGGCACATTGGGAAGCGCTGCCAGGAAGAAGACCGCCAGAGCCAGGAGATTGAACCCGCCTCGGTAGGAGTAGATGCCCGCGGGGTCGTAGAGCGCCTGGACATCCAGGACTTGCCGCCGGCGAACGAAAAAGTCGGCGATCATGATTCCCGCGATGGGGCCGAGGAGCGCGCTGTAGCCGATCATCCAGGTGAAGATGTAGCCCTGGGTGCTTTCGATCAGCTTCCAGGGCAGAATGAAGGCCCCGATGACCGCGGCGATCACACCTCCCATTTTGAAACTGATCTTGCGAGGCAGCAGGTTGGCGATGTCGTTGGCCGGGCTGACCACGTTGGCCGCGATGTTGGTGGAGAGCGTAGCGATGGTCAGGCCCACCAGCGCGATGACCACGGCGACGCCCCGGTCGAATCGGGCGAACAGCGCCACCGGGTCCCAGATGGCCTCGCCATAGAGTGTCACCGTCGCCGCCGTCACCAGGATTCCGATGAGCGCGAACAGCGTCATGGTGGAGGGAAGACCGATGGTCTGGCCCAGAATCTGGGACTTCTGGCTTTTCGCATAACGCGAGAAGTCCGGAATGTTCAGCGATAGCGTGGCCCAGTATCCCACCACGGCGGTCAGGTTGGGGATGAAGACCTTCCAGAACTGCCAGCCTTGGAGCGTGCCCTTGTTGGCGAAGATGGCTTGCGTGCCGGCCTTCGACCACGCCCACCAGAGCAGCACCAGTCCGCCGACGATCAGGAACGGCGCGGAGAGTTTTTCGAGCCATTTGATCCAGCCCATGCCCTTGACGATGATCGCCACGTTCATGACCCAGAAGAGGAAAAAGCAGAAGAGTTGGCCAAAGCTGATCCCGATCACCGGTAGAGCGACCGGTTCGGGCGTCTTCCCGATCAGGGAGAAAAACAGTGTGTAGATCGCCGAACCGCCCACCCAGGTCTGAATGCCGAACCAACCGCAGGCGACGATCCCGCGCATGATGGCCGGAATGTTGGCGCCCTTGGTCCCGAAGGACGACCGCAGCAGCACCGGAAAGGGGATGCCGTATTTGGTGCCCGGCACCGCGTTCAGGACCATCGGAACCAGCACGATCACGTTGCCGAGCAGCACCGTAATCCCCGCCTGCCACCAGGACATCCCCTGCTCGATCATGCCGGACGCGAGGAAATAGGTCGTGATGCAGACCGACATGCCGACCCAGAGCGCCGCGATATCCCAAGTCCCCCACGTGCGCTGGCTTTCCGCCGTGGGCGCGAGGTCCTCGTTGTAGAGGGAGCTGGTGGTGTCGATGGGGGTGGAGGACTCGTTCGCAGACATCTCGAGGAGAACCGTTCTAATAGCTGGGTCTGAGTGTTTATCCAGAGGATGAACGGGGAGTTAGGCCGCCCCAACTGTTTTTCGTCAAGACAAGAGAGCGCCCGAGTCTGAATTGCCCCGTGTCATGCTTTGCGCGCACATAGGCAAATCGAGTCCATGCAGAGCGCTCCGAAGAGAAAGCCGCTGTGGCTGAGGCGGGAATTCTCCAGCCAGGCGCTGATCCCGATGGAGCGCTGAAGCGCCGGATAGAGCGGCAAGATTCCCCACCGAGCCATCCGGTCCGGTTTGATCCAAGGTTGGCTGCACCGGCTGAAGCCGCATCCCTTCATCAACGCCACGGCCTCAAGAAGGTCGTACTCCTTCAGGTGGAGGCCTTCGGGCAGGTGGCCCTTCGGCAGGAAGAACTTGCTGATATCGTGCGGACCGGTCCGCCGGGGTGGAGTGATGCAGACGAATCGCCCGCCGGGGCTCAGCACACGGAAAACCTCACGTGTCTGTGCCTCCGCGTCGTCCGGGTGCAGATGCTCCAGCACGTTGTTTGAATAGGCCAAATCGATGGACGCATCGGGCAGGGGAATGGTGGTTCCGTCGAAGGCTAGAGCACGGGCGTTCGGCCGGCCGGCCTTATCAAACCGGGCCTGGCAGCGGGCCACGACGTTCTGGTCCACTTCAAGGCCGATGGCCTCGCAGGCGTACTGGGCGAATTGCAGGGTGGCGGTGCCCAGGCCGCAGCCGATGTCGAGAACGGCGCGCCCCTCGCCCCAACCCCGCAGCATCCGCACGAAGTAATCCATCGTGCCGAATTCGGTGACGCCCGAAGACTCGCTGAAGAACTGCGCGTACAGTTGCCCGTAAGCCTCGTTGTAGAGCGCCTTGCGCTTCTCGGGATCGTCCTCTTCCAGGAGCAGAAAGTGGTACTTGCGCTCGTGCTCGAATTGAGCCCGTCGCTTGTCGTCCGGGGGAAGTGAGGTCATTGGGTAAGCCTCTGCGCGATCGCCGCCACCCGCCCGCGAGCCACGGCTTTGTTTTCTTCGGTTTGCTTCGGATCGGCATTGGCGGCCTTCAGGTACCGCCGCCATGCCTTCAGCGAGGCCCGGCCTTCGCCCTCCATCTTCTCCACCGTTACCGCATAGTTGAAGTGATTCCCCGCCAACGTCCGGTCCAGCAGCGATCCGAACAGAAACATCGACCGGGCGTCCGCAAGGTTCCCCGCTTCATACTCGGCGGAGCCTTCCAGGAACAGGCCTTCCGCCGCCGCGCGGTCGCGGCGGCGCAGAAGGATGGTCAGGAGGTGGGCGGGTTTGGGGGCGAAGGGCATTGGATCAGGAAATCACCGCGTCGATATCCAAATTGCGCCGGACGTGACAAATGCGCAACACGCGGAGGTGGTCTTCGAAGACGCAATAGAAGATGAGATAGTGCGGCAGAGTGTCCACGCGCCAAATGCGGATCGGAGGCTCGGCGTCGCCGCTTTCTTCCCAGACGCGGCCCGCTCGCGGAGATTGCGCGAGATCCTCAAACGTTCTCTCGGCGGCCGCGAGGAACGCGAATCCATGGCCAGACGTGCGGCGTTCCAGTTCGAGAGAAATCTCCGCCAGGTCGAACTCGGCGGCGGCCGACGTGATCGATTTCATCAGGCCAACTTCCGCTCCTCATCCGCGCCAACCTCGCGGGCGAGATTCTCGCGCAGCTTCTCCCAGAATTCCGGCGTCACCTCGCGCGGTGGCTCCTCGCTCTCCAACGCCTCCTTCAGCAGCCGGTTGATGCGATCACGCTCGCGGCTGATGCGGTCGCGGCGGATCAGGTCGCGCACGTATTCGCTGTGGCTGCCGTAGTTGCCGCTGGCGACTTGCGCGTCCACATACTCGCGCAGTTCTTTCGTGAGGGAAACGTTGAGGGTGTTCGCCATGGGATGGGCCGCCTTTCGCGCCGAAAAATCACGGCCGACATTGGCAAAGATTGCCAAAGTTTGTCAAGACCCGCCGGCTCGGCTCCCCTCGTCCAGGCCCTCCGTCAAGTCCTCCAGGTACAAATCCTTCTCGATCCAGTAGCGGATCTGGCGCTTTTCGCAGCCCGCGTATTTCAGATCGTCCATGGCCTGATCGACGCGTTGCATTGAGCCGGTGGCCAGGAACAGGTCGCGCATCGGCTCGTATTTGTCCTCGGGCACATAGCAGCGGTTGGTGCTGTACCAGGAGCAGCCGCCGAGCAGAGTGGCCGCCGCCACGGTGACAATCAGGGTGGGAAGGGCTCGCCGCATGAGTCGCTGACCTCGGAGAGAAAAGGTTGAGACCGTGAGGAAAGGACTCCCGCCGCGCGGGGGCAAGGGACTTCCCGCTTGTCATCGGGGCGCCACCGCGCGGAACGTCTTTGGCTCAAGCGCAGGAAGAGGTCCCCCCCGTTCATGTCCCCCACGCCCCCACCCACCCACGTCGTCCGCGCGGACAATCTGATCAAGGAATACGGCAAGAACCGCGTCGTGAAAGGCGTGTCGCTGCAAGTCGGCACCGGCGAAGTCGTCGGCCTGCTCGGTCCCAACGGCGCCGGCAAGACCACCACCTTCAAGATGCTGGTGGGCTTCGAGCCCCCCACCGGCGGCAGTGTGACTTTCGACGGCGAGGACATCACGCGCCTGCCGATTCACATGCGGGCCCGTCGAGGCATCAGCTATCTGGCCCAGGAAACCAGCGTCTTCCGCAAGATGTCGGTGCGCGACAATCTGAAGGCCATCCTGGAAGCGCGCGGCGTGCCCCGAAACGAGATCCGCACCCGCATCGATCAACTCGAGGAAGAGTTGGGCATCGGGCACCTGCGCCGCCGCATCGCCGAGCGCCTCTCCGGCGGCGAAAAGCGCCGCGTCGAAATCGCCCGCGCCCTCACCACCAACCCCCGCTTCATCTTCCTCGACGAACCCTTCGCCGGCATCGACCCGCCCACCGTCGAAGACCTCCAGCTTATCATCGGCCAGCTCCGCGAACGGGGCCTTGGCGTCCTCATCACCGACCACAACGTCCGCGAAACCCTCGCCATCACCGACCGCTCCTACATCATTTTCGAAGGCCAGGTGCGCGTCAGCGGCACCGTCGACGAAGTCGCCAACCATCCCGACGTCAGCGGCTACATCACCGACCGCATTCGCCGGGACATCGAGATGGAGCAGCGGGAGAAGGAAGCGCGGCTCGCCGTGGCGAAAGCGGCCACTGGCCCAAAAGCCGACGCGGGAGCGGGCTCGGCGGGCGAGAAGCGCGACGCCCCGAAATAATTCTCTAGCTTCAAAACTGGCTTGACGAAGAAGGCTCTTTAATTCACTGGTGTACTATCCTGCTGGATTCGGAGGCTCCTTCCCATGGCCGCAACCCGGTTCGTTCTCCCCCCATTCTCCCGGCTCCTACTGCCCGGCCTTCTGCTCTTGCCTGCCGGCCTTGAGGCCAGTGCCCCGCCGTCCACCTGCGCCGACCCGCTCGAACGCATCGAACTGCTCAGCCTGATGCCGGACATGACCCAGATGTTCCCGGTCATCCTCGCCGAGGTCACCGTCAAGACCTTCCACGGCGCCACCTGCCAACTGGGCCTCAATGATTTCGCCCTCGTCGAAGACGGGGTCGAACAACAGGTCGACTCCGTGATCTGCCATTCCGAAGGCAGCCCCTTCGCCGACGTGGTGTTCCTGTTCGACGACAGCGCCAGCATGCTGGACGAACTGGCTCAGTTGCAGGCCGCAATGATGTCCATCACCGCGACGATCTCAGGCTTCTATCCTCAGACTCGGTACGGCCTGATGACCTATGCCGACGGATTTCTCGTCGTGTCCGAAATGACCGACGATCAGCAGGCTTTCACTGACGCGGTCAGCACCATCGTGCCCGAGGGCGCTGACGAACCGGCGTTCGACGGCCTGATTTCCGCCCGCAACTCGTTCCGCTTTCGCGAGGCTTCGGCGCGCCTCTTCGTTCTCATCACGGACGAATTATCCAACGGCGACGAGGCCGGCCGCGACGTGGCGGCGGAAACGATCCGCGCCTTCGGGGGCAAGGTCATCGCCGTCTCGCCCGCCTTCGACGGCCTTTTTCCCAGTCAGGCTGCGCGAGATGTGCGGCCCCTGGCAACAGCTACCGGAGGCGTTTGGACCAATATCGAGCAGACGGACCTGAGGGCTTTGGCGGACGTTATTCTTTCCGAGATCAACGCGCGCTACGAAATCCGCTACACCACCACCAACCGGATGGCGATGGGCGAACTGCGCCATGTCTGCATCACGGCCTTGGACCCGCAGGCGGGGCCCCTGCCGGTCTTCGGGAACTATCACGCTCCCGGCATGGGCGGCACGGACTTCTCCATAGCCGAGCCCGCCCTCACATGGGAAGCAAAGCAAACCACACCAGCGCTGAAGGTCGACGGAAGCCCGGCCCGCTTCGACTTCACCAACCACGCCGAGGGCTGGACCTTCGCCGCGCCGGAGGCCTTTACCGCACCAGAACCCCAAAGCCGCCCCGGAGCCATCGGCATGAAGGCCAGGGACAACACCAAGACCTTCGGATTCTGGGAATCCCCCATGCTCCACGTTCTCACCTATTTGGGCGACCTGCGCCGCGGCGAAGTTCCTCTGAGCGGTTCTCTCGCCAAAGAGAACCTCTACCGGGCGCGGTTCAAGGTCATGAACCCGGGCGGGAATTTCTCGACCGCGCCCACGATTCGCCTGCGGACTTCGACTGCCGATTTCCAGCGCAGCGATATGCTGATTTCCACCTCGGTGCATAACGCCGGATTCTCTCCCACCCGCAGCGGAATGCTCTACGATCACTTCTTCACCCAGCCCGAAGGCAGCCCGCGTATCCGTCTCGATTTCGACATGTTGAACGCCGATCCCTCGGACGATCCCAACGCCACGCTGGAACTCGACTCCGTCGAGGTCGTGGGCGTGCCGCTGGAGTCGCTGAGCGGTGCGCGGCTCGAAGGCGAATGGGACTTCACCGAGGGTCAACTCCATCGATGGAGCCTCGCCGGAACTCAGGCCTTTGCCCAACCAGCCGGCACACGAGGAATCGAGGGCCTGACGCTTCGGGGCCGAGATGTTTCCGGCGAAGGCGGCGTGCTCTTCGGCTGGTGGGGATCGACCCTCGGCGGCGACGCCGTGACGCTCGAAGCGAACCGCCTCTACCGCGTGCGCTTCACCGTCGGCAGCACCGCCCGCCCCGGCGAAGTCTGGACCGTTCCCACCTTCCGCCTGCGACTCAACGACAGCTCCTACATGTCGTCGCTCTGCGTGAATATCGAGAGCGTGGACTTCGACTCGAATATCCCGACCGCCGGAAATCCCGTCATTTACGATGCCTGGTTCCACGCGCCATGGGAACTGACGGGTCAGAAGCTGATCTTCTCGCTGGATGTGCTGCACGCCACGGGCGATGGCAACGACCCCAACCATGTGCTGGCCCTGCGCGGGCTCCAGGTCGTTTCCTACGACAAGCCGTGACGCCGGCCTGCTCAGCCGTTCGACAGGCTCGCCTTCAACTCGATGTCCACCGCCGACAGCGCCTTCGACACCGGACAACCGGTCTTGGTGCCGTCGGCGATTTCCTGGAACTTTTCGGCCGAAATTTCCGGCACCACAGCGCGGCATTCGAGGACGATCTTCGTGATGGCGAAGCCGCCCTCGACCTGCTCCAGATGAACGTTGGCGCTGGTCTCGACGCTTTTGGGGGTGAAGCCGTTCTTGCCGAGCCCGGCCGACAGGGCCATCGAGAAACAACCCGCGTGGGCGGCGGCGATCAATTCCTCGGGGTTAGTGCCCTCGCCGTTTTCAAAGCGGGACTTGAAGGTGAACGGGCCTTCGTAGGCGCCGCTCTCCATCTTCATCGTGCCGTTGCCTTCTTTCAGGGTGCCGTTCCATAGGGCGTTGGCGGTGCGAATAGCCATGATTTCTTGCCTTTCCAAGAGTTGGAAAAGCGGAAAGCCAAAGCCAAGCCAACCGCGCTGCCTCGTGTCGCCCGGCTGCTACAAAATCACCAGCGCGAAGGCCGCGAAGAGCAGCAGCAGCATAACCGCCGAAATCGCGATAATCAGAGCCGGGGTGTAGGAAATGTCCGAACCATCACCGGGGCCGAGACCGAGCGCCACCGGCGTGGGGGTGGCCTGGGGATGAGGAGCCAGCGGCGCCATCGTGTCGGGGCGCGTCGCGTTCGTCTCGCGCGACTCCCGGCTTCTGGCTTTCGGGGGTTGGAGGAATGCGGGGCTGAGGGAAGCGGCCCGGATGATTTCCTCCGGCGTGATGCCCACCGATTCCTTGCGAGCTTCGCGCTTGAGCGCCCGCGCGAAGGCCCGGATGCTGGTGTAGCGGTCCTCCGGCCGCCACGCGAGCGCCCGCGCCAGAATCGCCTGCACGTCCTCTGTCATGCCCGGATGGCGCATCCGGCCGCCCAGCCCGGAACCGCCGCGCGGCAGCGATCCCGTCAGCATTTCGTACACGATCACCCCCAGGCTGTATTGATCCGCTGCCGTGGTCACGCAACTGCCGTCGCGATGCTGTTCCGGCGCCACATAATCCGGCGTGCCGATCAGCGCGCCGAAATCCGTCATGTCGCCAAGTTGCGTCACCAGGTTCGCCACGCCAAAATCGGTGACCATGACGCGGCCGTCGGGGCTCAGGAGGATGTTCGCCGGCTTCAGGTCGCGATGCACCAGGCCGATGTCATGGCAAGTCTGGACCGCCTCGGCCACCGGCCGGACCACCGCGGCGGCCTCGCCCAGCGTCACCATCCGCGCCGTCGACAGGCGATCTTTCAAGGTGCAGCCCGGGATGTACTCCGTCACCAGATACTCCAGACCCCCGGAGCGCCCCCGATCCAGCACCGGCACAATCCCCGGGTGCGAGAGCGACGCCATCAGGTTCGCTTCGTGATCGAAGCGCTCGACCAGTTCCGGGTGCTCGGCGCACTCGGGAGGCAGGACCTTGATGGCCACGACCCGCCCGTCGAAGGAGCGCACCGCGCTGTACACGATCCCCATACCGCCTTTGCCAAGGACGCCCAGGAGTTCGTAATTCGCCGGCCGGAACGTCTGCGCCAGCTTCATCGCCGAATCGTTGGCGGTCAGAATCTCATCCTTGCGATGAAGCAGAAAGGGCGTCTTGCAGTGCTCGCAGGTCATGACCGGGAGGGGGGTCTTGGACTCGCGCAAGGTCGAAGCGGTAAGTGGCTCGGAGCAAAGGGGGCACTTGAGCGGTTGAGGCATGGCGGCGCGGAATCGAACCCGGCGAGATGAGCGGGGGAAAGAGTCAGGAGGCCATTTGGATCATCTCGTGTAAAGGGAGAATCACTGAGCGGAGAGGGCTTGATGGCATTCGATCCTTCGATGAGTCCCGGCAACTCAGCCGGCCGCACAGAAAAGTTTGATGCTATTGAAGTTAACCAGCCGCCTCGGGAGAGCCGATCCCTGACCGGCGAGGCGGAACCGGCAGACCATTCTCGCTCCCGAAGTCCGGTCCCTGATCCTTCAGGAAAATCCGCCTGGGAGGGAAGGTGGTAGGCGCGGAGAGTTTTCGGACACAGATGACGCGGATCGGCACAGATGAAATGGACCGAGGGAGCAGACCCATCTGATAAGCCATGCTCGAGAGACTCCTGCTCAAGACGACCATCGTCCCGCGAAACCGCCCGCACCTCATCATCAGCGCTATCCGCGTTGATCCGTGGAAAAAAATTTGAGAATGACCAAGAATGACCCCGCTCTTCCTTTCTGCGAAATTTCAGTTCTTCACCACAGGGGGCACAGAGGAGTGAGGTTTCACGGAGAGGAATCAAAGCGGGTAGTGGGAATGGATGGCCCGTGGAACCAAGTCCATAGAAACAAACGATCTGTCAATCCGCTCTCAAAATCTTTTTCCTGCAATCGCTAAAAAGTAGCGGCGATTTTGGAGTCATGTCTCATTGTTCAACTCTGTTTCAAGAGAACAGGCTGCAATATACCAGTCATCCGGCCAGGACTCGGGGCATGCTGATCGTTCCGGCCAACTACAAAGGCACCAATCATCTCTGCGTTCTCCGCGCCTCTTCGGTGATTTCATGAAGAATCAGGGCGCCGCCGCCTTCGTGATCGATGGCAGCCAGCCCGAAATCCAGAGTCAGGAAGCTCCGGATTTCATCGTGCGATTCATGTCGTCCTGGCGGGAGGCGCCTTATCCTGGCTGGCCCATGCGGCTGATGAAGTCGTTGGCTTCCGCGATGCTCTGATTCATCTCTTCGATCAGAGTCGCGATGTCTTGCTCGAGGATGTTGACCTCGCCCTGGAGCGACGCGATGGCCTGGGCGTTGAGGTTGTGCTTGAGGTAGAGCACCTGATCGCGGAAGGCGTCGAGGATCGGGTACATCTTCTGCTCCGCTTGGCGCATGGTGCGGATCAGTTGGTCGGCCTGGACGCGGGTTTCGCGAAGCTTGCGCTCGCTGTCGGCGCGCAGCCGGGGGCTCGTGTACTGCTCCAACTCCTGCTCCCACTCGCGGAAAAGGTCTTCCGAGACTTCTTCGATGGAATCGATGCGCTCGCGCACTTCCTGGGCGCGGGCTTCGCTCCGCTCGAAGTCGGTGTTCAGCTTCTCATACTTGCCGGCGAGGTTCGAGTCCTCCATGGCGACGATGCTGCGGAATCGATCCAGGGCGCTTTGGAACTGCTCCTTGGCGTCTTCCTGGCTGTCGCGGGCCTTTTCGACCCGGTTGACCAGGATATCGCGTTTCTCCTGACCCCAGGTTTCCATCCAGTTGTAATACATTCGTGAGCAGCCGCCGAGCGCCACCGGCGCCCCCGCCAGAGCGAGCACCACGGCCGCCATCTTGATCCAGCGCATGAAATCGTTCATCGGGTCGTAAGCCTTCCTCAGGTCATTCGGTATGGCGCGCTTCCCATGGCAAGAGCCGCGCCTGTTGTCTCTTGCGACAGATAAGGGCCCGGAGAAGTTCCCACCGGCGGTCTGGCGTTGTGCCTTTTTTCCCGCCCCGGCCAATCTCGCTGGCTTTCTGGACTTGTGCCAAGGGCGGCGCAAGGCCTACCCCAAGGAAGATCGTTCGCACAACGCGAAAGCCCTCCCGCTCCATCTCTCTCCCGCGAGGACCTCTGGCCCATGCGCATCGGCATTTTTGGCGGCACCTTCGATCCGCCGCACAATTCGCACCTGATGGCGTGCCTGTGGGCGCTGAACACCGGCGAGGTGGACCGCGTCCTGATGATTCCGACGGCGCGCCACGCCTTCGGCAAGGAGCCCGCCGCTCCCTTTGCCCACCGGTTGGCGATGTGCGCCGCCGCGGCCCAGGTCTTCGCCCCCGGCCGCATCGAAATCAGCGACATCGAAGGGCGCCGCGAAGGCACCTCCTACATGGTCGATACGGTCGAGCAGCTTCTCGGCGAGCGCCCGGGCGAACAGTTCCGCCTGATCGTGGGCAGCGACATCATCGATTCGCTGCCGAAATGGCGGGCCGCGGACCGGCTGACGGATATGGCCCCGGTGTTGGAAGTGCCCCGCATCTCTGCCACCGATCCGAACCAGAGCAAATACAAGGAGTTTCTCGGCGCGGTGCCCATGCTGTCCTCCACGGAAGTGCGCCAGCGCCTCGCCCAGGGCGGCGACGTGCGCGGCCTGATCCCGGCGCCGGTGGTCGAGTATATCCGGGCCCACGGATTGTACTCGGCTGCGTGACAGAGGCGTGCCCCCGCCCCCTTATGCCACCGTCACGTCCTTGCAGAGGTACACGTCCTGGATGGCGTGCAGGAGTTTGACGCCTTCGCCGAAGGGGCGCTGGAAGGCTTTTCGCCCGCTGATGAGGCCCATGCCGCCGGCGCGCTTGTTGATGACGGCGGTGCGGACGGCCTGGGCGAAGTCGTTGTCGCCGCTGGCGCCGCCGCTGTTGATCAGGCCCGCCTTGCCCATGTAACAGTTCGCCACCTGATACCGGCACAGGTCGATGGGGTGGTCGCTGGCCAGTTCGCTGTAGATGCGCTTGTCGAACTTGCCATAGCTACTGTCGCCCATGTTGAGCGCCTGATAGCCGCCGTTGTTCTCCGGCAGCTTCTGCTTGATGATATCCGCCTGGATGGTCACGCCCAGGTGGTTGGCCTGGCCCGTCAGGTCGGCGGACACATGGTAGTCGGTGCCGTTCTGCTTGAAGGCGCCGTTGCGCAAATAACACCACAGGATAGTCGCCAGGCCCAGCTCGTGGGCGCGGTGAAAGGCCTCGCTGACTTCGATGATCTGGCGGCTGGCGGTTTCGCTGCCGAAGTAGATCGTCGCGCCCACCGCCACGGCGCCCATGTCGAAGGCTTGCTCGACATTGCCGAACATGATCTGATCGTATTGGTTCGGATAGGTCAGCAGTTCGTTGTGGTTGAGCTTCACGATGAACGGAATGCGGTGGGCGTACTTGCGCGCCACCGAGCCGAGAACACCGAGCGTGGAGGCCACGCCGTTGCAGCCGCCCTCGATGGCGAGCTTCACGATGTTCTCGCCGTCGAAATACATCGGATTTTTGGCGAAGCTGGCGCCGGCGCTGTGCTCGATGCCCTGGTCCACTGGCAGGATCGACACGAAGCCGGTGTTGGCCAGCCGGCCGTGGCCGAGGAGTTGCTGCAGGCTGCGAAGCACCGGCGTCGGGCGGTCGCTCAGGGCGTAGGATTGATCCACGTAGTCGGGCCCGGGGAGGGTCAGGTGCTCTTTGGAAATCGTCTCGCACTTGTGGTTGAGCAGCGAGTCGGCCTCGCGGCCGAGCACGTCGGAAATGCGCCCGATATCGAGCACGTCCATCGGTTGGTCTGCCAAAGCGGTCATGGGGGGACTCCTTCGCGGGAATGGATGCGGGGCGAACCCGCGTTCCGGAACGCGGCGCAAGGGCCGCGCCACATCACGGAAGGAAGAGTAGCAAAGGGGACGGAGAAAGGCAACCCGAGGTGGAACATCCAGGAAATTGGCCACAGATGAACACGGATAGGCTCAGATAATTCTCGAGGAAGTGTGGCTCGGGAGAGACTGATTTCGCATGAAAGAAGAGATTTGGGGCAGGGTCCTCAAAGCCAACCATGCACCAAAGGAGGGGATCGAGAGATTACTCCCACGCCCACTCCCCCATCATCTGCGCCATCGGCGTCATCTGTGGCTAAAACCAAACAGCATCAGTCCCGGTAGCGCTTCAGCAAATCGCCATACAGATCGATGCGGCGGTCGCGGAAGAAGGGCCAGGCGCGGCGGACGCGGTCCACGTTGGCGGTGTCGTAGGTCACGACGAGCACTTGCTCCTGATCGCGCTCGGCCTTGGCGAGAAACTCTCCCTGGCAACCGGTCATGAAGCTTTGGCCCCAGAAGGTCATGCCCTTGCGTTCGGCGCCGGGGCTGGGCTCCCAGCCGGTGCGGTTGATGCTGATGACGGGGACGCAGTTTGCCACCGAATGGCCGCGCTGCACCGTGGTCCAGGCTTCGATCTGGCGCGCGTGCTCGTCCTCCGGGTCTTCCGGTTTGAAGCCGATCGCCGTGGGGTAAATCAGGAACTCGGCGCCCGCCAGGGCCATCAGGCGCGCGGCCTCGGGATACCACTGATCCCAGCACACCAGCACGCCGAGCTTTCCAACGCTGGTCTGTATCGGCGACATGCCGGTATCGCCGGGGGTGAAGTAGAACTTCTCGTAATAGCCCGGGTCGTCGGGGATGTGGCTCTTGCGGTAAATGCCGGCGATCGAGCCGTCTTTCTCCAGCACCACGGCGGTGTTGTGATAGAGTCCGGGGCCGCGCTTCTCGAAGAGCGAAATGACGATCACGACGCCCAGCTCCTTGGCCAGCGCGCCGAACTCTTCGGTGGAGGGGCCGGGGATCGTTTCGCCCCAATCCTCGAACACCGCGTCCGCTTGCACTTGGCAGAAGTAGGGGCCGTTGTGGAGTTCCTGGAGACAGATAAGCTGAGCGCTCTGGGCGGCGGCGTCGCGGATTCCGGCTTTCAGCTTCGCCACATTGACGTCGCGGTCCGGGCCGCAGGTTTGCTGGACGAGTCCGACGGTGACATTCGGCATGGTGGGGACGATTCCTCGGGTGCAATGAGTTGCAATGGGAGCTAACGGCGGCGCGTCCGGGGTGCAAGCGGGGAAGTTGTCGCGAAGGATTCTGGAACCTCCGAGGGACGCGGAGGAACGCGGACTGGGGCGCCTGATCCTTCAAGATATCTCACCACGGAGACGCGGAGTCACGGAGATGATTGGTATAAGCCATGTTACGTTGGACTACAGTGGGAAGCAAGCCCCTGAACAACTGAAGCATCTGTGCTCGACTGCGTCATCTGTGGCCAAAAATCAGTCATCCAGCCGCTCCAAAGACGATCCGGTTCCAGTTCTCCTCCAGGGCCCGCCGCGCCGCGTCCGGGACGGCGACGGTCATGTCGAGGTTCAGAAGGCTGAGCGACGCCGCACCCGCGTCGAGAATGATGTCGTCGCTGTCGGCCGGTTCGGTGCTTTTCTCCAGGTGCTTTCCGACATTCTTGTAATAAAGCAGATCGCCTTCTTCTCGTTCGAGCACGAAATCGTCCACGAAAAACGAGGTGCCCTGATGGGTGAAGCGCAGGCCCTTGATTTCATCCAACGCCCGATTGGGCACGTTCAGGTTCCAGAAGTGACGCGGCGGCCAGTCCTGCTCGAGGAGCCAGGGAATGAGGCGGACGACCATCCGGGCGGCGGCGTCGAAGTGCTTCTCGCTTTTCTCGGCCGACACGGAGAGCGACGATGCCAGGGCCCGAAGGCCGAAGAAGGTGGCTTCCGTGGCGCCGGCCACGGTGCCCGAGTAGAACACCGAATTGCCGACGTTGCGGCCCCGGTTGATGCCGCTCAGCACCAGGTCCGGGCGGTAATCGCCCAGCGCCGTCATGGCGAACTTCACGCAATCGGCCGGCGTGCCATCCACCGACCAGCCCCAGATCGAACCGTCGGGCCGGTAACGTTTCTGCACCGGCATGGCCAGGTTCAGCGACAGCGAGCATCCGGCGCCGGAGCGCTCGGACATCGGCGCCACCACCAGCAAATCGCAGCACCCCTCCAGCGCCTGGCGCAGCGCCTGGAGCCCGGGAGCGTCGATCCCGTCGTCGTTCACCAGCAATATTTTCGCACCTGAGAAATTGGCCTCGGTCATTTTTCGTCCTTACTGTCGGTCATCTTTCCTTGTGACACCCTGACGAGACTCCGGTAGGCGTAACAAGCGAGAGTTTCTCGTCAGAACGATCCGCAAGAGCCGACCCATGAAAACACCCGTCTTCCGTCCTTTCCAGCAAACCGGCCGCCTGGTGGCGCACCTGCTGACCATCGCTTTCACGGCGTCCTGCGCGATGGCCCAGCCCCCGGGCGAGTCGCCCTGGTGGGTGCAGCACGACTTGGGCCCGATGCTCGAATCGCGCCCGGCGGGGGAGAAGAACCCTCAAAGCGAGAAGGGCGAGCGGCCCCTGGTGGTCCTGCCGGAAATCGAGAATCCGGCCCTGGAACTGCTCAACGGCGAAGGCTTTCCCCTCGGATGGTCCGCCATTGGCGCGCCCGAAATCCTGAAGCACCCGGACGGCCGGGTGACGCTTCGGGCCAACAATCTCAATGGGCTGCGCCAGCAACTCGACCGGCCCGTGCCCTGGCAGCACCTGGGTTTCGCCTTTCGGGCCAAGGGCGAGTTGGGCGGCGAAGTCGCTACCGTGGCCTCGTTCTTTCCAGGGCGCGAGGAAGACATCCTGTTCCGCAATAGCTCGGGGGTTGTAGAGCAGGAATTCAAGACCCTCTACGGCACGATCCCGATCCTGCCCGGCGGCGATACGATGGAGATTCAGTTGCTCGGGATTCTGCCGCGCTACTGGGTCGAAATCGACGAGGTGGCGCTATTCGGCGAGAACTTCCTCGGTGGCGATTTCGAGGACGAATTCACGACCGGTGGTCTGGTGCCGTGGGTTCTGGAAGGCGGCGCGCGTCTGACCACGGACACGGTGCGCGGCGGCGAGCGGGCGCTGTACCTGCCGCCGGGGGCGAGTGCCACGGCGACGGTTGCGGCGATGGAAGGCTGGGAACAGTACGTCGAAGAATTCCACGTCCTCTTCGATCCGCGAAAATCCCTCCCGATCGGGATTGATCGGGTCTTCCTGGACTCCGGCGGCGCGGAGATTTCCATCGACCAAGAGATCTTTGCGATTACTTACGAACCAATCTGGAAGCGGGTCTTCCGCACGCCACCGAAGGCTCCGCCCGCTGGTGCTAGGGCCGCGCGTATCACCTTCAAGAACCTCTCTGATGTGAGGGTGCATATCGACGACATGGTGCGCGGCTTCATGACGGTGACCCCGGACCCGTTCGTTCTGGATCATCCCGAGCCGGACGCAGCGGTGCGCTTCATCGCGAGCTGGCCCGGATTCTTGAAGGACGACTTCCGCATCCGCCTATCCGATTCGATGGGTACGACGGTGGCCAGTTTTACCTCTCCGGTCCTGAGCCAGCGGGCGTCCGTCGCGGAATGGATCCCGCCTGCGGACCTGGAGCCCGGCTCCTACCAGGTCAACATCGCAACCCTCGATTCGGCCACCACGAGTATCTCGAGTTACATCACGGATACGGAGTTGATCGCCCGCCCGCCCTATGGCGACCCGGTAACGCTCGATCCGCCCGGCGGTTTCCCCATCGGAGCCTGGACCTATCTGGTCCGCACGGAAAACACCGAAGACGCCATCCGGCCCATCCTGGAAGCCTCGCAAGCGGACGGTTACACCTACGCCCTCGTCTTCGCCAACACCGAGCAATGGCCGCTCGTGGCCTCCATCTGCGAGGACATCGGCCATCCCTTCGTGGCGGGGGATTTCGCTCTGCTGCGGCGCATCCGGGCCCAGCAAACCCTGGCGCCCTTCTCCTTCGCCGAATGGGAGGCGCTGATCGCCGAGACCATCGCCCCCGCCCTCGCCAGCCCCGCCTGCATTGGTCACTACGTCGTGGACGAGCCCTTCACGCGGGAGTCCTGGCGCCGAGCCCACGCCGCCATTCAAATGGCCACGGTGATCCCGAACGGGAAAGGCACCCTGATGGCCATGGCGGGCGGCACGGTGGACGATGGCATCTATGATGTCATCGAGCCCCCGATCCATTTCTCGCCCGTCTATCGCCACCAGATCGGCCAGATGGACGACGCCGAGCAACTCCGCGCGGTCTCGAACCTGGTCGAGGCGGAAGTGGCCCGCGCCACCGCCCGTGGCGTGCCCTACTGGTTTCTGCCCCAGGCCTTCGGCGACCCGGAACTGTTCCGCTTGCCGACCCCCGAGGCCAGCCGCGCCTACGTTGGAGTCGCCCTTGCCCATGGCGCGAAAGGCCTCGTGCCGTTTCTGTGGCAAGCCATCGGTGGCCTGGAAGGCACCCGCACCCTCAACCTTGATCCGACGCCGATTCACGCCGCCTGGAACCAGGAAATCGCCCGCGTGACCGCGCTCTCGGACCTGCTCCTGGGCGTCGCCGGCCACGCCCGCGTTCCCACGGCCAGCGGCAACTTCCTTGCCACCACGGCCACCGACGCCGCCGGCAGTACGGTGCTCTTTCTCGTGAACTATGAAACTCGCGCCGCTCAGGAAATCGTTCTCGTTCCCCAGGATAACGCCCTTCGGCTGATCGACGCGGAAACAGGTGTCGAACTTCCAAGTACCTCAGGCAACACAGTCGTCGTCCTGGACCCTGGCCATTGGCGGGCGTTCCTCTTGAGGGGGGGCGGATCGCACGAATTTCAGGAAATCAGCAGCCGGATCATCGTTCCGGCGGACGATTCGCTGGCGCTGCCGGTGCTGCTCGATCGCACGTTCCCGGGACTGACGATCTGGGACGCGGATTTCACTGCCGATGGCGTGCTCTGGGCCGCTGCGGCGGAGACGGCCATCGTCTCCGGCAGCCGCGAGGGCCAATCCGCCAGTCAGATCCCATCCGCCGGGCAGGCTCGCCGAATCGCCCACATCGACAACGGCGCCGCCTACGTGGCCGATTGGCTGCGCGGCGTTTATCGCTTCGAACACGCCGAACAAGAACTCCTGCCCTCCTTCCTGAACCAAACCGGCCTCGCCTACGACATCGCGGCGGGCGGCGACTTCATCGCCATCAGCATGGCGGAATGGGGCGTGCGGCGCCTCGCCGAGGTCGAGGGCGAGACCTTCCTGGCGTCCGACGGCGTCATCTTTCCCGACAACTTGGCTTTCAGCCTGCACGGCCCGCTCGATGGCGGCGAAATTCTATTCTCCGATTACGACGCCGGTCTGACGCTCTGGCCCGGCCCAGAGGGCGGCGACGTCGCCGAACAGGCCGATGGGCTCCGGTGGTGGCGTGGGGCGGTCTCGGTCGACGAGTCGCTCCTCGCGGTCGCCCGCAACGCGCTCGGCTTTTCGCTGCACCGATTGGACGAGGACGGCCAGGTGACCCAATCGCGCCGCCATTCGGGTTTGACCCACTGGGCCGAGAACATGGCCTGGATCGGCCCGCGTCAGCTGGCGGTCGCCGACACCGAAGGCCACGTTCTGTTCTTCGACGTCGGCGAGGACCTGGCGGTCGAGCCGGCGGGGCGGTGGAATCGGGGCACTTTCGACGCCGCCCTGCTCGCCCTAGCGAGCGACGGCGCCACGCGTCTTCTCCTGGGCTACGACGATGGCCGGGTGATCCTGCTCAACGTGCAGGACTTGGCGCCGGCGGGCTGGATGCTCTATTGACCTGGATGCTTTTGGGACCCTGAGAGCCGGTTTCCGGGGGCACTCCACGCCGTCGTCCGGCGCGCCGCCGGGAACGGGCTAAACGCCGTACCAGCTCCGGCAGTCCTCGCGCAGCCAGTAGTAGATGATCGGACCGGTGACGACCGCGGGACAAACGGCGAGGCTGGAAATGCTCATCAGGACGAGGCCGTAATACCACATCCAGCTCCGACGAGGGGGGAACACGCCGGCCAGATAGAGGGGTCCGAGAGCCAGCGACACGAGCACCAGCAGCAAGGCGCCGAGCCATCCTTCGGCGAAACCCACATTGTTGATGATCGCCGCGGCGCCGAGGAGTCCGATGCCGCAAAGGAGCGCCATCAGCCCGCAAACGATCCGGAAGAGGATAATGACGTCCGGTTCGTCCATCTCGAACTCATCGTCCGAGGTCAAGAAGCGGCCGGAAGCGGCCGCGCCGGATGAGGGACCGTACGGCCCGGGTGCGGGTGGCGGGGTCATGGGCGGTGTCTCCTTGCGTCGTGATGGAGCCGGTGCCGTGCCTGTCGATTGCTCTGCGAGTCAAGCCCCGGGAGAAGGCCGGGAGCAACGCGAAAGAAGAGCCGGCTCTTCTGGAATTACGCCCGGTGAATCCCGTTATTCCTTGCTCCGGACCAGACTTCGGGATTTCACTGGAGGGCAACTGATTGCACTCCGTTCCGACGAATCCCGATTCCGATCCAAAAGACCCGATGAATTCAGACGCCACCATAGTTCTCAATGCCCACCGGCTCTACGTCGGGGGAAAAGCTCACACCCCTGTATTGCGTGCCCTGCTGGTAACGCCGGACGGCCAGGCCGCCCTCGGTACCCATGGGGACGGTCTGCTGTTGGGCCGGCTGGACAAGGACCGAAGCTGGCACCGGCTGACGAAAGAGCAGGGCTTGTCGTGGCGCAACGTGTCCGCGTTGGCGGCCAAGGATGACAACCTGTGGGTGGGGACGTCCGGCGGGGGAGCGGCGCTGATCCGGCGCTGGCGCTCGAGCGAGCCCGAGGTGTACGCGCTGCGGCCCTTCGCCCGGCGCCATCGCTACATCACCGGCGTCGGGCCGTGGGGCAGCGGGGCCTTCGTGGCCACGGCGGATGGTCTGCTGAGGCTCAACCACAACGGCGAAATCGAAGAGGAATGGGCCCGCGAGACCTTCGGCCATGAATACCTGACGGCCCTCTGGGTGAACGAGGAAACTCACACCGTGGTGGCCGGCAATATCCGCGCCGGGATGATCTCGCGCGATGGCGGCGATAGCTGGACCGCACTTTGGCCGGAAGAGACCCAGGACGCCCGCCGCAACCGCGTCCGCCACATCCTGCCGCTGCCGGGGGGCGATGGCTTTGCCGTCGCCACGGATGGGGGACTGGCGATTTCCCACGACATGGGGACCAGCTGGAACTGGCCGGAAACGGCGCTGGGCCCGGAGCCGCTGCGCCGGATCGCTTTCGCCGAGGACGGCACCGTCCTGGCCGCCAGTTACCAAGGGCTGCTGAACTGCCCCCTCGACGGCGGCGGCGTGGTCCTTCAGCCCCGCGAAGAGCACGGCCCCTCCAACGATATTTACGATGTGGCCGTTTGGCAGGGCGCCATTTACTTGGCGACCGGTGCGGGCTTGATCTCGACGGCGGCGAAGGCCCCGGCCACGCCCCCGCGAAAACCCGAGATCTTCGACCTGGAGCCGTTGCCCCTCAAGGACGGATGGCCCTTCCTCGCGATCGAGCGTCCCGTGGCGCCAGAGGATCAACCCTATCCCGATCAGACCTATCTCTTCGCCACGACCTGTGGCGGCGAGTTCCGCCCCCACGAAGGCATCGACGTGAACGTGATCCCGGACGCGCCGATGCGGGCCTGCGCCGCCGGCCGCATCCGCCGCGTCCGCGAACGCGACGGCAACGCGGTCTATCTGGACCACGATCAGCGCTACAACGGCTGGATCATGACGACCGTGTACGTCCACAACAACAAGATCGTGGTGCGCGAGCACGAGCGTGTCGAACCGGGACAGATCATCGCGCTGGCGGGCGACAAGGGGCGCGCCACAAATTCACACCTGCACTACGAAGTGCGCTGGCGGCCCGAAGATGTGTCGCTCGACAAGAGCTTCGTCACCAATCCGGGGCTCTGGCTCAAACCGGCGGAACCGAACCTGGGGGCGGTGGCGTTTCGCTACATCAAGGGCCAGGAACCGGTGCGAATCACCGGCATCGCCAAGCCCTATCCGGCCGAGACGCCCTTCGCCTACGCCGAATCGCCCCACCCGAGCCTGATCTTCGACGCCCCCGGCAGTGGCTGGATCGTGATCAGCGACGTCCCCGCGGGGCGCCACGCCCTGGAATTCCGGCAAGGAAATCGCATCTCCCGCGCCGCGGTCACGGTCGAGGCGGGCGCTCTGCGCCTCTTCGACTTGCCACCGATGGGTTGATTCGTTTAGCACCCAAGTAAGAGGGCCTTCCCCCGGGGATCGTCCACCATCCCCGACCCGCACCCACCGAGCCCGCGACACCGCGTGCATGGCGCGGCGAACGATTGACTTATGCTCCTTGGCGAAAGCGTCCGTATCGGCATCACGGAGATCCGGATGCACAAACTCCGCAGCCTGCTGACCATGCTCGGCGTGATCTTCGGTATCGCCGCCGTCATCGGCGTGTCCAGCATCGGCGCCGGCGCCGCCGCCGGGCTGAACAAGCAGCTCGCTCTCCTGGGCACCAACACCATCCGCGTCCGCAAGGTGGAGCTGAAGGGTCCGGACGCCGTTTCGGCCCGCCGCAATTCTCCTTACGGCATGACGCTCGACGATGCCGCCGCCATCCGCGAAGTTCTGCCCAGCATCGAGTCCCTGTCCCCGATCAAGTACCGCAAGGACCTGAACGCTTTTTCCGGCGATGAAACCCTGCAAGCCGACATCGTGGGCGCCGGACCGGAGCTGCCCCAGGTGGTCGGCTATCGGATGAAGACCGGCCGGTTTATCTCGGACATCGACGAGAAGGAGGCCAAGCAGGTCGTCGTGATCGGCGCCGATGTGCGCCGCGCCGCCTTCCCCCTCGAGGACCCGGTCGGCAAGCAGCTCGTCATCGCCGGCCAACTCTACACCGTCATCGGTGTCGTCGCCGCCCGGGGTTCCGGCGGCGGGGAAACGGTGATCGACGTGGGCAACGTGGACCGGCAGATTTTCCTGCCGGTGAATACGGTGCTGCGGCGCCTTTCGCCGAATACCGATCCGCGCGCCCACAACCTGGACGAAATCGTGATCAAGGTGGGCGACGAAGCCCTGCACGCCAGCACCGCCCAGGTGGTGGAGAATCTGCTGTCGCGGCGCCATCGCGAGGCCAAGGACTTCGAGTTGCTGATTCCGGAGGAACTGATCCGCCAGCAGCAGGAGGCGGAAGCGATCTTTCAGAACGTTCTGATTTTCGTCGCCGGGCTGAGCCTCCTGGTCGGTGGCATCGGCATCATGAACATCATGCTGGCCACCGTGACCCAGCGTACCCGCGAAATCGGCATCCGGCGCGCGCTCGGCGCGACGCGAAACGACATCCTGGGCCAGTTCCTCATCGAATCCCTCATCATCAGCCTTCTCGGCGGCGGCATCGGCATCGGCATCGGCTACGCGATGGCCGAAGGCATGGAACAGTACGTCGGCTTCGAGACGCTCATTCCCATGCAGGCGGTGGTCCTGGCGACAGGGGTTGCGGCGGGCGTGGGTTTTGTCTTCGGATTCTACCCGAGCATGAAGGCGGCGCAGCTCGATCCCATCGAAGCCCTTCGCAGCGAATAAGTCGGACTCGCGCAATACGCTTTCGTTGTTAGACTTGCTCCGGGGATTTCCATGCTCCAAACTATCCGTCAACTGGAGCGAAGGATAGACCCGTGAACTGGAAAGTTCCCCTCACCACGATCCGCCTCGGCGACGAAGAAAAAGAAGCGGTTTGCCGTGTTCTCGACAGTGGCTGGCTCGCCATGGGCCCCGAAGTCGAGGCCTTCGAGCACGAGTTCGCCGCCGCCCACGCCGCCCAATTCGCCGTCGCCTGCTCCAATGGGACCGACGCGCTCGCCATGGCCTACGACGCCATGGGCGCGGACCGCGGCGATGAAGTCGCCATGCCGGCGCTGACGTTTGTGGCATCCCTCAATGTGGCGCTGCGCCGCGGCGAGCAACCCATCCTGGTCGATATCGCCGCCGAGGACGATCTCACTCTGTCGCCCGCCGACCTGGCCACCAAGATCACCCCGCGCACCCGCCTCATCGTTTCCATGCCCTACGGCGGCTATCCGCCTGACATGGAGAGCCTGCGCCGCATCGCCGACCATCACAGCATTCCCCTCATCGAGGACGCCTGCCACGCCCCCCTGGTCAAATACCAGGACCGCTACATCGGCACCTTTGGCGACGCCGGTTGCTTCAGCTTCTTCACGAACAAGAACATCACCACCGGCGAAGGCGGCATGATCCTGACCAACGACCGCGCCATCGCCGAGCGCGTCCGCCTCATGCGCAACCACGGCATGACCCGCACCACCCGCGATCATTACGAGGGTGCCTTCAATCAGTACGACGTCCTCGTCGCCGGCCACAACTTCCGGATGGACGAAATGCGCGCCGCCATCGGGCGGGTCCAGCTCCGTAAGCTGCCCGAATTCAATCGCAAGCGCCGCGAAATCAGCGCCCGCATCCGCACCCTGATCCAGGAAAAATGCCCCGACCTCATCTTCCCCAACGTCGGACTGCGCGACACCGGCGCCAGCCACCACCTCCTCGCCGCCATCCTGCCCAAGAGCGGCCCCTCACGCGAAACCTTCATGCGCCGCATGACCCAGCACGGCATCCAGACCAGCGTCCACTATCGCCCCCTGCACCAGTTCAACCACACCCTCGGCATCTGGAGCGATCCCCCGCGCCTGCCCAACCTGGAAGCTATCGCCGACCGTCTCGTCACCCTCCCCCTCGGCCCCGATTTCACCGATGAGCAGGTGGAACTAGTGGCCAAGGCGGCGGTGATGTCGTTGGGCGGGGGGAGCTAGAGCCAGAGTTGGCTGAGCCGGATGGTCACGCCGGGGATGCTGGAAAGCTCTTCCACGGAGGTATCATCCAGTGTCTTGATCTCGCCATACTTGCCGTCTGATCCGAGACGATGCACGAAGGTGGTGCGAGAGACCGGATTGATGACCCAGTACTCCGTGACCCCGTGCCGTTCATAGAGATCGCGTTTCTCGACTCGGTCGTTCAAAATGGAAAGCGGACAAAGGACCTCCGCGATGAAGTCGGGAGCGCCCACCATGCCGTCATCCCGCAGTTTCGCATCATCGGAAACGACCAAGACATCGGGCTGGAGGACGGTGCTGGCTCGGTCTTCATGCTCCCCCTCCTCCCTCAATCTTGCCAGAATCCTGCCTCCCGCTCCGATTTCCCGCAAGAGGTCTTGTGTTCTCCTTTCGACCATTGGTAAAGGAAACCGCCTCATTTCGGGAGAAGCGCCCCAGCCCCCCATGCCACCAGCACCCATGCCACCAGCCCCCGTCCAAGCCCATCTGACCGAACTGCTCGAACCGCAGCTCATCGCCAAGCTCGACCAGCTCGAGGTGCTGTCGCGCAAGATTTTCCGCTCGCGCCAGAAGGGCGAGCGCCGCAGCCGCCGCAAGGGCACCAGCATCGAGTTCGCCGATTACCGCGAGTACGTCCCGGGAGACGACACGCGCTATCTCGACTGGAACATCTTCGGGCGCCTGGAACGCCTCTACATCAAGCTCTTCTTCGAGGAAGAGGACCTCTCCTTCTACGTCCTGGTCGATACCAGCGCCTCGATGAATTTCGGCGAGCCCATGACGAAGTTCGAGTACGCGCGCAAGCTGGCCGCCGCGCTCGGGTACGTGGCCCTCAAGAACCAGGACAAATTCGGCGTCACCCAGGTCGGCAACCGCGCCGAGAGCCGCTTCCGCCCCGTGCGCGGCAAGGGCCAGCTCGGCAAACTGCTCAACTACCTCTCGGCCCTCGAACCGAAATCCGGCACGAACCTCGTCGAGGGCTGCCGCGACTTCGTTTACCAGAACACTCAGCCCGGCATCGTCGTCCTCATCAGCGACTTCCTGGACGACCGCGGCTACGAGGACGCCCTCAAACATTTCTTCATGCGCAACTACGATGTGTACTGCATCCAGGTCCTTTCGCCCGAGGAACGCGACCCCACCACCGTCGGCCACCTGACGCTGGAGGACGCGGAAACGGGCGAGCGCCAGGACGTGACCCTGACCGAGGGCATGCTGAAGCAGTACAAGGCGACGGTGGAAGCCTTCTGCGGCGGCCTGCGAGATTGGTGCACGGGGCGCGGCATGACCTATCTGGCCACCACGACGGATGTGCCGCTGGAAACGGCTTTGATGAATTATCTGCGCCAGAGGGGGCTGCTCCGCTAACTCATGTCCTTCCTAGCGAACCCCTGGCTCTGGGGGCTTTTCGGGCTCCTGCCGGTCATCGTCATCATGTACTTGCTCAAGCTCAAGCGCCGCCGCGTGCTGGTGCCGAGCACGCTGCTGTGGCGGCGCTCCGTGCAGGACATGATCGCCAATTCGCCGTTTCAGAAAATGCGCAACAACCTGCTCATGTGGTTGCAGTTACTTCTGCTCGCCCTGCTGATTCTGGCGTTCCTGCGGCCCGTGATGAAGCTCGAGAACCTGCGCGGCACCCGGCTCATTCTGCTGATCGACATTTCCGCCTCCATGCAGACCGAGGAAGAGGACGGGCGCACGCGTCTGGAAATCGCCCAGGACGCCGCCCTCGACGCCATCGCGAGCCTGAAATCCGAAGACGAAGTCGCCATCTACACCTTCTCGAACCGCGTCCAGCCGATCCAGACGCTGACCAGCGATCTCGACATCGCCCGCACCGCCGTGCGCGGCATCGCGGCCCAGGACACGCACACAACCCTCGCCGAGGCGGGCCTGCTCCTCCAGGGACTGACCGCCACCCGCGGCCCCGATGGCGTCTTCCAGCCCCTGGAAAACGCCAAGACCGTCATCCTCAGCGACGGCGCCATCGCGGGTACCGACTCGCTCGCCGACGTGCCCAACGTGGAATTCGTGCGCATCGGCACCACCACCGACAACATGGGCATCACGGCGGTGGATGTGCGCGAGTCCTTCGCCGGCGACTTCGAATACCAGATCTTCGTATCCGTCACCAATTCTTCGGCTGAAGAAAAGGAAGCCTACATCGAACTCCAGGCCGACGGCGAAGTCCTCGATCTGAAAGCCGCTGCCGTGCCACCGGGGGGAACCTCCGGCGTGGTGTTCTCGACCGGCGAAATCCTCGACGGTATCGCGACGATCCGTCTCGATGGAGAGGACGCCCTGTCCCTCGACAACACCGCCCGCGTCCGCATCCAGCCCCCCACCGACATCAGCATCCTGGTGGTTTCCAACGGCAACTTCTTTATTGAGCAAGCCCTCAGCGTGGACCCCCGCGTCAAAGTCAGCCGCATTTCCCCCGCTGGCTACACCCCCAGCGAAGAATACGACATCGTCATCTTCGACAACGCCACATCGGGCGAGCTGCCCCCCGGCAACTTCGTCTTTATCAACAGTCTGCCCCCGCTCGAAACGTTCGCCGAGGGCGCCGAAAATGTCAGCAATCCCCGCATTATCGACTGGAACCGGGTCCATCCGCTGACCCGCTACGTGAATTTCGAGGACGTCCTGATCGGCCAGGCCATGGACATCGCCGCCCCGCGCGCCGCGTTGCCGATCCTGCAGGCGGTCGAGACGGACCTGATCACCCTGACCGAGACGGAAACACAGAAGTTCCTCGTGATCGGCTTTGATGTCTTCAAGAGCTATTGGCCCGTCGATGTTTCGTTCCCTATTTTCATCGCTAACATGATCGACTATTTTTCGCGGTCCGGGTCGGGGATTCTTCGGCCCAGCTACTCCACCGGCGAGACCATCGCCCTGATTCCCGGGCGCGAGGACACGAAAGTCACCGTCACCACACCCGCCGGCGAGACGCTCGATTTTCCCCTCGAAGGCATCAGCACGGCCTACCTGACCGAGACTTCGCGGGCCGGCATTTACAGTGCCAGCTACGACTCCCGGGCGGTGGTGGACTTGCTGCCGGTGAACATGCTCTCCTTCGATGAAACGATCATCGCGCCGCGCGAGTCCCTGGTCGTGGGCGGCAGCGAAATTATCGGCAGCGACGAAAAGGTCCGCACCGATCAGGAAGTCTGGCACTGGTTCGTTCTGGCGGCCTTGGGAATCCTGATGGTGGAATGGGCGATTTATTGTCGCAGGACTTTTATGTAATTCTGAATAGTCTTTGGCCGAAGTTCGATTCAGATTGAAACGCCCTGCCCGCCTCGCTAGCCCTGCTTAGCTCTTATCCCCCCTTCTTTAAAGGACCAAGAGATGCCAAGCTCTCGAAGGCTGGCCGGGCTCCTCTGTGTGACCCTGGCCGCCATCTCTTCCTCCGCCCAATCCCCATCGCTGCCCGGCGACGCCAACGGCGATGGGGTCCTGGACGTGGCCGATCTCGAACGGCTCGAACTCCACTTCTCCGGCGCCAATCCGCTTCCCGCAGGCACCCTTGCCTGCCTGGACGCGGACAATGACGGACAGGTGACCCGCTCCGACTTCGACGCCCTCCGCACCGCTCTTCTTGAGCACCAACCCTTTCCCGCCACCTGCCCCACGCCCACCCCGACCATGACCCCCACGGTCACGGCGTCGCCGACGCCCACGCCGACGTTGACCCCGACGCCGACGCCCGAGCCCGGGGATCTGGTGGTCCTCTCGCTTGCGGCCGTCAGCTACTATCGGCAAGCCGACCCTCGGGACCTCAACGACCGGGAGCAAGCGGTCGAAGCCCACCCCGCCTCCTTCTGGCGTCCCACCACGCTCGATACGCCACGCGAGTCCCAAACCGTCTTCAATCCAACGTCTTACCTTCGTCCCACCACGCTCGAAGCGCCACGCGAGACCCAGACCGTCTTTGGCCCAACGTCCTACGTTCGCTTCGCCCCCTTCGTTCCGTCTGGCACAAACACTCTTCAAACCAACGCCCCCAGCTTCGATCGCCCCTAACTTCCCAAAGGTCCCAACACCAATGATTCGCAAGTCTTTCTCTCACACCAAAACCCTCGTCGCCGGACTCGCGGCGGCGCTCCTGGCCGGTTCGGCCTTCGCCCAATTCGTCAGCGGAAGCAACGGCGAGGACGGCGAATTGCTCGTCGCCTCGAACATGACCCTGCCACTGCAAGACGACGGCGTGCATGAATACACCACCATCACCATCGAAGCCGGCGCGACACTGACCATCTCGCCGAACGCGAACAACACCCCGGTCTTTTTCCTGGCCAGCGGCCCCATCGTGGTCAACGGCACGATCAACGTGGCCGGGGCCAACGGGTTGCAACCAAGCAACACCGCCCCCTCCGTACCTGGAAACGAGGCGGACGGCGGCGCCGGGGGCTATGCGGGAGGTCTCGGCGCTCTGCCTGTTCCACTTGGCGGCGACGGGATTGCAACGTCCGGTCAGGGACCAGGCGGTGGACTTGCGTCCCTGAGTATCGGGGCGACGATAGGCAGAGCAGGTAACGGTGGCAGCCATCGCGCGGCAGGCGGCATCGGTTCCGGGAGCGAACAGCCCGCGGCGCCAACTTATGGCGATCCACTCTTGCAAACGCTGCGCGGCGGCTCCGGCGGCGCGGGCAGCAATTATCAAGCCACTCAAGAGGGGACGCGTTCTAGCGGCGGCGGCGGCGGCGGCGGCGGCGCCATCCTGCTCGCCAGTTCCGACTCCATCACGATCGACGGGATCGTGGACGCCCGCGGTGGAAACGGGGGAGGCGGTGTCTTTTCCGATGGAGGTGGATCCAGTGGAGCCGGAGGTGGCGCCGGCGGAGCCATCCGCGTCGTCGCGGATACCGTTTCCGGCACGGGGCAGTTGCTGGCCAGCGGTGGAGCAGCCGGCGCTGGAACAAGCATCGGGGGTGCCGGTGGCAATGGATGGATCCGCATCGAAACCTTCGCCGTGTCCGGGACGCTCCCGGCGAATTCGCGGCCCGGTCCGCTCTCCGGCGCGCCTAACCCCGTCGTCCGGCCCGGCGATGCAAACCTGCCTTCCTTCCGTATCGTCTCCATCGGCGGCATCGACGTGCCCGAGCCCGCCAGCGGAAGCCTCGCCGCCCCCGACGTAATCTTCACGCCCCAGACCCCGAGCACCGTGACCATCGTCATCGAAACCGAAAACATCCCCGACGGCGCGATCATCAACCTGCGTATTCCCCTCGAAACGGGTGAAGTCCTCACCGTTTCCACCCCTCCCGTGGTGAACGATGGAACCAGTGTGGATGTGATGATCCCGAACGGCTTTGGCGTGATTTACGGCTCGGCGGAGTTCAATCCCACTCGCTAATCGCCAGCCCGCGCGCGAAACTTGCGGTGGAATTCTCTGGAAAGGAGAACTCCTATGAGCCGCCAACCCTCGCGCACTTCCACAGAACCCGCCTTCGTCGACCGGGTCGACGCGGGACGCCGCCTGAGCGAGGAATGCCACGCCTATGGAGGGCCGGAGACCTTGGTCCTGGCCCTGCCGCGCGGGGGCGTTCCCGTCGGGGCCGAGGTGGCCGCCGAACTCGGTGGGACCCTCGATGTCCTGATTGTCCGGAAGGTCGGCCTCCCCGGCCAGCGTGAACTCGCCATGGGCGCCGTCGCCAGCGGCGGCGTCCAGATCACCAACCGTGCCATCGTCCGCCAGAGCGGCATTCGCCCGGAGGATTTCGACGCCGCGGCCCGCCGCGAGCTGGTCGAACTCGAACGGCGTGAAGCCCGCTATCGGGGCAAGCGCCCCTTCCCCACCTTGCGCAATCGCACTGTGATCCTGGTGGACGATGGCCTCGCCACCGGCGCCACGATGTACGCCGCCACGGAAGCGGTTCGTCAACTCGGCGCCGAGCAATTGGTGGTGGCCACGCCAGTGACATCGCGCCAGGCGCGTCAGGCGATCCAACCCCATGTCGATGATTTCATCAGCCTGATCGAACCCGAGGAGTTTCTTGCCGTCGGCTACTGGTACGCCGATTTCCCGCAGGTCAGCGACCAGGAAGTGATGGCGATTCTGGAGGACTGGCAGCGTCCTCAGGGGCGAGCCACGCGCGGATGACGAATTCGGCGGGCTTTCCGCGCGGAGAATAGCCGCGCTCGGGCTGGGTCTCAAAGCCGAGCCACTTGTAGAAAAACACCCCGCCCAACTCCGGCCGGCCATCCCAGGCCGAGATAAACGCCTGATACGCCCGGGCTTGCTCGCGCAGGTCGGGCGGATTCTTCAGCGTGTAATCCCACGGATACACCGCGCCACCATCGAGCGACGGGTAGCCCACCTCCGTCAGCAGCAGCGGCAGGTGGTCGAGGGCCTGCTCGCGCCGCCACTCCAGGATGTCGCTCCGGAAGATGCGCCAAGCGCTGTCCAGCGCCGCCTGATCGGCATTCTGGTCCTTCGTCAATTCGTAATAGGACGATAGTCCGATGGCGTCCAACCGATCCCACCATAATTCTGGCCCGAAGAGGTGATCCCAGTTACAGGAGTAAGTCAGCGAGGTGGCGGCGCATTCCGCGCGCACGGCGGAAATCGTTTCTTCCCATTGCTCAGCGTAGATTTCCAGGGAGGAGAACTCGCTGCCGATGCTAACCCAATCACAGTTTTCCTCATTCGCGATCCGAGCATAGTGAAGTATCCACGATCGATAATCTTCGAACCAGGCATCCAGGTCCGCCGGCGCCATATTGCCCCGCCATTCGTCGGGCCCGGGCGATTCGAGGAGCACGATGGGGAACAGCAGCGTCGCCATGCCGCGCGCGTGGCATTGGCGGATCGTGCGGCGCAGGGCGTTGTCCGGTATGGTGCGCCCGGCCTTGCGGTAGATTTCGGTCGAGGTGCCGTTCTCCTGAAGCAGCACCACTGTCAGGTTCACCGCGTTGACGCCCAGGGCCCCCAACTCGTCGATGGCGAACCCGTAATCGAAATCCGGGTCCGCGGCGTAGAGGGGCAGCACCGCGCCGCGCAGCTCGGGCGGCTGGGCGGGGAGCGGCGCGCTCTGAGTGAAAACCCACATAAGGGCCAGAAAGGCCATTATTCCCCGGCGCGCTCTCATCCCCGGGCGCCCGCCGAGAGTTCCTCGATCAGCGAGTCGAGGGTTCGCTCGGCCATGGACTCGAGAACGAAATCGGCCATGGAAAAATCCAGCCGCCGCGTGATGCCGTTGGGGATGATGGCCACGTGCATGCCCGCCGCCTTGGCCGCCACGAGGCCGTTGCGCGAGTCCTCGAAGACCAGGCAATTCCGCGGCGCGACGTTCAGGCGTTCCGCCGCCAGGAAAAACAGCGCTGGGTCCGGCTTGGTCTTTTCCACCTCGTCGCCGGTGGCGAATTGCTCGAAATGCGCGATCAGGCCAAGGCGCTCCAGGTGCCCCGTGACCCATTCGCGGCCGCTGCTGCTGGCGACGCCCCGGCGCAGGCCCCGGGCCACCACGGAGGCGATCATCTCAGGTACGCCGGGCCGGGGCGGCGAGGCCTCGATGCGTGGCAGGTAGCGGGCCTTCACCTCAGCCACGATGGCGTCGCGGTCGATGGGGGCGCCGGTTTTTTCTTCCATGTAGCGATAGACGTCGAAGTGGTCCGACGACCCGACGATGTTGGCCCAGACATCGATGGGCAGTTCGGCGCCGCGATCGCGGAAAAGTTCGGCGAAAATCTCGTAGGTCGGCGTCTCCGTGTCCAGAATCAGCCCATCGAAATCGAAAATCACAGCTTCAATCATCAGGTCCCAGTCCTCGGCGAAGTCGCATCAGGCCAGAGCAAATCAGTTGCCCAGCGCCCGCCGGAACTCCTCCTCGTCCCACATGGTGATGCCCAGCTCCTGCGCTTTGTCGGCTTTGCTGCCGGCTTCCGCCCCGGCGATCACGATGTCGGTGGATTTGCTGACGGAGCCGGAGACTTTGCCGCCGCGCTTCTCGATTTCCTTCTTCGCGTCGTTGCGGGTCATGGATTCCAGGGACCCGGTCAGGACGAACTTCTTGCCCTCGAAATCCGCGTCGCGATGGGCTTCGCGCTCGGCGGCGGTTTGGTCCGGGGGCGGCTCCACGCCAGCCTCGCGGAGCTTGCGCACCAAGTCCTGATTCTCGGGGCGGGTAAAGAAATCGCGCACCGATTCCGCCGTTTTGCCGCCGATGCCTTCCACCGCCTCCAGCTCCTCGCGCGTTGCCGCCAGCAACCGATCCAGCGTGCCGAAAGCCGCAGCCAGGTCGCGGCCGCCGCTCTCGCCGACGAAGGGAATCCCCAGCGCGAACAGGAAATTCCGCAACGGCCGCGTCCGCGTTTCGTCGATGGCGTCCAGAAGGTTCTGGGCGCTCTTCTCGCCCATCCGCTCCAGGGCCGTCAGTTGATGGAGCTGCAAGCCGTAGAGGTCCGCCACGTCACTGGCGAGGCCCTCGGTGACCAACTGATCGACCACCTTCTCGCCCAGGCCGTCCACATCCATGGCGTTGCGCGAGGCCCAGTGGGCGATGCGGCCGCGGACCTGGGCCGGGCAGGCGGCGTTCACGCACCGCAGCGCCACCTCGCCCTCGGGCCGCACCAAGGCGCTGTCGCAGACAGGGCAGTTCTCCGGCGTCACAATGTCGCGCTCGCCGCCGGTGCGCAGGCTTTCCACCGTGCGAATGACTTTCGGGATGATTTCGCCGGCTTTTTCGACGATCACCGTGTCGCCAATCTTGATGCCGAGACGTTCGAGTTCATCGACGTTGTGCAGGCTCGCGCGCTTCACTGTGGTGCCCGCCAAGCGCACCGGCTCCAAATGCGCCAGCGGCGTCACCACGCCCGTCCGGCCCAGGCTCCACTCCACCTCCAGCAGCTTCGTCTGGCCCTGCTCCGCGCTGAATTTGTAGGCGGTCACGGAGCGGGGGGACTTGGTGTTGGCGCCGAGTTCCTCGGCCAAGTCGCGCCGGTTGACCTTCACGACGAGGCCGTCGGTTTCATAATCCAGGGTCTTGCGTTTGGCTTCCCAGACTTCGGTCTGGGCGATGACTTCGGCGATGTTCTGGCAGAGCGTGTGGTGCGGATTGACCGGTAAGCCGAGGTTCTTCAAATAGGCAAGGTATTCCGCGTGCGTTGGTGGAATGGAATAATCGCTCTCGCCCAGGCCATAGAGGAACAGCGCCAGCGGGCGCTGCGCGGCGATTCTGCCATCGAGTTGTTTCAGCGTTCCGGCGGTCGTGTTGCGCGGGTTGGCGAAGGTGGTTTGGCCCTGGGCGGCGCGGTCTTCGTTGAGCTTCTCGAAGACGCCGTTGGGCATATAGACTTCGCCGCGGACTTCAAGGACGCGGGCGTCCGGCGGGCAGTCGATTTTGAGCGGCAGGCCTTTGATGGTGCGGATGTTGTGCGAAATGTCGTCGCCCTGGCGGCCATTGCCCCGGGTCGCGCCGAGGACGAACCGCCCGTCCTCGTAGCGGATCGTGACCGCCACGCCGTCGATTTTCAGCTCGACCACGTACTCCAGGTCCTCGGCTTCGTCCATGCCGAGGCGCCGCTTGTTCCGCGCGTCCCACTCGCGCAGTTCGTCGGCGTTGTACGTGTTGGAAATCGAGAGCATCGGCACCGCGTGCCGCACCGTCTCGAAGCCTTCGATGAGGTCGCTGCCAACCTTTTGCGTGGGCGAGTCGGCGGTCCGCAGTTCCGGGTGGCGGTCTTCGAGTTCCGCCAGTTCTTCGAGCAGCGCGTCGTACTCGCGGTCGCCGATTTCCGGCGCCGCGTCCTTGTAGTAAAGACGGTTGTGATGCTCGATGGCCTCGCGCAATTCAGCCACGCGGGAAGCGGCAGTGTCGGCCATGGCGGGACCCTCACCTGCGAGAAATCTGACAGGCGAATGAAAAGCAAATGGAGGGATCGGGAGTCAAGACGTATTGGCGGGGGAAATTATGGCCACAGATGACGCGGATGGACACCGATCAAAAAAACATCTGCGCTCTCTGCGTCATCTGAGGCAGGAAATCAAATCCCATCGCTCATGTAGGTGTGGATGCCGCACTCGGTTTTCTGGCTGCCGCTCCATCGGCCGGCGCGTTCGTCCTGGCCATCGGCGACGGGTTTGGTGCAGGGCGCGCAGCCGATGCTCTTGTAGCCTTCGAGGAACAGCGGGTGGACGGGGACATCGTGTTCGTCGATGTACTTCCACAGGTCGCGCTTCGACCAGTTGGCGAAGGGATTGATCTTCACCAGGGGCTCGCGGCCGGGGCGTTCGCTGACTTCCAGGATTTTGGTGCGTTGGCGGATTTCGCTATGGTCGCTGCGGCGGATGCTGGTCACATAGGCCGACCGGCCGGACAGCGCGCGGCGCAGCGGCTCGACCTTGTTCAGGAAGCAGCACAAATCCGTGCCGACATGGGCGTGGCGGCGGGCTTCCTGGGGCACGTCGATCCCGTCCAGGTTCTCGCGCTTGTTCAGGTCGTCCGGGAACTTGGCCAGGAAGGCCTCGCGGCCGCCCTGATAGCCCCAGGCTTCCACCTTCAGATTGTAGAGATCGCGGATATGATCGCGGAATCGGATGGTGTCTTCAAAGTGATAACCGGTTTCCAGAAAGATCACCGGGACGCGGTTGTCCACCTCGGACAGCATCCGCAGCAGCGCCCCCGACGACGCGCCGAAGGACGACGTGGCGGCGAAGCGCTCGGGGCCGTAAGTCCTCGCGGCCCAGGCAATAATGTCCCGAGCGGTCCAGGACTCCATCTCCTCGGACAACGCGCGCAGCTCCTCCACCGTGGGCAGGGAAGAGACGGGGGGCTCGAGTTGAGCGAAAGCGGCCGTGGCGGTCATGGGGTGAACCTTTCCGAGGAAATACTCCTACTTGCGGGTAGGAATTAGAGGCTAATCCCATGCCAACGCAAGGCGATTTCCTACTTGAAGGGTAGGAAATCCCGTAAGCGGAGGATTCTCAGCGCACAGACCAACCGGTCGGCGTGTCCACGGCTAGAGCGAATTCGCCCAGTTCGGTCAGGTCCGCAGCCGTGACGCGGTTACGGGCGTGGTCCCATGTGACGCCGGCAAGCAATTCGTCCCATGGGGCGTCGGGGCTGGGCCGGTGCATCAGGCGCAGGCCGCTCTCGCCGAGGCTCTGCACGTCGTCACCGATGTAGTCGAACTGCACCGTGGCGGTGTCCCATGGGGTTCCTTGGGCCGAAAGGGTCCACCGCGTGCGGGCGGTCTGGCTTGGGTTCAAACCAGTGAGGCCGCCGGTGCCGGTGGTCATCTCCACGATGACAAGGCGCGAGGAAGCGGGTTCGCCCTTGGCGGCGGACTGGAATCCGGCGGAGACGCGGGCCTGTGGCGGCAAGTGCCCGTCTGGCCCGACGGAGCCAATGGGGTAGAGGTGGCTTCGATCGGCCGGCAAAATCCGCCGGTAAGTCACCGTGGCCGGGCGGTCTTCGATCAGGCGGCCGGGATAAAGGACCCAGCCGGCGCTGTAGAGTTCCTGAACACTCATGCTGAGCGGGCTGACGGCGAGATCGTAGTAACCGTCGCCATCCAGGTCGCCCGCCAGGTCCACCGTCTCGCCAAACTTGGCGCGGGCCACGGCGCCTTCGATTTGCCAGCCCGTGGCAGGTGTGAACTCCGACAGGCGCAGGGTTTCGGTGCCGCTCTGGCCATAAACGATGTAAACGCTGCCGGTGTCGATCAGGGCCCCGAGGCCGGTGTTGTGCGCGCCCAGGGCCAAGTCCATGTGGCCATCGCGGTTCAGGTCGCCAAGGCCACAGCCATCGATCCCCAGGTTATGGTGAGCGGCGGCGGCATGGATTCGATAGCCCGGCTGAGCGACACCGATGTCTTCCAGTCGGAAGCTTTGCCACTGTGAAGTCCCAAAGACGACGTAAGCTATCCCGGATGCCGGATTTCCGTCGGAGGGATCGATTCCGGCGCCCAGTAAGATGTCGTGAAATCCATCACCGTTCACGTCGCCGAGCCCACTGGCCTCTGTGATGCCGACGAATCCCCCGGTCTTGCGGATCGTGACTCGGCCCGGGCCGGGTTCGGTCAGCGAGAAAGGGGCGAAGTCCTCGCGGCCAAAGATCAGAACCAACGAGTCCTCGGCGGTTCCGGTTCCATCATCCGGGCGGACGCAGAAGTCCCCCAGCCCGTCGCCATTGAGATCGCCCAGGCCAGTGAAGCCCGAAGTCACGGCGTCGGAGCTAACCTTGACCGCTGTCATCTCGATCGCCCGGCCGTTCGCCACCATGGCGGGCAAGGGCTCCGGAGAGCGGCCACGTTGGCCAAAGATCAGATAGGCGGAGTCATCCACCGTGGTGGAGCCGGTTCCGGACGCGGCGATGAAATCCGGAATCCCGTCGCCGTTCACATCGCCCAGGCCTGCCAACTGCCTGCTGAAGAAATCGCCCTCGGCCAGGCCGTCGATGTCGTAGCCGCGGGGCGGAAAGATTTCAAGGTCCGTCAGGTCGCTTAACTCGGCGCCACCAAACAGGACGAAAGCCCGGCCCTTGCGGTTTTCATAGCGCTCGGAACTCAGACCGAAATCCGCGAACCCATCACCGTCCAGATCGCCCAGCGCCGTGATCGAGCGCCCCGTGTCCCGAGGGACGAGGTTCTCGTGAATCCGAAAGCCCAGGCCATTCTGGGACAACGTCTCCAGGTTCAGGAGAGGAGACGTTTCGCGCGCGCCGAAGACGACAAAGTTCTCGGTCCATTCCCGCGATGCCCCGCCTACCGACCCGATCAGCAAGTCCCCCAGTCCATCGCCGTTCACATCCCCGATGCCGGCGTTGTTGGGGCCGGTCAAGGCATAGCCTTTTGGTTCCTTGTGGAACACAAAACCGAAATCGCGGGCCTCGAGTTCCGTGATGGAAACTCGGTTGGACTGCGCGGCCAGCGGCATCGCGCCCAGGCAGCCGAGCAGCAAACTGGCGAGTTGGAGGGTGCGGCGGCTGGCGGGGGAGGGCGAATCGGACATTGCAGAGGGCTTTTCTATGATTTGTCGTCTGCCCGATTTCCTAGCCCTCAGTTTAACGCTGGGCAATCGAAATGGCGGCGGGCCTTAGCCCCCGCTCACCGGTGGCATCAGGGCCAGGCAGTCGCCGCTTTGCAGGAGGGCATCCGCTTCGGCCCATTCTTCGTTGATGGCGATCAGGATGCTGGCGCGCCAGCGATCCAGCTTGGGATGGGCTTCGATCAGTTGGCCGATCAGGGAGTCGGCGGTGGTGCCGGCGGCAACTTCCACCACTTCCCGCTCGCGCCCGGTGGCGTCGCGCAGGGCCTGGAAATAGAGGACTTCGATGATCAGGGGGTCGGGCATTGTCATCTCTTTCCGAAAACGTCCATGACCTTTTGCATGTCCTCCCAGACGACGCGCTTCTTGCGGGGGTCGCGCAGGAGGTAGGCGGGGTGGTAGGTGGGCATGACGGGGATGCCGCGCCATTCCATCCAGGTGCCGCGCGCGCGCGTCATGCTGAGCCGGGCGTGTTCGGGCATGAGGCCGACGAGGGCGGTCTTGCCGAGGGTGACGATGACCCGGGGCCGAACGATGGCGAGCTGCTCCTCAAGGTAGGGCAGGCACATGGCCATTTCGTCGGGTTCGGGCTGGCGGTTGCTGGGCGGGCGGCATTTGACGACGTTGCCGATGAAGACGTCTTCGCGCTGGAATTTCATGGCGGCGATGATTTTGTCGAGCAGTTCGCCGGCGCGGCCGACGAAGGGGCGGCCGGTGGCGTCTTCGTTGGCGCCGGGGCCTTCGCCCACAATGGCGAGTTCGGCGGCGGGGTTGCCTTCGCCGGGCACGGTCTGGGTGCGGCTGTGGCAGAGGCGGCACATGGTGCAGGCGGCGATGCGCTCGGCGGCGAGGCGGTCGAGCGCATCGCGGCGCTCGGCCAGGGGCATGCCCTCTCCGTGGACGAGAGCGGGACCGTGATCCGCGGACGGTGCGGCCTCGTGGTCGAAAAGATCCACGCCTGGCTCGTCCGCGGGCGATTCGGCGGCCTCGGCGGTTTCGATGCCTTCGAGAAACCCGAATCCGAGCGATCGGTACAAGGCCAGTTGGTGCTTGAGAGGGTCGGGCGTGGGGCGTTGCATGGGCGGAGGAGACCTCGAGGGATCGGTCGGGGGGGGCGCTCGGGCGCGATGACGGGATGACGGTAGGGGGGAAGGCCGGGGGATGCAACGGCTACGCCAGTCTGGCGGAAGAGAATGTTGACATCCGCGCCGGTCGAACCCACCGTTGATTCAGGTCGTCCCTCCGCCTGTCCCTCTGGGGTGCGCGGGTGGCGGGCCGCGATGGAGGGATCGTTGGCATTGACAGCCTGGTCCATCGACCGCAAAATGAAACTTCATCGGTGAAGTACCGGCTATTTTCAGGAAGTGCCCAGCTCTTGCCCAGGTTCTCTCGACTCAACCATCGACGCGTTCGCGCCTTCTCCCTGGCGGAGATCATGGTGGTGGTGGCGATTCTGGCGGTTGGGTCGACGATCGCGCTTTACAGCTATTCCAGCTATCGGCGCACCCTGTCGGTCAATTCCACC
The DNA here is from genome assembly GCA_040219255.1 of Sumerlaeia bacterium. GTDB lineage: Bacteria > Sumerlaeota > Sumerlaeia > SLMS01 > JAHLLQ01 > JAVJSW01. The sequence goes on from JAVJSW010000060.1 coordinate 281,047, forward strand.
GGGCGCAAGGCGCAGGCGATGATGGTCACGGCGAAAAACCTGGCGATCAACTCCGGGCGGCCCGTCCAGATGGTGGTCAATCTGGACAAGGAAACCTTCTGGATCGACGGTCTCGACCGGAACGGCAACCTGGACAAGCCGAAGATTTATCCGGAAGAGCAGGCCGCGGAGTTCGTTCTGATCGAGCGGCTGAGGGTCGGACCCGACGTTTTCGATTCGGGCATTCACAGCATTCTGTTCGAGCCCGACGGCCGCAATCGCTTCGTGGTGGTGACGTTCCGCCGCGAATTCGACGATGCGACGGTGGCGGAGAACTACACTTCCATTCGCCTTTTCCCTTCGTCCCGCGAGCCCCAATTCCTGGAACGCACTCGCCTGGAGTAACCCCGCCATGCGCCAGTCCGCCGTTCGCCGCGGCTTCACCCTTGTCGAGGTCCTGGTGGCCCTAGCGATCCTGCTGACGGGCATCGTGGCCATCGTTCAGCTCTTTCCCGTCAGCCTGCGAGCCAACACGGACGCGGCGCTGAAGGGCTCGGCGGTGATTCTCGCCTACCAGAAAGTCGAAGAAATGCGCCGCGACGAGTACCCGCTGCGCAGCGACAGCTTCACCGCCACGGTCCGGAATCTGGAAGGGGAAACGGACCCGGTGGCCTGGCCGGAAGATCCGCGGCTGACCTATTCCTACTCCGGGTTGAGCGCCGTCCTTGGCGACTTGCCGGAGGACCCCGGCGACCCGCGCACGGGGCGCGGCGTGGCCCGCGTGATCGTGCGCCTCAGCGAGAGCTTCGACCCGCAAACGCCGGTGATCTACGAACTGCGGTTCTACGGCGATCCGCTGGCCCCCTAGCCGGCTTTGGCCTTCCTCTCTTTCTTTAGGACAAAATCGCAGGTGCCAATTTCTTCCGGTTGCCCCACACTTCCGGCAGTGTGGAATGTCCCTTGCACATTTCGCCACGGAACCTCGATTTCTCCGGTACGGACCCCGCGCCGATGACGCAACGCTCCCCGAAAATCCGCCCCCGCACGCCGCTCGAGAGCCGGCGGCGGCGCTCTCGCGCCTTGAGCCTGACGGAGTTGATGGTGGCGATGACGGTGACCCTGGTCTTCACAGGGAGCGTCGTGACCGCTTTCCTGCAGATTTCCCGCGCCGCCGATGCCTCCGAGGCGCAAATCCGCGCCCATACGCGGGCCCGGGCGGCCCTCGATATCATCGCCCGCGACTTGCAGCGCGTCGCCTTCGACGTCAACCTCGACAACTCCATGCCCTCTCCCCAGCCCCAGGTCTTCAAAGTTCAGAGTCAAACCCTGGGCCACGGGGATTTGCGCGACAACGATGGCGACGGACAGGTGGACGAGGAAGTGGTCAACGGTCTGGACGAAGACTGCGACTGGGTGGATACGCACGCCGAAGCGGATCCGGGAGGCGGATCGCCGCCCCTGATCGAGCGCGCCGCCTACACCGTCATCCCCGACTTGGGCGACGTCGCAGTGGACGAGGACAATCGTTTCTCGCGCGACATCCTCACGCTTCGCCTCCCCTCGGTGCGCACCAATGAGTTGGGCGAACCCTTGACGGAGCAAATCACTTACCGCCTCGACGACAGCGCGAGCTTTGGCAGCGAATGGGTGCTGCTCCGCCAGAACGTCATCATCAACGAAGTGACCATGGAGTCGGAAGTCGAAATCGAACCGGTCGTGTTCGACGTGGTGAGCCTGGACATTCTGCCGTGGAACGCGAACGACGATGTTACGAGCAACATCCTGACGGCGTGCGCGGCGCCTTCCCAGTACGGACCTTACTACGTGTCCGATTTCGATTCCGGCGATTATTTCAACAACCCGGCGCGCCGACCGTTCTATGCGCCGGCCGGCATTCCTCCGTTTCCGTTTCCCGCGGCCGTTTACGTGCGCGTCACGGTGAACGCGGAGCCCATCCCGCTGGAGGAGTTTTCCGGCTGGCGCCCCGGCGATACCGCTTTGGATCGCACGCCGCTGAAGACGCTGAGCCTGGGGATGGTGGTGACGCTGGACGAGACGGTGAGCCAAACGAATTACCGCGATTACGGAATGCCAAGGATGTGACGCCTCGTCTTTCCTGACCTAAAGTTGACTTTTCGGTGGCCACGGTGCCCGAACCCGCGAATTTTCCCCCCAGGACGGACTCCTGAATTGCTATGGCGAACATGATGCGCCCCACCAGACAAGGCAGGATCGGCGGCCCCGCGAACCGGGGATCGGCGATTCTTTTGGTGATCGCCATCCTTTCTATCCTGGTGCTTCTGGCCATCACGCTGTCGTTCACGAGCCGGCTGGAAGTGGCCTCGGCGGAGAACTTCGCCAATGGCGTCCAGAACCGCGTGGCCACGGAAACCGGCGTGGAGGAAGTGGCCTTCGCCCTGGCGTATCAACTTCCCAGCGGCCCGACGGGAAAGCTCGATCTGGCTCTGAGTTCCGAGCACCGCGGGCAACGCGAGCGCGCCATCGCGAGCGAATCGCTGGCATGGCGGGGCTTCCGCCTGACGCCCGCCACTCTCTCGCAACCGGCGGTCACCGCCGCCGCAACGCAGCAGACTTCAAACCGCAGCCTGCGAACCAACGCCTCCGGCGCCCTGATCCCCTATCACGAAACGGAAAACTCCGAGGTGGTGGTGCTCGACGCCTCCGCCCGGGTTAACGTCAACGCCGCGCCTTACGAAGTGCTGGCCGGATTTTTCGACGCCCACGGGGCCGAATCGGGCCACGCGGTGGACGCCGACGCGCTGGCCCGGGCCATCGTGGCGGTGCGCCTGGGGCCCGACGGGGCGCCGGGCAAGAAGGACTTCGACGACGATTACGACACGCGCGAGGGCCTGGCCGAATTGCTGCGCGAGGAAAACCCGGAACTGGCCGGCCGCCTGGACCTGCTTCTGCCAGAACTTCTGCAGTCCATCCGCGAACCTTACGGGGACCTGCCGGAGGGCGAGGAGGAATGGCGCGCCGCGGCCCGCAAGGCCTTGATGACCAACACGGACGAGAGCGACGAGTACGTGGCGGACCTTCGGCTGCCGCCCCTGGGCGACGACATCCGCTTCGGCAAGCTGTCGGACCTGCTGCGCTACGAGCTTATTCGCGACGCCGGCCTGACGCCGGAACTGCTGGAAAGCGCCCGGCCCTACCTGACGGTCTTCAGCGCGAGCGAGGACGATCTGCTGCGCGCTGACGCCATCGCCCGGGTGGACGCGAATCGCGCCACGGCGGAGGAAATCCGCGACGGCCTGCGGACGCTCTACGGCGACTCGGGCAAGAACGGCGTCCTCCTGACCCAATTCGCCGCCAATGTGGCCGACGCCCGGGACTTCGACAGCGTGCCGACGATCTTCCACGGCTCGACGCGCGAGGACACCGTTCTCGGCTTCGAACGCACGCCCTATATCACGGAAGTTTATCCCGATTCCCTGACCGACGACGGGGAAGGCGACGACGGCCAGTTCGTGGAACTGTACAATCCCTGGACGGAACCTTTCGACCTGACTGGTTGGTCGCTGCGCGGCGCCGGGACGGCGTTCGCCATCACCGGTTCGATCGCGCCGAAGGGCTACCTGATCCTGACCGATGACCTGGACAGCACGTCCGACGACTCCGAGGACCTGATCGAGGGCACCGGCAGCCTGTACCACGTTTTCGGCGTGGTGGCCAACGGCCGCCAGCGGCGCGCTCTGGAAAGCGCCGGTTTCGCCCTGCCGCACACAACCTCCGGGCCGGTGACGGTGGAGCTGGTGAACGCGGACGGGGACCTGGTGGATCAGTTCACCTACCGCCCCGGCGCGCGTCCGACGGAAGGCATCTACTCGTTCCAACGGACAAACCCGCTGGTGCGCTCGGTGGAACGCCTGCGCGCGACGCCTTTCGGTCTGCCGGCGGCGGAATTGCCCGATGATCCGGACACCTTCGACCGGTTGGCGCTGGCGCCGATGAATGGGCCCTTTGCCGATGTGACGGATGTCCTGATGGTTTTCGCCGGGTTCCACGACGCGGACTCGGGCGAGGAAAACCTGTGGGGCTATCCGGTGCTGGCCACGCCCAAGAGCCCGCGGCCGGACGACGCGCTGGCGGCGGCGGACCCGCTGGCGATCGATGCCCGCGTGGTGGATCTGCTGACCGTGGGCACGACCCCGCCGGCGATCAAGGCGAAGCGCACCTCGCGCAACGAGCAGGTGGCGTCGCTCTTCGCGGCGGACACGCGCCAGGACATCGCGGCGAGTTACAGCCGCGGCGATGTGGACGATCTGGCGGTGCAGCGCCTGACGGGTGTGGCTCTGGGCCGGGCGGTGACGGCAAACGTGCGGCACGGTCTGATCAATGTGAACACGGCGCCGGAGACGGTGCTGGCCGCGGTGCCGGGCTTCGGCGCGCGGACGGCGGCGGTTCTGGCGGAGCGGCGCGGCCGCGAGGAATCGCAGGCCCGGGCCGGCGGCCTGGGCGATGGCCTGCTGTACCATCGGCTGAGCGATCTCCTGGTGGACGACGCGCTCTACGGCGGGGGCCAAGGGGTCTCGCGCGAGGAGCGGCTGGCCCGCTTCCGGTCGATCGCGCCCTACGTAGCCTTCAATTCGCGATCCTTTGTGCTTGTCGGACAGCCCAAGCTGGCGACAGAGTCGGGGCAGGACTTGCAGGAAGCTTTGCGGACGGAGTGGCTGGTTGCGACGGACCGGGGAACGCCCGAGACGATCGCCCGCCGGCCGGCCCGCTGAACCGGGTTGCGAGAATGGCGGCGGCGCGCACGGAGTTGACACCGGGCCGCCTCCGCCCCACCTTTTGTAAGACTGGAGGGTTTGAGCCCCCAAGCCCAAACCCGAATCCGAAGAGGAGCACGACCTCCATGGCAATCCCAGGAATGACGAGACGAACACGGCAGCGCGCTTTCACCCTGGTGGAACTCGTGATCGTGGGCGCCCTCATCGCCCTGTTCTCCGGGCTGGCCATCTTCGGCGTTCAGCAGCAGTTCCGCTCGAACACGCGCAAGGCCATGATCGGCGAAACCCGCCAATTGGCCCAGGCGCTCGATTTCGCCTTTCAGGATGTGGGCTTCTTTCCAGTACCTTGCTTCCTGGACGACAGCCGGACAACCTTCGAACTCAGCAGCCAGCAGGTCTTCGCTGGCGATCCCAACCGCCTGTACTTGAACATGGGTGTGTATGACATCCTGCCGCTCAACCAGATCGCCAACGTTCGCGAGAACTGGCGGGGGGCGTATTTCTCCGCGTCGCAATCCCGCAGCGCGGTGGCTCAGGGCCGGGGCGGTTCGAAGAAGATGGTTCTGCCGCTGGTGTCTCCCGATTTCGCCTTCGATTGGCCGGCGGACACCTACAACAATCCGTACATGATCTACATGCTGGACATCGATCCGGCGAGTACCGCCACGAACCCGACACTGCGGTTCACGGAGAACAGCACGCAGAACACGGGCAATTACGTCAATGCCGTCGTGAGCTACGGTCTGAACCAGGTGCCCGGTGGCGGCGATCTGTTCCAGGCGACAGGCAATTTCGACGACATCGCCGATGGTGGCCCCTATGGCCTGCGGCTCTACACCGGCAATCCGAACAACACGGAACTGCCGCTGACTTATCTTTCGCCGGCGACGCTGACGCAATCGGCGGCGGATGCCCGGGCGAACGCCTGGACAACGGAATTCGCCCAGAACGCGGGGATCATCAATCGCCTCGCTCTGAACAACGATCTCAATGACCAAGTCGCCATCACCGATTCCGGTTCGGACGATGTGGTTTTCAGCTTCTAACGTTTTTTCTCCGCTTGATGACGAGTTTTTCGAATAAGGGACCCCGATCCGTGATACGCGTACCGATGACAACGACCCGATCCCGCCGCCGCGCGTTCACCGCCGTGGAAATCGCCATGGTGGCGTCCGTGATCGCGATTATCGCGCTCCTCATTCTGCCGCTTTACCGCTCGCGTACGACGGAAGCGCGCCTTGTGGGGGCGCAGGATGAAATGGCCTCCCTGGCCAAGGCGATGCTGCTGGTGGAGGCGGACATCGCCCGCGCGGTGCCGCTGCAGGCGCTCGACAACCGTTCGAGCCAGACGACCGGCGAGCCGCTGGCGGACATCCCCTACAGCGAACGCGCCCCGGAGTATACCTGGAACGGTCTGGAACTCGAAGAGAGCGCCATCGACCGTCAGTGGAAGGGCCCCTACATCTCCTACAACAAGTCCACGACGATGGGGGAAATCCGGTCGCTCCAGCCCTGGCTGGTCGTGGAAAACGGCGGGCCCCTGTATTACGAGGACCCGATCAGCCCGCCGGCCGGTTCGACCAACAACGCGGCGGACGCGCTGGCGGACCGCTTCCCGCTCGATCCCTTCGGCAACCCCTACATTTTCTTCAGCACCGGAATCTATCCGCACCCAAGCGCCTTCGCCAGCTCGATCTACAACTCGCCGTACAATCAGGTCTGGTCCCTGGGGCCCGATGGCTTGCCGGGCGACGCGCCGACCTTTGGCAGCGCCGGCGACTATTACCCGACGCCGATCGGCCGCCTGAGCGAGACGGTGGGCGACGACATCCGCTACCGGTTCTAAGGCGGCAACGTTGCGCCCGCACCCGACGGATTCACCCTGAACACGCACGACGCCGAGGAAAGGCTTCTTCCCCCACTCATTCACGGGACGACCACGATGAAACGAACCGCTTCTCATAAAGGCTTCTCGATCCTCGAGCTGCTGATCGCTCTGATTATCATCGGCATCCTGGCCGTGATCCTCATCCCGTTGGTTTCGAACCGGACGGAGGAGGCGCGCCGCACCGCCGCCCTCGCCGATCTGGAACGGCTGGCCAACGCGCAGGACCGGCTGGCGGTGGATATCGGGTACTACGGACGCCTGTTTTTTCTCAACGATGTTGGCAACCGCGCGAACGCCCAGCAGTTCCAGCGCGATTTCGATCCGGCCGATGGCACGGTGGATAGCATCAGTTCTTACTTCGGTCCGGGGTCGAACTACTTCGGCAACATCAACCAGATCTTCATCGATCCAAACACGGGCAACCTGGTCGCCGCGGTGGTGGGATCGACGCTTCTCGGCAACATCAACGTGAACGAAACGGCGCTCAATTTCTACGGGCCGTACGTGAACTGGAACCGGGACGAGAACAGCTACTCGCAGTCTCCGTTCGACGGCGGCGAAGGCACCGCGTACCTGCCGGACGGCATTCCGGACGATCCGTGGGGCAACAACTACGTGATCTTCACGCGGGCTGGGATGCTGCTGGAACCGGCGGGCATTTTCACCACCAGCGCCAGTTTCCCGCTCGGCCTGGGCGGCGTGACGGTCAGCAATCTGGACGAGGCCTTCGACCGGGCGACGCTGGTGAGCTTCGGCCCCGACGGACTGCCGGGAGACGGAGCGGGGACGCCGATCCCCGGAGAAGGCGACGACATTGTCCGGAACTTCGGGCAGTAAGATTTTCCGCACACTTGAAAAACCCGGTGATGCCATGTTGACGCGCCGGGCTTAGGATCACCACACTTCATAGGACAACGATCAGTTCCGACGGTTTCCCCAGTTTTTCGGAGGTTGGCACCATACAATGAACCGTTTCTTCAAATCCCAGCGCAAAGGACTTTTCCTGCGCGCCACTACCCTAACGGAGCTTTTGGTCGTTTTGGCGATCATTTCGCTCCTGGCGACACTGGCCGTGCCGGTGTACGTACAAAAGAGCGAGCAGGCCCGCCGGGCCGTCGCCCGCGCCGAAGTGCGCGAAATCGCCAATGCGGAAGAAGCCGTGATCATCACGCACGGTTTCGTGGTTCCGATGCACGTCCTCGACAACGTGCCGAACCTTGACAACGGCGGCACAGACGTTCGCGACGATTTCGAGAACGACTCGAACGACGGCACGAAATTCGTCATCGATCCCTTCATCCCGCTCGACGACCAGTTCGGCAGCCAGCAGACGCTCTCCTCGAGCGACGACAAGGTGGAGCGGATGATCGCTTTCTGGCAGGGTCCGTTCCTGAATCCGGGCCGCGTTTTCCAGGGCACCAGCGGCGACAACAACACCGTCAACGCGAACCAGGAAGACATCTCGACGGATATCCTGCTGGATCCGTGGGGCCGTCCCTATCGCCTTTACAGCGACCTGGGTCTGACCGGCGACGAGCCGGCTCCGTCGGCCATCAGCCAGATCGCGCTGACGACCAACAGCCGCGCCCGCAACTTCGACAATGGCCGTCTGACGAACGACGACGACCGTTTCGACCGCTTTGCGGTGCTCTCCTACGGCTCGAATGGCATCGCGGACGATGGCGTGGGCGGCGACCTGGACGACGACATCTTCTACACCTTTGGCACGGTGGTGAACGAAACGTCGTTCAACCTGTTCTAACCGGTCTCTCCTCGTCACTCTCCGCACCCTCTACCCCTGGACGGTCCTTTCATGAAGCCCATTTCAGCCAAAGGCGTTTCGCTGCTTGAACTGCTGGTGGTCGTGCTGGTCGTGTCGATCCTGTCGACGATCGCCGTGGGCGTGTACAGCCGCGAACTGATCAAGAGCAAAGCGGCTCGCGCGCGTGCGGAGATCAGTGCGCTGGAAGTCGCGATCACGCGCTACCAACTCGACACGGGGCAATATCCCCCGTCGGGAACGAGCGGCGGCACGTTCAATTTCCTGCCGGCGACCGATGTGCCCTATCAGGGTTCGGGGTCTCTGTACGGCGCTCTCATGCGGGGCGTCCTGGAAAACGCGGTCGATTCGGATGCAGAGGTGACGCCGCTGTGGCAAGGCCCCTACATCGACTTCCGCGATAACACGGGGGTGTACGATTTCCCTTCGAACACCGTCATCGATCCTTCCGTGGCGCCGTCCGGCGCGGTCTACCAGACGCAGTTCCTCGATCCCTTCAAGAGACCGTACTACTACATCCGCTCGACCGATTACGATACGCTCGGAGGCACGCTGCTTCCCGCCAGCGATCCGCTCTTCACCATCGATCAGTTCTACAACCCGAGCACGTTCCAGCTCGTGTCCTTCGGCCCCGACGGCCAGTCGACGGTCAACTCCGGCCTGATCGGGACCGATCCAGACGACTTGTCGAACTGGACCTCCTCTCAATTCTAGGTTTTCCCTCCCGCCAACCTTCACTCCCGGATTCGGGAGATTAGCCTCCGCCCTCGAAAGGTGGAGGCCTTTTTCTTGTTTCGTACTTGCCCGGGGGCCGGAAAAGCGGTGTTAATCGCCGCGCCTCGCAGAGGCCCCTGCCCCTCCATTTTGCCGCGTTACGAGATTTCCATGTTTGCTTCCTCACTCCGGACCGCCGTTCTGATTGCCGCTCTGCCCGTGGCGGTGGTGGCGCAAAGCGGCAACCGCGTTTCGAGTTCCGCTTCCACCACCGGCGAGCTGGTACAGACGGCGACTTCGACACCGACGCCGACTCCCACGCCAACGGTGACTCCAACGGCGACCGCGGGGCCCACGCCAGCGACCGAGACGCCCGCGCCGACGGCGACGCCGCCGGGCCGGCGGATGCCACTGGAATCGCCGGTACGGCCCACGCCCGAGGCAACTCCGGAGCCCTCCCGGCCGGCCACCCCGGCGGCCGAGACGCCGGTACCTTCCTTGCCGGAAGGGGCGGAGGAGGCGCGCTACTACTGGAGCCTGAAGGGTGGCGGCGAAGTAATCGGGCGGCTGATCAAGGACACACCGGAGCAGATCTTCATCGACGTGGGGCCGGATATCCTGGCGATTCCGCGCGGAGCGGTGGAGCGGCGGCTGACCCTGGCGGATTTGCTGTCGGGCCCGGCGCAGGAGCGTTCGGCGTTGGCGGGGGTCACGGAGGGGCGCGAGGGGAGCGGTTCGCTCCTGAGCCAGCAGGAAATGGTGGAGGATGTGAAGAAGGGCGTGGTGCTGATCGCGAATCCGCGAGGCCGGGGGTCCGGGTTCGTGTTGGATGACGAAGGCCGCATCGTGACGAACTATCATGTGGTGCGGGGCGAGAAATACCACACCGTCACGATTTTTCAGTTGCGCAACGGCCAATGGGAACGCGAGCGATTCGAAAACGTGGAGCTGGAGGCTTACAGCACGCTGTACGACATCGCGCTGCTGCGGCTCGACATGGACGAGGTGGGGGAGCGGGGTGTGACACTGAACGTGGTTCCCGTGGCGCAACCGGGCGCGCTGCGCGTCGGCGACGCGGTTTACGCCGTGGGCAACCCGGGTATGGGCGCCATGATGCTGGAGAGCACGGTGACGGAAGGGATCGTCAGCTCGCTCGATCGCAATTTCAACGATGTGATTTACATCCAGACGACGGCGCCGGTGAACCCGGGCAACAGCGGCGGACCGCTGATCGACAGCGACGGGTCGGTAGTGGGGCTGGTGACTCTGAAGGCCATCTTCCAGGAAGGCATCGCGTTCGCTCTGCCGGTCGAACTGTTGCGCCATTTCCTGGCGAATTCGAATTCTTACGCGTACAGCCAGCAGGCCCAGAACGACGGATTCCGTTATCACCGGCCGGAATAGGCCGCACCTTCTCCCCGGACAATTCCCCCATTTAGGATGAGTGCTATGAGTTATCTTCCCCGATTCCTGACGCGCCGGGCTTCGGCCTGGGCGATTTCCGGAGCGCTGTTGACCGCCCCCGCGGCCCTGACGGCGGACGAGCCGCTGCTGCGGATGCTGCCGGACGAGACCGTGGCGGCGGTGACGATCGCCGATGTGGAAACGTTGCGCGAGGAGTGGAAGCGCAGCATCTACGCCGAGGCGTGGGCCAGCCCGGAATTCAAGGGCATGCGCGAAGCGATCACGCAGGCGTGGGAGAAAGCGTCGGAGCGGGTCGAAAAGGACCTGGGGCTTTCGCTGGCGGATCTGTACGCGATGGCCGATGGCTCGGTCGGGATGGCGATTACGGAATTGGATTTCGAGACGGAAACGCCGCACGCGGCGATTCTCGTGGGGCTGGACAAGGAGAAGCGCGAAAACGCGGAGCGCGTTGTGGATCGGGCATTGAAGGAATGGATGCCGGACACGGCCAAGAAAAGCGCCAACGAAGTCGGCGGCGTGCGGGTGTTTTCCTTCGAATTCGCCGATTCGTCCTCGGCCAGGGAAGTGCCCGATGGATTGCGGGGTTTGGAGTTGGAAACCGAAGCGGGAACTCGCCTGATCCAGTACGCGTTCACCGACAGCCATTTCATCCTGGGCGAGGGCGCCGGCAAACCGGTGGAGAAGGTGCTGCTGACGATGTCGGGGCGGGACAAGGAAACGCTCGGGCAATCGAGCAAGTTCCGCCGCGAAGAGCAGCGCGTGAAAGACCTGGGTCTGATCCAGGGCTATATGGACGCGGGCAAGTTTTTTGGCGACATGACCCGCATGAGCGAAGCCCCGGAAGAAGGCAAGAAGGCGTTCGAGGCGCTGGGCATTGCGAACCTGGGCGGGATCCTGATGATGTTCGACTTCGCCCCCAACGGCGCGACAACGCGCACCGGCCTTGGTGTGCCGGCGAACAGCGGGCTTTTGAGCACGATGCTCCGCGCGGGCGAACCGAACCGGTTGCAGTTGCTGGAGAAGACGCCATCGAATGCCATCGCTATGGGAAGCTGGACGCTGGACGTGGGGGTGCTGTGGAATTCCATCCGCGAATTGGTGAAGCAGACCCAGCCCCAGGCCGACGGGATGCTGAACGCGCAGTTGATGAACCTGCGCAATCAGTTCGGCGTCGATCTCGAGCGCGATATCCTGGATCACATCAAGGGCGAGCACGCCTATTATCAGGTGCCTTTGCCTTCGGACCTGGCGCAGCGCCTGACGGAGGAGCAGCAGCAGTTCATGCCCGATTATTCCCAGGTGGTGATCCTCGGCCTGGAGAACGGTTCGGAAACGGCGAAGAGCATCAACACGCTGATGCAGAAGCTGACCGGCGATCCGTTCCAGTTGCCGCTGGAAAACCTGGATCAGCAGGGCTTCGCGCTGTGGGCGATGAAGCAGGACCCGGGTCAAGGGATGCCGATTCGGCCATGCCTGGGCGTGACGCCGGGGGGGCTGGTGTTGTCGTCGACACTGGAGGACGGGCAGGCGGCGATGCGGCGCCTGACGGGCGCGAGCAGCGATTCGCTGGCGAAGGACGAGAAGTTCCGGGCCGTGCGCGAGGTGCTGGGCACGAGCGACGGCGACCTGCGGGTGTTCAGCTATACGAGCCAGAAGGCCTACGAAGGGGCCTCGGACCAGATGCGCTGGATCGTCGAGGCGTTCAGCGGCGACCTGATTGCGCAGGGCATTTCGCTCTCGCCGGACGACATCCCACCGGCGTCCTGGTGGCGGCGGTACTTCCTCGGTTCGGGCCAGACGATCGTGCAGAACGAGAGCGGATTCCTGGCGGAGTACCGGATGCTGGCGCCGGAGGGGCAGTAGGGGTTCTCGCGGGCCGGGTAAGCCGCCGCGGAGAAAGCCGCAAGGTGGGGTCACATCGTGGTGAAGGGACGGGCGCATGGGCGGGGGCTTCCTGTTCGGTTGACTTCGGAAGGAGTCTCTCACAGGCGATTCGGTTTGTCCCCTCATGTGGAACTTCGGGAGCAAGAAAGACAAAAAAGACAAAACGGCGTTGTCGCTCTGGATTAAATTTAAATTCACCACAGAGACACGGAGGGCACGGAGATTGTTGACGGCGTTGGGTATGGGTGGGGATTCGAAGGGGGCGGTTATGGGGTCGAACTGTGTGGGATAAGACCGGCCGTTCCTGTCTGTCGAAACTGGATGGCTTGGCGATCTGGCAGAAATGGAGAAATGCGCTGCCCGTTTTCGAGCAAGTGAAGCCCTGGCAGCGCGTGGTGGTGAGTAAGCCATGAAGGCAGGCGGGCCCGAAAGAGAGCCCTTGCCCGAAGTCTCGGTCCCCGGGAAAGGTGGCGCGCGCCATGGTTCTGACGCGCCAGACCTTTCCCGGGGAATTCTCCTATGATCTTCAAGCAGTACATCGATGGCGAGTGGGCCGATGCGGCCAACGGCGGCACCTGGGAAGTGATCAACCCGGCGACGGAGGGCTCGATCGCGACGGTGCCCTTTGGCGACCGGGCCGACGCGGCGGCGGCGATCGCGGCGGCGGAGCGCGCCTTTTCCGCGTGGTCCGGCAAGACGGTTTACGAGCGGGCCGAGGTGTTGATGAAGACGTCGCACCTGATCCGTGAGCGGCTCGAGGAACTGCACCCCATCAACACGGCGGAGAGCGGTAAGACCATCGGCGATTCGAAGGGCGATTGGCTGGCGGCGGCGGCGTTGTTCGAGTGGTTCGCGGAGGAAGGCAAGCGGGCCTATGGCCGCACGATCCCGGCCCGCAAACCGGGCAAGCGGCTGATCGTCCTGCGCCAGCCCATCGGCGTGGTGGGGACCATCACGGCGTGGAATTTCCCCGCCTACAACACGGCGCGGGCCTGGTCGGCGGCGCTGGCGGCGGGTTGCACGGTGGTCGGCCGACCGTCGGAATACACGCCGATGACGGCGATGGCGATGGTGAACCTGATGGTGGAGGCCGGGATCCCGGCGGGGGTGATGAACCTGATCAACGGCGAACCAGGGCCGATGGGCCAGGAAATGATGGAAAACGTGGCCTGCCGCAAAGTCCACTTCACAGGGTCCACGCGGGTCGGGCGGCTGCTGATGGATGGCGCGTCGAAGACCATGACTCGGCTGTCGCTGGAGTGCGGCGGGAACGCGCCGGTGCTGATTTTCCCGGACGCCGACATGGACTTGGTGACGAAGGGGCTGGCGTCGGCGAAGTGCCGCAACGTGGGCCAGGTCTGCATTTCGCCCCAGCGCTTCCTCGTCCACGGCGACGTGCACGACGAGTTCGTCGAGCGCGTTCTGCCGCAGTTCGGCGAGTTGAAAGTGGGCGATGGGTCGGACCCGGCGACGACCGTGGGGCCGCTGATCAACGCGCGCCAGCGCGACCGGGTGGAGGAATTGGTAGCCAAGACCCGCGACGAAGGCGCCACCGTCCAGGCCGGCGGTAAGCGGCCGGACGACCTGCACCGTGGCTATTTCTATGAACCGACGCTGATGACGGGCGTCACGCCCGAGAGCACGCTCTTCCGCGAGGAAGTCTTCGGCCCGGTGCTGCCGGTGACGCGGTTTGAGGACGCGGACGAGGTGATCGCCCTGGCGAACAAAACGGAGTACGGCCTGGCCAGCTACGTCTTCACGCGCGACCTCGCCACCGCCATCCGCGCCGCCGAGGGCCTGGAGTTCGGCATCGTCTCGGTGAACGACTGGTCCAGCTCCACCATCGAAGGCCCCTTCCCCGGCTGGAAGCAAAGCGGCCAAGGGGCCGAATGCGGTCAGGAAGGGCTGGAGGAGTACCTGGAGACGAAGCTGGTGGGGATTGGGGGGCTTGGGTGGTAGCCTAAGCTGAGTCAAACCAAGGTAACACGGGCGTCCCGCCCGTGACCGGCGGCGGTTCTTTTGCGCCCGGGGGTTTGGCAAAGGGCGGCTGATCGGGGCAGCTTACTGGAAACAGGGGTTATCGGCGCTCTTTCCGCCTGAAGGCGGGACTACGAACGGGGGCGCTGGATCGGGTTTTGCAACTTTCCGGGGGTGAAGAGAAATCCCTCTGGAGGTTGGGCTTATGCCGTACAATTCCCGAAATCAATTGCCGGAGGCGGTGCAGAAGCATCTGCCGCCGCACGCTCAGGACATCTACAAGGAAGCGTTCAACTCGGCGTTCGATCAGTACAAGAGCCCGAAGGACCGCAAGGGGGACGCCTCGCGCGAGGAAACGGCCCACAAGGTGGCCTGGAACGCGGTGAAGGGGAAGTATTCGAAGGGCGACGACGGGAACTGGCACCGGAAGTAGGCGGGCGCTAGGACTTGGCTCTTGTCCTGGATTGAATTTCACCACGGGGACACGGAGGCACGGAGATGTGTGAAGCGAGAGAAGTTACGTCAGCTCTTGATAAACTGAAGGGGCGTTTGAGCGGTTTGCCAGCCCCCCTCATCATGCAACTCTGTGTAACCTCTGTCCTCTGAGCCCTCTGTGGTGAGCGGTTCGGTATCTACGACTTGGCCTGATTCCAGGGCATCTTGCCCAGCACCATCGCCATGCCGCAGAAGCCGGTGAGGCCGGCGAAGAGCAGGCCGGCGCCGGCGAAGGCGGGGATGGCGAAGAAGCCGACGTGCACGAAGAAGCCGAGAGCGCTGCCAATCAGGATCAGGCTGCCGACGGTGATGTGGACCTGACGGATCAGGGGCAGCGTCTGGCGGCCCTTGACGGTGGGGAGGCCGGCGGCTTTCCAGGCTTCCGTGCCGCCTTCGACGAGGACGAGGTTTTCGGCCCCGGCGGCGGCGAGTTTGTCGCAGGCTTTGCGGGCGCGGGCGCCGCTCTGGCAGATGATGTAGGCGGGGGCGCCATCGGGCGTGGCGGCTTTCAGCTTCTCGGCGTCGATGGTGTCGAGGGGGATCGAAAGGGCGCCGGTGGCGTGCTCGGTTTCGAACTCGGCGGGGGTGCGGACGTCGATCAGGCGGGCTTTGGCGTCGGCCTTCAGGCGTTCGCTGGTTACCTGGGGCGAGAGGGTTTGCGTGGGGGCGGTGGTGGCGGTCATTGGTCTTTTCCTTCCTGACGTTCGAGAACGTCCTTGGCCATTTGCCATGTCAGGTACGAGCCGCTGAGGTTGCGGCAGTTGAAGCCGTTCTGCTCGAGGATGCGGCAGGCGTAGTAGCTGCGCTGGCCGCTCTGGCAATGGACGACGATGTCGCGGTCGCGGGGCAGTTCGCCGAGGCGCGCGCGCAGTTGATCGAGGGGGATGTTGTGGCTTTCGGCGCCGGGGCGGGGCAGGATCACTTTACCGTTTTCGCGCTCGGGCGGGTTGCGGACGTCGAGGAGGTAATAGCTGGCGGGGTCGCGCTGGGCCAGTTCGACCCAGTCGATGGGATCGACGAAGCCGGAGAGAGCGTTCTGGGCCGCCATGCCAACGATGTTGACGGGGTCCTTGGCGGCGCCGAAGGGCGGAGCGTAGGTCAGTTCCAGCTCGGCCAGGTCGTCGGCGGTCATATCCGCGGCGAGGGCCGTGGCGAAGACATCGAGGCGCCGGTCGACGCCTTCGCCGCCGACGATCTGCGCGCCGAGGAGGCGGCCGTCCTCGCGGTGAAAGAGCGCCTTGATATCCATCATCTCCGCGCCCGGGTAGTAGGTCACGTGGTGCGGGCGATGGATGCGGATGATCTCGTGGGGCACGTTCATTTTGAGGAGGCGCTTTTCGCTCAGGCCGGTGCAACCGGCGGCGACTTCGAAGAGGCGGAGAATGGCCGTGCCGTAGGTGCCGTCGTAAGGGATCAGGTCGTTCTGCGACTCGGCGAAGATGTTGTCGGCCACGAGGCGGCCCTGGCGGTTGGCAGGCCCGGCGAGGGGAATATGGGCGGGCTCGCCGAAGATCGGGTCGTGGACCTCGATGGCGTCGCCCACGGCCCAGATGTGGGGGACCGAGGTGCGCAGAAAGTCATCGACGGCGATGCCGCCGGTGACGCCGGTGGCGATGTTGGCGCCGCCGAGCCAGCGGATGTCGGGCCGCACGCCGAGGCCCATGACGACCACGTCGGCGGGAAAGCGCTCGCCCTTCTTGGTGACGACGACGGAGGCGGCGGCGTCGCTGCCGGGGGCCGGTTCGTCGAACTGCTGGACGCCGTCGCTGAGGCGCAAATCGACGCCGTGCTTGCGGAGGGCGCGGTGCAGGTGCTCGGCCATTTCCGGGTCGAGGGGCGCCATGACCTGGGGGGCGAGTTCGATCAGTGTGACGGCGAGGCCGCGATGGATGAGCTGCTCGGCCATTTCCAGGCCAATGTAGCCCCCGCCCACGACGACGGCGCGCTTGGCGTTCTGGCCGGAGATCCAGGCGTTGATGGCGTCCGTGTCGGGGACGTTGCGCAGGGTGAAATGGCCGGGGCGGTCGATGCCGGGAATCGGGGGCCGCAGGGGCGCGGCGCCGGGGGAGAGAACCAGCTCGTCATAGGGCTCGTCCGTTTCCTCGCCCGTTTGCAGGTCCCGCAGGCGCACCGTCTGGGCCTTGGGGTCCACGGCGATGGCTTCCGTGCGGACGCGCACGTCCATGCCGAAGCGGCTGGCGAGGGATTCGGGCGAATTGAGGATGAGCTTCTGCCGGTCGGCGATTTCACCGCCAATGTGGTAGGGAAGCCCGCAGTTGGCGAAAGAGACGTAGGGCCCCTTTTCCACCATCACGATGCGGGCGGATTCGGAGAGTCGCCGCGCCCGGGCCGCACAGCTCGCGCCGCCCGCCACGCCTCCCACGATCACAATGCGTTTGCCGCCGCTGTCGTCTGTCATGGTCGTCTTAGCCTTGTCCTGGGTAAAGGTTGCCGAAGCTTTCGAGGGTTTCCAGGTGCTGGCGCCGGACGCTGTCGCACATCACTTCGCAGACGTCGAAGATCGACTCTTCTTTGACGGCGTAGATGGATTGGGCGCCATCGCGGCGCTGGGCCACGAGGCCGGCGCGTTTGAGGATCCCGAGGTGTTTGGAGACCGAGGCTTGACCGAGGCCGAGTTCGTTGCTCAGGGTCGTCACGTTGGCTTCGCCGCTTTTCAGGCGGATCAAGAGGCGCAGGCGGTTTTCGTCGGCGAGGGCGCGAAACCGTTCGGTGAGGAGGGGGATGAGGACTTCCATCTGCTCTTCGTTCATGAATGTTTTCCCTTATCAGAATGTTCCTCTGTTCTCTAATGGGCCTCCTCGGTGCTGTCAAGGCCTTCTCTCTGGCCTTGTGGCGAATAATTCCGGTGGTGTAGCGTAGGGGTCTGAGACTTCCCGATCGGCCGTCGTTCCATGGCGCGCAAGCTGCTCTTCAATTCCCCCAAGCGCTGGGCCTTCAATGGCTTGCATGTGCTGCTGTGGGTGGCGGCGATCCTTGTGCCGCCGGGATTTACGATGACCACCTGGGTGGTGCTGGGGTTGGCGGTGGGGGTCAGTCTGGCTTGGTCCGCGGACCGGCAGTTGACCGAGTGGCTGCACCAGCGCCGGGGCAAGCCGCTGTCTTTTTCCGGTTTCCTGAGCGACCGGGGGGCGCCGCTGCTGCTGACGCTGTCGGCGGTTGGCCTGGGGGCGTTCGTGCTGGCGTGGTGGAATGTGCTGGCCGGGGCGATGCCGCCTCAGGTGGCGCTTTGGATTTTCCTGGGGCTGGCGGCTCCGGCCATGATGGCCTTTGCGATTTACGCGTTCCGGTTCGAGACGCAGGTGTACCTTTTCCGGCGCGAGATGCCGCGCCCCGCGCTCACCCGCCTGCTGAGCCGCGCCTGTGCCTTCGGGATGCAGCCCGGGTTGTACATGAAGCCGCTGGCGATCACCGGGTTGTATTTCGGGTTCTGGCTTGGGCTGCTGTGGGTGGTGGCGGGGGGCTATTACTTTGCGGCGCACCATTTCTGGGGGGCATCGCTCGATCCATTCCGGTGGGATGGGCTGGGGGATTACACCGTGTTGGGGTATTTGGTGGTGCTGTCGCTGAGTTTCTTCTTTCTGACGACGTGGCGCTTGTCGAACCTGCGGCTGGTGAATCTGATTCATCGCCAGGGGCGGCTGCGCAAGGGGCAGCTTCGCCACGAGATCGACACGGCGGCGGGGACTTTGGGGTTCACGCCGACGCTGGCGACGGGGGCGTTTTTCTGGCTGGCCTGCGGGGTGATGATGTTGGGCGGGTACAACATGGGGTATTGGGTGCGGGAGTGGTTCGGCCTGGGCGAGATGACGGCGATGATCGTGGGGCTGGCGCTGGGGGCGGTGGGGTTCTGGGTGATCGTGCTGTTTCCGGCGCAGTGGGCGATGCCGCTGCTGGCCCAGCACGATTGCGGATGGGTGCGCGCCATCGAAGCCAGCACGCGGCTGGTCGCGATCGAGCGCGGGCGGGCGTTCGGCGTGGCGCTGATTGCGAACCTGCTGGGGCTGAGTCTCCTCGGCCGGCCCGCCGGGCACCTGTTCAAGCTGTTGTCGCTCGAAGGTCTCGATCCGCTGCTGGCGCTGCTGTTGAAGGAAAAAACGCCAGTGGAGGCCCGGGCGGCCTGGGCGGAATTGCGCGAGGCGGAGGAGTTCGAGGAAGAAGACGGTGGGGGCGGTGGGCGCCCGCCGGCGTCGCGGCGCCCGGCCCAACTCGAGCGCGGGTTCGATCTTCTGCTGCACCAGGGCCGCTACCTGGACGCCCTGAACGTCTTCCAGATGTTCCGCCGGGATCATCCTCGCGATAGCGACGCGTTGCATGGCGAAACGCTGGCGCTGCTGCACATGGGAAACATTTTCGCGGCCCAGGAACGGCTCGAGCGCTGGCGCACCGCGCACCCTGGCGATGCCCGGGCCGAGCGCTTAATGGATGACATCGCCGCCGGGCGGTGGGACGAAGACGGGCCCCTGTACCGCGAGGCGCAGCGCCGCAACAGCCAACCGGTCGGCCGCGGAATTTAATACCACCCTTCCCTTAGGAGTTTCCCTATGAAAGCCTTCGCCGATTCCCCCTTCTGGCGCGCCATCGCCGTGGCCGCCGTGGTGGCGCTGTTCGCTGTCGCCTTCCGAGGCAGCGACGCCCCCGCCGAAGCCTTCGCATCCAGCGCCTACGCGCAGCCCGGTCAACCTCCGGCGGGCGTGGTGCAGATGATGCCCTCTATGCCGGGGGCCATCCCCTCGATCGCGATCACGTCGGCGATTCAGGAGCAGAACGGGAGTTGCGCCGTGGTGGCGGTCGTCCCCAAGGCAGGCGGCGGGCTGCAATTCGCCATGATGACCGGCGTCAATCTTCGTTCTCTGGGTGCTGTCCAAACCCGCGACATCCCCAACACCAAGTAAAGCCAGCCCCCGCCGCCCTTGTCCCGTTCCTCCGCTCCGCTGCCGTTCTGGCTCTTGATCGCTGTCTTAGGCGCCGTCCTGCTGGGGGCGGTACTATGGGCGCCGACGGTCGGGCCGACGGAGCTGTCGCTGGCGCGGGCGCTCGATTCCTCGATTCCCGCCGAGACGAACACCGACCGCATCGTGCTGTTTGAGCTGAGGCTGCCCCGGGTCGCGCTCGCGCTGGCCGTGGGGGTGGCGTTGGCGCTGGCGGGGGCGGCTTTTCAGGCGTTGCTGAGGAACGATTTGGCGACGCCCTACACGCTGGGCGTCAGCGGCGGGGCCAGCCTCGGCGCCCTTCTGGTGCTCCAAGCCGCCGGAGGCGCCGGAGCGGGCGCGGCGGTGCTCTATGGTCTGGTGCCGCTGGCCGCGTTCGCGGGGGGAGCGGCGGCCGCCGCGACGGTGCTGGTGCTCGCCGCGCGGAGCCGGGGCCCTGGATCGGAGCGGGGGGCGAGCCTGATTCTGGCTGGCGTGACGCTGAACCTGCTCTTCGGCGCCGCTGTGATGATCCTGCAATACCGAAGCGATCCCTACGAAGTCGCCGGCATGATCCGCTGGCTGATGGGCAGTCTGGACGCCACGGACTTCACGGCGGCGGCGGTCGTCGGCGGAGGCGCGGTGCTGGTGGGCGCGATCCTGATGGCGTCGGCGATGGCGCTGAACGTGATGACGCTCGGCGATGCGACGGCGGCGCACCTGGGGTTTCATCCGGGGCGGGTGCGGGCGTTGTGCCTCATGGCGGGGGCGCTGGGGGCGGCGCTGTGCGTGGCCTACGCCGGGCCGGTGGGGTTTGTGGGGCTGATTATCCCGCACATGATGCGGCGATTCACGGGGCCGGATCACCGGCGGCTGCTACCCGCCTGCGCGCTGGCGGGAGCGGCGTTCCTGGTGCTCTGCGACGCCGTGGGCAGGCTCCTCGGCGGCAACACGGAAATCCCGGTGGGCATCGTGACGGCGGTGCTGGGCGGGCCGTTTTTCCTGTGGTTATTGTTCCGGCGGGGATGAGGCGGCGGCGAGTTCGCTGCGGAGCAATTGCTCGCGGATGGCGAGTTCGCTCCGCTTGATCCGCCACAGCACAAGCGGCACCACGCCCAGCCCCACAGCCATCAGCCCAGCGAACGCCAGCAGTGGGATCATGGCCGCCGGGTCGGGCGCCGCGAGGGCCTTCATCAGCACCAGCCCCGTAAAAACCCATGCGAAAGCTGTCAGGTGGGCGACCTGCCACAGACCGTAAACCCGGCGGTGGTAGCGGCGGCTCCGGGCCAGCGACAGCATGTAAATTCCCATGTTGAGGGGCGCCAGCGTGCACAGCAGCAGCCCCAGCCGCATCCAGATCGGGCCGCTTTCCTGCAGGAATAAAAGTCCCATCGGCAGCGTCAGGATAAGGGCCACGACCCCGCTGACCTGGGTCAGCCGCTGGCGCAGGGGGCTGAGTTTCGGCGAGAGCAGCTCCTGCATCGCCGCGTCGAAGTGCGCTTTGCGGCGCGGGTCTGGGGTGGTCTGTTCGATCAATTGGTCGCGAAGGGTGGTGGAAGTCATTTGGCGCGTTCCTCCTGAAGGATGTGGCGAAGTTTGCGTTTGGCGGTGTGAATGCGGCTCTTGACGGTGCCCTCGGGAATGGCGAGGAGCCCGGCGATGTCCGCGATGGAGAGGTCGTCGAGAAAGTGCAACACGATGGGCTCGCGGTGGAGCAGGTCCAGCCGGCCGATGGCCCAGTGCAGCTCCTGGGCTTCGGCGGGCGAGAAGTCCGGTTCCTCCGCCGCGGGCCCGGCGCGGTCTGATTCCTCGGGCAGGGTGTCGTGGATGATCTGGCCGCGTTGCTGGGCAAAGGCGGCGTTGCGGGCAATGCGGTAAATCCAGGCAGGAAAAGCCCCCGGCTGGCGCAACTTCGGCAACCCCCGCAACGCCCGCAGCCACGTCTCCTGCAACGCGTCCCAAGCGTCGTCCTCAGTCGGCGCGATGCGGCGCAGATAGTAGAGCAGCGGCCGCTCCCACTGAGCCACCAGCGGCGCGAATGCGGACTCGTCCCCGCGTTGGAGCCGCACGATCAGGAGTTCGAGCTGTAATCGTTCTGTCTTACTGAGAGCCATAATGCTGGGCCCTTCCAAAAAGGCGTTCACCCAGACAGATGCGGCAAAGGGGGGTGGCGGTTCAGATTGGGGGGGAAGTTTTTCTCGTGTGCCTACGCTTGCTGGAAACCAGGAAATACAAATCGTTCGGTCGATGACATGCCTGTCTCAACGTTTCATCGCATCAGTCCAAACAGGATCAAGACAACAAGACCTAAAATAAGAAGACATCCGATGAGTCCGGGGATATCCGCGGCGCCAAAATCCGGCGTCAACCCGCGCGACTTTCGATATGCACGGTGGCATGATTTACAGAACACAAATTTCTCTATGCGGCCTCCTGTGCAGGGATACCTCTGCTCGACTACTTCGGTCTTGACCTCGCGGCAGACAATGTGACGATGGCATTTATCGCAATTGCCCGAGGCGCACACAAATTTCCTGATTTTGGGATCATAGCAACGAGCGATTCCATGGCACGAATCGCACGATATGGAATTCGGATGACCACAGTTGGGACAAGGCCTTCCCGACAGGACATCCCCAATTCTCAACTGCTGATTGCAGGCTTTGCAGGATATCGTTCCAGTCAATACCTCATTCTTCAATTTTTTTTCTTCGTCATGCTCCTTTTCGAGTCGCTCCTTTTCAGCCAACCTTGCTTGTCTCGCTTCGTGCTCAGCCTGTTTCAGCTTTGCATCCAGAGGGCGAGGATGCTTGCAGTGCGGGCAAAAGGCCGCTTTCGGGCTGACCAAGCCTTGGCAATAAACACATTCTTTCAGCATCATTCACGTACACCCAAAACGAAGAAAAATTCTCTGTCCAGAGAAGTGTGGCCAAACTCCGGCATCACCGGCAAATTGAAGTTTTTTATCAATCTGGGAACAATCTGAATTATAAGCCAATCGATCATTCCGTAAAGAGGGGAATAAGATCTTTCCGGCCAGCAGTAGTGACGAAGAATGACACTCACATACTTCCTGGAAAGAAGATCGTTGACATGCGCGAAGAAATCGAGGAGAAAATTATATAGGAGAGGGTCATGAAAATTCGCTGATTCGCGGGAAAGCTTTTCTATCCAGTCCATTGATGGCAATTCATCCACGTTAAGCGCCTTGCGAACATAATGAAAGTAGAGATCCTCGAGGGAGTGCTCAAAGCAAAGAATCGAGCCATCCCTGATATATACGAGCTGGTCGAAGAAGTCTCCTGTGATTACAGAGCCTTTGACCTGAAAGAGATCGAGGTATTGTTTCAGCGGAGACGCCATTTGCGCCGATGCCTCGATACCATTGTAGTGATAGGCGTTTGCTGGCCTAACCGCTTTGAGGGCGATAATGATTGCGCTCGAGCTTCCTGGGCCAATCTCAACAACCCGCCTATAATGGCCAGTCTGTGCCAGCCTCTCAAAGCACCGTGCGTACCTGAGAATAAGCTGCAAATTCCAATGAGCAGACTCTGGGATGTCTCTTGACCGCTCCAAGAGCCTGCGGGCCCGCCACTCGGTACACAGTCTTTCAGGCCAGGAATCCCAACGCCTCGTCTGATGCATGATCAACAGTGGCCATTTCCCACAAAAACTGAGTGCTTCCTGGGTGTCCCAATGCTGGAGCAATACAAGAACAGTGTGATGTGGCGCGTCTTAATCGTGTATGAGGAAAGTTCATCCCCACCCACCCATCCGATGCAATCGGAACTTAAAAACTCGCTTGGACGGAGAGCAGCGGTCCCAAAAACCTGATTCTCTTCGCAGTCACCTCAACCGCCCCATCCCCCCAGCGCCCCATAAACCCCCATCGCGCAGGACATGGCGAGGTTGAGGCTGCGGGCGCGGGGGTCTCTCATTTCCAGGCGAAGGCTGCGGGCGGGGCCGATGGCGGTGTGGATGGCGTCGGGGACGCCGTGGCTTTCGTTGCCGAAGAGCAAGGCGTCGCCGGGGCGGATGGGGGCGGAGTGCGCGGGCACGGTGCCCCGGGTGGTGTAGAGCCAGACGGTGCTCTCGGGGAGGAGGGCGGCGCGGCAGGCCTCCCAATCGACGTGGACCTGCCAGTCCAGAAAATCCAGATAATCCATTCCGGCGCGCCGCAGGGCGCGATCATCAAGTGGAAAGGGCACGGGCCGCACGACGTGGAGCCGCACCCGCATGGCCGCGCAAAGCCGGGCCACGGACCCGACATTCTGCGGGATGCGCGGCGAGTAGAGGATCACGTTGAGGTCGGGCGGGGCGGGGTCGGTCATGGCTTGCTCTTGCGCCCAAGGGGCCCGGGGCGGCAATGGCGGAGTGACTTTTCCCGGCGGGCGGCGCGAAACCATGGCGGACAACACGGCAGACATGACTACCGGCGAGGCGTTTCGCGCGGGGCTGCGGGTGCTCTGGCGGGGGCCCAAGTGGCTGCTGCTGCTGGGGGCGTTGTTCCTGGCGACAATGTGGCCGGTGGGGCGGAGCGTTCCGCCGGAAATGTGGGGGCTCGAGCCCTCGCCCCTGCCTCGCACCGCGGGAGGGCTGTGGAAGCCCCTTTCCGTGGACGCTGGGTTGATTTTCCCGATGCGGCCAGGAGCGGATTTTTTCTCGACCTACGAGGCCGGCGCCCGGGTGCTGCGCGGGGGCGATCCGTATTCCGTGGTGCCGGGCAGCGAAGCCGTCCGCGCGCCTTACTTCACCACTTATCGCTACCTGCCGATTCCGGCCTATACGCTCGGCGTGGGGCTGAACGCCCTGCCGCCGTGGTGGAGTTTCCTCGCCTGGATCGCCTTCAATATGGGGCTGATCGTGGCGAACCTGGCGCTGACGGCGGGGCGGCGGCCGGGGGCGCTGCCGCTGCTGATCGCGATATGGTGCGCGTGGTTTCCCCTCGCGGTCGAGTGGCACCTCGGTCAGTTCACGGTGCTGATGGCGACGCTGATTCTGTGGGGCCTGGACGCCCTGACCTGCGGCGCCCGGGCTGGCGGAGCGGTGGCCTGGGCGGGTTCGGTGGCGCTGAAGATCTACACCGGCGCCATGGCGCTGCCGCTGTGGCTCGGCGGGCGGCGGCGCGAGGCCGTGCTGGGCCTGGCCGTGGTGGGCGTGCTGGCGGGCGGGTATTTCCTGGCGCGACCGGACAGCTTTGCCGCCTTTCGGGCGCTCAACGTGGACCAGCGCAGTCTGCTGCTCCAGCGCCAGCCCTACGCCGGGGCCCAGGGCGTCCAGGAAGCGGTCAACGCCACCATCTGGATCGCGCAGGGCCGCGACCTCGACACCGCCCTCGATCCCGCCGGCCAGGCGCCCGCACTTCGCGACCCGGTGGTTTGGGTGAATGGGTTGCTGATCGCGGCCTACGGCGCGGGGTTGTTGTGGCTGACGTGGCGCAGGCGGGGGCGGCTGGACCCGCTGGTGTTGGGCGGTTATTGGGCATTGTGGTTTGTGGCCTATCCGGATTGCTGGGAACACCACTACGTCCTGCTCCAGGCCTTGACGGCCTGGTGGCTCGCGCGGGGCGTCCTCGGCCCCAGGGCGGCGGTGGCGGTGTGGGCGCTGGCGGGCGGGCCGTCGCTGTGGGTGGTGCTGCGAGAGGTTCTCGGGCCGGAGCACGAAACGCTGGAGGCGCTGGTTGGCCTCGCCTACTTCTGGCAGCGCCCGGCGGGGCTGGCGGTGTTGCTGGGGGCGGGGGTGTGGGGGCTGAGGCGAAAATAATCACCACAGAGACGCGGAGGACGCAGAGGTTGTTCTTTTTATTGAGCTTACTCTGCACCTTTACAGTACAAGGGACAATTGTGTGTTCGGGGCGTTGGGTGTCGGGTTATCGGCTTCATTGAAGTCCCTGACTGGGAAGGGGGTCACTCTGTGGTTGAGAACCGGGAGGGCCGCCCCGCAAGCTGCGCCCGCAACTTCCCGGCAGAGGACCGCCCCGCTCTATGGCGACCACGGAAACGATCGGCAATGTCACCCTGGTGCTGGCCCACCCGGACCAGGTTCCGGCGCAATGGATCGGCAACGATCGCGTGCGCGAGCAACTCGCCGCGTCCTGGACCACGGTGGCCGAGGACGACATCCCGCTGAACCCGCGACTGGTCGGGCGGCCCGGCGTGGGCAAGACGACCCTGGCGTGCGGTGTCGCCCTCGCCATGCAGCGCGAAATCTACATCATGCAGTGCACGATGGACACGCGGCCCGAGGACCTGCTCGTGACGCCGGTGATCGCCGGCGCGGGCCAGATCGCCTATCACGCCTCGCCGCTGGTGACGGCCATGCTGCGCGGCGGGGTCTGCATTCTGGACGAAGGCAACCGCATGAGCGAAAAGTCGTGGGCGTCGCTGGCGCCGTTGCTCGACATGCGGCGCTATGTCGAGAGCATCGTGGCCGGGGTCAAGATTCACGCGCACGATGATTTCCGCATCTGCGTCACGATGAACGACGACGCCAGCACCTACGAAATTCCCGAGTACATCCAGTCGCGCCTGGCGCCCCAGATCGAAGTGACCTTCCCCGACCGCGACGAAGAAATCGCGATCCTGCGGCTCAACATTCCCTTCGCGGGCGAGCAGCTCATCGCCTACGTCGCCGATTTCCTGCAGAAAGCCCACGCCGTGAATCTGCCCTTCAGCAGCCGCGACGGCGTCAATGTGCTGCGATACGCGTTGAAAATGGGGAGCTTGCGCAAGGAAGACCCGCAAGGCTTCCTGCACGAAGCGATCGAAGCGGTGCTCGGCCGCGATGGGCTCGAATTCCTCGACTCCGGCCTACCCGCCGACCGCATGCGCGGCGCGATGCGGGAAGTGACCGAGGAGGACGAAGAGGAACGGGAGTAAAGCGGAGTGGCTGAGGATTTTTCATTTGGCCACAGATGAGCACAGATTGGCGCGGATGGAGTGACAAACCGCGAACAAGACGGACTCAGCGGGATTGAACCTCCTTAATGTTAGGTCTTCTGTGTTCATCCGCGTCATCAGCGGCTAGAATTCAGGCTGCCCGCCGCTGGTTCACGTCTCCGGAATCCAGTTCCCGATGTCGTCGGCGGTGCCCGGCTCGCCGTCGGGGCCGTTGCTCCAGAGATCGTACTCTTTACGGATTTCACCCGGGGCCTTGTACTCGAAGGGGTTCTTCCAAGGGTCGGGCGCCAGGGCGTTGGAGTCGACGTAGGGGCCGTCCCAGAGTTCCTTCGAGACACTGGACGGCGGTTCGAGCAGGGCCATCAGTCCTTCCTGGTCGGTGGGATAGCGGCCGACGTCCATGAGGAAAAGGTTCAGGGAGTTGGCCAGGGTGTGAACCTGGGACTTGGCGGCGCCGATGCGGGCGGTCTGGAGGCGGTTCGTGAACTTGGGGACGATGATCGCGACAAGCATCCCCATGATGACCACGACGAAAAGCATTTCGAGAAAGGTGAGGGCGCGCCGCGCGGTGGCGCCGTTCTGACGGGAGAGCATGGTGTGGCTCCTTGCGGATTGAACTGATCGCGCACACGGACCGGCCAGTGCGTGCGATCGGTCTTGGGCAAGGAGTGAGCCCCGGGGCCGAGGGCTGTGGTTTCTCGAGTTGCGTCTTGGCTGGGCAAAAAGGAACCGCGAAACGGCCATGCGGCAATTGCAGGATCGCGTCTCGCGGCTCTGGAAGGGGCGAGAGTGGTTACTCCGCCGGAAGGGTCAACTCGGCGGCGACGCGCCTGTCCATTTCGATCGTGCGCCGCAGCAGATCGACGATCGCTTCCGCCTGCTGCTCGTAGCCGGCGACAAGTTCGGCGGGAATGGTCCAGTTCTCCGGGGCTTTGTCGTAGAACCCGGCCAGCACTTGACCCAGGAGTGTGTCGATGCGGCCCGACGGATAGGTGGGGGTGTTCGTCTCGATCATTCGTATGGTGTGGTCCTGATTCATGACCACCATCGCGTCGAAGCCAATCCAGCCATCGTTCACCAGGAAGTAAACGCGGTAGAGGCGATAGCGCTGTCCGTCCATTTCAAAGGAGTAGACATACACGTTCTCGCGGTCGGTCAGGTCCGGGAACGGCGTACCGCGCAGGACGTCGATGCCGAGGGCGTCGGACTGAACGCCGAAGCGGCTGGTGATGACTTCGGGGGGGCGGACGCTGACGCCGAGGATGCCGCGATTGGGAACGCGCAGGGCCGCAAAGGCTTCTTCATCGATCCATGGTTCGGCGGAAATCTCGTGTGACTCAACCGCCCCGTCCGCGCCGATTTTCAAGTGGGCGGTCACCACCTGATGGCCCGCGGGGAAGGGCAGCAGGAGCGCGCCGTTGGCAACACGGGCTTCACCTGTGGGGTTGTTGGATTCGATAACGGCCGTCACGGCGGGGTAGCGCTGGGCGATGTGGGCGTTCTGGCGTGGCGGGAATTCGGAGAGCACCAGAACCGGCTGGCCGGGATCGACCTCCGCCACCGCTTCTTTCAGGATATCTTCCGGATTTCGATAAGCGGCCGATTCGAGGGCCAGCGGCATGCCGGAGAGGCGGGATTTATCCGCCGCGGCGATCAACGTCACGGTTTGGCTGGCGCCCAGGTCCACGCTCTTGTCGTCGTTGAGATCGAAGGGCTCATAGCGGCGCCCCGCGGCATCCAGGTTGCCCAGGTACATGGGCCATCGGTCGGGGTCGGCGTAGCTGAACCCCAGGCCCGCCGCGCCGTAATTGGCGTAATCCTTGGCGGTGATGTGGACCGCGTCGTAGCCCTTTTCCTCGAACCAGCGCCACTGGGGGCTGAAGTACTCCGTCTCGCGGTTGATGTCGGAAACGGTCGATCCGCCGACGTCGATCAGAAGGGCGTTCGGGTGGGCGTCGAGAAGACGGTCGATGGCGTCGGTCAGCTTGCCGGTGGCCTCTTCCCGCTGGACTTGGGGGTCTTCGCCGACGGGCGTGAAGGCGCGGCCCAGATGCCCCGTCAGGATCAGGGTCAGGTCATGGGTTTCGCCGGCGGACTCGGCGGCGTCCGCCGCCGCGAGGGACCCGGGCAGAAAGGTGATCGCCGCCAGGGCGAGGATATGGGAAGAGAAGCGTAAGGTTGTGCGAGTGGGCCTCATGGAGCGATCTTTCGCGGCGAATGGTTATTCGGCGATGGAGGCGGCGACGGCGCGAAGGCCTTCACGGAAAGTCCGGGGCGAGTAGCCGATGGCGTCGCGCAGGCGCGAGCTGTCGAGCGAAACGTCCCGGGGCCGGGGGGCGGCGGTGGGAACCTCGGCGAGAAGCCGGGGCGCCAGGAGCGACTCGGGATGGCCGAAGACCTCGCAGGTCAGCCGTCCCATTTCCAGCCGCGTCAGCCGCTCCGGCCCGCCCGCGTGGTAGAGACCGAAGAGCCGGCGCTCGGCGATCGAAGCGAGGGCTTCGCACAGGTCGCCGGAGAAAACCGGCGTGCGCACTTCGTCGCTGAACAACGTCAGTGGCTCGCCTTTCTCCAGCGTTCCGCGCATCCACGCCAGAAAGCTCCCTTTGTGAGTGGCCGGCGGACCGTAGATCAGGGCCGCCCGCACCACCGTTCCCGTGGCCATGGCGTTGACCGCCACTTCCATCTGACGCTTTTGACCGCCATAGACCATCAGGGGTTTGGCGCCGTCGACTTCGGAATAGGGTGCATTGTCGCCGCTGAACACCAGATCGGTGGACAGTGCGATGAGGTGCGTGTCCGGGCTGTGCTCCTGAACGGCGGCGATCAGATTGGCGGTGGCGCCCACGATGGCGTGGTGGGCGCCCTGCGGGTCGGTCTCGCACTGGTTCGGGTCGGTCATGGCGGCGGTGTGGAAAATCACGGGGGGCCGCATGTCGCGCACCAGGCGCCCCACCGCCAGTTTGTCGCGCAGGTCCACCGGCACGGCGTCGGCGCGGGGGACCTGGATGGGGCGTTGGAGGAAAGTCCCCGCGACGCGCAGTCCCGCCTGCGCCAGGAAGCGTCCCAGGTGTTCGCCCAGGAAGCCGGACATGCCGGTAACCAGAAGGGGACGCGGGGCCGCCGCGAGGGCCGCGTAAGACGCCATCACAGGGGCACCTCGACTTCGTCGAGAATGCGGCGGATGCCGTCTTCGTCCTCGTGGGCGCTCATGGCCCCGCGGTCGAAGGTGCGGGCTACCTGGCAGCGGTGCGCCAGCACGGGCACGGCGACCTTCTGGATGTCGTCAGGGGTGACGAAATCGCGGCCGAGGACGTAGGCGAGGGCCTGGGAGCAGCGGCGCAGGGCCAGCAGACCGCGGGTCGAGCAGCCCAGTTCGAAAAGCGGCGAAACGCGTGTCGCGTCCGCCACCCGCGCCATATAATCGAGCAGGTCGTCATCCACATGAACCTTGGAGGCTTCCTCCTGCATCGCGGTCACCTCGTCGCCCGTGAGAACGGGGTCGACCTTCGGCTCGACCATCGCGAGGTGTTGTTCTTTCAGGATTTGAATCTCGTGTCCGCGATCCGGATAGCCGATGTGGAGCCGCATCAGGAAGCGGTCCATCTGGCTCTTGGGCAGAGGAAAAGTCCCATGGAATTCCAAAGGATTTTGTGTGGCCAGCACCATGAACGGGAGCGGCAACTGATGGATCTTGCCGTCCATGGAAACCTGAGCCGTGTTCATCGCCTCCAGGAGCGCGCTCTGCGTCTTCGGCGTGGTGCGGTTGATTTCATCGGCCAGCACGACGTTGGCGAAGAGGGGCCCGGGATTGAACTCGAAGACGTGGTTGTCCTGATTGTAGATGGTCACGCCGAGGATGTCGCTGGGCAGGAGATCGCTGGTGAACTGGATGCGTTGAAAGGAGCAATCGAGGCTGCCGGCGATGACGCGGGCCAGGGTGGTTTTGCCGACGCCGGGGACGTCTTCGAGGAGGAGGTGGCCGCGGGCGAAGAGGGCGACCACGGAAAGCTGGACGATCTCGTCTTTGCCACGGATGACGCTGGAGATATTCTTGAGGAGTTTTTCGACGGCGGGGCGGGTTGAGTTCTGGCTCACGAAATTGGACCTTGAGGATGGGAATCGAGCGGGCGGGACCGTACGCAGTGAGCCAGTTTCATTCCCTGTGGGTCAAGGTCTCTTCGCGCGCCCAGCGGAACGGTCCACAAATTTGAAATTGATGAAGTTAGGTGATCGCTCCAGTGTTTCCGATGACACGAAATCACGGTGCCGTCACAAAGATTTAGTTGGACCGTGGGAGTTTATTTTCGATGCGTACTAAGAGATTGCAAAGAATTGCGTTGACTCAACCGATCCGAAATGGCTTGGTGAGACCGACTAGCCAAAAGGCTTACGCCACCGTGCCCATTTGGACCGAAATCGGGCACGAACGACTCACACACCGGGAGAATCCCGCCTTATGAAAACTTCATTGGCTTTTGGTGCTCTGGCCCTCTTCAGCTTCGCCGCCTCGACGGCCTCCGCACAGATCCTCTGGCAAGACGATTTCGAAACGGACTCGAGCGCTGACTACACCGTCCTGACGCTTGGCAACGTCCCTGCCAGCGTTCCCGCCTTCGCGTTCGATTATTCCGCCATCACGACCGACCGGGGCACCGACATCGGCCTCGCCCCCCGCAGCGCTCCTGGCGACAGCGAATCCGCCCTCTACATGGAAGTCAACAACGACAGCGAAGAAATCGCTAATGGCTCCGGCGCCGTGTCTCACGCCGCTGTCGCCACCAGCGCGTCCTTCTCTGGCGATTATGAAGTCGCCGTGGATATCTTCCAGTCCATCAACGGTGTGGATGACGGTTCGGCCGACGGCTCCACGACTTACTGGCATGTGATCGTCAACGCCACCGGCAACCAGGTGTTCGATTGGGACGCTCCGCCGCCGACCGCCACGACCGACGGTTACATGTTCGGCGGTAACGCCGACAACGGCGCTGGCTCCTACGACTACTTCGCCGTCGAAGGTACCGCCGGTGCGGACAACTTCTCCGCGACGCCTGGTGTCATTTGGCCGAACTCCTCGGTGACCGGCACGGCGACCGCAGGTGACAACCTCGGCCGCGATGGCGACGCCCGCCGCGCCGCTGGCGCCTCCTTCGGTCCCGGTGTGGACGAGTTCGAAACCCTCTTCCCCGATGCGTCCGTTCCTGCGGGCGGCGCCGGTGGCGAGCAGTGGATGACCGTTTACATGAAGCAGGTCGGTGGCGTGATCCAGTCGAAGATCGACACGGAATTCGTGGCCGAGCCCCTGGTCGTGTGGACCCTGGACGACCCGGATGACACCTACGTTTCCGGCCGCGTCATGCTTCAGCACACCGACATCTTCGTCGGCTCCACCCCGCCCGACGGCAAGCAGTTTGTTCTGTTCGACAACCTCACCGTCTCCGTGACCTCCGCCGAAGTCTCCAGCGATATCTGGATGATGGTCGACTAAGTCCCTCCACCCCAACGGAGTCCGTCCTCCCGGCCGGTCTCCACGGATAAAATCGAGAACCCGGTCTGGACTTTCCAGGCCGGGTTTTTGTTTGTGGGGGAGGGAGGCCTGGACCCAGTCGGCCCTGGTTCGATCCCGTTTGTCGAAAGACTGCCCATGAAATCCGTCCTTTTCCACCCCGTGGCCGTTCTCGCCTGCGCCGCCGCGCTCTCCGCCGGATGTGGCGATTCGGCCACCACCTCCTCGAAGGCGGGACAAAACGACACGGCGAGCGCCAGTACTCCCGTCAGTGCTCCCTCCGGCGTTTCAGAGGCCCGGGAGACCGCCCCTGTCGCCTTTCGTCCCGGTCGCGAGAGCGTCGGCACCCCCCTGCCGGACCTGGAACTGCCGCTGTTCGGTTCCACGACGGAGACGCTCAGCCTTCGCGGCCTGATCGACGGCGAGAGTTTCGTCGGCGTGATCTTCCATTCGCCCGCCTGCCCCTGCGCCAACAATTGCGCCGAGGCAGTGACGAAAGATCTGGCGGACGAGAAATACGGCCGCGTGAAACTGATCGCCATTGTCAGCGATCCGCAGATGGACTACGAATGGTTCGCCGATTCGCTCGAGGCCCAGGTGTCCGATGGGACGCTGCCGTACCCGGTGCTTCTGGATCGGAACCAGGAGGCCCTCCGGCTGTTCGGCGCGGTGCGCACGCCCGAGGTGTTTCTGGCGGATCGCGAGGGCATCGTGCGATTTTGGGGCGCCCCGGAGTCGAGCCTCTTTCCCGGTTCGGACGGCCATCGCTTCTATTTGAAGGAAGCGGCCGACGCGCTCCTCGCGGGTGAAAAGCCGCCGCTGCGTCGGGCCGAACCGATCGGCTGCCTGATTTCCCAACCGGGCATCTCCTGACCGGTTTTTTTTACCCCAGTTTTAAAGGACCGTCGTGACCCAGACCCAACCTGTCACCGTTGTCTCCAGCGGCCTCCCCATTCTCTATCTGTATCGCAGCGACCAATTGGCCCTGCTTCCGGCGATGTATCGTCAGGTATTGGTTCCCGTTTGCGTCTGGAATCAACTGCGGGCTCTGAACGGCGAGGGTTTGAACGCGCCCGATCCGGAGCGCCTCGATTGGCTGACGTCCGGTCCGGTGGACCTGGAGAACGCGCCGCCCAAACCCCGCCACGTCGGGGTGAACGAGTGGAACACGCTGCGGCTGGCGAGGGATCGGCCGAACCCGCTGGTTCTGATCGAGCACCGCAACGCTCGCAAGCAGGCTCAGGCCATGGGCATGCGATGCACCGGTCTGCTGGGGATGATTCTGATGGCCAAGCGCAAGGGACTGATCGGCGACGTGAAGAGTCCGATCCGCAAATTGCAGGAACAGGGCGGGTTTCTGATCACTGAGAAGGCGGTGCGGCTGGCGCTCCAGATGTCGGGCGAAGCGCATTAACGTACCATCGGGCGCGGGGGCCGTACCGTTTGGTACGCGGGGGCGAGCGCCGATTCCGCGCAACCCGTGCGAAATCAGTTTTCAGTAGGAAGATCCCGGACCTGGCACGAGCCGCGTGTAGGATGGGATCACCCGACTCCGATTTCGAGAGGCCGCGCCGCCATGGGATCCCGCCTGTTTTTCTTCACACTGCTCCCGGTGCTGTTGGCCTTCGCCACACCCGGCCCGGCCGATCTGACCCCCAGCCAGATCGATCATTACTTCGAGGGTGTCTGGCAGGCGGAGGGCCTCACCCCCGCCGAGCGTTCCAGCGATGACGAGTTCCTGCGCCGTCTGTCACTGGACGTTCGGGGGGTGGTGCCGAGCGCCGAGGAGACGATCGCGTTTCTGACCGATTCCTCGCCGATGAAGCGGGTCGAGGTGATCGAGGATTTTCTCGCCAGCCCGGAGCGGAGCGAGGCGTGGGCGGCCTACTGGAGCAAGGTCCTGGTGGGAACGCCACCTCAGATCCAAAACCCGCTGGCCCAGCAGAAGGCCCTCGAGCCATTTACCGAATGGGTGTCGATTCAATTCCAGCGCGGCGCGGGCTTCGACGATTTCATGACGGCGATCCTGACGGCGGAGGGCGACCTGGCGGAAAACCCGGCGGTCCTGCCGACGCTGCGGTGGCGCAACGCGCCGGAAAGTCTGGCGGGCACCATGAGCCGGGCCTTCCTGGGCCAGCAAATCCAATGCGCCCAATGCCACGACTCGAAGGAAAACTCGACTCTGACGCAGAAGAAGTTCTGGGAGCTGACGGCGTTCTTCGGCGGCACCCGGACGCGTCGCAACCTTTCCCAGGACGAAGTCAAAGAGGCGATCGAGGCCGGCTCGGGGATGGGCGTGATGGCGCGCATGGACGCCCGAGTCGAGGCGCGCCAGCGCGAATTTAAAGTCGTCGAAGTGGGCGGGCGCTGGCAGACGAAGGTGCCGGACTCGGAACTGCGCGTGGAGCCGCGCTACCTGGACGGCACGCCGGCGGTGAAGTCTTCGGATAAATCGCGCCGGGCGCAGTTGGCCGATTTCATCGAGCGCCGCGACCGCGAGCAGTTCGCCAAGAACTTCGTCAATCGGCTCTGGGCGCGCTATTTTGGCCGCGGCCTGATGGACCCGGTGGACGAATGGGCCATGGGCCGCGAACCCGATCATCCGGCGCTGCTGAACAACCTCGCGTGGGAGTTCGCGCAGAGCGGCTACGACGTGAAGCACATCGAGCGGTTGATTCTCAATTCGCGCGTGTACCAACTTTCCGCCACGGCCTCGGAAGAGACCGCCGGGCGCCCCGACCTCTTCGCCTGCGCGCCGGTGCGGCCGCTCAACGCCGAGCAGATCGTGGCGAGCCTGACCCGGGCCACCGGCGCCGATGGCATCGCCGACGCCATGGCGCAAGGGCGACTCGGCCGTTTCGGCGAATCCGCCCCGGACCTGCTGATGCAGAGGTTCCACGCCGAATTCGTCCACACTTTCGACAACGACGAAATGGAATGGAGCAATGCCTTCGAGAGTTCCATCCCTCAGGCGCTGTTCCTGATGAACGACGAGACGATGGCGCGGACGGTGTCCTTCGCGAAGGGCTCGATGCTGTCGCGAATCGGATCGACGACCACCGACCCGGGCGAGGTGACCCAGTACCTTTACCTGAGCGCGCTGTCCCGCCAGCCATCGGCCGAAGAGCTTGAGCGGGTCTCGGCCGCGCTGGCGGCCTCAAAGAGCAAGGTGGAGCAGAAGGCTCTGGCCGAGGATGTCCTGTGGGCCCTGGTAGCCAGCACGGAATTCCTGACGAACCATTAGCCTCGCGAAATGGGAATTGGCCGCAGATCAATCTGATGAATGGAGATGGTCAGGCGAAAAAATCCTATTTATCCCATTCATCGGCGGCAAAAATATCTCTGTGGAAGCTTCAACATCTGAATTTTCTGCGGCTAATTCTTCGAAAGGCCCAATCATGACGCATGAAGCCCCCCATCACACGCAGTCTTGCGAATGCGAGGAATCGGTCGAGACTCATCGCGACGCGGCGTTCGGCCGACGGGCGTTCCTGCGGCGGTCTATCGGGTCGCTGGCGGCGTTGTCGCTGGGCGGGACGTTGGCGGGTTGGCTGACCGATGGCGGGGCCAGCGGCGTGTCGGCGCTCTATGCGCGCACGGCGGAGTCGACGGGGCCCGTGCCGCTGCCGCAGGACGCGCCGGTGAAGTCGATCGTCTTGCTGTGGATGGATGGGGGTCCGAGTCAGATGGAGACCTTCGATCCGAAACCTGGCCACCGCAACGGCGGGCCATCGGGGGCCATCGCCACGGCGATTCCGGGAGTGAAAATCAGCGCCAACATGCCGCGTACGGCCGAGGTGCTGGATCGCTTCACCGTGATTCGCGCCATGTCCACGCGCGAGGGCAACCACCAACGCGCCCGCGATCTGATGCACACGGGCTTCGTGGCCAACCCGACGGTGGCCTATCCGGGGCTGGGCTCCATCGTGGCGTTCGAGAAGGGGGACTTCGAGGCGCCGCTGCCGCAGAACATTGCCCTGAACGCGCCGGGGCACCGAGCGGGGATTCTGGGGCTGGATTTCGATCCGTTCTCCGTTCGGAATATGAAAAGGCCGGTCGATAACCTGTACCCGTCGCACAAGGGCATGACGGACGAGCGCATCGACCGCCGACTCGAGTTCCTGAAGGCGCAGCAGGAAAGTTTCCAGGCGCGGCTCGGCGGCAATTCCACCCACATCGCCGACAGCCATTCAGCCATCGTGGAAAGCGCCGTGCGCTTCATGCGGGCGGAGGAAGCGGCGGCGTTTTCGTTGGACGACGAATCGGAAACGGTGAAGGCGGCCTATGGGGATTCGGATTTCGGGCGCGGCTGCCTGATGGCGCGGCGGCTGGTCGAGCAAGGCGTGCCCTTTGTGGAGGTAACGCTGAGCGGCTGGGACACGCACCAGGATAACTTCACGCGGGCGGGCGAGCTATGCGGCGAGATGGACCCCGCGGTGGCGGCACTAATCCGCGATCTGGAGGAGCGCGACCTGATGGATTCGACGCTGGTGGTCTGGATGGGAGAGTTCGGCCGGACGCCAAAGATCAACCCCAATGAAGGCCGCGATCATTATCCTAAGGCTTGGAGCGTGGCCATGGCGGGCGCCGGCGTGAAGCGCGGCGTGGTGCTGGGCGAGACCTCGGCGGATGGCACGGAGGTGGTGGGCTCGGCGGTGGAGACGGCGGACCTGTTCCGGACGATTCTGTGGTTGGCAGGGATCGATCCGGATTATCAGTACTATTCGCCGAAAGGTCGGCCCCTGACCTATGCCGATGGGGGACGGATCCTTCGGGGGGCGGTGAGCCTGCACGTCTAACTGAAACGATCTCAGACACTTGTTTCCTTTCCAGTGCGATCTGGCGAGGTGGCAAGCATCTTTCTTCGACTCCTTGTCGTGTGGGTGTGGCTCGCAACGCCGTGCCCCGCGACAGAACGCATCCTCTCCAAGGAGTCGAAATATGAATCGCCGAATTGTTCTACCAATAAGCTGCGTGCTGGCGCTGGGGGCTTCCGTGCCTCTGGCCGCACAGAGCGCCGATCAGCAGAACCGATCAACGCCAACTCAACAAATGACCACCCGCCAATCCGCCGAGACGAAAGGCGTTGTGGAAATCATCACGGCGTCGCCGGATCACAAAATCCTGGCGGAGTTCCTGAAAAAAGCCGAGCTGGTTGAGAGACTCGAAGGCAAGAGTTCCTACACGGTGTTCGCGCCGACGGACGAAGCCTTCGAAAAGCTGGACCAGGAAACCAGGGAACGGCTGCGCAACGATGAAAATGAGTTGCTGCGAGTGATCAGCTTCCATGTCGTGCCGAAGCAAATCGGTTCTCAAGAAAACCGCACCGGGACGACGATTCGCGCCGAAGGTCCGCAAGTGTACGACACCCTGTCGGGGCGAAAAATCGTTGTTGGACCGAACGGCCGCATTTCGGGGACGATGCCGGAGGACACGATCCAGGCCCAGGACGGCGTGATCTACGTGTTCGATCGGGTGTTGATGCCGCCAGAGATGACGCGCGAGGAAGCGCGCCAGTTCGCCGCCGAATCGGTGAAGCGCAGTTCCGTTCAGGGCGGCGGCGTCGCCGTGAACCTGACCGATGAACAACTCGAACGGCTGCGCGAGGCGCGGGAAACCCGCCGCGAGAAGCGGCAGGACGAGGAGATTCGTCCCTATGGCCGCACCGGAGACGAGCGCGAAGAGCTGCGCGAGGAGCGCGAGGACTACCGTGAAGAGCTTCGCGAAGACGGTCCGGGCTCGGAGGACGTCCGGGATGCGCGGCGCGATCTGATCGAGGAACGGCGGGATTCCGCCCAGGCCCGCCAAGCGGTGCCCGGTCGCGGGGTTGACCTGGACAAGAACGTCCGCACCGATTCAGCGGAAACGACCGGCCGGCAGGATGGCAACGCGCCGCAGGGCGCTCCCGGCGATGGCTACCCGAACTGGGGCCACGACCTGGAGGGAGAGGAGCGTCCGGTGGACGTCGAAGGTGAGAACCTGACGGAAGAAGAACTCGAGGAGCGGCGCGAAGCGAAGCTGGAGCGCCGAGAGCAGCGCCGGGAAAATCAGCGCGAACAGGAATGGAAAGAAGCCTCGGCGGAAATCCAACGCCGGAGCGCCTCGCGAACCGGCGCCAACGTCGAGAGCGACGAATACATCGAGGAAATGCAGGACGCCCGCCAACGCAACGCCGTGCTGGAATTCTTCGACGATCCACCCACGGAAGAACTGGAAGATCTGCGTGAAGCCGAGCGGGAGTTGCGCGAGGCCATCGAGGGCGGAGCGGACGCCGACGAAATTCGCGATCTGCGCGAAGAAGTCGCGGAGGCCAAACGCGACTATCGCGAGGCCGCAGAACTGGGCGGTGCCGTCGTCACGGCCCCCGACATCCCCGGCCTGATGGTGGACGCCCAGGGCCAGGACGTCCGCAAAGGCAACACGATCACCTACAAGTTGAGCAATATGAGCGAGTTGAGCACGCTCAACGATCTCGTCAAGGAAGTCAACTTGCAGGTGGGTCTGTCCGACGCCGGGCCCTACACGCTGTTCGCGCCGACGAACGAAGCCTTCGAGGCGATCGACGAGCGGACCCTCGAGGAATACAGGAACAATCCCGAGCAGTTGAAGAACCTGCTTCTGAACCACGTCGCCAAGGGCGAGATCATGGCGCAGGACCTGAAAGATCGCTCCATGGTCCGCACCGTCGTGGGCGAGCCGGTGATTATCAGCGACTTCCAGGGCAAGACGCACGTGGGTGGCGGCGAACTGGTTCGCACCGACATCCGCACCAGCAACGGCGTGATCCACATCATCGACTCGATGCTGCCAGTGACCTTTGCTATCGAGGATGCGGACGAGGTGCCGTTGGCGCCGCCGGGACAGTAATCGGTCTACCAGGCGGAAGACCCGGATTCGGGGTTTCGCCAGGGAAAAGACGAGGTCCCCTCTTTCGCTTCGGAAGGGGGGATTTTCCTTTTGTTCCGGTCCGATTTTGAGGCACGGTGCAAGTCGAATGATTTGAGCATTTTATGCGGGATTTTTTTCGCCTCGATTCGAGGGCTCGGCTTGACACCGGGGTCGGGTTTCGCCAGTATTTCGCCATGATGCTGGCGCCGGGGTGGAAATCCCCCATGAGCGTCCCGGATTTCGGGTCCTTCGCGCCGCGTTTTGTCATCCATGGGGCTCGTGTCGAGCGAGACCAAAGGGGCGCTTGCGCACCGGCGGAAGAGGCATCTAGCCTCTCCCTTAAGAAACCGCACGAGGAGACGCCAGCCTTGGCAGATCAGGAACCGAAAAAGCAACCCGCCCAGGAAAAAGAGTACGACGAGAGTAGCATTCAGGTGCTCGAGGGCCGCGAAGCGGTCCGCAAGCGCCCCGCCATGTACATCTCGAACACGGAAGCGCTGGGCCTCCATCACCTGGTTTACGAAATCGCGGACAACTCGATCGACGAAGCGTTGGCCGGACACTGCGATACGATTCAGGTGACCATTCACTACGACAACAGCATCACGATCACGGACAACGGTCGCGGCATCCCGGTGAAGGAGCACGCCAAGCAGCCGGGCAAGTCCACCGTCGAAGTGGTGCTGACGATCCTGCACGCCGGCGGCAAGTTCGACAAGGACTCCTACAAGTTCTCCGGCGGTCTGCACGGCGTGGGCGCGGCGGTGGTGAACTTCCTCTCCGAATGGATGGAGGTGGAAGTGCGCCGCCACGGCAAAACCTACTTCATGCGTTTCCACGACGGCGGCCTGGTGGAAAAGCCGCTGGAAGCGGTCGGCCCCGCCAGCAAGACGGGCACGAAGATTCGCTTCAAGCCCGACCCGCGGATTTTCGAAACGACGGATTTCAACTTCGACACGCTGTCGAATCGCTTCCGCCAACTGGCCTTCCTCAACTCCGGCGTCACCATCAGCATCGAGGACGAGCGGTCGGGCAAGAGCCACACCTACCGCTACACCGGCGGCCTGGTGGAGTTCGTCAGGCACCTGAACGCGGGCAAGCAGGCGCTCCACCGCACCCTCCACTTCCAGCGCGAGAAGACCTACAAGCGCGCCAAGGATGGCGAGGAAGATACCCTGTACTGCGAAATCGCCCTGCAGTACAACGACGCCTACGACTCGCGCGAGGAGTGCTTCGCCAACTCGATCAACACGCGCGATGGCGGCACCCACCTGACCGGTTTCCGCCGAGCGTTGACGAGCAGCGTGAACAAGTACGCCACCAAGAACGACATGCTGAAGAAGATGAAGGATAAGTCTACGACTCTCTCCGGCGACGACGTTCGCGAGGGTCTGACGGCGATCATCAGCGTGAAGGTCACGGACCCTCAATTCGAAGGCCAGAACAAGGGGCGCCTCCTGAATCAGGACGTGCAGGGCGTGGTGGAAAACCTCGTCAACGAAGGCCTGAACGAATGGCTGGAGGAGAACCCGAAGGAAGCGAAGGCGATCGTCGAGAAGGCGGTGATGGCGGCGCAGGCTCGTGTGGCGGCCCGCAAAGCCCGCGAAGTGGTGCGCAAGAGCGCCATGGAAGTGAGCGCGCTGCCGGGCAAACTGGCCGATTGCGCTGAGAAGGACCGCGACCTGGCCGAGTTGTTCCTGGTCGAGGGCGACAGCGCCGGCGGTTCCGCCAAGCAAGGCCGCGACCGGCACTTCCAGGCGATCCTGCCTCTGCGCGGCAAGATCATCAACGTCGAGAAGGCCCCGATCCACAAGTTCCTCGGCAACGAGGAAATCCGCACCATCATCACGGCGCTGGGCACGGGCATCAAGGACACCTTCGATTATGAGAAGCTGCGCTACGGCAAGCTGATCATCATGACGGACGCGGACGTCGATGGCGCCCACATCCGCACGCTGCTGCTGACGTTTCTCTACCGCCAGTTCCGCGAGCTGATCGAAAAGGGCCACGTCTATATCGCCCAGCCGCCCCTCTACCGCCTGAAGCGCGGCAAGAAGGAGCGCTATCTGGACACCGACGATGACAAGAACAAGTTCCTCCTCGAAGAAGGCCAGCAGGAAGCCACCGTGGTGATCCGTCCTGAGGGCGGCGAAGAGATCACGTTGACCAAGAACCAGATCGAAACGCTCTGCGACCGGATGCTGGCCATGGACAAGCTGGCGAAAATCACGCGTCGCAAAACGGTGCCGCTGGTGGATTTCCTGTCGAAGCGCGACGCGAAGGGCCGTTTCCCCATCGCCATGGCGATGCGCCTGGACGAGCAGCTTTGGGCCTACACGGAAGAAGAGCTGGCGGCTTTGGAAGCCGAATCGGTGGCCAGTCAGCCGAGCTTCACCGAGGACGAAGTGATCCGCGACGAGGACGACATGGGCGGCGAGTTCTTCGACAACGAAGTCGAGCAGGATGACGAAGCCATCGAGGAAGAACCGGTGATCCCGATGGATTACTACGAATTCCCGGAGGCCAAGGAAATCGACAGCATCGTTCGGACGCTGGAGAAAATGGGCTTCGACATCGCGTTGTTCAACGCCTCCCAGCTCGAGCAGACGACTGACGAGGCGGCTCCCTTCGTGGTGCGCGATAAGCAGCACAACGAACAGCCTTGCCAGTCGATCGTCGAGGTGGTCGAACGCATCAAGGACATCGGCTCGAAGGGGCTGACCATCAGCCGCTACAAGGGCCTGGGCGAAATGAACCCGGTTCAGCTCTGGGAAACGACGATGGATCCGAAGACGCGCAGTCTGGTCCGCGTAACGGTGGACGATATCGTGGAAGCGGAAACGATGTTCACGACCCTGATGGGCGAGCAAGTGGCGCCGCGGCGGGCTTTCATCCAACGCCACGCGCCCGAGGTGCAGAACCTGGACGTCTGATCCGCCGAGTCTTCGGCGGCCTGAATCCTGCCTGATGGAAGGGGCGCGGGAGGTTTTTCTCCCGCGCCCCTTTTCGATTCCAGCGGTCCGTTCCGGGCCGCCGCAGGAGACCACAATGGACCATTCCGCCAGCCGCCCCGTCGGCCGCGCCACCACGCCCCGGGAAGGCACCGCAAGCCACGACGAACAGGAACGTATCCGCCGCCGTCTCAGGCGTTTAGCCCATCTTTGGGATAGCCATTTCCGGCTTCCCGGAACCGATTTCCGCTTTGGGCTGGATGGCTTGCTGGGTCTGATTCCCGGAGTCGGTGACTTGGCCGGGGCGGCGTTTTCCTGCTATCTCATCTACGAGGCTGAAAAACTCGGCGCTTCGCGTCGGCAGCAAGCCCAAATGGTGGCGAATGTGCTGCTCGACGCTCTGATCGGCACGGTTCCGCTGGTGGGGGATCTGTTCGATTTCGCCTTCAAAGCGAACCAAAGAAATCTGAAAATACTCGGGATAGATCCGAAGTCCTAGGAACGTCGGGGGATTTTCCGGCGAGTTGGCGCCGGGCTTGCCAATTCCCTGTCTTGACGAATTTACCCATTCTCTATTTCAGATAAGGAGTGCTTCATGGAACCGAACAAAGTGACAACCCATGATGCGTCCGGACGGCCCGGCGAGGCGCGTCAGGACGCCGAGGCACGGGCCCGGACGGCGGAGTCGAAGGCGAAGAGCCACGCCGAAGACGTGCGGGTGCAAGCGCGCGCCGAGGGGCAGTCGGCGGAAGCCCGCGCCCAGGAGAAGCGCGAAAACCT
Organism: Sumerlaeia bacterium; assembly: GCA_040219255.1. Taxonomy (GTDB): domain Bacteria; phylum Sumerlaeota; class Sumerlaeia; order SLMS01; family JAHLLQ01; genus JAVJSW01. The sequence continues at coordinate 323,892 of JAVJSW010000060.1, forward strand.
CTCGCGCCAGGCCAAGGACGCCTACTCGGACGCCAAGGATACGGCGCGGCAGCAGGCCACCGAGACGAAGCATCAGGCGGCGGAATTCGCCCAGCGCACCGCCGACGAGCAGAAGGCTCGGGCCGCCGCAGAGGTTCGCACTTTCGGCGAAGCTCTGCACCGGGCCGGCAATCGCCTCGAAGAGGGCGACGATCCCAACATCGCCGATTACGCTCATGGAGCCGCGGAACGGCTCGAGGGCGTGGCGAATTATCTGGAGACGACTTCGCCGGGGCACTTGCTCGACGACGCGTCGGACTTCACGCGCCGCAATCCAGAGTACGTTCTGGGCGGCATGTTCCTGGCCGGGCTGGCGCTCTCGCGCTTTCTGAAGGCCAGCAGCCCCACCCGGCGGCGCCGGGACAGCTCGGAATACGACGAGGTCTTTGCCACCTCCGGCTACCCCTACGGCGATTACGAGCCCTACTCGAATCCGCCCGCGGGCTATGGCCAGGGCCGCATCCCGGAAGACCGCTGGCGTGGCATCGAACCGCCCTATCCGCCGGGCGAACCCCGCTCCGCCGGCCGCACCCCCGATCCCGCCGCCACGTCCGTGACGGGTCAGAAGGAGGGGCGCGATGGCTGAGGAACGAACAACCACGGAAACGCGCTCTCTTGGCGAACTGCTGAGGGAACTGCGCGCCGAAGGCACCACGCTGATGAAGCAGGAAGTGGAGCTGGCGAAAACGGAAACCCAGGAGACGGTGCAGACCTACATGCGCAATGCGGCCTCGGTGGCGGTGGGGGGAGCGATCCTCTACGCCGGTATCATCCTGCTGCTCTTCGCGGCGTCGGCCGGTCTGGCGACGCTGCTTGTGGATAACGGCATGGCAGTCGAGACGGCAGAGCTGCTCTCGCGGCTCATCGTCGGCGGTGTGGTGGCGTTGATTGGGGCCATCGCCCTGAAGATGGGCATGAGCAAGATCAAGCATACCTCTCCCGTACCGAAGAAAACCCTAGAGACCTTGAAGGAGGATAAGCAATGGGCGTAGGCGAAAGCACAACGAGCGTGAGAAACGACACGAAATATTCCACCGATCCGGGCACTCCGCCGCCCTATCCGAGCGATGCCTCGTCGCGCGAGATTCGCGAAGACGTGGCCCGCACGCGGTCGGATATGGACAGTACGCTGGACGAAATCGGGCGCCGCCTCCATCCGAGGCATTTGCTCGACGATCTCCTGGACGCGCTGTCGAGCCGCACCGGCGACGGCCAGGTCAAAGGCAAAGCGAAGGACGCCGGTTCGACGCTGATGCACAAAGTGAAAGACCACCCGATTCCGGCGGCGCTGATCGGCGGAGGGTTGATCTATATGCTCTTCGAGAGCGAACGGACGCCCACGCCTCATCTGCGGCGCCGCAGCCACGGCACCCGCTATGTGCCGGACCTGTCGGACCCGTACTTGGCCGATTCGTCGATGTTGACCGAGGAGCGTTACTTCGCGCGGGACTACCCGGGCGCAAGCCGTCAGGACCCCTACGAGGATCTGTTCGACGACGAGTTCTATGGACGCGGGCCCGGCGAGCCGTTTGGCTACGAGGGCATCGCGCCTCTGTCGGCGGAGGAATACGCGCGACGCGATTACTCCATCGAATCCGGACGAATGAGCGCCGGACCTGATGGAGGGGGCGAAGGCAATGGCCCGGGCCGCGCCGGCCAGGCTAAGGAAAAGGCTCGCGAAGGCAAAGAGCGCGCAACCGGAGCCGCCCAGGACGCGAAGCATCGCGCCAGCGACGCGGCGAATCGCGCGAAGGACAAGACGAGCCACGCGGCGGGAGCACTCTCCGACCGGGCGCGTTACATGCAGGAGCGGGGCCGCATCCAGGCGGCGCACGCCCGCCGGGCCGCCGCCTATCGCGCCGCCGAGGCGCGCCGGGCCGCCGCCCATGGCTATCGCGCCGGACGCGACACGATCGCCGAGCAGGTGGAGGACAATCCGCTGGTTGCCGGTTTTGTCGCTCTCGCCGCGGGAGCGCTGGTCGGACTGGCTCTGCCCAAGACCCGGCGCGAGGACGAGTGGATGGGCGATGAAGCATCGCGCGCCAAGGCCCGCGCCCGGAACCTGAGCGAGGAAGCCTATCATCGTGGCCGGGCGACCGCCGCGTCTTCCGCTTCGGCGGCGATGGACGAAGCTGAACGCCAGGGCATCGCCCCGGGCCAGCTGGCCGAGAAGGGCCGTGATGTGGCCCATCGCACCGGCGATGCGTTCTCCGAAGCGGCACAGGATCGCGATGTCGATCCGAATTCCCTGCGCGAGAAGAGCAAAGCCGTCGCCCAGGCTGCCAAATCCGAAGCCAAGCACGAGGCTTCGGGCGGCAAGGAGCAGATGAAAGCGGAAGGCCAGGCCGCCAAGGAAGAAACCAAGCGGGACGTGAAGAAGGAGGGCTAAAGGGCCTGCCTTCGGGTCCGCTGGCGCACCCCTATGACCGCGGCCGCCAGGCGTCTTCGCCTCCACGCCGGGGGCGGGAGGGACGCTTGCCCCGCAAGCCCGAAGAAAACCTTTGCGGAAAGAAGCCGGTCGCGATTGCGGCCGGCTTCCTTCTTTGCTGCCATTGGCGCAGGAAAGCCGAGGCCGCACCGGCCGCGCGCCCCTGAGTAGCACGGGCGTCTCGCCCATGACCCGCGGCGCTTTTCTCCAAAAGCTCACCCTCAGCGAGCAGCGGCTTTCCAACCAACCTCTCAAGGGAGCGCGACACGTTGCAGACGGAGAAGGGGTTCCTGATCGCGATCGGTCCCGGCGGGACGTTTCTCGCCGGCGTGGACGAACCGCTCGGCAGCGGCGCCGCGGCGCATGGCTATGCCGTGCGCGAGGGCCGCATCGTGCCCGCCCGGGAAGCTGAAGTCCCCGCCGAAGGCGCGCTCGCCCACCCTCCCGATGGCGGCCTTCTGAGCCAAGTCCGCTGGGCGCCGGGGCTCGTCGAAATTCTGACGGACCCGGCGGGGGCCTTCCCCGTCTATTCGGCTCATGCGCCGGGCGTGTTGTTCCTGGGCACCGATGCCTGGGCAATTGCGGAGGAGGCGGAGCTGCGGGGCCTGAACGCGGAAAGCGCGCTGGCGCTGATGGCGTTCGAGTTCGTGCCGGGGCTGGAAACGCTGGTGGACGGGCTGGAGGAACTGCCGGCGAATTGCCGGGTTGTGTTCTCGCGCACCGAGGGCGGCGCGTGGCGTCGCGAGGAGCAGCCCTTGCCGCGCCTGAGCCCGGTGCCGGCGGAGCCAGGCGCCTCCGAGGCTGATCGGGTGAAGGCCGCGGCGGAAAACCTGCGGGCCGTGTGCGCGCCGGTGGCCTCGGCGTCCGGGCCGGTGGCGCTGAACCTGAGTGGCGGTTGGGACAGCCGGGCGCTGCTGGGCGTGATGGCGCCTCGCCTCGGCGGCGACGGCCTGTTCACCTGCACCTATGGGAATGGCCGCTTTGGCGGAACCGAACTGGCCCGCCGCGTGTCGCGGGAAGTGGGCATCCCGAGCCGCTTTCATCCGTTCGACGACGGGCGCCACCTGGAGTTGTGGTGGCTCAGCCTGTGCCGCGAGATGCCGCCGGTGGCGCGCTACAACCTGAGCGACGGCGGCAAAGCGGTGGGCGAGAACCTGTACCGCGGCGCCGCGTTGGCGACTTGTGGCCACAGCGGTGACGGCAACACGAAGGCCCAGTTCCCGGCCTCGGCGGCTCCGGCCGACGCGGAAGGCCTGGGCGCCTGGGCGGGGCGGCGGTATCGGTCGTCGCTGACGGACGAGGAAGCGCGCGATCTGCTGCGGCCCGGGAGCGATGGCCTCGCCGAGGCGCCGGGGCGCCTCGCCCGCGAGACCGCGCGGGTGGCGTGGGAGGCCGAGTCGCCCGTGGGCTCGGGCGTGCGGTGGTTTCTGGGCCAGCGGGTGCGGCGCAATGTCTTGTCCGAGGTGCGGCTCCTGGAGCGCCACGCGCCGGTGGTTTTCCTGCCGATGATGGAGCCGGCGTTCCGGGCGTTCTGGGCGGGCGCGAGCGCGGCGGAACTGACGGACCAGAGGCTGTGGCGGCTGGCGCTGCGGGATCATGTCTTTGTCGAGGGGATGGCGGCGCTGGGCCGATTGCCGCGGGAAGGCGGTGGCTTCGTGGACCCGGACGGGCCGGGCAATCGGGCCGGGTCCATGGCACGGCGTGTGGTGATGGCGGCGGCGCGGCGTGTGGCGCCCGGCATGGCCAGCGCCGCGATGGACGCCGACCCGACGGTGGCGTGGTGGCGCGGCGACAAGCGCCTTTTCTGGTTCGTGCACGACACGCTGATGGCGTCGGCCTTCTATTCCGAACACTTCGAACGGGAAGCGTTGAGGTTGTGGCTGTTACGATCCCGTCGGAGCTATCGCGCGGCCCGCACCACGGTGTGGAACATGATGACCGTGGCGGGGGCGGAGCGGCTGCTTATCGGCTTGAAGCCGTCGCGTTTTCCTCCGGCACTTCGTCGGGGGTGAGGACGCGCTGTGGGGCCTCTGTGCGCCCCACGCCGGGGGTCAGGGCGGGGTCTTCCTCGGCGGAGAGAATAAATCGGAACTCTTGCTCGCTGATGCGGCCTTCGCGCAGGAGGCGCTTGCCATCGGCCAGGATGTCGCCGATTTGGTAGCGGCGCACGGCCTTGTCCACCTCGCCGGGGCTTGCGCCTGCCATGATGTCGTTGCGCAGTTCGGTGCTCATGCGGACGAGTTCGAAAAGACCGGTGCGGCGGGTGTCGCTGGCTTCGGCTGAATCCTTAACGCGGACGAGGCGTTGGGCGATCGAGCCGGACGTCGCCGAGGCGACCAGGTAGGGATCGATCCCCATGGATGGCAAGCGGCTGAAGACGCGCGAGGCACGTCCGGCGTGGATCGTCGATAGGACGGTATGACCAGTCATGCCGGCCTGCACGGCGGTGCGGGCCGTTTCCGGATCCAGGATTTCGCCCACCATAATGACGTCCGGGTCGTGGCGCAGGATCGAGCGGAGCGATTTGGCGAAGGTCAAGCCCTGGCCTTCATTGACTTGCACCTGCGAGGCGAATTCCAGCTCGCGCTCGACCGGGTCCTCCAGAGTGACGAAGTTCAGCCGGTCGCCGTATTCGCCATGAAGCCGCCGCAGCATGGCGTAGATGGTCGTGGTCTTGCCGCTGCCGCTGGGGCCGGTCAGGTAGATCACCCCGCCTCGTTGAAAGAGCAAGTCGTCGACTCCATCGCGAACGGCCCGGCTCATACCGAGGGATTGCAGGTCGTGCAGGCGTTCGCCCTTTTCCGGCAGACGAATTACGGCGTTTTCCCCGCGCACGGTGGGAATGACGGCCACGCGCAGGTCGATGGGTGGTTGGTCCTCGTCGTCGCCTTCCCATTGGATGCGCCCGTCCTGCGGCTCGTGGTGGATGAAACCCTGGAGCCGGCCCAGGACCTTGAGTCGGGTGATCAACATTCCGGCCTGCTCCAACGGCAGATCGGCCAACGTATGCAAGATCCCCTCGCGGCGGCCCCGCGCCCGCAGGGCGTCGCGTTGATGCATGAAGTGAAGGTCCGAAAAGCGGTTCTCGCGGGCAAACCGCAGGAACCTGGCGACGGTCTCGATAGCCCAGTTTTCATCGTGGGGAATGGCCTTGAGCCGCTCTTGCAATCTGGTGGTATCCATGACGCTCGCTTCCAAAAAAAAATCTGGCTGACAAGTAGGGGATTGCAAGATGCAGGCAAGATGGCCCATAGCCTTTCCGCCGCGAGCTTTCCGGCCCGTGCCGAACCCGTCCGCCAATCCTTTCGGAGGAAACGCCATGTCTCGATTATTCGCTGCCCTGATCTGCCTCGGCCTTGGGTGGGGTGTTGCCGTCTTGACCGGCTGCGCGTCCGGAGACCGGCAGAACGCGGGCCAGGTTCCCGAGTCCACGGACACGCTCCCCATCGGGGCGGAGGCGCCGAAGTTTCGGCTCTTTGATAGCGCGGGGAACGGGGTCGCCCTCGAAGACTTCGCCGGGCGCCCGGTCGTCCTGGTTTTCTATCCGGGAAACGATACGCCGACCTGTACCCGGCAGCTTTGCGAACTGCGCGATGACTGGGGGGCGTTCGAGAAAGAAGACGTCGCGGTTCTGGCTATCAACCCGGCCGACGGCGCCAGCCACGCCCGCTTCAAAGCCGAATACGACTTGCCCTTTCCCCTCCTGGTCGATCCCGGCGGCGAGGTCGCCAAGGCGTACATGAGCCAAGGGGTCTTCGGCATCAACCGCCGCACCGTCTATGCGGTGGGGCCGGATGGGCGGATTGTCTTTGCCGAGCGCGGCCGCCCCACACCCGCGCGCATCCTGCAAGCCATCGCCTCCGAGCCCGCCTCCGCCGGCGCGGCGGGCGCCGGATAAGCCCCCGGGAAGGCCACAATACCCGCCATCATGCCCCGCGAAAAGCTCTACCGCGATCCCATCCACGATCTGATCGTTCTCGATCTCGAGTGGCCCGCCGACGCGCTGCTTTTCCGCCTCATCGACACGCCCGAGGTCCAGCGCCTGCGCCGCGTGCGCCAGCTCGGCATGGCTAATTTCGCCTTCCACGGCGCCGAGCACAGCCGCTTTTCGCACTGTATCGGAGTGATGCACATGGCGCGGCGGATTCTGTTCCGCCTCGGCCAGTTCGTCGATGTCGAGCCCCTGACCTGGGTCGCCGTGCAGTGCGCCGCGCTGCTGCACGACATCGGCCACGGGCCCTTCAGTCATGTGATCGAGAACTTTTTCGACGACCATCACGAGCACTGGACCGTGCGCATTCTCCTCGATCCGGGGACCGAGGTGCACCAGGTCCTGGCGGATTTCGACCCCGCCCTGCCTCGCGCCGTCGCCGACCTGATCGAGGGCCGCGCCAAACCCGGCTGGGTCAACCGCATCGTCAGCAGCCAGCTCGACGCCGACCGCTTCGATTATCTCCTGCGTGACAGCCACATGACCGGCGTGAAATACGGCATTTTCGATCTCGAGCGGCTGCTGCTGATGCTGCGGGTCCACGAAGACGGCGAGCGCATTTTCGTCAGCCCCAAGGGCGTCCTGCCGGTCGAGAAATATCTGCAATCGCGTTATCAGATGTACCGCCAGGTATATTTCCACAAGACCGTCACCGCCGCCGAGGCGATGCTGATGGCGATTCTGGACCGGGCCTGCGTCGTCGCGCGGGATGCCGGCGCCTGCCCCGGCGTCGAACCAGACTCGCCGTTCGGGCGGGTGCTCTGCGGGGCCTCCGCCACGCTGACCGTCGCCGATTACCTGCAACTCGACGACTCGGTCATCATGGGGGCGCTGGGCCATTGGTCGCGCTGCGGCGACCGGGTGCTGAACGATCTCGCGCGGCGGCTCCTGAGGCGGCGGCTGTTCAAGAGCCTCGACATTTCCAACGCCACCGAGGACGATTTCTTCATCCAAGGCCGCATCGGCCAGGCCAAAGCCCAGCTCTCCGCCGCCGGGTTCGACCCGCGTTACTACCTGCTCTTCAGCACTAGCTCGGACACGCCCTACCGCCCCTACAATCCGCGCGGAGACAAGCCGGGCCAAACCATCTGGGTCCAGGACGGCAAAGACCCGGCGCTCCTGAAAGATGTCAAAGAAGTTTCACCGACGGTGAACGCCTTCGTGCAAAGCCCCTACACCATCTGGCGCGCCTTCTTCCCGCCCGAGGGGCCGGGAGGCGAGGATTTGCGGGGGATGGTGGCGGGGGTGTTTGAGTGAGGGGGGAAATGTTTCGACGAGTTCGCAAACACCCCGTCTATCCATCCGATTTGATGATCGTAAAAAGGTAACACGGGCGTCTCGCCCGTGACCCAATAGCCATGGCCCCCGCCCGACACCTTACTCCAAGAGTCACTTGAAATCGAAATATCGCCGCCGGTCACGGGCGGGACGCCCGTGCTACACAGACTACATCTTCTGCCCCACAATATAATAATCCTGCGGCCCATAAAGCAACTCATTGAGCCGATCGAAGTTCGCCTGGCAGCGCACATCGCCCGCGAGGGCCATGCGTTCGTGTTCGGGGACCGGGTTGATGCCTTCGTGGACGAGGTGGCGGAAGCCGGCGGTTTCCATCAGGAGCTGCATCATCTGCGGGAAAATCAGGCGTTCGTGGGTCAGGTCGAATTGGAACCACTTGTGCGCCATCAGGGTGTTCGGGTTCAACGTTTCCAGGATCAGCAGACCGCCCGGCCGCAGCCCGTACAGCGCCGCCCGCAGGAACGCCATGAGGACCTTGGGCGGCAGGTGCTCGACAAATTGAAAAGCCGTGATGGCGTCCCAGGCGTCGCGCTCGCCGGATTCCAGGTAGTGGATCGCGTCGTCCACATCGATGGGCAGGTTGCGGTCCTGGCCGTATTTGGCCATGGCGCGGTTGATGTCCACGCCCCGGGCGTCCCAGCCCTGGGCGCGGAGGACCTCGACGAAGATGCCGTCGCCACAGGCGGCGTCGAGCACGCGGGGCTTTTTGATTTCGGGCGGCAGGTGGCGGCGGATGCGGGCGATGTATTCCTGCTGGCGCTCGCGGAGCTGCTTTTCATCGCCGCGGAATTGACGTTGAAAACGCAGGTAGGCGAGATCGAGCCGGTACTGGGCGAGGTCTTTGGCGGGGGCGGCGCCATCGGCGGTGGCGGGGGGTTCTTCGGCGGGCATGTCCACCACCAGAGGGGCCGTGGCGGCGGGCGCGAGATCGGA